>NZ_VIKU02000020.1 GCF_009371985.2 Pelagihabitans pacificus
AAGGGATCCGTGAGCGGGTCGTCGTCGCCGTCCAGGTTCGGGTCCTCCTCCGTATCAAGGATGCCGTCGTTGTCGTCGTCGATATCCACAGAGTCCGGAACACCGTCACCGTCGGTATCACCTTGAGGTTCACAGTCTAACAAAAAGTTGAAATCCATCAAATATTGACGCTCATTTTCTTCAGTACCTATCCAACCCCATCCGGAAAGGCCATCTTCACCTACCGCAGAATCCCACAAAGCGGCTCCGGGCCCTACTTGAATTCCGAAATTAGGCGTGTCAGGGTCATTATTGTCTGGCCGATTGGTGATTTTGAACCTTCCTTCCGCCAGACAATCCGATCCTGTCGAAATCATGAAGCTTCTTTCTCCATCAATTAAATAATAGTTTAAGTCTTCACCATTTGCTTCAGAACATCCTTCACTTTTAAAATCCCCTCCTTGGTCACTCCACTCTGACCAACTTCTTCTATTGACAAGCACCACATAAATTTCAACTGTACAATTTCCAAGTCGCGTAGTCCCGGAAATAATAGCTTCCCCGTTGTCGTACTCCGTAAAATTCAGTTCCTCCTTGGAGGATGAAAAATAGCCTGTGTTAAAATCGGGTACCAACTCTGACCACCAGAAATTTGAATTAATATCACCAAGTTCACCACATCTATCTGCATTAATGGCGGAACAATTATTGATTATCTCAACCGTGCTATCATCGGTAGGATCCAAGTAATCGGGGGTGCCGTCACCGTCGGTATCGTCGTTGGTCGGGTCCCCGTCGCCGTCGGCGTCCTCGTCGGGCGTATCGATCCCGTCGCCGTCGTCGTCCAGGTCGCGGTAGTTCACGTCCTCCGT
>NZ_VIKU02000021.1 GCF_009371985.2 Pelagihabitans pacificus
CCGTTGTGCGCAAGCTGACCAAACCAAAACTATAGAATGAAAAAAACGCTAAATGACTTGACCAAAGACGAATGGAATACACTATATCCAATTGAATTGGTCGACCATAATCCAGAATGGAATAGAATTTACGAGGAAGAAAAAAATCGTATCGTTGACAAGGTTGGAAACGAAACAATACTGCGAATCGAACACTTTGGGAGTTCATCCATTCCAACTATAAAATCGAAACCATATATCGACTTAATGATTGAAATCCCGAAAGAGAAATTATTTGATGAGAATTTAATTGCTCAATTTACAGAGTTGGGATATTCACATTTTGTAGTACCAGCAAGAGAAAATATTGAGGCTTATTCGTCTTTCGGAAAAGGATATAATGTTGACGGAACCAAAGAGCAGATTTTCCACATCCATATGTGTCCAAAAGATAATGTAATGTGGAAACAAATTGATTTCCGCGATTACCTAAACTCGAACGAAAAAAGAGCCAAGGAATACGAAAGTTTGAAACTGGAACTGGCTTCAAAATTTAAAAACGACCGAGGAGCATATGTCTTGGGAAAAACTGAATTTGTAAAAGAAACATTGGAATTAATAAACGAATAAAGCCAGCGCACAACATTGGCTATAAACAATTGCTATTAGAGGCTTATCCTGAAAATTCCTGCGGAATTTTCAGCTTATCTTGTACTTGCAAAAGTCCGTGCTAACACACGCAACTGTTCATAGCCGAGACCGTTAG
>NZ_VIKU02000022.1 GCF_009371985.2 Pelagihabitans pacificus
CGTTAGCAACAAGCTGAATCACTCAGATGGAAATAAAAGCTGAATTTACTATTGAACCTTGTGAAAAGGAAAATATAAAGAAAATCGTCGACGGAATTAACGAATACAATTTGAGTAAAGTTCCTGCACTTGCCGACATTTGGACTCGCTTAGAGTTTGTCGCTAAAAATGAAAACGGAACTGAAATTGGCGGAATATTAGCTGGACTTGGATATTGGAATGGTCTCGAAATTAAAATTCTGTGGGTAAAAGAGGAATACCGAAAAAAAGGAATTGGAACTAAAATTTTAAAACACACTGAAAAAATAGCTATTGAGAAAGGAGCAGAAATTTCAATGCTTGATACATTTGATTTTCAGGCAGAAGAATTTTACTTGAAAAATGGATATAAACCAATTGGAGAAATAAAAGGTTTTCCCAAAGGACATAGACGAATATATTTCTCGAAGCAGTTAACGAAATAAAAAAAGCCAGTTGCTAACAATGTATAACCGCAATTACGGCGGATTCGACTACGTCCGAATCCACTCGGAATTGCTAACGTCAGTGCTAAACCGAAAATTAACGCATATTAACCCGTAACTGCGGTTATACGAACCGTTA
>NZ_VIKU02000003.1 GCF_009371985.2 Pelagihabitans pacificus
AGGACGGTCAACGTGGTAATGACCGACGCCACCCCGCCGGTCATCACGCTCAACGGGGCGAACCCCCAGGAAATCGAACTGGGAGCGGGCTATACCGAACTGGGGGCGACCACCGACGACGGTTCGCAGGTCGTCATCGACGCCACGGAGTTCGTGGATGCCGTGGGCAGCTACACCATCTACTACAACGCCACCGATACCGCTGGTAATGGCGCGGTCGAGGTGACCCGTATGGTCAATGTAGTCCAAATCAACCCAACCCAGACCTCTGTGCCCAATGTGGTAAACCTGGAGCAAGCAGCCGCGGAGACAGCTATTGAGGATGCAGGTTTAGTAGTGAGCAGCATCGCTACGGCCAATAGCGATTTGATTCCCTCGGGCAATGTCATCGTTCAGAACCCGACTGGAGGAACATTGGTAGCTATCGGCACCAGAATTGAATTGGTCATTTCCCTTGGAGCCCCATGTCAGGTAGTCATCCTGGAACAACCAGAAGGATTGGCGGTATGCCCTGGTGCTTGTCCATCCCTTTCCGTAGTCACCGAAGGGTCGGGAACGATAACTTATCAATGGCAACTGAACGGTGAAAACCTCTTGGGACCACAAGCGACCAATGCGACCATCACTTTGGATGCTGTTGATGTACAGAACGACGGTGATGCGTATGCTTGTATCATTACCTCCGATAACGGCACACCCGACGATCGCTCGGACGATTGTTCGGTGACCACCGATGTGGCGGTTTTGAATGTGGGTCCATTACCGGTAGTAAACTTTAGCGCCTTGGCCGATATTGATTTGAATGCTGGAATACAAACCGGGCTTACTGGGGGACTTCCCATAGGGGGTGTGTATTCAGGCCCCGGGGTTACAGATGACGGAAACGGACAAACCTACAGTTTTGCCCCGGTAATAGCTGGTCAAGGAATACATACACTTTCCTATACCTATACAAATCAGGACGGATGTTCCAATTCAGCTAGTGATGAAGTGGTGGTGGTGCTAGATCGGGCAGTAGTGCCCGATGTAGTAGGACTTTCTGAAGAAGAGGCGACTTTGGTCCTTGAAGGGGTCGACCTAACGATCGGTACGGTGACCATGACCAATAGTGACACGGTTCCGGCAGGCTTCGTTATCGGTCAAGATCCCGGGGAGGGTTCTTCGGTTATACAAGGCGCCGCGGTAGACCTGGTGGTGTCCGCAGGTACTACCGAGGTTTCCGTACCCGATGTAGTTACTATGAGTCAGGAAGCTGCGGAGAACGCTATCATAGCCGCTGGTTTAATCGTGGGTATAATCAGTTACAGTAGTAGCGATATCATTCCGGCAGGAAGTGTAGTCGATCAGAATCCACTCGGAGGAACCTTAGTAGGTATTGGCACTAGAATCGATTTGGTCATCTCTTCTGGGGAAGAAACCCCGACACCTTCTATAACAGGTTTTATCTTGATGAATGCGATCACCGGGGAAAATCTAATGACCCTATCAGAGGGAGCTATTATTGATATTTCGACCCTTCCTAGCGACCCATTGAATATAAGGGCGATTGTTTCAGAAGATACCGGAAGTGTTCGATGGGTACGTTCCGGCACTGATAATTATAACAGAACGGACAATGTTGCTCCCTTTGAAATATTCGATGGTGATGGAAGCACTTTCATACCTGGTAGGTATAGCATCCAGGCCACTCCCTACTCAGATAGTGATTTGGCCGGTAACCAAGGTATGACCAGGACGGTCAACTTTGAGATTATCGACCAAATATCGGATTGTGCAACTTTCGAAATAAACGTGGATTCCTTCCAAGACCCCTCCAGGTGTGGCGGTACGGACGGACGTATCACCCTTCAAGCACTCGGGGCGTCCGGAGCCGTGACATACCAATGGAGTCATGATGCCCATATAACAGGGAATGAGGCAAACAACCTGGCGGCAGGTACGTACACGATTATTGCCACGGATGACGATTGTATGGATACAATAGTTTTTATACTAACAGACCCGCCGTTGCCAGAAGTAAGTTTGGACGCATTTGTCGATGTTCAGGAAACTGATGATGCCTTTTCATTAACAGGTGGTTTCCCTTCAGGAGGCGTTTATAGCGGAATGGGAGTCGAGAATGGGTCATTCAATCCGTCGGAAGTCGGTGAAGGCACCTATGAAATCTCCTACACGTATACCGATGAATTAGGTTGTAGTAATAGTGCTATCTCAAGTATTACTGTCCAGCCTGTTGGCGCACTTTCCATTAACGGTTTTGTTCTTGTGGATGCCGATACCGATGAGGACATCATGCCATTGACCGATGGTATACAAATCAATCTTTCGGATTTGACAACTGAAAACCTAACCATTCGAGCTGAATATTCGGGAGCGGTAAAAAGTGTTCGTTTCTTGCTGACCGGTGCGTTTGACAGTGAATCTACCGTGAGTCTGGTGCCCTATGCAATTTTTGGATACGGCCCCCAAGGTTATATGGGACAACAATTTTTGATCGGTACCTATGAATTGATGGCAACGCCGTATTCGCAGAATGAGGGAGGGGGAATTCGGGGAAATACCGCAGCCATTAGTTTTGAGATGGTACTACCCTCATCATCAGGACGGCCAGATCGCAAAGGAATGATCGTATACCCGAATCCGGCGGACCAAAAAGTAATGGTCAGTATTGAAGGAGGTGCAAAAATTCAAAAAATTGGTGTATACGATATGTTAGGCCGTCCCATGTTAATTTCTGATATGGAACGTTTGGGCGGCAGCCAGGAATATGAATTAGAGGTTGCGCAATTGTCACCAGGGAGATATGTTCTTTTTACGATAAACGGGCAGGGAGAGACATTGCAACAACAGCTTTTAATAAATCGATAATAAATAAAGACCCAATAGAAATTTAGAGTTTCCGGTACGTATCGAAAAGATTCATTCGGTTTATTGGTCTACGGTACCCAATGTATAGGTCGATGAACGATTCCTGTCTCTTGGCGTGAAGGTGCCCGTCCCAAGAATTCGACTAAGACTATACACCGTCCGTCTCTCTAGCATCCGACCGCTGATTAGGAAAGCTTCCTATCAAATCCTCTTACTTTGAACGGGTTGATTTATTATAGGTAATGCTATCTTTGCGCCATGGAAGAATGGTACCACTACCTGCTCCTGATCGGGGTGGGTTTTGTTGTGGGGTTTATCAATACGGTGGCCGGGGGTGGGTCGCTTCTTTCCCTGCCCGTACTTATTTTTTTGGGGCTCCCGCCAAGTGTGGCCAATGGGACCAATAGGGTAGCGGTCGCCATTCAGAATACGATGGGTACCGCGGGCTTCGCCAGCAAAGGGGTGTCGACCTTTCCTTTCAATATGTATTTGGGAGTCTCCGCACTATTCGGTGCCATACTGGGAGCGTACATCGCCGTTGATATCAAAGGGGAGACGTTTAATAGGATTCTGGCCATTATCATGATCCTCGTGGTGCTGGTCATTGTGTTTAAGCCTAAAATGAAGGTAGAGGAAATGCAGGAACTCGTACTGGGTAGACCCCGCTGGATAGCGACTGCGGCTTTTTTCTTTTTTGGTATCTACGGAGGTTTTATCAACGCTGGGCTAGGCTTTGTAATTATCTTATTTTTGCACTATGTAAACAAGATGACCTTGGTAAGGGCCAATGCGACCAAAACAGTTGTGGTGCTTATCTATACGCTGGCTGCCTTGGCCGTTTTTATAGCAAACGACAAAGTCGATTGGAAAGTAGGACTGGTCTTGGCTATCGGGAATGGTACAGGGGCTTGGATAGCCAGTAGGTTTTCGGCAAGTAAAGGAGACGGATTCATAAAGGCCTTTTTAGTGGTCATGGTGGTCGTCTTATCGATCAAACTTTGGTTCTTTGATTCATAATTAAAAACCTACTTCCCTCAAGATGGAAGTTTTATAACAAATGAAAGATAGTATTACCAGTTTGGAATGGCGCTACGCCGTAAAGAAATTTGACTCGGGTAGGATGTTGGACGATGAACAGGTAGAAAAACTTAAACAGGCCTTTAACCTTACTGCTACGTCCTACGGTTTGCAGCCTATTAAAATGATGGTGCTGCAAAACAAGGAAGTACAGCGTGCGTTGGTAGCCCATTCTTATGGACAGGAACAGGTAGCACAGGCATCCCATGTCCTAATCCTTTGTATCGAGAACCAAATCGATGCTCGCTATATTTCCGACTATTTTGAACAGGTACGAAAGGTTAGGGGAACCAGCGAGGAGATTTTGAACCCGTTTAAGGAGGATTTGGTGAATAGTTTTTCGAAAAAAGATGTGGACGAAATCAAGCGATGGTCTACCAATCAAGCCTATTTGGCCATGGGAAATCTGTTGACCATCTGTGCGTTGGAAAAGATTGATTCCTGTCCCATGGAAGGTTTTGTACCCGAAGCGTACGATGCGCTCTTAGGACTTCATGAAAAAGGGCTTACTTCGGTATTGGTCCTACCGATAGGCTACCGCGCCGAGGATGACATGTTTGCCGATTTTAAAAAAGTACGAAAGAATCTGGAAGAAAGTGTCATTGATATCAATTGAAAGGCGAGAGGATCAAGCCTATGGAAGATGTACGATCAATTTAAGAAATAGGACCGATATGCCGTTCGTTCAAATCAAATCCTATTTTGCCATAACCAATAACCAATAACCAATAACCAAAAAAAAAAATATGCCAGGATTTGAACTGTTTGGGGATAAGGAACGAGCGGAAGTACAGCAGGTACTCGATACAGGAGTATTGATGCGGTATGGTTTCGATGGGATGCGTAACGGTTATTGGAAGGCCAAGGAACTTGAAGAGGCCCTGGCTGCCCGAATGCAAACAAAATACGCCCAAGTTTTGAGCAGTGGCACGGCCGCGTTGACGGTGGCTTTGGCCAGTGCGGGAGTAGGAGCAGGAGATGAGGTCATCATGCCGACCTTCACGTTCGTGGCAAGTTTCGAGTCAATTTTGGCAATCGGCGCCATTCCAATATTGGTCGATGTCGACGATACCCTCACCTTGGATCCCAAAGCGGTTGAAACAGCGATTACCAAACGGACCAAAGTGATAATGCCGGTTCACATGTGCGGCTCTATGGCCGACCTAAGAGCCTTGCATGTTATATGTCAAAAGCACGGATTGCTGTTATTGGAAGATGCCTGCCAGGCTATTGGAGGTACTTTTGAAGGAAAACCGCTGGGAAGCTATGGGGATTTGGGTTGCTTCTCCTTTGATTATGTCAAGACTGTCACCTGTGGCGAAGGAGGGGCGATGATTACCAACAATGAGACCTATTATAAAAATGCCGATCATTACTCCGACCATGGGCATGATCATTCAGGAACGGATAGGGGAGCGGAGCACCACCCTTTTTTAGGGTATAATTATCGGATTTCGGAGTTGAATGCTGCGGTCGGTTTGGCACAAATAGGCCGTTTGGACGAGTTTTTGGACCTTCAGAAAAAGCATTATTCCATTTTGCGAAACGCCTTGGAAACGGTAGAGGGCATTTCGTTCCGACGCGTGCCTAAAGGCGGCGAGGAGAGCTATGCGTTTCTAAACTTCTTTCTTCCAGATGAGACAAAGGCCAGGGCTGCCCATAAGGCGCTAGGCACCGCTGGTGTTGATGGATGTTTTTACTGGTACGACAACAACTGGCACTATTATCGTAAATGGGAGCATTTGATCGGGAAAAAATCCTTGGGAAAATTGCCAAAGGAAGTATATGAACAATTACCCGACTATCGTAAAGCCAATTTTTCAAAGTCCGACCATTGGATGGGTCGCACGATTTCCTGTTTGATTAAGTTGGGATGGAACGAGGAAGCGGTGCATCAAAGGGCCACGACCATGGTCGATACCCTCCGTCCTATAGTTTAATAGGGTACATATTCCACAATTTCCAGACCGTATCCTACCATACCCACTCTTTTTGCCTGGGTGTTGTTGGTCAGTAAGCGCAGCTTGCTGATGCTGAGATCATGAAGAATCTGGGCACCCACTCCAAAATCCTTGGCATCCATTTCAATTTTTGGCGCTTTATAAATACCCTTTTTCTGTAGTTCCTGTAATTCCGATAGTCGGTTCAGCAGGTTCAAATTGCTCGATTCCTGATTGATAAAGACAAAGGCGCCTTTTTCCTCCGTATTAATGGCGGCAAACATATCCTCCAATTTCTTATCGGGATTATTGGTGAGTGTACCCAAAATATCATTGTTGACCAAGGAGGCATTAATGCGCGTCAATATCGGCTCATCCGCTTTCCAATTTCCTTTGGTAAGGGCGATATGAATCTGGTTATTCGTCGTCTGTTGATAGGCACGCAATCGAAATTCACCAAAGCGGGTGGTGATGTTGAAATCCTCTTTCTTTTCGATTAGACTGTCGTTTTCCATACGATATGCCACCAGGTCTTCGATGGATATAATCTTTAAATCGAACTTTTTGGCGACTTCGACCAATTGGGGCAAACGGGCCATTGTACCATCTTCGTTCAATATTTCCACCAAAATCCCTGCGGGATGCAGTCCGGCCAAACGAGCAAGGTCGATGGCAGCTTCGGTATGCCCGGTACGTCTTAGGACACCTCCATTTTTTGCACGTAAAGGAAAAATATGTCCGGGCCGTCCCAATTCGTGCGGTTTGGTGTTTTCATCGACCAAAGCCAAAATGGTTTTCGAGCGATCATGCACTGAAATACCGGTGGTACACCCATGGCCTATTAGGTCTACCGAAACGGTGAACTGGGTTTGATGCAAGACGGTGTTGTTTTGCACCATCATTTCAAGTTCAAGTTCCTTACAACGATCTTCGGTAAGCGGGGCGCAAATAAGACCGCGGCCGTATTTGGCCATGAAATTGATCATTTCAGGGCTCACCTTTTCCGCTGCGGCGATAAAATCCCCTTCATTCTCCCGATTTTCGTCATCCACTACAATAATGACCTTTCCTTGGGCAATATCGGCAATGGCCTCCTCTATGGTATTAAGCTCTATATTCTTTTCCATCGTGGTTATCATGTAGTCGCTATTTTACTTTTCTTTTTGAAAAGGTTCTTAAAGTAATCGGAAACGGCTCCAAAGTTCATCATGCCCTTATCCGCTGTCGCCCTCTTGGTGAGATAGATGCCCAAAGGTAGCATAATCAGTGTAGATAACCATGCCCCCAAGATGGGGTGAATATTGTTTTCCTTGGAGTAGTTTCCCGCAAAAACCCCTACGAAGTAATACACTAAAAACAGGATAATCGCGATGACCATGGGCAAACCAACCCCGCCCTTACGAATAATGGCACCTAATGGCGCTCCTACAAAGAATAAAATAATGCAGGATAGTGCGAGGGCATATTTTTTATGCAATGACAAAATATGCATATTATAAATTTTGTAGCGTTTCTGCATTTCATCCTTTTTAGCCGACACCGAACTCAGTATACTAGCGGTGGAATTTCTGGCGGAGTTCATAATCTGCATTTTTTGCCAATCCTGAAACAAGTCTAAAACGTTAGCGGAAGCGGACAGGGAATCGCCAACAATAGTGTCTACACTATCTGAGAATTTCGGATCAGGCATCGAGTCTTTACCACCGTCACTTTGCGACTGGGCAATCACCTTGGTAGTCGCAGCAACTGAGGGTATGACCCTTCCTGTCGTTGATTCTTCCCCAATTGGTTCCGGGGTCGACAGGGAATCCTCCGGGCTCAACGGTACGAACCCTCCCTTGCGATTCACGATGTTTTTGGAGAAAGCCTCAATAATGCGAATATTATCTTTCTTTATGGAGTCGATATCCTTCTTCAATCGGCTTACGTTCTTCATTTTATCGGTACTAATGTTCCGCTCCTCCTCCAAATCTTGATCCATTTCGGGAATCTCGATATTGATGCGGTATACTTCAAAATTAGCCCTTGCAAAGGGATATTTTCGCTTGTACTTGGACCTTTTCGTCTCCAGATCACGATAATAATGGCCATCGTTTAATACTAGTTGAATAACGTCGGAGTTCTCGCTGCTGACCAACTCCCCAGTTTTGGCCTTAATGACGGTGTTATTGATATTGGTGGCCGTTTTTTGATGAATGATGACATTCCTGAGATATCGGTCCTTTTCCCCATACTTTTCGTCAACCTTGATACTCATTCCTTCAAAATCGCTAAAAACACCTTCTTCAATAGCGGCAGCGGGTTTTACCTTAGCGATATTACGCCGCATGTTGTATATTTTTTGCTCGGAGGCGGGAATCACACTATTGGCAAAGTAAAAAGTGACACCCCCCAAAAAAGTAACGAATATTATGAGGCTTAGCATTGAACGTTGCAAAGAAATGCCCGAGGCCTTCATGGCGGCAAACTCATAATTTTCGGCAAAGGTGCCAAAAGTGAGAATCGATGATAGCAATACGGTGAGCGGAAGTACCTTTTCGGTAAGGTTGGGCATTAGATAGAACAGGAACTTCCCGATGATAATAATATCGAGCCCTTTTCCGGCCAAATCATCGATAAACAGCCATATCGTTTGAAATATGAAGATGAACATCAATATGACAAACGAACTAAAAAAATTAAAGAGAAATCTCGATAAGATATACCGGTCTAGAATTCGCAACAGTCTAATTTCTTATGATATAGTACCCGTTATCCTTGTACTTTTCTTCATCAAAAGTAAATAAGGTTTCCGACAAAGGCTGATCCGTTTTAAAAGAATTAACAGTAATGGTAGTGGTGGTTCCGTTTTTTCCGGTTTCGATCAACTTGTAGATATGCTTGGTCTCCACGTCGATTCCCAATAAAATTGATTTGATTTCCGTATTCGTATCAATGGGAACAAGTTTTACAAACTGTATTTTTCTGCCTTGCACGTTTTGAAGAATATCCCAGGAGTACGTATGGCCTTCTTTGTAAAAAGTGAGCATTTTGGAAGGTGTGATGGTGTTTTCGTCATTTGATTGGGTGTCGATGATGACCTCCTCATTTTCGGGGACAATGTTGTACACCATTCTTCCATCATATAACTGTTGGGCTCCCAAGTAATTGAACAAATACTTATCTCCCTGTAAGGTAACGTCGCCACGCGTCTCCGTATTCACATTGGCCTCGGCGTTGTTCAGGGAATATTTGAAATCAACATAAATATTATCGTAGCTTTTCACCTTGTTATAGACTTCATCCAACAAAGCCTTTGCCTTTTCCGCATTCTGTGCGGAGGCAAAAGCCGAGACAAATAGGGTACACGCTACTAGTAGAATTTTTTTCATGGTGGTTTAATTTTTCTCGTTTTCCAATAATTGATGCAAGGCTGCCAAATCCGATATAAGAACCTGTCTTGCCTTACTACCTTCGAACGGACCTACAATGCCGGCGGCTTCCAGTTGATCAACGATACGCCCGGCCCGGTTATACCCTAATTTGAGCTTTCGCTGAATCAAGGAGGCGGACCCTTGCTGGGCTGTAACGATAACTTCTGCCGCTTCACGAAACATCGAATCGCGTTCCGAAATTTCATAATCAATACTTGTGCCAGAATCTTCACCAACGTATTCCGGGAGTTCATATGCTTCCGGATAGCCCCGTTGTGCCCCGATGTAGGCGGTTATCTTTTCCACCTCAGGAGTGTCGACAAAGGCGCACTGAAGCCGGGTTACATCGTTCCCTTGCGTAAACAGCATATCGCCCCGACCAATCAACTGATCCGCACCCTGGGCATCCAAAATGGTTCTGGAATCGATTTTGGAGGTTACCCTAAACGCAATACGCGCCGGGAAGTTCGCTTTGATAATTCCCGTAATCACATTTACCGAAGGTCGCTGGGTCGCAATGATCAAATGGATACCAATGGCACGCGCCAACTGTGCCAACCGGGCAATCGGGGTCTCGACCTCTTTCCCGGCCGTCATGATCAAATCGGCAAATTCGTCGATGACCAAAACGATATACGGCAAAAATTTATGGCCGTCATGGGGATTCAATTTACGGGCCTTGAATTTTACATTATACTCCTTAATGTTTCGCACCATCGCCGCCTTTAATAGCTCATAGCGATTGTCCATTTCGATACAGAGGGAGTTTAGCGTGTTGATTACCTTTGTGTTATCGGTAATGATGGCGTCTTCCGAATCGGGTAGTTTCGCCAAAAAATGACGTTCGATCTTATTGTAGAGGGTCAATTCGACCTTTTTGGGATCGACCAACACAAATTTTACCTCTGCCGGGTGTTTTTTGTAGAGGAGGGAAGTCAAAACGGCATTCAACCCTACCGATTTACCTTGTCCCGTTGCGCCGGCCATCAAGAGGTGGGGCATCTTGGCCAGGTCCACAACAAAAGTTTCATTACTAATGGTTTTACCAAAGGCAATCGGCAGCTGCATTTCCGCCTTTTGAAATTTGCTAGAAGCGATGACCGATCGCATCGAAACAATCGTGGCATTCTTATTGGGCACTTCGATACCGATAGTACCTTTCCCAGGAATCGGAGCGATAATGCGGATACCCAAGGCCGCCAGCGACAACGCAATATCATCTTCGAGGTTCTTGATTTTTGAAATGCGAACGCCCGCATCGGGTACGATCTCATAGAGTGTTACAGTAGGGCCTATGGTCGCTTTGATCTGTGCAATCCCGATTTTATAATTCTTGAGGGTTTCAACGATCCTGTTCTTGTTTTCCTCCAGTTCTTCTTGATTGATGGTGATTCCACCTGTGGCGCCGTGTTGATCGAGAAGTTCAAGGTTGGGGAATCTATAGTTCCCCAATTCCAAGGTAGGGTCAAATTCCCCAAAGTCTTCCACCAACTTGTCGGCTATATTGTCTTTCTCCTCCTTTTCCTCGACCACTTTCTCTACTTTCATGGCCAATTCCTCCTCGACTTCTTCCGTCACAGGGGCGGTAACCTCCAAAGTTTTTTCGGTCTCTTCCTTTACCAGGGGCGGAATATCTTTTTTATGGGTATAGGTATCTACAATCACTGGTTGATCCTCCTCCAAATCGACCCTTATAGTGGTATCTGCGGCTGTTTTTCCTTCCAATTCGGCCGCTAAACTTGTTTTTTTGCTTTGGAAGTAGCTAAGAAATACTTCTGGGTTAAAGTCAAAAAACCGCACCAGAATAAATATCAATCCGAAAAGAAGTAAAAGAAACACCCCGATTTTACCGGTGTAGTCCTGTAAAAAATCGTTCATTTCGAATCCAACCAACCCCCCTAAAAGAGGTTGCTCCACCGCGAAAAAACCGAGGGCGATCGATATCCAAATCATGAATAATAGGCCCCATATCCATTTCCTGAGCAATCCTTGTTTGGTGAGGCTCAGGAACAGTTGTAGACCGGTCAAGAATAACAAGGCCGTAATAATAAGTGAGGCCAAACCAAAGCCTTTGTAAAGCGCAAAGTGGCTTACCGCGGCCCCAAATTTGTTCAGCAAGTTTTGGGCTTCTTGGTTACGGTCGTGGAACTCGCTCAAAAGGCTCTGATCGTCTTGCCAGGTAAAATAGAACGATATAAAGGAAAAGAATAGGGCGATACTGAAAAGCATCAAGAGGCTTCCCAGTATTATTTTATTTTGCTTGGATATCTTAAAAGGCTGCTTTTTTTTGGTAGATTTTGTTTTAGCCTTTGTTGCCTTCTTTGCCATTAAAATTCGGGTTCTGGGGTCAAAAATACAAATTTAGCAGGGAAGCTGCTCAAAAAACCTTTGGTAGGTAGATGATAAGACCAACGATACTCGAGGCGATGGAGACCAGCATTACCGCCCCGGCGGCAATGTCTTTGATAAAGCCGATTTTCGGGTTGTGGTCGGGATGCACAAAATCGGAAATCTTCTCTATGGCAGTATTGAGCCCCTCGATACCCATGACCAAACCGATGGCCAATATTTGTAAAATCCACTCGGTACTTGAAATATTGAAGTAAAAACCGGCGGCAGTTACTATGATTGCGATAAATACCTGAATCTTGATACTCGCCTCGGTACGTATCAAAAGAAGGGCTCCACGTAAAGCGAAGCCCACACTCTTGATTCTATTTGTCAGAAATGATTCCTTAGCCATTCGCTAGTGCTTCAAGGGCCCCGGCATAGTCGGGCTCGTCGACGATTTCCGGAACCTGTTCCGTGTAGACCACCTCACTATCTTCATTCAACACGACCACTGCCCGCGAATGCAGGGGCATGAGCGGACCGTCTGAAAACGAGAGTCCGTACGATTCCCCGAAATTACCATCCCTGAAATCCGAGAGCATCTCCACGTTTTCTATGCCCTCGGCTCCGCAAAAACGCGCTTGGGCAAAAGGAAGGTCTTTGGAGATACACAGTACCACGGTATTATCCAATCCAGCGGCCTCCTTGTTGAATTGCCGTACCGATTGGGCACAAGTACCGGTATCGATACTCGGGAATATGTTCAAAACCACCTTTTTTCCCCGATAGTCCGAAAGGGTCGCATCGGATAGGTCGCTTTTAGTTAGCTGAAAGTCTGGGGCGTCACTTCCTTTGGAAGGCAATTCGCCCATTGTATGTATTTGAGTTCCTTTAAGTGTTACTGTTGCCATAGTATGGTTTAATTTTGTCGTGAAATTATAAAATTTAGAGGTGTTATGTAAGAAATTGACCGGAAAAAGATCTTTCCCATAGCAATGGGTGATACGTTTTTGGCTTGTACTGGTTTGAGTAGGTTTAGGCGGCTTCCTGACTTTGGACCAATTGTTTGATTTTTATTTGGAAGGCTGCAAAGGTAAGGGTCATAAACGGACTCAGCCAATTGAAGATGGCGTAAAAGAAGTAGTCGGCGACGCTCACCCCCAAAACACCACTGTGATAGGCACCGCAGGTATTCCATGGTATGAGCACAGAGGTAACGGTACCTGAATCCTCTAAAGTCCTACTTAAATTTTCAGGGGCTAACCCCCTGTCATTATAAGCTTTAGCGAACATTTTTCCAGGAACAACGATGGCCAGGTACTGATCCGAGGCGGTGACATTCAGGGCCAAGCAACTGCCTACTGTGCTGGCGAATAGGCCGAAAGTAGTCTTCGCCATTCCGAGTAGGGCTTTCGTAATACGCGAGAGGGCACCGATTCCGTCCATAACGCCTCCAAAGACCATGGCACAGATAATCAGCCAGATGGTGCCCAGCATTCCTTCCATTCCCTTGGCAGAGAATAGATCGTTCAAGGCCGGGTTGTCGGTTGCAACACTGGTACTCACCGTAATGGCGTTCATTATCCCTTTGTATCCCGATACGAAATCAAGGCTGTCGGAGCCTCCGACAGTGGCAACGATGCCTGGTTGGAACAAGAGCGCGAAAAGCCCTCCTAATAGGGTGCCGATCAATAGGGCCAAAAGGGGAGGGGCCTTTTTCACAATTAAGAATACGACGGCAACCGGCACTAAAAATAACCACCCGTTGATGTTAAATGCGGCGTCGATGGAATCCAAAATCGCCTTGGTATCCGTCGTACCGGAACTGTCGATGACAAAGCCCAATATTATAAAAACGGTCAGGGCCACGATATAGGTGGGTACGGTGGTCATGCTCATATATTTGATATGACTGAACAATTCCCCACCCGCCATGGCCGGGGCGAGATTGGTCGTATCGCTTAGCGGCGAGAGTTTGTCCCCAAAATAAGCTCCTGAAAGTACGGCGCCCGCAGTCATTCCAAGGGAAATTCCCAAGGCGCTTCCAATACCTACCAAAGCAATGCCAACCGTGGCAGAGGTGGTCCAGGAACTTCCCGTGGCAATGGAAATGATAGAGCAGATGACCACACAGGCGGCTAGAAAAATAGTGGGATTCAAAATTTGCAGACCATAATAGATCATGGAAGGGATGATGCCGCTGATCAACCAAGTACCCGCGAGGGCGCCGACCATTAAAAGAATCAGCAAGGCACCGGAGGTAGACCGCACATTCTCGGCAACCTCGGTCATCATCTGTTTAAAGGATACTTTATTAAAATGACCGACAACGGCTGCCACTGCCGCGCCCATGAGCAAGATAAACTGGTTCGAGCCACTGAGCGCATCATCACCGAAAACAAAAACATTGTAAGCCAGCATTCCAACCAGGATGAGCACCGGAAGAATGGCTTCCCAGATGTTCAGTTCCTTATTTTCGATAATATTTTCTTCTGTGGGTGGGTTCGGTTGAATGTTTTGGCTCTCCATAAACTGGTACATCGGTTAGAACGTAATATTACGATTTTGATGCCTGTCTTGCAAACCTTGGTCAAATTAGGAAGTAGCCCTGGTAACTTGCCTATTCAATATTCCGACCGATTCCATACATTCCGTCATCAGCGTGTAGGTGCGTTCGATATCGTCGTCAAGCCCTACAGAGAAACGTATCAATCCAGCGCCCAATCCTATTTTGGTCTGCTCCTCCAACGGAATTTCGGAAGAAGTGGAGGTCCCCGGAGCACTGAACAAGGTTTTATAAAATCCAAGGCTTACGGCCAAATAACCCAATTTTCGGTCTTGCATGCGTTCCATTAAAGCATTGGCATTTTCCAAAGACCCCACATCCAAGGTCATCAACCCTCCATAACCATAGGCTAGGTTCATTTGATTTTGAAAAATCGTATGTCCAGGGTGCGAGGGAAGCCCTGGGTAGACTACCCGTAAACCATCGTTTTCAAACCTTTGTGCCAAATAAAGGGCATTTTCGCTGTGTTTTTTCATTCGTATATGGAGTGTACGCATGTTTTTGAGAATGGAAGCCGCCCGAAGACTGTCCAACGTACTTCCCAAAAGCATCCCTGCACCATTATTTACATCCTTGAGTGAAAGGCAAAATTCCTTGGTTCCACATACTACTCCGGCCACACAGTCACTCGTCCCGTTGATAAATTTGGTAAGACTATGTATTACGACGTCGGCCCCCAACCTGGCCGCGGGTATCGACAATGGCGAAAAGGTATTGTCGACTACCAATGGAATACCGTATTTCCTGGCCAATTGGGAAAGTGCCTGGATGTCGGCCACTTCCAAAAGCGGATTGCTGACACTTTCACAATAAATCATTTTAGTGTTAGGGACGATGGACTGTTCTATCGCCTCCAGGTCGGTGATTTCTACGAAAGAAGTCTCGGTGGCGAACCTTTCGAGAAAGTTTTTCAGAAACGCGTAGGTGCCTCCATAAATGGTACGGCTACTGATAATATGGTCGCCGGCACCACAGATTTGCATGATAACGGAAGCAATCGCCCCCATACCACTGGCATATACATTGGCGGTTTCCGTACCCTCCATTGCGGCCAGGGCTTCGCCTAGATATAGGTTGGAAGGCGATGAGTGGCGGCTGTAGAGATAGCATCCTTCCGTATTCCCCTCAAAGGTATCGAACATCGTTTTTGCCGATAGGAAGGTATAGGTCGAGGAATCGGAGATAGATGGGTTTACGCCACCATATTCCCCGAAATATTGTAAATCCTGTAATTCGTTCACTGCCTTATGGTCCATAGTCTTTGATTTGATCCATAAAAATATAACGGATTAGTTTATTTTTCAATCTAAATGCAATAACTTAGAAAATAAATCTACCATATAAGTTTTTAGTAATATAATAATCTAATTAACGAATTTTTCCTCCATAAAAAATGAAAATAAAACATGATGAAACTGGATAAAATAGACAAGGAACTACTGAACCTGTTGCAAAACGATAGCAAAAGGACCACCAAGGAATTTGCCAATGAGCTCAAGCTTTCGACCACGGCAATTTATGAACGTATCAAACGTCTTGAAAGGTCGGGAATCATCACGGGCTATGTCGCTTTGATCGATAGAACGAAAGTGGACCGGTCGTTTACCGTCCTATGTCATGTAAAACTGATACAACATATCAAGGATTTTGTCATTCAATTCGAGCGAGAGGTGCTCAAGTTGAAGGAGGTGGTCGAATGTTTCCATACCAGCGGGGATTATGACTACATATTGAAGATACATGTGAGCGATATGCAAGCCTATCGTGACTTTATGATTACCAAACTGACTGCCATCAGGCACATTGGAAGCACCCAGAGTTCCTTTATAATCAACGAAGTTAAGAACAGTACGGCTGTCTTTCTGGAATAGGAAACCACACCCAAATTGTTGTTAAATAGTAATCTGTCGGTTGATTTATATGCTACATTACGGTTTTAATTACCATACGATGAATAGAAATCATTTTTTACGGAACATCGGGCGTGGCAGTCTTGCTTTAGGCGTTTCACCTTTAGTATCATTCAACAGACAGGACGGGGAAAAAATGGACCCAAAAGTCGTACAGGAGTTTGTTGGGGCCTGCCATAGGGATATGGACAAAGTGAAGACCTTGCTCGAAGAATATCCCACCTTGCTCAATGCGGCCCATGATTGGAAAAAGGGGGATTTTGAAACGGGATTGGGGGCCGCTTCCCATGTTGGCTATAAAGAGCTGGCCCAGTTCTTATTGGATGAGGGCGCTCAGGCCAATATTTTCACAGCCTGCCTATTTGGTAAAATGGATATCGTAAAACCGATGCTTACCGCTTTTCCAAAATCACTGAACGCCCTGGGTCCGCATGGATTCACATTGCTGCACCATGCGGAAAAAGGAGGGGACGAAGCGTTGGAGGTCAAGGAATATCTCCTCTCGTTAGGGGCCAAAGAAACGAAAGTGGCACTTTACTAGACGAGCTCGAAGGGAATATCTTAGAACAGGTATCAACACACCGTTCCCGTTTATTTTCTGCATTGCCCAACAACAAAACATTCGTACTTTTGTGTCTTGAAATTTGGGATCGTTCCTTTCAAGGAAGAATACCCGGAATTGACAAAAATTACACTATGACTCAATATGATGTAGCCGTTATTGGCTCTGGTCCCGGGGGTTATGTAGCAGCGATACGTTGCGCCCAATTGGGAATGAAGACCGCGATTATCGAAAAGTACAGTACCTTGGGAGGTACGTGTTTGAACGTTGGATGTATTCCTTCCAAAGCCTTGTTGGATTCTTCCCATCACTTTGAGGATGCCACGAAGCATTTCGAGGAACACGGCATTGAAATTCCAGGGGAAATAAAAGTGAACCTGGAAAAAATGATAGCCAGAAAACAAGGCGTGGTCGATATGACGACCAAGGGTATTCAATTTTTGATGGACAAGAATAAAATCGATGTCTACCAGGGACTGGGCAGTTTTAAGGATGCGACCCATATCAATATCAAAAAAAGCGATGGAAAGACCGAGACCATCGAAGCTAAGAATACCATTATAGCTACCGGTTCCAAGCCTGCAAGCTTACCATTTATCGAAATTGACAAGGAACGGATTATTACCTCGACGGAAGCCCTTGAATTAAAGGAGATACCGAAGCACATGATGGTTATTGGGGGTGGAGTCATCGGATTGGAACTGGGGCAGGTATATAAAAGGCTAGGTTCCCAAGTAACGGTCATCGAATATATGGATCGTATTATTCCTGGAATGGATGCCGCTTTGTCGAAAGAGCTGATGAAGGTCATGAAGAAGCAGAAAGTCGGTTTCCACCTATCCCATAAGGTGAAGTCCGTTGAAAGAAAAGGCAAGGAGGTCATCGTAAAAGCCGATACTAAAAAAGGGGAGGAAGTAGAATTTAAAGGAGATTACTGTCTAGTATCCGTTGGCAGGCGCCCTTATACCGATGGGCTCAATGTGGAAGCGGCCGGAGTAGAGATGGGTGAAAGGGGGATGATTGCCGTTAACGACCATCTTCAGACCAACGTTCCCAACATCTACGCCATTGGTGATGTGGTACGCGGTGCGATGCTAGCCCATAAGGCCGAGGAGGAAGGCACCATGGTCGCTGAGATTTTAGCGGGTCAAAAACCCCATATCGATTACAACCTGATTCCCGGGGTAGTCTATACCTGGCCCGAAGTGGCGGCGGTTGGCAAGACCGAAGAGCAATTAAAGGAGGCCGGGGTCGAATATAAGTCTGGACAGTTCCCTATGCGTGCCTTGGGCCGTGCCCGTGCCAGTATGGATATTGACGGATTCGTAAAAATATTGGCCGATAAAAACACCGATGAAGTGTTAGGGGTACATATGATCGGCGCCCGTTGTGCCGATTTGATAACCGAAGCGGTGACGGCCATGGAATTTAGGGCCTCTGCCGAGGATATCGCCCGTATGAGCCATGCACACCCAACCTATGCCGAAGCGGTGAAGGAAGCAGCTTTGGCGGCTACGGACAATCGAGCCTTACATGTCTAGTGAAGGCCTACTATGCGCCCTTCTAAGCGCAATAAAAATGCTTTAAAGTCAAATCAAACTGTTATGTGACCCATCGCAAAAGGGTGGGTTACCTGTTTGTTTGCAGGTGCAAAGCCAAGCTTCTTTTGCCTCTTCGGCCGTAAAACCAAGGGCACCCGGCTTATCATGGGCCCTATGGGAACCGTCACAAAAAGGTTGCTGTTCGCTATGGCTGCAAGTGCACCAGGCATAGCGTTTGTCTTTCACTAAATCAACTTTGATAGGTGCGTATGGTTCGTTGCTCATGGTTCTAATGAATTATTGAAGTAACGAATATAACAAAAGAAAGGTTAGTTAGCTTTTCACCAGTCCGATAAGTCTTAGAAATCTATAAAATGAATTTTTTAGCAGTTCCGCTACATAAAGAACTGCCAATTCCGACTTGATCCAAGTGAACCGAAGAATTGTACGCATAGTTAATTTGATAAACTCTTTTTGTTCCTCGTAACGCAAAGCGGTAAATGTACAAATGACCATAAAAATTAAGGCTCCCGAGATGGCAGTCACCGGATGAAGCGAATGGTTGAAAAACGCATAGAGTCCTAGGCCAGTAAAGCTTCCGTATAAAATGATGAAGTGTATCACGTAAATCGAAAGCGTACTCTGTCCGATTTTTAAAATGGTACTGTTCTTAAGAAGACTTCGTATCGACATAAAAGTTGCAAAAACCAAGAATACATCCCCCAAACGAATAAACAAGTAATTATTGAAATAGATATCGGCAAACAATTGAATATCAGTGACTCTTGATATCGACAAAAACAAATCGGAGGAATAGAGTATGAGTCCACTACCGATGGCTATAGATAGGGTGATGGCAGTAGGGTATAGGTACTTATGACTTCTATACTTGGTGAATAAGAGCGATAGAAAGCCCCCGAAAGTTGCATAACCGAACCAGGGAAAAATAGTAAACACCGAACCGTTCACCCGGGTGAAGTAATTCGCAATGGCTTGCGGTAAAAATTCAAGCTGCATGCCTTTGTAGGCCGGTTCAAACAGAAACAGCATCGTTGTAATGCCGAACAGGATGGACGGAAAAACGTTCTTCTTCAATTGATTGGTCAGTAAATAAACCCCAATAATTCCTAAAATCGAAAGTCCGATACAATGCAACACATCGACCAGGTAAAATGAATCGTAGACTTCCCCTTGTAGTAATCCGAATAGGTTCATGCGAAGCAAATAACCTATGAAAAGCAGCTGCAATCCTCTACGGACACCCTTGCGTACCCTAGGGTTTTCAAGGCCCGTTTTATCACCGCGTACCAACAAATAAGTAAAAATAAAACCTGAAACGGTAAAGAAAACAGGAGCGGTGATTCCCCTGAAGTATTTCCATATTGAAAAAACAATGTTGTTGTTATCCCTGAATATAGGGTCTAGCAACCCATCTATGAAATGGCCCTGCAGCATCATCAAGATGGCCCATGCGCGCATGGCATCGATGAAGTATAGTCTAGCTGTTTTGTTATCCACCTTCGGGGTCATTATTTAAGTTGATAGGTCGTTTGCAAAATTTCCTCAGTATGCCCGCTTTCCATGCTTCAAGGTATCCTATATACTTGTATTGCAGTATCTTTGGATCTTTTGCGCTGCAAAATTAGACAAAATACGAACAAGTCACGATGATTTGGGGTATTTTCGAGGCTTTGAAAATTGTAAAACGTAACTATGGCAACAATATTGGCATTCGCGGGAAGTAATTCCTCCACTTCGATCAATTATCAGTTAGTTCGCTATACCGCATCATTGCTTAGCGACCATGAACTTCTGGTATTGAATATGAGCAATTATCCCTTTCCGATGTACAGCGAGGATTATGAACGGGAAAACGGGTATTCAAATTCGTTGGTCGAGTTGCGCGACGACATCAAAAAAGCCGACGGGCTCATCATTTCTGTCAATGAACACAATGGGAACCCATCGGCCTATTTTAAAAATGTAATCGATTGGTTATCCCGATTGGAGCGAACCTTTATTGCCGACAAGAAAATTTTCTTGATGGCTACTTCCAACGGCAAGCGGGGAGCGATTGGATCCTTGAAGGTAAGTGAGGAATTAGTATCCGGTCGGTTTAAGGCACAGGTGGTAGAGACTTTTTCTTTACCCTCTTTTAAGGATAATTTTGACCCAACCACCGGTATTCAAGATGAAGAACTGGCGAAGGAGCATCAAGAAAAATTAAAGTCTTTTCTGGCCAAACTATAGCAGTTGAGAAGAACGGTATCCTTTAAAGTCGATGGTATCCAAAAGTTTAAGGCCCAAACCTTGCAGTGGTCCCATCAGTTTCATGAAAGTTTATGGCTCGATAGTAACGGGCATTCGAATCGCCATAGTTCTTTTGAATCCCTTCTGGCAATCGATGCCCTTACCGTGCTGCAGACCGATGCCGTAAATGCTTTTGATGCCCTGGAGGAATACCAGGCAAGGGTCAACGACTGGCTTTTTGGCTATTTGTCATACGATTTAAAGAACGATGTGGAGCAACTCGATTCCAGCAACCCGGATAGGTTGCAATTTCCGGAGCTTTATTTTTTTCAGCCAAAGAAAATAATCCGAATTCGCCACAACGCGGTCGATTTCATCTATTTAAAAATGGTGGAGGATGAAATTGAGCTGGATTTTCGATCCATTATGGAAGGTGATTTTCGTATCGACAAGGAGAGCGACCCGAACAATGCGCTTCGAATTCGAATGGGTATTTTCAAGGATGAGTATTTTAAACGGGTACGACGAATGTTGGACCACATCCATCGGGGTGATATTTATGAGGCGAATTTTTGTCAGGAGTTTTATGCGGAAGACATCCAAATCAATGCGTT
The DNA here is from genome assembly GCF_009371985.2 of Pelagihabitans pacificus. Lineage (GTDB taxonomy): Bacteria > Bacteroidota > Bacteroidia > Flavobacteriales > Flavobacteriaceae > Pelagihabitans > Pelagihabitans pacificus. The sequence continues at coordinate 21,073 of NZ_VIKU02000003.1, forward strand.
GCGTTCCTATCAAAAGTTAAATGCCATTTCAAAACCACCATTTGCCTGTTTTCTAAGGTTTGGTGACAAATACGTGCTTTCGGCCTCCCCGGAGCGCTATCTAAGGAAGCACGGGAATAAGGTGGTTTCGCAGCCAATCAAAGGCACCGCAAGGCGTTCAAAGGATGATGTTCAAGATGAGAGCTTGAAAGCTTCCCTGGCCAACGATACGAAGGAGCGGGCCGAAAACATCATGATAGTCGATTTGGTGCGCAACGATTTATCGAAGAGCGCACTAAGGGGGAGCGTAAAGGTCGAAGAGCTTTGTGGGGTGTATTCCTTCGAACAGGTGCATCAGATGATTTCAACAATAAGTGCCGAAGTAGCCGAGAGCCAGAACCCGGTAGCATTGATACGGGAGACCTTTCCCATGGGAAGCATGACCGGGGCGCCAAAGGTGTCCGCAATGAAAATTATCGAGGAACTGGAAGCGTTCAAACGGGGACTATACAGCGGGACTGTGGGGTATTTTACGCCCGATGGGGATTTCGATTTTAATGTGGTCATCCGTAGTATTCTCTATCATGAGACGAAAAAAAAGGTCTCGTTTTCAGTGGGAAGCGCCATTACGGCCAAGGCTATCCCCGAAAAGGAATACGAGGAATGCCTATTGAAGGCCAAGGCCATGCGGGAGGTTTTGGAGGGCTAAGGGAGCTTGACAAATACTTAGGGACCAAGAATATGTGTGTCCAAATATGTAAGCTGGTCCATTCCAAAGCACCCATCCTAGAAAGCATTGCTCAAGTAAGAAAAATACAAATGGAAGAATTTCAATTGAAAGCCTTTGGCCTGAAAATTCGGGGGGGATACCTGCGACCGGAACGCCCAAGAGGGTCGGTGGTGTTGGTGCACGGCTTTGGCGAACATTCGGGACGCTATTTGGAGAGCGTGGCACCCATGCTGCTTGAATGTGGGCTTGCGGTAGTGCTCTACGATAATATCGGCCATGGAAAATCGGGCGGTAAGCGTGGCCACTGCCCCAGTTATGAAGCATTATTGGACGTTTTGGAAATGGTGGTGGCCAAGACAAAAAACTTGTTTCCAGAACTACCCTTGTATTTATATGGGCATAGCATGGGCGGTAATCTGGTACTGAACGTGGCGATACGTCGGTCACTGGACATCAGGGGCTTAGTGGTGACAAGTCCGTACCTACGTTTGGCCTTTGACCCACCGAAATGGAAACTACTGCTCGGTCGATGGATGCTCCACATCATGCCTTCGATAACCTTACCATCCGGTCTGGACCCCAAAGGAATCTCGAGAATCCCAGAGGAGGTGGAAAAATACAAGACAGACCCCCTTACTTTTGATCAGGTAAGTCCTATGTATTCCCTTCCGGTGATGGAAGCAGGGGAGTGGGCCGTGCAACATGCGGCAGATTTAAAGACCGAAGCGCTGCTGCTCCATGGGACGGGCGACCCGATAATCGACTTCCGGGCTACGGAGGAATTGCACAAAGGAGCTACGGGCACCTCTTTGTATTTGTTTGAGGGCGCCTTTCACGAACTGCATCATGATCGTTGTAAAGAAGAGTTGCTTTCAATCGTTCAGAAGTGGTTGGACGCGCGAATTCCATAACGGATAAAAAGTGCCAAAAAAGGTATTTTCTACCTAACTTTGTGGCGTGTTGGAAGCATTTAAGGGGCATGTAAAAAAATCTTTTCCGGAATTATTGTCCGAACGGTTCCTATTGGCCTGTAGTGGGGGGCTAGACAGTGTGGTGTTGGCGCATTGTTGTACGACAATGGACATGGAGTTTGCCCTAGCGCATTGTAACTTTCGACTACGGGGCGAAGAAAGCGATGGGGACGAGCGCTTTGTTGCCAATCTCGCCAAGAGTTTGAATAAATATTTGTTTATAACACATTTTGATACAATAGGTTACGTAAATAAAAATAAAGTATCAGTTCAAATGGCTGCCAGGGAACTTCGCTATACATGGTTCGCTGAAATAATGAAACAGCAGGGTATCGATACCTTGGTGACCGCACATCAGGCCGATGATAACTTGGAAACCTTTTTTATTAATTTATCAAGAGGTACAGGTATCGACGGACTTAAAGGAATCCCTCCCAAAACCGATACAGTGAGTAGGCCTTTACTTGCTTTTTCAAGGGCGGAAATTTTGGAATATGCGAAGGCTTCACGACTAGAATGGCGGGAGGATAGCAGTAATAGGGAAACCTATTATTTGCGCAATAAGATTCGGCATGAAATCGCACCCATTTTGAATGAACTGCATCCCGCGTTTCAAGATAACTTTGATCGTACCCAGGCCTATTTGGGTGATACGGCCTTGGTTTTAGAGGCTTACAATAAAAAATTGAGGTCGGAATTGTTTCAATCAGAAAATGGTGTCGTTCGCATAGAAATTACGGATTTACAGCAATTACATCCGCTCAAGCCCCATATGCACTTGCTTTTAAAGGATTTTGGTTTTACCGCTTGGAACGATATTGAAGGTTTGCTGACTGCCACCAGCGGAAAGGAAGTACGGTCGAAAACCCATCGTTTGGTAAAGGATAGAAAACAGTTGTTGCTTGAAAAACTGGGCTATTTGGACACACGGACATACCACATCCATGAAAACCAAAGAGAGATGACACATCCCTTTCGGTTGAAGATCGAGTGCTCGGATGAATTAGGTGAAACCGCTGTGAATACACTATATGTGGATAAAGAAACGTTAAAGTATCCCCTAACTGTTAGGAAATGGCAAAAAGGCGACTATTTTCATCCATTGGGTATGAAAGGGAGAAAAAAGTTATCCAAGTACTTTAAGGACGAAAAAGTGGATGTCATTTCCAAGGATAAGCAGTGGTTGCTCTGTTCGGACAACCAAATCGTATGGGTGGTCGGAAAGCGCGCGGACGAACGTTTTAAAGTACGGAAAGATACCCGGAAAATTGTAAAATTTGAATTGATATAATGAAACAGCTAGTTGTATTTATAGCATTGATTGTCAATGTGTTACCTGTGTTTTCACAGGATGATGACAATCCGGTGCTGTGGTCGCATGAGGTGAACAAAATTTCAGATACTGAATATGAGTTGGTCATGACCGGGAAGATTCATGAAGGCTGGCATGTGTATTCCCAATTCACCGCCGAGGGCGGATCTTTGCCCAGTGAATTCACCTACCTAAAAGCCGGAGAAGATTATGAGTTGGTAGGGCTAACTGGCGAAAGCAAGACCCTAACCGAATACAGTGATATTTTTGAGGTTGATGAAACCTTTTTCAAAAAGGAGGCCGTCTTTACCCAAAAAATCAAATTGTTGGATAAAACCGTAAGACAAGTCGATGTGGATTTGTTTTATCAAGTGTGCAAGGAGGTCTGTATTCCAGCGGATGTTTCCTTCAATTTTTCGTTGGATGGAGGCTCTGTTAGGTTGGAAGAAAAAACCTTGGATGAACGAAGTCTTACCTTAGGGAATTCCCTTCAGCTGAATCTGAAGAACAAGGAGCTTCTAAATACTCGTGGTGAGGCCAATGTCTATGCCGATTCCGGCTTGTGGACGATTTTCGGGCTGGGTTTCTTGGGAGGTCTCATCGCCCTCTTGACCCCTTGTGTCTTTCCCATGATTCCGTTAACGGTTTCCTTTTTTACGAAACAATCGCAAAACAAGTCGAAGGGCATCGTAAATGCACTGCTTTACGGCTTCTTCATTGTACTGATTTACTTTTTATTGAGCTTGCCCTTTCATCTCTTCGACTCGGTAGATTCGCAAATCTTGAATACCATCGCTACAAATAGTTGGTTGAATATCGCATTCTTTGCCATCTTCGTGTTTTTTGCCTTTTCTTTTTTCGGATATTATGAGTTGACCCTACCAAGTTCCTGGGCGAATAAGATGGATGCCGCCTCGACCCAGGTAGGCGGTTTTTTGGGTATATTCTTTATGGCGGTGACGCTGGCGATTGTTTCCTTTTCCTGTACCGGACCTATATTAGGTGGATTGCTGGGGAGTACGACACTCGCCCAAGGCGACGTAGCGACTAACCTATCTGCGGGTATGAGCGGTTTTGGAGTGGCTTTGGCATTGCCATTTGCCTTGTTTGCCTTATTTCCTGCTTGGTTGAACTCCCTTCCAAAATCAGGTGGTTGGATGACCACCGTGAAAGTAGTTTTGGGATTTTTGGAACTGGCGTTGGCGTTCAAGTTTCTTTCCAATGCAGATTTGGTAGGGCACTGGGGAATTTTAAAGCGGGAGGTTTTTATCGTCATTTGGGTGGTTTTGTTCCTCTTGATGGCCGCTTATCTTCTTGGTCTCTTCCGATTTCCACATGATGGCCCTAAGCAGAAACTTTCCCCGACACGTAAAGTCTTCGGATTATTCAGTGCCGCCTTTTCGGTCTATCTCATACTGGGATTGGCAAAGCTTGCACCGCTCAATGTGTTAAGTGGATTGGTTCCACCCGATTTTTATAGTGTTTTTGAACAAGAAAGTGATTGTCCGCTCGGCATAGATTGCTTTAAGGATTTTGAGCAGGGGGTGGCCTTTGCTAAATCGGTGAATAAGCCCATTTTGCTCGACTTCACGGGTTGGGCCTGTGCCAACTGCCGGGATATGGAAGAAAACGTGTGGAGCGATTCGGAGGTATATCCGCTTATCAAGGACAAGTATGTACTCATCTCATTATACGTAGATGATAGCGCCGAACTTCCTGTTGATGAACAATTCGATTTTAAGTATGAAACGGGTCGTGTAAAGACCATTGAAACGATAGGGCAGAAGTGGGGTACTTTCCAGACCCTGAATTTTGGGGCTGCCTCCCAACCATACTACGTACTTTTATCACCTGATATGGAGGTATTGAATCAGGCTATTCAAAAAACGGATGTTTCGAGCTATAGGGCTTGGCTGACCACCGGCCTGAGCAAGTTTGAAGAAAATCGGTTGATATCCGTAAAATAATTCTACGTATTTGGCGCGTTAGTCCCGGCCGAACTTCTTCTCTAAAGCCTTGGATGGTTGATATCTCGGTGAACTTTAGGGAACTCCCGACAAGCTAGGGCAATCCTGATACCCGTTTCTCCCCACTTTGTTTATCGTTTGAATACCTGTATTTTAGTTTAAATATTTGACCGAGGATGAAACGATTGAAAAAAATAGGGCTGTGGTTGCTGGCATTACTAACTATTGTGCTGGTGGGTATTGCCCTGTTCGCCTACACCCTAAAACCGGCATACGAAGGAGAAAAGCAGCTAAGCGGACTAGCTGAGAAAGTCGATGTTTATTTCGATGCGTATGGCATACCGCATATCTACGCGAACAACGAAATGGATGCCATGCGTAGTTTAGGCTATGTGCACGCCCAGGACCGATTATGGCAAATGGAGGTCTTAAGACGAATAGGACGGGGAGGCTTATCGGAGGTATTCGGGAAGGATATGCTTGGAACCGATAAGTTTTTCCTTGCACTGGGTATCGACGACGCTTCTAAGGAAACAGTGGCTCAATTGGATGTAAATAGTACTTCGGTTCGGTTGTCCCAGGCCTATCTCGATGGTATCAATACATTTATAGAAGAGGGTCCGACACCAATAGAGTTTTATTTGACCGGATTGGACAAAGAGAAGTTTCAATTAAAAGACGTTTACAACATCATGGGTTACATGGCGTTCAGTTTTGCCATGGCACACAAGACCGACCCTTTTTTGACCAACATAAAGGAAACACTTGGGGAGGCGTATCTGAAGGATCTGGAAATCGATGTTGATCCCGAAACCGTTTGGATAAAAAACTATGAAAACGAACGTGCCGATACAATTCACTCGAATCTTACCGCATCGGTCATGCAGTCCCTCAAACAACTGTCGATTCCTTTGTTCGAAGGGAGTAATAGCTGGGTTTTGGGGCCTGAAAAAACAAAGGCGGGCAAGGTGATTTTTGCCAACGACCCGCACATAGGATTCTCTCAACCAGCAGTTTGGTACGAAGCCCATTTAAATACACCAACCTATGAAAAGTATGGCTATCACCTTGGTGGGGTGCCATTTCCTCTGTTGGGGCACGATAGAAGGTTGGCCTACGGACTCACCATGTTCGAAAACGATGACGTCGATTTTTATTTTGAAGAAAACCATCCTACCGATAGCACGAAATACAAATTGGGTAATGACTGGGTATCCTTTGAATACGTTGCCAAAAAAATTAAGGTGAAAGATGCGGAAGCAGTCGACTTCGTTTACAAGAAGTCGGTTCGTGGACCTGTTCTTAACGATATCGCGGTTCAGGTGAATGGGGAGCGACCTATTTCGATGTGGTGGGCGTACACCAATGGGGAGAATAGGGTGATGGATGCTGTTTATGGAATGTCCCATGCACGGAATATAGGCGAATTTGAAGAAGCACTTCCAATGATTCATGCACCAGGGCTCAACGTCATGTATGGGGATGCCGAAGGAAACGTGGCATGGTGGGCAACGGGCAAGCTCTATCACATTCCGGATAGCGTGCAGACCAAGTTTGTACAAAATGCCGATACCGGTTTTTCGGTCAAAAGGGAATACCTCGATTTTTCAAAGAATCCACGGGCCATAAATCCACCTTGGCACTATGTATATTCGGCCAATAACCAGCCCGATTCCATTGCGGGCATGTTGTACCCTGGGTATTATTTGCCCGAAAATAGGGCCAGACGAATCGTAGCATTGTTACGACCCAAAAATAATTGGGAGCTCGAATCGGTCGGTGAAATGATAACCGACGGGACCTCGGCGGTGAATCCGTCGGTATTGACCGACTTGGCAAAAAATATCGATATAAAGCAGTTATCGGGGAAACAGGTGAAACTATTAGATCGGATGAAGGCTTGGAAAGGTGACTATGGCTTGAAAAGTGTGGAAGCTACCGTTTATTCGAGATGGATTTATTTTTTTCTGAGGCTTACGTTTTTGGATGAATTGGGCAAAGATCGATTCGACCAGCTGCTTTCGACACATTTGCATAAACGATTGATTGCCCCGATGGCCGCCAATCCCGGTTCTATTTGGTGGGACGATGTCACCACCGAAGACAAGAAAGAGTCACAAAAAGACATCGTGCAAAAGGCCCTTGATGAAGTCTTGGCCTCCTTGGAAAAAGACTTCGGACCGGAAACCGATACTTGGATTTGGGAGAAGGTACACACGGTCGAGCATCCGCACCCGATAGGCCAAGTAGAACTGCTTCGTTCTTTTTTTAACGTTGGGCCTTTTCCGGTTCAGGGTACCCGTGAGGTCATTAACAACATGTATTTTGGCTACGATGGTGATGGATTTTATCAGGTAGGTTCCGGTCCTTCCACCAGGCGTGTCATCGATTTCTCCGATGTCGAAAATAGTATGAGCATACTCCCTACTGGACAATCTGGCAATCCTTTTAGCAATCATTATAGGGATCAAGCCGAAATGTTCGTCAAGGGCGATTTTCGAAAAATGATGATGAATGCAACAGAAATTCGTGACACGGCAGAATCGCTCTTGGTTTTTAAGCCTGTTTCTGACTAGCCCGCTCATTGTGAAATCGTTATAAAAACGTTATCTATTGTGGGATTTGTATTCAGTTGACGGTTGTATAATACAATTTTGTCAATTTTTTCATGACGCTGTGGAGTGGTATTTTTTTTACTTATCTTGAAGCTGATAGCTAATACCACTTTACCTTGAATGAACCATTACCACCTTCGTTTACTAAGCCTTTTCTGTTCCTTTTTCAAACTTCGTATTGTAAGTTAAGGGCGCTCTTGGTCTGTCTTTTTTTTTACGTTCAATTTGGCCTGTCCCAAGAGGCTATTCCTAAAATATCCCTTTCCTATGAGAATCGACCGGTGTCGGAGGTGCTGCAACTCATCGAAGAAGCGTCCGGGCTTCCATTTTATTATGTGGAGCAATGGCTTGGAGAAAAGACAATTTCAGGGAGCTTTGACAATGCATCGGTCCCTGTCATTCTGGAATCTATTTTCAAGGATACGCCCATCAATTTTTACGTGCTCGATGGTCAACGGGTAATCCTTACGAGAAATACCATTATTTACGATGAACTCCCAGGCGGATTTTTTGGTAGAAAGGATAGCATCGCGATGGTCGAAAGAACCGAAAAGAGGACCACCGTGGTCAATCCGGTTTTCTATAATGAAAATAGGACTTCGACTACAAGGAAACTGGAGACCGTACGCATTGGGAAGGCCGACCCGGACAACAGTGCCCAAAGTTTTCTTCTTCAGGGATATGTGCGAAACAAGAATACTGGTGAACCGCTTCAAGACTTGACGATTTTGGTAAAGGGGAGGGGGATCGGTGCGGTTACCGATGCCAACGGTTTTTACAGTATCCGACTGCCGGCGGGACAAAATGTTTTAAGAACTAGTTCAATGGGAATTCAAGGCTCCGAACGGGAAGTGGTTATTTACAACAATGGTACATTGGACTTTGAGTTGGAAGAAAGTCTGGAATTACTCGAAGAGGTTGTGGTGGAGGCAGATGCCGCCAAAAACGTGGAGGAAGCAACCACCGGTACCACACAGATAGTGTCCGAGGAATCGAAGAACATTCCTTTGGTGCTGGGAGAAAGGGATATCCTCAGGGTGGCCACTACCTTGCCTGGGATAACCACCGCAGGCGAAGGGGCAGCTGGTTACAATGTCCGAGGCGGAAAAACCGACCAAAATTTAATCCTATTGGATGATGCGGTCATTTACAATCCTTCACACTTTTTTGGAATTTTCCAAGCCCTGAACCCATACACCACAAAGGGGGTTGACATTTACAAAGGAAATATTCCGGCGGAATATGGAGGGCGTCTTTCGTCTGTTTTCGATATCGAAACAAAAGACGGTAATGTAGAGAAGTTTGCCGGAGAAGCCTCCATAGGGCCGGTAACAGCCAATATTGCTTTGGAAATTCCTTTAAAGAAAGAAAAGTCATCATTGGTAGTCGGCGGTCGGGGTGCCTATTCCGATTGGATTCTACGTTCGTTGGATGATGAACAATTGAGCAACAGTACCGCTTCTTTTTATGACGGAATCGTTAAGTTCAACAGCAACATCAATGAAAACAACGACATTAGGGCTACTGGTTACTACAGTCGGGACGCTTTCAGTATTACCTCCGATTCATTGTTCAACTATAGCAACCGTGGGTTTTCATTGCGATGGGACCACAAGTTCAATGAGAAAAATACGGGAAGCCTTATAGCGGCCAACAGCCAATACCGCTTCAATATCGATTTTGATGGCGAATCGAACAATGATTTTGGACTTGGTTATAAAATCGATGAGACCGAACTAAAACTCAAATTGAGGTATTTGCCCAACGATAAACACACGTTTACTTACGGCTTGGCGGCGAAATATTATGGCGTAGACCCCGGCAGTATAGAGCCCGAGGGGTCGAATTCGATTATACAACCTGTGGCTATCCCCAGGGAGTCGGCCATCGAATCGGCCGTATACCTTTCAGACGAATATCAAATCAGTGATAAATTGTTGTTCGATTTAGGGCTTCGCTATTCTTTTTTCGCATCCTTGGGCGCTACGGAAAAACGAACCTATGCCGACGGACTCCCCAGAAGCGAAGGCACCTTAATTGCTGCCGAGGCGGTCGACGGCGGCGATGTCATTGCAACCTATGGTGGACCCGAAATAAGGGCTTCGGCTAGGTATTTCTTAGGTCCCGACTTATCGGTAAAGGCAAGCTTTAACAGCGGCTATCAGTTTATCCATACGCTTTCAAACAATACCACCGTTTCCCCTATAGACACTTGGAAACTTTCGGATAACAATATCGAACCCCAAACGGGTAATCAGTATTCCCTGGGATTCTACAAGAATTTAAAGGAGAACGAATACGAAATTAGTTTGGAAGGCTATTACAAAACCTCCAAAAATGTATTGGATTTCAAGACCGGGGCGCAATTACTTTTGAATCAAACCATTGAGACCGAGGTGTTACAAGGCAACGGGAGGGCTTATGGAGTTGAGTTTTTGATTCGAAAAGACAAAGGGAAACTGAATGGTTGGTTGGGGTACACCTATAGCCGGTCGCTGATTCAGTTCGATAGTGAATTTAGCGAGGAACGCATCAATAATGGGGAGTTCTTTCCTTCCAACTTTGACAAGCCCCACGATATTAGCCTAGTTGCCAATTACAAGTTTACACGTAGGTATAGCCTTTCCGCGAATTTCGTATATCAGACGGGGCGGCCAGTGACCTATCCCATCGGCACCTATCAATTTAACAACTCCGAGTTTGTTTTCTACAGCAATCGCAATGAGTTTCGCATACCGGACTATTATCGCTTAGATCTAGGTATCAACATAGAGGGGAATCATCGAATCAAGAAGTTCGCCCATAGTTTTTGGACGATTTCCGTGTATAACGTGCTGGGCAGAAACAATCCCTATTCGGTCTTCTTCGTAACGGAAGAAGGGGAGGTAAAGGCATTGCAGAGTTCCATTTTCGCTATTCCAATTCCTTCCATTACATATAATTTTAAGTTTTAAGGCAGATGCTAGTGTTGAAAAGCAAGAAAACATACCTGTTATTTTTGCCGATAGTGGTTGGCTTCTTACTCGCTGGCTGTATCGAACCTTTCAATGCCACGACAGAAAAATTCGAGGATGTCTTGGTTGTCGATGCACTTTTGACCGACGAAATGAAGCGGCAAAAAGTGGTATTGCAAAGAGCCTTCCGTTTTGAGGAAACCGATCCCCAAGGAGAGACCAATGCGATTGTTAAGGTAGTCGATGGCAACGGAAACGCCTATGATTATGAGGAAACCGACCCCGGTGTCTATCTCTCTCAAACTGAATTTGCGGCCCAACAAAATGACTCCTACGAATTGGAGATCAACACTTTCGATGGACGCACGTATCGCTCGATTACTGTTGGAACGCCCAGACAAGTGCCAATCACCGATTTGACGGCGAAAAGAATGGTGGATGATTCGGGGGAAGAAGGTGTAGGTATTTTACTCGACAATGAGGCCAGTTCCTCCGAACCGACCTTTTTCCGCTACGAATACGACGAGACTTATAAGATTATTGCTCCAAGATGGGACCCTTTTGAATTCGAGATTGTCCATTATGTAGCCTGTGATACCATTCCCTATCAAGTTGATATAAAACCGCGTACCCAAGAGCAACGAGTTTGTTTTGGTAATGCAGCTTCCAGAAAGCTTATTCAGGTTACTACCACGGACCTCACAAAAAGCCAGGTCGATGATTTTCAGGTACATTTTTTGAACCGAGACAATTATATCATCTCACATCGTTACAGCATTGAAGTACGGCAGTATTCACAGACGCCCGACGCTTATTCCTTTTATCAGCGGCTCGACGATTTTTCGTCGTCGGACAACATATTTTCACAGGTACAACCTGGTTTTTTCCAGGGGAACGTTTTTTCTGTCGACGACGAAAATGAAAAGGTATTGGGTTTTTTTGAGGTGGCATCGGTTTCTTCCCAACGCCTTTATTTCAATTATGCAGACCTTTTTCCCGAGGAACCATTGCCACCGTATGCTATTAACTGTGAAACCCCAAGAAGTCCGCCACTTTACGGTAGGGCATATCATTGTTTGGACTATTTGGTCTGTGACGGCAATTGTGATTCGCCCCTCATCGAGGCTATCATAGCAGGTTTGATTACTTATGCCGGCGTAAATGAGAATCCCGGCATCGATATGGGTCCTTATTTCACATGGCCGAGCCCCTGCGGCGATTGTACAAAGCTTGGTAGTAATGTGGTACCGGATTTTTGGGCGGAGGAATGAAAAGGAATGCTATGAAAAAAGGAATTTTTTATGGATTAACGTTGGTTTTGTTCACGGGGTGTATCGAGCCGTTCGATGATCTGTCGGTGGAGGAGTCGGAGGCATCACTTGAAACCACTTTAGTCGTGGAGGCTTCCCTGAGCGATGAAATGAAAAGGCAGCGCATCTTGTTAAGTAGGCCGGCCCCACTTCAATTTATTGAACCCTTGGATAGCGTAACAAGCAATGGTTCGGTATTGCTTTCGACGCTTCCGCCGGTGATATACGAACGCAATGCCTCGGTAATCGTGGACGATGATCTTGGAAATCAGTATCGGTTTGTGGAAGAAGCCCCGGGAACCTACCTTTCGGAAACGGAGTTTGCCGTAGAGGTAGGGGTTGAATATACCCTTACTATTGAAACAACCTCGGGCAATCGCTATGTTTCCGAACCGGAAATGGTTCCCTCCGGTGAGTCGACAATCACCCGGCTCTACGCTGAAAAAACGGTTAACGAAGTTGGGGAGGAGGGAGTGGCTATTTTTTTAGACAATAGCAGTACCAATACCGAACCCGACTACTATCGTTTTGATTACGAGGAAACCTATAAGATTATCGCACCGAATTGGAACGCACTTGAATTTGCGTTGCGGGGAGACAGTTATCCCTTCGAAGTAATTACGGTTCCTAGGGAACAGGAAGAACGTGTTTGCTATGCGACCAGCGGCTCCGATCAGATAATATTGGGTAGCACCGTCAACCTTTCTGCCAATCGCATTGAACGATTCCCCCTTCGGTTTCTCCCAAAGGACGATTTCAAGATTGCGAATCGTTACAGTTTGCAGGTACGACAGTACAGTCAGTCTGTAAATGCCCAGGGCTACTTCGAGGCCTTGCGGGATTTCGCAAAGAACGAGAACATTTTTTCGCAGGTGCAGCCAGGATTCATTGAGGGTAACATCAGTGAAGAGTCGGGTATTTCGGGGCGGGTTATCGGGTATTTTGAGGTGGTATCGGTCGCTTCCGAAAGGTTGTTTTTTAATTTTGAGGATTTTTTTGAGAGGGAAGGAGAGGCCGCCTATCCTCTTAACTGTAGTTTTATAGGATCGCCTCCTTTGACCACCCCAGGAGGTACATTTCCCCTGTTAGATGGGGTTCAGGCAGACCTCATAGAATACGTCGGACCAAACGAGGGACAAGTATCCGACGGAGGACCTTTTTTGGTCACAGCAAAAGCTTGCGGTGATTGTACCGTGCTAGGTAGCAATGTGGTACCCGAATTTTGGATAGAGGAATAATATGAGAAAATACGTACTATTTATTTTAATTGGTATTTGTTGCCAGAATTGTATCGAACCCTTTAACGATATCCCTAGGGAAGTATCGGAAAGCGGTTTGGCCGGCACACTTGTGGTGGAAACCACCCTTACCAATGAATTAAAAAGACAACAGGTGGTACTAAGTCGTCCTGCCGATCTGGGCTTTGTAAACCCGCCTGACAGTGTTATTAATCCAGTGGCGGTGCTAAGCCCCATTAAACCACCGGTGGATTACGAACGTAACGCAGCGGTGACTGTCAGCGATGACCAAGGGAACGACTATTTATTTGAAGAAGATGCCCCGGGTATCTATCAATCACAAACGGCTTTTGCCGCGCAGGAGGGTATTTCGTATACCCTATCGATAGAAACGGATGATGGAGTTCGCTATTCCTCTACGCCTGAAAGCTTTCAAGGTTTGGCCACTATCGACTCGGTTTATGCAGTACGTGAGCAAAATGATTTTGGAGAGGAGGGTGTTTTTATTTTCTTGGACGGTAACAGCCCCGATACCAATGCCAATTACTATCGATATACCTACGAGGAGACGTTCAAGATTATTGCTCCTGAATGGCGCGTACAGGATTTTGAACTAACAAATTATGATCCCTGTGCATTGCCCGTAATTACCTTTGATCTTGAAATCATTTTTAGGGACAATGGGGAGGGGAGGGTCTGCTATCGTACCGATGCCTCCAATACCATTATCCAAAATAGTACCTTGGGCCTTCAGGAAAACACTATTCAGCGCTTTCCGGTACGTTTTCTAAGCCGCAATAATTATATCATCTCCCATCGGTACAGCGTTTTAGTAAGGCAATATTTGCAGTCTCAAGGAGCTTATGATTACTACCGTACCTTGGAAAGTTTTTCCTCGTCGGAAGATATCTTTTCCACCGTACAGCCTGGTTTTCTGGAAGGAAATATTCAATCCGTGGATGGAGAGGAAAATAGGGTCATCGGATATTTCGAAGTAGCCCCGGTTACAGAGAAACGAGTGTACTTTAATTATGACGATCTATTTCCCGGTGAGGCTTTACCGGAATACCCGGTTTCCTGCAATCCTACGGCCCCCCCCTTAGATCACGTGTCGTATTGTTTTACAGGATTAACCACGAATTCCTGTCCCTTCTCCATTGTAGAGTCGGTGAACCTTAACCTAATCAGTTATTATGATCTAAACACTGATGGAATCGGAGTCTGTCCAGGCCCTTATTTGGTAACCAATCGGGCCTGCGGCGATTGCACCGTGTTGGGCGACACCCCGGTACCTGTTTTTTGGGAAGAAGAATGATGAAAAAAACGATTGCATACATAGTATTATACGGTTCGGCCGTCGGTTGTGTGGAAACGTTCACAATTCCTCCGGAGGTATTGGAAGTCGTGCCGATCTTGGTGGTCGAGGCGACGGTAACCGATTCGCTTCAAAGGCAAAAAGTGATACTTAGTAGAACGGATGAGCTCGACAGTATCGTAAATATTGGTTCGAGATTCGAACCGAGTCTCAACGCCCCGTTCGCCTCGGCACAACGGAGAGCCATACGGTACGAACGTGATGCCACGGTGATGGTAATCGACCGTTCCAACAACGAATACCTTTTTGTGGAGGAAGAACCGGGAAAATATTATTCACAGGAGGCCTTCGCGGCGGAACAGGGTATGGCGTATCAATTACAAGTGACCACGGCCAATGGGGAAATGTATCGATCGGAATATGAGGAAGTTCGGGGTAAGTCCCAAATAGATGCCCTTTACGCCGATAGGATTACTTCCGATTTAGGCCAAGAGGGCATGGCTATTTATGTGGATAGCTCCGACCTGTTGAAAGAGACCGATTATTTTCGGTACGAATACGAGGAAACCTATAAGATTATTGCCCCGAATTGGACCGCCTTTGAGTTCAAGATCTTGAACGACGGCAGTGTTCCCGGGGAAGTTCCAGCAGTTGAATTGGTTCCCCGGCAGCAGGAAGAAAGGGTTTGTTACAACACAGAGGCTTCTTCCGACATCAAGTTATTGAATACCAATAGTCTGCAAAATCCTGTTTCTACAAGAAACCTGGTACGCTTTATCGACCGGTCAAATCCCATCATATCGCACCGATACAGTATTTTGGTAAGGCAATACACGACCTCTTTGGAAGCGTATAATTATTATGATAATTTACGACGATTCTCGGGTACCGAAAATGTTTTTAGCAATGTGCAACCGGGTTTTTTGGAAGGAAATCTGTCTTCGGCCAATGGTAATTTGATAATTGGATATTTTGACGTGGCAAGTATTGAGGAAAAAAGACTGTATTTTAATTATGAAGACTTTTTTCCTGGGGAACCTTTGCCGCCATATTTTACAGACATCAATTGTGAACGGGCCATAAGCCCCCCTTTGGGAGACCCCGAACGCGATGGTCCGCCATCTCCTTTTGGCCCATGCCCCGAACCTTTGATTCCACGAATCAAAACACAACGAATTGAATTTTTTGGATTTACCGGTAATCCTCCGGAAGTATGCCAAGGTCCCTATTTAGTCACCCCCACGGTATGCGGTGATTGCACCACATTGGGAAGTAATCAAGTCCCTGATTTTTGGATAGAATAAAACAAATAGTATGAATAAGAAAAATGTAATCCTCGCCTTATTAGCAGCTGCATCGTTTGTTACCGTTCGGGCACAATATGTCATTCGGAGCGAGAGCGAATTGGAATCCCTCAAAAAACTTCCGCTGGAGAAGATGTACCTCCATACAAATACCGCCCTTCTTTTTCCAGGGGAGTACCTTTACTATAGCCTCTACAATATCAATGCGGCGACCAATAAGTTGAGCAGCATTAGCCGAATGGGGTACGTAGAATTGGTAGGCGAGGATTTGCAGACCGTTTTCAAACAAAAAGTTCGGCTTAAAGGCGGTAGGGGGCAAGGAGATTTCTTTATTCCCGTTTCGGTACCCTCCGGTAACTATAAGTTGATCGGGTATACACAATGGATGAAAAATGCAGGACTTGATCAGGTATTCCAACAAGATATCGCCATTGTTAATCCATATCGAACGGATCAGCAACGTGTCTTGACCGGAGAGGCAGTCGATTCGATATCCACTTCAGAAGAAACCAGCCTGGGCGAAGATCGTTCCATTCTTTTGCTGACCGACCGGGATGCCTATGGAAAAAGGGAAATGGTTAGCTTGACGCCTAGAAATTTCCGTGGTCCCTTGGGATATGGTGATTACTCCATCAGCGTGCGTCGTAAGGGTTCCTTGAACGCGAAAAACGCCATGAGAGCACGGGAATTTGGAACAAAGTACTTACAGGTAACGAAAACGTTGCCGAAAACCGTCAACGATTCCATCTTTTTGCCGGAACAGCGGGGGGAACTATTTTTTGGTACGGTAGTAGATTCCAACAATCAGCCTGTGCAGGACGAGACCGTCATACTATCCATACCCGGTGATGACTTTCAGCTAAAATCGGCAGTCACCGATCGAAACGGGAATTTTTATGCTTACATCTATAAACCTTACGATGCATCGAAACTCCTGGCCCAAACCCTGGACGGAGGTCGTGAAGACCAGCGTATAATCCTCAAAAGGAAGCCTTCCATGAACTATGAAGGCTTGCAATTTGGCGATTTCACCATTGACCGAAAGGATGAAAAAGCCATTCTAGACCGTAGCGTTTACAACCAAATCGAGAATGCGTACTACAGCGTGAAGCCCGACTCTATATTGGCGATCAACGAAAAAGATCCTTACGATGGCGGAACCCCGGACGTCATCTATTTGGATGAGTATACCCGCTTTCCCACCCTGAGGGAGACCTTGATCGAAGTGGTGCCCAACTTATGGGTGCGAAAGTTGGATGATGGTTCTTATAGCTTCTGGGTACGGGAAGAGCAAGAACGTTATGAGAAAGACTTCGAATCAGATCCACCACTGGTGTTGGTCGATGGTATCTTCGTTCCCAATCATAATAGTTTGTTGGAGTTCAATGCGCGTTTGATCGAAAAAATAAGTATCCTAAGAGATCCGTTGGTCCTTGGGTCTAAAAAATATCTGGGCATGGTCGTTATCGAAACCTATGAGGGCGATTATCTGGAGCGCATGGGAACCTCGAAAATGGCGCAATATGACTTAAATTTACCGGCTTTGGAGAAGAATTATTTTTTTCAGTCCTATGCCCCGGAAACGAGTGGGGAATACCAGCGAATTCCGGATTTTAGATATCAGTTGTTTTGGATGCCCCAGTTCGAAATCGGCAAGGATACGGCTGAACAGTCGTTCGAGTTTTATACCTCTGACGTGCCCGGGGAATATGAGATCGTCTTGGAAGGATTCACTACCTATGGCAAACCGATTTCTACCCTAACGACGATAACTGTCGACTAATCTTACAATAAAATACGTCGAATTATTTTTCCTATAGGAGTAAAAAGGACTACATTTAGTGGTAAATACCAGCCATGCTTACAAAAGTTTTTGGAAGTGCGGTATTCGGTGTCGAAGCAACCACCATTACCGTTGAAGTGAATGTAGATATCGGGGTAGGGTACCATCTAGTAGGCCTTCCGGACAATGCCATCAAGGAAAGTAATTACCGCATCGCGGCTGCCTTAAAGAATAATGGGTATAAGATTCCCGGAAAGAAAATCACCCTAAACTTAGCCCCGGCCGATTTACGCAAGGAAGGTTCCGCCTATGATCTTACCCTGGCGATGGGCATTTTAACAGCCTCGGATCAAATTAGGGCCGAACACCTCGAACAATTCATCATCATGGGCGAGCTTTCGTTGGATGGAAGCCTTCAACCCATAAAAGGGGCCCTCCCAATTGCGATTAAGGCAAAGGAAGAGGGTTTCAAAGGTTTTATACTTCCCAATGATAATGCGAAGGAAGCGGCCATCGTAGACGGACTCGAAGTGTACGGCGTCGACAATATTGCCGAGGTGATTGCTTATTTCGACAAGAACGAGCCTCTCGAACGCACTGTGGTCGACATTCAAGAGGAATTCTACAAAAATTTGGACTTTCCGGAGTTCGATTTTTCCGATGTCAAGGGGCAGGAAAGCATCAAACGCTGTATGGAAATTGCGGCGGCAGGCGGGCATAATATTATTTTAATTGGTCCGCCCGGGGCCGGAAAGACCATGCTGGCCAAACGATTGCCCTCTATCTTGCCGCCCATGACGATGAGCGAGGCCTTGGAGACCACCAAAATACATAGCGTGGTAGGTAAAATCAAGAATATGGGTTTAATGAGCCAACGTCCGTTTCGGAGCCCTCACCATACCATTAGTGATGTGGCACTGGTCGGGGGAGGTGCTTACCCGCAACCGGGCGAGATTTCCCTGTCGCATAACGGGGTTTTGTTTTTGGACGAGTTACCAGAATTCAAAAGAGGGGTACTGGAAGTCATGCGCCAACCCTTGGAAGACCGGGAGGTCACTATTTCGAGGGCGAGGTTCACGGTAACCTACCCCAGCAGTTTTATGTTGGTCGCCAGTATGAATCCCAGTCCCGGCGGGTATTTCAACGACCCCGATGCCCCCGTAACCTCTTCTCCGGCCGAGATGCAGCGCTATTTGAGCAAGATTTCGGGACCACTTTTAGACCGTATCGACATTCACATCGAAGTAACGCCCGTACCTTTTGAAAAATTATCGGAAGACCGAAAAGGGGAGGGGAGTGTTGAAATTCGGAAAAGAGTAACCAGCGCCCGGGAAATCCAATCACGACGTTTTGAGGGCTTGGAGAATGTACACTATAACGCTCAAATGAATACGAAGCAGATCCGGGAGTTCTGCCAATTGGACAAGGCATCCAAGACTATGCTTAAAAATGCCATGGAACGCCTGAACCTTTCGGCCCGCGCCTACGACCGCATCCTCAAAGTGGCACGGACTATTGCCGACCTCGAACGTTCGGAAGCCGTACACGGGAATCACATTGGGGAGGCCATTCAGTATCGGTCGTTAGACAGAGAGGGATGGTTGGGGTAGAAGGGAAGTAGGAAGAACGACAATAGAAAATCGAAGTTTGAGAGGTGGAAATACAAAATTTATCCTTGACGACGATTAGGAGCGTGCATGTCAACCCTATTTTGTAAGTAAAGTATTCGGGAATAAGCCCAAAATAAAACAACTTCATAGCTGCTTAAATCCCATTATTCCTTATTTTAGAGGTGAAAAAGTGACCGTCCACCGGCTACTACAAATTTTCTGGAGTGAACAACTACGACTAAATATGTATCGAAATGCGCCGCTCTGTAACTGTTTTTGCCATTTATGCTTGGAAAGACAAAGATGCCGTAGGCCGACTAATACATCGTTTAAAGCCTTTGGGAGGCAAAGTTGACCTGACCATTTGGCAAGAGGATCCCATTTATCCCGAACAAGCATGGGCGCCCCGAATACCCTCCCGCATACAGAAAGCCGAGGTATTTCTTTTCTTGTTGAGCAACGCCTTTATGTATTCGGAATTCATTAATCAAAACGAATTCAAAGCGATCATCGATCGGTATAAGGAGGGGTCCGCAACGGTAATCCCCGTGCTTCTCGAGGAGTGTCCCTGGAATACCGATTTTAAATCGGATGACTACGATTTTAATTTTAACGAATTACAGGTTTTACCAGAGGAAAGGAAACCTATCAAGAGTTGGGGTTCCGAGGAGGAAGCCTATGTGAATATCGCATCCCATTTAGAACGGACCATACTTTCATTTAGTGGGGTAGCGGACCCCGAGCCATCCAACCAAGACCAGAAAGAGCATATCGAGGATGATTTCACGGCGGATCGGTTGGCGATCCCATTTTCTGAAGAAGAAGCCGAAGCCAAGCGCATCGCAGGCGAGGAGCAAAGATCACAGGAGGAGGTTGAGACCGCGAGAAGGGCCAAGGAGCGGAAACGATTGAAGGAAGAAGCGGAATCCAAAAGAAAGAACGAGGAGGAAAAGAGGCGTCGTATAGAAGCGGAGAATTTGGAAAAGATCGAGAAAGAGAATCGACTAAGGGATGAGGCAGAGGCGAAGCGAAAGGCCGAAGAGGCAAGACAAAGCCATGAAAGTGCAACTAAAAAAGGAGTAAAGCAAGAATATCGTCACAGCGATAAGGAGGCAATTCATGCACCATTTGCTGATGGGAATACAGCAAAAATTAAAAAATCCCGGAAGAAAACGAACATAAAAAAAGGAGTTTTCGCAGTATTATTTATAGCATTGGTCGCGTTGACGGCACTATTCTTTTTTTCACTGTTCAATACAGGTCCGGAATTAAAATCAAGTCCATTGCCCGTAAACGACAGTTTGGCCGTACCCAACGACAGAAAACCCAAAATCGATTTACCGGAAGAGAAAGCACCTATTTTGAAATTGGCCATAGGGGATACCTATGGGGGAGGTATTGTTTTTTCATTTGATGAGGCCTCGGCTACCGGCAAAATAGCCCATTTAAATGATGCGGGACCTATGCCTTGGAAGAATGCCATGAATATCCATGAGCAATTGGGTCAGGGGTGGCGGCTACCTACTTTTGATGAATTGCGATTGATGTACCGGACGATTGGTCAAGGTGCCGACAACAGCGGTCAGTTTGCCGATGCGCTGTATTGGAGCGCCACTCCCTACGAAACCTATCAAGCCCGGCTATTACGGTTTCGCGACGGTAATACATCCTATCATTACAACAAGGAGGTGGAACATCGGAAATTTTTGGTTCGGGCCATAAAGGATTTTTAGCCATAATTCCGTAAGGTTGTGCTTTTGGCATTTTTGGTGTGGATTACCGTACATAGATTACACTTTCTCGACCAATCGCTTAAAATTCCCCATTACTTTAGGGAGTACTTTTTTAAATCCACCACCCAAAAGAAGGCCATATAGTCTTTTTAAAGGCCCGGTAAACCGAATGTCGTCGGTGAAATAGGTCATTAGTTCCTTCGATTCCAGGGTCCGGCGAATGACCAGATGGCCAAGCGGCATCTCGGTGTTAAATGCGTAGGATTGAAAGGGCACCAATTCTGAGATGAAAAAGTCGAGTTCCGGCCCTTTTTTTGGAGTCAGTTTTCCTTTTGTGCCGAGCTCAAAATCACCTAACAGTTTAGCGGATTTCAGCTCGGTATCCCAGTTCGTCCATTTTGTGACATCGGTGAGATACTCCCATGTTTTTTCCAGGGAGCTATCTATTTCGATCGTATAACTGAAGTGGTGCTTGGTCTGTTGAAGGTTTTTTGACATGGTTCAATTTTTACCAAATTTCGATACTTCTAACCAAGTATCGGTTACCTTATGGTAAATTCACCACTTCAGCTTTTTGAATCACCTTTAAAAGTCATCCAACCTTGGAATACTCCAGCTCCCGCAACTTGTTCAATGCTTCGGATTTCGAGTTTACATCGAGCTTCAAATAAATATTTTGTATATGAAAATTGACCGCACTGGCCGTTACAAAAAGCTTTTCCGCAATGGTTTTATAAGTGGCGCCTTGTGACAGGTATTCAATCACCTGATTTTCCCTCTCGGAAAGAAAGTCATACGATTTTCGCTGGAACATCGAGATAACCTTCTTGGCGATGTCATTGCTAATGGTGGCGCCCTCGCATTTGATAGAGTCCAGCGCATTGTAAAGGGTCCGCTCATCCACTGGTTTGGTCAAATAGCCATTGGCACTCTTTTTAAAAGCGGTCTTGACAAGCTCAAAATCGTTTTGGGCACTCAGCATAATGATTTTCACATGCGGGTCTTTGTTTCTCAAATGCTCGATGCCTTCAATACCGCATTCGTCCTGTAGTGCGACTTCCGAAAAAATGATATCGGGGGCTACTTTCTCGAAATCGGTTAAAGCCTCCTTTATCGATACGTAGATGCCGGTCAATACATATTCCAAATACATATCAAAATAGGTTCGGTAAGCTTGGTGCAATGATCGATCATTATCGATGACTATAATCCTTAGGGTATTCGTAATCATGCTACTTGGTTTTGCCGCATGACCGTAAGCTGCCGTTGGCAGGCCGGAACATGCGATAGTGGGTTTGGTGAACTTTGGGCGATACAAGATTGCTTGGGTAACAACTTGTTAACACTAAGACGCAGGAAGAATTACCCGATTGCCATACGCAATCGTGGGAGGTGTTCCGCTACCGAAAAGACATGGGTTGGGCCCTAGCACTAGGAATTCTTGGGTTCCTGATACCAGCGACTATTCCGTCGGTACAGTTTCTATTCTATGTTACGCTTAATGGGGTCTCTTTACTCTGAGCGCTTCCAAGGCTATTGCTCAAAGTAGGCATGCGGATTGCATCTAAGCACCAAACTCTTTTCGGTGAAGGCAGAAATTCCAAGGTTGGATGCGGAATTTTTGCAGGTGCTGTTTTCTTGGATTTGTTGTAAGTAAGTATACGTTTTCATGTAGTGGGGGGATTTGGGGTTTCACAATTTGGTTACATGCTGTTAGTGATTTCAAACATAGAAAAATTTTAAAGTAGCCTACATTTTGTTGTGGTATTTTCGTTCAACTGCAGTCAATTGTTAAATTTTTGTGTTCTTCATCGAGGTTTGGAGAAGGGCTATTCATGGGTTTTAAGTATCCACCTGAAAACAAAAACATAAAAAAACCTTCCCGACAGCGCGGAAAGGTTCTTTCAAATAGAAAATAGCGGGGGCATGTCCCCGCTATTTTTTCCCGGCTCCAAGTAAACCGGGACCCACTAACCCAAAATTAAGCTGTCGATATTCTAATTTTTTTGCTTCAAGGTTCTCCTATTATCTTCTATGTGTAAGAAATGATTTTCTTGCAATAGAAGTCCTTTGGCTTTTAATCGAGATACATATTGTCTACGATGGCCGAGTTATCGGCAACTTCCATAATCCATTTTTCATCCTGGTATTTGCCGTCCAGATTGGATACATAGGCATCCTTTGCCTCTTCCTTATAGTTGAAGTCCGCCAGATATACGTAGTACAATCCATTTTCCTTGTTATAGAATTGCCTGGCATCCAACCCCTGCTTCTTGAGATCGTTCATAAATAGGGTTAAATACTTTTTATTACTATAAACATTTACGATTACATAATAACCGGACTGCACGCCCATTAGGGCTGCCTGATCCATCATCTTGATAGGTAGGTCTTTATAGTCCGGATGTTCAATAGTATTCAAGCCATCAATGTTAGCTATCTCCGTGGTTGCTGTTGTTGGTACTTTAACCATTGGCTTTTTTGTTGCTTCATTTTCCCCCTTACCGTCGGTTTCTACTTTAGGCAGTGTGGCTCCTAACACTTGGTTGGTGCGTGTTACTCTTTGAATTTCCTGTTCAACCCGTGCTTTTTGGATGGCTGTCAGCACCCCTGTGCTTTTAACAGTGACAGGTGCCTGGCTCGTTGTTTCCACTTTCGGAAGCCTAGCTCCAAGTGCTTCGTTTGTACGTGTAATCTTTTGGATTTCCTCATCTGCGCGCGCTTTTTGGATATCAGTAAGTACTCCTATCTTTTTAACCGGCTCAGCTGCCGCGATGTCGGTTCTTTTACGAGACGCTTTTTTGCTGGCTGGTGTCTGTTCCGTTTGTGCAATCGCGATATTTCTTTGGGTTCCCATACTATTTTGCGGTTGGATACCCATATTTTGTTTGAGATCGTTTCGCAAAAGGGTGAACATGGTCTCGAATCGCTTTTCGAAAGCTGCGGCACGGGCCTGTTCTATAGAATCCTGTCTTAATATCAATTCATCCAGTATCAGTCTATTTTCGTAGGCCAAGGAATAGGTATCCGCCTCTTGGACCTCCCTTTTTGCCCCTTTTCGTTCCGAACGTTTTTTGGTGGAACGTTTGATGGGCCTCTCTAGTTTACTTTCAGGAATTTTTCCGTTTTCAAGGTTTGCGACCAGTTCTTTTTTATCTGCCATTAGCTGTAAAATCTGCTCTTCGTAGTTTCGGATGATTTGATTTACCTTCGCATCTTCCGAGGTAGATGCATAGGCGCCCGGGCTGTTGTTGTCCTTGAAAGTATATGCTAGGGATACTTCATGGTTCCAGCCGAGATTGGCATCCTCCTGGGCAATGTCTTTTTCCAACAAATACCCTAATGACATTTTTTTACTTAGATTAAACCCTAAGCCCATTGACAGCCCGTAGGTTTCATCATATGTGGTCTGAAGCCAACCATAATTAGGCAAATCGAGCAACAGCGAGCCCACGTAGTCCAAACTGCCATCTTGGTTTTTGCCTAGCTGCACGAGAGGCATTAATCGGGCATCTTCAAACAAGCCTCTTGATGCCATAAAAGGGTGATTGTATTGGAGGGTAGCTTTCATATTTTGCACATTGAGACCTGTTAAAAAGTCATTGGTCGTCTGATTGTACTGAAACATATCCTCGGCGTATAAACCGAAATCGAATTTTCCGATGGACAGGGTGATCCCTGGTTGAATGGCCAGCTTACTTTCTTTACGTGATTCCGAAATTTTTAAATCTTCCTCGGTCGCTACCACACGATTTTTGTCCAAGCCTTCGTTGAAATAGGTGATATTCGTACCAAAGGCCAATTTGCTTTTGGCACCCAATTGAATCGACTTGGCATAGTTGGCATTGAATCCAAACTCTTGTACTACTCCCGACCACTGACTGTAAACGCTGACACCAAGGGCGGTATGGTCGTTTATCTTATTGCTAAAACCCAGAAAATAGTTCTGGCTGTTATCTTCAAAAGCGGCATACTGGTTTCGATGTAAAATGTTGATATAAGACTTGTTTTCCCGTACTAGGGAAAATGTCGGGTTTATCAAGAATCGATTAAAAAACAATTGGTTGTGATAGGTGTTTTTTGAATCTAAGTTTGTATTAAGCTCTTGGGCATTCATGGTTAGTTTACCAAGGAACAGAACAAGAACGAGTAACAAGCCTACTTTATTGGGGATAGTGAAATTGCAGCTCATCTTAGTAAATTTTAATTTTAGGGCTATCGCATAAGGTCCGATAGAAACCAAGGGCACTCATAACAGTTCCCGTAAGGATACATGCCTTCCTTGTTGGGACCGCTTAACATTTGTCGAGAGATTACGGTGTACCATCACTCGACGTTTTTCTTGGGATTGATTATTCAAAGCACAGGAAAAGGTTCTTTGCTGCTGCTACGACCATTTGGGTTGGTGGTAGCAGTTGCATGATGTCCTTTTATTCATCTTCGAATAGGGTAGAGGAGTAGTCGATTTTTTGTTCGTCGTTTAGTGCCTCCAGCACGTCGTACTCCCTCTTTTGAAGCGTGGTATGCCGCTTGTTTTTTAACGAGAAGGCTACCCGGTGAACAGAGTTCTTATCCCTGCCACGGTTTGATAGTACATAGCCCATACCTCCACCTTTTTGCAGGGAGATGGAAAAATCGTCATCCTCACTATTAATATCGCTTCCAAGGTTGGCCGACCATACGACACTCTTATGGCCTACCTCTGCCATATATACATCGAGGCCACCGAACCCTTTGCGCCCTTCCGAGGCAAAGAACAGCGTATTCCCGGCGGCAAGCTTTGGATATAGGTCGTTCTTTTTGGTGTTGACCTTTTGTCCTAGATTTTTTGCTCTTCCGACCCTGCCATCCTTTCCGATAGTTGAAACGTAGATGTCAAACTCCCCGAATGTTCCCGGCATGTTGGAGGCGAAAAACAGACGTCTTCCGTCTTCCGAAACAGCTGGATGCATCGCAGAGGCATATTTAGGGCATACCGGTACCTCTTTCACATTTTGCCATTGCCCATTGATCTTTTCAGCGCGGTATATTTTATGAACCAATTCCTTTTTGGAAAATATCCCATAGGCCGGCTTTTGGTAGATCGCTTTGCTGAAATAGGCAATATTGCCATCCGCTGTCATCGCAAGGGGCGCTTGGTAGCCACCTTTCGTGTTGGGGTTTTCCCCCACAAGCGATTCATAGGCCCGCTGCATTGATAGCGCGTTTCCGGTAAGTAATTCACCGTTCGATTGAATCTTGAAATCCTTGAATTTACTGGTCTTCTTTTTGACTTGATAGTCGGATCTGACATCGGCCAACCAGTCCTTTTGGTTTGCATCAAGGGAAGCTTGTCCGCCGCCCTTTTTCATCAAAGCATGTTCGTATCGGTCCTGATAACGGCCGCTCAAGGTCTTACTTTGGCTCACCTCTTTTAACTTATCATACCAAAACAAGGCGGCCTCATACTTTGCGGCCAGAAAGTTGGCATTTCCGAGATCTTGATAAATCTCTTTGTTCGTAAGCCCCAACTTTTTAAGTTCGAGATAATTGTTTAACTGTTTGTCGGTGTCATTGCCAACGAAACGGTCATTGTTCAAATTCGCCGTTGTCTGGGCAGACAGCGAATAGCTGAATAATGTTATTGCACATGCACAAATAACATTGTAGGTTAGTATACTTTTCATAGGGGAAAGATTTTTATTATCGAAGGTATGGGACTCTCCTTTTACACTTTGATCAAGGAACCGAACTTTAGTGGCTTTTTTCATCATACTATCGATAAAGGGTTAATAATCTTCGACAAAGTACACGAAAAGCGCGCAATCGTTACTTAATAAAAATTCATAGGTTTTTCACAAAAGGAAGCCCTTTTTTGTTAAAATCACCTGTCAAAATGAATGTTTTTTGAGGAGAGAAAAATGCTGTATGGCCTTAAACTATTGGGATAACAGCGTTTTGAGAACTAGTACCGGAAACATGGATGGCTGAACGGGTACTTTTTAGCCGATTTTGTTCGTTTCTTTTGCGAACCTAGTATTTTTTCATTTCTTAATCAACCTATTTCCTGAAATAAAATTTCAGTTTAGGCCCTTGGGGTATCCTATCTTACTCCTTTACATTGATCAACACCGCTTCACAGCTCTTCAGGTCGGAATTCAGTACGATATTTTCCGACGCGTCACCATCAACAATTTCGATTGAAACCGTGTTTGGGGGATACTTGCCAAGGTTGTGGGCATACAGAAACAAGTCGTTTGGTCGGGTAGGGTCCAATTTTATTTCAAATCCTTTTTTATGGTAGTCAAGGAAATATTTGTAGACAACGGCTTCCCCGTTTAGGTAGATTGAAACAATGTCATCATCTTTTCTACCGTGGTCCCAAATGTTTATTTGAATGGTTTCGCTGGAAACTTCCAATTTCTCCACATATGAAATGTCTCGCCCATCAAACGTATGCCGTATGGCATTTTTTTCAACAACTTTGCTTTCTACAGGTCTTGGCTTTCTGGAAAGGCCTTTGATCGTGAAAAAAGAAGTGGCAAACTTTGCGATACTTTTGGTGTCATTTGGAAATAGTTCAATCCCCATGACCCGGTAATTATTGCCCGTCTGAAGACTTTTATTTAGTTGTATGCCGTCTGCAAACCTTTTGTTCTCAAAGATTCCCAACTCCTGCACGACCATATCATCCTTGACCAAATAGAATTTGATGGTTTTATCGACGGGGATATTCTTCGTGTCCCAGACTATTTCCACTGGGTCGGAAACATTCCATATAGTATTGCTATTGGGAGAACTAATTTTGATGGCCGTGGGGGATGGACTTTGAAATTCCGTAGGTTGATGTAGTGGTGTCCCAAGAAAAAAATAGGGAACGTTGTTGGCATTTAAACGGTTTGCGGTTCCTGTTAAGAAAATAGCCAATAACCATACAATACCTTGTATACTTAATTTCACTTGGCAATGAAAAACTGCTTTCATAATCCTTAAAGTAGGCCTATCGGTATGCTATTACGGGTTAGGGGAGGGTGCGTTTAGCAAAGTTCACGAATTTCTTAACCTTTGGTCTAGTTGATAATTTAACGCTAAATCACGTCTCTTATTGTGAATTCGGAATAGCGGGAATGTCAGGTATAGGAAAGTGCCTACCAATTTTCAGCTCGTATTGATGTAGGGCTTTATGTATCATGGGGTTCTTTGGTGAAAACCGATGGTGGAATATCACTCAGAAAAACAAAATATAAATTGCCCATACTATACAAAAGCCACAAAAAACATATACCAGGTAATCGTTCAGGGTAGTTTTTTGCTTCATAAGATTAGGTTTACCTATAAAACCCATAAAAGGACCGAAGGTTGTAAATCGACCGAGCAAAGGAAGGAATATTCGATTTGTGGTTTGAAATCGGTTCAAAGGGCTTTTTCATCCATAAAAGTAAACCATTGAAACAGCTGTAAAACCAGTAAAAGAAGCAGTTCATCGACCAGCGGTATACATCGCTTAGCCTAGTACTTTTTTTAGTGCCGTGCCAAACCGTTCCATTTCCTGTAGTGTACCGGTGCTTATTCTTGCCCATTCAAAAAACGGAGGGAAAGGTCTGCCGATGATCACTTGCTCATTGGCCATATCGGTAATGAGTTTGCCAATAGGTCTTCCCGTTTTAAAGAACACAAAGTTGGTATGCGAAGGAATATATTGTAGCCTTAAGTTGTTCAACGTACGATAAACGTGTTCCTTTGCCTCTACATTCTTAGCGAGGCTGAATTTATAGAAATCGTCGTCTCTCAAAGCTTCCTTAGCAGCCTCGATGGCCAGAATATTGGTGTTTGCCATCACACTTGCCTTTAAACGGTCTGCAATATCAGGTCTGGCTATCAAATAACCGATGCGAAGTCCGGCAAGGCCAAATACTTTCGAGAAAGTCTTGGAAACGATTACATTCCTACCCTGCTTTACCAGTTCGACCATAGAAGGATAATCTGGTTCGGTAATATAGTCATAATAGGCCTCATCGCTAAATACCACTGCCCGATGGTCCACCGCGCTACAGAAATCCTTGAGTTTGTCCTTATCCAGAAGTGTTCCGGTCGGATTATTGGGATTGCAAACGAAAATGAGACCTGTATTGCCGGTCACCCGACGTTCCATTGCTTCCAAATCATGTCCGAAATTATCATCTACCGGCACACGGTGTACATGGGCACCAAAAGTTTCCGCGTATCGGAGCATTGCTTGGAAGGTAGGGTCGGCCGCTATGATTTCCTTTCCGTGCAGTCCGTAAGTAATTCCTGCTGCTTTAAGACCTTCCGTAGACCCGCCGGTCACTACCACATGGTCTTTGGTCACGCCTTCCTTATCTGCAATTATAGGGACCAGCCCGGAAAGTGCTTGAAACGGATAGCGACAAGCGTCATCGAAAGTCTCGGTAATGACGGCCCGTACCCGGTCCGATGGGCCAAAGGGATTTTCGTTGGAGTTGAGTTTGGCCACTCTATTGGCAATGCGGGTTGTCGTGGTAGTATTTAGCGCTAAAGCGTCGAGTCCGCCCAATAAGGCAAAACCACCGGAAAGTCCCATGGTTTTGAGCCAATTTCTTCGATCTATAGTTCTCATAATAGGATTGATTATGGGAAATAAGATACGAATTATTACGTATGATATAAGGATTCTTTGGTCATGCCATTGTAAGCACGAACCTCAACTCCCAATGCGATATCAGATTCCGCTCAGAATCCAATTACTGGCTAATTTAGGGTTTATAGCGTATGGGAAGGTATTATAATTGAAACTCTTCGCTACTGGAATCTTCTTTCTTGATTCTCGCAGTGCTAAAGAGATCTTTCACTATATAAAGGGCCACCATTACAATGCCCAGCACCAGTAAAGCACTTGCAAACTCCCACTGCAAAATCTTCATCAGGCCTCCAATAATGATGCATAGCGTTCCCAGCACCATGGCGATGTTCCACCATATCTGTAGGGAACTATTTTTGGCCCTGCGGTCTTCATCCATAAAATAGGCGGTTCCCTCCATTATGAACCAAAAGATAAAACTACCACCCATAACTATCTGAAAGAAAATAGTATACTGGAGATGGAACATGGTCAAGATTCCGTAAGTGGAACAGGTTAGGACCAATATCAATTTGATGTAATCAAGAAAGACCTTAGGCTTTTTTTTCCAAAAACGTATGGCGTACAAAATAGCTATTCCGCTTAAGGATGTAATGACCAATTCCGTACCGAATGGCCACTGAACGATGCGTGCCAATACCCCGATCAACAGTACCACCAGTGCGACCCTTAACGGGGATTTGAGAACTTTCTTTTTTGCAGACATAGTTTTGTATTTAGTTTATATTGCCTTTATATTGGCTTTTAGACCCTCCATAATACCTAGGATATTATGAACGGTTTCCTTGAGGTAATGTCGGATTAGAATGTGCGGGATGCGGATGGTCGTGAAACCATTTTTAAAAGAATGCATGGCCTCCTCCAAATCGTTCATCGCCTGTTCATGGGTCAACATGTGATATTCCACATCGATTTCAATGTTGAGCTTTACCCGTGATATGGCAATGTCCACTGACTTTTTACCATCCCACCATTCCAACATCGCTTGTACGCCCGCTTCCTTTAGGCCATAGTACAATTGAATGGCTTCCATGGGGGTGTTGTTCTTTTCTACAAGTCGTTCCATTCGTTCCTGGTGCTTCGCACATAGCTCGACACCCAACGAGTCCATAGCATTTCTGTGGTCCAGATAACTCAGTTCTTTGTTACATTCTAAACAAGTCATTCAGTAGGTCGATTTTACACTCCAAGCTCAGCTCGAAGGCGGGGGTTATTTCATGTGATTTGGGATAATAATAACCGTACGATTCTAGGATTATTATAAACCTTCGACGTATGACACCCTACTTTTAGACGAACTGCATTTTTTTAGATGAAATGCAATCAAAAGTGTTAAATGTGTTGTGAAAATCACCCTTTGAAAAGTCCTTTTGTATGCTGTTTATCGATTATATTTACTATACATCCTTAATTCAAATGCATGTTCAAAAAAATGGGTCCCGGGGTACTGGTGGCCGCTGCCTTTATCGGACCCGGAACCGTAACGGCCTGTATGCTTGCAGGGGTCGGATTTGGTTATAGCCTCCTATGGGCCATGTTGCTTTCGGTGGTCGCTACCCTGGTGTTACAGGAAATGTCGGCCCGTTTGGGGGTGGTCACCCAAAAGGGATTGGCCGATACCATCAAAAACGAATTGAGTTCTCCGGTACTCCGAAATACGGTTATCGGTATAATTCTCGCTGCGATTGTTATAGGCAATGCGGCTTATGAGGGAGGTAATATCGGTGGAGCTACCTTGGGTTTGGAGGCACTTTTTGGAACGGAGTATACGACCAGCTATCCTTTTATCATCGGGGGTATGGCCTTCGTACTTTTATATCTGGGCAACTATAAATTTTTGGAAAAAGTATTTGTGGGCTTGGTTTTGGTTATGAGCCTTTCTTTTTTGGTCACTGCGGTTATAACAAAACCAAATCTCGGGTCGGTTCTAAAAGGGTTGTTCGTTCCTAGTGCTCCGGAAGAAAGTATATTGACAATCATCGCATTGGTCGGTACAACGGTGGTGCCCTATAATCTTTTTCTGCATGCCTCTTTGGTAAGTGAGAAGTGGAAATCAAAAGATGACCTGAACTTGGTCCGCAGGGATACTTGGGTGGCTATTATGCTAGGGGGCCTGGTATCGATATCGATCATTATAGCAGCTGCGGCCATTCCAGGCGGAGAGGTGCGAAATGTGATGGATATGGCTCGAGGTCTGGAACCCCTCTATGGGAACGCCGCCAACTATTTTATAGGCATTGGTCTTTTTGCGGCAGGGGTTACCTCCGCTATCACGGCACCTTTGGCGGCTGCCTATGTAGTGAACAGTTGTTTTGGTTGGAATGCGGGGCTAAAGGATTTTCGATTTAAACTGGTTTGGATGGTTATCCTCTTTCTAGGAGTCTTTTTTATGTCGTTTGGCATACAACCTATCGAAATCATCAAATTTGCCCAAATCGCTAACGGATTGTTGTTACCCGTCATCGCCATTTTTTTGCTTTGGGTAGTGAACAAAGCGACGGTTATGGGTAACTATAGGAATTCATTTATCCAAAATGCTTTTGGGATATTGATTATCTGCCTTTCGATACTGTTGGGTGTCCGAAGTATTTTAAAGGTCTTTGGGATGTTCTAAGCGCCCAACGCTGTGCTGTTGGGTCAAAGGGACTCCTTGAGGGGCGCTCCGTGCTATTCGAACAAGTTGGAAGATAAATAGCGGTCTCCCCGGTCACAGATAATTGATACGATGAGCCCCTTCTCTAGCGTACTGGCTAGTCTAAGGGCGGCGGTCGCGGCACCTCCGCTGCTCATTCCGGAAAAAATGCCTTCCTCTTTTGCCAGTCTTCTGGCCATATGGGCCGCTTCGTCCTCGCTGACCTCCATTATCTGGTCTACTTTTTTGGGATCGAATATTTTAGGCAGGTACTCCTCAGGCCATTTTCTGATTCCTGGAATTCGGGAACCCTCCTTGGGCTGTACTCCAATAATCTGTATTTCAGGATTTTGCCCTTTCAAGTAGGCCGAAGTGCCCATAATCGTTCCTGTGGTGCCCATGGAAGACACGAAATGAGTAATTTTTTGATGGGTGGCAGACCAGATTTCGGGACCTGTAGACCTATAGTGAGCTTTCCAATTATCATGGTTGGCGAATTGGTCCATCATTATATAGCCTTCTTCCTTCACCTTTAGTTCTGCATAATCCCTCGCACCTTCAATACCTTCATCTGCCGCAGTAAGCGTCACTTGTGCGCCGTATGCCCTCATTGTTTGTACCCGTTCCATGGTGCTATTCTCTGGCATGACCAGTTCAATGTTTAGCCCGTAAATTCCCGCGATCATCGCCAAGGCAATACCGGTATTGCCGCTGGTGGCTTCAATAAGTTTGGAATTTTTATCAAAATCGCCTCTTTCGAGTCCACTCCGGATCATATTCAGTGCGGCCCTGTCTTTTACACTTCCTCCCGGATTATGCCCCTCCATTTTAAAAAGTAGTCGTACATTGGGATTTTGGTTCAATACCCTGGATTCAACCAAAGGGGTATCTCCAATGAGTTCAATGAGGCTATACGGCATTCGGCAATGTTTTAATTTTGATTTCGGGAGTGTGGAAAACGGTCGAGTTGGCAGGTACTGAAGCGGTTACCCATGCGTTACCACCAATGATGCTATTCTCACCGATCACGGTGTCGCCACCTAATATAGTGGCATTGGCATAAATAGTGACATTGTTCTCAATGGTAGGATGCCGTTTGGTCCGCTGTAAATTTTTGGCCACATACAAGGCCCCGAGGGTAACCCCTTGGTACACTTTCACGTGGTCTTTGATGACCGCGGTTTCCCCAATAACCACACCCGTGGCATGGTCTATGAAGAACGACTTTCCAATTTTCGCACCCGGATTAATGTCGACCCCGGTTTGTCTATGTGCGTACTCGGTCATCAGTCTTGGTACTAAGGGAAATCCCTTTTCATAGAGTTTATGGGCCAACCGATAAATCGCAATGGCATAAAAACCCGGATACGCCATATAC
Source organism: Pelagihabitans pacificus (assembly GCF_009371985.2). GTDB lineage: Bacteria > Bacteroidota > Bacteroidia > Flavobacteriales > Flavobacteriaceae > Pelagihabitans > Pelagihabitans pacificus. The sequence goes on from NZ_VIKU02000003.1 coordinate 54,521, forward strand.
ACCTCCTCGATAGAGAGTGATGCGGGATCACAACTGACAATGGCCTCGGCATCCAGGTTCAACTTTTCGAGTATCCCTGGCAATTGGGCCATATAGTTTTCCCAAACCTTTTTACAGGGTTTGTCGGTTTCCCAGCAGGCCAATGTGACGAGTTCATCAAATTTGGTTTCCAGTACGGCCATATTCTCTTCTACAGGAGTCTCTATATCAAAAAGAGTGTAAAAAAGAAGATCTGTAAATGTTTCAACTTTCTTCTTTAGGCGAAAACGCAGATTGGGTTGTTTTTTGTGCTTTTGTATTTTCCTGATAATCGCTGTTTTATCCATAGTAACTTGCTAGACTATTCAAATTTAGAAATTATTACCAGAGTACTTTGGCGCAAATGGTTAACTTTAGCTTAAAATATGCACCCTATCAGGGGTTCGGTCAACATATTCGTCGCATGGCACAAGCTATCATTACCAAGGAAGTTTTCGATTTTCTACGAACTTTGGAAAAAAATAATAACCGGGAATGGTTTACGGAACATAAGAAGCAGTTTAAAACCTTGGAGTCGGCCGTTAAGGAGGTATTCGCGACCATTTCCGAAAAAATGAAGTCTCACGACGAGATTGAAAAGTTAAAAGTTTTCAGAATTTATAGGGATGTGCGTTTCTCCCATGACAAGACCCCCTACAAAATCAATTTCTCTGCCTCCATGTCCCGCGCCGGGGCCCACCAGCGTGGCGGTTATTATGTGCATTTACAACCCAATGGCAGTTTCATAGCTGCAGGATTCTGGAACCCCAATAAGGAAGATTTACTACGAATTCGAAAAGAATGGGAGTTTGATGCCGAGGAGCTTAGAAAAATTATCGAAAACAAAGACTTCAAGGATGTATGGGGAGAATTAATCGGCGACGAGGTCAAAACCGCACCCAAGGGTTTCGACAGGGAACACCCCAATATCGATCTGATTAGAAAGAAACAATTTCTTTTTGTCAAGAACTTCACGGATAAAGAAGTACTCTCACAACATTTTACCGATCGTGCAAATGAAGCCTTTAAGGCGATTCGGCCCTATTTTGATTTGATGAGTACTGTATTGACGACAAATTTGAACGGGGAATCCCTGCTTAATTAGGAACAACCGTAGGGTATTGCACTTTGGTCGGTAAAGGTTTTTTTCCGAAAAATGCCAATGCAAACCAACTTACTTGGAGTACCGTAGGTTTTCCTTAATCATTCCATATGCAATAAAAAGAATGGTGCCTCCCCCAAAGCAGAGACTCGCTGCTAGAAAAATGTTGATGATGGTAGCCATTTCAAATAGTGGTTATAGTTCTTATGACAGGCTAAAAATATATTCAAACCGGTGAATACTTTTATTGAAATGTATAGTTGGTATGAAAATCGGTGTAAATGGTCAAATTATTTCGAAACCTATAATCTGTGCCTATTCTGAAGAGCCTGAAATCCAAGAAGAACAGGGAAAAGACCATAGTAGCTATCCATGAGTGGTGATCGGAAAGAAGAAAATAGGATCAAGGGAGCGCTACAACCTGTCTTTCAAAAACCTGCAGTTGATCTTGTAACCGTTTTACCACCATGTTCATCATCCGCTTGTTCAATGAAGAGGAGTTTTTAATGTAGTCGATGTACTCTTGCTCCGTAAACTGGCCTATTATTATACCCTTTAGTGCATTACGGAATTTGATATCTTTTTGAATGGCATTTTCAATATACTCCAACCGCTTCTGAAGCGTAAGTTCATAGAATCTATTTTTGTGTTTTACTATATAATTTGCAAAAACAGCGAGGAGCAAGGGGTTCTGTAGCTTGATAATAGGACGAAGTGTAGCGTTTTGAAAATACTCATCGCTCGTCATTTCAGCAGAGACCTTGGCCGATGGAATAACAGGGCGTATGGCTAAAAGATGTTGGGACCGCTCGTTCATTTGAAATATTTTTATAAAGGTAGGAAATCAAAAGAGGTGCCAAATAGGGTAGATGGGTTAGTTTTTAACGGGCTTATGAACAAAAAAAGGCCAACGATTGTATCCGTTGGCCTTTAGGTGTTTTGCAAAAAATTATTTGCTTTCCAAGAACTCTTCAAAGCTCTTTACGGCAAGCGCATCGGAATGTTTAAACTTCTTTTTTAACTTTTCAAAATCGTTTTTGGCGGTTTCAAAACGCTTTTCAATAACCGCCAGGTTCTGAAGTTCGGTCGATGAGGGCTTATCATAACTATTTGCCAATTTGCTAAACAAGTCTGCCATTTTCTCCCGCAATTGGGGTTCTGCCGCACCAACATAGTTATCACCGGTGGTGATTACCAATGTTTCCTTCAACGCATTGAGTTTCTTGGCGGTCTTGGTATCGTTTGCTTCCTCCGATTTTGCGATCATCTCATCGAGCTCATAGACCAAATATGCCAGTTTCTCTGTCATATCGTAGAGCTTCATGGTAGTTTCGTTCTTGAGTTTACGGTCCGTCTCGTTCAAGAGCGATTTGGAATCATACACCAAGTCGAATGTGTGTTCGTAGGTGTCCTTTCCTTTGGTCATGACCACTTTGTAGGTGCCCGCAGGTACTTGCGGACTTGTAAAACCTCCGAAAGAAAAGGTTTTTCCTTTGGCTACTTTGGGCTGCTTTCTGGTATAATTCCAGTTAACGATATTGATCCCTTTGGATTTACCTGGTCCCAACTCGACAATTTTATTGCCCTCCATGTCCTGTATCTCCATAATCATTTTTCCGAAAGTATGCCGCTTGTTCAAATAATACTTTATTTGAGCGCTTTTTGTCTTATTACGGCCTACAAACTGGGTTTCTCCTCCAAAACTTCCTGAGAATTCACTCTCCTCATTGATTACCGTAGGCTCGCTTTTAAAGAAATGTACTTTCTTGGCGAGCACTTCCTCGTTCAATTCCCTTAGTGGTGAAATATCGTCGATGATAATGACGCCACGACCATGGGTACCCATCACCAAATCATCAGTGGCCTTTTGCAACTCGATCGCGTGAACGGCCACCGACGGCATATTGTTGGTAAACTTCTTCCAGTTGGCACCGCCATCCAGCGTGATATAGAGTCCGAATTCCGTGCCGAGGAACAAAAGGTCCTGATTTACGTAATCCTCTTGGATGCTACGGACAAACCCGGTCACATCGTCGGAAATTATGCTGTTCCATGTTTTCCCAAAGTCGGTCGTTTTATATGCATAAGGATTCATATCGTTTTGGGTATGACCATCAAAAACGGCATAGGCGGTACCCTTATCGAAGGTACTGGCCTCAATCTGATAACACCAGGTATTGACCGGAAGCCCGGGAATATTCGCAACCGTATTGGTCCACGTTTTTCCACCATCTTGGGTTACCTGTACATTTCCATCGTCGGTACCGACCCAAATCACGTTTTCATCCAACGGCGATTCCACAATGGTAAAAACGGTCGTATGGTTTTCGGCACCGGAATTATCCTTTGAAAGTCCGCCAGAGTCTTCCTGCGTCTGTTTGGCCGGGTCGTTGGTAGTTAGGTCAGGGGAGATTATTTCCCATGTATCACCCATATCCTCCGATTTGTGCAAAAACTGGCTTCCCATATAAAATCGGTCTGGTTGATGGGCGCTTACCGCCATTGGGGCGTTCCAATTAAAACGAAGTTTGGGAACCCCTTCGGTCTGCAACGGTTGTATTGTCTTTAACACCTTTCGGTCGGTATCGTATCGCCAAACATTTTCGGCGCCCTGCATTTCCGAGTAAATGATATTTTTGGTGGGATGTTTTAGCACACGAAATCCATCTCCATAACCGACCGAGTTCCAATCGCGTGCCTGCACGCCTCCGGGAGCTGATGAAGGCCCGTACCAAGATCCGTTATCTTGCAGACCTCCATACACATTATAAGGCGTCGCATCGTCTACGCTGATGTGGTAGAATTGTGAAAGCGGCAGGTTTTCCACGATTTCCATATTGGTTCCTCCGTCCCAGCTGCGATAGACACCGCCATCGGTTCCCACGTACATGATATCGGAATCCTTGATACTGAAAACGATGTCGTGAATGTCACTGTGCATATTGCCCAAATTTTTGAAGGTCTTTCCTCCATCGCGTGAAATGGAACCGCTTAATCCGCCTTTGACAATTACATTTTCGTCCTTGGGATCAACGACGATTCTCGAAAAATAGAAAGGCCGCACCGTAATTCCGAAATCGTTGTTCAATTGAGACCAGCTTTCCCCGGCATCGTCGCTTCGGTAAAGACCTTTGCGTTCATCTTTTTCAGCTTCAATTACGGTGTATAACACCTTGGGATTCGAAGGAGCAATCGCTATCCCCAACCTTCCCAATTTTCCTTCCGGAAAACCGTTGTGTATTTTATTCCAACTTTTGCCACCATCCGTAGATTTATAAAGAGCGCTGTTTTCTCCTCCCGATTCAAAAGACCATCCGGTTCTTCTAAATTCCCACATAGAGGCGTATAGCACATTGGGGTCTGTTGGATCCATGGCTAGGTCGGCACAGCCTGTTTTGGGATTAACATATAGTAATTTGGTCCAGGTGGCACCTCCGTCCTCCGACTTAAAAACACCTCGTTCCTCACTATCGCCCCATAAGGCCCCTAATACACCGACGTAAATTTCCTGTGAATTTTTGGGATTGACAATGATGTTCGCAATGCGTTCCGACTTGTCAAATCCGATTTTATTCCAATTGGCACCGCCGTCGGTCGACTTATATAGTCCGTCACCAACCGAAACGCTATTTCGCGTCCAGGTTTCCCCTGTACCTACATAAATCGTGTTATCGGGATCGTTTGGGTCTAAGGAAACCGCACCGATTGATTGGCAATACTCATCGAATATCGGTGTAAATGTGGCTCCTGCATCATTGGATTTCCAGACTCCGCCACCAGCTGTTCCCGCATAGATTATTCTGCTGTTCGTAGGATGTACTTCCATATCGTTGATACGGCCGCTCATGAGCGCCGGACCGATGTGCCGGGCGGTCATATCACCAAATAACTGTTTTCCGTCGTTGGTCGACTGGGCGGTAGAAGTATAGGTAGCCAACGACACCAATGCCAGTGTGGCAAATAGTATTTTTTTCATTTCTCGGTAGGATTATGGAAAAAGACCCTTCAATCAAAGGGTCTTTTTATGTTTAGCTATTATTTTTCCTCTTCTTTAGTGGTCTCTTCCTCTGGAAAGGCGAAGGCATTTTCGTCAACGGTAGGGTTAAGTTCAACGGTTTCCATCGTAATGGGTGAACCGGGCTGGCCCTTGACTCCCTGGGTCATGGAGAAGGGGAAATAAAGACCATCTACCTCTTGGTAGTCGCTGAAGGTTACCTCTTGCGTCATACCTTTTCCTGGACCGGACTTCACTTCGGATTGCATGGCAATCGGCACGTAGTTTTCGGTATCGAAAAAGTAGAAAGAGACATCTTCTTCCTGCTTACCATCCACGGTGATGGGTTCCTTCACCAATTTGATCTTATATGCTTCGGCACCATCGATCGTTTCTTTCCCGATAAGCTCCACGGTGTATCCCTTTTCTTTATAATCTACAAAGGAATCGGGGAAATCATTGGTATTTAATTTAAAATTGGCAGTAGCCTCGGCATCACTTTTTTCAGCCTTCATGGTCATAAAGTTATGGCTCCATAAAGTCTCACCGTCAAAGACGCCTTGTTTGATTTCCTTTCCTTGAAAATTGATGGATGTCATTTGTCGTCCATCGCTCATTTGCACAATTTCTATCGGGATTTCCATTCCCTGCTGATTAACTTTTGCCGTCATCTTTACACCCTTTAAAGCCTTAAAATTCTCAAGCCCTCCGATATTCTCGAAATAAGTGCTGATGATTTCATCGGCTGTTTGCGCCTGGGTGGGGGCCATAATCATTAAAGTGATTACGGCGATACATACTTTTAGTGTTTTCATTTTCTATTTTTTGAGATTACTTTTCGTTAGTATCAAATATAGGGCGAATGTTACAGAATTTCGAGTTTTTTTGCGCATACGACGACTTTTACATTGGAAGGGATATGAATGAAGTATGATGGAAATCGTTACATTTAAACTGGATTTATAAGTTGATAGGATGAAATTTGGAAAAGTAGAACACCCAGAGTTGATTGACTTTAGTTTCCCACAGGATCACCCCGATACCGAGGTGGTACTTTCAAAATACAAGGAAAAGGGCACCGAAAGTATCTACGTTGGCTGTGCCAAGTGGAACCGCCAAGATCTGAAGAACTTCTATCCGCGCGGCACAAAAGACGAATTGCAATATTATGCTTCCCAATTTAACTGCATTGAGCTCAACGCCACATTCTACCGTATTTTTCCAGGGGAGCAATACGAAAAATGGTATGCCAAAACACCGGCAGGGTTTAAATTTTTTCCCAAAATAGCACAGGATATTAGTCATTTAAGACGTTTGAACGATGCCGTCTACCCCATCGTAGACCGGTATTTGGAGGTTACTTCCAACCTAAAGGAAAAGTTGGGCACTATCTTTTTGCAAATGCATGGGAATTTCGGCCCTAAGAATTGGGACAGGGTGGTACGTTTCGTGGAATATTGGCCGAAAGAATTTTCCCTAGCAATCGAATTTCGTCACACCGATTGGTTCAATGACAATACCGTCGCAAACGAACTTTATTATCTTTTGGAAGAAAACAACATCGCCAACATTTTAGTCGATACTGCGGGCAGGCGGGATTTAATGCATATGCGTTTGACCAATGACGAGGCTTTTATACGTTATGTCGGGGCCAATCATGAAAGTGATTATGCCCGACTGGACGATTGGGTAGACAAGTTGGCCGATTGGCAAGAAAAAGGGCTGAACAATATTCATTTTTTCGTGCATCAAAATATGGAATTGGAATCCCCCTTACTATCGGCGTACTTCATTGGTAAACTGAACAACAGATTGGGTTGTGACCTAAAAATTCCACAGACCTTGGTGCCACCCAAAACACTTTTTTAGAGTCTTTCCTCGCGGGGCGAATTAATGGTTTTTATTAGTATTATACCATTGATTTACAATAGATAAAAGTTGGTAATCGTTAGTTTTTGTCCATGCTATTCGCTACTGACTGCACTTCATCCAAAACGCGGAGCAGGTTACCTCCCCATAGCTTGGCGATTTCCTCTTCGATATAGCCACGCTTCACCAACTCCAAGGTTACGTTGAAGGTCTCCGAGGCATCGTTCCACCCGGCGATACCACCACCACCATCGAAATCGGAACTGATACCGACATGATCGATTCCCATTACTTTGACCATATAGTCGATATGATTTACAAAGTCGGCTACATCTACCGCTGGTGGTGCATCGGACTTATTCTCCGCTTGCTTTTTTGCGATTGTCATTACCTTGGGATAGTTTGCGATAAAAGCTTCTTTTTGCGCATCGGTCAGGGATGAAAACTGTGACCGCTCGTACCACTCGATTCCCAAAGAATCCGCTACTTGTTGATAAATCGCCTTCATATAGGCAGCGCGGGCTTCGTGCTTCTCGGTATTCAGATACGAGCTGAATGCTACGGCCTGTACCACACCGCCATTTTCCTTCATCAATTTTAACTGCTCGTCATCTAGGTTCCTACTATGGTCACAAAGTGCCCGAGCCGAGGAATGCGAAGCAATAATCGGTGCTTTCGATAAGGCGATCATCTGCTCCATAGCTTTTTTGGATGGATGTGAAACGTCAATCATTATTCCCAATCTATTCATCTCATTTACAGCTTTTTTACCCAATTCACTTAAACCATCATGTAACCATAAGCTATCGGCCTCCCCTGTATTGGAATCCGAAAATTGGCTGTGGCCATTGTGTGCGAGGGAAACGTAACGGGCTCCCAAATTGTGATATCTTTCGAACTCCGAAAGGTCTTTTCCGATCGGATAAGCGTTCTCGACCCCGATCATGGCCACTTTTTTGCCAGCTGCATGTATTCTTCGTACGTCATTCGAAGTCAGTGCGAGCTCAATCTGATCGGGAGCCAGCTCCTCGCAAAAACGGTGTATGGCATCGAACTTCGCCATGGCATTTTCTTTTGCCTTGGCGTAGCCATTGTCGTTCAACGAATCCTGACCGGTGTATACAATTAGCCACGCAACATCCAATCCGCCTTCTTGCATTTTTGGAAGGTTCAATTGTGTTTCCAAACGTTGGGTGTAATTGATGCTATCGGTAAAATTCTTCACGTTAATGTCATCATGCGTATCAATGCTTATCACTTTCGCATGGATTTTCTTTGCTTTCTCTTCTACCGATTCAGCGACCTCTTTGGGAGCTTCTTGACAGGACAACGCTAATAAAATACAGAGCTGGAGGATGCGAAACTTCATATTGTAAGAATTTTAGACCTACAAATAAAGCGATTTGACAACAGAAAAAGGGCATTCGGTAACATTTAATTGTTCACTCCTGAGAATTTGAGGATTTTTAAGCCATAGGAACTTTATTGAATGTAAGCGAAATTAACAAGACGATGTAAGAAAAAGTTTTTATCCCAAATTTTACTGTATAACCAAATCAATCCCCCATTGAAACCAAAAGACCTACTTGCGCAAATTACCCACGTCGAATCGTTGCTAAACGAGTTTTCTTTTGATGAACTCAGCTCCGATGAGGCCGGTCAACTGAAAAAGTCGTTTGAATCGTTCAAACACCACCTTCAGGAAAAGGTCTTGACCCAAAATGGCATTACTTCCGAAAGCCTGAATAATTCATCTTCGCCAACCGGTAAAAGGTCTCACGATAAGCTTCAAAGGGACAACCAAAGCGAAGCTTCCCTGTTAGTGGCCCATGTGAGTCATGAAATACGTACCCCTTTGAACGGCATAATCGGTTTTACCGATCTTTTGAAGGAAGACAGTCTGAGCACCACACAGCTAGAACTTGTAAACGCCATTCAATCCGCTTCCTACTCGTTAATGGAAATTATTAACGAGCTTTTGGAGTATTCGAAACTATCGGCGGGATTGGAGACTTTCGAATCTGTCCATTTCAATTTTTATGCGCTTACAAGAGACATTCTCTACCTCTGCAAAACACTTATCGTGGAGGAAAAAATGAATCTTGAGGCCGATATCGATACCTCCATTCCGGAAGTATTGGTTGGTGATCCCGCAAAATTGAGCCAAGTATTGCTCAACCTTCTGGGCAATGCCATCAAATTCGCGCAAAAGGGTGAAATACGTCTCCGAATCGTTTTGAAAAAGCAAAAAGATGGCCAATTGCTGCTGGAATTTTTGGTCTCTGACCAAGGTATCGGCATTGGGGAGGAGGAACTCCCTTACATCTTCGATTCGTATCGACAGGTGGGGGAAAATACTTCCACAAAGTATGGGGGTACTGGCCTGGGCCTTTCCATTGTGAAAGAAATAATTGTAAATCAAGGAGGGCATATAACGGTCGCCAGCAACTTGGGAGAAGGGACTACCTTTCGATTCGTATTGCCCTATCTCGTAGGCGATAAGTCAAAACTACCCCAAAAAGCCCTGAAAAAGGAATACCTGACCGAAGGTGCCAAACTACTTAAGGGAACCGGAATCTTGGTATTCGAGGATAATCTACTAAATCAGCGACTTATTGAACAACGCCTGAAAAAATGGGGCTGTAACATATGGATTACGGATAATTGTCAATACGGACTACATATTTTGGAAAAACAGCGAATCGATTTGGTCCTAATGGATTTGAGAATGCCCGGGATGAGTGGTTTCGATGTAACACAGCGTATACGAGAGAATGAAAATGAACGGTTACGTCAAGTACCTATTGTAGCACTCACTGCCGACTTTACCATTCAAGACAAGGAACAATCAGAACTACATGGGATTAATGACTACATCCTGAAGCCCTATAGTCCGGATGAACTGCTTTTAAAATTGATCAAAAACAAAAGAAATATGGAGCATATCGATAACATTGAAGAAATGACCTTGACTACCGTACCCAGCCAAGACAAGGAACGGGAGAGTTTTGATTTGGAGCCTATCCTGGGCGACTGTATGGGCGACCTGTCGTTGCTCGAAGAGTTGATCAGGCTTTACAAACAAAATGCAATCGAGTTTATCGGGGCTGCAAAGATTCATTTGGAACAACGGAATTTTGAGGAACTGGAGTTTGTATTGCACAAAATCAAGTCGGGTCTGGCGATGATGCGGACCGAAAGTCTGCACACTATCGTGTCAGAGATGCATACCTCGAGCAAAGAGGACAAGGACACCAAGCATATGGAGTTTTTATATGGATGTTTTTTGGAAGAATATCCTATCGTCGAGAAGAAAATCGATGATGCTTTTGAAAAATTAAAGAACAATAGTAGGTAGAAAAAAATGGAGAGGAAAAAACTGTTGCTGGCGGAAGACGATGAGCTATTGGCCTCTTTATTGAGTTTCCGGCTACAAAAAGGAGGATATGAGGTTATGCACGTACCCAACGGCAAGGAAGTCAAGGAGCAGTTGGAGATGTATTTGCCCGATATCATTGTCAGCGATATTATGATGCCCTATTTCTCGGGTATCGAGCTAATAGATTATGTTCGAAACGAACTGGGTTCGAGCATCCCTATTATCATTCTCTCCTCTGCCGGTAACGAAGAAAATGTTCTTAGTGCATTTGATCTAGGGGCGAACGATTTCATTTCGAAACCCGTGAGCCCATCAGAACTCATGGTCCGGGTTGCCAGGGAATTGAACAAAGCCTAATTTGAAGTTAAACAACTATACATATAACGTTTATTCGCTCATCAATGCGCCAAAGATCCATACGGATCTTTTATGGGATCTTAGTCTACTATTTGTAGGGATTGCGGCCGTTTATTTCATCGCAATTTTTTTATTTAAAAAGAGAATTTCGGCAACATCCGCGAAAACCAAAAAATTGAAGCAGCAGATCTCCCCGATGATCAGCGAGTTTATCTTTCTTGAAGAGGATGCCACAAAAGATGAAAAAAGTAGTTACGTAAACCTGAAAGTGGAGATTCGGGAACAGATTAAAGACGTATTTTATAGAAAGACCGTCACCGAAGTGTTGCTTGACCTGCGAAAAGACGTATCTGGAACTGCCCAGAAACGGTTATTTGAACTCTTTAAGGATCTAGAGCTACACAAAGTATCCTACCAAAAGTTAAAAAGTTGGCGTTGGGAGACCATTTCACAAGGTATCAGAGAGCTCACGCAAATGGAAGTAGTGGACTCCTATGGCTTTATTACCAAGTTCATAAACGACAAGCGGGCCACGATTCGGAAGCAGGCAGAGATTGCAGTGGTGACGCTCAGGCATGAGGGAATCAATTACTTCCTGGATACTACCAAGCATCGAATTTCAGAATGGCAACAATTGAAGTTGATGGAGGTCATCGCCAATAAAGACGACTTTCTTCCACCAAGTTTTAAGGTCTGGCTTACCAGCAAAAACAAGTATGTGGTCCTTTTTGCATTGCGCTTGATCAAACATTACGACCAGAACGACGCCAACAATTCAATTATTGAACTGGTAAAACATAAAAACAGCAGAATCAAGCGCGAAGCGATCGATTGTATAAAGACCTTTCACATCACTAGTGCCCTTGAAACATTGAAAACCGTTTTTTGGAAATGTAGCGCGGATATAAAGGTTATTATTTTGGACACCATTGGGGAATTGGGTTCCTCAGAGGAACTTGATTTTCTGAATCTTATCGAAAATAAAGAAACGCATTTTTCTGTCAGAAGTAAGGCACTGGCCGCCATTAACACAATTTCTCCAGAGACTATTCTTCCCACAGAAGGTATTGTTGATACCTCTAACTATCGGATACCGGAAGATATAAAACCCACGAAGAAGGAAACGATGGAGGAATACAATTCCTTGGATGAAAACCAGGAGGAAATTGGTGATGATGGGCCGCATGATCGAGCGTTGAATAGAGAGTCTAGCTCCCTTGAAAGTCGAAGCTTACCTACTGAAATAGAGGGGGGCGAAGAAACCGAGACAGCTCAAATGGAAACTTCTGAAATCGATGCTACCGTTGAAAACGTATCGACAATGACCCCTTTCTTGAAGGAAGAGAGGTCTCAGGCATCCGAATTAGATGAAGAAAAGGAGCTCCCAAGCACCAATAAAACCAAAAGTAAGAATGCGGTCACCCCTGGGAACAACACGGCCAAACATGATACAAAATTAGAAATGGAAGAAACAAATTTCATGAACGGGGACGAAAACGAATCGAAACCGTCCCTAGAGGGTGGAACCCCCTTATTTTCAATTGATTTTCTACCCCTGGTCGTTGATTGCAATGTCCAAAACAGTCATGGCAAGGCGCCGCAGCAACCAAACCTTATGAATATCGAGGTGTTTTTTGAAGAGATTGACAATGGGGGCATACCTTTTCAAGAAAAGGGAAAGAAGATAAGCCCATACAGATTTGAGATAGCCGAGGAAGACATCCACTTTATTCCCCTAGTTGTTGACACTACCGAACAGCAAGAGGATGGTACTATAAATCAGGAAGAGTACCTGATGGCCATGAATGTTGTTTATGAAGAAATCCCGGCGTATGTAAGGGCGAAAGAGGATGAAGTAAATCCGCTTGAACTCATAGTGTACTGTGAAGAGATAAAGTCGCCACAGCCTAAAAAAGGAGAAATAAATCTCTTGGATCTGGACGTATTTTATGAAGAGATAAAAATACCTGAATTGTTGACCCCAGCTACCGCAGCATCTATGAAGGAAATCGATGTGACGACCCTAACTGTGATCTATGAAGAAATCAAAGGTGTCGACTTGCACCTACCTTCCCTTTTCCAATCAAAAGAATCGATAAACATCGCCTCATTGGAGGTAGAATTCGAGGAAGTGACAGTTGCCGAGGCAAAATCATTGGATAATATGGAGGTCATTTTTGAACCTGTCTTAATTGAAAAGGAAATAACCGAACAAGAACTACCCAACTGGCTTTTGGAAGAAATTGCCAGTCCGGTTACGGCTATCCCAAAGAAAGAGGAAATAAAGATGGAAGGCCCCGAATGGGACGCTAAGGCTTCCAAAATGATGGATGATATAGAATACTATCTAAAATATATCCCCGAACCGAAAATTTATCAAAGTGAAACTGCCGAAACGATGCAGATGTTGGATGATATCGACTTTTTCGGTGATGAACGCGAAATACCATTGCTACGGGAACTGATGGAAATAGAAGAAAAAGAAGAGGCCCGGCTGCGGATCAAAAACATTATGTCCCGCTTTCTAGGTAACAATCCAGACCGTCTTGCAGACACCAAAGAAGATTTACAAGTTCAGGGCAGCAATCCCTACAGTATTTTCGAAGAATTCTTTCGACATTGTGATACCGAGTCAAAACTCATATTGCTCGACGAGATCGTAGCTATCGGTGATGAGAAGGAAGTTTACTTCTTGGAGCAGCTCTTGGAAGACCCGGAACCCGACATTCGTCACAAAGCCTCACAGGCATTGGCACAGTTGAAAGAACGAATGTCCGTGCCGGATAAAACGGTTACTAGGACTGAAACCACTCGGATTCAGTCAACCGCTAGCACAACGGTTGTCGAATATGAACAGTTGTTGGATGAAATGCAGATAAGGCCTCCAAAGGAATCCGATATTTTTGATATCGGATTCGAGCTTTCGGAGAATCTGGATGACCGTCCTGAATCGCTAATGGATGAAGGAAATGAAGACCAGTCGGACCCTGATACCGAATCGAATACCTCTGCCTATAAGCTGTTCAAAAAATTGACCAACAGAAAAAGACCCAGACGCGATGGATAGTGGAATTTTCCAAATAATCCTGGAGTACATAAATGTCGTTTTCTTTACGTTTACGGTGGTGTTGTTTACCATGTTTACCGTCATGGGATACCTATCTACCAGAAATTCGATTCATTATCGAAATAAAAACAGTTTTGGCGACCTTTCCAAGGTAATGGCCTCGCCGTTGGCCCCGAGTATCACCATCATTGCACCAGCCTATAATGAGGGGTTGACGATTGTCGAAAATATTCGCTCACTCTTATCATTGCGCTATGTAAACTACGAGGTAATGGTGGTGAACGATGGGAGTAGAGACGACACGTTGGAGAAAATGATAGCAGCCTATGATCTCATAAAAGTAGAGCGGGAAATAGACCCGAATTGGAAATCAAAGCCTATTCGGGGCATTTACAAATCGAAGCAACGTTCTTTCTCCAAACTAACGGTTATCGACAAGGAAAATGGGGGGAAATCGGATGCTTTGAATACAGGTATGGCCCTCTCCACCAATCAATATGTAGGTTGTATCGACGTAGATTGTCTTTTGTTGCCCGATGCACTACTACATGTGGTCAAATCGTTCTATCAACGATCCGGAAAACGTGTCATTGCCGTTGGCGGAGTGATTCGTGTGGCAAATTCCTGTGTGATTCAAGGTGGCCAATTGGAAGAAATTCGACTTCCGAAAAGTTGGTTGGCCAGGTTCCAATTATTGGAATATACCCGGTCTTTTATACTGGGAAGAATGGCGTGGGGACGCATCGATAGTCTGCTTATTATTTCTGGGGCATTTGGTTTTTTTGATCGGGAAATCGCCATGGCCGTCGGGGGTTACGATACCAATACGGTGGGTGAGGACATGGAAATTGTCTTTCGAATGCGGCGCTATATGCACGACCGAAGAATGCCCTACACCGTCGAATATATTCCCGATTCGCTCTGCTGGACAGAGGTTCCTGAAGACCTTAAAATCTTGATAAACCAGCGAGATCGATGGGCGAGGGGTAATCTGGAAACCTTGATTACCCATAAAGATATGTTCTTTAACTCCAAATATGGTCGGCTCGGTCTTATCAGTTATCCCTATTGGTTCTTTTATGAGTGGCTGGCACCAATACTGGAGTTTTTTGGCTTCCTCTCGATCCTTTTGTTCTATTACCTGGGTATTCTGAATTTAGACTTTTTCCTAGCCATTACGGCGGCAGTCTATATGTATTCGGTGATGTTTTCGTTCTATGCCATTTTATGGGAAGTATATTCCTATAACGAGTATAAAAGAACCAAGGATATTTTCATCCTGATGTTCTGTGCCATTATCGAACCCATTACCTTTCATCCTATTGTGGTATGGGCGGCGATTCGTGGTAATTATAAAAAACTGTTTAAGATTAAATCAGGTTGGGGGTCACAGGTACGAAAAGGATTTGCCAAAGCAACTTAGAAACGTATTATGAATACCAGTACGATCGATAGCTATAGCTTAAAGCATTATACCAGATTGATGATTTCATTTTTTGGGTGTCTTTTGGTGCTTTCGATTTTCCAATATAGTATCCTATACGCGAAGGGAGTTGTCGATAGTGTCATTGGCAGAAGTTTTCTGATAGCCTTGGTACATCAAATCGGGTTTACCTCGATCGTAGGCGTGCTTTTGGCTTTCCCCTTTAAGTTTTGGGAGAACTTTAGACCTAGGTACGGTTTTGTGCTTGTCTTTACGTTGCTCGGTATCTTATTGATTATCGAAGCCATGCTCATCGCCTATTTCTGTACCACCTTGGTACCCTTAGGGTCCGATATTTTGGGCTACAGTTGGGACGATATCAAAATTACGATTTCCAATTCCGGCGGATTTGCCATATCCATCTATCTTTTTATCGGAATTGTCTTCCTTATGACCCTGTTTTTCGGACTTTATAGGATTACCTCAAAGTTTTATCACAAGATCAGCGGTATGTATCCCTTTACGATTATTTTATTCAGTCTGTTCGTAGCGACGCTATTCACCGAGGGGAGGCCCATTAATCAAAACAAGACCCAATATCTGGCAGTAAACCTTTACAATAGCTCTACCGAGGATAATACGTATGTGGCCGATGTGGAGTATCCACTCATCAAAAGACCTGAAACGCCCAATGTGCTCGGCGGGTACTTTGATCTGAAGGAGGAAAAACCCAATATCGTATTCATCATGGTCGAGGGATTGGGTCGTGATTTTGTTGGGGAGGGTGCCGAATATGGCGGTTTCACACCTTTTCTCGATTCCCTAACGACCAAATCGTTGTATTGGGAAAACTGTTTGAGCAATACAGGAAGAACTTTTGGGGTAATTCCGTCATTATTGGGATCTCTACCCTTTGGTAAAAGCGGCTTTATGGAGCTGGAAGATTATCCCAATAAACTGACACTTTACGGCATTCTAAAAAACAATGGCTACCATACATCATTCTATCAGGGAACCAACAGTTCTTTTGATAATGTAGAGAAGTTTTTGCGTAGCGAGAACATCGATTTCATCTTGGACAAATCAGGTTTCGGAAAGAATTATGAGTTACAGGCCGAAGATGCCGCTGGATCATCATGGGGCTATCCTGATTTGGAACTTTTCAAGAAGAGCATGAGTTTGCCGCGAAAATCGGCGCAACCCCGTATAGAGGTATATATGACGATAAGTACCCACGAACCTTTTATTCCACCAAGGGCCGAGTTTTATACCAAGAAGGTCGATAAGATCGTAAATAACGGAAACTTTGAAAGGAAAAAGGAAAAAGTGATTAAGAACAACGATGGGGTATTCGCTAGTTTATTATATACCGACGATGCGCTGAGATGGGTTTTTGACGCTTATAAGAAACAGCCCAATTATGGGAACACCATATTTGTTATAACCGGAGATCATCGATTGATTCCAATACCACAGAGAAACAACCTTAGCCGTTTCCACGTGCCGTTGATTATTTACAGTCCTATGTTGAAAGAGACACGGAGAATGAGTGCAGTATCCTCCCATTTCGACGTAACCCCCACCATCTTATCGCTCTTAAACGGGAAGTACGAATTGAAAATGCCCAAAAAAGTAGCTTGGATGGGCGACGCCCTTGATATGAACGAAGCCTTTCGGTCTACCAAGGATATTCCTTTGATGCGGAATAAGAACGAACTGAAAGAATATATCAGCGGTACCAAACTTTATTCCGATGGGGATGTGTTGGAACTGGAGGAAAACCTGAATGTAGGTTCTTCTTTCGGCGGTGGTTCCCAAGTTGAGCGGAAATTGGACAATTTCAAGTCACTGAACGCTTATGTGACTGCGAATAACAAAATCATTCCCGATAGCTTGGCAATCTTTACCATCCAAAAAGAGAAATTCGATGAAAGCGAGATTGTATGGGTCAATAGTGTATTCAACGGGAAGAATTTTGACAAGGCCTACCTTACCGCAAAGGAATTGGCGTTTGACAAGGAATACGATAGGGCCTTGTTACTGTCACGTTTTATCTTATCCGAAGTCCCTGGACATATCGACACAAAGGTATTAATGGGCAGAATCAACGCTTGGAACGGTAGGTATGGCACCGCTATCGAAATATTGCAGGAATGCATCAACATGGTGCCCGATTATGTTGATTCGTATTCGGCCCTTTTCGATGTGTACTTCTGGTCGGGTAAGAATAAGGAGGCCTATGAACTAATAACGCTGGTCCAACAAAATAGTTCGGGAGTAGATGAAATACAGGATAAGATAGCAAGGGCGCGTAGGGAATATCGAAAAGGAAAAGTGGTAGCCGCTAAATAGGAAGCAACAGCGGCGTTGGCAATTTTAAACTATAACGTGATTTTAAAAAAACAACTATATACAACGATTTTTTTACACCTTTTCCTGTGTTGGGGATGGGCGCAGGATTTGGCATACCAAAGCACGGGCGGGAGTATTTATGAAAAGGCACACTATCTCGCCTTTGAAGGAAACCTATCATCCGCAAAGAAATTGTTAGAGGAGGAGACGACCAAAAATGGCACGGATACGGATGCTTCTGCTTTATTGGCCCGTATCTATAGTTGGGAAGGCAACCATGCCGAAGCACGAAAAAAGTTCAATAGAATCATTTCAGAGGAACGTAAAAATACGGATGTCTGGATCAGTGCAGTCAAGAACGAATTATACGCCAACAATGATGCCACCGCATTGGGGCTGGCCAATAAAGCCTTGTTTTACCTCGGTCAGAACCGGGAAATAGAACGTCTGAAAGAACTTGCCGTCCAAAACATCCGAAATAAAAAATACCCACCATTGGGACCGAATGTGGGTATTGCGACTTCCAAGGTTTCAAAAAAGGGAGGAAAGCGGAACAAGAAATCATTGGAAGCATCGGAAAAAGTCGTGGCAAAAGAAAAAGATGAAAACGCTAAGAAAAAGCCCTTGGAGGAAAAAGAGATGAACAATCGGATAGGCATTATGAACTCATTCATGGTATTCGATAAAGTCTATGAACCCATGGTATTTTCCAATATATCCTATAGGAGGCAAACCCTGGCCGGCAGTATCATCCCCAGAATCAACTATAATAACCGTCTGAACAAACATGGGATACAGTACGATTTGGATTTCTATCCAAAATTTTCCAAACGTTTCTATGCCTATTTAAATTATGGCTATTCGAACGCCTCGATTTTCCCCAATCATAAGGTAGGGGGCGACCTATATGCCAACTTACCGGGAGCGTTTGAATTTTCCGCCGGGGCGCGCTATATCAGTTTTGAAACCAAGAATGTCACGGTTATCACCAATTCATTAGGGCACTACAGGGGGAATTATTATTTTTCATTACGTTCCTATATCACCCCGCAGCCGAACAACCTAACAAGGATTTCCGGAAACCTGCTGGTACGGAAATATTTCCGGGACGGGGAAAACTTCCTTGGGGTGAACGTCGGCATGGGCTATTCTCCCGAGCTAAGACAATTAAGGGATGGGGATGAACTTCTCGCTGAAACCCTACTATATATAGAATCGCAACGGATGAGTCTTCAATATCAATTCACACCCAAAAAGAGTCCGAATATTTATATGGCCAATTTAGGCGTGGCCCGGCAAGAACTCTCTTTTGACACAGGTAACTTCTTTTGGTCGGTTACAGCGGGAATTACCTATAGTGTAAAGTTCTGATTTCGAAATGATCGTTGAAATCCATCTTGTATTTTCTTTATGAAAAGCTTAACCTTTCCTTTTCAATACTTTCACAACAAGTTTCTTAGTTTACACCACAATTAATTGCTTTCGGGCCACGTTACTATTATGTTTATATCATGATACTTGAAGCCCAATTCAAGTGAAATCGAACTTAAACCCAAATATTAACTTAACCTAACAACGGAATGCTCTACGACACCTACGGCGAGGAATATTTAAACTTCCTCCAAGATCTAAACGAAATTTTAAGTTTAAACGAGTTGGTAGAGTTAGACTACATGTAGTAGTGTAACCCTTTGTCCCGATTCTCCAAAACCTACTATTATGGCAAATCAAAATTCAGACAATGCAGCGTATCTGAACTTCATTGAAGATTTAAACGAAATCCTGACAGATTTCGAAATCAGCAAATTGAACTATTCCTAAGCGCTTATCAAAAGTTAGATAAAAAAAGTCCCTGACCGATAAAGTCAGGGACTTTTTTATGATGTATAAAGTGTGCTAGCCTAAATAGGTCTTTAACATCTTACTCCTGGAATTATGACGCAGCTTACGAATGGCTTTCTCACGAATCTGGCGCACCCGCTCCCTGGTGAGGTCAAAGGTCAATCCGATTTCGGCCAAGGTCATCGACTGCTGGTCCCCAATACCGTAATAAAGTTTTACGACATCTGCCTCCCGTGGGGACAAGGTTTCCAAGGCCCTGTTAATTTCCGTATTTAATGACTGCTGCATTAAAATGTTATCCGGTTTCGGAGATTCTCCGGCTCTCAACACATCATAGAGATTGGAGTCTTCACCTTCCCGCAATGGCGCGTCCATCGAAACGTGGCGTCCCGAGTTTTTCAAGGATTGTCGTACTTCGTTGACCGTCATCTCCAATTCCTTTGCAATTTCTTCTGCAGAGGGTGGACGCTCATGAGCCTGCTCCAAGTAGGAAAAGGTCTTTTTAATCTTATTGATCGAGCCGATTTTATTCAATGGAAGCCTAACAACTCGTGATTGCTCGGCCAATGCCTGTAGAATAGACTGACGAATCCACCAAACCGCATAGGAGATAAATTTGAACCCACGGGTCTCGTCGAAACGTTTGGCTGCCTTTACAAGGCCCACATTGCCTTCGTTGATCAAATCGGGGAGGGTAAGCCCTTGGTTTTGGTACTGTTTGGCTACTGAGACTACAAATCGAAGGTTTGCAGTCGTTAATTTCTCCAGGGCGGCTTGATCTCCGTCCCTGATTTTTTGCGCCAGTTCGACTTCTTCACTGGCAGTTATCAAGTCGATTTTACTGATATCCTGCAGATATTTATCCAACGATTTCGATTCTCGATTGGTTACCTGCTTGATAATCTTTAATTGCCTCATATATATTTATTTGTTTTTGATATTGTACAAGTTCTCATTATACATTTTTAAATGCTCTTATCCAAGGGATTTGGCTTATTATTATACATATTTTATGAGCGTTTTGGGAATAATCCAAAGGATTGTGGGTCATATGCCGATATTCTTTCAGCTTATATTATTTTTGGGGAATAAGCGAATATCATGAGTACATCGGAACCGAAAATTGCGATCATTGGAGCTGGATTGAGCGGTTTGGTGGCTGCCATCTGTTTGGAGGAACAGGGATTTGCGCCTGAAATATTCGAGGCTTCCGATAGTATTGGGGGTAGGATTAAGACCGATTTTTATGAGGGAATACCTCTTGACCACGGTTTTCAGGTGTTATTGACCGAATATCCTTTGACCAAGAAATATCTTGATTATGGTGCTTTGGGCTTGAAGCACTTTCTTCCTGGCGCCTTGTTATACCGAAAGGGGAAGACATCCAAAATCGGCGATCCGTTAAGAAATGCGACTTTTCTTTTTTCTACCGTGTTTTCAGGAGTTGGGAGTATCCAGGATAAATGGAAAATATTTCGTTTATCTTCATCCTTAAAGAATAAATCGATTGCACAATTATTCGAAGCACCCGGCACTTCTACCTTGGATTTTTTAAAGGAATACGGATTTTCCGATCGCATCATCGATAATTTTTTCCGCCCTTTTTTCTCTGGGATTTTTCTAGAGGATGAACTTACCACTTCGAGTCGGATGTTTCAATTCGTTTATAAGATGTTCTCCGAAGGCGATGCCGCCATCCCGGAAAAAGGAATGCAAGAAATACCTAAACAATTGTATGAACGGCTATGGAATACAAAAATTCATTACAATCGCAGCGTGGCACGAGTCGATGGAAAAACGATCCATATCAACGGAGATATCCTCGATTTTGATGCCGTTATTATCGCTACCGATCCCACGAAGCTATTGGAACAGTTAAGCGCGACCCCAGTGCAGTGGCACAGCTCCCATACCTTGTATTTTAAGACAAAGGCATCAACGATGAATCTGCCAATAATCGGACTATTGACAAAATCCGATACTTTGGTCAATAATCTTCATTTTGTCACCGATGTGATTCCTGTGAGCGGTTCGGATGCCATACTATCGGCAACAGTAGTGAGAGCCCACGAATTATCCGAAACCGATTTGGTGGCCCGGGCTAAAAAAGAGCTTTTGGATTGTTGTAAACTGAATGACTTGGAATTTATTAGGGGCTATCGAATCGACAGGGCATTACCTAAGCTAAAGACCGCTCATTACGAGAGTCGACTCGTGAAATACTCCGACCATGTATTTCTAGCAGGGGACCATTTGGCCAACGGAAGTATCAATGCCGCCATGCTTTCGGGTGAGCAGGCCGCTAGTGAAACGATGAAAGCACTGGAGCAAACAAAATGAGTAAAAGACAATTAAAAAAATACCTGTCCGATTTACCAAAGGAAGCGCTGGAGGAACAGTTAATGGACCTTTACCAACGATTTCCTGTCATAAAGGAATATTATGATTTCGTTTTTAATCCAAAAGAGGACAAGCTTGTTCAGGAAGCGAAGGCCAAAATCTCGAACGAATACTTCCCGGTGCGGCGAAAACGCCCTAAGGCAAGACGTTCCGTGGCGCAGAAATATATCAAACATTTCGTCAAACTAGGAGTGGCCCCTCATTTGATTGCCGATGTCATGCTTTACAATCTTGAGACTGCCCAGACCTATTCAATCAATAGAAACCTACCCGATTCTTTTTTTAAAAGCATGCTCAACTCTTTTGACCAGGCGGTACATTTTGTATCCACCCATGGTCTTTTAGGGGACTTTCGGCCACGAATAGCGAAAATCCATACCCAGACACAGGAAGGGCAGTGGCCTTTGGAAGAAGGTTTTTCCAGGGTGTTGGATAGTATTGATTAAAACTGAATTTTTGGAACCATGAGCATTGTAATTCTACGACAAGACGATAAAATAGATCTATGGAAGCACGCCCTCAGATCGGCTGCTCCCGATATTCCTGTTTACAGTGGCGACGAAGACCATCCCAAAGACCGCATCGATATGGCATTGGTCTGGAAACATCGTCCTGGTAGCCTAAGTGAGTATCCCAATCTTAAGTGCATTGCGTCTTCGGGAGCCGGTGTTGATTTCATTTTTGAGGATGCCTCGGCTCCTACCCACTTACCGATTACCCGTGTGGTAAACCCGATGTTGGCAAGCGATATGTCCGAACATGTGATTGCCCTTATTTTTGCCTACCTTAAAAACTTGAACCATTATAAAATAGATCAGCAGCATAAAATTTGGAAACCCCTCAATTACAAAAGAATAAAGGACTTTACGGTAGGTATATTGGGTCTGGGTGCCTTGGGTGCTGTGTTGGCCAATGACTTGGTCCGTGTTGGTTTTAAGGTACAGGGATGGTCCCGTTCCAAGAAAACAATGAAAAATATAAAAACCTTTTTCGGAAACGAAGATCTTGCCGACTTCCTTGCAACCACCGGGATTTTGGTCTGCTTGTTGCCTTTAACACAGGCGACCGCAGGTATCCTGAACTCGGAATTGTTTCAAAAGCTTCCTAAAGGGGCCTATCTTATCAATGTGGCCAGGGGAGGTCATTTAGTGAACCGAGACCTACTGGAGGCGTTAAAGAACGAACATTTAAGTGGAGCGGCGCTCGATGTATTCCATGAGGAGCCTTTGCCCGTTGCACATCCCTTTTGGGAACATCCAAAAATTCATATGAGTCCCCATTGCGCCAGCGTTTCGGACACCGATTCAGTGGTTCCCCAGATCGTCGAAAACCATCAAAGGTTATTGGCGGGAAAACCCTTGAACAACCTGGTACATATCGAAAGGGGATACTAGTATTTTGGGGAGGTAAAAAAAGTTACCTTGAATTCCCCCTCTAAATTTTTCTTAAGGAGAAAATTCTGCTAATTTTGTAAAATTGGGGTTGAGGCAAAATTTCCCTGAACCATAACATCTAAAATCTCCTACCTACTTGGAACTGCAAAAAGCTACGGAAAAAACCTTATACGATTACCAGATTGAGGATTTGAACACTATTTTCAAACACCTCGACGAAGCCGGTACGGGTAATTTACTATACCAATTACCCACCGGGGGGGGGAAGACCGTAGTGTTTTCGGAAATAGCCAAAAGATATATCCAACGGAATAAAAAGAAGGTCGTGGTACTCACGCACCGCATCGAGTTGAGCGTACAGACCTCGAAAATGCTGCATGGTTTTGGTGTAAATAACAAAATCATCAATAGCGGGGTCAAAGAACTCCAAGATCAGGATGATTACATGTGCTTTGTTGCCATGGTAGAGACTTTGAACAATAGGCTTCAGGAAGAGAAGGTTGAAATCAAGAATATCGGTCTGGTCATTATCGATGAGGCCCATTACAATTCCTTCAGAAAGTTGTTCAAATATTTCGAGGAGTCGACCATTCTTGGAGTGACCGCCACACCGCTGAGCTCCAATATAAAGCTTCCGATGAAAGATAATTACCAAAAACTGATTATCGGGGAATCGATAAATTCGCTTATAGAAAAGAAGTTTTTGGCGAAGGCCAACATGTACAACTACGATGTAAGCCTTCAAAGCTTAAAATTGGGTATCAATGGGGATTATACCGTGAAATCATCCGATGAACTCTATGGCAATCAAAGCATGCTGAGTAAATTAATGACGGCATATAACGAAATCGCCAAAGGCACCAAAACCCTGATTTTCAATAACGGAATCAATACCTCACGGTATGTATATGAGACTTTCAAGAAAGCGGGATATGACATTCGTCACTTGGATAATAAAAATACGGCCGCCGAGCGAAAGGAAATACTAAGCTGGTTTTCGACAACCCCGGGTGCCATCTTGACTTCGGTCAGTATCTTGACCACTGGTTTTGACGAGCCAACGGTGGAAACCATTATATTAAATCGGGCAACCCGGTCGTTAACGCTTTACTTTCAAATGATTGGCAGGGGGTCTAGGATACTGCCAAATAAAGAGGAATTCACGGTCATCGATATGGGGAACAACGTTGCCCGTTTCGGTATGTGGGATGCTCCTATCGATTGGCAGGAAATATTTCATTTTCCGGACTTCTTTTTGGAGAATATCAAGAATGATGAGGAGATTGAGCGTGAATTCGTTTACGAAATGCCAGCAGAGCTAAAGGCAAAGTTCAGCAAATCGAAGGAAATTGAGTTCGATGTGAAGGAAGAATACAAGAAAATTTTCGCACAGGGCCTGCGATCCAAGGTGGTCTTGGAGCGAAGCATCGAACAACACGCCAAAATTTGTGTAGAAAATGCAGAGGATGTCTTCGATGCCCGGATTTTGGCCAAACAGTTGAAGGAAGAAATCTCTTACAGGGTGCGCCAGTATTCTTATTGTATTATGAACAATACCAAGAACTATAAGGAATGGCTAGAAGAGGACTATGAAAGGCGTTTGCGTTCAAGTATATCCAAAAAGTTCGCGGCTAGGATGTAGAACTCACCGAGCTCCTTGTTTCCGACCTGTACGGTATGATTTGTAAAACAATGCTGATAATCGGTTTTACCTGGCCCGAGCCAAACGCAACGGCTGCTGGTAGCAGAATGCTGCAGTTGATTTCTTTTTTTTTGGATGAGGGATATGCGATTACGTTTGCCAGTACTTCGAAACCCACCGATTTCAGTTTAAATCTCGAAGCCTTAGGTGTCAAGAGAGAAACTATCGAATTGAACCACCCTTCGTTTGATAGCTTCATTAAAGGGCTACTACCCGACATTGTTTTATTCGATCGCTTTTTAACGGAAGAGCAATTTGGATGGCGGGTTGCCGAATCCACTCCCAATGCCGTCCGGATACTGGATACGGAGGACCTACATTCATTGCGATATGCCAGGAAAAAGGCTTTTAAGGCCGGAATCAAGTTTGATTTGGATTTCTGGCTTCGGCAGGAAATAACGAAAAGGGAGATGGCTAGCATCTATCGTTGTGACCTGTCCCTTATTATTTCATCCTATGAGATGAAGCTCCTCGAGCAAGTTGTGGCAGTACCTGGGGCACTATTGCTACATCTGCCTTTTATGATCGAAACACCGTCGGCGTTTACAACCGATTCATGGCCCTGCTTTGGGCAAAGGCAACATTTTATGTTTATTGGTACCGGCAAACATGAACCCAACCTAGATGCCATTGTTTGGCTGAAACAAGAAATTTGGCCCTGCATACGCGAGGCGTTGCCAAAGGAGGAACTGCACATCTATGGTAGTTATTTACCCAAACTAATAACCGAATTGCATCAACCTGGCGAAGGCTTTTATGTGAAAGGAAAGCTATCGAATATCGAGGCGGCAATGCGTCGGCATAGGGTTAATTTGGCGCCCTTGCGTTTCGGGGCGGGTATCAAGGGAAAGCTCATCGACTCCATGCGGTACGGCATGCCGAGTGTCACCACGGGTATCGGAGCCGAGGGTATGCATAGCGACCTTCCATGGAACGGCAGTATCGCCGAATCAGCTTCCGATTTTGCCAAAGCCGCAATCGCTTTACATACCAATCAATTTGAATGGGACAAAGCACAGCAGCATGGGATTGAAATTTTAAGATCCTGCTATGATGCACGGCGTCAAAGGCAAGTGCTCCGAAACAAGATTCATAGTTTATCCCGAGGGTTGAAAAAGCACCGATTCAAAAACTTCACCGGAGCCATGTTGGGTCACCACAGTCTGCAGAGTAGCAAATACCTTTCGAAATGGATAGAAGCCAAGAACAGAGGTGTTAAAAACAACTAAGTCTTTTTATCTTTGGCATATTCTTTTAAAATCACCATATGAACAAACCTGATTGGAAAATTGCCAAGAAATTTGAGGATATCACCTATAAAAAATGCAAGGGCGTTGCCCGTATTGCATTTAATCGTCCCAATGTACGCAATGCTTTTCGACCCAAGACGACGAGCGAATTATATGAAGCCTTTTATGATGCCCAGGAAGATACGTCCATTGGGGTCGTGTTATTGTCTGCCGAAGGCCCTTCCACCAAAGACGGTGTGTACTCCTTCTGCAGCGGTGGGGACCAAAAGGCTAGGGGAGAACAGGGCTATGTGGGCGAAGACGGTATGCATCGGTTGAATATCTTGGAGGTTCAACGCCAGATTCGGTTCATGCCAAAGGCGGTTATCGCAGTAGTGCCCGGTTGGGCCGTGGGTGGCGGACATAGCTTGCATGTGGTATGTGACTTGACATTGGCCAGTAGGGAACATGCCATCTTCAAACAGACCGATGCCGATGTGACCAGCTTCGACGGCGGATATGGATCTGCCTACTTGGCCAAAATGGTCGGCCAGAAAAAAGCTAGGGAAATCTTCTTTTTGGGCCGCAACTACTCTGCCCAGGAAGCCTATGAGATGGGAATGGTGAATGCCGTCGTACCTCATGATGAGCTCGAAGATACGGCCTATCAATGGGCACAGGAGATTTTGGAAAAATCCCCTACATCCATAAAGATGCTCAAATTTGCCATGAACTTAACGGATGATGGCATGGTGGGGCAACAAGTGTTCGCCGGCGAGGCCACCCGCTTGGCCTATATGACCGAGGAGGCCAAAGAGGGGCGGAATGCCTTTTTGGAAAAACGAAAGCCGAATTTCGGAGAGAACAAATGGATTCCGTAACAAGGGTAGGGACGAACTAAAAAGAGCCCTGACTTTGTCGTCAGGACTCTTTTACGAGAACACTATATGAAAATGAAAAAATTTAACGCTATGTTTTAATAACACCGTAAACTTAGCGCAGACTTCTCTTACAGGGAAATTATTGTTGTGTAGTAAGGCAGGTTTGTGGTGTACCCCCTATATTTTGATATTTGAGGAATAGCAAAAACCTGGCAACATGGCATTTTGGCTATTGGACAGCCGACACTACTTCCCTTAAAAACCGGTTCACGTCAAAATCAGGTGCTTCCGCCAGGCCCGTTCTTACAATGACCAAATCTTTAGAAGGTATGATAAAGACATATTGCCCCTGATAGCCGTTGGCAGAAAAGAGGTCTTTGGGTACGTCGGGATACTTACCTCCGGCATTTAGCCAAAAATGGGCACCATACGCCCCGCCAGATCCGTCCGTGGGCTTCCGCACATAGTCGACCCACTTGGGGTCGAACAATTGCTCCCCATTCCATTGCCCTTTGTTTAAGTACAGTAGTCCGAATTTTGCCCAATCCCGGGTATTGGCCCATCCGTAGGAGGAGCCGACGAAGTTCCCTTCCATATCGGCTTCGATCAACATAGAGTGCATTCCCATCTTATCGATAAGGGCCTCATACGGAAAATCCAAGTACTCCTGGTGCTTGGTAAACTGTTTTCGTAAAATGCCTGACAGAAGGTTCGAAGTGCCGGAAGAGTAGTTCCATACTTCACCGGGAGGTGCAATCGCTTCCTTTTGGGCTTGCTTTGTTGTCATGTCCGCGTTCAGAAACAGCATTTCCGTCACGTCGGAAATACTAGTGTAATCTTCCTCCCAAGCTAAACCACTTTGCATACGTAGCAGATTATCAAGTGTTATTTCCTTACGGCCATCCTCTTGCCAGGCGTCCACCGGGGCACCATCGCTCACCTTCAATTTTCCTTGATACTCCAATATTCCAAATAGCGTTGCCAATACGCTTTTTGTCATCGACCAACCTAAAATGGGGGTAGCTTCCGTGAACCCTTCGATGTATTTTTCCGCAACGATATGGCCTTTATATACCACCAGCACCGTTCTTGTTTTCTGGATTTCATTTTCGGAAAAGGCATTTTCAATGGCTTTTTGCAGTAATTCATAGTCTACATTTCCGAATACGCTATCTTTCGTTCCGTTGTTGCCAAAAGGGAAGGGCCTTCGGTTCTTCATTTGGATCCTCCTAGGTGTTGGCAATGTAGTGTTCGATTGATCCTTTTCAGATACCAGTACGCAGCCCAGACCTTCCCTACAAAAAGTGCTACGTTCCATCAACCCAAAGACCGATGCCGTTACCCCGTTCTCATTTTCCTCGGTTTCTGCCAACTTTATCAAAGGCATATTGTTATCGTTTTCAGTAATATCGTTATACTCCCTTCCCGCAATGAAATGGGTAGAGGCCATGTTCTTGGCCGCGTATCCGGAAATGATGTTCAACTTTGGATAGTTGACGAAGCCCGTAACGACAATTATCAGTAACGACAATAGGACTATTCGCCTAAATAGTTTCATGGTTCCTTGTTATTGAAAATGTTATATTCGATTTGTTTATCTGTGTAAAAGCTAAATGTAGCTTAATTTGTAAAAACGAAGGAGTTATTTCATAATTTGTGAACATTATTGGTCCATAACACTTTTTACCATGCAAAATAGAAGAACGTTTATCAAAAAATCGGGACTTTTCTTGGCAGCCAGTTCCTTGCCATTGACAAGTTTTTCCATACCGGTCCAAAAGAAAAAGTTGGGTGTGGCCCTCGTAGGATTGGGGTACTACAGTACCGACTTGCTGGCACCCGCACTGCAATTGACAAAACATTGTGAATTGAGGGGAATCGTCACCGGGAGTCCGGAAAAGATTCCTGTATGGCAGAACAAATATGGTATCAAGGACAGCAATGTTTATAATTACGGGAACATGCATACGATTGCGGATAACGACGACATAGATGTGGTCTATATCGTACTCCCCAATAAATTACACCTTCCCTATGCACTTATCGGTGCAGAAGCCGGAAAACATGTGTGGTGCGAAAAGCCCATGGCCACTACGGTCGACGAATGTCAGCGGATGATCGATGCCTGTCAAAAGAATGGAGTGCAACTGACGATTGGTTATCGGATGCAGCACGAACCCGTGACGCAAAAAATCATTGGTTGGGCTACTTCCAAACCGTATGGGAGTATCAAAAGTATCTATGCGGAAGCGGGATTTCGAAATGGGGCCAATGATCCCACGCATTGGAAAATCAACAAAGAGCTCGGTGGGGGAGCCATGTTCGATATGGGCGTTTATCCCCTGAACGCCGTACGTTATTGTACGGGTTTGGAACCGATCTCGGTAAGCGCCACCCAAGAAAATACACGCTCCCATATATTCAATGCGGATGAGACTACCTACTTTAATCTGGAATTTCCGGAAGGGATTACCGCCGAATGTAAAACCACGTTTGCCGAGCACATCAATACCCTTAATGTCGATTGCGATAAAGGAGGATACAAAATAAGTCCGTTTCAGTCCTATACGGGTGTTCAAGGGACCACCAGTGATGGAAAGGTTCTGGAACCTTTCAAGGGAAATCAGCAAGCCAAACAAATGGACGAGGATGCCCTGGCTATCCTGAGCGGTACTCCAAACCAAGTAATAGTACCAGGGGAGGAGGGACTTAGGGATATCAAAGTGGTTGAAGCCATTTTTGCCTCCGCTGCTGATGGCGGAAAAAGAATAACGCTGTAGGGTATGTCGAATATCGGATTGATTATTGAGGAACGAAGCCGCGATATTGGGGATTTTTTGGTGGGTAGGTTGATTCCCTTTCGCAAAAAACGGATGATAGGCCCCTTCATCTTTATCGATCATATGGGACCGACGGTCTTAGGTCCCACAACGTACATGGATGTAGACCAGCATCCCCATATCGGGTTGGCAACGCTTACTTACATGCTCGAGGGGGAATTAATGCATGCCGACAGCATGGGAACGCAACAACGTATCGCCCCAGGGTCGGTCAACTGGATGGTAGCGGGCAAAGGGGTTTCGCATACCGAACGTACCCCGGATGATTGGCGCCATGGAAAACAGTTTACGGCCCATGGTTATCAAATCTGGGTAGCGTTACCAAAGGACAAGGAAGATATCGACCCCGAGTTTCATCATATCCCTGGACATGAACTACCTATGTGGGAAGACGGACCGGCTTCCTTTAAACTGGTAGCAGGGGAGGGGTATGGCCGAAAATCCCCTGTACCGATATATTCACCTTTGTTTATGATTGAAATCAAGACCACCGATGAATACCTGTTAGACACAAAGGCTCATCTTAAGGGGGAAATTGGTTTGTGTATTGTCGAAGGAGCCATTGAAGCCTGCGGAGAAATCGTCGAAAAGGGCCATATCGTAGTATCAAAAGTTTCCGATACTTGCAAGACTACTTTAAGGCCGAACACCCATTTACTGCTATTCGGCGGAGCGTCCTTACCCGAAGAACGCCATATTTACTGGAATTTTGTCTCCCATGATCAGAAAAAAATTGAAAGGGCCAAAACGGAATGGGCCGCCAAAACCTTTCCGATGATGGACGATGATCACAGCTATGTACCCTTACCCGGTCGGTAGTTTTTCCCACATCTTGTCAGGGCCTAAGCGAAAACTGCCCAAAAAATCAAAATTGCATTCCTTGGGGGATAAAATCGATAGAAAGGTACTTTCATCCTTGGAGCGATACAAGTGATATACTTTTCCGGTGATAGGCTCAAAACTATACTTGGCACTGTAGACGAGGTTGTTGTATTCGAACTGTTCCATCATCGCTTGGTACTGCATCTGGATATCCTCGTACCGCGCCTTAAACTCATTATTGGCAGCAACGATGTTCGTATTTTTCCATGTTGTCA
This sequence comes from Pelagihabitans pacificus, assembly GCF_009371985.2. Classification (GTDB taxonomy): domain Bacteria; phylum Bacteroidota; class Bacteroidia; order Flavobacteriales; family Flavobacteriaceae; genus Pelagihabitans; species Pelagihabitans pacificus. Next base: position 85,467 of record NZ_VIKU02000003.1, read on the forward strand.
CATCGGGCGGGACAATTTTCGGGGCGGCTACCCCACTCGCATAAGGTAGCAGACTGCCATTGTAGGTCTGCGTTTCCTCATCGAATACTACCGCATCCGGTTTCTTTTCTTTTTTCATAGGCTGCAAATTTATGAAAAGTGCCTTAATTATTGGAGGATAGAGTGGGGTTCCATATCTTCCGGTGGTATTAAGCACCAACAGGACGATGAAATTCTATTTTCCAATCCTCGTATTCACAACGTTTTTAGTATGTAATTCTTGTAAAAGGGATAAGGAACTTTTTTTGTGGAAATCGATGGAAGTCAACGTATCGGCTTATAACTCTGTGTCTTCCCAAACCGATGAACAGCCCAATATCGCGGCCTGGGGAGATACCTTACGATCTGGAATGCGATGCATCGCCGTCTCAAGAGATCTACTAGCTTTGGGGCTGGATTACAATACACCTGTAAAAATAGAAGGTTTGGAGGGCGTTTACCTGGTGAAGGATAAGATGCATCCCAGGTGGAGGAACCGTATCGATATCTATATGGGCAAAAATGTCAAAAAGGCAAGGCAATGGGGTAGGAAAAAGCTATTAATCGAATTTCAGGTGAGAAAGGATAGTTTAAATTCAATCGGTAAATGACGCTATAGCAATGGGAAAATATTTTGTATTCTTCTTGATTGCCCTAGAAATGGTTTCCTGTACCGTGTCCAGAGAAATCATCGACGAACCTCTGGTGTTCGATGAAGAGAGAACGCAACTCACTTTGGACTATCTATCGGAACGATATGGTATCGTTCAGGAAGCACCTACGATCGTTCCCAAGATGATCGTACTTCATTGGACCGTGATACCAACTTTTGAGGAATCTTTCAAAACATTCGACCCTCCGGCCTTGCCTGCCAGACCGGACATCAAGAAGGCTAGCGCTTTAAACGTATCCTCGCAGTTCATGGTCGATAGGGATGGTACCATTTACCGTTTGCTTCCTGAAACCACTATGGCCCGGCACGTTATCGGTTTGAACCACTGCGCCATTGGAATTGAAAACGTTGGAGGGGCCGAGAATCTTCCTTTGACCAAGGCACAGCTAAAATCAAACATTTGGCTCGTTACCTACTTAGCCGAAAAATACGATATTGAATACCTCATCGGCCATCACGAGTATATCCGCTTTGAAGGGCATCCATTGTGGCTTGAAAGAGATGAAGGCTATCGCACCGAAAAGACCGATCCCGGGGAAGACTTTATGCAAAAAGTTCGTAAAGCCACTAAAGAATTTAATTTTAAACCAATCCCATCGAAACCTTCTGAATGATGAAACCGACACTTTGCTTTATTTTACTATGGATAGGATACCATTGTTGTTTTGGACAGGAAAAGGAACTTACCGCGGCCCTCTACGAAACCTACGGGAAGTACAAAGAGCCGAGCTTGGATAAACGCCGTATCAAACATCACGAGCTACAGCCATTGATTACACAATATCGAAAAAACCCAAAATTTACAGTAAAAACCGTGGGCAAGTCCATAGAAGGCAGGGATTTGAACCTAATCAGTATCGGACAGGGAGATACGGATGTTTTTTTGTGGTCGCAGATGCATGGCGATGAACCTACCGCCACCCAAGCGTTGTTCGATATTTTCAAATTTTTGGATAGCGATGATTTTGAATCGGAGAAAAGGGACATCCTGAGCAACCTGACCCTTCATTTTCTACCCATGTTAAATCCGGACGGGGCGGAAATCTTTGAGCGAAGAAACCGTTTGGGTATCGATATCAATAGGGATGCCCTGCGTTTACAGTCCCCCGAAGGGCAAACCTTGAAAAGGGTTCGGGATAGTCTAGAGGCCGATTTTGGTTTCAACCTGCACGACCAAAGTACCTACTACAACGCAGAGCGAACCGAAAAGCCCGCTACTATTTCCTATTTGGCTCCCGCCTATAATTATGAAAAGGAGATTAACGAGAAACGGGGCAATGCCATGAAAGTCATCGTCTTCATGAACACTATTATTCAGCAATATGCCCCAGGCCAGGTAGGTCGTTATAATGATGATTTTGAGCCTAGGGCCTTTGGGGATAACATTCAAAAATGGGGGACAGCTACCATTTTGATCGAATCAGGTGGTTATGCCAATGATGTGGAAAAACAAGAAATCCGGAAATTAAATTATGTGTCTATCCTATCTGCCATTTATACCATTGCCAAGGGAAATTATAGGGATATTCCTCTGGAGGATTATGAAAAAATCCCGGAAAATGATCGCAAGCTGTTTGATTTGAAAATCGAAAATGCGACCTATGAGCTTCTGGGAAAGCCCTATACTATTGATATTGGTATCAACCGATTGGAAGTAGACGAGGAAGATTATGCGGACTTTTGGTACAGTAGTCGCATCATTGACCAAGGTGACCTTTCTACCTACTACGGATATAAGACCGTTGATGCCTCCGATTACACGGTACGGGCTGGAAAAGTGTATCCTGATATCCAAAAAACAAGTCAAGAGTTGGGTTCGATGAATGTTGTTGACCTTCTTAGAGAAGGGTATACCTATGTGCGTGTAAAGAATATCCCGCCCGAACAGTTGAAATCCCCTGTTCCTATGCATATCATCAGTACGACCTATGAAGTACCGGAATTTACCGTAGAAGTAGGTACAAATCCGACTTTTCTACTGGAAAAACACGGCATTCTTGAATATGCGGTTGTGAACGGTCACCTTATCGACCTTAAAACGGGTCAAGGCAATTTCAAGAATGCGATGATTTATCGTTAACTCCCCAAATAGTATTTCCGATAGCAATGACGTGCTAAAGATCAATACCCAAACCGGATCGTCATCCCTGGACCTTGGGTTATGAGGATAAACAAAGAGGTTATGACGGTGACGAGGATAAGCGAGAAAAGCAATAGGGTAGTCGCCTTATACCAAGTAGGCATGCCCTGTAAGGAACTGTTTTGAATCAATACGTTGAGTACATCCATGATTTCTACATTTTTTGCCCGACCTTGGCCGAGCAGGGTGAAACAATCATAGTCTTTAGGATGTAGGCGGTCAGTCTAAGATCATATAGGGTTCTATTAATGGAACAATTACCTTCTTAAAAACCCTACCGGCGGTAATTTGGCTAAAACAAAAAGAGAGGCAGGGCGCCTCTCTTTTCTCGTACTATTCTTAAAATTTTGTTATAGACTTTCTGCCTCCAAAAGAGCGAAGAATTTGTCTAGATTTGGAATGATTACAATTTTGGTTCGTCTGTTTTTGGCCATGTTTTCTTTGCTGTCGTTTTCAACAAGTGGCACATAACTGCTTCTACCGGCGGCAATCATTTTAGATGGGTCTACATTGTACTTATTCTGTAAAATACGAACGATCGAAGTCGCGCGCTTCACACTCAAATCCCAGTTATCCTGAAACATTTCGGTATTGATGGTTCTTGAGTCGGTGTGCCCTTCCACCATCACCTCCATACTGGGTTCGGAGTTGATGACCTCGGCCAACTTGCCCAAAATGGCATCGGCCTTGTTACTCACTCGATAGCTGCCGCTGTTGAACAACAATTTATCGGAGATATTGATCATCACCACGGTCTTATCGATATCTACGTTGATATCGTCTTCCTCGTCGGCGATGGACTTTTTCAGATGGTACGACACGGCCAAGTTCATGGAGTCTTGCAAGGTTTTGGCTTCCGCCAATTTAGCGGGGTCTACTTTGGTCAATGTGGAACGCATTTTTTCCTTGGTATTATTGCTCATGACCGCCACATCATCGACTGAAGTGTACTGATTGTCGTTTATCTCCTTCAGGCTGTTGATTTTTTCATTGTATTCTGCAACACGTGCCTCGATCTTGGAAACCTTGGTCTCCAATTCTTCCTTTTCTACCTGTGTTTTGGAAAGAACACTTTTTGTCTCCGCCAGGTCGGTCTCCAAGGCTACGTATTTCTTTTTGGATACACATGAGGATAAGACTGCAATTGATAGTGCACTTATGATAACTGATTTTTTCATATTGTAATAGTATATATGTTATTGTTCTATTAACTTATACGTATGCAAGGGGAAATAGGATGTTTCACAGCCCATAAGATTTATTGATTACCAAGGAACTTTCCAATAAATGACGGGTAATGAGAAGATTATGAAAAACAAAAAAGACTGCCCAAAGGCAGCCTTTTCGAATAATTCGGTTTATCGATTATCTATTCGCACCCCCCTGTGAACCCGTCCGCACTGAACTTTGTCTGTACGGCTCCCTGTCGGCTTCCGTCCCTAACCTGGATAGCGAGGTTATTCTCACCACTTCCATCGCGCTTTGGGCTACAGTATTCAAACAGATAAAAGCTGTTTGCCTGTTGTGATACCCTAAAAGAAATGTCGTTGAAGGTAGTTTCCAATTCTTCTTTGTTTCCGGCGAAAACACTAAAGGTCTTACCGATATCCGAGAGTACCTGGGTATCGATTTCGGCTCCCAAACCTATGGTGAAGAAAGCAATGTTCGGATTGGCATTATCCACCTTTTGCTGTGCAGCTTCTTGGGTAAACCGCGAGGCCTGATCGGTACCATCGGTAAAGATAACGACCGAAGCTGCGCCTATTTTTCCTCCCTGGGTACTGGCGGCCAGAAGTTCGCTGGCCTTATCGGTAGATTTGATGACCGCCCCATATAAATCGGTAGACGGGTCGTTACTGATATCGGTGGTAATGCCATTTATGGCTGCGGTGAGTTCCTCCCTGTTCGGGCTAAGGTCGTTCAAAAGATGCAAGACGTTTTCCCCGTCGAACCAGTAGATGGCCATTTGAAACGATTCTGATGGGGTAGCAGGCATCACATTGTTGATGAAGCTCGTGGTAGCCGCTTGCAATTCTTCCAAACTACTGCTCAGCACACTGTTACTTAAATCAAGGACTAAGAGCGTATTGTTAGTGAATATTTGGGAGTTGGGGGAAATACGGGCCAAGGATTCCGAGGTCGATATAGTATTAAAACACGCGTCATTTCTTCCTTGCTCATAAATAGTAAACTGGTCTGCCGTCAGGCCAGGGACTGGATTGCCATCGGTATCGGAGACCTTGAAAAAAATCGAAACTTTCCCTGGAGGCGTAACGAATTGCTCTTGGATGGATAATACCAAGTCGCTTTCAGGAAAGTTAAGGCAATCATCTACTGGAATTCCTTTTCCAAGTCCATCGCCGCCCGTATTCAACCCGAAGTTGACATCATCATCCGCATTTCCACAGGAGATGACCATGGTTGTTGCTAAAAAAAGAAGGAGTAGTTTGGTGTATGATTTCATTTTCAATTTGTTTAACGTTCATCTAGCAGAACGAAGCAAATGCATATAAAGTATAGACAGCTAAAAAATAATAGATCGTTTAACAATCCGTTAACTTTTGCTTGGCAACTTTGGACTTCTAATTTTAATACCTTACGGTTTAATTACTACTAATCATCTAAAAAACATTAGTATGCCAACGTATCAACTACAAGTAAACGGAAAAGCGACTACGGTAGAGGCAAGCGAAGACAGCCCTGTATTATGGGTACTTCGTGACCATTTGAACCTGGTCGGAACGAAATATGGCTGCGGAATCGCCCAATGCGGTTCCTGTACCATTCATTTGGACGGGGAAGCCGTACGCAGTTGCTCCATAACCATGACACAGGTCGTAGGAAAATCGATAACCACAATTGAGGGATTGTCCGAAGATGGGTCGCACCCGGTGCAGCAAGCCTGGAAAGAAGTCGATGTCCCGCAATGCGGCTATTGCCAAGCCGGACAAATCATGACCGCCTCCGCATTTTTGGAAAAAAATCCAAATCCGACCGAAGAGGACATCAAAACAGCCATGAATGCAAATATATGCCGATGCGCCGCTTATAATCGGATTCATAAAGCCGTGACCCTTGCTGCCGAAAAAATGGTCTAACCTTTTTCGACAGTAACTGTTCCCCTTAGTTTATCGTAGAACAAAAAGTAATATGCCAGAAATGTATTCTGGATAAAAAAATCTAAAACATGTCAACTAGAACCTCCATCCCTTTTAGCCGCAGGGCTTTTTTAAAATCCTCATCGCTAGCCAGCGGTGGGCTACTCATCGGTTTCAATCTTTTTACTGCGTGTAAGCCCAAGGCAGTAGAATCACCTATGGATCTTTCCTCATTGGATTACCAGGACTTCAATGCTTTTATCAAGATTGCGAAGAACGGGGCCGTAACCATTTTTTCGCCAAATCCGGAGATAGGGCAGGGGGTCAAAACCTCCATGCCTATGATAATCGCCGAGGAATTGGATGTGGCCTGGGATATGGTGCACGTGGAACAGGGAATATTAGATACACAAAATTACACCCGCCAAGTGGCCGGCGGAAGCCAGTCCATTCGTTTTGGATGGGATGCCCTGCGAACCACAGGGGCTACCGCTAAACAAATGTTAATAAATGCTGCTGCTGCCCGTTGGGGGGTCGAGGCTTCCGAATGTACCGTAAGCGAGGGCGTCATCACCAATGCCAAGGGAGATACCTTGGGGTATGGGGATTTGGTGGAGGAAGCCGCCAAACTCGAAACCCCCGAGGAGGTAACCCTAAAAGAACCTAAGGATTATAAGATTATCGGTACAGGAAAAGTAAATGTGGATATTGATGAAATCGTGACCGGCAAGCCCTTATTCGGATTGGATTATAAAACCGAGGGGATGGTCTATGCCTCCGTTATGCGTCCGCCGGCTTTCGGACAAAAATTGGAATCGTTCGACGCCACCGAAGCAAAAGCCATGCCCAATGTAGTCGATGTAATCCAAGTGGGGGATAAGATCGCCGTTCTGGCAAAGGATACCTGGTCGGCGATGAAGGCGAAAAAAGCCCTGAAAGCCGAATGGAAAGCGGACACAAAATTGGAAAGTTCGGAAGACCATGATAGAATTTTGAAGGGACTGTTAAATGGAAACAAATTCGAGACACTTCGTGCGGATGGAAACGTACAAAAAGCGTTCGCAGAAGCGGATAACGTATTGGAACGCACGTACGAGTCCCCCTTCCTTCCGCACAATTGTATGGAACCGATGAATTTCTTTGCCCATGTGACAGATGAGAAGATTCACTTGGTCGGTCCCATACAAACACCGGAGGGCACTGCGGGCCGCATCGCGGAAATGCTCGAAAGGGATGCAAACGACGTGCACTTGGAGATGACCCGTCAGGGAGGAGGCTTTGGCAGACGTTTATATGGGGATTTTGCCATTGAAGCCGCAGAGATTTCCAATAAGGCCCGGCTTCCTGTAAAAGTTGTTTTTTCAAGGGAGGACGACATGGCCGATGGTATTTACCGGCCGGCAATCAAATATCGTATCAAGGCAAGTGTCAAGGATGGCCAAATCACAGGCTATCACTTAAAGGAAGCGGCCATCAATAGTAATATGTACGGATTGATTCCCAACTTCTTTCCAGCGGGTGCCATTGAAAATTATCAGGTAGATGTGGCTAAATACGATAGCAATATCACCACTGGTGCCTGGCGCGCTCCGTATACTAACTTCTTGGCGTATGCGGAACAGAGTTTCTTTGATGAGTTGTTTGAAATGATGGAAGTCGATAAGATACAAATGCGCTTGGATTTATTGGAAAAGGTGAAAGGCACTACCGACGAGCGTATCCAATATTCACCGGAACGTATGCAGGAAGTCATAAAGACAGCCGTCGAGAAATCGGGTTGGGGTAAACAAGCCGATGGCGTGTACCAGGGTTTTGTCGCCTATTACTGCCATAACTCCCATGTGGCCGAGGTAGCCGATGTTCAAATTGAGGGTGGGATGCCTGTGGTGAAAAAGGTGACATGCGTAGTCGATTGTGGTATTGTTGTCAACACCTTGGGAGCCCTTAATCAGGCAGAAGGTGGGGTCATTGATGGTATCGGCCATGCGATGTATGGCCAATTCGGATTTGATAGTGGCATGCCCACTGCAACCAACTACGACAAGTACCGACTTATTCGAATGCAGGAAGCACCCAAAGTAACGGCCCACTTTATTCAAAATGAGTATTCGCCCACTGGACTTGGAGAACCTACCCTACCACCGGCAGGTGGTGCCGTGGCCAATGCCTTCAAAGCGGCTACCGGTAAACGCATCTATAAACAACCTTTTATGGAGAATCCGGAATTTTGGCGTTTAAGCGATCAACCGATTTTGGGATAGCTACTTCGCTTTGGAATGAAGAACAACAGCGAATCATCCCATTTTACCTCGGTAGGATGGGATTTTTTATTGGAGTGTGTTGACTAAGGGACTTCATTATGCCTAAACCGAATAAATCGATAAAAATAACGGAAGTTCCCATTATACCAGATAGCAAATACAAAGGCCGTATAGAGCAGCCAATCGGGGAAAACCGCTGTGTTATAATAGGTCTTTCCAATCAAGAAGCCAAGGGCCACTACGGAGATACTCAAGGATACTAATGTTCTCCTATCTTTTCGATTCAACAAAATAAGCAGGATGATCAATATGGCCATAACCGGTTTGGCATGCAATAGGAAAGGGGCCAACTGTGCATTGTCGATATCAAAAAATAGCACCACGGCACTCATATAGGCAGTAAGGCACAAGGGACATTTAGGAAGTAGTATTAATAAAACGGTGGACAGAAACGACATGGATCCATTGGCACCGCTCATTTTATTTTGCGATGACCGTTTGGTTTTACAACACCCGGTTTCGACCGTTTCCATTTTAATTCATTAAAATTTAGTTCTATAAGATACAAAAGGATAGACTTCTCCCTGCTTAAATTCGCTTTTATTTTGCGGTAGTATTAGAAAACCATCGGTTTTTACCAAATTGGCAAAATCGCCGGAGCCATTGCCTTTGATGGGGTCCGCTAAAAGGGTGCCATCCGGGCGACTCTCCAGTGTAGCTTCTAGAAAATAGACCAGCTCAGGTTTGAACTCCACATCGTTTTTTAGCTTCACGTAAAGCGTCTCAGGTTCAATATGCAAGGACTTCCGTAACCAAAATTTTAAATACATATATACGCAGACAAAAGAAGAAACCGGATTCCCGGGAAGGGCAAAAATTTTTTTCCCGTTTGCAGTGCTTCCGAACCAAAAGGGTTTACCTGGGCGTTGTTGAATTTTATGAAAGTGTTTCTCGATATGCAACGCCTCCAATACATCGGGTAGGTAGTCGAACTTTCCTTTGGAAACGCCTCCTGTAAATACAAAAAGGTCGTATTTATTAAGTGCTATTGAAATGACTTGGAGCATCTCTTTTTTATCATCGGCAAGGTGATGAAGGTCTGCGGGAATTCCCCATTCTTTTAAGGTAGCTTGAATTCCGTAGATGTTTGAACGTCGGATTTGATGCAGCTTTGGAGTTTCATGAACATCCACCAATTCATCTCCAGTTGAAAAAATAACTACTTTTGGAAGCTGCCTCACTTTTAGTTCAGCTTTTCCGACTGCCGCGGCAATATTGATTTCCGCGCTAGAAATTTGTTTTCCTTTCTGAACGATTACAGCACCCTGGGGAATATCCATGCCCTTGAAATGAATGTTTTGTTTATATTCCAAAGTATCCAAAAGGAGGGTGGCCTTCCCGTCACTAATTTTCAAATCCTCATATCGGATGACCGTATCGACACCCCGCGGCATGATGGCCCCTGTCATTACTTCAATACAATTTTGTGGGTCCCGTAAGGTCATTTGAGGTGCTCCGGCAGCAGCGGTCGCTTCTATGATGTATTCCTGCTGTCCACCTTTAAAACGGTCATGGCGAATGGCGATTCCATCCATCGTTACCCGATCAAAGGGCGGAAAGTCCCGGTCAGCAATCAAATCCTCGGCCAAGTAAGCACCGATGCAGTCCCCCAGTTTTCGGCTTTGAATGGGAAAATCACCTCTATGGGACGCCAATATCGAAAGGGCTTTTTCATAAGGGATAAAAACATTCTCCATATATCATTTCTTTTATCCCCCGATACTGCTCATACTTTTCATGGCCTGCATAGTATTTTTGCGCTGTTTTTCTGCCTCAAAGCCGTCTTTGGGTTTTAAACGGATAATTTCGCGAAACTTGTCCGCCAACTCCGTATCGGACACCCCCGCCCGCATGTAATCACGAATATTGAATACCCCGTCATCGTACAAACAACTCTTGATTTCGCCTTTCGAAGCGATTCGCAATCGGTTACAGGTGTTGCAAAAGGTGCGGGAGAAAGCGGCTATTACGCCTAAGTTTCCCTGATACCCCGGAACCTGAAATACGGTAGCCGTATCGCCGTGTTTGGCCGGAAGTTTCTCCAAGGTGGGGTAATGGGCCTTTAAATCGGAATGGATATCACGGGCACTATACATCTGTATGTTTTGCTTGTAACCCCCGTTAAAGGGCATTTCCTCAATGAAACGCACCCCGACAGGATATGCTTTGGCAAGTTCTGCCAAGGAAATAATGTCCTGGGTATTAATGCCGTGCATGATCACCGCATTGAGTTTGATTTGAAAGCCATGTTCGACAAGCATGTGAAATGTTTGCCACACTTTTTCAAAATCGTTGCGGCGTGTAATCTGATGAAAACGCTCTGGATCGAGGGAATCGATACTAAGATTGATTTTGGAAATGCCCAACTCCTTCAATCTTGTGATATGTTTTTGAAGCAGCGTACCGTTGGAGGTAATATGGATAGAATCATACACTCCCAATTCGACCGTTTTTTCCAAGAGCTTTATGAAATCTTTCCTTAGGAAAGGTTCCCCGCCCGTAAAACGCACCTTTTTAAATCCCAATCCGCCCAAAACATCCAATAATCTGATGATTTCTTCGTAACTTAATAGGTGCTTTTTAGGTTCGTAGGGAATTCCATTGGCTGGCATGCAGTAAAAACATCGTAGGTTACAACGATCAGTGACCGCAATACGCACATAATCGATACTTCTGTCAAACGAATCTTTCATAGCACGGGACGCATCCCATTATTATTTTAGCATTTGAATATAACTATTTTTAAATATATTAGGGAGCTAGTTGGGAAAGAAATAACGCTTAAATCGATGGCCTGGTCAATTTAAGGCATTATAGTCAACAAATCTCCCAAATGTAAAGCACCATGAAAGAAATAAAATCTATTATACAACTCTACAATACCTACAAAAATGCTGGGGACCGATGTGCGATTGCCCAAGTCGTCAGGGTCGAGGAATCTTCCTATCGAAGGGAGGGCGCCCGTATGCTCGTCTTTGAATCAGGTGTTTTTGAAGGGGGTATCAGCGGGGGATGCTTGGAAGGCGATGCGTTGCAACGTTCCCAAATTGCCATTCTTAAGCAAGAGCCTTCCATCGTTACCTACGATACTTCCAAAGAAAAGGAAATAGGAGTCGGACTCGGTTGCAATGGTATCATCGATGTCTTGATTTCACCCATATCGGACGAATCTCCGATGATGGCAATGTTGCAGAAATGTGTTTCGGAGCGCGGTGAACATACAATCGCTACGGTAACGGCCTTGGAAGGAACCTTGGATTCGGTTTCCTTGGGAGAAAGTTTTTACTATGAGGCCAAAAGTGCTACCTTACACCACTGTGCGAATGAGGAGTTGAAGGCTTTTATACAGGACAAGGTTTCCGAGGTGCACGAGCAAAAAAGATCAAAGACTTATCACTACGAAACAGAAACTTCCACAGCACGTATTTTCATCGAGTTGATTCCGTCACAGTTCCACCTGGCCATTTATGGGGATAATTATGATGTGTATCCGATGTTGGAGATGGCAAAGGTGATGGACTGGGACGTGAGCCTCACCGGAAACATTCAAAAACTGAAAAAGGAAAAACTACAGTCCGTAGCAAACCTGTACCCGAAAGACTTACCGGAACGTCCGGAAATCGACAATCGTACCGCCGTCGTCTTAATGGCCCACGACTACAAGACGGATTCGGCCAACTTATTGGAATTGATCAAAAGTCCTGCACCTTACATCGCTTCCCTGGGACCTCGAAAACGGTTCGATAGAATGGTTATGGAATTCAGAAGTCAAGGTGTCGAGTTTTCTCAAGAACAACAGCATCGAATCTTTGCCCCATGCGGACTTGAAATTGGGGCCAATACTCCCGAGGAAATCGCCATCAGCGTTTTTGGGGAAATCCTCGCTGTCTTCTCAGAGAAAAAAGGAGGGGTGTTACGGGAGAAAGAAGGACCGATTCATGAGCGGGTTTGAAAATTCATTCCTTTTCAAAAGTATAGGTATCAATTACGGTAACTAGCTGTTTTTTAGCACAATACGAAAGCGGGCTTTACCCGCTTCGAGATGTTCCATAGCTTCGTTTACTTGGTGCATCGGAAACTCCTCAGTGGTGGGGTAGATGTCATGTCGTACACAAAATTCAAGCATCGTCCTGTTCAGTGCGGGACTGCCCAAGGGACTACCGCCCACCGATTTTTCACCCCCTATCAAAGTGAATGCCGGAATGGGCATAGGTTCCAATACTGCTCCTACGGTATGCAATTTTCCTTGGGGTGCCAAGGTGGTAAGGTACGAATTCCAATCGAGCGGGACGTTGGTGGTGTTTAGAATGAAATTCAGTTTCCCAGCGATGCTTTCCAATGCTTCCGAAGAAGTAGAATCGATAACCCGATGGGCTCCCATCTCCAAAATCTGTGCCTTTTTATCCGGATTTGAGCTAAAAGCATAGACCTCACATCCCCAATGTTTTAAAAATTTTAAGGCCATATGTCCCAAGCCACCAATCCCGATGACTCCTACCTTATCTGTTGGACGTACTTCGGATAGGATGATGGGATTAAACACGGTGATACCGCCACAAAGTAAGGGTCCCGCTTTTGACATATCGATACCATCCGGAAGTGGAATAGCCCAAGACCAATGCCCGCGAACATAGTCGGCAAAACCGCCATGTCTACCCACGATAGTCGCTTCGTTGTTGGCGCAGAGGTGATGCTTGCCACCCATACACTCTTGGCAGCTCATACAAGAGGCCGCAAACCAACCCAAGCCTACCTTGTCCCCAAGACTTACATTTTTCACGGCACTTCCGGTAGCGACCACTTCCCCGACGATTTCATGTCCGGGGACCAGAGGATACTGGCTGATGCCCCAGTCATTGTTGATCATACTGAGATCGGAATGGCAAACGCCACAATAGTATACTTTGATATCAACTTGTTCAGGGCCTAGTTCGCCCAATTCATAGGTATAAGATTCCAATTTTCCTTTAGGTCCTTTTGCGGCATAGGCATTTACATTCATAGGGCGTTGGTTGATGGTTTTTGAATAAGGTTATAGCTAAATAAAGGTAGGAATTTAAATTGAAGTAGGGCAGGGATAAAAAGGGGTGGATGGCAAGGACTAAATGACCCAGATCATGGTATTTATCGGCTAGTAAGATTAATTTGCTTCCAATACCTTGATTTTCATCAATTTGGAATCACTAACCGAGCAACGAGCAAAAGGGATGACCATGATTATTCAAAATCACAGACAATTTTTGGCAGGCGTTATGACCATCGCCCTTGGAATGCTTTTATATGTGGCTATAAGACCTTCATGGCAAACCTTCTGGACAATCGACCTTATTTCATTGGAATGGCGTGAATTTTGGTTTCTTAGAATGATCGGTAACAATCTCCCTTCATTTCTTCATGTAGTCGGTTTGAGTCTTCTAACAGCTGCGGTAGTTGCCAAAAAAAAATCGATATATATGGTAATCTGTTGTTCATGGTTATCGATAAACCTTGTATTTGAATTCTTACAATCGGATGTGGCCTATGCTCGGTTAAACCATTGGTCAGTTAATCATGAAATAATGAATCCCATGGTGCAATGGTTTAAAAATTATTCTCTGAATGCCATTTATGATACAAGTGATGTCCTTGCCCTATTCATAGGCGCAGTTTTGGCCTATATCATTTTATTAAAAACCGGTCTTGCCGACAGGCGAGCAAATAAAACAGCTTAAAATGAAAATATCGAAATCCTATTTAAAACTGACACGGATTATGGTGGTCGGTCTCATCTTTGTGATTGGAATTATTGGAATCATAGGTACCAATGGCAAACCAACGGTACACGGCGCCTTGAAAGTGGCCACGAACGTAGACGGACCTTGGATACTTACGAATGATGGGGCCATTTATGCTTTCAACAATTCGGTATGGAATCAGAAAGAGCCTCCAGGAACCGCCGTTGATTTTGAAATTTGCGGTACCTTTCTTACGATTCTGACACCACCGGATGCGCAAGGGAAGCATTTGGTAAAATCACGTAAGACGAACGAGACCAGCTGGACGACATATCCCTCTATAGGGGCGACCGATATATCACAGGTCGCCTGTGACGGATACGAACCAGTGGTCATCACTACCACCTCACAGAAAGATGTCTTTAAATATTACAACGACACAAAGAGCTGGAAGGCCATTCATGATGGAGCCACGGAAATTTCTGTCGAAAACGGGTACCTTTTTTATCTTTATCCCACGACCTCTACTGGCAATGTGTGGAGCCGGGATGTCGATAGTGGGCCCTATACGCGATGGGGCGACAAGTTGGTTGCCGAGCGAATTGCCGGAGACGCTAATGGTTATCCCTGGGTGGCCATCAATGCCACCACCAATCCCCTACGTAAATGGGATGCCAAAAATAAAAAATGGACCTTCGGTTTCAATTCCGGTCCGGTGTACGACATGGATATTCAATCATATGTACGAATGTATATTCTCAGCGACCCAAAGATAAGCGGTGGTGGATACACCCTCTATTCCCACGAACTGTATTGGGGAGGGTGGACAACGTATTCATTACCCACCTATTGATGACGACTAATAGTCTGGAATATCTAGCAGGAAAGGAGAATAATAAAGATTGGACCCGATGGATGTAGTACGCGTGAGGACCGATGAGCAGGTGAGGACGGGAATTGCTATGAAAGGTGGCGTCCTCGTAGTGGTAGGTATTGCGTGGAGCAGGATTGGACTTTATATGAGGACACCTGTTTGAAATCGGTTTTTATTTTTCAATTTGATATACCAATAATTCTTTGCAATCGTTTGGTAATTGAGTCGTGCCGGTCAATTTTAGTCCTAGTTTTTCCAATAGTTTTTGGGAAGAGGTATTGTCTTTTGTAGTAATTGCACTAATCGTTTCAATGCTAAAATCGTTGAATGCTGCCTCTTTTATTCGATTGGCTGCTTCAAAAGCAAATCCTTTGCGTTCATAATCAGGAAGAAAAGCAAATCCTATGTCGATTCCTTCCAAGCCTTCCCTGTCATACAATCCGCATGTTCCAATTTTTTGATCGGTATCTTTTTTGATTACGGTGTAACAAGAATATCCAAGTCTCTCAAGTTGCGGGGTCATCCTGTTTTTTATATAGTCTTTGGCACTTCCAACGGTTTTTATATTTCTGTCCCCAATATATGCAATCCATTTGGGGGTATTTAGAAGTTGAAAAATGAACTCGGCATCATTTTCCGAAGTGGGTCGGATAATAAGTCTTGCTGTTTCAAAAGTTCTATATTTCATCTTTTAAATAGGATAGATCATACGAAAAATACGGTTTAAATAGTGGCTTTTCATTGAACTTAGGACCTACGTTCCCACAATATATTGTTCTCCCGCAGCTTGGATACTTCCTGGGTCACGATGGCGATTACTTTTTTAACCTCTTCCTGTGTTGTGTAGCGCCCAAGACTAAAGCGAAGGGAGGAAAAGGCCAGGCTTGGTTCCACGCCCATGGCCAACAAGACATGTGAGGGTTCCACCGAAGCAGAGTTGCAGGCGGAGCCATTGGAGACCGCCAACTGGCTACCCAATGCAGTGAGGAGATTCACCCCGTCGACATAGGGAAAGGAGACATTCACCGTATTCGGCAAACGTTGTTCCGAGGTGCTATTGGAGACAGATAGGTCAATCGCGAGCAGTCCTTCCTCTAATCGGTTCCGTAAGGTCTTCAAACGGGTCGTTTCGTCACCCAAATTTTGGTAGGCCAGCTCGATAGCCTTGGCGAATCCGACAATCAATGGGGTGTTGATGGTACCCCCGCGTTGTCCCTTTTGCTGCCCGCCCCCTTGTATGAAACTGGGCAGGGCATCGTAGTTGTCGTTCTCCTTACAGTACACCAATCCGATGCCCTTTGGACCATAGACCTTATGTCCCGAGAAACAGGCAAAGTCCACTTGCCGCAACACATCGGTCAAGTCTACCTTCCCCAAGGCTTGGGTAGTATCGGAAAAAAGAAGGCTTCCGTTGGCATGAACGAGCTCCGCTATTTCTTCAAGAGGCTGAATGGCTCCCGTTTCGTTGTTGGCGTAGATCATCGAGACCAGAATGGTATCAGGTCGTAAGGCCCGCATCAATTGTTTTGTGGATACCAGCCCTTTTGCATCCACCCCCAGGTAGGTTACCTCAAAACCATCCTCCTCCAAAAAAGCACAGGTATCCAATACGGCTTTATGCTCCGCTTGGGTCGTTATGATGTGTCGCCCTTTGGAGCGCAGTTTTCTGGCAACTCCCTTAAGAACCATATTAATACTTTCGGTGGCCCCGGAGGTATAGATGAGACTATTCGTGGAAATATCCAGGGCCTTGGCAATCGACATAGTGGCCTCCTCAACAGCGCTCTTGGCCAACCAACCATAGGGGTGATGGCTGCTCGAGGGATTTCCAAAATCTTCCTGAAAATAGGGCAGCATCGCATCTACTACTTCCTTGACACAGGGAGTGGTCGCATTGTAATCGAAATACAATTGGGAAACCATTTTTGCTACTGATTTATTGGGTTTCCAAAGGTACGGATTATCTAAAAAATCGTTTAACAATTCCCGCTGGTTCAAACTGAAAGTGAATTCGTCTTAAAGAATTATTAAATTATGAGTAAAGGTGTTTTTTGATTGTCATATCAGAATAAAAGCGATATATTTATTGTCTACCTCATAAATTAATTCAAGATAAATTATGATTCCAGCGAATTTCAACTATCACAAAGCAACTTCTTTGAAAGAAGCCATTGCTTTGGCTGGGGAGCTGGGCGAAGAAGCGAAGTATATGTCGGGCGGACACAGTCTGCTTCCAATGATGAAACTTCGTTTTGCCACTCCCGAACACATTATTGACATCAGTAAAATAGAGGGTCTTTCCTATATAAAGGAAGAAGGTGAATTCCTTAAAATCGGAGCCTTGACCACACAGACCGAAATTGAGCATAGTCCATTGTTAAAGGAGCACTATCCAATTTTTGGCGATGCCGTTTGGTTAACGGCGGACCCTTCGGTGCGCAATTGTGGAACCATAGGCGGTAACATCGCGCATGGTGATGCCGCTAATGACCAACCCGCTTTGATGCTGGCTGTTCGTGCTACAATTATCGCCGAAGGTCCAGATGGTACAAAAACGATACCCATTGACGAATTTTTCCATGGTTTTTATATGACCGCTCTAGAGCCAGGTGATATCTTGACTGAAATACAGATCCCCAAAGCGAAAAAGAATAGTGGTGGAGCTTACTATAAAATGGAACGAAAAGTAGGGGACTATGCAACCGCAGGAGTTGCGGTTCACGTAGAGCTGGATGATGACGGTGTATGCCAAGAAATCGGAATCGGTTTGACGAACGTCAGTGCGGTACCTATGCGATTGGAAAGAGGGGAAGAAGTGCTTAGAGGAAAAAAGATTACGGACGAATTGATTGCCGAAGTTGGCCAAATCGCAAGTGAAGATTGTGAGCCAGAGTCCGATTTAAGAGGTTCGGAGGCTTATAAAAGGTCCATTGTAAATACAATAACAAAACGAATGTTGAACAAAGCTTTGGAAAGAGCAAGACAATAAATCAATTATGGCAAAACATACAGTCACAATGACAATTAACGGAGAAAGCGTTACCGCCGAAGTAGATTCGCGCTTGCTCCTTGTACACTTTATTAGGGAAAATCTTGATATGACAGGAACCCACATCGGTTGTGATACATCAAGCTGTGGAGCTTGCACTATTTTAATCGATGGCAAATCGGTAAAATCCTGTACTTATCTGGCGGTCCGTGCAGACGGAGCTAACATAACTACGATCGAAGGTATTGCCGCCGATGGTACGAACCATCCGCTGCAACAGGCATTTCATGACCAACACGGATTGCATTGTGGATTCTGCACACCTGGAATGATCATGCGTGCCATTGATTTGTTGGAGACCAATCCCAATCCGACGGAGGAAGAGATTCGATGGGGGATTTCAGGGAATCTATGCCGCTGTACAGGTTATAATAATATTGTGAAATCGGTGCAACAGGCAGCTAAAGAAATGGCAAAGGAAAAAGAAGCTACAGTCTAACCTCTTAAATATAAACTTATGTTCTCATGTAAAACATCACCGGAGGTTGGCGGAATGGGTCACTCTGTAAAACGAAAGGAAGATGCACGATTTTTGCACGGTAAAGGGAACTATACCGACGACGTAAAATTACCGGGCATGTTGAGTATGGTTATGGTGCGTAGTCCTTATGCCTATGCCAAGATAAAAAGTATCAACAAAGAAAAAGCATTGGCCATTGATGGCGTATTGGCCGTCATTACAGGTGAGGATTTAGCGCAGTACAATTTGCACTGGATGCCCACCTTGCTTTCCGATACCCAAATGGTATTGCCGACCGATACGGTCATGCATCAATCACAGGAGGTATGCGCCGTTATTGCTACGGATCGATATATAGCGGTTGACGGTGCCGAAGCGGTTGATGTTCAATATGAACCCATGCAGGCCATTGTAGACCCCTTCAAGGCTTTGGATGATGATGCACCGCTGTTACGACCCGATAAGGAGGGCCAAAAAGACAATCACATTTACCATTGGGAAAGAGGTGATAAAGCCAAGACGGAAGCAGCCATCGCCGCTGCCGACGTAGTGGTAAAAGAACGTATCCATCTGCCCCGAATTCACGTAGCATCCATAGAAACCTGTGGGGTCGTGGCATCCTATGATAAGGATACGGAAAAAATGCTGATTTATTTGACTTCCCAAGCACCTCATGCCATCCGTACGATTTTGGCCTTGGTCGCTGGCCATGTTGGACTATCCGAAGAAAAGATTCGAATAATCGCCCCGGATATTGGGGGTGGGTTTGGAGGTAAAGTTCCCGTGTATCCTGGATATGTAGTTGCTATAGCAGCTTCCTTCCTAATCGGGAAACCAGTGAAATGGATTGAAGATCGCTCCGAAAATCTGGTCAACGGTTTTGCACGGGATTATCATATGGATTGCGAACTCGCAGCTACGAAAGATGGGAAAATCCAAGCTTTTAAGGTTTCTACCTTGGCGGATCATGGGTATACCGATTCTTCGGCAAATCCTTCTAAATATCCTACGGGTATGTTCTCGATTTGTACGGGATCCTATGATTATGAACACGCTTTCGCGGAGTTGGATGCCGTATACACCAATAAAGCGCCAGGAGGAGTTGCGTATCGTTGCTCTTTCCGCGTTACGGAAGCCGTTCATGCCATCGAACGAATGGTAGATAAGCTGGCAGCGGAGCTACAAATGGATCCGGCCGAGATCCGATTTAAGAACTTTATCAAAAAAGATCAGTTTCCCTATGCTTCCCCCTTGGGCTGGAGCTATGATAGTGGAGACTATGATGCTACCTTAAAAAAGGCGATGGAAATGGTCGGTTATGATGACTATAAAAAAGAGCAAGCGGAAAAGCGTGCCCAAGGAAAATTGATGGGAATCGGACTATGTACTTTTACCGAAGTTGTTGGAGCAGGTCCATCCAAAGACTTTGATATTTTGGGTATTGCGATGTTCGATAGTGCTGAAATACGAGTACATCCGACAGGAAAGGCAATGGCGCGTTTTGGTACGAAGTCGCAAGGACAAGGTCATGAAACGACCTATGCACAGATTTTAGCGGAAGAGCTGGGAATTCCCTATACGGATATTGAAATTGAGGAAGGAGATACCGATACCGCTCCCTACGGACTGGGAACCTACGCCAGTAGAAGTACTCCTACAGCCGGTGCCGCTGCGGCTATTGCAGCGCGTAAGTTAAAGGACAAAGGAAAGAAAATCGCGGCTCATTTGCTGGAAGTCAGTGAAGAGGATATCGAATGGGAAGTAGGGAAATACTTCGTAAAAGGAGCTCCTGAGAAATCGAAAACCATTCAAGACGTGGCCTTTGCCGCTTACACCAATTTTCCTCCAGGTATGGAACCGGGATTTGAAGCTACGCACTATTATGATCCGCCAAATTTGACCTTCCCGAACGGTGCCTACATCTGTGTGGTCGAGGTGGATGAGGAAACGGGTGCTATTGATGTCAAGCGTTTCGTAGCCATTGACGATTGCGGAAATATCATCAATCCGATGATTGTGGAAGGACAGGTACACGGAGGATTGACACAGGGAATTGCTCCTGCCATGTATGAAGGTATCGAATACGATGACGAAGGAAATGTGCTCAACGGAACATTAATGGATTATTTGGTACCGACCGCGGTAGAATCCCCTCACTGGGAAACCGGTCATACGATTACGCCATCACCACATCATCCGTTAGGAGCAAAAGGTGTCGCTGAATCGCCAACGGTAGGTGCCCCACCCGCTATTGCGAATGCTATTATAGATGCCTTGTATCCTTTAGGAATCAAGCACTTGGATATTCCTATCACCCCGGCTAAAGTTTGGGAGGCGATTCAGGAGGCCAAGGCGAAAGCTTAGAAAAGAGACTAAACGATAAGGAGAGGTGAATCAAACCAAAGGTTTGAAACCCAAGTTTCGGTTTGAACCGCTTAACACAATTTGAAGCGCAATCATATAGAAAACTCAGAACAAAATAAAAACAGATTCCCGCATTAGCGGGAACAAAAAAAATAAATATGAAAACACAATTAGATAAATCGTTTGAGGTGCCACAGGGCACGGAACTCGTCTGGGAGCATTTGATCGACCCGGAGAAAATAATGGACTGTGTGCCTGGCGTATCGGTTGAGGAAAAAGTGGGTGACAATCACTATAAAGGTAAAGTCGGCATGAAGTTTGGCCCGATGGGCGTGAAATACGACGCCGATATTTTCTATAAAGAAATCGACGAGGATAATCGCAAGATCATAATTACCGGTGATGGAGTGGACTCCAAAGGAAATGGAAATGCGGAGATGATGATGACCATTGATCTTACTGAAAAAGAGGAGGGAGGAGTCAAGCTGGACGCTATCATGGATGTTACCATAAACGGAAAAATAGCACAGTTTGGATCTCGATTGATTACAACGGTATCCAACCAGTTGTTTAAACAGTTTGTTTCAAACTTTTCCAAAAAATTGGCCGCAGCGGAAGCGGCAGCGGTGTAGACAGTCGCTTATGATATGTAATCGGAAGCTATGCTCCCCCGAGCATAGCTTTTATAATAAGCGATTCCAATTTTCAATCTAAATTTTTGCTTTTGAACAAAGAAATTGATGCGCTGATAAAAGACTTTTATGAGCATGATTACATTTTAAATGAAGCGTTGGCGACTTCTATCTTTCTATTGAAGAATTTGGAAAAGCCTTTGCTATTGGAAGGGAATCCGGGAGTAGGAAAGACGATGTTAGCCAAAACCTTGGCAGCTCATCTGGGAACTAATTTGATTCGTTTACAATGCTACGAAGGGTTGGATGTAAGTACTACCATCTACGAATGGAACTATCAAAAACAGTTGCTCCATATCAAACTTTTCGAACAGGAAGAGGATAAAATGACCCTCCAAAATCAGATTTTCGGAATGGATTATGTGCTGCAAAGACCGTTGTTGCAGTCCATTAGTTCAGAAAAGCCTGTAGTACTCCTAATTGATGAAATTGATCGAGCGGATGAGGAGTTTGAAGCCTATTTGTTGGAGTTGCTTTCCGATTTTCAAATCAGTATCCCTGAATTGGGCACGATACAGGCAACCTCAAAACCCTTGGTAATTCTCACGTCCAATAGGACAAGAGAACTAAGTGATGCCTTGCGAAGAAGATGTTTGTATCATTGGGTAGACTTCCCTTCCAAAACCAAGGAAATTGATATCATAGCCAAAAAGCTACCAACGATAGATGAGGAATTGGCGACCCAGGTCGTGACTTTTATCCATAATCTTCGGAAATCAAGTCTGCACAAACCTCCGGGGATAGCTGAATCGCTGGATTGGGCCAAAACCCTTTTGCTAATGAACCAAAAGAATATTACCGACGAGATTGTACAAAATACCATCGGTAGTGTCCTAAAGCATAAAGACGATGTCGAGTTTGTACGCAGCAGATCGGTTCGGGAGTTTTTGGTTCCAATTAGCTGAGATGTTACTTTTCGCCTTTAGACTGCGCTCAAGACAGGCTCTGTAAAGAACAGGCTTAACGTAAGAAATTCAAAGAATCCAAGTATCTAATTATTCCTTAATCCAACAGTCCAGAAGTGCAAGCGATTACCAAAACTTTCAAAGAACGTCTTATCGACTTTACCATGTATTGTCGGGAGCGACAGTTTGTGCTCGGTCCGCAAGAAACACGGGATGCTTTTGAGGTAGCGGAACGTGGTTGGGTGTTGGATCGTAAACTCTTTCAGTATAGTTTAAAGGCCATCTATTGCAAGCGCAAAGAGCATTTTGATCGTTTTGACGAAATGTTCGATCGTTTTTGGAGTCGCTATTACGAGGAGAAGTTGGAACAACGCAAAAAGCAAATTAAACAGCTTAAAAAGGAAAAAGATACAGCAACGGTTATTTTTTTGGGAACGGAATTCAAGCTCCCGAAGAAAGAAGTTAAGGAACAGGAGGCCAAGGAAACTGTGGGTGCCAATGAAAGTATCCGTTTGCGGTTTACCGATTTTTCCAAAGTGAATGTTACCGACAAAGAGAAGTTGGAAGAATTGGCCGAGGAACTCTTTCACCAAATGAGCATGCGTTTTAAACGTAGATTGGAAAACGCCAACCAAGGTAGTATCGATGTGCGAAATACCATTCGTCAAGGAATTTCCAAAGGCGGCATGTTGTTGCATCTCGCGTATAAACGCAAACGTAAAGAAAAGCGCAAAGTTGTTTTTATTCTCGATGTGAGCGGCTCTATGGATACGTACAGCTATTATTTGTTACGGTATGTCATGGTGTTAAAGAAGTATTTTAAGAGTTTGGAGTTTTTTACCTTTAGTACAGAGCTAACCCATGTGACCCCGATGTTACGGCAAAACAATGAACAGGAAATCTTAAGGCAGATTGGCAAGAATGTACACTCCTGGTCAAGTGGCACGAAGATAGGGGCGTCCTTGACGGAATTTCTCGCTGTATATGGGAGCAAGTTTTTGAGCCAAAAACATATTGTAGTGATTTTGAGCGACGGACTCGAAACCGGAAACGTAACCATTCTAAAGGAAGCGGTGCGAACGATACGAAGAAAATGTAAAACCTTGATATGGTTGAATCCGTTGAAAGGCATGGCGGGTTACCAACCTATACAAAAGGGCATGGTCAACGTAATGCCCCATTTGGATGCCTTTGAATCGGCCCACAACTTGGATAGTTTATTGAAATTGGAAAAATTGTTGATGGATGTTTAATGAATTGGCCCTACATATAGAAAAACACCTGGCTCAGGGTTCCGACTTCGCCATAGCCCAAGTAATCGACCGAATCGCACCCAGTTCTGGCAAGGTAGGGGATAAGGCCCTTATCCTGGAAACTGGGGAAATGATCGGCTGGGTAGGCGGTGGCTGTGTACGGGGTATCGTTATTAAGGAAGCCATCGAGGTAATACGAACAAAACGGTATCGGAGGGTCCGTATATCTCCTGAGGGAGGCACACTGGAAACGGCCAACTATAAAGAATATGTCATGTCATGTCAAAGCAAAGGAACCTTGGAAGTTATGATTGAACCAGTCATCCCACAGCCTGAATTGATTATTGTCGGCAAGAGCAATATCGCACGCAAATTGTCTCAATTGGCAGTCGCCGCAGACTTTCGGGTCACGGTATTGGCCAGTGCCATTGATGCACAAATGTTTCCCTCTGCACATGCAATGTCAGATCAAGTAGACTTTACTTCGTTTGAAAACCTGAACAATACTTATATCATCGTTACTACCCAAGGCGAAGACGATGACCTTTCGGTCAAAAAGGCCTTGGATACTGCCGTAGCATATGTTGGCTTTGTTGCAAGCAAGAAAAAGGCCAAGGATATCAAAGCCTATTTAAAATCGGAAGGAATCCCTGAAAAACGTATTGCCGAATTACGGAGTCCGGTCGGTTTGGATATCAACGCCAAACTCGCCAGTGAGGTGGCCATCAGTATTTTAGCGGAGGTCATCGGCCATTTTCGCAACCGGAATGTACTTAGCAGCGATCCCAAACAGGAAACCCTTAAATCGGCTTCAGAGCCGCCCGAATCCTCTGCCGCGGATAAATTTGCCGAGGAATATTACATTAACCCAGTATGTCAGGTACCCGTTTCTAAAAGTAATCCGAAACATGTGTTGGAATACAAAGGGGAGAAAGTCTATTTCTGCTGTGATGGGTGTAAGGTAAGTTTTGAGAAAGACCCGGAGGCCTATATGAAGTAACCCTTGGTTTAAATGAGGCGTTCCTCCATAAATCAAGAAGCGATTTGTGAAGGTTTTTTATTTTCTGGTAAAAGCCATGATTAATTCGCGATGTTCAGGAAACTGCCCTATTAACCGTTCACGGGCTGGCAACACAAAATCATCGAAGCTAAAGCCCGGGGAAACCGTGCAACCTACCAGGGCATATGCCTCGGGTTCCAAGATCCTGGCAGCGAACCAATGACCGCCCGGCACCACCAATTGAGGTACTTGCCCTTTAGTAAGATCCTTCCCTATCACATATTCGATATGTTTTCCATCTGGTGATAACGTATGCAACTGAATCGGTGCACCTTCATAAAAATGCCAGATTTCATCCTGTGCAATCCGATGAAATGCCGAAAATATTTCGGAAGTCAGCAAAAAGTAAATACAGGTACAATAGTTTCTACTGCCTTTATAGCCTGTACCCAAATTGTTTTCGGAAATCGTGCCCTTGCTGCGGTAGGTTTCGCGAAAATACCCACCTTCAGGGTGCGGTTGGAGGTTGAGGGTTTGGATAATTTTTTTTACCTGTTCCATGGATTCGGATTAAAAACTAAAAATAGTATTTTAAAAATTGAAAGCTTCAATGGAAAAAAATTGCGGCCGTGATTTCAAAATCGAATGGTTTTAATTTGAATATAGGACCCGTTTCGCTTTGTTCAAAGAAATTCTATTTTTACAGTAATGACCGGTACCAAATCCAATATAGCCCTTGTCATCCTCGCTGCCGGTGCCTCGACACGCATGGGACGACCGAAACAGCTATTGCCCTGGGGCCAGGACAATTTGCTACGGCATGCCATCAAACAGGCTCATGGTACCGGTTTGAAGCAAATACTTGTAGTTTTGGGTGCAAATGCCCAGGTTATTAAGAAAAACTTGGGACCGCATTTTGTGGATACCGTAACAAATCCAGATTGGGAAGAAGGACTCGGAAGTTCCCTATCCTATGGAATTCAACAACTATTGGCAAGCCAACAATCGTTCAAAGGGGTTTTAATAATGTTGGCGGATCAACCCTTGGTCGATAAGGACTACTTAAACGAACTTATCACCGCTTTTGAAACCCGGGAAAAAGGTATTGTTGTGACTTCTTACGGACAACGGGTAGGAGTGCCCGCTGTATTTCACTCGAGATATTTTGAGCGATTGAAGGCTCTTAACAAAGATTTTGGTGCGAAGGAAATCATCCAACGCCATAAAAATGATATGTTTGTAGTCGACCCGAAGGGAAAGGCTGTGGATGTGGATACGAGGGATGTGTATGAGCGATTGTGGAAAGAAGCCGGTGATGACAATAAGCAATAGGAAGTGGTTTCAGTATGGTAAGGTATTCATCAAAACTACTAAGAATGGGCTTACATGAAGTTATAAGTGGTTTCAAGAGGCTAGCGGGGTAGCACCTAAAAAAGTGCATCAGGTTACCGTTGGTAGCACCCTATTACATTTGGGGATGTTTGTCAACAGTGCCTAACAAATGACCAAATAAAGTATCGAAACCAATACGGAATGAATGACCTGATAATCTAAACCAAAGACAATTATGAAAATCACATATTCCCTTTTTTTAACGCTTATATCAACCGCCCTAAGCGCTCAAGATATGAGTTTTGAGGAATACAACCCGACTTCGACCTTGGTCGTCGAGGGTGAGGAAGTACCTAGGGCCAAGTTTCCTTTCATTGATGTACACAGCCATCAGCGTGATATGTCTGCGTCGACCCTCAAGGAAATGGTGGCTGATATGGATCGTATCAACGAGGCGGTCATGGTCAACTTGAGTGGAGGTTCGGGAAATGGACTTAAAAGTATGGTAGAAAGCATCAATGCAAACTATCCCAATCGTTTTGCCGTCTTTGCCAATGTTGATTTCGATGGGGTGGGGAAAACGGATTGGGGCGCCAAGGCTGCGCAACAACTGGAGGAAGATGTCAAAGCAGGCGCCAAAGGCCTTAAAATCTACAAGAGCCTGGGGCTTCGTTATAAAGACACCAATGGCAACCGACTGGCAATCGACGACCCCCGATTGGATCCGATATGGGCCAAATGTGCGGAATTAGGGATACCTGTTCTTATCCACGCCGCAGACCCTAAATCTTTTTGGGACCCGATGGACAGTAAGAATGAACGCTGGTTAGAGTTAAAAACCAGACCACGCAGAAAACGTTCGGACGACGATCCGGCTCCTTGGCAGCAAATTATCGATGAGCAGCACCGAATGTTCAAAAAACATCCGAAGACCAAATTTATCAACGCCCATATGGGCTGGTATGCCAACAATCTCGGTAAATTATCGGAATTGATGGACGAGATGCCTAACATG
Source organism: Pelagihabitans pacificus (assembly GCF_009371985.2). GTDB lineage: Bacteria > Bacteroidota > Bacteroidia > Flavobacteriales > Flavobacteriaceae > Pelagihabitans > Pelagihabitans pacificus. The sequence continues at coordinate 112,375 of NZ_VIKU02000003.1, forward strand.
TCCGTCGGAATCGGCGCTATTATCGCCGAACTTGGCCGACAGCCTAAAACGGCCCGTGCCTTTTTTATTAAATACCAGGACCGTATCCTTTTTGGGAAGGATAGCTGGAACCCAGCAGAATTTCCTACCTATTTCCGCGTTTTGGAGAGCGATGACGAATACTTTCCATACTACAAAAAATACCACGCATTCTGGGCGATGTACGGCTTGGATCTTCCAGATGATGTCTTAAGGAAGGTCTACTACAAAAATGCGTTGAAGTTGATTCCAGGATTGGATAGGAGTCTATTCCCAGAGGAATAGCTAAAAATTTTAATCAAATAATTGATTATGAATTATTTACGCATTTTTGCCTTATGTATTGTTTTTATAACAACCACTGGTCACTCGCAGGGTGCTTCTTCCAATATCATATGGCCGAACGGGGCCAAAGCAGCCATTTGCCTCACCTACGATGATGCGATGGTCACTCAATTGGAACATGCGCTGCCCTCATTGGACTCAGTAGGGTTAAAAGGCACTTTTTTTCTGAACCCTACCCGGTCAAGGAGCGAAATTTTAGGATGGATGGATGCGGCTCGAAACGGCCATGAGCTGGGAAATCACTCAGTTCTGCACCCGTGTCCCGCCGCCCTCGGCTGGGACGCCCGTGTCACCACCGAGAACTATACGGTAGAACAGATGCTGAACGAGGTGCGGCTAATGAACGATTTCTTGCAGACATTGGATAGCGCCCGAGTAGAACGTACCTATGCTTACCCTTGTAGTAACTTGGAAGTTGGCGGTGGTTCCTATGTCAGGGCACTCAAAGAATCCAAATTGGTACGTTATGCTCGCAAGGGCGGAAATTCCGAGAGTATCATATTCGATTTTGGAAAGCTGAATTTTTATGAAGTTCCCTCCTACGAAGTACAGAAAGCGACGAGTGGAAAAGCCCTTATTCGGTATGTTGAAAGAACAAAGGAGCTGAACGGGCTTGGCGTTTTCATGTTTCATGGTATAAATGGGCAATGGTTCAATGTGTTGAAAAAAGATCATGATGAGTTGCTTGCATACCTTAAAAAAAACATAGATACATTTTGGGTAACCACCTTTTCCGAAGCGATGCAATATGTAGAAGAGCAAAGAAATCAGTAGGATTTTCTCATATCCTGCTTCACCAGAATCTTAATGCATTGTTTTATTCCCTACCGAGACGCACGAAATTGTGGTAACAATCCCTAAATTCTGATAATAGGCCTAACAACCATCCGTACCATATTGGGCCGCCCTAGATGCTTTCACTATTCCTTGTCTGTTTTTCCAGAAACCACTTCCCCAAACCCATAATCCTGAAAAATACCACAGGATCTTTCTTTTTTGACCAATGAATCGCTCCTCGTCTTTTTCTTTTTGGCAAAATCTTCGATTTCTGGCGAAAGGTATCCCATATGTTCAGATGTAAGAATTGGCCTTTAGTGCAGTTACCTACGTATCGTCCGGACGTGAAGTAACACCGATTATTCTTAAGCAAAATTAATGGTTGCTGGCCGTGCTTGAACAAATTTCATTTAAAGTTTGTGATTTTTTGGAAGTAAGGACTACTAATGAATGTGAAAAGGTTGTAAAAGGTATCTTGTACCCTAGATATTTTTAAAAAAAGGTGGTCTATCCCCTACAACAACAGAACCAAACCCGATAATGCCTACAGAAGACGACTTTGTAAAGCTGATCCAACAAAACGAGGGGATTATTTTTAAGATTACGACGGTATATACCGATAATGCCGATGACCAAAAAGACCTGTATCAAGACATAGTATACCAACTTTGGAAATCGTTCGATAGCTTTCGCAGGGAAGCCAAGGTGAGTACCTGGCTCTATCGTGTAGCAATGAACACGGCCCTGACACGCCTTCGAAAGCATAAACGGAAGGGAATTTCCATTCCGATGGATAAAGTGGTCCTACAACAAACCGAGCGGTACAATACCGAATTTGAAGAACGTCTAAAACTGCTTTATGAGCACATAGGGAAGCTAAACATTTTGGATAAAGGGTTGGTACTTTTATTGTTGGAGGGGAAAAAATATGATGAAATCGCAGAAATCTCCGGATTAAGTCCAAGCAATGTAGGAACCCGAATATCCCGAATTAAACAAAAACTAAGAAAACAGATTAACCAAAAGTAACTGCTATGGAACTAGAGGAACTTCAGGCGACTTGGGCCCAACTAGGACAGGAATTGGATAAACAGAAAAAATTAACCCATAAAATTATAGTGGAAATGACACAACAACGCTATTCCCGTAAGTTTGATAAAATCGCGGTATATGAAATTGTCGGAAGCATCATTTGCTTACTGGCGGCAGGTTATATCCTGATTCATTTTGATCGATTGGATACCTGGTATTTACAGCTTTGTGGTGCTTTAGGTATCGTGATACTTGTAATTCTTCCAGTACTGATACTATGGTCTTTGCATACCATTCGTAACGTGAATGTGGCAAACAGTGATTACAAGGATGTTCTAATACGGTTTACAAGGGAAAAGAACCGATTATTGCTGCTTCAACGTCTGAATATCTATATCAGTTTTCTGTTTATGATTATCTCATTGCCCATTTTTAGTATGATTTTAAAAGGGAAGGATCTCTTTGTTGATTACAAGGTGTGGTGGTGGTACCTTCCAATAATGGCCGTGTTCTTGTTTTTCTTTACACGTTGGGGCTATGGTTGTTACAAAAGTGTTACAAACTCTGCCGAGGATATTTTGAACGAGTTGGAGTAGGAGGTGAGAAACGTAGGAAGTAAACAATATCTTTGGCTCATGGGTCGATACAGACTGACAATTGTATCATAGTGGTCCTGACCGGATTATAGAACTACCAACTGTTTCTCGATAAAGTCCTGTACCAAATACCAGTTCATTTTAAGCACCAAGGCGGCCGATGGTACGTTGTTGTCCTCGATGGCCGAGATGATGGCCTCGTGCTGGTTGTCCGAGTTATAGTAAAATGATTCGTCGGACATAAAGGCCTTCTCGTAAAGGAAAACACGGGTTTTTAAATCCCTCAAAATTTGTTGTGCTACGGCGTTCCGATAATTTTTGGTCAACAGGTGGTGAAATTCCATGTAGGCGTTGATTCGATCTAAAGGGTCTTCCGCCTCTTGTATCAATTTTTGCTGTAACCGAAGTGCCGCAATAGTCTCTTCGTCGAAAACCGACTGCTCTAGGGCCAATACTTCCAACTGGGCTACGAGCTCGTATAGGTTTTTAGCCTCGTTATGACTGAGTTCCTTAATGAAAAATCCCCGATTTGGAATGGCCTCGATGACCTGTGATTGCTGCAATTGGGTCAATGCCTCCCGAATAGGGGTAACACTTACATTCAATTTACGAGCCAAGGCCGCTAAATTTACCGATTCTCCCGCATTGAGATTGCCTTCCCGCATTTGCTGCAACAAATACTCCCGTACTTGATCCCTAAAGATGGTTTTAGTAATCATTTTGCTAAAATAGTATATCGTATACGATTTACACAACGTATTGGCGGTCTTTTTTGGTATATATTTCATTTTTTTTGTTCAGTTTTTTAGTATCAGCGTTCAATAGCGACCAATTTTACATCAATACCTGGGAAGATTTAGTATCTTAAAGGGCTATAGTCTGTGAAAATGAAAAAAATGGTGCTCCTTTTTTTGGTGCCTTTACAGTTCGCTTTAGGACAAGCTTTGGATTGTACACAACTCCTTTCTCCGGCAAATGGAGATACCAATGTTCCGTTGACCCCTACGTTTGAATGGAACCAAGCCAGCGGGGCGACGGGATATCTTCTTAATGTCGGAACAACGCAGGGAGGGGTAGAAATTTTTAACGAACGCGACCTGGGTAATGTTGTTTCCTTTGAGTTTCCACAACAATTACCTCCACAGAGTGATATTTACGTGTCCATTATCCCGTACAACGATACCAACAGGAATGACACGTGTGCTGAAATTTTCTTCACGACCGCTCCTCGTACGGTGCCAAGCTGTACTGAAATTATCAATCCTACAGATGGGGATGCCCTAGTATCCGTTTCGGCAAATATAACCTGGATTCGGGACTTTAACGCCAACGGCTATCTGATGACTATCTACGAGGGGGATCCAAATGGTATTTTGATATGGGACAAGGTAGATGTAGGAAACGGCACCAATGCACAACCTCCGGAATTTAAACCGAGAACCCGCTATTATGTAACGATAATACCTTACAACGAATTTGGGGAAGCACCTGGTTGCCAACCAATAACCTTTACCACGGGCGATGGGTTGCCACCACCGGATTGTGCTGAACTGATCTTACCTGAATCCGGGTCTACCGAGGTTCCGGTCGATACCAATTTGGCGTGGGCAGAAGTTCCTGGCGCCGAATCCTATATCCTTTCTGTTGGAACCCGACCTGCCGGTACCGATATTGTCGATAATCGGGATATGGGTCTTTCCACTACTTTTGAACTACCGAACGACCTACCCCAGGGAACGCGAATTTACGTTCAAATACGCACTAGTGAAGGGCTTCGGGAGTCGGAAAGCTGTACCCCCCTTTTTTTTGATACCTTCAAGCCTACGACCACGGCCCTGGAAAATTCCATACCCAGATTTTTCACACCCAACAGTGACGGAACCAACGATGTTTGGTCTGTCGATTCCGTTGAAGACCTGATCGTGGAAAGTGTTTACATTTTTGACCGCTACGGAAAGATGCTAAAACAATTGGCGCCAGGCGAAGGTTGGAACGGTACCTTCAACGGACGCGCTCTTCCATCCGGCTCTTACTGGTACGCTGTGAGCGTTGAAAACTATCCCAAGCTAAAAGGTCATTTTCTTCTCAAACGATAGCTTTCTCCCTTTTTTGTACGATTAAACCAGATAGTCCTAAAGGAGTGTTCAGGGCAACGCACCCAAACGTATTGAGCAATCGGTTTTGTTACCTTTTATATCCGAAACCAATAAGATCGTAAATTAATAATTAGATTTGCTTTAGTCTTAAGATAATCCCCTATGGATGATGCCGCCGCAAGGCCCCTTGAATTGAATGCCGTTATCAATGAATATAGGCCCATTCATTTGAGTCAAATGAATGGGGTTTCCTTGATGGAGCGAATTGACACAAAGTTTCTGTTTCACGGAAGCCAGCTTTGCCCAATTTTGGAAAATGCCGTGAACCGCTACAAAGTACTTGAAATTGATGGTTTAAGAACCCAGAACTACAACAATCAATATTTTGATACGAACAATCGCAAGTTCTATATGGATCATCATAACGGAAAAGGCAACAGAATAAAAGTGCGCATCCGTGAATACACCGAATCTAAAAAGTATTTTCTGGAGGTGAAGAAAAAAAGTAATAAGGGTCGCACGAGTAAAAAACGACACCAATTAAACGATTTCCAGACCAGGTTATCAACGAACTCCCAGAATTTTGTAACACAACAAACAGGATTCAATATACCCTTGGTTCCTATGCTACGGAATTCTTTCCAACGTATCACATTGGTCGATGACCATAGCAGGGAAAGAGCCACATTCGATATGTATCTTTCTTTTGATGATGGTGAAAACGAACTGGACATGGGACCATTGGTCATTGCCGAAATTAAACAACCAGTTTTCAATAGGGCCAGTAAGCTGTTTCAGATTCTGAAACAGGATGCCATAAACCCCTATCGAATCAGTAAATACTGTATTGGCATGGCTAGTCTTTACGATGACCTTAAGTACAACGCCTTCAAGGAAAAAATCATTAAAATCAATAAAATACTGGCTGCCTAATGGAGTTCTTGGAAATCCCCTTCTACGATGACGATTTATTAAAGATGTTGTTTCGCTTTGCCATTAACATATTCTTTTTGACCATCATCATCCGCTATTTGTATTACCCAACCACAGAGCGAAAAGACTACCTCTTCACGTATTATCTGATAAGCATCATCGTGTTTTTTATCTGTTTTACGCTAAAAAAATATGAGTTGGATATCGGCATGGCACTAGGGCTCTTCGCCATTTTTGGTATCATACGGTATCGTACCGATCCCATCGAAATCAAGGAAATGACCTATTTGTTCGTTGTCATTGGGGTTTCGGTCATCAATTCACTGGCGAACAAGAAGTTGAGCTATGCTGAAATTATCATAGGGAATATGATTGTAGTGGGGGCAATAACCATTCTGGAACGCTTCTGGTTGCTAAAAAATGAGGTAAGCAAAGAAATTGTCTATGAAAAAATAGAGAACATTCATCCAGACAATTATGAGCTATTGAAAGCCGATTTGGAAAAAAGAACTGGAATCTCCATCAACAGAATACGGATTGGTGATATCGATTTTCTAAGGGATACTGCACGGCTCACTATCTATTATTACAGTGAAAAGTCCCGTTTAAATAAATGACCTTCATGAAGTTCCCTTTTCAACTTGTAGGCTTCGTCCTCGTACTATTATGGACCAGCATCACCATGGCCCAAAACAGGGACTTTCTAACATGGTCTTCCGTCGAATTAGGTTATGAACCTAGCAAAACTTGGAATTTTGACCTGGAGGGCCAGCTACGGCTCAAAGACGACTCTGCCACCATCGATGAATATTTTGGCCAGTTTCAGGTAAACAGACGTATAGTGAAGGGATTGAATATTCGGTTTGGGATTCGCTACATCTTTGAAAATGATAATCAGGGTCGTGTTCAAGGATACGAGAATCATCTTAGGTACCATACCGACTTGCGATATCGGCACAAGATAGACAGATTTACACTTAAATATCGTTTCAGATACCAAAATAAAAACGAACTCGGTGTCGATGACGACCCCCGTCAGTTCTTGCGACTGAAGGCTGGTTTTGTTTATAATATAAGGGGCTGGAAGTTGGATCCGGACCTGTCCGGTGAACTTTTCAATCGCCTCGTAACCGATGATGGAATAATCGATAAATACCGTATTACCCTGCGAACAAGATACAAGATAAAAAACGCCGGACACATCGGTGCCTTTCTAAGATTTCAGAGCAGTACCGAAGATGAAGATAGGGAATCAGCATTCATAATAGGTTTACAATACGGTTATACCCTTAAATAAAAATCCTGTAAGGGTCGACTGCCTTCTCCCACAATTTGTCCAATTGTTAAAATACCCACCGCCTCACACTAAAAGAGGGGCTATAGGCGTTATTACCCTCTAAACCTTTAATTAGTAAAACATGAAAAGCTTCGTTTTTAACGTAAAACAGTTACTGCTATTATCTGCCGTCTCTTTGATGGTCTTTGCTTGTAGCAAGGATGGGGATGATCCGATCAATGACTCCGCCGAGCTCTCAAAAACAGAGGTCAAAACGGTTTTGGAGGCCGATGAAATTTCAGGGATTACCGACGAGGTTGTCACCGAAATTTTTCAAAACGGTCAATCATCTGCCAAGTCCGCTAAGACGGTAGACTGCTATGAGGCAACCTATACCGAAACAGGCTTCACGGCTACTTTTATTAATTGCGGGGAAGAAGACGGGAATCTTAACGGAACAATCTCCGCAATTTACGAAATGGGGGATGCCGGCACCGTTATAAGCGTCACCTTTACCGATTTCATGGCCGGCGACATTAGCATCAATGGTACGAGAACCTTCACATTCTCAAATACGGATACCGAAAACATCACTTATAACGTTACCAGTGATATGACCATCATTATGGCCGACGGTTCGGTAATCAAGGAAAAAGGTGCGAAAACCTTGGGTCTTGTCTTCGGTGAGAATTTTAGTGAGGGTAAGTTTACCCTTGACGGTAACTGGACTATCGAGGCCAACGGAAATACTTATTTTGCAAACATTACCACCTTGTTAGAAACTACTTTCGGCTGTGAACATGTGGGCACAGGTGTTTTGGTATTGGCCAAGAACGGACTGGAAGTATCCGTTGATTTTGGTGATGGTACTTGCGATGATATGGCAACACTTATCTATCCCGATGGAACAGAGGAAGAATTTTCGTTAAAGGACTAACGAGTATCCAAAAAAATAGAAGGCCCTATCCTTAATCGGATGGGGTTTTTTGTTATGCAAAAATCATCTTGGGTTGCCACGGGATTTTCGTACTTTAGAAACGTAATACGACAAATGCATACAACCCGGGAACTTATGAAGAAATTGTATTTCCTTAACTGCGCATGGCTATTAATTTACCTTACCTCCCCTTATATTTTAAAGGCCCAGGAAGATGTTTTTACACAGCTGGAAGAAGTTGCCGTAGTCGATCAGAAGGTTATGATGCCCATGCGCGATGGTATTCGACTTGCCACGGATATTTATAGACCTAAAACGAATAAGAAGGTACCGATTATTTTTTCAAGGACTCCTTATAACTTTAATTCCTGGAACGATGGGGAGCGGCGTACCAGAACTGCGGAGACTGCTTTGAAGATGGTGAAGCACGGCTACGCCTATGTGGTGCAGAATGAACGGGGCAGATATTATTCCGAAGGCGAATGGGACATTCTAGGGACTCCTTTGACCGACGGGTATGACGCCTTTTCCTGGATGAAAGAGCAGCCTTGGTCTAATGGCAAAATTGGAACTTTGGGTTGTTCTTCGACGGCGGAATGGCAAATGGCCGTTGCCGCCTTGGACCATCCGGCGCATGCTGCAATGGTGCCACAATCTTTTGGCGCCGGGGTAGGAAGGGTCGGAGACTACTATGAACAAGGCAACTGGTACCGGGGAGGTGCGGAACAAATGCTGTTCTTTGCCTGGTTGTACGGGGTAGAACACGACAAGTACAAACCTAGGATTCCCCCAGGGGCCTCCCAAGAAGATCTCATTCGTATCTCAAGGTTCTACGATTTGGCTCCCGAAAACCCAAGGGTAGATATGAAAGAGGCCCTTACCCATCTTCCGATGAAGGATATTCTACAGAATATTCATGGCAAAAGGGAGATTTTCGATAAGATGGTCGTTCGAAAGCCCAACGATTCCGCATGGTATGAGGGCGGACTCTATCATGATGATATGGATATCGGGGTTCCTAGCTTTTGGTTCGGCTCATGGTACGATGTGTCTATTAGTCCGAATATCGCGTTGTTCAACCATGTCCGCAAAAATGCCACGGATGAAGAGGTAAGGGATAATCAATATTTTGTAATTGCGCCTGTATTGCATTGTTCATATACACGGGCAACGGAGAACACCATCATTGGGGAACGAAGTGTGGGCGACGCACGATTGAATTACGAAGAACAAATCTTCGCTTGGTTCGATTGGTGGCTAAAGGGGGAAGAAAACGAATTCAAACAGAAAACGCCTCGAATACAGTACTACACTATGGGTAGCAATAAATGGCAATCAGCGGAAGAATGGCCACCCAAGAAAGCCAAAATGACCACGTATTATTTGACCAGTAAGGGCAAAGCCAACAGCTTGTACGGCGACGGAGGGTTGGTTACTTCAAAACCAAGCAATAACGGTACGCCCGACGAGTTTGTTTATGACCCAATGAATCCGGTACCTTCCTACGGAGGCAACGTCTGTTGTACCGGTAATGCGGTTGAAGGTGGTGCTTTTGACCAACAGGTAATGGAAACACGAAACGATATTTTGGTTTATACTACGGAGCCTCTGAAAAAAGGAGTGGAGCTTAGCGGATTTATCGAATCAAAGCTCTATGTTTCCTCGGATGCCAGGGATACCGATTTTACGATTAAACTTATCGATGTATATCCCGATGGGAGCGCTTATAATTTAGATGAAACGATTCAAAGGGTACGCTATCGGGAAGGATATGATAAAGAGGTTTTCATGGAAAAGGGAAAGGTTTACGAAATAAACCTCACTCCCATGGCCACCAGTAATTATTTTGAAAAAGGACACCGCATACGAGTTGAAATAAGCAGCAGTAATTTCCCACGATTCGCAAGAAATCTGAATACAGGTGGAAACAATTACGACGAGAAAGAGGCGGTGGTGGCCCGCAATAGGGTTCATCACTCAGCGAAATTTCCCTCACAAATAAGGCTACCGCTAATTGCGGAATAGCCTGGTACTATTTTTGATACAAAAAGGTTAAAATGTAGGGCTATGATTAGGCTATTGTTTATGGTATTATTGGGAGTATTGTCTTCAACCCATGCACAGACCAAAAGTCAAAAATCGGGCCATCGATTTGCCCAAACCCTACACCTTGTAGAATCGGGAAGCTTTCTGTTCGAGGCCAATACTGTTACGCCAAGAACGTCCACTAGCTTCAGTCTGGCTAATTTAGATAATTATTTAGCCATTGATGAGGGTCACGTAAAGGCGCGTTTGCCCTATTTTGGGGTCGAACGTTTTCCGGATTATAACGGTCCCAGATCGATTCAAATCGATGGAGTTTGGCAAAGTCACTCCCTAAAAATCAAGGAGAAGAAAAAACGATTGGTCTTGAAGTTCGTCGTTAAGGACGAAACTGGCCAACATACGGTCATCATGATGATCAATGGGTCTGGTTGGACGAATGTTGCCGTACGCTCGTTATCGAGACCCAGTATCTCTTATTACGGAAAGATAAAACCCCTATCGGAGAAGACCCAGGTATCTGTTGAATAGGGATGCCACCCAAAAAATAAGGGGAATATCCTACTGAAAGGATATTCCCCTATGAAATCGGCCTTTGGCCCTTACTAGTGAAGGTAGTGTCTTGATTCGGCCCAACGGATTCTTTTACTTTCCTTAAAATTAGTGAAGTAGGAGAACCTTCTTGATTCCGTGGGTGATTGATTGATGAACGTTTTCATGACTGTTTCGTTTTTTGATGATGATTGATGGCTACCCGTGATTAGCGGTTAAAGTTCCTGTGCTGCGCCCATTGTACCCGTTTACTGTTCCCAAAAGAAGAGAAATAGCTGAACGTTTTGGACTCCGTGGCTGTTCTGTTGATTGATGCTTTCATTTTTTTCGTTTTTTTGATGTTTTTGTTAGATTGATAATCGTGATTAGCGATTAAAGTTCCTGAACTGGGCCCATTGCGCTCTTTTACTGTTGCTAAAGGAGGAAAAATACTGCCCGGATTTTGATTCTGTTGCTGTTTTTGTGATTGACGCTTTCATCTTTTTAGTTTTTAAGGGTTTCGTTTTTTTTAATATGTTGCTCGTAACTTCTGTCTGTATTCCAACCAAATCCTATTCTAAAATATATTTTTGGTCGTACTAAATGTGGATGTATAGTTCTCATGGTATTGTTGTTTTTTGATTGACTTACAACTAATAGACGACGGAGGATTAATTTTGTTACAGTACTATGCATAAAAAGGTACTATTTATATCAATTTTAACATTCAATAGATACTTCCTTTTCGCAATAATACATCATATTCATTTGATATTCAACTCATTAAACTGTTTTATGCTGTTAGTAAGAGGGTTGGATGAACTGTAAATATTTTTCATTTACGGCTGTGTATTGGCAAAACAAGAACAAAAAATGCGTTCAGTAAGCTCGTTTTGGTTACCCTAATAGGGTAGGGGATTTCATCAAGAATTAGAAAGGGCCTAAGAAATAGTAACTATATTTACGAAGAAAGTATTTGCAAGGAAGACGCAATAAAAAAACCTAGGAATATATATCACAATTATATGGGCCAACCGCGGAATACCCTTCTCATCATCCTTGCATTTTTTGCAATCTACGTGATTTGGGGTTCCACCTACTTGCTCAACAAGATCGCAGTGACCGAACTACCGCCGTTCATGTTGGCCGGTATGCGCTTTGTAGTCGCCGGAATGTTGATATTTTTATTGTGCAAGGTAATGGGCATCGATATTGGAATTACAAAGAAACAATTTCGCAATACGGTCATTGCGGGTTTCTTGTTCCTCACCTTTGGCAATGGTGTAGTCGTATGGGCCCTAAAATATGTGGACAGTGGGTTTGCGGCGCTGGAAATTTCAGCCCAGCCTTTGGTGGTGCTTTTGTTGATGTGGGTAGTCGATGGAAAGAAAATAAAAACCATGTCGATTATAGGGGTAGTTCTTGGAATCATTGGCATCTATCTTTTGGTGGGTCAAAAAGAGGTCGTTTCAAAAGAGGGTTCAATAATAGGTATGCTTATGATATTCGCCTGTATGGTTAGTTGGGGATACGGCAGCCTCTTTGTGGGAAGGGCCGATTTGCCCATCAACTACTTTGTCAATACAGGATATCAAATGCTTACGGGTGGCATGCTGCTCTTCTGTGCAAGCTTCTTATTTGGTGAGCAATGGACTTCACCGACTGAATGGAGTACTCCCGTGTTATATTCTATGCTTTTGTTGATTGTTTTCGGAAGTATACTGGCATTTACCTCTTTCAATTACCTGCTAAAAGTGGTTTCCCCAGAAAAAGTGGCAACCTCGACCTATGTGAATCCCATAATCGCCTTATTACTGGGCTGGTATTTTTTGAACGAACAGATTACTGTGCGGTCGATGATAGCCGCAGCAGTGTTGTTAACCGGAGTCTATTTCATCAATACCACTCGAAAATGGGCTACGCGTGAAAAGTTTGGTGACAAAACGATTAAGTAGATCATTCTTTGTTGAGCTCTTCCAAAAGCCGGTCGTAGTTCCCTATAGTAGTGAATAAACGTCCACCTAGATTAATGATAGGTTGTTCTATGGAATCCAAGGGTTGGGAGAAAGATCTTTTTAACTGTTCTTTGATAGCGGGATTCTCGCTTAATTTTAAGGCTTTGAATAGATAATTGCTTTGTTCCAAGGGTTGTAGGAGGCTATCACACCCCACACATCGCTCGGTAATGTACAAAGTAATTGACTTTTTGGGTTTGATTTTAATCCTTTGAAATTCCATTCTCAAGGCCCTTTTTGAAAGGCTATCGTTCACTTTTAAATCAAACGTGTAACTGGGTTTCTTTCCCCTCATCAAAACAATGGTCTTTAAGCGCACCTTCGAAGCTCCCGGAACCCTTACATATCTTGGTCTGGCCTTACTCTGGCGAAAGTTGGTTCCTTTGATGGTGAGCATCACGTCATAATCTTTCTCTGTTTCATTGACTGCGTAAAACGCCAAGCGATTCGAAATTTCCTGGGTCTCTACTTTAATAGGGCCCTGTTGGGCGCTTATTTTTAAAGTAGCCAATAAAATAAACAGGGTAATCCTTTTGATCATCATCATTTTTTCTTGAAAGGGCAAGATAGGTAATTCTCCATTTTTAAGTGTTTAAACCCAATGAAATGCATTCGCGTGACGATAAATGGTATTCTCTTTAACATCGTCCAGATTCATAAGGATGAAAAATGATATAATTGTAAAGGTTTAAGAGTATTTTAAGCAAAACCAATCTTACAGGTCTTAACTTAGTGGAATGCGATTCATAAAATTGTGCCGATACATGGCATTTTTTTCACTTGTGGGTTTCACATGTAAGGCCCAGTACACCAGTGAAGATTGGAACGATAGGGATACTTGGATGCAGGTCCCCAGGTTGATGGCTCTTGCCGAAGTTGGCGAGAATAATAAAGTAGCTGACCTGGGTTGTCATGAAGGCTATTTTACTTTCCATCTTTCTGAAAAGGTAGGCGATAAAGGGAAAGTATACGCTGTTGATGTATCGTTATATCGGTTAGACGACTTAAAAGAGCATTTAAAGGAACGTGCCGTGACCAACGTGGATGTTATTCTTGGCGACCCGGACGACCCAAAGCTCCCGATTTCCTCTTTGGATGTGGTCATGCTTATCGATACCTACCATGAAATCAGAGATTATACAACAGTATTGGAAAAGATAAAGAAGGCCCTTAAACCTGGTGGGCGTCTTTTAATCCTAGAAAAGTTAAAGGCCCATAAAAAGGGCAAAGGAAGAGAGGAACAAGCACTTGCGCATACGTTATCCCCAAAGTATGTAAAACAAGAGCTAGGTGATGCAGGGTTTTTGGTCGGTAAGGAAGTTACCGATTTTGGCACCTGGAATCATGAGGACGAAAAACAAATGTGGGTAGTGGTCGCTACCAAACCCGATGCCTAGTTTTTTCCCGAATCTGTTTTCCTTTCGCTCTTACAATCCTGTCCAACCAAATTGGTAAGAGCCCATCAATGCAATTCATGGCATTGGTAGTCATAAGCATTCATGAGCGCGGTTACAGCTTGGCTGATCTCGGCATTCGCCTCTACCCTTAGGATACGATCGCAATCTTCCAAATCAAAATTCCATCGTCCATGTGGCTGAATCAATTGATTCAACAAGGGTTCCAATTTCCGGACTTCTCTCGAATTGGTCACCGAAGTCTTAAAAACCAATACATTGTTCATATTCGTTTGTTTTAAAAATGGGATTAACCCGTATCGTTAGGAGTTCATTGCCATAAAGCTAACCAGCATCGGTGACAGCAGTTTGTCAGTAATAAAACTATGGTCAAGCTTTTTTAGATTTTCTTCAAAACTTCCCAATTCAATAACACTGTTGAGGCATCAAAATTCTTTTTGCTCCGATTGCCTTCCTAACTGATATTTTCTAATGATAGTATCCGTACAACTAAAACAGACAGCTGCTGACAAACTGCTGTCATCCTCATCTCATTTCTTTGCAATACAATTCTGGTTTGCTATGGGTGATTTACATGTATTCCATAGGGAAGAAAATAAAATAGGCTTATATCCGAAGCCTTATATTTGGGGTTTACATTATTGATATGGGTGTTGATACTATAAAACGATTTGATAGGATAGTGGCCATCATGATTCAGTTACAATCCAAACGGGTGGTCAGGGCGCAGGAATTGGCAGACCGCTTTCAGGTAAGCCTACGAACTATTTATCGGGATATCAGAACGCTCGAAAGCTGTGGTGTGCCCATCGTAGGTGAGGCTGGCCGAGGATATTCGGTGATGGAAGGGTATCGTCTGCCACCTGTAATGTTTACAAGAGAAGAGGCAGGAAGTTTTTTGGCTGCTGAAAAGTTGATGCAGAAGTTTACCGACAGGTCCTTGGGCGCACATTATGAATCTGCCATGTTCAAGATAAAATCGGTTTTAAGGGGCAAGGAAAAAGACTGGATTACGGCCCTGGAAAATCAGGTCGTTATCGAGCCAACACAAAAATTGTTCAATGAAAATAGTCCGGATGCCCTTGAAATACTTTTTGAGAGTATCGTCGAAAAAAAACAGGTTTTCTTGCGATATGGCTCTCTTCGGGAAGAAAAGCCTACGGAAAGAACCATTGAGCCTGTTGCGATTTTTAATGAAAACCATTTTTGGTATGTTCTGGGTTATTGCCATTTCCGAAAAGACTACCAAAACTTCCGTACCGACCGGATGTTACGGGTGCAACGCACCAAGAAGCTTTTCAGTCTGGAGCATGGTACCATCGAAGAGTATCGAAATAAAACCGCACCCATCAAAAAGACAAAAGTGCGTATCCTGGTCGATAAAACCATTGCCCGTTATATCAAAAGTGGAAGGGAACGTTATGGATTCGTTTCGGAGCAATTGAAAGGTGATCAGATAGAAATGACCTTTATGAGTTCGGATATTGAAAATGAATTTCCCAGGTGGTATATTATGTTTGGTGACTATGCCAAAATTCTGGAGCCCCAGCGTCTGAAGAAAAGGGTATTGGACCTGATTACCAAAACCGAATCCAAACTATTTGAATCATGAGGGCCATATGCGATAAATACTCCTTCATTTTACGGTAATAGCAATAATCCGGCCAATAAATGTGTTTTAGTAATATGGAAGTATTATCTTAGTAGTGGTTTAAAGTACAAGGGAATTATATGCCCTGCGATTTAACTGGTTTAACATAGACAAACTGTTTTTTACATTTTTCTTTCCATTGCATTCGTTCCGTATTTTAAATTTCTTTTAAATACAAATTAGTTAACGTATATACAGTAAGCGAATGGCAAAATCCCAGCAAACCTATAACAAGATTGAAAAGGAAAAACAAAGACGTAAAAAGCGCGAGGAAAAGCAAAAAAGAAAAGAAGCCCGTAGAGCCGAGGCCAAGGAAAAGGGTGGAGGAATACAATTTGCCTACGTGGACCATAACGGTAACTTGACCGATACACCGCCTGATCCTACCCAAAAAACACTCGTTGAAGCAGAAGATATTGTTCTGGGAATTCCTAAAAAAGAGGAAACGGATGAGGATAAGTTCAACCCGATTAGAAATGGAAAGGTTAGTTTTTTTGACCATTCCAAAGGATTTGGTTTTATCATAGACACGGAGAATAACGAAAAATACTTTACCCATGTAAGTGGGCTGATCGATGAAATAGTAGAAAACGACACCGTAAGCTTCGAATTGGAAAAAGGAGCCCGTGGTATGAATGCCGTTAAGGTCAGCAAAATTTAATTCAGTACGGATACCGCACAATAAAAAGCAAGACTGGCGTCTTCCCAAGGATTGTTGACAGAAAAATACATACTACCTTCCTATGGTTCCGAGGGGTTGTAACAATCGGGGAAAATAAGTAACTTTTTTGAAAATCAACACCTTTTCCAATGAAGATTCTCTGGATCAGTGTCTTATGCTCGTTCATTTTATGCCCAGTTAGAGACCTACATGCGCAAAAAGACCTTCAACGGCCCAAAGAGACCCTCGATAGTGTCTTACTAACAAAGCTAGATGCGATGAAAAAGGTCGATCAATACTATGCAGGCCAACCCCAAGGAAAATATCAGGGTGATTGGGAAAATTGGTATAAGGCGAGGGATAGTATTAGTAGGCTTCATATTAAGGTGTTAGACAGTATTCTTGATCGACGTGGGTACCCCGGTTTCGATTTGGTGGGCAAACAGGGTTCCTTGAGTTTTTGGTTGATAGCACAACATGCAGATTGGAACCCCGATTTTCAGCAAAAAGTGTTGCTTTTGCTCAAGGAAGAGGTCGACAAAGGCAATGCCAATGCCCAAAACTACGGGTATCTGGTAGACAGGGTACGTATCAATACAAACAGACCGCAAGTTTACGGTACGCAACTTGATTACAATGAAAAAGGACAGGCGTTTCCCAAGAATCTGGAAAATCCAAAGAATGTGAACAAAAGAAGGGCGGAATTGGGGATGGAAGTTCTCGAAATATATCTGAACAGTGTGACCAAGGCACACTTTAAGAGGAATAGGGCATATCTGGTAAAACAAGGGATCATGGCACCAGTCCTGTATGAAGTACCGAAAGACAAATACTAGGATTCTTTTGCTGTTGGGGGCTATCGTTTTTAGCCAGTCCTGTGTATCGCAGGTTTCCAAAAACTTATTCAATGGTAAAGACCTCGATGGCTGGCATATCGATGTTCCCACGATGGATAGTATTCCCAGTGCGATTAATCCGTTTATCGTGCGGGACGGTATGCTCGTGAGTCTTGGAACGCCTCAGGGACATCTGATTACCGACAAAATTTATAAGAACTACCGGTTAGAGATAGCCTATCGCTTTGTGGCAGAACCGGGGAACTGTGGGGTTCTCGTACACGCTTCGACACCAAGGTCGTTATATAAAATGTTTCCCAAATCTATTGAAGTACAGATGATGCATGAACATGCAGGTGACTTCTGGTGCATTGTAGAAGACATAGTAACCGACAATATGATTGAAAGAAGAGGGCCAAAGGAGCATTGGGGCATTACAGAGGGAAAGGCAAGGAGGGTCAAAAACCTAACGGACGGTTCCGAGAAGCCTTTGGGGGAATGGAATACCATGATCATTGAATGCCTTGAAGACAAAGTAAAGGTGTGGGTCAATGGCGATTTGGTGAATTATGGATACAACGCTACGGTCGACAAAGGTCAGATTGCAATACAGGCGGAAGGTTCCGAAGTAGCGTTTAGTAAAATTATGCTTTCCCCCATAACTAAGATGAGCGGCACCACCCCTGAATAATGAAACCCTTATAATTTTGGATAAATCCCTTTAATTGTTGAAGATTTTTCATACTTTAACAAGTAGGGAGGCAATCGCTTCCCATTGAGACTTCCCCTATAAGTTCCCCCTGATGATAAAGTACCCCGACCGATATATACTCGTTCTATTGAACGTTGAAGTCTGATTAGCCCTCATATACGCCGAAATCACAGCGCAAACTGTGGTTTCAAATCGATGTTTAACTTGAATCACTTAACAATAAATCAACTTATAAATGAGCAGTACAACCGAACCTACCTTCCACTTGGGAATTACAATGGCCGGGGCAGTTTCTGCGGGAGCTTATACCGCTGGATTTATGGACTACGTTCTGGAGGCCCTGAATGAGTGGGAAAAAGCCAAGGAGAAAAACCGAAATGCCGTTCAAGGACAATTCGACAAGCGAATTCCCATGTACAATGTACAAATTGATGCTATTGGCGGTGCTTCTGCCGGGGGTATGGTAAGTATGATCACTGCCTTGATGTTTCATTATAAGGAAATGAAACCTGTTCGGGAGGTATCGTATACCAAAACAGGAAACATACTATACGACAGTTGGGTTTTTCTGGATGACGACATGACCGAAAAGGATAGAAATAAAAGGAAAACTACCTTTAGGAAAATGCTCGAAATCGATGACCTTAAAGGTCAAAAGGGAGCCCCTTCATTGTTGAATTCAAAACCTATCGACACGATTGCGGAAAGGGTATTCAACAATCTTCCTTCAGATGCCGGCCCACATAATTTTCCCAAATACGTGTCCAAAGATTTGCATGTATTGCTTACGGTCACAAGCCTACAGCCTTTGGCGTACACGGTTAATTTTAGCCGTATCAAATCCAAGTTTATGGACACGACCCCCGGGCATCGTATTGGAAATCACGACATAGTGGCCCATTTCAAGATTGCCTACGATCCATCCAAGGATAAGGACGAATACTTACCGTTTTCCCCAAATGATAATGATTCCAGGGCGTTACTGATCAAAACCACCAAGGCTACGGGTGCCTTTCCGATAGGATTGGCACCACGACATTTTGAACATGAATTCTCGTCAAAATATGTGCAGTCTAATTTATCGAAAAGAAAGGCGTTTAGTTCCGACACCGATATCAGGTTTGATGACGACGGGGATACCTTCAGGTTTACCGGTGTCGATGGCGGAGCCATAAACAACGAGCCTTTCGATGAAGTCATAAGACAACTGATTGCCAATCATGAAGGTTACGACCCAAAGGAACCAAAATTCGGTACCATTATGATCGATCCGTTTCCAAATTTTGAAGAGCCGGCCAATGGGGATCAAGAACCATTACGGTCGGGCCTTTTATCCTCTTTGGGAAAACTGATCCCAACTATTTTGGATCAAGCCAGAAATAAACGCAATGACAGTTATGGTAACGGACTTTTCAAATTATTGGCTTTTCCCATTAAATGGGAAAGTCCCGGAAAATTGAAACCACATCCGCCTTTGGCAACGGGCGGTATAGGTGGCTTTGGAGGTTTCCTGGATTTGGATTTCAGAATACATGACTTCTTTTTGGGGCGTGATAATGCCCGTAATTTCCTGAGAGCTTTCAATTTTCTTGAATATGACAAAGCAGCGCCTATATATCTTTTTAAAAAGGTCGATCCCGAGGCGGTAGAAGCATTTTCAAGAACCATTACCGACAAAATTACGGGTGAACAAAAAGTTTACATGCCCATTATTCCCGATATCAGTCGCCTAACCGGGGATACAAACCCCTATTATTATACCGTGGATTCCTTTCCAAAACTAGATAGGGAACGATTTAAGACATTAAAAAAACCGCTTAGAAAAAGAATTCGGGCCGTAATCACCGCAGAACTGAACGAACGGGTCGATAGCTGGTTCCTGAGAGGTATTATCGGAACGCTCAAGGGACTGTTGGTACGAAAACTTACCAATTGGGTCATGGAAACGATCGAGAATGATTTTGCGCGCCGCCAGATGTGATAGCCTTTGCCTAAGAGACTAGGCGAATGTCATCACGAAAGAAGTTCCTCTGGAAGGGGCCGAATGCACTTTGATGCTTCCGCCATGGAGGTGCATGATTTGTTTGGACAAGCTGAGTCCGATTCCTGTACCTGTGGTTTTAGTGGTAAAAAAAGGAACAAAAATCTCGTCGATCAGCTCAGGAGGTATTCCTGGTCCGTTGTCCCATACCTCGATAAACTTCTTTCCTTGCCGCGTTATCCCGGAACTCAGTTTGATCATTGCGTTTTCTTTCTCACCGAGGGATTGAAGGGCATTTTTGCTAAGATTAACCAAGTTCTGGGTAATTTGTTTTTCATCTATAAAAAGTTCCAAGTCCTTCGGTTTCACTTGAACCTTGAAATCAACCTTTCCTTGTACGTTTTCTTGGTTCATCAGAAGCAACACTTTGTCTAAAAGTCGCTGTGCGGAAACAAGCGCTTTATCCGGTTTTGGCAAACTGAGGAAGCTGCGATACGATTGCACAAACTGCATTAAATCTCCTCCTTGCTCTTTGATAACTTCCAACCCTTTAACGGTATTGGAAATTTGCTCTTCGTTAAATTCCTTTACGGAGACCAGGCCATTTTTTCCCTTGTAATATTTCAATATCGACTCGGATATCGAGGTGATAGGAGTGATCGTGTTCATGATTTCATGTGTCAATACCCGGATTAAGCGCACCCAGGAATCGGTTTCCTTTTCGTCCAGTTCCTTGTGAATATCTTGAACTACAACCAACAAAAGAGACTTGCCGTCCACCGTGATTGCAGTGGCTTTTAAGGCCAACTGTGAGTTTTCCCGTTCATTGGCCAATTGAAATATTTTGCCTTCGAAAGGCTGTATATCGGCAAAAAGGGCGTACAACTTTGGGTCGATTTGGTTGAATTGTTTAATGTGGTTCAACGGATGGTAGTTCAAAAGCTTCTCAATGGTGCGGTTGGCAAAAAGAATATGTCCTTTTGAATTGATGGTAAGTATACCGATGGCCGCTTGCTTTATAATTTCCTGATAGTACTGTTCCTGCGCCTGTTTTTTAAGATGAATCTCCTGAATCATCGCATTTAACATATTGAGGCTGTGATTTAGTTCTTCCAATGATTTGACACTGAGTTTCTCGGGAAACCGAAGCGTAAAATCCTCGTTCTTGATCGCATCAAAGAAGTAGGCGATTTTTCTGTTGGTCTGATTGATGTATTGGATTAAAAAAATAGTCTGAAGAACAAGTATCAAAAGGAAAAAACCGCTGAGAACGTATTTCGTCTTAAAATAAAAGAAGGCCAATAATAATGCGGAAAGGGAAATGAGGATTATACGAAGTATGAGCTGTAAATAAATGTTGCGACTTACCATTTTATAAGTTCAAGTGTCTGAATAAACCACAGGTCCAAAATTTGCAATAAGGGGTAAAAGGTACCACATTTGAGTATCACTTTTAAATCTTTGGAAACGCATAGGTCCTATTTACCCATTTTCTTCATTTTGTTATAAAGTGTTTGCCTTGAAATACCAAGCTGATCCGCCGCCGCACTGTAGTTTCCTTCATGTTGGTCCAATGCATTCAAAATCATCAAAAGTTCCATTTCTTCCAAGGTGGTAGGGCCACTATCTAAGGTAATACTCGCTTTCACATGAAGGGGGAAGTCGTTGGGCTTTAGAACATTTCCTTCCGATAGGATGACGGCGCGCTCGATGGTATGCAATAATTCACGTACGTTCCCTGGCCAGGCATAGGCCAACAATTTATCTTGGGCGTCTTGGTTCATGCGCAATCCCTGCTTCCCATATTTGGACTTGAATTTGTTTAGGTAAAAATCCGCCAATAGCAGGATATCGCCTTGCCTTTCCCGTAATGGCGGTACTTCGACCTGTATGGTATTGATTCGGTAGAGCAAATCTTCCCGAAAAAGTCCGTCCGCGACCATTTGGTCCAGATTCTCGTTGGTCGCACACACCAGACGAATATCTACGGGTATCGGTCGATTGGAACCAACCCTAACGATAATCTTGTTTTGAATAGCCGATAAAAGCTTTGCTTGAGTCTGTAACGACAAGTTTCCGATTTCATCCAAAAATAAGGTTCCCTTATTAGCCGCCTCGAACTTTCCGGCGCGATCTTCCTTGGCATCCGTAAATGCTCCCTTCATATGTCCGAATAGTTCGCTCTCAAAAAGATTTTCGGAAATCGACCCCATATCGACCGATATAAATACTTCGCCATTTCGCAACGATTGTCGGTGTAGTTCCCGGGCAATTAGCTCTTTACCAGTACCGTTCTCTCCGGTTATCAAGACATTTACTTCCGTTTTGGCGACCTTTCTTACGAGTCCCAACACCGCATGTAGTGCTCTTGAATTACCGATGATATATTCCTTATTCTGGTTGATTACCTGCTTTAGATTGTTTTCTTGTTGTTTAAGTTGATCGATTTCCTTTCGCGATTTTCGTAATGCATAGGCCGATTTTACGGTAGCGAGCAATTTGTCGTTGTTCCACGGTTTTAAAACAAAATCGGCCGCTCCCTCTTTGAGGGCTTGTACGGCCAGGTCCACTGCGCCGTATGCTGTCATCATGATAACCGATATCCCAGGAACTTTCTTTTTGATCTCCCGCAACCAAAACAATCCTTCATTTCCGGTATTGACACCAGCCGAAAAATTCATATCCAATAAAACGATGTCGATATCCCTTAAATCCTTAAACGATGGTATCTGGTTTGGATTCGATAAGGTGCTCACACTTTTGTATTCAAACTGCAACAAAATTTCCAAAGCGCTCAAAACGCTTTTATTATCATCGACCACCAAAATTTTTGCATCCAACATACTAGGGAGATTCAAAAGGACATTTTAAAACTACGATTTGAAAATCGGAATCACTACTAAGTGTCCAATTTTTTGACAATATCTGTACAATTATTTTACAGCTGTCAACAATTTAACGACGCTACCGTTCTTTAAACTTCTGATTTGTAGAATTTTATATTCTTGGCACACCAATAGTTGTCCAAATGGCATACCAATAATGAATATGTTTCAAAAAACGAAAACCATGGTGTTGCTCTTTTTCTTGATCGGCGGTAGTGTAATGGCCCAAGAAAAATGGACGTTGGATGAGTGCGTGTCGTATGCGCTTTCACACAATCTGCAATTAAAGGATTTTCAGTATACCGAAGCCTCCGGCAAGGAAACCTTTAAACAATCTATTCGTAACCTGTTGCCCAACATCAGTGCCAGCTCGAATTATACCATCAATTTCGGACGCAGTACCGATCCGTTTACCAACGATGTCGTCACTACCGACTTTTTCTCCAATAATTATTCCTTGGAAGCGTCTATCGGCCTCTTTCAAGGGTTCCAAAGGTTGCACACTATCAAAGCCTCCAAATTCCTTTATAAGGCCACAAAAGAAGATGCTCTACAGCAAAAATATTTATTGGCATTTAGGGTGATGCAGGCATTTTACGACATCCAATTTTTTGAGGGGCTGGTGGCCATCTCAAAGGAGCAATTGGCTGTTTCGCAAACAAATCTGGATTTGGTAAAGAAGCAGATCGAACTGGGGCTTTTGGCCGCGGCAGATCGTTACGAGGCCGAATCGCTTTTGCTTACCGATAGCCTGAATCTGACCCAAAGTGAAAATCAATTGGCAGCGGCCAAGCTGCGATTGATCCAAGAAATGAATCTCGAAGGGGTTACGGAAATTTCCATTCAAAGCGATTTAATCCAAAATGAGTTATCGATGGAAGACACGGAAATGCACGTAGATTCCATTTATTCGGAAACCACTGGTTTTTTACCGTCACTAAAAGCAAGCGAATTGAGGGCCAATGCAGCAAGAAAACAACTGGCTGCCGAAAGAGGGCGGTTGTATCCATCGCTCTCCCTTTTTAGTGGGGTCGGAACCGGCTATTTTGAGACCACAAGGGATACACTCGGGGTTACGGTACCCTTTAGGGACCAGTTTCGCGACAACACCTTTCAGTTTATTGGAGTGAGTCTCAATATTCCCATCAGCAATGGCTGGTCGGCCCGATCTAGGGTCAAACAACAGAAAATAGAACGGAAGCGTGCAGAGAACAATTTGGAAATACAGGAGCAACTGGTCTATCAGACCATTCAGACCTTGGTTCAGGAACATGACGCACTTTTGGTTGAACACGAGCAAACCACCAAAAATATGGAAGCACAGCGTATGGCTTTCGCCATCGCCCAAAAAAGATATGGGAAAGGACTCATCAATGCCCTGGAACTGTTTACGGCGAAGAACCTGTTTGCCAACGCACAGAACCAGAACCTTCAGGTAAGGATGCGGTCGGAAATCAATAGGAGTACGTTGAATTTCTACCGAGGGCTTCCGGTTTTTAATATCAATTAAGCATTAAAAGGAACTACGTAAATGGACATACAACTCGAGAAGAAAAAAGGATTACGCCCCAAACATTACGGCTATATTGCCCTAGGGCTTTTATTGCTCTTTGCGGGATATCAATTGATCTTCGGAAATTCGGTCGCTACCTTTAGAACCGAAAAAGACAAACTTTCCATTGCCGAAGTAAGTCAGGGCAAATTTGATGATTACATCACTATCAACGGGAATGTGGCGCCGATTTCGACCATTTATATGGATGCGTATGAAGGTGGACGCGTTACCGAAAAATTGATAGAGGAAGGGGCAACGGTCAAAAAAGGGGATATCATCCTCAAATTGGAGAACATGAATCTTTACGAACAGATTTTGGCCAGCGAAAGCAACCTAGCCCTAAAACAGAACGACCTCCGATCTACCAAGTTGACCTTTGATCAACGTCAGGTAGAAGGACGACGGTCATTGGCGACCGCCAGCACGGATCTGCAACGGTTGAAACGGAATTTTGAACAAAACCAGGCTTTATATGACGAGGAGTTGATTTCAAAGGAAGCCTACTTATTATCAAAGGAGAACTATGAACTTTCCAAGAAACAATATGATATTATAAAATTACAGACCGAGAACGATGATCAACTGCGAAAGACTTCATTGACGGGATTGGATGCCGATTTGGCAAGAATGCAAAAAACCTTGGGTATGGTGTATCAACGTTTGGACCACTTGAACGTTCGTGCCCCTGCCGACGGACAATTAGGCTTTTTAGATGCGGAAATAGGACAGAATATCTCCCAAGGCCAGCGTATTGGCCAGATCAATGTGCTCACCGATTACAAAATAGAAGCGAGTATTGACGAACATTACATAGACAGGGTGATTCGGGACCTTACCGCTGTTCTGGAAAGAAACGGGAAGGAATACCCTTTACGGCTTCGAAAAGTGTACCCGGAAGTACGCAACGGTAAGTTTAAGGTAGACCTCGTATTTACCGATGAAAAACCTGAGACCATCCGGACCGGTCAAAGCTACAACATCAAATTACAGTTGGGAGAGTCATCCGATGCCCTTTTATTACCAAAGGGGAGTTTTTTCCAAAGTACCGGCGGGCAATGGATCTTTGTGGTAGATCCCAATGGGGGAGAGGCCCTGAAACGACCGATTCGTATTGGTAAGCAAAATTCCAGATATTATGAGGTGTTGGAAGGCTTGGACCCTGGGGAACAAGTAATCACCAGTAATTATGATAGTTTCGGAGAGGCCGAAAGAATAGTGCTGAAATAACAAAAAAAATGAATTAAAAATTCAAGGGAATACTGTCACACAAAGACTCATATATTCATCTTTAGAAGTAGCATAAACAATAAATCGATCAAAAAATGATACAAATTCAGAATTTAAAAAAGAGCTTTCGCACCGAGGAAGTGGAAACCTTGGCTTTGAACAATGTAAACATGAAAATAGAAGAGGGAGAATTTGCCGCGATCATGGGGCCTTCTGGTTGTGGTAAATCCACCCTCCTCAATATCATCGGTATGCTGGACAACCCCACGGAAGGTAGCTATCAATTTGCCGGCCACGAGGTAGGAGGCCTCAAGGAACGCCAGCGTACCGAACTTAGAAAAGGTAATTTGGGATTCGTATTTCAAAGTTTTAACCTGATCGACGAGCTTACCGTGTTCGAGAATGTGGAATTACCGCTGATTTACCTCAAAATGAAAAAAGCCGAGCGACGTGGGAAGGTAATGACGGTGTTGGAGCGTATGAAAATAGCCCATCGCGAAAAACACTTTCCACATCAACTCTCCGGGGGTCAGCAACAACGGGTGGCCATTGCGCGTGCGGTGGTAACCAATCCCAAGCTGATCTTGGCGGATGAGCCGACGGGAAACCTGGATTCAAAAAACGGAATCGAAGTTATGAATCTATTGACCGAGCTGAACCAGGAAGGTACCACCATTGTAATGGTGACACACTCCGATCGCGATTCCCACTATGCCCATAGGGTCATCAACCTATTTGATGGGCAAATTGTGACCGAAAGCCAGAACAGGGCCATGGGAGCCATGATGTAGGTTTAGGAGATTTATTCATCGATCAATAGCAATCATCATCAAAAAACGAACGTCATGCTCAAAAATCATTTCAAGATAGCTTGGAGGAACATAAAAAAAGACAAGCTATTTACCTTTATCAAAATAGGAGGTTTTGCCATAGGAATTGCTGCTTGCCTATTGATTACATTGTTCGTTTCCGACGAACTCGCCTACGACCGGCACTATCTTAAGAAGAATCGCATCTTTAGAGTGTATACAAAATCCGTGGTAGACGGGGAATTAGAGCAGGATGCGTGGCATCCCGCTCCTTTCGCACGTGCGCTTACGGCCGATTTTCCGGAAATCAAAAAGTCGGGAAGACTTTTGAACAGTGAACTTTTTGGGGCAGGAAGTAAAGAACTTCGGTTAGAAGGTGATGACCAGAGCAATTTCGAACAAGGATTTGTCTTTGTCGATCAAGAATTACTCGAGATTTTAGAGATACCCTTTTCCCAAGGGAATTCGGAAAATGCACTGTCAGAACCAAATACCATTGTCATTTCAGGAGATAAGGCAGCAAAATATTTTCCGGAAGGTAATGCGATTGGCAAAAGTGTCGTACTAGACAATGATCCTGCGAAATCGTACAGAATTACCGGTGTGATGCAAGAGACGGATACTAATTCCCACTTTGATTATGACTTTTTACTAACGACCGAAGGGAGGGATTTTTATCCTGGGGAAGACGACAACTGGGCAGCACAAAACTATTTCACCTACGTATTATTGGAGGATGGCGTTAATACGGCTGATCTCGAAAAAAAATTGGTCGCTATCGTAGAGGACTATCTAGCTCCCCTGGCCCGCGAGATGGGAAGTATAAGTGCCATTGAATATTTAAAAAACACGACCTTCGGGTTACAGCCTATTGCTGAAATTCATCTTAAATCTATTGATATCAATGATGGATTCAAACATGGCGATATTCGCTTTATTTGGCTATTTGCGGCGATAGCGGGCTTTATTCTGCTGTTGGCCTGTATTAACTTCATAAATCTATCCACCGCAAAATCGGCTAATAGGGCAAAAGAGGTAGGACTGCGAAAAACCGTGGGAGCCTTCAAGACCAATTTAGTTTTCCAATTTTTGACCGAGGCCATTCTGTTCAGCGCCCTTTCCTTTATTTTGGGAACTTTATTGGCGTGGCTGCTCTTACCAAATTTCAATAGTATGGCCGCAAAATCAATCACCATGCCCTGGGGGCAATGGTGGTTTATCCCGACCCTGACGATTTCTGCCTTACTGATAGGGGTATCTGCCGGACTATACCCGTCATTTTATCTGTCCTCGTTTCGACCCGTTACTGTTTTAAAGGGAAGCATAAGTGCTGGTAGCAAGAGTCGAAGACTCCGCAGTGGTCTGGTCGTTTTTCAATTTACCACCTCGATCATTTTAATTATAGGCACGCTTATCATTCATAAGCAAATGGATTATATCCTACGTAAAAAACTGGGGTATGATAAAGAACAAGTACTACTCATCAAGGGCGCCAATACTTTGGGTGATAAGATTCAAAACTTTAAGGAACAGCTGTTGACGGTCAACGAAGTGGTAAATGTTTCCATAAGTGATTATTTACCGGTAGAGGGAACCAAACGAAATATGAATCCGTTTTGGAAAGCAGGCATGGAACAACAGGAAAAAGCAGTAGGAGGACAGCTCTGGAGAATCGACCATGACTATCTCAATACATTGGGCATTCAATTGAAAAAAGGAAGAAATTTTTCCCGTGAACTGGCATCGGATTCTACCGACGCTGCCATCATCAATGAATCAATGGCAAGGGGCTTGGGCTTTGTGGATCCTATCGGTGAAAAAGTGTCCAACGGCCAGCATAAAACAATCATCGGTGTCGTTGAGGATTTTCATTTAAATAATTTAAAGGAAGAAATTGTTCCCTTAGTGCTTACTATTGGTAATAGCAGGGATATTGTAACGGTAAAACTGAACACCGAAAAAATGGATGACGCGTTGGAATCGATCACTTCGATTTGGCGGAAAAATGCTCCCAATCAACCAATTAGATATTCTTTTCTAGATCAAGACTTTGCCTTGATGCATGAGGATGTTAGGCGCATAGGCAAAATATTCAACAGCTTTGCGGTTTTTGCTATTTTGGTTGCTTGCCTAGGGCTGTTTGCCCTTTCCGCCTTTTTGGTAGAGCAGCGGAAAAAAGAAATTAGTATACGATTGGTACTCGGGGCCCCTTTCAAGAGCATTTATACCTTGCTCACCCTCAACTTTTTAAGGCTTGTATTCATTGCAATTCTAATTGCGGTACCGATAGGATGGTTCATGATGAGCCGGTGGCTCGAGGATTTTGCATATCCTATAAAGATAGGCTGGGAGATTTTTGTCATGGCAGGGGTCCTTTCACTTATTATTGCGCTGGTGACCATCAGTTATCAATCGGTGGGGGCGGCTCTGATACAACCATCAAAAAGTTTGCGCGCTGAATGAAATAGCATCTGAACCATCATCAAAAAACGAAAATCATGTTTAAGAATTATCTAAAAATCGCCTGGCGGAACCTCAAGAAAAATATGGGTTATTCTGCCATCAATATTGGTGGACTCGCCTTGGGGATGGCCGTTACATTAATCATTGGGCTCTGGGTGAATGACGAGCTTGCATACAACAACTATTTTAAGAAAAAGGACAAAATTGCCCAAGTGTACCAATCCCAGACCTTCAATGGTGAGACCGGTACCGGCCAGGCACTGCCACGGCCTTTGGAAAAGGCATTAAGGGAAGGTTACGGGGATAACTTCAAATATTTGGTAATGGCGTCGTGGACCAATGACCTCTACCTGAAATATGGGGACAAGAGTCTCTCCAGACCCGGGAACTATATGCAGCGGGAAGCCCCTGAATTATTGGAACTGGAAATCATCAAAGGGGAAAAAGACGGTCTACGGGAAATCAATTCCATCATGCTGTCGGAGTCTACGGCGGAAGCCCTTTTCGGAAAAGAAGACCCCATCGGTAAGGTCATTAAAGCCAGTAATCAATACGACCTAATGGTGACGGCCGTGTATCGGGATATTCCCTTCAACAACTCTTTTAACGATACGGAGTACCTTATTCCCTGGGACCAATACGTCGCCTACCGTGAGTGGGTGCAGGAAGCGGAAGACAACTGGGGAAATAACTCCTTTCAGATGTTTGTACAACTTGCCGACAATGCCAATATGGATCGGGTTTCGGCTACTATTAGGGATGTAAAGAAGAATTTGAACGAAGACACGGCTGAATTCAATCCCCAGATATTCCTCTTTCCCATGAAAGACTGGTACCTAAGGGGTAATTTTGAAAATGGAAAACAGGTGGGGGGACGGATCAAGTATGTTTGGCTTTTTGGAATTATCGGAGCCTTTGTACTTCTTCTGGCCTGTATCAACTTTATGAACCTGAGCACGGCCCGTTCCGAAAAGCGTTCCAAGGAGGTCGGCATCCGAAAGTCGATCGGATCTCAAAGACGGCAACTGATTTATCAATTCTTAAGTGAGTCTTTCCTGGTAGTCCTTTTTGCATATGTACTCGCCATCCTAATCGTTTTATTGTCTTTGAACGGCTTTAATGATTTGGCCAGAAAAGAGATTGCATTCCCTTGGTCGAATGGTACGTTCTGGGTCGTTTCCTTGGCTTTTGTACTTTTTACGGCACTATTGGCTGGCAGTTATCCAGCATTGTACCTTTCCTCTTTTCGCCCGGTCGATGTGCTGAAAGGCACCTTTAAGGCCGGAAAATATGCGGGGTTGCCCAGAAAGATATTGGTAGTGCTCCAATTTACCGTGTCCGTAGCATTTATAATCGGCACGGTCATCGTAATGCAACAAATCAATCATGCCAAAAACCGACCTGTAGGGTATGACAAGGAAGGTTTAATTCAAATTCCGACATTCAGCGAGGATTTTTTTGGAAAATACGACTTGATGCGAGATGAGTTTTTAGCATCAGGAGCGGCCATAGAAATGTCAACTTCCAGCAGCCCTACCACCAGGATATGGTCGAACAGGGGCGGGTTTACCTGGGAGGGAAAGCCCGAGGGCTTTCAAGAAGATCTAGCGTGGACCGAGATTTCTCCGGAATACGCCAAATCGCTGAATCTGAAAATTATTGAGGGAAGGGATTTTTCGCGTGAGTTTGCCTCCGATTCCCTAGGGGTCCTCATCAATGAAACCGCAAAGAAATACCTAGGGATGGCCAATCCCATAGGCAAATTTTTAAAGGATGATGACGAGGAAGACCCGAGCCCACCCCTCAAAATTATAGGGGTGGTACAGGACATGATCGCCCAGTCACCCTATGAACCGGTAAAACAAGGGGTATATGTATATGATCGATTCAATAACTCGAGTTTTTACAACCTACGATTGAACCCGAACCAAAGTGCAAGTCAGAATCTGGCAACTATCGAGCGGGTCTTTACCGAACATTTTCCCGACATCCCCTTTCAATATGACTTTGTAGACGATGAATATGGGGAAAAATTCGCCGCGGAAGAACGTATCGGTACTTTATCGGGCATTTTCACGGCCCTTGCCATTCTCATCAGCTGTCTGGGCCTTTTCGGGCTAACATCCTTTGTGGCCGAACAGCGCACGAAAGAGATAGGGGTGCGTAAGGTTTTGGGAGCTTCGGTTTTCAACGTCTGGAACATGCTTTCTAAAGATTTTTTAAAATTGGTGATTATCTCCTGTTTTATTGCCATACCGATTTCCTACTACGTGATGAACGGATGGTTACAGGATTATCCGTATCGAGTCATTCTCGAATGGTGGATATTTGTTTTGGCAGTAATCGGAGCACTTGCCATCACCATTTTGACCGTGAGTTTCCAGGCGATCAAAGCGGCCAATGCCAACCCGGTAAATAGTCTACGAACCGAATAACTAAGTAAGAAGTATCATCAAAAAACGAGAGCCATGTTTAAAAATCATCTAAAAATCGCTTGGAGAAGCCTAAAAAAACAACCTTTTTTTACCTTCCTAAACACCTTCGGATTGGCCATAGGTATGGCCGGGGCGCTTCTTATTGCCTTATACATCTACGACGAACTGAGTTTTGACAAGATGTTCGCCGATGCCGACCGTATCTATAGAATCGATTCCGATATCAAGTTTGGAGGGGCCGAAATGAAAGCCTCCGAGGCAGCCGCTCCCATGGCAGCTGCCATGCAACGGGATTTTTCCCAGGTAGAATCCACGGTACGATTCCGAGATCGAGGAAGTCTACTGCTCAGAAAAAGTGGTACCGAGGCGAATACCAAAGAGCTTAGGGTCACCTTTGCCGATTCTACGGTTTTTGACTTTTTTGGAATCGACTTACTCGTCGGTGATGCAAAGACGGCCTTGACACAGCCCAACACGCTGGTTCTTACCAAAACAGCGGCCGAAAAGCATTTTGGGATTCGTAATGCCCTAGGACAAAATATAATCTTAAACAACACCGACACCTATACCGTAACCGGGGTCATCGACGATTTACCAAAAAATTCATTTCTGAGAGACCATACGGTCTTTATGGCGATGGCAGGCTACCCGGATTCAAGATCCGACAACTGGGGTAGCAGTAATTACTTCACGTTCGTCAAACTGATCCCGTTAGCCAACATAGATGATTTTGACGAACTCTTACAGGGAATGTTGGAACGCTATATGCTTCCTTGGGCCCAGGAATTTTTTCCGGGGATGACCAAGGAGTCCTTTGAGGCTTCAGGGAATTATCTGCGATATCACACTATGGCACTCACGGATATTCATTTGAATTCAAACCGTCAATCGGAGATGAGCGCGAATAGCAGCATACAGAACGTCTATATTCTTTGCTTTATTGGTTTGTTCCTTATCGTACTGGCGAGTGTCAATTTCATGAACCTTTCTACTGCGTACTCGCTAAAAAGGGCCAAAGAGGTGGGAGTCCGTAAAACCTTGGGTTCCAATAAAAGGGAGTTGATTCGACAGTTCTTGACCGAGTCGGGCCTAATTTCCTTTATTTCCCTTCTTTTTGCGCTACTCGTGACCATGGCTGTGCTTCCTTTTTTCAATGAGCTGGCCGGGAAGTCCATTTCCATGCCCTACACCAGCCCGATTTTCTGGGTTATTATGGTCGTGACCACGTTCGGACTAGGGCTCTTCTCCGGCAGTTACCCCGCCTTTTTCATGTCTCGGTTCATGCCTGTAAAGACCCTAAAGGGTGGCGGACAGTCCGAAGTTGGTGGAGGAAGGATTCGAAACGGACTGGTCGTCTTCCAATTTGCCATATCCGTTTTTTTAATCGTGAGCACAATGGTGGTTTTTCAGCAATTGAAATATATTCAAAACAAAGATCTCGGCTTCGCCAAAGATCAAGTCCTTCTGATCAACGATACTTTTGCCGCAGGAAATCAAGTAAAGGCCTTTAAGGAGGAAGTCCTAAAATTGGCCCAAGTAGAAAGCGCTACCATCAGTAGCTTTTTACCGACACCCTCCGCAAGATCGAATAGCTCTTACTTTAAGGAGGGGGCCATGACCCAGGAAAATGCCATTCAGATACAAACATGGGATGTTGATCACGACTATCTAGGGACATTGAACATGGATTTGGTTGCCGGTCGAAACTTCAATAGGGAATATACGGGCGATTCCACTGCGGTCATCATTAATGAGGCGACCCTACCGGTTTTGGGAGTAGACGCCCAAGAGGCCATTGGGATGAAGATATCGCAGGATATCGAGCTTGATAGACCCCAATTCTATGAAGTTATCGGAGTCGTGAAAAACTTTCACTTTGAATCGTTGAGGGAAGATATTGGAGCTTTAGGTCTTTTTCTTCGTTCCTCGACCGGCAATATGGCCATTAAGTTAAAAGCAGGGGATTTTTCCAATTCCATCGCTACCATACAGGCTTTATGGGGCAAACTGGCACCCGGGCAACCGTTTGACTATCAGTTTATGGATGAATCGTTCAATACCACCTACCGGTCAGAACAACGCTTAGGCGAAATTTTTATAGTCTTTACCGTGCTGTCCATTTTAATCGCTTGTTTGGGTCTTTTCGGACTTGCAGCCTTCAATGCCCAAAAAAGGACCAAGGAAATAGGAATTCGAAAAGTGTTGGGTGCCAGTACCGAACAGATTACCTATCGCCTCACCACCGATTTTTTGAAGTTGGTTGGTATCGCAGTGCTTATCGCACTTCCATTAGGTTGGTATGCTATGAACAAATGGTTGGAAGACTTTTCCTATCGAATTGAAATTGCTTGGTGGGTATTTGTCCTGGCAGCCTTGTTGGCGGTACTGATTTCTATAGTCACGGTAAGCTATCAAAGCATCAAGGCCGCTATCGTGAATCCAGTGAAGAGTCTGCGCACTGAATGAAATAAGAACTGATACCGACTATCATCAAAAAACGAAAACCATGTTTAAAAACTATCTAAAAATCGCGTGGCGCAACCTGTCGAAAAACAGAACCTTTAGTCTGCTCAACATCCTGGGTTTGGCGGTAAGCATGTCCGTTTGTCTATTAATTATATTGATTATTGCCGATCAGTACAGCTTCGACCAGTATCATGCGAACAAAGACCGGATTTATAGGGTACATACCACCCGCTATGACTCAAATGGTATGGAAACTGCGAGCTCGGCCCTACCACTGGCCCGAAAATTACGGGAAGAATACCCCATTGTCGAGACCGCGGTAGGACTCAATAAGCAGATAGGAGGGGATTTGATCTACCAAGATCGTTATGCCACGGGAGGGGGATACTTCACGGAAAGCGCTATTTTCGATATTCTCGATTTCACCTTTGTGGAGGGTAATTCCAATACGGCATTGGACCAGCCATATTCCCTTGTTATTACGACAGAAACAAAGCAACTATTGTTTCCGGACGAGCCTGCATTGGGTAAAGTGGTAACGTTCCATGACAAGGGCATATTGGCGATTGGGGTAGAGGAAGGTAATTTTGAGACCGACTACGGTAATTTTACGATTACCGGGGTACTCGCACCCAATCCCGGGAAGACACATTTGCCCTTTACATTTTTGGCTTCCCAGCGTACGATGTTGTCCCTAAGAAACGCAGGGCTCTTTTCCTTTCAAGATAATGACTGGGCCAATGTATGGACCAACTACACCTATATATTGCTTAAAGAGGGCCAACAAAAAGTAGCGCTGCAAAAAGCGCTCGACCAAATTTCAGGGGAACAATATGAAGGCAAAACAACCGATAAATTCGCTTTCAAGGCAATATCGCTCAAGGAAATTACACCAAGTGGTTTTATTGGAAATACCACCCATGTATCGATGCCAAAAATGGTTTTGTTGATTCTTACCATCCTATGTTTGGTCGTTATGTTATCGGCTTGCTTGAATTATACCAACCTTTCCGTTGCACAGGCTTTGAATAGATTCAAGGAAGTAGGGGTTAGAAAGGTGGCCGGTGCCGGTAGGGGCCAGATATTTACCCAATTTATTGTAGAGGCGGTGTTTATTTCCCTGATAGCGCTGATTTTCTCGTATGCCATATTGTGGGCGCTTCAGAATGCCTTCTCAGGACTTTGGCTCAATAGTTTTTTGGATATTTCCTTTCGACAAAACCTACCGCTTATCGGGATTTTTATTGTTTTTAGTATTGTGGTCGGACTCATTGCGGGCACGCTGCCGGCAATTTATATCTCGGCTATAAAACCGATAAGCCTATTCCATAGATTCAGGGGAGTACGTTTATTCAAAGGTGTCGGGGCACATAAGGTGCTCATGGTCGTCCAATTCGTCGTGGCATTGGTATTTACGATTTCAGTACTATTACTTCATGCCCAAGCCAGGCATTTGCTCAATTTCGACTACGGTTTTGACACCCAGAACATTGTTACGGTGAAGCTATACAAGTCCGATAACTATGATAGATTTGCACAAACTAGCAGCAACATTGCCGCTGTAAAAGAGGTGGGCGCAACCTCCATACTACCTGCAGGAGGTATTAGCATGGGTGCTATTGCGATGGTTCAAGACAATCCGAACGATAGTATACAGATAAACTACATCGATATCGATCATAAGGCGGTAACCGTTTTTGAATTGGAAATTCTGGAGGGAGAAAATTTGCCCAAAGGCAATAACAAAAATTATGTCCTGCTCAATGAACTTGCCGTTGAAAACTTCCAATTTATATCCAACGAAGACGCTATTGGCAAAAAAATCCTTTTGGAAAACCAAACGGTAGAGGTGCACGGAGTGGTCAGGGACTTTAATTTTCTGACACCGGATAGGCCCATTGAAAGTCTCATATTGCGAAATAGAGCCGACCAATTTGCTTTTGCTGCCATAAAGATTGATGCCCGCAATCAATCAAAAACAATTACCGCACTTGAAGAAAGTTGGCAACAGGTCAATCCGAACACCAAATTCGTATACAAGTTTTTGGATGACGAATTGTTGTTCATACATACGCTACTGACCGATGTGCTCTATGTAATTGGATTGCTGTCGTTCTTGGCCGTTTTTATCTCATGCTTGGGGCTTCTTGGTATGGCGGCATACAACGCAAAAACAAAGGTGAAGGAAATAGGAGTTCGAAAGGTGTTGGGCTCCGGGGTTCCCCAAATCATCTATCTGCTATCAAAAGGCTTTATTAGGTTATTGTTCATTGCGGTTGTAATTGCCATCCCGTTGGCCTATAATCTCAATAAAACCTGGCTAGAATCCTTCGCTTCCCATGTTAGTGTACACCCTGGATATATCGCTTCGGGAATCCTTTTGGTGTTGGTAGTGAGTTTCTTGATGATCTTCACCCAATCCTATCGGGCGGCTATGACAAATCCTGCCAAAACTTTACGAACCGAATAAAAACGCAAACCATGATTTCGCTAAAAGCCTATCTAAGACATCTTATCAAAAACAAGTTGTACACCTTGGTGACGGTGGTGGGCTTCGCTATATCGCTCACTTTTGTCTTGCTACTGAGCGTCTATATTAAAAATGAACTCTCGGTCGATGATTTTCACAAAAACAAAGACCGCATCTATCGCATAGAAAGTGCCGATACCGACTTTTCCGGACCTATAGCCGTGAACCTTAGGGATACCTACGCTGAAATCCAGGATTTTGTACGAACCTACGAATATCAGGGGATTATAACCCCTAAGGCAAATCAAAATTTTAATATGGGCTACTTGGCGGTAGACAACTCTTTCTTTGAGGTCTTCTCGTATCCATTGATCAAGGGAGACCCCTCTAAAGTTTTGGCGACCAAAGACCAGATCGTATTATCAAAATCGCTTGCATTACGATTGTTCGGAACGGAAGATCCGGTAGGTAAGGAAGTCACTATCGATACCCGTTTGAAGTTTACCGTCTCGGGCGTCATGGAGGATTTTCCCGAGAATACGCATTTAAAGCAACAGGATGCCATTATCAATATTCAAAATATGGTCGATATTTTTGAGTACGAAGGCTTTCTGACCGATATCGGTTTTTGTTCGATGAGCATTTACTTCCTAGAGAAGCCGAATGCGGACCTTAGGGCGAAGACTTCCGAAGTCTTAAAATCCTTTAAAAAGGATTTCTGGTTGTACCAGGAAGGCTATGCGAATACCCTGTACTTCACCCCCCTGAAAGAAATCTATTTCAGTGACAAAGTAGGCCCCGGTACTAAAAGCAATAGCAGAACCTTGGTAGTGGTCTTGTCGGTAATCGTTTTACTTATCCTTTTTCTTGCCATAGGCAACTACGTAAATCTTACCATAGCGCAGTCGACTTTCCGGGGTAGGGAAGTGGCCATCAAGAAGCTGCTGGGCGGTTCCAAGAAACAGCTGTTCCTTCAGTTCATTAAAGAATCCATTATCCTATGTCTCATTGCCGTTTCCCTTTCGCTTCTGTTTGCAAAACTGGTCGAGCCTGTTTTTAATTCCTTACTGGAAACCAAATTGCATCTCAATGCACAGCTTACTCTCGGGAACCTTGTTTTATTTAGTGGTGTTTTTATAGGTATTGGTTTCCTTTCCGGACTGGTACCGGCATTGCGCATTACCAGTTTTAAACCGATCGAAGTCGTAAAAGGCACTTTTCGTAAAAAAGTGAAAGGTGTCTATGGAAAGGCTTTTATCACCTTTCAGTATACGGTAACAATCGCCTTATTGGCATGCAGCTGGATCATTGTAAAACAGACATATTTTCTGACCGAAAAGGATTTAGGATTCAAAAAAGAGAATATTGTTTGGGCGCCCTATCTGGCAGGGACACAGAAAAAAACAGCCGTGAAGGCCGAGTTGATGAAGATTCCCGGGGTCGAGCAAGTATCCCTGGTTTGGGGAAGCCCCTTAGATGGTGGAAGCAACCAATCTTTTGTTTATAAGGAAAAACCCCAGAGCTTTCAGGAAATACGGGTCGATTCGGCTTTCTTTTCAATGTTCGACATCAAAATAAGTCCAACCGATGTGGCCTATTCCAAGGAAGGCGTCTACTTTAATCAAACTGCCTTAAATTCACTTGGTTTTGAATCTGCTCCTGCTTCTTTCAAAATGTATGAGCGAGACGAGCCGATTATCGGTGTTGTCAACGATTTCAATTTCAAGGAAC
Organism: Pelagihabitans pacificus; assembly: GCF_009371985.2. Classification (GTDB taxonomy): domain Bacteria; phylum Bacteroidota; class Bacteroidia; order Flavobacteriales; family Flavobacteriaceae; genus Pelagihabitans; species Pelagihabitans pacificus. Next base: position 150,271 of record NZ_VIKU02000003.1, read on the forward strand.
TACGTCAAAACATCGGACCATTGGTCATTCGTCAACAAAATGACAGTGCTTATGCGAGTAAAATGTTCCTAAAAATTAAAGGGAACAATCAGTTGGCCACCTTGAACCAGGTGAAGACCACTTACACTCGACTTATCGACAACCTGCCTTTTGATATACGATTTGTAGATGATACGATTGACCAATGGTACGTAAAAGAGGTCAAAACCGGAAAAATCATCGGCTATTTTACCCTTTTGTCATTCATCATTTCGTTTATCGGCATTTTGGCCATGTCGACCTTTTATATTCAGCAACGCTACAAGGAAATCGGAATTCGTAAGGTAAACGGTGCCTCGATTACCCAGATTCTAGCACTCTTAAGTAAAGATTTTATCAAGTGGGTGGCCTTGGCATTTACCATTGCCGTGCCCATTTCATGGTATGCTATGGGAAAATGGCTGGAAGGTTTTGCGTATCGGACAACCATCAGTTGGTGGATATTCGTCTTGGCAGGGCTGACGGCTTTGACCATCGCTTTGTTGACCGTTAGCTGGCAAAGTTTTCGTGCCGCGGTCGCCAATCCTGTAAACGCCCTAAGGGAAGAGTAATTATTCATCATTCAAAAAAACAGCATCATGTTCAAAACTTATTTAAAAGCTGCTTGGCGAAATATGTTGGAAAAAAAAGGCGAGTCCATACTGAATATAGGAGGACTTGCCATAGGAATGGCCGCCGCCCTACTTATTGGGATGTGGGTCGTTAGCGAATTGTCGTTTAACAAGGAATTCGAAAACTACGACCGTATTGCCCAGGTTATGCAAAGCCAGACCTTTGGAGGGGAAATCAGTACAAACACGTTTCAACCGATGCAGCTGGCTCCGGTACTAAGAGACACCTATGGTGATTATTTTAAACAGGTGGTTACCGGTTCGTTCACGAATGCAATGCTTTTGACCGTGGGAAAGAAAAAGGTATCCCGTACCGGCAATTTCATGGAGCCCGGCATTACCGAAATGCTTTCGCTAAAAATGATGCAGGGCAGGCGCGATGCCCTAAATGATCCCGGTTCAATTTTGCTATCGGAAACCACGGCAAATACGTTATTCGGAAATGCGGACCCCATGGGAAAGGTCGTGAAGATCGGCACAACCATGGAAACCCAGGTAGCGGGAATCTATGAGGATATTCCGGAGAATTCGGAATTCGGCAATCTCACCTTTATTGCACCTTGGGAATTATTGAAGATCACTGCCAATTTTGAGGAAAGGGTAGGATGGGGCAATAATTGGTTCCAAACCTATGTGCAGTTAGAGGACGGAGCCGATTTTAGCACTGTCTCGAACTTGATAAAAGACGTAAAATACAACAACATTAAAAATGGGGACGACCCTTCCAGTATCAGGACGAAGCCCGTGATACACCTTCATCCTATGGAGAAATGGCACTTGTATTCGAAGTTTGAAAACGGCGTCAATACCGGGGGGCTTATAGAACGTGTTTGGCTATTCGGTATTATCGGCGTATTTATTCTTTTGTTGGCCTGTATCAACTTCATGAACCTGAGTACGGCCAAATCGGTCAAACGTGCTAAAGAGGTAGGTATTCGTAAGACAATCGGGTCGGTCAAAGGACAATTGATTACCCAATTTTTGAGTGAAGCCTTACTACTGGTCACCATGGCATTTGCGATATCGTTTGTCCTAGTTCTGTTAGCCCGACCATTCTTCAACGAACTTACCGGAAAAGCACTTGTTATTCCATGGAGTACCCCCCTCTTTTGGGTAGTGTGTGTTTGTTTCGTTCTGACGACCGCAATCATCTCAGGAAGCTACCCAGCCTTTTACTTGTCTTCCTTCGAGCCTGCCAAGGTATTAAAGGGTACGTTTAATAGGGGACAGGGGGCCTCGCGTTTGAGAAAGGGGCTTGTAGTTTTTCAGTTTTCCATCTCGATCGTGTTGATTATCGGTACCATTACGATATTCAGTCAAATCGAATATGTAAAGGAAAGGCCTGTGGGATATGACCGGGAGCAATTATTATACGTCCCCATCACTACTTCTGGGCTTATAACCCATTTTGATACCTTGCGTGACGAACTTTTAGAATCAAGTGATATCGCCGAAGTGGCTGCATCGGATGTCTTGGTGACCGGTACCTTTACCACCAATGGTGGGTTCGACTGGAAGGGAAAAGACCCCAATATGAGTGAGCAATTCAATACGCTACGGGCGACCCATGGATATGGGGAAATGATTGACTGGGAAATTAAGGAGGGGCGGAATTTCTCCAAGGAGTTCAAAAGCGATTCCCTTGCCTTTATCGTCAATGAAACGGCCGTAAAATATATGGGGCTCGAAAATCCCGTCGGCGAATACGTACAATGGGGCGATATAGGTAATTTCAAAATTATCGGGGTTATAAAGGATATGGTCACCCAATCACCTTACGATGAAGTGCGCCCCATGCTTTTCACACTTCATTACGGCGATTTTCTGAATTTCATAAACATCAAAATTGGGAACGACAGTAACACCAAGGATGCGCTGGCCCATATTGAATCCGTATTACAAAAGTATGATCCGGAAAGTCTCTTCACCTATACGTTTTTTGACGAGGAGTATGCCCGGAATTTTATTAACGAGGAGCGAATGGCAAAACTGGCCAGTTTCTTTTCCTTATTGGCCATTTTAATCAGCTGTTTGGGAATTTTTGGTCTTTCGGCCTTTGTCGCGGAGCAGCGTTCCAAGGAAATTGGAATACGAAAGGTGCTGGGTGCCTCGGTCTTGGGACTATGGAAAATGTTATCTAAGGATTTTATCCTTTTAGTAGCCCTATCAAGCTGTATTGCCGTTCCCCTTGGGTATCACTATATGAACGAGTGGGTTCAGGAATATTCCTATCGAATAGCGATTAGCTGGTGGATATTCGCCATCGCGATACTGGGTGCATTGGTGATTACCCTATTGACGGTAAGTTTTCAGGCTTTCAAGGCAGCGGTAATAAACCCCATTAAAAGTTTAAGAACTGAATAATTAACCGCGGTAAAATACAATCATTTAGTATGAAACTTTTTCCATCACCAATGAAAATGGAATGATTATGAAACAAAACAGCGTACCCTTTTAGCGGAACATCGAAAAACAACGATTATGTTAAAACGAAGAATGGTTTTATTTTTAAGAAGGGTTCAAAAATCGAGACGTACCTTTTTAATCAATTTTGTGGGTTTAGCTACCGGCCTAAGCTGTGTATTACTCGTATATTTATGGATAAGTGATGAGTTGAAAGTCGATAAATTTCATGAAAACGACCATCGGCTTGTTCAGACCATGTTGCGGCATAATTCAGGCGACCAAATCAATGTGATTTTCAATAACTCCACCTTACTGGCTCCTGTCCTAAAAGATGATTTTCCAGAAATTGAAGAAGCAGTGAGGACGGTCGATGCAGTACAGAAAAGTACATTGTCCTATGGTGATAATTCCATTAATGGTCAGGGGCTGTATGCGGATAGGGAGTTTTTCCAGATCTTTAGCTTTCATTTACTACATGGTGCCAAAACCGAGGTTCTTTCGGGTGCGGGAAACATTGTAATTTCAAAGAAACTTGCCGCAAAATTATTTGGTTCGGTTGAACAGTCTCTGGGACAATCCGTAACATTCAACACATCACACATCTTTCAGGTATCCGGGGTTTTCGAAAATGTTCCCACCGCGTCGACGATGCAATTCGATTTTGTATTGCCCTTTGACCTGCTTTTTGAACATTATCCGTTCTTTTATGAAGATTGGAGCTTTTCTTTTGCAAATACTTTCTTGCTGCTTAAACCGGAAACCGAGCTCACTGCTTTCAACAAAAAGATTGAAAATGTTTTGGAAATACACGAGGGAGATGAAACAACAACCTTATTCGCAAGACCTTACTCCGAACGGTATCTATATGGTACATACGAAAATGGGGTTCAAACAGGGGGACGTATTGATTATGTGAAATTATTTGCGCTGATCGGCTTTTTCATTTTAGTGATTGCCTGTATCAATTTTGTCAATCTTTCAACAGCTAGGGCTTCCTTGCGGATGAAGGAAGTGGGGGTCAGAAAGGCGCTCGGCATTAAAAGAAGGTCTTTGGTGATGCAATTTCTTATCGAATCTACGCTTTTGGTGGCTTTGTCGCTCGCTGCAGCCATATTCTTAACAATCTTCTTACTTCCGGCATTTAATCGGATTACGGGCAAAGAGATGACGCTTCCGATAAATTGGGAAATAATCCTATTTGGCACAATCATCACACTGCTAACCGGTTTTATTGCAGGAATCTATCCAGCATTCTATATCTCTAGATTCAAGATTGTAAATGCCTTGACCGGAAAGCTTAAAACCGGTGTCGGGGAGTTTATGATTAGAAAGGGTTTGGTGGTATTTCAATTTACCTTATCTATTATTTTAATAATAGGTGTGCTGGTAATTTACCAACAATTGGAGCTGATACAAAGCAAGAACCAGGGATTTGACAGGGAAAATGTAATTTATTTTGCTATGGACGGCAAACTAAAAACGAATGTAGAGACATTTCTTTCGGAGGTCAAGAACATTCCTGGCGTTAAGGAAGCCGCAAGCGCCTCCTCTGGAATCTTTGGAGGAAACGGACGTACATCCGATTTACATTGGAGTGGAAAGGAAGAAGGCGTTGAGCTGGGCATGCGATATTTGGTCGCTGATTACAACCTATTGGAGGTTTTGGACATGAAAATGATAGAAGGAAGAACTTTTTCGAGGGAATATAGTGCCGACAGTACAAAAATTATTTTCAATGAGGCTGCCATTGAATTAATGGGATTGCAGCATCCAGTGGGATCAACAGTACGATTATGGGGTGAGGACAAAGAAATTATAGGAGTGGTTCAAAATTTTCACTTGCAATCGCTTCGTGACCCTTTAGCGCCGACTTTTATCTTCTTACAACCAGATCGTCTGCATACCGTAATGGCAAAACTCGAGAAAGAAGACCTCAACGAAACCATTGGCAGTGTTGCGGCTTTCTACGAAAGCTACAATCCGGGTTTCCCTTTTGAATACCGGTTTTTGGATGAGGATTTTCAAAGACTTTATGAGGGCGAGAACCGAGTATCTGCCTTGTCCAAGTATTTTGCAGGTATGGCCATTCTGATCTCATGTCTGGGGCTTTTTGGCTTGGCGATCTTTACATCGGAAAGAAGAAGAAAAGAAATCAGTATCCGAAAAGTGTTGGGGCAAAGCGTCGCACAGGTAACACTGATGCTCTCCAAAGAGTTTGCTAAACTTGTTGTATTGGCTATTCTAATTGCATTGCCCATAGCCTATTTCTTATCGAATGACTGGCTTTCAGGTTTTGCATATCGCATTCCTTTAAGGCTTTGGTATTTTACGGTAGCAGGTATGGTAGCTTTGATAATAGCAATGCTTTCGGTAGGTAGCCAGGCGATACGGGCAGCGAATCGAAACCCCGTGAACGCCTTGAGAGAGGAATAGTCCTGTATATCAAAGTAAAAAAGTCATCATGCTAAAAAACTATCTTAAAATCGCTTGGCGGAATCTATGGAAAGATAAGACCTACTCAAGCATCAATATACTCGGTTTGTCCGTGGCTTTTGCGGTCGCCATACTCCTGTCAATGGCCGCCTTTTTTGAATTGTCGTATGATAATTTCCATGAGCACAAAGACCGAGTATTTCAGGTCTATAACGTACAACAGACACCCGATGGGCCCGAGGCGGGTACCAGCCAGCCCACCCCTTTTGCGGAAAGTCTGAAAACGGAAGTGCCCGGGGTCGACCATATTACAAGAGTCCTTCATGATAATGCCCTGGCCATCTACATCGAAAAGGAAATCAATCTTGATATCGCTTGGGTAGATCCCGATTTTTTCACCATGTTTACGTTTCCTATTATCGAGGGCGACCAATCAACCCCCTTAAATGAATTGGGATCGGTGGTCATTTCCAATGAAGCCGCAAAAACCCTTTTTGGTGACACCGATATTGTAGGGAAAAGCTTACGGCTTTTAATCAACGGGGAAGAACGGCCTTTTACCGTAGCGGCCGTGATGAAAGACACCCCTCGAAACAGCACTTTTGACTTTGACATGGCCCTACGTTTTGAAAACAACCCGGAATATGCTTCGACAAAAGATAGTTGGCAGGCCCAATACCACGAAGTGTTTGCCATGTTGGCAAATTCAGTATCTGCGGAACGGTTTGAATCGAATAGCCATGCCTTCATCGATCTGCATTACAACGAAGCCATTGAAAACGCAAAACGGGACGGCGCCCAGCCTGATGCGGATGAAAAATATCGTCAGGTTGAACTACTACCACTGCGTGATGTACGTTTCACTAGCTTCCGAAAAGGGTTCGCAGAGGTCAGTAGAAGCAACCCCTATCTGATTTTAAGCGTGGCCTTGCTGATTTTGTTTATCGCGGGTGTCAACTATATAAATATGAGCATGGCAAGGAGTGCAAAACGCCTCAAGGAAATAGGCATGCGAAAAACCTTGGGCGCCAGAGGAAAACAGCTATTTTTTCAATTTTGGGGAGAAAGCCTATTGCTATTTCTGGTGGCGATGGCCCTCGGGATACTCCTAAGCGCCTTGTTGGTAGATCCCTTTAAAAGTATGTTCCGTACGGGGGCGACCTATGACCAATTAAGTTCTCCACAGTTCATCGTGATAGGGGGGCTTTTGGTATTGATCATTAGCCTGATCGTAGGGGGATATCCGGCATTCCTGTTAAGTCGTTTCGGTACGGTACAATCCCTCAAGGGGACCTTGCAGGCGAATGGGGCCAACTGGGTCAGGAATACCTTGATGGTCGTCCAATTTGGTATCGCAATGTTATTAATTACCAGTACCTTGGTATTGCTCGGCCAGATAGATTACATGCGGAACAAGGATCTGGGATATGAAAAAGAGCAAGTCATTTCATTTCCCCTGAACGGGAAAAGAGGTAGTTATGCCGTTTTGGAGCTTCTGAAACAAGAACTAAAGGGAAACCCCGATATCCTGGGCGTCACGGGGGCTGACAACAACCTAGGACGCGGTAGGGATGGCAATCAATATTCGAGTGCCATCGGTTTCGAGTACAAGGGGCGCACGGTAGGTACCAACTTTTTGGTGGTCGACCATGATTATGTAGAAACCTTGGGGCTTGACATGGCCATGGGCCGAAGTTTTAAAAGCCCTGCCGACAGCACGGGTATATTGATCAATGAAGCTATGGTAAAGGAACTACGTGAACAAGACCCCATGTCGGCATACCTGCAGATCAATGGTGATTTGAAGTCGCCTGTCCTTGGTGTGGTGAAAGATTATCATTTTCAGGATCTTGACCGCGCGATTGCGCCGTTGACCTTTTTTATGAGCCGAGATCTGGAACTTGCCTATGCATACGTAAAAGTAGCCCCGGTGAACATGGCGGACTCCTACGAGCATGTTAAGGAGGTCTGGGGGAAAATCGAACCCAATGCAGACTTTTTGGGTTCGTTCCTCGATGAAAATGTAGATCGCACCTTCCGTAGGGAGCAGGCCACCGCCAAACTGATTGCGAGCGGATCGGTGTTGGCCATCCTATTGAGCTGTATCGGTCTTTTTGCAATGTCGATGCTCATAGTTTCACAGCGTGTGAAGGAAATTGGTATTCGAAAGGTCATCGGCGCCAGCGTATCCTCGATTACCTTTATGCTTACCAAGGATTTTTTAAGACTACTACTACTATCCCTTGGTATCGCCGCTCCGATTTCTTGGTGGTTCTTGCAAGAATGGCTTGAAAACTATGCCTATCGTATCGAGTTACATCCTGGGTTCTTTCTAGCTGCCGGGATTATGGTGGTCGTCATCGCTATCTTTACGGTCAGTACTAAAACAATCAAAGCGGCCTTGCAAAACCCGGTCAAAAGCCTAAGGACCGAATGAAGGAAAGAAACCGATAACACAAAACCAACAAATTCAATAAGAACAAACTATGTTACTAGAACTAAACAACATTTTTAAATGGGTACAGCAAGGGGGCCAGCGTGTTTTCCTTCTAAAGGATATCAACCTGAAAGTAGCGGAGGGAGAGTTTATCTCGGTCATGGGCCCTTCAGGTTCTGGGAAGTCTACTCTGTTAAACGTTATCGGCATGCTTGATGGTTTTAATGAGGGAGAATATCACTTCATGGATGAATCGGTACACACTCTCAGGGAGAAGCATCGGGCCGAACTGTATAAGCAGTATATCGGTTTCGTGTTTCAGGCCTATCATTTGATCGATGAACTAACGGTGTACGAGAACCTGGAAATGCCGTTGCTCTACAAAAAAATAAAGGGATCTGAACGCAAGGCGATGGTGGCCGATATGTTAGATCGTTTCAATATCGTTGGCAAAAAAGACCTGTTTCCGACCCAGCTTAGTGGGGGACAACAACAGCTGGTGGGAGTGGCCAGGGCCTTGATCAGCAAACCCAAATTGATACTGGCCGACGAGCCCACTGGAAACTTAAATTCCAAACAAGGACAGGATATCATGGAACTTTTCAAGCAATTAAATAACGAGGGCGTCACCATCATTCAAGTGACCCATTCCGAGAAGAATGCGGAATACGGTTCCCGAATCATTCAGTTGTTGGATGGACGTAAGGTCTAGAACGGGCCAAGTAGTTACTACCTACGTTTTAAAAAATCCCCTCCCTATCTTTCAATAGGATTGGGAAGCCACATCGAAGCCGGGAAATACCTAGGGTTAAAATTCACCTATTTAAGTAAGGGTATGTCTATCTATTCAAATAACTTCTCCTACTTTTTTAATAGCAAAAGTATTTTTTGTAACTTTTGACTATCCTAATCGAGGACTCCACATTTTTTAGCTTCCCCCTGCGTTGTTTAAATCGTTTTTAGCAATATCCCCGAAAAGGGATTTCAAAGCATTTATATCTTGATAAGATTCGGTATTTGAACAACGATTATTAGTACGAACAGATGTCCCCCGTATAATAGCAACCACAAAACCAATTGGAAATGGCAAACCCAGGCTACTGCATGATCGATCCCGAAGGTGGACCACTGCAAGTACAACTATCCGTTAACAATGGAATTAAATCCGCTTCCCTTTTTGTCTTATGGGAAAAACCGGCGGATGAATGGGAGCAAAAGGAATCTTTTAAACTTGTTACGGAAGATGATGGGGTCGATGAACACTTTCTATTGGAAAAACCAGGGAAATTGGAAAACGATGTTCTTGCTTGGAATATTCAAAGCTGTGCCCAAATCGATGGAGCCAATAGAGGAACGTTCCTAGTAAGTATTTATCAAGATGATAAGAAGATTTGGACCAAAGCTTCCAACAGAAAGGTACCCTATTGCAGCAGTGGCGAACATCGTCTCTTTGGCAATGAGGTAATCTTCAAACACAAGATTCAAACCAACTCTAGACACTCGGAACTATGGCTTCTTACGGAAAACCCATAACGCTTATTGCTTTCTTGATAATCATTTTGGTTTCCCATGGTCAGGACGATGGGGGCGGGGACATAGAGAGGGAAGCATACCACTTTAAACTCGACTACAATGTTCCCGAAAGTCCGGCTTTTTCGGTTCTGGATGCGAACCCTACCACTGTAATGCGAGGCAACGCGGCCCAAGAAGTGGTAGTGAACCTAGCGTCTAACTTCATCGGCAGTCAAGGGGTAAATCCTGGTCTCGCGGTAGACTTTAATCCCTATTTTGTTTTTGGAGGTCGACTCAAAAGTTTGAATGAGTACAGGGATAATCCCGGCAAAAGAATGTTGGCCAATACACAAGTTTCGCTGGCGACTGTATCTTCCCAGGATTTTCCGGATGACCTTCTCTTTTCCGGAGGTGTAAGGGTTACCCTGTTCGATTCAAAAGACCTGCAGTACGACCTGTTATTATCAAAGGATATAGACGATGCGCTTTCCGAGTCCATACCGGTACCCATGCCGGGTCAATCCCAGGACCGTATCATTAAAAACCCTTCTTTGAAAAAGGCCTATGAACGAGCCAAAGCCCGATATAGGCATGCAAAAGGAGGATCCCTATCTTTTGGTTATGCGATGGCTGGCAGGGCAGTGAACCGATCTTTTCAGCTGGATAGTATTCTTACGTACCGACATCAGGCGTGGTTCGCAGGTCAGTACGATTTTGGGAAATCACAAATGAGCCTCAACGGAATGTTGATGTACCGATATGAAAAAAATCCTATTGACGACAGTAATGGGGTCATCGGCGGTTTGGCGGTGCGTCATTTTGGAAAAAAAATAATTCTTACCGGGGAGCTGGTATATGATGAATTAGCCAATGAAATTGGTTTTGGCGCCTATATTGAAGCCTACCTGATGCCAAACATTTCGATATATGCATCCGTAGGGCGAGACAGTACCCGCCTGGACGGCAGTAACGATTACGCCTTTAAACCAGGAATCAAATGGAACTTAAGTGAAGCCAAAACTGAATAATGAATATTCGAGAAGAGGAAAGTCCCTTATAAATAACCTAGCAAAGGAATCACCCAATGGGTCGACCGTTTTTGTCACTTGGTTTTTCAGTGTTAATCCCTAACCCAAAACTTGATAGTATGACCGAAGATTTCATCCCATTCAACAGTATTGGTCTTTGCTTTAGCGGCGGGGGCTACCGTGCCACTTTTTACTCATTGGGGGTAGTTAGCTACCTTCATCGTATCCAATATATGAACGAGTCGCTGCTCACCAAAGTAGAAGCGATAAGCACGGTGAGCGGCGGTACGCTGTTGGGGGTCGCCTATGCAAAGGCAGCACAATCCGAAGATTTCGATTTTCCCAAATTCTATAAGGAGTTTTACGAAGCCTTTGAACCTGATAACGACGTGCTCCTCGAAACGGCCATCAGCAAGCTCGAAGACGATGTGGTCTGGAAGGCCCACCCGCATAAGAAACGCTCCTTGATCAATGCGTTTGCCCTTACCTATGCGAGTATGCCGCTTTTCGAGGGTGATTTCAAAATATTCGATAATCCCGAGCACACCAACCTGAAACACGTTTGTTTCAATGCCACCGATTTCTCGTTCGGATTGGCCTTCCGGTTTCAGAATACGGGAAGATTTGGAAACAAACCGCTAAACAATACACAAATAAACCAATTGAAGTACCACATACCACTAGGGGATATTATTGCTTCTTCTTCCTGTTTCCCTTTGGGTTTTGAGCCCTTGGTATTTCCCGATGATTACTTCAAAGATCATAAATCACCTTCCTACAGGGCCTTGAAAAGCCTAGACCGATTTATTGATGGTGTCGGGATTATGGACGGGGGTATCGCCGACAACCAAGGTATTGGCAGTATGATCAACATCAGCCGACAGTCAAAAATGAAGGGTCGCCTTAACCTAATCATTGTAAATGACGTCGGTAGCTTTAAAATGGACCCTTGGAAACCCGATACCACCGGACTCCAACCAAAGAAAACATTGAAGAATGCCGTTCTAAGTTTTTTAAGTCACTTTGGGGTCAAACCGTTGTACTGGATCATTCTTTTGACGGGTGTTTTGCTCTTGGTTCTAAATTCAATGGGAATCATAAAGAACCAGGTATGGCCTGCACTCTATATCGTAGGAAGTATCATTACGGGAATAGGCCTGACACTGCTCATTTTTGGCCTGATAGCATCGGTGGTCAAAACCTTTGGTGTGGGCTGGCTTCGTTCGCTGTTTAAAAAGAATGTTCCGGAAGTGCTTCTAGACGACGTGCTTACCTTCCAAAAATTGGACATCGGACTTATAAAGCGAATGCTCACGGATCGCATAACATCCGGTATTAAAATGATCAACGATATTTTTTTGAAGCAAATTCGTCGCCTCAACTATGACCTGCTGTATCAAACCAAGGAACTACAAAATAAGATTATTACTTCCAGGGTTTATGAATTGAATGGCCAAAGTACGCCTTATCACGATTTTAAGGTCAATGAGGCTATTAAACCTGCGCCTAGTACGTTGCTGAAAAATGTGGGCCTCACTGCTTCGGAAACCCCGACCACCTTATGGTGGGATCAAACCGATAGAAGCGTTGACCGCATGGATACCTTGATTGCTTGTGGTCAGTTCACTACCTGCTATAATTTAATGGACTATATCTTGAAATTAAAGAAGGAGAACATTACAACCGATGAAATCGAAGCTATGTACGAATTGCTGGAAACAGACTGGAAAGCATTTAATAAAGACCCCTTTATGATGTTCCATTAAATTTCTACAAGAATGCAGTAGTCGATGTTCCTTACGTTCAATGGCAGTGGATTGTAAATACCATATCAAAAAAATGTATATTTAGAAATCAAACGTCACGAAGCAAAGGAATTTGGGCCAATGAAGAAAAATTACATTTTAGTATTTCTTATCGCTTTAATCGGCTTCACCGTCAACGCGCAGGGAGCCGGTGACAAAAAATCCAAAAGGGAGCAAAAAAAAATACGACAGTACGAAGGTATAGTCTCGGCATTGATGCAGGCAAAATTCAGCATTGGCACCGAGAACAGGGTAACCCCTTTTGGAGCCTCAAAATTTTCATGGGGGATTCTCATCGTCAATGGCGATGCCGGTGAGGCGCTGGAATTTCAGTTGGAACGCACCAAGGATAAGGATACTCCCATTACGGAGTTGCTGAAAATTTCCAAATATCGGGCCATACAGGACAAAGAGAACCATACGGTCAATGCCTATTTCAATACGGTGCTTCAAGGGAAACCCGTTTCCATTTCCATTACGGCAGGTTTGGGTCGTAAGGCCATCATGAAAATAGCCGAAACAAACGGGGCTATCAACAGCTACGAGGGTCGCATTCGAAGCAAGCTGTAAGGAACCATTTGTGACTGAGGTGGTAAAACGACTAAACAACCAATGATCACAATCGATTTAAGAGGTAAGACAATTTTGGTTACCGGGGCTTCGGACGGTATCGGTAAAGCGACCGCCGATTTTTTGATGACGATGGGAGCCCGGGTGGGGGTACATTATCATAGCAACAAGTCAGCCGCAGAGCAACTGGTGGCAAAACACGGGATTGGGTCGCACACCTTCCAAGCGGATTTGTCCAAAGAGCAAGAAGTCTTCCAACTTTTTGAGTCGGTAATAGCTCATTTCGGCAAAATTGATGTCATCATTGCCAATGCTGGGGTATTCTTATCACATTCCACGAAAGAAAATACCGCTGCGTGGCTAGCGGTTTGGAAAAGGACTATAGAGGTCAATCTAAATTCCGTAGGTATTTTGACCAAATTGGGCATTGATCATTTCAGGACCCATCGGGAAGGGCGGTTCATATACATCGGCAGTAGGGCGGCATTCAGGGGTGAAACCGAGGAATATTTAGCCTATGCGGCTTCCAAGGGTGGTATTACTTCACTGGCTAGAAGCGTTGCCCGGTCTTTTGGAAAAGAAAATATCAAGGCTTTTGTAGTCGCTCCCGGTTTCACCCGTACGCCGATGGCGGAAAGCTTCATTGCGAAATATGGGGAACAACGGGTCTTGGACGAAATCGCTTTGAACCAGTTAACGACACCCGAAGATCTTGCACCTTTGATTGGCATGCTCTGCAGTGGTGCCATGGACCACGCGACCGGTGCCACCATTGACGTAAATGGCGGCAGCCATATCCGTTAGGTTTTCGATTACCCTACTGGGCTCTTAAGGAATTGCTACAAAATCATTAGCCCAAAACAATAATCGCGTGCGCGAACGCGGTTATGAAAAGTAGCAACAGCCCCAAGGCCAATAATAGAATCGATCGATTGACATTCTTAAACTTCAGGGAAGCAATTTTAGAGTTGATGAAAACTTGTTGTCCCAGTTGGTCGAATAATTGTTCTTCATCCAAACTGATACGGTAAAAAGTTTTGGAGAATTCCTCAATAGATCCGTATTTACTGATAACATCTTTAAAAAAGAAGATGTTTTTGTTAAATCTGGATTCGATTCGGGGCATGAAACAACGAATACTAAAAAAAATAGACCCCACGGTGGTAAATCCCCATAACCCGAGCAAGACGTAGAAGAAGGGATATGTAGAGGCCTCTGAAACCACCAAGCCCACATTCTGATATACAAAGCTGAATAGAATACCGTAAAAAGAAAGAATCAATCCCGCTTTCAACTCCGAAGCTTTGATCAATCCAAAAACATAATTGATACTTCCCCAATAATGGTCTACCAATTCTTCGGCATGCCCCTTACTGTTTCGCGTTTCCTGGATAGAAGGTCGTTTTTGCCTTTGCTTTGGTTCCTGTGGTTGGTTCATGGTCAGATTTTTAATATGAGGGGGAACAAAGGGAAAAAAATAGCGTTTCGCCTTTGAAAGATACTAAATTAACCATGAAAGAGATCGTAACCTGCACCAAGAGTATTCGGCATCCCATAAATTGACGAAATTCAACACGTTTTATGTAAGCTTTTCTTAGTCCCCGATAACTCATGGTGGGCATTCGGACAAAAAATAGGAAGCTTTGCACAAATAAGCAGGTAAAAAGGGGAATATGGATTAATTTTCCTAATTTGAGAGCAGTTAGGGTATACGCTTATTACTCCCCCCCACAGCAAATACTTCTAACAAATTTGTTTGTAAGCCGGTCAAATCCGAGGTCGTATGCCTCGAGGGGTCGGTTGACCTTAAAAAAAACCAAATAACCAACTCAATGAAAACCACAGCTATTTATTTAGTGCTCGCGCTATCTGCGAGCCTCGTATCCTTCAGCGGTGTATTTGCCCAGGAAACGCGTACGATTACCTTATCGGTCGATATCGACCGTTTGAACAATGGCAACCCTTCCATGGCCTGTAGTTTTGATACCGATTCCAATACACAGGTATTGGATAATAGCTCCCCAGAAAATTTTACGATTTTGGTCAACGAGGAAGATACCGTCATATGGGAAGCGTTCTCGACAAGCGGAGATGAAATCGATATCGAAAGTATCCAATTCGAAGAGGTCAGGGGCAGAGCGGGCTTGTTCAGCGAGCCAAAGCTTAATGGAATGGGTAATAACGGAAAGAAAAAAGCCAAGGGAACGATAAATAAAAGAACCAAGGGCAATGAATACAAATATGCCATCGAGTTCAGTGTTGATGGGGAGTTCTTTTTAATCGACCCCAAAATTAAGGTAGGGGCTTAATGACCAGCATTAGAGATTCCCCATGAATACAGATTTTTACTTTACTTCCGTATCTAAAAAGGTCTATTTTCTGTTGGGCTTTTTTTTTGTCCTAAATGCTATGATGTATGGCCAGAACCAAAAGCTGGCCGATAGCCTTGAGACCGTCTACTCCAATAAAACCTATCGACCGGAAAATGAGTTGCGTATTCTTGAGAAGCTAGCTTACGTACATCCCGACCCGAACAAAGCACTCGAGTACAGCGAAATATTACTACAAAAAGCACAAGCAGTTGATTCCACGGAATTGGTCATAAGTGCCTACCTACAAAAAGGAAATGCCCTAACCCTTAAAGGGGATGTCAGCGCGGCTTTGGGAAGCTATCTCAATGGGGTGAAACTCGCTTCGGACGAGGGCCAAAACCGAGAGTTGGGCCTTTTATACACTGCGATCGCCGGGGTGTACTCCGTTATGGGAAATCGTGAAAACACCATTTTCTACTATAAGAATGCTATTGCCATTCTGGAAAAAGAAAAAGATAATGACCCCTTGAATTACGCATCGGTCCTGGAGAATTTAGGGGATGAATACAATCTTAATTTTGCACAACCCGATTCGGCCTTGCTATTTTTCAAACAGTCCGGTGCCATTTTTAAGGAGCTTGGTCATAAGCCTGGGATGGCCTATAACCTGGGAAATATCGGTCTCGCCTATGCCCAAAAAGGTGAAAACTCAATAGCTGAAAAAAACATCGTTCAAGCGATGGAAATGCTTAAGGAATTGGGAGATTATTACCCAATATGCGTCTATCTCACCTATATGTCGGACATCTATGCGGACCAGGGCAATCTCGATGCGGCCTTTACCTATGCCCAAAGGAGCTTGGAGCTCGGACAGCAGTATGGGCTTAAGGACCAAATAAGTGATGCCAATTTAGCCCTTTCAGAGCTGTACGAGCGTCAGGGAGATAATGCAGCTTCATTGGCCTACTACAAATCCCACATTGCTTACAAGGATAGTGTGCGCAATATTACCTTGGCACAACAGATGGCTGATCAACGAGCCGATTTTGAAATCTCCCAAAAGCAAATAGAGGTCGACCTGCTCAACCAGCAAAAAGAGAACCAGCAAATAATTGCCATTGCGACCACTATTGCCTTGTTCTTGATTGCTTTACTGGCCTTCGGCCTTTATCGACGAAATCGATTTATCAAAAGAACCAACCAAATAATCAGGAAGGAAAAAGACCGATCGGACACTCTTTTGTTAAATATCCTTCCGGAGGAAACCGCAATCGAATTAAAGGAAAAAGGTAGGGTACAAGCAAAGAAATTTGAATCGGTTACCGTTTTGTTCACCGATTTTAAGGGGTTTACGTCTTTTGCCGAAAATCTTCCTCCCGAAGAATTGGTAAAAAGTGTAGACTTTTACTTTTCAAGGTTCGACAAAATCATCGAAAAACACGGGCTGGAAAAGATAAAAACAGTGGGGGATTCCTATATGTGTGCGGGGGGATTGCCATTTCCCGATAAAAATCATGCGTTCAATGCGGTGCGGGCGGCGTTTGAAATCAACGAATTTGTGGAACAGGCAAAGGAGCGGACTGGGAATGGTACCAGTTTTGAAGTTCGTGTGGGTATTAATACAGGCCCCGTTGTTGCGGGGGTAGTCGGTACAAAAAAGTTTGCCTACGATATTTGGGGCGATACCGTGAACGTTGCCTCCCGAATGGAAACCATGTCAAAACCAGGTAGAATCAATATCAGTGAAAGCACCTATGACTTAATAAAGAATCATTTCAATTGCGAACCCCGTGGGGAGATTTATGTGAAGAACAGGGGAATGATGCAAATGTATTTTGTCAACGGTACCAAGGCGGCCAGTACCTCGGTTACTGCTATGCATCTGTAAAGGCTTGATGTTCAAGTCCAGCTATTTTAGATTTAGAGGGTTTGCTTTAAAACCGTGGTGACCAAGGTCATTTTGAAATTTTGAACAAAACCCTATTTTAGCGTATTGGTTACCGTTACGGTCGAATACCACCCGCTATGAGCAAAACCCTCTTAACAGTTACAATCGTTCTTTTCATAGGTTGTGGCACTTTGGTTGGCCAAACGGACTTTGCAACCCAAAAAGAGCAGATGGTAAGAATACAACTACAGGGTCGTGATATTACGGATATCGAGACGCTTTCGGCACTCTTGAACGTTCGGCGACATGAATTTGTTCCGGAGAATTTGAAAAATCTGGCCTATACCGATGGTCCATTACCAATAGGCAATGGTCAAACGATTTCCCAACCGTATATTGTCGCCTTTATGACCCAGGCCCTGCGTTTAAAGTCAAATCACCGCGTGTTGGAAATCGGGACTGGGTCTGGATATCAAGCAGCGGTATTGGCTAAAATCGTTGATTCGGTATATACCATTGAAATTGTGAAGGACTTGGCCACCACGGCAGAAAAGCGATTAAAACGTTTAGGCTACGACAATGTCAACGTCAAATGGGGCGATGGGTATCACGGCTGGCCCTCAAAGGCCCCTTTTGACGCGGTAATGGTCACCGCGGGAGCCGATTCGATTCCCCAGCCCCTGATAGATCAATTAAAAGTAGGTGGAAGAATGATCATACCCGTAGGCCCGCATCACGGGGTTCGCCAGTTGGTGCTGATAACTAAAAAGAAGAATGAGGTAAGGACCAAAAGCCTGATGGCCGTTCGTTTTGTACCCTTTACCAGGAAAGATTCGATAGACCCGGATAGATGATGGGTTTCAGTAAGTGACAAATACCTAGGAAAATTACACCCCTGCATGGAGTTACCGACCACCAAATGCAAAAATTGTGAAAAAAGTTTCGATGCTACTTTCGACTACTGCCCTTATTGTGGGCAGGAAGCGGCAGACAACCTCACTATCGGGGTGTTGTTCAGCAACACGATCAGCAATTATTTTTCCGTGGATGCCCGTTTTTTTAGAAGCTTTATACCCTTGTTGACCAAACCGGGGGTATTGGCGCGGCGCTTTGTCGATGGAAAACGTGTGACGTACTTGCATCCGGCACAATTCTACCTCTTCATATCGGTGGTCTTTTTCTTCGTGTTCTCCTTTAACGTTCGAAGGGCCGACAACGAAGTGTCGCAAGCATTAAAAAAAGGCTTTGGGAAGGAAAATATTTTGGATTCCCTTCAACTGGCGAAAGACTCCGTGGCTTTGGAAATGGCCCGGGATGCCCTTAAAAAAAATGCCGTTGTCACCGGAATTTCCGAGCAAGACCTAAAGGCAATCGACTCCGTTATTTTAGCAGAGCAAAATAACCCCGACGTATCCTTTTCGTTCAAAAGGGAAGCGTTGGATTCATTGATCGCTATCAACGCCACGAAATCCGAGAAGTTAAAGGCTATGGGCTTACAGGACGATGCCGGTGCTTTCACCCGGATGTTCTATGAACAAATGCTCAAGTTCTATGAGCAACAAGGAGGTGGCATCCTTAAAACCTTGTACGATACCATTCCCATAGCCATGTTCTTCATGTTGCCATTATTCGCCCTTTTGTTGAAGCTATTTTATTGGAAGCGAGGAACCTTCGCACACCACATGGTGTTTAGCTTCTATTTTTTCACCTTTCTTTTCACCACTTTTTGCTTGCTCATTTTAGCCAACCGGCTACTTGACATCCCCACTTGGTTAGAGGTGTTGATCTTTTTATCTTTTGTAATCTATTTGATGTTGGCCCTTAGAAATTTTTACAAAAGTAGCTGGATTGGGGCCTTTTTTAAGGCCAATACCATCTCCTTTATTTACCTTCTTTTTATTGTTCCCATTGCCCTGTTTGGGGTGATGTTCGCGTCTTTTATGTTGTATTAGTTCAGTGACGGTTTATGCACTCGCTTTGATGCCGAACCGTACTGTAACGCCGTGGTTGAATCATCATTCCTCGTCGGGGTCGAAAAAAACGGAACCCAGTAGGGTATATTGACTGAATGACAAGGGTCATTTCAGTCCCGCGACCAAAGTTCTATTTTCGGTACCTCTCAATTTGGAATCAATGGTATATAAGCGTTTTCCCGCTTGATACTGCGACAGCTGGTAATTGGTAAAAAATGACAAATACTATTGTTATAGGAAATCTTGAAGATGACACTATAGAAATGACCGAGCGCAAAGGAATTGGTCACCCAGACACGATATGCGATGTCGTTACCGAGCAGATTTCGGTAGCACTTTGTCAATATTATCTGGAGGAGTTCGGGGCCATACTCCACCACAATGTGGATAAGGCCCTTCTAGTCGGTGGACAGTCACGGCCGGCCTACAATGGCGGAGAGGTCGTTCAACCTATTTCATTGACGATTGCCGGGAGGGCGACCCATCAAGTTGGGGATAAGAAAATACCGGTTCGGGAAATTGCTATCGAAACGGCAAAAAAATGGGTCCGGGAAAACATCCGGCACCTGGATGTCGGGAGGCATCTCCGGGTAGAGGCGAAAATACGCCCCGGTAGTGAGGATCTGGTGAAGCTGTTCCAACGGTTTGGACAGGGGGAAATTCCCCTAGCCAATGACACTTCTTTTGGAGCTGGGTTTTATCCAAATTCCCTTTTGCAAAAATTGATTATTCATATAGAGGAGTTATTGAATATCCCGGAAACAAAAATTAAATTTCCCTTTATAGGGGAGGATGTCAAGGTAATGGGTGTTAAAGGCCCCTCCGGAAACCATTTTACCGTCGCAATAGCCATAATCGACCAATACATAAACGATTTAAACGATTACATCGCAAAAATTGAGAGGGTAAGAGAGTGGGTGGTCACCAGGTTGAATTTATCGGGTTCAACAGTTCAAATCAATACCGCAGATGACTACCCCAGCGAAAGTATTTATCTTACCGTTACCGGCACGAGTGCGGAACATGGTGATGACGGCCAAGTGGGTAGGGGAAATCGAATCAACGGATTGATTACCCCTTATCGTCCGATGAGTCTGGAAGCCACTTCTGGCAAAAACCCAATTAACCACACCGGAAAAATTTATAACTACCTCGCTATGGATCTGAGCCGTGCCCTTGTCGAAAACCAATTGGTGGACGAAGCCAGAGTGTTTCTTCTATCCCAAATCGGGGAACCCATCAACGAGCCGCAGTTGGTGCATCTTCAACTGAAGAATAGGAAGGTTGATAAAAAGTTGATTAAGGATTTGACCCGAGAGAAGCTCCTCGAACTGCCAAACTACTGGAAGCGAATTATATATCAATAGAAATTACGCTTAAGCTACCCTTTGATGAAAAACGATTGTATCAAATTTTTGCAGTGGGCGCTTCCAAGGATGAGGATGCGATGGGCCGGTTTTCGGAAAGTACATAAGCAGGTTTGCAAACGAATACGTCGACGCATGAAAGTTTTGGACTTACAAAGCTTCGAGGAATACCGTAGCAGGCTAACGACCCAAGCTTCAGAATGGAATATACTGGATGAAATGTGTAGAATTACTATTTCCAGGTTTTACCGTGACTGGGCGGTTTTTGATTTGTTGAAGGATGAAATACTCCCTGGATTGGCCTTCAAGGCAAGGTTGGAAAACCGTCCACTTCGATGTTGGTCCGCCGGTTGTGCATCTGGTGAAGAACCCTATACACTTTCCATCATCTGGCAATTGGTCCTTTCAGAGAAATTTACCGAGACGGATTTCGAGATCATAGCAACGGATATAGATGAGAACCTCTTGGAGCGGGCCAAAAAAGGATGTTACCAGTTAGGGAGCCTAAAGGGATTGCCTAAAGATTGGTTGACCAAGGCCTTTTCCGTAAAAGAAGATCGTTATTGTATCCATTCTGGATTTGGTGACCGTATTACCTGGATGCAACAAGATATTCGCAGTACTACACCAGCAGGAAAGTTTGGTATGCTGTTGTGCAGAAACCTGGTTGCCACCTACTTTGAACCTGAACTTCAATTGGCTATTTTTAACCAACTGAAATCGGTTCTTAGACCAGGGGGCATCTTGATATTGGGCTGCCATGAGAAACTGCCGGAGGGATTACAAGGTTTTAACTCGAAAGTCGAAAAATTGAATATCTATGAAAGGACGGGCGACCCACATATCTCTCCATAGCCTATGACAGAATCCAATTCCATAGGATTACCGACGGCGACCGCCATTGTAGTGGCCAACATGATCGGTGCCGGCATCTTCACAAGTTTGGGGTTTCAGTTGATGGATACCACCAATTCCTGGTCGATTCTGATACTGTGGTCCCTCGGAGCGTTAATGGCTTTGTGTGGTGCCCTTAGCTATGCGGAAATAGCCACCTATTGGAAACGTTCGGGTGGGGAATATCATTTTCTATCAAAGGCCTTTCACCCACTCTTGGGGTACCTATCGGGATGGGTCTCCCTTACTATCGGATTTTCTGCGCCGATTGCCCTGTCCGCAATGGCATTGGGAGCCTACATTGGACCATATCTCGGTATTCCAGAACAGGTTTTGGCGGTATTTACCATTGTTATCATCAGTGTTTTCCATTCGATGAGTATTAAACGAAGTAGCATACTTCAAAATACCTCTACCTTGCTCAAGATACTGCTGATTATCCTATTATTATATTTTGGATTGACACGGACCCCCGTCGTCTCCGCTTTCCTTTGGGACGGTAGTTGGAAACAGGAACTCTTCTTGCCCGCCTTCGCCGTCTCCTTCGTCTTCGTTACCTTTTCCTATTCGGGCTGGAACGCAGCGGCCTATATTGTTGATGAGATTCGGGAAGCACGTAAAACACTACCAAGGGCCCTGCTTTTGGGTACCGCTGTGGTAAGTTTGCTTTACTTACTATTGAACTATGTATTCCTCAGACAGAACCCCTTGGAAACCATTAAGGGAGAGTTGGAAATCGGACAGCTCACCGCAATTTCCCTTTTTGGGGAAAAGGGTGGGGAGATGATTAGTTTCGGCATAGCCTTGATGCTCATCTCCAGTATCAGTGCCATGGTCTGGGCAGGCCCGAGGGTAACACAGGTAATGGGCGAGGACCACGCCTTATGGCGTTGGTTTTCCCTAAAAACAAAACGCGCTATTCCACTAAGGGCCATTTGGCTCCAAACAGCAATCACCCTGTTGTTATTATTCACTGGAACCTTTGAACAGGTAATGGTCTACAGTGGTTTTGTATTACAGTTGTTTGCGGCCTTGGCGGTTTCCGCAGTTTTTGTCGTTCGACGTAAAAGTAATACCAAAAGCGGGTTTCGGAGCCCGTTGTTCCCCATTCCACAAATCATCTTCTTGATTCTCAGTGTCTGGGTACTCGTTTATTTGGTATTTGCACAACCCTTGGAAACCGGCCTCGGCATACTTAACCTGGTCGTGGGTTTTCTGGTTTATAAAACGGATGGATTTTACGGCAAAAGGCAGGGATTGCCATCCTGAATATCCCTATCGGATGTAGTATTCACGCGAAAAACCGTCGGTGGGGCAATGCAATTATGCTAAGATACTTTCGTGACCCGAATCTTTGACAAAGAGGCAGGAACTTTGTGTTTTTATCGACATTTCCTTTACAAACTTGAACGGAAGGTCTTCATCCATTCCAAAAATGTTCACATCGGCAGAGGGTGCTTTCTCGACAATAGTACTAAAATTACCAACGTGTACTTCGGTCAATGTCTTCGGCAACCGGGCCAGATTAATCAATGAACTCAAGAATTTTTTAGCGTTCTCTTCTTCTTTGGGGTCGGTAACAACAGTGATCAATCGAATACGTGCGCCCCAATTCATTTTTAATTTATAAGCCACTAGAATGGAAAGATCCAAGTTTCCAATATCCCAACCCAAACTCCAATTGCCCTGTCGGTCACTGACCCAAACATTAATGGTATTACGTTGCCCTAACAAGGCTGTTGGATGCGACAAATACAATAAAACCCCGATTTCCAGTCGAATGGATTCTTTCATCACCGGTCTTAATTCGGTTTCATAATTGTCGTGGTCCTGCATATTCAAAAACACGATGTTGGGGCGAAAAAAAGCACCTTGAAGTGCTTGGCTTCCGTAATTGATGCCATTCGCAAATTCATCGGTGTGAATAACCGTAGAGGAAGAAAAAACTCCCTTTTCCCGAAACGCGGCCGAGATAGACTCCAATTCGGAAGACAAGGTGTTCGATTCGGAAAAGGATTCGATACCTACTAATTTTATAGAACCCTTGGGCTTGGCTATATTCCGCAAAAACTCAAAATTTCCCTTTAGTCCGTTTACATCCCTTACGGGAACCATTAAATTCGCCTTCCAAGCCCGTTGCTGCATTTTTTTCATGCCCCAGGTATGTTTGGCCGCCCATTCCGCAAAGGAGACAAATAGGCCCGAACGCACATCTTCAAAGGGTGTTTCCAAGTTTTGGCGCGACAAATACCAATACACCATCAGCACGATCATGATGGATAACAAGCTTACTGCAGGGTTGATAATGAACATGGCAAAGACCGATGATATTAGTCCAAACCACGGCACCCATTTATGAATCTTGAATACGGGGCGATAACTAATCAATCCAAGTCGCTGCTCAATGATAACAACAATGTTGATCATGGCATAGGTTATCAAAAAGAACAAGGTTACCAAAGGGGCAACAGCGTTGATGTTTCGCAAAAGCAAGGTCAAAAAAATTAATATTCCGGTCACCAGCATAGCGTTTCTTGGCTGACCATTTTTGCTTTGTCCGTATAAGAAATTGGAGTAGGGCAATACTTTGTGTTCCCCCATAGCAAACAGAATACGTGATGAACCCACGATAGAGGCCAAGGCTGATGAAAAGGTGGCTCCTAGGATTCCTGCAATAACCAGAGGGCCTATAAATGCTTTGTCTACCATGATATAATAATTAGTGAGCAGTTCCTGTTCCGTAGCGCTTCTTGCAATCCAGAAGGCTAGTAGCATATAAATGATAAAACTGACTCCTATGGCCCAGAGTGTACCACTTGGAATACTTTTTTTGGGATTTTTAAGTTCACCGGACATATTGGCACCCGCCATGATGCCAGTCGCGGCAGGAAAGAAAACTGCGAAAACAACCCAAAAATTGCTACCACTAAAACCATTTTCGACAGAACCCCTGAATGATCCCCAGCTTAGGGCATCGCTCGTTGGGATTGTCATCACGCCTTCATAAGCGGCGACCACTATTGAAATTAGCGACAATATGATAATTCCCATGATGATGAATTGGGTTTTAATAGCCAAGTTCGCACTTACGTAGGCAATTGAAAAGAGTATTCCAAAAACGATAATGTCTACTAAAAACGCATTATGATCTGGAAAAATACCCAACCAACCCTCCCTAAAACCAAAGATATACATGGTCACGGCCAACCCCTGGGAAATATATCGGGGTATACCCAAACTTCCCCCAACTTCCAAACCCAAGGCCTGTGATACAATAGCATACGCCCCGCCGGCCCCAATGCGGATGTTGGTCGTGATAGCAGACATGGAAAGCGCGGTACATAACGTAATCAAAAAAGAAATTAAAATAATCAACCAAGCACCCAAAAGCCCGGCGTTTCCTACGACCCAGCCAAGGCGCAAGTACATGATAACCCCTAGTATGGTAAGTAAGGTCGGCGTGAATACACCGCCAAACGTTCCGAATTTTTTTAGCTTGTTGGGTTGGTTGTCCATTAAAAGAAACCGTTGGAATTTGATGTTTAATGTACTAATTAAATAGCTATCTATTTTAGATATCCCGAATTATAGCTAGTAACGATAAAAATTTGCGAGCTAGGGTACGTAGCCACCATAGGATTTACCCTATTGGGTCGGAGGGGGTATGCAGCTGTTTGGAGGTGGCTTTTTGTTCCGATAGTCAAGAATTCACCGGTGATATCCAAGTTCAAACGGCCAACGGTGGTATCAAAAGCACAAAGGGGCACAATTCATTCTATTATTCCGGTGTCGCTATTCCTTTCTTAGGAATTGTTTTCTTAAGCTCCAAGTAGAATTGAAGGGTCCTATAGGTGTCGACATCCGGATAACCGTTCGTGGTCGGAGTTAGGGTTTCGTAATGATCGGGGGGGAAAAGTGATTCACTTACCAGGAGGTCGTACATTTCCTTATCGGGGGGAGGTGTAGGCCCCACGGTCATGGTGGGGGGCAGTCTGCCATTTCCTTCCCGACGGATGCCCCAGCGAATATTTCCAGCCCCGTCCCTCACAAATTCAGCAGCCTCCTTGGTATGCACTTCCGAGTCGATGGCCAGGGCCAACCCCCTCGCCTCACCTGGGTGGGAGAACCCGATCATAAAAGCGTATTGCTTTCCGGCTTCCAGAATCAGTTCCGAGGCGTTTAACAAATCACATCGAAAATAGCGTAAATGTCCTTCCTGTTCTCCAAAGGGCTTCCCATCACCCTTATCATACACAAACTGTGTGGTCGGGGGTATTTCTGGAAAAATACCCCCTTCGGAACGATGGAGGAATACATAGTCCACGCCTTCGATATAGTCATCGGCTCGATTGAATTGAACGTCAAAACCATGGGTGGCTTCATCCCCTTTGGTAGTGCCGTTCCCATTGATTCGGATTTCTTGCCCCTTTGCTTTCTCAACTTCATAAAAAACTACATAGAGCGCAGCACCAGGTGTACCGTACATTACGGCATTATCTCCCCGGCTGGTGCGCAAAACCAGGGCATCCAATTGCACATCGTGGGTGGCAGGTACCGTGAATACCTGTCCTAAGTCCCTATTCCGTTGAAAATACCCATATCCATTTCCGTTAGGGTTGCCTTTCCAAACGAGGTGTTCGGCATCCATATTTCGGATACTGGTATTCCCGCCGACCACGTTGTCGTCTTCCTCGATGTGATGGTACAATCCTTGAAGTAGTTTTTCCTTGAGAGGACGGTACTCCTTCCCCAGGTCCTCGATGACCAATCGGTCCGTCTCCATCTCGCAGCCCACTAGAAATAATGAAAAAATCAATAAAATCCGATAGGATACGCGGGTATACTGCATTTTTGATGTAATTGATTCTGCTGCCATCTTTCGTTAACGTTCCAATATAAGGTATAAACCCATTAGTCTTGTCGATACGAGCATCTCTGATAAAATAGTGTCATTTTACGAGAATATCCTTTCATCCATCGGAAAGATGGTGGTACGTAATTTTTATCAAAACTACGGTGGCGTGATATTCAAAGTACGACACTCCAGAGACCCGAAGCAAAAAATCGGAGTGTTCCTGTTACATTTTCCCGTTTCGGGACTATTCAATATAAACCACCTTTACAAAAGGTCATTTTAACAAATCATCAATCTAAAAACATGAAAAAACAACTGCTCTCCATCAGTGTCGTATTTCTTGGGGCACTATGCCTTACGAACTGCGCACCCGACCCATCCTATGATTTGGCCATTCAAAACGTGCTCTTGTTCGACAGTAGGAACAAAAATGTCATCGCAAACAAAACGGTGTTAATCAGTTCCGACACAATTGCCGCCATTATCGACGCAAGTGGGAATTTCGATGCCCAAACTACCATTACCGGTAACGGTCGGTTGCTCGTCCCCGGATTCATCGATACGCATACCCACCTCATGCAAAATTATGGAAGCAGCAGTGAAACTGCCCCTGAACCGCTTCCACAGGATGATTTGGATTTGATAAGGGATTTGATGACCCACCAGTATCTATCCTACGGGGTTACCACAATTATCGATATGGGACAACCCGAGTCTTGGATGGATGTTACCCTCAACTGGCAAAAAAATCCCGATTCCGACCACCCTAATCTGTTCATTTGCGGAGGATCGATCGTTTCGGATGAAGACCGTAGGCAACCCCAGCACCATATTGAGGTGATGGGCCCCGAGGATGGTCGCAGGAAAGTGCGCACCTATGCCGAAATGGGGCTCAAGCATATGAAATTGTATCGCAAACTGCAAAAACAGGATATGGAAGCCATGGTCGATGAAGCCAAAAAATATGGGATTACTATCAACACCCATACGGACAATAACGTGGTCACCATTCAAGAGGCCATGAATATGGGTATTAAAAATTTCGAACATTTCTTTACCGTGACCCCGAGCATTCTCGACTATGATGAACATTGGACCAAAATGAACGAAGAGTACGGTATCCGCATGTCTCCCAGCATCGATGAGTTTGCCGCCCATATGGTATATTTCTTCGGATATATCAACGACCACCCGCAATTTGAGGCACGTCTCAAGGCTTTGTTCGAGCATATGGCCCAAGAAGGTGCCACCTTGAGTACGGCGGTAAATGTGCTCGCCTCTGCAGCCGGTAAAACGGATTTCTTTACTTCCTTCGAATATTTTCCCATTCGAAGAAAACCAATGGTTTCCTATTCCACCACACAAAAGGAACAGTTGGAAAAAGCCTTTGACCACATGATGGGGTACCTAAAAATGGCACATGATAAAGGAGTAAGACTACGTATTGGAACGGATTGTCGCTTCGGAGGGAAATCATTGCTCCGAGAGCTGGAATTATTTTACAAAGCAGGTATTCCCATGACCGATATTTTACAGATCGCCACCTGGAATGGCTATGAGGCCATGAAACTGGAAGATCGATACGGGTCGATTGAAGTGGGCAAGAAAGCGGATGTAGTACTTTTTGACAAAAACCCTTTTGAAGACTTTGAGAACCTGAAATCTGAAAAGATCATCATCAAGGGAGGAAAGCTTTTGGACTATAAAAAATCCCTCGCCTACGACTTACGAGATCTAATGATCGATGAGGGCATCGATGTCGCAAAAGACTGGTTCAACCGGAATAAAAACAATGGGGCCTATGGCGAAATGGACCCCGCGGAGCTGAAAAATGTCATCAGTGAATTGCTGGGTACCGGAAGAATGGAGGAAGCACTAGCAGTGGTCAAAATACGTTCCGAATACTTTCCGGACGTCCCCATGAAGGTAGACGGTATCGGTTTGGTAAATGGCACCTACGCCCTTTTAAGAAACAACGATGTTTCGAAGGCAATCGCTCATTATGAATTCTCTCAAAAACACTTTCCGGAAGCCCGGACCACCCTTCCTTTGGCCCTGAGGATAGCGACTCTACAAGATGGCGTAAAGGCCGGCCAGAAACGTTTTTCGGATTTGAGGGGGAATAAAAGATATACGCTGGAGGAAGCGGAGATGAACGGAGTGGGATACCTTTTAATGCAATTGGATAGGCTAGAGGAAGCCATTGGTGTTTTTGAACTCAACGTTTCGGCTTTTCCAGACTCGTGGAATGTATACGACAGTTTGGGATAAGCCTTCCTGGCAGCTGGAAATAGGACGCTCGCCATTAAAAATTATCAAAAGTCGGTAGAGCTAAATCCTGAAAATCAATATGGTATCGCGGCGTTGAGGAAATTGGGAGTTCACTAAACTTTCCATGCACCTGTGCAAGGGCTTCGTTATGTTACCCATAAAGGTTGTTGAGCTTCCATCTACGGTGGCTCCATAACCAAAGAAAAGGAAACTGTTTGATCGTTTTTTCCAATGTTTTGGAAAAACCATTGATAGGGTCGCTCTGATCATTAGCGCGTTGTGAATTGTGAAAATGCTTGAATTCCAACTCATAGCGCCCCCTTCCGGTTTTGGTCAAATAGGGAAAAAGGAATACCGCATTTGTCCTGGCTCCAATCTTGTCCGGTCCAGTCAGGAATGCGGTACGCATTCCAAAAAAATCCTGCCAAGACTTTTCTTCGTTCAGCCGCGGACTTTGATCCGCTATAAGAC
Source organism: Pelagihabitans pacificus (assembly GCF_009371985.2). GTDB lineage: Bacteria > Bacteroidota > Bacteroidia > Flavobacteriales > Flavobacteriaceae > Pelagihabitans > Pelagihabitans pacificus. Next base: position 179,143 of record NZ_VIKU02000003.1, read on the forward strand.
AATATAGGACCGCTTTACCACGTTTCATTTGAGTTAAAACCAGACGATAGCCGTCTTTCGCTTTTGTACATTGCACCCCAAAACGTTGTCGAACCAATAGGAACAAATCGTTGAAGTAATTGTTCTGAAGGGGCTTGTAAAATGTATGCATTGAATGTTTTATGTACAACGGCATGCAAACCAACCACTCCCAATTACCCAGATGGGCGGCATAGACCAGTACATTTTGCCTATTTTCCAAATACGTCCCAGGCACCTCGGGATTCTTCACCACGAAACGTCGTTCCATACTTTGTTCGGAGATAGTCAATGTCTTGACCGCTTCGAAACCCAAATCGCAGAAATGTCGGTAAAAAGCGTGTTCGATCTTTTGGATTTCATCCAAGTCTTTATCGGGAAAAGCCGCGACTAAATTTGAACGCACAACTTTTTTACGGTACCCGATACCGTAGTACACCACTAAAAAAAGTACGTCTGAAAATCGATACAGGAGCCACATCGGCAAAACGGACATCAGATAGAAGGGAAAAAAACGAAGTACGGTACCCAATTTCTTCATCAGCTCATGTAAAAAGACCCTTACAAGAACGTCGAAATTACTTTTCTTGACAAAAAACATCAAACCTTTGATTGTTATATTATCGTTAAAATACTTTCATACGGCCACTTGATCATATGGCTAGGATTCCCTATTTTTGAAGGGCCCCCAAACCGGTATCCTGTGAATATATCCAGACCCTTGAAACGACGAACCTTTGTAAAACAAGCCGCGCTGGCACTTTCCGCCACCTTGTTAAATATACCCCAGTTTGCCATGATTCGAAGAAAAAAATATCCTATGGGCCTACAACTGTTTACCGTTCGGGATGCCATGGCCAAAGATCCGGCAGCTACTTTGAGGCAAGTAAAGGACTTGGGCTACGATGATTTGGAAATTTACGGCTATGATGCCGAAAAGAATTCGTATTACGGCTACAAGGCTTCCGATTTTAAGGAGCTACTCAATGACCTGGGATTGACCGTTTCAAGTGGCCACTACGCTTTTTCCGACTATTTCGATAAATCCTCCGATGAGCTCAAACGATATGTAGACCAATGTGTTGAGGGTGCCAGCACGCTTGGCACATCGTACATTACATGGCCGTGGTTGGCACCGGAATACCGAAGCCTTGAAAGCTATAAGGTACTGGCGGAAAAACTGAATGTGATAGGGGAGCGTGTCCATAAAGCGGGGCTTGGTTTTGCCTATCACAACCACGACTTTGAATTTGCAGAACATGAAGAAGGACAGATAGGGTATGACATTATTTTGAGGGAAACCGACCCATTACTCGTAAAACTGCAAATGGACCTTTATTGGGTAATGCATTCTTCAAAAAAGAGCCCGGCAGCATGGATCGCCGAGCAACCGGGGCGCTATGTCATGTGGCATATAAAGGATATGGACACGTTGACCCGGGATTACACGGAATTGGGGAACGGATCGATTGACTATGTGGATATCCTATCAAACATTAATATGGACGCCCTGGAATATTACTATCTGGAACAAGGTGGCAATTTCGCCCATAGTTCGATGCAAAGTATTTCGGATAGTGCCGCTTACTTCAAACAACATTTACGACGTTTCCTGTAATCGGATTCTGAGGGCTCTTTACCGATGTCGGTATATGTGTCTTCTCGTTATCAAATCGGTATTGCACTAAAAAAATATTCTTTTGTGCTCATTTTTAAAGAGGGAATAAAATAGTTTTACGGCAGGTATGCGAGCAGGGAATGACTATAAAGAGCTGAATTCTTCATGGCAAGTCCGTTACAATTCCGGGTAAAAACGGTACCCTTGTGAGTAGATTTTTGTTAGTTAAGAACCATAGGTCGTTATCAGCATAACGGCCTTGGTTTTTTAAAGTTGTGACTACGGTTTCGGGGAATGGTCATCGTCGCTATTTCCGTGAATACCAAATCCCGGTTTAAGAATACCTATGCAATTAATAAGATTTAAGCTTTTTCTGGCATATGGGTCAATAATCTTACAATACGCATTAAATGGCTGTTGAATTAAAACGCATCTTTCCGTAAAATTTTAATTATGGAAAAAGTACTTGTTGCAGGCGCTACAGGAAAAACCGGCAGGAAGGTGGTTCAACTCCTAAAAACCTCCCAATATTTTAGACCTGTTGCCATGGTTAGGAAAGAATCCCAGAAAGCACAGTTTGAAAAAGAACAGATTGATACGGTTTTAGGGGATCTTAAGGAAGATGTTGCCCATACAGTCCAAGATATCGATAAAGTGGTCTTCGCCGCCGGCTCAGGAGGAAAAGAGGTCGTGGCGGTTGACCAAGAAGGGGCCAAAAAGCTCATCGATGCCTCAAAAAAAGAAGGAATCAAGAAATTTGTGATGCTAAGTTCTATGGGAGCGGGAGCGCCGCAAAAAGCAACGGAATTACAGGAATATCTGGAAGCTAAACACAAGGCTGATGAACACTTAAGGGAAAGCGAATTACGTTATGCCATCGTACGCCCAGGACCCCTGACCAACGAAAAAAGTACAGGAAAAATTAAGTTGGGCCAACGGTTGGGCCAAGACGGCTCCATTTCCCGTGAAGATGTGGCCCAAACATTGGTCAGAGCGTTACACGATGACACCGCTAATGATAAGACCTTCGAGATTTTGGAAGGGGATACCTTGATAGGAAAGGCTATGGACAAGATTTCCAGCTAATATCATCGGAACTTCCAATACACATTTAATTCATAAGGAAAGTAATATGGAACATCAGGTACTTCTTAAAAAAATCGAATTCGTAACACATAATGTGCTACATCTGGTCACGGAGAAACCGGAGGGATATACGTTTGTTCCGGGGCAAGCTACTGAATTGGCCATCGACAAGGAGGGGCTGAGAGAGGAAAAAAGACCCTTTACCTTCACCAGTTTGCCCGAGGATGGGGAATTGGAATTCACTATTAAAGTTTATCTCTCCCACGACGGGGTCACCAAACAGTTATTAAATCTCAAAGTAGGGGATAGGTTGATAATTGGCGATTCCTGGGGTGCCATAGAATATAAGGGAGAGGGGAGTTTTATCGCAGGTGGTGCCGGTATCACACCTTTCATTGCCATTCTGAAAGACTTACATCGAAAGCAGCGGTTGGATGGACATCAACTCTTTTTTGGAAATCAAACCGAAAAGGATATTATCTATAAAGGACTTCTGGAAACCTGGTTGGGCGATAATTTTTACAACATCCTTTCCGATGAGGATAAGGAAGGCTATCCGCATGGACATATCGATAAGAATGTTTTAACACAACACGATTTGGATGTTACCAAGCATGTCTATTTATGCGGTCCACCACCAATGATGGATGCACTGCAGGCAGATTTGTATGCGATGGGCCTATCCAAAAAGCTTTTGGTCGCAGAGGGGCTGGATTAAGATACACGATTAGAATGTTCAAATAAAGATAATCTCATGCGCTACTGTCTATACCGATGCAAACAGGCTTGAGCCCATTGGAAGTAACGATTCATTAAAAGTCCCAATGAACTAGTACGAACAACACTATTGGTCGGTAGCCAAAACAAAAAAATTGTCTGGATGTTTGGTGATTTAATCTAAACCGGTCTTTGCAAGAAAATAGACGCTTAGGGATTCAATATTTTTCATGGCTCTTCGAACGTCGATATGTATTGTTTGTCGATATCTACCCAACGGCATCTAGCACAACTATAAAGTAAAGGTGAGTCCTACCCTGAGATTGGAAGATCGGTCATTTTCGGAATTCGGCAAAAAGCTACTGAAGAAATAATTATAGAGCGCTGAAAGACTCACTACTTGGGTTATAGGTACTTCTGCCTTTAGTTCACATAACACCCGATGATTGGAAATGGTGCGATACAGTGGTTGAAAGTAAACCGTTCCCGTAAAATCGATTCTTGGCTTCTCCAATGCTTGATTAACAGATAGATAACTGCTATTTCTGTGGTTATAAAATTCCTGTCCGGTAGCAGCTATTCTCTCCGTTTCATACATATAGGCATTTCCAAAATAAACCTTGGTTTTTTCCTCGGAGACCAATTTCAAACGCACTCCTGCTCCTATCAGGTTTCGAGAGGTAATAATCAAACGCTCGTTGTTCTGATTCTGCAGAAAAGCTTCCAGACGCCATAAGTCGCTGAGCTTTTGATTATACCTAAAATGGAAAAACCAGGAATTTTGAAAATCCTCGTCCCTGGTTCGGATCAGGTTATAATTTCCTATGAAGAAATAGATTTTTTTTAAATCCTTGGATTTAAGTTGTGTGGTTAGGTTAGAGCCGATTTGCAGGATATAGTTACCGTTGTTATCGGTATAGTTGAAGAGAAGGTCGCTCTTCAGCGTCAAACGGACCGAATCGCGCTGCATCCGTTTGGATTCGATATTGACCAACTGTGCGCGAAGGTGGGACAAACCACCCACCAGGAGGCACAACCAAAACATGACCCTAAGAATCTTCATAACCTGCTCGGTTTAAAAGCACCAAAAATATCCAAAATATGCGATGGATGGAATAGCGGGTAATAATTGGGAGATTTGTCTCGGTATTGTCGCAAGTCTTTCACTTTGGTTGTCTTCCATAAATAAGCACACTATCAATTGAAAAGTTGCAGGACAATCATTTCAAGTATTGTTGTAACTTTTCGATCTTGTTTCAGTCCAATAAGCACAGCTATCAAATTACACACCCACGACAAATATCCCTAGCATGAAAAATACTCTTTTGTTCATGGTCTTTTTCTACCTTTTCACTATTGGCGCCCAAGAAAAAATTACTCCTTTGGAATGGCAAAAAGATTTGCGTTTCCTTCAGCAAACGGTGCATGATGATTATCCCTTTTTGTTTAAAAAGACCCGTGCTACCGAATTTGATGCCGCTATCGATAAATTTTACGCGGCCCTTCCCCAAATGCAAGATCATGAAATAGTGGTAGGCTTTGCAAAGATTATTGCCTTATTCAAATATGGCCACACGAGAATGAGCTTTAGCGAGACGGGTATACCTTACCACCGATTACCGTTAGAAGTATACCTATTTCCCGACGGGCTTTACATTACGGGGGCGCACAACGACTACGCCTCACTGGTCGGTTCAAAGATTACGGCAATCGAGGGGAAATCGACCGAAGAAGTTTTGGAAGCGATTTATCCCGTGGCCCCTGTGGAAAATGAGCAGTTTTTTAAAGCCTATGGTTTGGGATATGTACTCATACCGGAGGTGCTTCACGCCCAAGGGGTGACTACGAGCTTAAAGCAAGGCATCGATTTAAGTCTGGAAAAAGGTGGGGAAGCCATGAATACGATGGTAACAGCTTCGAAAGGCGGGGAAGAATTGCCGCTTCAATACGGAGAGGTAAAACCGGGGTCGGACTGGGTAAGTGTTCGGGACGTATCCAATAGCCCATTGTATCTAAAAGATTTGGACAAAATCTACTATTTTGAATATCTCCCGGACCAGAAAGCCGTATACGTTCGGCACAGCCAAATCCAAGACGAACCTAGTGAGAGGATTCCGGCCTTTTACGAACGTTTGTTCGAGTTCATTGAAAACAAGGAGGTAGAGAAGCTGATATTGGATGTACGGTTGAATGGCGGTGGCAACAATTACAAGAACAAACCCATCGTTACTGGCATCATCGAACACCCAGAAATCAATCGGCCCGGGAAGCTTTTCGTCATCATAGGTCGGCGTACGTTTTCGGCCTGCCAGAATTTGGTGAACGAGTTGGATAACTATACCGAAGCGATATTCGTAGGGGAGCCGACTGGCGAGAATATCAATTTTTACGGGGACAATCGACGGGTAGTGTTGCCCAACTCAAAACTCCCGGTATATCTCTCTTTTGCCTGGTGGCAGGACAAGCCACAGTGGGAAAATGCCGATTACACGTCACCACATCTTCCTGTGGTACCTACTTTTGCCGAATATAGCGGCAACAAGGACCCGGCCCTCGACGCAATTCTCAATCTCAAGGGCGAAGTGTTCATAAGAGACCCGATGGGATATCTGACCCAACTCTTTATGGAAGAAAAATTTGATCTGTTGGCCACCGAAGCCCAACGCATGGTAAACGATCCCATGTATCGGTTTTTTAATTTTGAAACAGAATTTGGCAAAGTTGGTTATCGATTATTGGGTAATGATAACGAAGCCGCCCTGTATGTGTTCCAATTGACGGCCCAACTATTTCCTGAATCCGCCAATGCCTGGTTGGGTCTGGGGCAGGCATATCAAGAAATTGGAAACATCGACAAAGCCAAGGAGAGTTTTCAAAAAACCGTGGAGCTAGATCCCGAAGGGCCACTTGCTAGCAGTGCCATAGCCCTGCTCCAACGATTGACCGAGGAGGATTAGAAATACGATTGTAAACAAAGAAATATACCGACCGTTAAGACCTCCTGTAATTCCACTGGTTATTGCGAAGTGGCAAACTGCCGATTACCGCAATCCGCTCAACGGGCTCAGCTAATTTTTTTCTTAAAACAATACATCTAGCATAAAAACGGGATATCTTTAGATTTTAAAGTATACCCTATAAAAGTCGTTTTGGGTATGTATACAGTATCCCTAAATGCTAGGAAGCTTTGATACAGGAAATCAAATAATGAAAATTTTATTGATTTAATCGCCAGCGATGAGTAAGGAAAAAACTACAGGCCCTTATCAAAATACCTTCTTTTTACTCTTTGTAACGGCCACCTTTGTTTCTAATGTAGGTACTTGGTTGTTTTCTGTTGGTTCTGGGTGGTTGATGACCGAGTTGGATTCGTCGGCCTTTATGGTTTCCCTGGTGCAGACCGCTACCTTGATACCCTTATTTGTACTGGCAATCCCTGCCGGTGCCATCGGTGATATTTACGACCAGAAAAAAATCATCGTCATTACCCAGTCATTATTGATATTGAACACGCTGGTATTTGCCTATATCGTTTATTTGGGAAAGGCATCGGTAACCCTCTTATTGGTTTTCACACTGTTGAACGGGGTAGGAGCCGCATTTTCTCGCCCGATCATGGCTGCTTTGGTTCCTAGGCTAGTGCAGCGGTCCCATTTGCGAACTGCCGTAAATCTTACCGGGATTGCCTATAATTTAAGTAGGGCACTGGGACCTATTTTAGGCGGTACACTCATTACCTTATACGCCTTAGACATGCCTTTCTGGATCGATGGCCTTTCGTTTGGGGCCGTAGTATTGGTCATTTTGTTCTGGAAGAACGATACAAATGACAACGATTTGCCAAAACAAAAACTAACGTGGGCAATGGGGGATTCCATTCGATTTTTAAGATATACCCCGGCATTGTACCACAGCATCCTTAGGGCTGTATTGTTTTTCTTTCCAGCCGCCGCCCTGTGGGCCTTAATGCCCCTAATTGCCAGGGAACAGTTTGCAGGAGGTCCCGACCTGTACGGGTATTTGTTAGGAGCGTCGGGATTCGGTGCCGTTAGCAGTGTGCTATTTTCCAAGGTAGCCTCAAAAACTATCGGAACCAATCGACTCACGGTTTTGGTCTCTTGTATGTTGGGAATATGTCTGTTGTTATTGGGTTTTGTTGCTTCCAAATACGTGGCTTTGGGGATTTGCCTTGTCGCGGGAATTTGTTGGCAATTGGCCTTTACCAATTTAATGACCTCTACCCAATATGCACTGCCCAAATGGTATGGTGCCCGGGGAATGGCGTATTTTCTAATGGCGATGTCGGGCAGTTTGGGAATAGGAAGTGCCCTTTGGGGCGTTTTTTCGGATGAGACCAGCCTTACATATGGATTATATGCCGCTGGTATCTTAAGTATCGTAATTGCCTTCATCGGTACTCGATTCCCGTTGGACCAGGCCAAATCGGGGAACTTTACTGCGGCCACCGATATTCCCGAGCTATCGATTCCCACTGAAGGGGAAAATGAGGGATGGGTGTTGATTCATATCGAATACGCGTTGGGAAAGGTAGATAGGCAAGAAGCCATCAATAAAATTCGAACCCTAAGAAATAAACGCTATCGAAGCGGTGCCATCGACTGGAAGTTGTTCTCGCCCGCCGACCGATCCGATACGTTGATTGAATCCTTTTATGAAGTATCGTTGGAACAATACGAGCGGCACAGGGAACAAATAACACAGTACGATCGTGAGCAAATCGAGGAACTCATCGCCTGGTTCAAAGACCATCAGGGTAGCGTTGATCGAAAACATTACCTCGAAGTATAAGTAATTAGTACTAGGTCTGCAGCACCTGTGAACAACAAAACCAAAGAGACAAAATATGATGACATCCACATGGTTGCCTCGGCTTAAAGTAAACCTAAAACGATACAGTTTTATTAAAAAATTACTCCAATTTCTCCCAATCGTCGTGATAGCGATGTCACTTTACCAGTGTCAAGGACAAACAGAAACCCCCAATAAGACCAAGGAGGGGCCCTACACCTACAAAAATGGGGACCCAAACGGAATCGGTAAATGGTACATGGGGCGTGAGATTGCCCATGTTATGGGTTTTCAAGGAATGGGATGGCTCGACCGACCCGAACGGGAAGCGGAGGAAAACACCGCTACGCTCTTGGAAAATATGGCAATATCACCAACAGATACGATAGCCGATATTGGAGCGGGCTCGGGCTACCATGTGTTGAAAATGTCAAAAATGGCATCCAAAGGGTTGGTCTATGCGGTGGACATCCAGGAAGAAATGTTGGCGGCCCTTCAACAAAAGAAAGAGGAGCGCCGGCAAAAGAACATCCACCTTGTCAAAGGGAGCGAAAAAGACGTGAACCTTCCGTCGAACTCGGTCGACAAGGTTTTGATGGTCGATGTATACCATGAATTCAACTATCCGCTTGAAATGATTTCCTCAATTAAAAAGGCCTTGCGGCCCGATGGGAAAATCTATCTCATCGAATATCGAGGTGAAGACCCCAACGTTCCCATCAAAAAACTTCATAAAATGAGTGAAGCCCAAGCGGTTAGGGAGATGAAGGCGGCCGGCCTTAAATTGGAACGCAATATCGATAATCTCCCTTGGCAACACTGTATGGTATTTGTAAAAGCGGAATAGGCTAAGGAGACCATATCCAAAACATCTTTTCCATAAAGCCTTTTTTTTAACGCGGTTCAATGTATTTTTCCCATTGGAACTTCATAAAAAATGCGAAGCCTCTAATTTTCTATAAAATCCGCTGTACTTATAAATTTAATTTAGTTTTTTTGCCGAATGAATCGGTTGAAAAAAGCATGCGCCGTTTGTACTCCGCTACTGGCCCTGATACTAGGCTTGCCTACTATGGTACAGGCCCAAGACCGTCTTCTCTACCAAGGGCCTTTTGAAATTGACAGGTACAAGGGAGAGGCAAAATACTATTATCTAAAAGTAGGTCAAGACAGCCTACTGGATGGTTCTTTCCAATTGCAACGTTCCAATTTGGAGGCCCTTCTGGAAAAGGAGGACGCCGCCTTCTCGATTACCGGAGCTTTCAATAGGGATATTCCCGAAGGTCCATGGCGCTTCCAATTTGGTGAATTTCAATCGGAAAGTGTATCACAGGTAGTCGATTATCAATATCGGGTGAGCGTCAGCGGTACCCAGCAAGTAGCCGAAGGGCGCATGTCCGATGGTAGGCCCGATGGCCCTTGGAAATACGCTGTGCGGCGCATTAAGGACTCCGAAATCGATACCACCCTTTTTGAAAGTACTATCGAATTTGAAGGTGGTATCCCCCAGCGCAGTTTCCGGATAGGGAACGACAAAAGTACCTTGGTCGGAAGATTGCTTCGAAACGGATTGGCCCATGATGAATGGTCACTTTTTGTCAATGATGAAATGGGTACGGTGGAGAGTTGGGTCTTTGAAAACGGAATTTTACGAACCATTCAAATCGAACAAGAAGGTATTTCTACAACTACCCCGGTTTTTGATACTGCCTATGCAATGATGCAAACAATCCCTTTGGACCAGCGTTACCTTCAATTGTTATCGCTGTACCTAACAAAAGGCAATACTCTTGCTCCCATACAAGGAACCATGTCGCAATTGCTAACGGAAAACGCTCGGTACTACAATAAAATCGATACGATATTCTCCAAGCTCGGAAAGGCATCCTTTTCCCCCGGGTTCAAGGTACAGGTACCTTTATTTCCATTGGATTCCTTGGAAAAAATACAACTGGAGGCTATCAAAAGAAATTTCGGAAAATCAAAAACGGTAAGTAGCGACTTCCTGAACGATACACAACTCAACATTCTAAGACGGTCCGATAAAGAAGCACAATTCCTTTATTTGGTCATACAGGCCCTTTCGCGGGATTTTCTAAATCCTATGGAAAAAGTAGTAAGCTACGGGAAATCCAATCTGCTGGAGTACGTACCGCGCAATGTATTAACCGAAAAGTTGTGGCCCTTGGGAAAACCAGGCACTGATATCAAGGTGAATCAAGGTAGTGAGCCTACAGACTCCCCGGTCATTTTTAAGCTGCCGAATGCGGCTCAATTTGATTTTAACGGCGGCAATCTGGCTTCAATACAAGAACTTTCCCGGTATGCAGCGCAAAGTTTGGATTCGATACAGCGTATTTTAGATCTTAAATTAAGCAGGGAACGGGGTCAGCAAGAGCTTGCCGGATTAGAGGAACAACTGATTACCCAGAGCAACATACTGAAAGAACGCATCGATTCGGCCGGTATCCAATTACCGGGAGCACACACCAAGGCCTTGCTAAATATCAAAAAAGTAGGCGAGTCCGGCCTCAGCGATTATTCAGGCTTAAAGGAAGTCACCGCCAAACTTGAACGCGCCCGGATGTTGGTAAAATGTCTTACGGATTTGAATGGTCTTGCCGAGGCGATCATAGTGCTACAGGGGCAAGAAAAAAAAATACAGGAGACCTATCAAGACCGTATTTGGAATCCGTTTACGGCCACTTTAATGGACGAAGAGGTCAAAAAGCGCATTACGACGGCCTATCGAAACATACTAACACCCTATTTTCTTGAAAGGGTACAAACCGACCTTACCTGCGAAAATGCCCGCGATATAGCGAGCCTCATGGGAAGTACCTATGAAAGGATGTTGGCGCTTAGACAAGAGGAGACCTCCAAGCTTGAACGGAAGCTTCGAAAAGAGAGGGATCCCGAGACGGTTCTTCGATTGTTCAACCTGCCATCGGCCACTAAGGAATAACCGGGAATGAAACAGTACCATAACCATTCCTTTCCGTTGCTCTGGATAGCCCTTTTACTTGTTGGTTCTTTTTCGGGGTTAGCCCAAGAAGATGAAGTGGAGGTATTGCCTTCGGAATCCGAATACAAGGAACCCGTTTCCAAAGTATGGTTCAATACCTATGGCAACATCCGGATTTCAAAACGTCTTTTTTGGGACGCACAGACCCACTTTCGATTCGAAGAAACGGGGAGTACACCATTTATCGGACAGATCGCCCAAATTTACAACCGACACGCCATCGGCTATATCTATTCAAAAAAGTTCAATGTAACCCTGGGTGGGGTGGTACGGGTCAATTTCAATACCGACCCCACATCCCCGGATCGGAACGTGGTTCCCGAATGGCGTATTTGGCACCAATATCAGTTTGCCATGCCCCTTGCAACGACGATGATTTACCACCGCATACGGATTGAACATCGGTGGACGCAAGGTTTTGCGGACAACAGCGAGTACATTTTTAGGAACCGTTGGCGGTATATGTTCCGAATGAAGGTTCCCCTTAACAGCCATAAATTCCAACCGAAGACTATTTATGTGTCGCCCGAGGCCGAACTCATCATGCAGAGTGGGAAGGCCGTAGTAGCAAGTCCCATGGAAGACCTGAGGCTCACTACCACCCTTGGGTACATTGTTACTCCCCGTTTGACCTTTGCCGCCGGACTCATGTACTCGCAAGGACAACAATTGGAGAACGGCGGTATTTACAAGCAAAGCTGGACCATGCGCTTCCATATGTACTTCTCCCCGGACTTTAGAAGGGTAAAAAATAAACTTCCCGAAATCCATTTGGATGATTAATCCGTATCTACCAGCGATAGCATACAAAATCTACCAATGACTAATAAACGTATCCCATATATCGTAGCGTTCGCAACAACCGTGGCAGCCGCGGTACTCGTTATCAAATCCCAAGATTTGAAAAGAAAGCTGGAAGCGGTAAATACCGACCGGGCCCTTCTTCAAAATAAATTGCAGGCGTATCAACAGTTTACCAATATTGATTCGTTGCTCCTCAAAGGAGACTACCAAACGGCAGTAAATACCTATCGAAATACGGCGGATTTCGAATCCGAGCAAAAAGGTATTATTCCGTTGCGAATTGCCTTGGCCGAACGCTTATTGGCGGTCAAGACAAAGGAACGGCAGTTTCGGGTCGTCGAGGAAAAAAACGTCGATTCCGCCACTGCACCGGAAAATATTTCACCAATGGCGGCCAGAAAATATGATTCCTTGAGTTTTGTTCTTGAAAAAGCGAAAGTAAAGCTGGCCCGTGCGCAGCGGCAACTGAAAGCAAAGTCCTTTGGGGAATATTTGACTTTTAAGAATAGTAAGGGTCACGTGATGCATTACGTAGGCCAGGTTAAAAACCACAAGGCCAATGGCTATGGAATTGCCATTCTGGATACCGGTGGCCGGTATGAAGGCACGTGGAAAGACAACGAACGGGATGGCGAAGGCACCTATTATTGGCCCGACGGCGAATACTATGTGGGCGGCTATCGGAATGACAAGCGAAACGGCTTTGGTACCTATTATTGGCCCAATGGCGAAAAATACGCTGGCCAATGGAAAGAGGACAAACGAAGTGGTTCCGGGGAGTTTTTTGGAACCGATGGCGATATGGTTACAGGGGGTGTGTGGAACGATGATAAATTGGTACAGACAGATAAAAAGGGGAGAAGGTAAGATTGGCGATCTGGTGGGTTCCTCGTTCACTCCTTCATTTTAAATTGCCGTTGTCTAGAGATTAAGCCGGTGGCACCACAATCATATAAAGGTTTTTAGACGGCCTTTTTTTTTCCGGACCCTGATAAGATTCAAAAAACGTTTTGGTAGTAGTTGATTGTGGAAGGCGCACATGGTTTTCATAAAGCAGCAGTCCGAACGGCCTATTTTTGCTTGTTAATTAATAAGAAGGTCGTACATTTAAGCCTATTTCCGATAGTCTGATGAATCTTGGTTCATCGCTTTCAAAACCCATCGATATGAAAACAACGGCACTCACACAAAGAATGATGACCCTGCTTGCGATAAGTCTTCTTCTTGCAGCATGTAAGGAACAAAAGGACGAGACACCCAAAGAGGTGGAAGAACCCTTGGTACAATATGTGGAGCCGATTTCCAAGTTACCTATTGAACGATTAAAACTTCCGGATGGATTCAAGATCGAAGTCTATGCCGATAGTATCGATGGGGCCCGTTCCATGGCGATGGGGGAGAACGGTACCCTTTTCGTAGGTACCCGTAATGAAAATAAGGTATATGCGATACAAGATCGCGATCAAGATTATAAGGCCGATAAAGTAATGGTGCTAGATACCACTCTTGAGGTACCGAATGGTATTGCCTACAGAAATGGTTCACTGTATGTGGCCGAGGTGAATCGTTTGCTTCGATATGACGATATCGAAGCACAGCTCGATAATCCGCCGCAACCCACTGTGGTCTATGACGATTACCCAACGGAGTTTCACCATGGATGGAAATACATTGCCTTTGGACCGGATGACAAGCTATACGTTCCCGTAGGGGCACCCTGCAATATTTGCGATAGTACGGTAAGTGACCAACGTTTCGCCACCATCACACGTATGGATCCCGACGGAAGCAATCGCGAAATCTACGCCCATGGGGTTCGGAATTCCGTTGGTTTTAGCTGGCACCCCAAAACAAATGAGTTCTATTTCACCGATAACGGTCGGGATATGATGGGCGATGATGTGCCACCCTGTGAACTGAACCGTGTTACCGAAGCGGGCCAACACTTTGGATATCCCTTCTGCCATGGTGGTACGATAAAAGACCCCGAATTCGGGAATCAACGACCTTGTTCCGACTTTGTGGCCCCAGTGCAGCCGTTGGGTGCGCATGTGGCTCCCCTGGCAGTGAAATTCTACACGGGCGATATGTTTCCCGAGAAGTACAAAGACTATGCGTTCATTGCCGAACACGGCTCATGGAACCGCTCTAAAAAAGTGGGGTACCGTATTTCCTTGGTACAACTGGCCGATAACGAGGCGGTCGCCTATGAAACCTTTCTGGACGGTTGGTTGGACGAGGCCTCCCAAGAACAGTTTGGGCGACCGGTCGACCTATTGTTTCTGAACGACGGTTCACTACTGATTTCCGATGACTACGGGGATGCGATTTATCGTGTGACCTACGAGGGTACTCCCGTGGCGAGCAACTAGCCCCGGGTACTGACTATGCTTTGGGAATAATTGCCCAGGCGGATACCATTTTTCGTCTACCGAAGATTTGGACCCCCTTAAAGTCCGAGAAGGCTACCAAGTGGCTACATTTTAACCCGATTTCCTTTTCACGTAAAACGTTTACAGCAATAAAAGGGGCTTTATCGGTTAAAAGCCTGTCGTTTGCCTCCGTTATTTTATCAGCTTGTGGGTAATTAGTAATTTCATGACGTATTGGGCGCTAATAAATACGCATGATCGACAGGGTTTTAAATAGCAATAACAGCATATACTACCATATCCTTTTTTGGATGGCGTATCTGGCGCTTTACACGCTGATGTGGGGTAGTTATGATGAGGAATATTGGCAGCAATTTCAGATACTGTTATTCCTTCTACCCTGGAAAATGATTCCAACCTATATTACCCTCTACTATTTAATGCCCACCTTTCTTTATCCAAAAAAAATGGTTCAGTACGTATCGCTTTCAATTCTTTTGGCCATTGCTATGGGATTGATAGACAGGTATATGACCTGGGCTTATATTTACCATTGGTTCAGCCCCGAAAAAGAGCACTGGAAGACCCCCATGCTGTACTTTCCCAAAGTATTGAACTCCATTGTTGCGGTGTATACCCCTGTTTTTGTGGCCATGGCGATCAAATTGCAATTATTTTACTATCAAAAAGACAAAGTCAACAAGGAACTGGAAAAGGAAAAGGTGGCGACGGAACTTAAATTTTTAAAGGCACAAATCCATCCGCATTTTTTATTCAATACCTTGAACAGTATTTACTCCCTTTCCCTATCGCAATCAAAGAAGACGCCGGAAGTGGTCTTGGGTCTATCCAAGTTTTTGGACTATATGCTGTACGAATGCAATGAGCGATTTATACCCATCGGTAGGGAGTGGGAACAATTGATGAATTTGGTAGCTTTGGAACGGATACGTTATGGGGAGGGTTTGAGTATCAATGTTTCCGAATCTATCGATAATACCGATACCCTGATTCCCTCACTGTTGTTATTGCCCTTCGTAGAAAACGCATTTAAACATGGAGCGGATAACGAATTATCCGATTCCTGGATTACGATCGACTTAAAGCTCACCGGGAACCAATTGGTGTTCATGGTCGAAAACAGTAAGAGTAGTGTCCCATCGGAAAAGAGCTTGGATACGGATAAGAATATTGGGCTAACCAACGTAAAAAGGCGATTGGATCTTTTTTTTCCAGAAAAACACGAACTGAAAATTTTTGAGGAAAAAGATAGTTTTCTGGTAAAGTTATCCCTTGACCTGAGTGGCATTCCGGATTTAATTAGGCAAGAAAATGTCCAATAAGATTAAGTGTATCATTGTAGACGACGAACCCTTGGCCAGAAACGTTTTGGTGAATTATGCCGAACAAATTGACCAGTTAGAGATCGTGGCAAGCTGCAGTAATGCCCTGGAAGCTTTTGAATACATGCAGCAAGGGCAGGTGCAGTTGGTTTTTTTGGATATCAAGATGCCCAAGTTGAGCGGTTTGGAGCTTATGGAATCGATCAAGAACCCACCATTGGTCGTTTTTACGACCGCCTATAGGGAGTTCGCCATTAAGGCCTTTGAATTGGATGCCATCGATTACCTCTTAAAACCCATTTCCTTGACCCGCTTTCTAAAAACAATTTCCAAGGCGAACAAATACCTTCAGGGGCAACATAACGACTCAAATGATGAAGAATCGGAAACTGCCGACGGAAATCACACGACTACCCCACAACCGGACTTTCTCTACATCAAAGCGGATCGCAAAGTGATGAAATTGGATTTGAACAGTATTTTTTACCTGGAAAGCTTGAATGATAAGGTAATCATTCATTTGGCCGACAAGGAGGTGATTACTACCCAACGCATCAGTTATCTGGCGGAGAAACTACCCAACCAACAGTTTGTTAGAATCCATCGCTCCTATATTATTTCCCTTAAGCACGTTACCGCCTATAACAACATCATGGTCGAGATGAAGGATAGTGAGCTTCCCATCGGGCGCAACTACCGCTCCAAGGCATTGGAAGCCTTACGTCAGTAAATACCCGTTCTTAGAAGTATCAAAAGATGATATCGATGATAGGGTCAATATGTCGGGTACCTGTCTTTGAAAAGCCTTTCACATTCCTTTCTGTTAATCATTCCTTAAATGTGGGGCCAACGACTTTTTATTGGTCCCAACGACCTCCTTCACCCGGTTTTCGGCACCGATGGTCCGTTAAAAGTCATATACCCTCGAAAGCGGGTCATTTACAAAAAAGCCTTGATAATACCCCACTGGCATCCTTACTTTGGAATATCAACAAAGAACGGACAGTCTTTTTATACATCGTTCATCACGTTTTAAAAGACTACCATCCACTGGTTTTCCCGATGTCCACGTTGGATATCGGGAAATTCACCGGTTGCTTCGTAAACAGTAAGTTCTTACCTTGAGGGTTGCCACGATGGCACTTGAGGAAAGAATGCAACTATAAGTTACAGTAATCAATTAAATCGAAACGTATGCAGTCTATTTCCATCTCTGACCCAGACATCCATTTTACCGTTTTTAAGGTACCCCGTTGGCGAGCGAAGATCTATCAGTTTTTATCCGTGCGGATTTGGGGTAATTTACCAAGTACGCTACAACGCCGATTATCTGCCTGGTATTCGAGGTTTTATACCAAATCGTTTTCGAAGAAAATCATCGGACCCTACCTGAAAATCAATTACTCCGACAAAGACTATCTACGAAAGTTCAAACCTCCTTATGGAAAAAAGGAATTCGACACTTTTCAGGATTTTTTCATTCGGGAATTTAAGGAACACCCCCAAAATAGCAGTGACCGTGTGTGGCCTTGTGAGGGATTGCTTTGCGACACGGGATTTGTAGATGACCTATCGGTATCCAGTATCAAGGGCGACAAACGTCGTATCACAGCTATTTTTCAAGCAGATCAAAACCCAATTCCCAACGATTATTTTTTTTCGAATGTGTTCCTGCACAATAAGAACTACCACCGTATCCATGCTCCCATATCCGGTACAGTGAGCAGAATTCAGCATGTCCCCGGGGATCTGGTGGTGCTCCGACCATGGATATATAAACAGAACCCTTCATTACCCGCCTTACGAAATGAACGGTATAATATCGATATTGTGGATGCGCTGGGGCGTACTTGGTACCTTTCCATTGTCGGTGGTCCGGCCGTAGGAACCATCGCAATTCCAAAGAAGCTGGTTGTGGGCGCACAAGTAACGAAATTGGAAGAGATCGCACTCTTCTATTTGGGCTCTACCTGCTGTATGGCGGCTCCTGAAAAGCCAAGGTACCATTCCAAAAACACCTTTGTAGCGGTGGGAGCGACGTATTGAGCACCATTGGTTCGTATCCAATTCGTTATCAGGGGTTTCGTCGAGGCTGGCGTCCGAAGCCCTTTTTAGTTTCCGTCCAATTACTATCCAATACCATCATCTTGCCCCGTACAAACTTGTCCATACGTCAAATTGCGTGGGGCAAGTCTTTTGTACCACAGGTTTTGGTGCATTGTTCAAAAAGTATCACCAATTTATTCCCAGAAGATGGTAAAAAGTCATATTTTAAGGACGGGGATGCCCTTATCTTTATCCCTTTACCCAACGAATTTGGCTAACTTCTAATAGCAGAACCTATGAAAGTATACGACGACAAACATATCAAAAACATTGTTTTGGTGGGTGCCCATAACAGCGGCAAGACTACCTTGGCCGAAACTATGCTATTTGAGGCGGGACTCCTCAACAGACGAGGTACCGTGGAGGGGAAAAACACGGTTTCCGATTATCATGACATTGAACACGAGCGTGGTGCTTCTGTTTTCGCGACCCCCCTACATACCGAGTGGCGTAATTACAAGATCAATATTATCGATACCCCCGGGCTGGACGATTTTATTGGGGAAATCCTTGCCTCCATACGCGTGGCGGATACCATCGTAACCGTTATCAACGGCCGTCACGGGGTCGAGATCGGTACGGAAATCATCTGGAGCTATATCGACAATTACAACAAACCCACCGTGTTTGTCGTGAACCAAATCGACCATCCAAATGCCAATTTTGAGGATAGCTTTAGGGATATCAAGGGATTGGTCGGAAACAATGCCGTGAAGATCCAATATCCCATTAGGGTTGACGGGGCCCAATGCATTATTGACGTATTGAAGATGAAATGCTACAAGTTTTCACCGGAAGGAGGGAAGCCCGAAAAAATGCCCATTCCCGAAAATCAAAAAGAGGTAGCGGACCAATTGCATAATGAACTAGTGGAAAAAGCGGCCGAGAACGATGAGGAATTGATGGAACTATTTTTCGAGAAAGGGACCCTCTCAGAGGATGAGATGCGCCAGGGTATCAAAGCGGGCATGCTGAACCACGAGCTGTTCCCTGTCTTCTGCGTGTCCGCCCTGAACGACATGGGCAGTGGCCGATTAATGGGCTTTATCGACAATGTGGCGCCGGCAGCAGCCGACCTAAAGCCAGAACAGAGTGTAGAGGGCAAGACCATAGCACGTACCACTGAGGCACCGACGATCCTTTTCGTATTTAAGACCGTACACCTCCCTAATTTGGGGCAAATATCATTCTTCAAAGTGAAATCGGGTGTGGTCAAGGCGAATGATAAGTTGGTCAATTCCAGAACCGGGGAAACCGAAATCCTTCATCAGCTGTACATCATGGACGGAAAAAAACGGGAACCCGTTTCCAGACTGGTCGTTGGCGACATTGGAGCGACCTTGAAACTAAAATACACCGAGACAAATGATACCCTTCAAGCAGAGGGGCATCAGGTAACGATACGGCCGATCGCCTATCCCGAACCTCGCACTAAAAAAGCGGTTTTTGCCGTGAATCAGAACGAGGATGAAAAATTGAGCGATGCCCTGAAAAAAATTCATAGCCAAGACCCTACTGTGGTCGTTTCCTTTTCCAATGAACTGAAGCAACAGATTTTGGGCTGTCAAGGTGAATTGCATTTGGCTACCGTCGCCTGGGCCTTGGAGAATAACTATGGGGTCAAGGCCGAGTTCAAACAACCCCGCATTGCCTATCGGGAAACGATCAAGCGTTCCTCAACCGCCAATTACCGTCATAAGAAGCAATCGGGTGGTGCCGGCCAGTTCGCTCAGGTACATATGAAGATAGAACCTTGGTACGACGGCATGGCAGAACCGGAGGGGTTCAATATACGGGGCAAGGAAGAGGTAGAACTCCCATGGGGCGGAAAACTGGTATTCTACAATTGCATTGTCGGCGGAGTCATCGATCTGCGGTATTTGCCCTCCATCAAAAAAGGAATTTTGGAGGTGATGGAATCAGGCCCATTGACAGGTTCCTATATCCGGGACGTACGGGTGATGGTCTATGATGGCAAAATGCACTCCGTGGATTCCAATGATATCGCCTTTAAGATTGCAGGGGCCCATGCCTTTAAAGCGGCCTTTATGAATGCGAAGCCCAAACTACTGGAGCCGATTCGGGAACTGACGGTAAAGGTCCCGGAAGAAATGGTGGGCAGCGTCATGACCGACCTACAGGCGCGCCGATCCATAATCCTGGGTATCGATAGCTCGGATCATTATCAAATATTAAAGTGTGCTACTCCCGAATCGGAATTATACGGCTATTCCACCAACCTACGTTCGCTCACCCAAGGGAAGGCTACCTTTAAGTCTGCGTTTTCATCCTTTGAGCCGGTGCCGGAAAACATTCAACAGCGTTTGGTGAATGCCTGATTGCTCATCTAGCTGGAAAACACCTGGCCTTGGGAAGAATCCGGACGGCGTAGAGCTTCCCATCATCTGTACCGCTTTCCCCAGGTTTTTAAGGATGCCTAGGTATCGTCATCAAGGCTTTATCAGTATTGTGCTGTATACCTAGGCATCGGAAATTTCCTAAGGTATCGTTAAATTTATCATATTTGATGGTTTTTATCCTATCTTAAAATTATGGCATGGCATTATCCAACCTTTCCGTGACGCGGATGGGAGAATATGCCCTCTTTTTTTACAACAGAATAAAAATGGAAGATATGAGCAGGAACACTACGCGGAATAGTATTTTGGTCCTTACCGATTTTTCCGAAGGGGCGACTATTGCACTTCGAAATGCAGCCAAATTGGGGAAACTCATCAATGGAAAGGTACATGCCTATTATGTGCAACCGGTCAAAGGGATGAAAGAAGAGAACCAACTCGCTTTGAGTAGAAAGCTACGCGAGACATATCGAGAAACCCAGGCCAAAGCCAAAAAGTTAATTAACACGATAGCGGATGAAGAAGGGGTGAACATTTCCTTTGCAATGGACTATGGTAATGTGAAAAATCGGATACTGAATAAAATAGAGGCTACCGGTCCGGAATTGGTGATTCTCGGAAAGCGCAAATCAAGACTATTGGACCTTATCGGGGATAGAATTACCGAATCGGTTATCGACAATTGCGACGCGAACATCTTTATAAGTGCTAGCAATCGTGAATTACAATCCCTATCAGACCTGTCCCTTGGCTTTTTTGGTGAAATCGAAGATAAGGGAGAATTTAAGATAATCGACCATTTACGTAAAACACCCCGTTCGATTAAATATTTCGGTATCCGAAATAATCGGGAAACCATGGATTCCGGGGATACAATAGAAAAAAGCGGTTCTACCTATATGTTCCCCCAGGAAGGGACCAAGGCCATAGACGCCTTGACCACCTATGTCGCACGCACTAAAACCGAGCTCTTTTGCATCCCAAAAAACAGTGGTTCCAAACCCCAGCCGATAAAGGAAATGGTGGGGCGCTTGGATATCCCCGTATTGGTGTATCGATAAATTGGGCATTGCACTTGGTTTGAACACCGCCCATATGTGAATGACAGGAAATCGGTTCTAAAAAGTATGACTGAGTGTTTAAAACCAACCTATCGTAAGGCCGGACATTCGCTTTGGATTGTATTCTTTAGCCCTTTATCCCATGCGGACTATCAAAGCATACAACCTTCGAATTGTACCGCCCAGTCCCATTTTTGAGGAAATCGTTCAATTCAAGCAACAATTTATCCAAACCTTTGGAAAACAGCCCTATTCGGGCTCGAAGCCCCATATTACCTTGGCATACTTTATAATGCATGAAGAATATCAGGATATGTTGGCACACATTTTTAATCAGTTGTCAAGTTTTAAAAAGTTCAAACTGAACATAGAAGGTTTCGATTACTTTGAGAACAGGGAGTTCGTATTGTATCTGAACGTTCCGATGACAAAAGACCTCGAACGGATTCATAAACATATCCGAATCCTTTGGCAGCGCGATTTACATCAAAAACCTGGAAGAATCTCCATTCCGAAGACCCCACATCTCACCATTTCAAAAACCAAAGAAAGGGAACTGCTGCATAAAAGCCTTTCCCTTTTTGGGGAAATACCCTTTTCAAGACAGATTACCGTCGACCACCTCACTTTGGTGGCACGCCCTGTGGATGATACCTGGGATTGGGAACATACCATCCCGCTTTCATCATAGACAGGGCGAAGTTAATAAAGTCGGAAACAATCCGTTCCAAACTAGTATATCATTTTTAGCTGCCTTTTGGACCCTTGGAAATACTGAAAAGAACAGGAGGGGAGGTCTTTATCTAAACTGACTATTATCATAGCGAACATCGGGCAACATTTCTATATTCCGATTTTTAAAATCGAAACAATGAAAGTAGTTAGATCAACCAATGCCCCTTACCGCCTTGCCGTGACAATAGCCCTTTTTATATCGGGTCTTGCATTCGTGAACGCACAGACCGGCGAGGCCATCAAATCGGAACCCCAAAAACCAGCGGTGGCTTCGCAGCCTCCCATCTATTGGCAGGTGAAAGCCTTTCGCCCCCAAGCAAGTTTGATGAACATCAAGGCCATTGACAAAAAGGGGGACATGCATGATGTCAAGGCCATCCAAAGTTCCGATGATACCAGCATCCTGGATGTCAAGGCCCTCGTAAACGGCGAACAACTGCCCATAAAACTGATTGTCAAGAAAGATGATCGCTATTATCCGGTAAAGGCCATCGACAACGACGGGTATCTCATTAACATCAAGGCGGTCACGGAAAACGGGGACATCCTGGATGTGAAGGGGGTAAGTAGATCGGGCAACATCGTGCATCTGCGGGCCATTGACAAACACCTGGTGGCCTACACCATCATTGCGGTGTCACCAGAAGGCAAGGTTAACGACATAAAGGGTATTAAAATGTTGGATACGGAAGTGGAAACCGTTATCAATGGGGTACAGGTATTCGCGCATGTGAAATCATTGGCACAGCAGTAAAAATACTTGGTACCATGATCTATGCTTCGGTCCGGGTAGGATAGTGAAAAGAATTTGACATCAATGGTAGTCGTTTAATCGATAGCACTAACAAATGCGTTTTTTCTTCTATTTATGGGATTTCTGGTATTTTTTGGCTGTAACACTGATAAAAAATCAAAGGAGGTCAAGGATAAGGGGATGCCCCAACGGGGAGAATTGAGTTGGGAATCCCAGATTTTTCTTGGGAATCGACTGTTCTCGGAAAAAACGTGTATTACCTGTCACGATGTGAACAAGAAAAAAATCGGGCCTTCCATTAAGGAAATCCTATCTGTTTACAAAGAAAAAAATGGGGATATGGTGGCCTTCCTAAAGGGAGAGGCCAAACCCATTGTCGATACTACCGCTAGCCAAGTAGCCCTGATGCAGGCCAATATTGAAGGGTTTTTAAAGGATATATCGGACGAAGAACTGAAACTGATTGCTACCTGTGTACAGCTCATCGATGAACTGGGTTCGCACGACTAGAATTTAATACATTATAGCAACCCCTTATCGACCAACAACTTTTTCAATTGGCTTTGATTTTCCCAAAATCGATCTTTGATATTCCTCATGATTGCGTCGAACTCCGGATGGCTTTTCAGCGGTTCGACCATTGGGTCCTTCTCAAAGAATAACAAAATCCAGTACTGATAGTTATTTTGGGTTGCGAACACCTTGAGCTGCTCAATGGCCAGGTCGTTTTTCCCTTCATACGCATATTTTACGGCAGTACTGGCGGCCTTGTAAATAGACTGATCTCTTTCGCAATAGTCACTGAAACTCTTATAGAGAGTAGCCGCTTCTTCTTTCAGACCCATCTTTTCGTACACCCTGGCGATCTTGATATCGTCCTGAGGGTAAATGTCAAGGCCGTATTGTTCCCTGGCATTAACGAATTTCTCATAGTACAAAAAAGCATTTTCATAGTCTTCCTGGAAGTAATGTATTTTCGCCACTTCCTGTAAAATGTCCAGGCGGGTGGTGTCTTTGCTCCATTCTTCCATCAAAAGGTTTTTGGTCTGCTCCATATCCCCATCCTTTGCGTATAGGATATAAGCTCTCACCATGGGGGAATAATAATTCCCGGGGTGGTAGTCCAGTGACTTGTTGATATACTCGATCGACTCATCGACAAAACCGGTTTGAATCAATGCGTTACTCAAATGCAAATAAATATAGCTTTTGGAGACGGAGTCATTAGCGGCGATATCGAGTTGAATACCTTTGAGGGCGTACTCCAGGTATTTACCGGTATCGGGAATGACCCGGGCATATATATCGGCCAGTATCTGAACCACCGCTGAAGAGTTGGGATTGTATTCCAGTGCCTTCTCCAAATGCGGTAGCGCCAATCGATATTCCTCGGTCTGTAGATAGTAAAGGGCTTTGGCGATGAGGCTTTCTGCAGACTTGGAATCGTAGAGCAGGGCCTTGTCAGCGTAGTTATTGAGTTGTTCCGTATACTGTTTCTGCTTCAGGTATTGATCTAGAAAGTAATAGGATATGGCGATGTTTGCATAGGCTAGGGAGAACTGCGGATCCTGTTCAATGGCCTGCTCAAATAACGGAATGGCTTCTTCCAGACCCTCCTTGGTTCTTTTGTGATACGGGTCCAGTGCCTTGAGGTAGTACTCGTAAGCCAATAAATTTTTGGTAGGCTTTTTCTCAATTTGCTCCAATTCAGCGGGTGTCACGATGGCCTCAATGGCATCCGTGATTTTACGGGCCATCTCATTTTGCATGGCAAATACGTCCCCAACTTTACGACTGTATTGCTCTGACCAAATAGGTCGGTCAGTGGAAGCTTCAATCAGTTGGATGTTAAGTAAGACCTGGTCCCCGACACGCTGGCCACTACCCTCTACCAAGTAATTCACCTTGAGTTCCTCGGCAATCTCCGGGGCGGATTTTTCCGTGTTTCGGTATTGTTCCACCGAGGTTCTGCTGATAACGCGAAGGTCCTCGATCTTTTGAAGGTTGTTCAGGGCCGATTGCATGAGCCCGTTTACGAAATAAAGGTTCGTAGAATCACTGCTCTCGTTCCTGAATGGCAATACTGCTATGGATCGCTCCGGCACCCCCTCGGAAGAAGTAGTCGTCCGGATATAAAGTACCATGGAAACCACGACCAAAATTAGGGATGAAGCCATGACAAGTGGCCATAGAAGACGCTTGGCGGGGTTTCCTTCGACCACGACCTCTCCCGCTACCGCTTCCATTTTCCCTACCTCGCCCGGGGGATAGCCATACTGTTCCCGAAAGCATTTAATGAAATAGGAAGTACTTCCAAAGCCGACCTGGTAAGAGACTTCGGAAACGGTCAAGGTGCCCTGTTGAAGCAGTTCCATGCCTTTTTTTAGGCGCATCTGCCGAATAAACCGACTTGCGGAAAGCGCTGTGTCCTTTTTAATTTTTCGAAGCAGATTGGAACGGCTCATGTTCATGGCACTAGCCAGTTCGGAAACACCAAACTGTTCGTCGGCCAGATTTGCTAGGACGATAGCTTCCGCCTTGTCGATAAAACTTCCTTCGATATGTGATGCGTCCGACATAGAATCTTTTGGCGTATCGAAAGTAGAAAAAATATATGGTAAACACACCTAGTTCGATGATCCCCATAGGAAGGGTAAAAACAAGCGTTTGCGTCATAAATCATATTGCTGCGCCATAGTTTTAATGCGCGCCGCAAACTTTACGGAGTTCACCGCATAGCTTATAGGGTTTGCATCTGCCGCTGTATGACCTTTGTATTGACAAAATTAGTAATCTAAAACCTATATCATGAAAACAGTCAAATTGAATTCTTTTAAAGCGTTTTGCAAGCTATTGCTCATCGGCATCCTATCCTCCGGGTGTGCACAATCGAACCATAGCCCAAAAGATAAGGCAGCGATAGCGGCACCGAGTATGGATATCCATACGGCCGTTTTATCCGGTGACCTGGAGGTGGTAAAGCAGCACATCGCGGCAGGTACCGATATCAACGAAAAGGAGCCTTTCAATGCCTCGACGCCCTTGATCTCCGCGGCCGTCTTTGGAAAGACGGAAATCGTCAAAACACTCCTTGATGCGGGTGCCGACATGAGCTTGAAAAATAATGACGGTTCAACGGCCCTTCACACCGCCGCTTTTTTCTGCCGGGTCGAAATTGTACAGCTTTTGATAGACGCCGAGGCCGATAAGACCTTGGTAAATAATTATGGTGCTACCCCAAGGGAAATAGTAGTAGGGCCATTTAGCGAGGTGAAGCCTATCTACGAAATGCTTCAGCAGCAGCTGGCGCCCCTTGGTTTACAGCTCGATATGGATGAATTGGAAAAAACCCGTCCCACCATTGCGATGATGTTGCAGTAGGCAATCCAAAACGTATACACACATGAAATTTGAAAGAAGACACGATATCGATTGGTTGCGAGTCATCGCTATTGGCCTGTTGCTAGTGTATCACATCGCCATCATTTTCCAACCCTGGGCCATGTTCGTTGGCTTTATTAGGAGCGATGCTTTGATGGAAGATCTGTGGAAACCCATGACCCTGTTGAACGTCTGGCGAATTCCGCTACTGTTCTATGTATCGGGCATGGGGGTCTATTTTGCCATCCGCAAGCGCAACTGGCGGCAATTGTTGCTCGAGCGTTCGAAACGAATCCTCTTGCCTTTCGTTTTTGGGATTATTGCCATCGCTCCCTTGCATCTATTTATTTTTCAAGGGCACTACAAAATGCCCTTAAGCTACTATCCGCATGCGGGTCATTTGTGGTTCCTCGGCAATATTTTTGCCTACGTACTGTTGTTGTCACCCCTTTTTTTCTATCTGAAGAAAAAAGAAGGTGGTCGGTTCATGAGGATACTGAAATCATTCATGCGGCATCCATTGGGACCCTTATCGATTTCTGTCTTCTTTGTAATAGAGGTGTTGTTGGTGAAGCCACAACTATTTGAAATGTACGCGGAAACCTGGCATGGCTTTTTCCTTGGCTTTCTTGCCTTCTTTTTTGGTTTTCTGTTCGTGTACAGCGGAAAGGTTTTTTGGAAAACGATGTTGGGATGGCGATGGTTTTATAGTGGTTTGGCGGTCATTTTGTACACGGTACGACTACTGGTTCTCGATTTGAAATCCCCTGACTATCTGATGGCCCTAGAGTCGAACTGTTGGATATTCGCCCTTTTCGGCTTCGGTTACAAATACCTGAACCGACCCAGTGCTACCCTGAGCTATTTGAGTCAAGCGGCATACCCGGTATACATCATTCATATGTTCGTACTGTACGCCATGGCGGCGATAGTCTTGCCGTTGGAAATACCTGTTCTATCAAAATTTTTGGCTATTGTAACATTTACCGGAATCGTTTGCTGTCTACTCTATGAATTCATTATCCGAAGAATCGGTTTCCTACGCCCTTTCTTTGGGCTTAAGTGGCGCTACAAGCAAAATGTAAAAGTGCTTGAAAAATCCTCGTGAGCATGGCGACAACAAAAGGCCGTTTTGGAATGAAGCTAAAAGTGGTTTTTGCTGGCTTTGTTACCAGCAAGACATGCCTGGTATCGTAGCCTAAATTTTTTTATATTGTATTGACTAATTTTTAATCGTGGTACCTACGTACAAAATTCAACGCGAATGCTAACCAGTGTCATCGTTTCGGTCATTGCAGGTGCGATCTGTATTTTGTTGGCAGTGCTTTATAAAAAGAGTGCGGGCGTGAGCGTCGCTTTCGGTAGTATTGGAGTAGTACTGCTGATTTATGGTGGTTTTACCTATGGATCGATGTACCCTGTTGCCTATATTGAAACCTTCGATACCGGAAATAAGTTGCAAGTGCAATACCCGATTACAAAAGTACAGGTACTATCGCCTGTTGATGGGGATGTCGTGAAATGCCGTATTCTTAGCATGGGTGTTTATCCTGAAAGCCATACTAAAGACATTTGGGTGCTATTACGGCCCTCCGACGAGAAATACTATCCACAGTCAGATCACACCAATACGTCCTATAAAGAGGGAGGAAGATGGCAGGTAGTGACCCGATTTGGGGGCGACCAGGGGGAGTCGTATGATCTGTTTGTATATGAAGCCAACGTGGAAGCCTCCCGATTTTTTACCGAGACGATCGCCAAATGGAAAGCGGCGGATGACTATGTAGGCTTGGAAGTTGACGAATTGCCAACGGGAGCCGTTGAAATAGACCGAATCCAAGTGACCCTGGAGAACACGTGTCGGGGCATTCATTAATGCGAATACGGCTTCTTCAATCAAAATTGTTCGACCTATTTGATACAAATTGATTTCCTAACAGGCACTAGTATTTTTCGATGTGATGGTACGCTGCCAATTGCAACACGGAACACTTTTAAATCATGAAATGGCCTGTACTAGGCAGCTCACAGAGCATAGGCGGGTAGGAGAGGGGCGCTTACTTTATCCAGAGAGCCGGACGACACGAAGCTATAAAGATGATGTGTGTGTACGATAACGCTCCGTGGTGCGTTATACGATTATGTCCGAGTGGTACACTTGTAATACTTCCATTTGAAACCATCAGTTATGAGAAAAAAAATACACTTTCTTTTATTGCTATTCATTTTCGCTTCATGTTCTTCGGACAATGACCGGTCTGTAGTTTTGGAAGACGATGATTCTTCGATGATAACTGGTATGCAGTCCTTTAGCATTGACTTTACCGAAATAACGGCAAAGAACATATCAAACAAAACCCTTAAAGCCCTCGAACCGGCTTTCGCCCTGATAAGTATTGCCAATAAGGATGGGAGTACGGTACTTACCAGGGAAAAAATTGCGGTTCAAAAAATAGATGGAAAATTGATAACGGAGGCAATCACCCTAGCGGCAGGAACCTACAGTCTTACGGAGTTTATTATAACCGATGCAACGAATGTGGTTATATCATTGGTCCCGATGGGCAGCGCTACCTTGGCCCAACTCGTAGAAACCAGCCTACCATTTGATTTTAGGGTGGAGGCGGACAAAACCAATGTTTCTCCGACTGAAAACCTGGAAGCGGCAGGCCTCACCGCTGTCGATTTCGGATATGGACAATTGAACCTAGAATTTCCCGAGGCCACCGATTTCTTCAGTTTGTCTATTGACGAATCAACGCTTATCACTGGGAAAACCCTCGTTTTAAAGTCATTGACAGCCTCAGACTATGTAATCGATTGGGGAGATGGTACTATTGATGAATACACATCCACCGGTAGTGATGTTCCGGAAGAAAATGCGCTAACACATACCTATGCTGAAATGAACGCCTACATTGTAAATATAAGTGGTCCCTTGGAGGTTATAACGTATTTCAAATTCCAAAGCAATGATCAGGCAAACAGTTTTCAGAGCAACGTAGTTTCGGTCGACATCAAAAAATTGACATCATTAAGAGTATGTGAACTATATGCTGGAAAGCTTACCACATTGGACACCTCCCAAAACGTCGTCCTGGAAACGTTATCCTTGGGATATAACCAACTAACAAGTCTGGATCTTAACAATAATACTGCCTTAAAAACACTCTGGTTAAGATACAATCAGCTAACCGAACTTGATGTTTCCCGGAATGTCGATTTGGAGTTTTTATGGGTTACGGGAAATCAAATTTCAGGGCTGGATGTTTCCAATGCCTCCAAGTTGGAAAGCTTGTTGGCTAGGGAAAATCAATTGACCTTTTTGAATGTAGCCAACAACCCAGCACTAAGGATGCTGGACCTGAGTGATAATTTGTTGCCGAGCATCGATATTTCAAGCAACAGCAACCTGGAAGAGATCAACGTGGGCAGAAATGCACTTACGGCCATCGATTTATCGAATAATGGCAATCTCCAGCGTATCGACTTATATGGCAATCAAATCGCTGCCATCGATGTTTCGGCCAACTTGCTTTTGAGGGATTTGTACATCGACGGAAATTTACTGATGGCCATCGACCTATCCAATAACCCCGAAATGGAACGCTTGATCATTGGGAACAACGATTTGAGCGATTTGGACCTGAGCAACAATCCCAAAATATTGAACCTTGAAATAGGTGGCAATCAGTTCAGTGCTTTGCAGCTGGACCAAATTATCACCCACATCTATGATCAAGCAGTGTTGAATGCGATTATGGATGGTTACATGGATTTCCAAAACAATCCAGGAACCAATGACATTACTGGGAATACTACGACTAAAATAGAGGAATTGATAAGTACGTATAATTGGTCTTTCAATAATAACTAGCCCTTTGTAAATCGGCGCAAAATGAGATGGTGCTAAATTTATTGCTACCAGTCGATAACTTAGCGTAAACAAGAACAAAACCCACCTACTGTCGTATGTTTTGGAAATACTTGGCCTTTTGCCAGTCCCTTTGACCTACTGGACGATACCCTTGGTTTTTTGGATACGCCACCTGCTTTCTATAGTGCTCCCAATTGGGAACTTGGATATAAACAGCCGCTTGCAATGGGAGTACCGACCGCTGTCCTATGTGTATGTGGTCTTGACGGATAACTACAACGACCAATTAAACCAAACCAACTGGGGAGTGGCTGTAAAGGTGAACTATCGATTTGATTTTTAGAAGCACCCCTTTCATAGGCCATAGCGATGTTGATTTCTTGAATTTTAAAGTCCAACTGAAATACCTTGTAAACATGCCTTTTATTGAGCTTAGAGCGTATACGGTCGGGGGTAGGGCAACGTGAAACCGGCAAACCCCATAGTAGTGGTAGCTATGTGGAATGGTATCGAATAAATCAAAGGAGATCGGATGGTTGTTCTCCTGCGATACAATTAAAAGCGTTCTGTGTTACAAGTCGATTCCACGACCATCGATATCAAAAAGAAGGGCGAATCGTAATAAACTAGGGCATTCGGCGTTCTATCTAGACTAAAAGTTGGAATATGAGCCCTATAAAATCGTTTTTGTTCGTACTGTTGATTGTTCCTTTTGCGAGCTTTTCCCAGGTGGAAATGAAATGGAACAAGGATTTGCCCACCGAAATCCAATGGCAAGAAGTTACCTCCCTAGGAAACCTTATCGTAAGCTCCAGGGAAGAATTGATAGGTATCGATACCGAAACCGGGGATATCAGTTGGGGAAAGAGAGCCTTTGGCAATCTGGAACGGGCCGCCTTCGAAGAACTTCCCAAAAGTCCATTTTTTGCGGTGACCACGGATAATACCTTGCATTTAATCGACCAGTTTAGCGGTCAGGAGGTCTTTAATTCCCTGAATGCAGGCCTACGTGAAGTTGCAAGTTATCATTTCTTGTACGATTCGGATGCCATACTCGTTTCCGGAACGGACCATAACGGAGAACCTCTCATGGTTTCGGTAAAAATGTCGGATGCCACCGTATCCTGGTCGATGAGTGAGAAATTTGGCCGTATCGTGGCCGCCAACGAGCTGGACAATCAGGAATTGCTGATCGTTACCCTGTTCAACAACTATAAGCTCAATGCCACTACCGGAGCGATCATTTGGAAAAAAAGCAACTCCAAGGAAGCGGAGCAAATCGATAAAATGGGGAAGTTTGGCGCCTTGTTAAAACAGGCTGCCGAGAACATGTCCCAGGGCATGGACATTCAACTTCGTTACTACCAGCCGGCAGGCAGTACTATTTTCTACCTAGGGTCGCAAAAAGAACGACAATCGGGTATGACCTCGTCCGCTGGAAATACCATCAACTATACGAATCATTACAACGCCTATGATATCAACGATGGCAGTTTGGTATGGGACAAGGAACTACAGGTGAACGGGGCGCTCAGCCAGGTCTGTTTTTTGGAGGAAGGGATGTTGGTGTTGCCCGATGATGGCAATCGCACAAAAATAAACCTGTTCGATTATGAAACCCGGGAAGGTCTTTGGGGCAAAAAGGGCCGGGGCATTGCCATCAAAGGCGGTGTGTACGATTATTTGGATTCGGGTGACGGCATTTTGTTGGTATCGCGCACGGCCAATAAGGATTTTCTCAATTATCTGGACCCAAGGACAGGAACGATCACCTTCGAAAAGCCGGTAAAAATTGATGGGACGGTCGTGGGTATTGTACCACTTGCCAACGCCATCCTGTACATCACCACCGAATCGATGAACATCTTAGACCATCAAACCGGCACCTTGAAATGGAAAAAAAGCATTCGGACCCGTCCGAGCCTGACTGCGGAGCATCAAGGCAACATCTATGCCTTTGACCACAGCTCGGGACTTTTGAAAGTTGTGGAAAAGGTGACTGGGGAAGTACGTGATTTTTCACGATCGGAACTTCGCTTTGAAGGGAAAGAGTCCCCGACGAATCTGGAAGTTTTACCGGATGGAATTTTTGTGCATTCGGATCAGAACGTAGCCAAATTCGATTTTAACGGTGCGTTGGTCTATCATGAATACTATCCCGCTCCCAAGGAGGCGGGCTGGAAACGTGCCTTGTTGTATGCCTCCTCCATACGGGCGGCCTATATTGGTGCCAGCTCGTACTATGTTTCGGGTGCCTTGGCCGCAGCCGAAAACGACGTACGCCGGGAAGACCGGGTGGCAGGGGAACTGGTAGCCCAAATAGGTGATGCCTATGGCGAATTGGGCAATGCCGCTTCCAGTTATGCCGTGGCTGCATTCAAACAGGCGAATGCCCGACTCAAAGCCACAAAACAGGGGAGGGACTTTATGTTCATTATGTCCAAGCAGGAAAAAGACATTGTCTTGCTAAAGGTCGGTAAAGCATCGGGCAAGATAGAAGGTCAAATTAATCTTGGGAAAGACCGGGAACCCATCTATGCCGTAGACGATATTACCGGACAGGTGTACTACCGTACGGGAGACGCGGCCTTGACCTCGTATCAGGCGCGTTAACAATAGCTGCAAGACGCATTCTGCCCATTTGATCAGCTGACAAGGCTTCTTGACTTTTCAGCCTAGAAGTAGCGATAAGTGCCTTGTAGGGTAACAGACGCACCTTGGGTGTCATTTAAGCATCCCAAAGAAACGCGATCGGAATAGTCGTTCAGGTAAGCTTCAGGAAAATGATTCGACATCGACCAGCATTCCATTCGTCGTTCGCAAAGCTCCTTTCCATAACCTTTTGAACAAGGGGTACGAAACTCTTTCCAAATTCAGATGGGCATATGCAAACCTGATTTGGATCATTGGCACTTCGATAATTTTACGGTAGTTTCCAGTTTCCGCTAATCGGGATGTTTTGCCCATAATGCGACTAGATGAAATTGATGCTCACCACAGAAAGGATCCCCATTAAATTATGGTTGGACGACATTGAGCCGGATGCCTTGATACAGGCCAGGAACTTGGCCAACCTACCGTTCGCCTTTCGACATATACCTTTAATGCCCGATTGCCATCAAGGGTATGGAATGCCTATAGGGGCCATTTTGGCCACAAAGGAAGTGGTGGTTCCGAATGCGGTCGGGGTCGATATCGGTTGTGGGATGTGCGCAATGCGGACTTCGGTCCGGGACCTTGGTACGAGCGACTTGAAAAAAGTGCTGTCCGCTGCGAGAAAAACCATTCCCCTGGGGAATAAATCGCATCAGGAGGCACAGGACGAGGCATGTATGCCCAAAGGACATGAAACCCTGAATATCGTGGGTAGACAGTATACCAAGGCCTTGAAACAAATCGGTACCTTGGGCGGGGGCAACCATTTTATCGAAATCCAAAAAGGGTCCGACGGTTATGTTTGGCTTATGGTGCATTCCGGGAGTCGAAACTTGGGGTACCAGGTGGCCACTTGGTACAACGATATTGCGGTCGCATTGAACAAACGTTATTATTCCGTAGTATCAGCCGAAATTGATCTCGCCTTCTTACCACTGGATACGCAAGAGGCACAGGACTACATAAAGGAGATGAACTATGCAATCGCCTTCGCATTTGCCAATCGAAAACTTATGATGAAACGCATGTTCGAGGCATTGCAAAGCGTAACGGGGGCATCTAAACATGGCAAAATCATTAACAAGCCCCATAATTTTGCCGCCTGGGAAGACCATTTTGGCAAACGGGTACTAGTACATCGCAAAGGGGCCACCCGTGCCTTTGAAGACGAATTGGGAATGATTCCAGGCTCCCAAGGCAGCAACTCGTACATTGTTAGGGGCCTGGGCAATCCGGAAAGCTTTAAATCGTGCTCCCATGGGGCAGGGCGACGAATGGGTAGAAAACAGGCCCAACGGGAGCTAGACCTGGAAGCGGAAATCGCCATGCTCGACCAAAAAGGGGTCGTTCATGCCATTCGGCACCGGAGCGACCTGGATGAGGCCCCAAGTTCCTATAAAGACATCGATGTCGTTATGGAAAATCAAAAGGACCTGGTTGATATTGTAGTCGAATTGGCACCCATGGCAGTGCTCAAGGGAACCTAGTCCGGGGAAACGGGCTTCACTACACGTCACGGACTTTTGTCTTTTTACCATGTTCACGGCCAAATCGCCATTTCAATCGTAATTATAATAAAGGCATACGTTTTTATAGGTTCCTAATTCCCCACCTGAGATGACCGAGACCAAGACAATTGATATTCTTCTGATTGACGATCATGTGATGTTTGCAGACGGATTGCAGTCCATCCTAAAATCCAATGCGAACGTGGGAACCCTTACGAGTGCGGCCAGTGCCGAGGAAGGCTATGAGTTGCTGGCCCAACAACCCTTTTCGTTGGTCATTACCGATATTGGCCTGCCAGAAATGAACGGCATCGAATTGATCAAAAAAGTGAAGGCACGCAATAGGACCGTTCCTTTTTTGGTCCTGAGCATGCATATCGGGAGGGAGTTGGTCAAAGAAATTATGTATGCCGAAGCGGAAGGCTATTTGTTGAAAAAAGCCAGTAAGGCAGAGTTGCTAAACGCCGTCGATCGAATCGTTAATGGCGGTACCTATTACGGTAGTGAGATCTCCTCCATCATGATGGATCTGATCAACGATAAAAAACCCAATAAACTTAAGACAAAGGGAGAACTCACGGCCAGGGAGCGAGAAATTCTGCAGCTCATCTGTCGTGAACTATCGAGTAAACAAATTGCCAGCGAATTGAACATAGGGGTGTGTACCGTAGAGACCCATCGCAGGAGCATGTTTCAAAAAACAAATTCCAAGAGTGTCATTGGGCTAATTCGATATGCCGTAGAAAACAATCTGGCCATTTGGGAATAATACGGTCGTTACAATGGTATTCCCCTCCAAAACAATAGCGATGAAGTACCGTTATCCCACCTGGATTTGTCTGTTCGTCACCGCCCTTGCCTTTTCGCAGGTTTCCGATGACCGGCTGGCAACGCTAAAACAGACCGCCGATTCCCTATACGATTCCCAGGCCAGCTACCATCTATCCTTACAGGTGTTCCTGGAATTGGATTCCTTGTTAAGGGATGATCCGAGCTCGGATTTGGCTTTGTATACCAAATCCCGGATCGCCAAAAACTACAATGCCATTGATAATACCGACAAGGCGATAGCCTACAGTAAAGACAATCTGTTGCGTTCAGAGCAAGCAGCCAATGCGTATTACCAGACGGATGCCCTCTTAAACCTGGTCGTGAGCTATACGCTAAAACGCGAGTTTGATACCGCGATGGACTATTATGAACAAAGCCAGCAATTGATGCGTCGGCATTATTCCGATTCATTGAATATGGATGCAAAGAATGCCTTGGCCTTTCTGAACATCGTCAATGGGGATACGGACCAAGCCATCGTCAATTATCAAAAGGCCTTGGAACTTGCCACAAAACTAAAGGCGCATCGCCTAAAGAACAAAATAGCGGCGAACCTGAGCTATTGCTATATGAACAAGGAGCAATATGACCAAGCGATCGCCATTGGCAAAAGGGCATTGGCAGAAAGTAGCATCAATAATTTTAGTCCCAAATACATCATCCCCAGCAATATCGGATCAAGCTATCAACTTTTAAAGCAATACGATTCTGCCCTTTACTATTTTGAAATGTCGCATCGGCTGGCTTCCGATTCGGGAGTAAAACTTCACATCGCCACCGCGGATTACGATATCGGTTCCTTCTATTTTGACCAAGGGATGCCGGAGAAGGCCATTCCTTATTTTATGCAGAGCTATGCACTTTCCGACAGTATCGAAAGTTATCCGGCCATCGCCAGGGCCAGTAGAAGCCTATCCCATGCTTATGAGCAACAGGGTGATTACCGGAATTCCCTACGTTTTTTGAAAAAACATCAGATTATTGAGGATACCCTTGCGGAACGATCCAAGCAAAAGAAACTCGAAGAATTCCAAACCAAGTATGCGACCAAGGAAAAGGAGGAACAAATATTGATTTTGGATAAGGAAAACGCCCAAAAAGCGGCCATTATCCAACAAAAGGAATACCAGAGAACCCTCTTATGGACCATCTTCACCAGCATCGTACTCCTGCTAGGGTTCGGAATGTGGGGCTGGCACCGCATGAACAAGAAAAAGTTATTATCCAAACAGGAAAACCTACGCTATAAAAGTATTATCGAAACCGAGCAAAAAGAACGCAAACGAATCGCCCAGGATCTGCACGATAGCCTGGGACAAACGATATCCGCGATCAGAATGCAGGCGGCATCGCTAACCCTACCTGAGGACCAGGAACCGGCACACGGGAAACTGATCAAACAAGTAGATCATGCCTATGATGAACTACGGAATATTTCCCACAATATTATGCCCGATACGCTTATCAAACTGGGCTTGGTCCCTGCGATTCGGGAATTGGTGACCGAACTGACCGTAGACAATATGCTGAAGATCGAATTGCAGGCCGAAGAACCCGTGCAGCATTTAAGTGAGGATGAGAGCGTGAATTTATTCAGAATCGTTCAGGAAATTTTATCGAATACGATAAAGCACGCCCAGGCGACCTTGGTCAATGTGATTTTGGAAAACAACAATAAACACTTTGCCCTGCGTATTTCGGACAACGGAAAAGGGATGGACCCCAATACAATAGATGTGTCCAAAGGGTTGGGATGGAAGAACATCGTGTCACGGGCGACACTGATTTCGGCTAAAATGGATGTGAAATCACAACCCGATCACGGCACCACCATTTCCATTCTGCTTTAAAACGGCTCATGGTTTACCATGAGGCCTATTCCCGGTAAACCATGATACGGGCTTGTACGCAATTTCAATACATTTAAAATATGAAACATAGCAATCAGGATTAGAAATGGCGGAAACCGAAAAGCCAATCCCATTTTAGAGTAGGTTCACATCAAATATACGCTTATGAAAACAATTCAATTGAGATTATGTTGCCTCACCATGCTCGCCATTTTGGCAAGCGTGGCCTCAAGCAGTGCCAAAGTGCATGAAGAGCAATCTTATGGCGACTCCCAACCCGTAATTTCCATCGTGGAAACCGTAGACAAGCTCCATCGGAATACCCCGGTCATTGTTGAGCTCAACAGCTTTGCCTTGCCCATAGCCAATACATCTTGTTATGCGCGAAAACGAGTATGGGTGTGGTCTGGATGGTTTCCAAAACGGGTATGGAAATGGGTACGTGTAGCTTGTTCCCAACCGGCGACCCGTGGTCCCGGTACCACCATTCCGCCACACTAGGACAAAGGTCCTGGATAGATCGCAACGTTTTTAGGGCTACCAAGACCCGCGTTTGGTAAAAACCGTGTCCATAAGGTATGCGAAATGGATAATAAAAAGGGTATCTCGTTGGGAGATACCCTTTTTTGTGGGTGTATCGGCTCCTATGGCCATCAGGTACAAAAACTAAAATAGCATACCAGCGAACATAGCGCATAGGCCGTCCCCGCAGTCGAGGTGGCGCATGCTGCCACACAGACCGTGTATTTGGCGATGTTCCTCCAATTTCTCCATCCGCTACATTTCCCCTTACCGGTACCGTCAAGCGCGTATCCCATGGTCACAAAGGGATCCTCATACACTTGGCCATCATCGACACGGCTTTCCAAGTCCGGATATCTGTTGTTAATGGTTTGTGCCAAGGTCCTGATGCGATGGTTTCGCTCCAGCATGGCATTGACATCCAAATTTAGGGCTTGTGCAATCTGTGCCTCGTCATTGGCCTCGTACATACTTCGGAACGCATCAATACTGATATTTTGCTTCTTTAACGCAGCTAAAATTTCATCGGCGTTCTCCTCGGCCAATCGCATCATCTCAAGTGCGTCTTGGTCGTTTTCCAAAGCTGTTTCCAAGCTGTTGTCGGTGGAAATAGGTTCTTCTGTCCTTTCTTTTTGACAGGAAGTAACGAACAAAAGCACCATACCGATGGCCGCTAGCCCGTTCCTAACGAATTTAAATTTCAAAGTCTTCATAATCTGTGGTTTAAAAATGTATACCTACTCTGTTTTGTTACGGCTTTTCGGTTTCTGCCGTTAAGAATCGATTCATAAGACAAACTTATGGTCTAATTGCTTGTGGCGAAATACCTTAAAATGATGAATTTACCTCATGGTAAACGATGACCGCAGGGCCTATTGCCACTACCAAAAGTTAGCGGTTTCGAGTAGTCGGGATACCCCTGTCCGTTTTCAGAAAAATGTCTTCGGCGGAACCTTGCGGTGTTATGGTGAAGATGGAGGCTTTGGCGGACTGCCGGTCCTTCATATCATTTAGAAGGGTGTATATTGGTTTTCAGCACCTACGCATTTCAGTCGGTTCGGGGTCAAAAATTACCCATGAAGTATATTTGTTAACAATTTATTGTAATTGCTTGGTTTTTGTGTTAAGTTAGGCCCGATTTGAACGAACTGAAAATCAGTTCTATTGTTATAACCTTTAATTTTTGATTTATTATGAAGAACACATTTAAAAGTTCCCTACGGCTGTTCGGTTGCTGCATGGGATTGAGCGCCTTGCTTTTTACCTCTTGTTCCGAGGAGGAGGTAGTGTCGCCCGATACCCCATCGGTTACCGATGCGCGTGACCTTACTATTGCGCTTAAGGCAACTCCCACTGACCCCATTATCATCGATGATTTAGGTACCGATGCGCTTAAAACTACCGAAGCACCCGGTATCGACCGTGGTCGTTTCAATATTACCTTAAGCTATCTTTTACCACCGACCGACCGACAGCTTGAAGTTTTTGAGGCTG
The DNA here is from genome assembly GCF_009371985.2 of Pelagihabitans pacificus. Classification (GTDB taxonomy): domain Bacteria; phylum Bacteroidota; class Bacteroidia; order Flavobacteriales; family Flavobacteriaceae; genus Pelagihabitans; species Pelagihabitans pacificus. The sequence continues at coordinate 218,069 of NZ_VIKU02000003.1, forward strand.
CCGCAGCGCGTTGGGAACGAATCATTATCAAGGACGAGCCATCCTTTACGGGCACCCTTCCTTCGGCATTTCTGGGATTCCCACCACTAGTGGATGAGGGAACCGTGGATGATATTATTATCGAAGTCGCCTTGGCACCCATTGACGGCCCTGGAGGAATCCTTGGTCAGGCCGGACCGCGATTTGTACGTACCGATGACTTCTTGACCCTATCGGGAGTCATGTTCTTTGATGTGGCGGACCTGGACTTTTTGGAACAACTGGATTTGTTCGAGGAAGTGATCGTGCATGAAATGGGCCATGTTTTGGGTGTGGGTACCCTTTGGAACGTAGCCCCTTTTGGTTTTGACAGAACACTTCGCGGCGGTTCCGATGACAACCCTTATTTCTTGGGTAGAAAAGCCAATGTTTTCTGGAATGCCGAGGGAGGTACGCTCGAATTGCCTATCGAAGGTGATTTTGGTCCAGGAACCAGATTTGGCCACTGGGATGAAGAGGCGCTGAACAATGAATTAATGACCGGCTTCTTGAATTTGGGTGAAAATCCATTGAGTAGAATTACGGCCGGATCTATGAAGGATTTGGGGTACGGTTCCGCTTCTGTGGGCGAATCCTATGACCTGCCCAAGGGCACTCCCGGGGTAGCCGCCAAAGGTACGGCTTCCAGTGAGGGACTTCATATTGCCAGTATGGAAGAATTGCTTCAGCCCATCGGTTTTGTAAACATCAAGGAAAACAAATAAAAAGCCGTCTTTCCAATACCGTATGGTAAAGGAAAGAAATAGGTAGATAAAAGCCTGTAACGGACACCCTGTTTCGTTACAGGCTTTTTTATGGATGGTTCGCTCCTTTGTAAGGAATGGGGTGGGATGACCGATTGATGCCTGTCCACCAAAGCAGCGCGTGCAATGAATCAAGGTGTTAGGAATAGGTTACAACCAAAAATGTGGTGCTAAAAGCAAAAGACAGGTGCTATTGAAAACCATGGGTATCGGCATACCGTTCCATCCTTCGGACAAGAAAAAGGAGCTTTCGGACAAATATTGAAGGGATTCGTCCTCCGTTATTTCGTACATATAGTTTAAAGTGATACCTTATTTTCTAGTACCATATTTCCTGTTTGACCCTCAGGAATATAGTATTTCCAAATCCCCTTGTTAACTATATAAGATACGTGTATGAATAAGCCAAAAAGAAAACAGGTAGGCCCGATAGGAGCGGATACGAAAAAAACAACCGAGGCATCCAAAGTGTTCGACAACCCTATTGATGAAAATACGGATGATTTGCAGTTTAAAGAGATTTCGAACGCTGAAATGAGGACGGAATGGACTTTTAACAATCTTGAATTTGCATACTCTTCAATTGCGGAGAAAATAATTAACAATGCCAAAGGTTTCATAGATGAGTTTTTAAAGGAAATTGGACCACATCAATCAAAACCGGTCGTTCAAGATGTATACAAGATGTTTAGAGAAGCCATGAACGTGAAGGAGGCACAAAATTATATTCCTATCGTTGAAAAAATCAAACAACACACGCCTGGCAGTTTCGATGATTTACTAAAGGCAAAATATGTATTTGAGCAAAGTAGCCATAAATCACAAACAGCCTTTATGTTAACCAGTATAAAGGGCGGGGCAGGAATAGAGACGGCAATCGTGAATTGGAAATTTGCCGAACAATCATTTTATGAAGCAAAAGAGAATGCCGAATCCACCTTTAAGGAAGCAGTTTATGCCGCCCGTGCCGATGGCAAGAACAAATGGGAGAAAAAATATTCCTCAATAGCAAATGAAATATTGGCGCATGTGAATCACTTTAGTTATGCATCGAGTGTGGCAAATGCCACAGATGCATATGGAAAGTTAATGGCGAAGGCCATTTCCGATCTTACTACCGCCAATTCCAGTCTTATCACCGGTTTAACGACTAATTGGAGTCTCGTGGCACAGGGTGAAGCTACCTTGATTGCATCGAACCGGAAAGATTCGTTGGCGTTATGGACATCCATCAAAAATTCATACAATAGTAAAGTCGGTGGAAGTCGCAAATTTTAATAAATAGTATTCAACAATAACTTCATTCTAAATTAAGAGTATGCCTACATCAACAATTCCATTTGATCCAAGCCTTGTGTTGGGGATGGTAGTAAAACCGGATAAAATTACTCAACTAGAGGCGATTGCCAATCTTCAGAAACCAGTGGACGCCGCTAGGAATAAAGTGAATGCCCTATTACGGCAAAAGCTTAGTTTGGATATGACCTTGAGAGAGTTGACAAGCCTTGGAGCGGGCGCTGGTGATGCCATGGATAGTTTTAAAAAGAATCTTGATCAGATAATGGATGCAATCTTAAAAGCGTCGGTAGAACTAAGTGAAGCAGTGATGCAATCAGAGACCGCTATTGCTGACTTAATGTCCAATCAAGACGAAAAACAAATCAGTTCCGAAGTTCAAAGCCCGCTCGATTTTGCCGCTTCCCAGTTAAAGCCCATGCCTATCAGTTCCGATACTATGAATATGGATGTTCAGTATTATCGTTACGAGACCAACGATGAAAGCGACACCTCTACGGCAGATGCGGTTTCTGCATTTGTGGCCACAAAAGTTACGGAGTTATTGGGCCCTGATTGGGGTGCCTCCGCTGGTGGGTCGGCCCACTCCGCAATCGATAATTCGCGGAAAGGCCGTAATCTTCTGGGCACTGTGGTAATTTGTGCCAATTGCACCCATAAACAGGCCCAAATGTTTTCACCGCTTATTCTTGACGTTGAAGACACCATCGAAAACTACGTCCTCTATACGGGAAAAAAATGGGATGCAGACCCGGAAGACCCTGATGAAATGCTGAAAAAAGCAAGCGTACCCATTGACCCGGATGACGAGAAGAGTGGAATGCCGGTGCTAATAGGTGCAACCTATGGGTCCAGTTTTGTCGGGTTCGTTCATTTTGAACAAATCGAGGGGACGCAAAGTCGTCAAAGTTCGCAGTCGGCCGCTGCACAGGCCAGCGGCTACATTGAAGCCGGGCTTTTGGGGAGCTCGCTGGAAGGATCATTTGGTGTAGACACCGAAACGGCCAAAAGTGTAAAAAGCTTACTGAGCACCTCGGATGTCCAATCACACTGCAGTCTTATTACCATGGGATTGATTCCATCGATCAAATCAAATGAAATCACCACCGTGGTAGACCACTTACAGGGTGGGCCTGCGGAACACATGAAGGAGTTGGCAGCCATGCAGGATGCCAGTAATTCGGGCATGTCGTCCATGGCTTCCATTGCTGGAAAAGCCAAAACGGGACAGTCTATCGAAAAAATGAAAACGGACTACATCAAGGGATCGGTAGAGGCGGTGGCGGAAGTCGATACCACGAATAATAGTGTTATAGACATGAACTCCCTGATGACCGCTTTTGATGATTTTGTCAAAAAAGCAGCGAACGCACAAGGCGGGGTTCCAATCAATTTTTATCTAAAATATATTACGGAACGGACCATAGCGGTTCAATGGATGAAAAAATACCAACCGGATATGCTGCATCCGCCCAAGAAGAAGGGCGATGATAGTGGGACACCCTAATAGTAACCAATTGAAACAACAATCCTAAAATAAAAACGATATGGCAACAATTACCTTGATTCAAGCTGCGGCCCACACGGCCGATCATATTCATCTAATGACGGCGCAACCCATGAATGTCGATTTAACAGGCCTTCAGGGCGGCGCGGTTCAATTTAGATGCACCAACGCCTTTGCTGCCATTAAAGGCGCCAAGCAGGTACAGATTACCTATGACGCCGGGGTCGGTAGCCATCATCAAAACATTGCAGTGAGTTCAGTGCTGCCATGAAAGTGAAGACTGCGGATCTCCGATACGACCAAAAGCATATCCTGATTGGATAGGGAAAGATTTGTGTGGCCCAAGCGATACATCAAGGAAACATTCAGAACACTTGGAAAAGGAGTTCAAGAAGCTCGACATAGAGCTTAAATGCATCAACCAATAAAGAATACTATTCATTCATAAAACAATTTACTATGGGGTGGGGAAGAGTAACCATTACGTATGCGCCAACGGGGTATGCACAAAACTATAAGAGAGATAACGTAGTGTATCACAATGAATGTCAAAATATGGTAGCTGATGCTGTCGCAGATTCGGTCGTGAAAATCATTGCCAACCCGCCCGCGGGGGGAATACCCCATATGGGTCCGATTGTAAACCGGGAAAATATCGCTCAGAATTTAGCGGTTGACCCCGGAATTAATTACCGGCTCATTTAAGAATCGGTTGTGGGCCGTTTATTTTAAAAATAGCCAAATAGGTCACCTATCACTCATTATACATATTGACTATGGCAAACTTCAATACCTTCCTGCCCATGCTGCTCGAATTTGAAGGTGGCTGGGTCGATGATCCGGTCGATCCCGGAGGAGCAACCAATAAAGGCATTACCTTTCAAACGTTCAAAGCCTATGGTCCGCGGTTGCTGGGTATTCCAGCGACCTTGGAAAACCTAAAAAAATTGACCGATGCTCAGGCCGGAACCATTTATGAACTTAAATTTTGGGACAAGATCGATTGTAATCATATTGCGAATCAGGATTTAGCCAATATCCTGGCAGATTTTTATGTCAATGCCGGCTCCAACGCCATCAAGATATTGCAACGCATCCTAAACAATAATTTTTCTGCAGGCATCAGTGTCGACGGTAGTATGGGCCCTGCTACCTGTGCAGCAATGCAGGCTGCCGAATCAAAGGATTTGCCAAGACTTTATAATACGTATAAGTCAAACCGAATTCGCTACTATCGGGATCTTGTGGGCCGTAAGCCTGAATTGCAAAAGTTTCTCAAAGGTTGGCTAAACCGGGTCGCCAAGTTCCCGGAAATGTAGTAACCAAAAGTAGACGAACCCAAGCAAGAAACGAAAATAACCCTTACCACATACTTATGGAGTTTTACATTCAAAAAGAAGAAGAATTGGTCCTGAACATTAGTGTTCAAACGGACGATGATCAAAATTTTGCACTCGTACCGGAAACACCCCATCTGGCAACGTCTTCCTGTACCCATATTCTGCTACATGTCCCTAACTTTCAACATACTATTCATGGTAATACTATGGCGGCAAGGGATCAGGGTGTTTATCTTGTTTCGTTGGAAGCTAATAATGATTTGACCATACATCGGGTTGGTGGATAACCTTGGGATTTTAGGTCAACATAGGAACAAATGCCTATAATCGCCCGACCAATCTGTACTATAATGTACCGTGTGATGCGTGTCCACCAAAGCAGCACAGGCGATGAATACATGTGTGTAGCATTGAAATAGTGCTACGTACTTCATACACTAAAAGTTTTATTCACTACCTTATAGAAAATTGACCAACTATTCGGTCAATTCATGTAACGTCCTATTTACCTACATTATTTAAACGACCACCTCGGAAAACATGGCTAAAATAGTAAAGACCCCGGGTATTTATATTGAAGAAAAAAACGCTTTTCCGGGATCCGTGGTGGAAGTAGCAACAGCTATACCCGCATTTATCGGCTATACCGAAAAGGCCGATAGAAAAGGGAAGTCCCTGGTGAACATTCCTACAAAGATTACCTCTTTCACGGAGTATACCGAGCTATTTGGAAGGGCCTTCGTTCCTAAGTTCCAATTAAACCCAAAGGCCACGGACCCCAATAAATCGGATCAACATTTAATAACCATCAACGGCGAGGAAAAGGCCCTATCCTACAATGATGACCATGAGTTGTACCTGTTTAGAAGCATCCAGCTGTTTTTTGCAAATGGTGGTGGCCCTTGTTACATGGTATCCGTAGGAACCTACGAGGGGAAACCAAATGGGATAGCCATCAGGAAGGAAGCATTGCTTGGTGGCTTGGACACGCTTTTGAAAGAACAAGAACCGACCATTGTGGTCGTGCCGGATGCCGTAAAGCTTACTTCCGACGATTGCTATGCCGTTTACGCACAAGTTCTTGCTCATTGTGCAAAGATGCAAAGTAGGGTAGCGATATTTGATATTCATAGTGGTAGCGGCGAGCGGATGCAACCCCAGGGGGATGTAATAGGGATATTCAGGGAGCAGATCGGATCAGAATTCCTAGACTATGGCGCAGCTTATTATCCGTGGCTGAACACGACTATAGTGGGCAAGCAGGAAACCACCTTCCAAAACCTTGCAGACTCGGTGAAACTGAAAGATATCCTAAAAGAAGAGGAGGCTCAGACTATTATCCGGGAATACGGTGACCCTAAGGGAAAAACTGGTCAGGAAATTTCGAATTTTCACCGAGGATTAGTAGCAAGCAGTGCTACGTATGTTCGTCTTCTGGACGCGATTCGCAAAATCATGAATCTATTGCCGCCGTCCGGAGCATTGGCAGGATTGTACACCACGGTCGACAATGACCGCGGGGTGTGGAAGGCCCCCGCAAATATCCCTATCAATAGGGTAATCAATCCGTCTTTACACATCACCCATGAACAACAGGAATCATTAAATGTAGATGAAAAATCAGGTAAATCCATTAATGCCATACGAACGTTTCCAGGTATCGGCACCCTTGTATGGGGCGGAAGAACACTTGATGGCAATAGCCCGGATTGGCAGTATATAAATGTTAGGCGGACGTTGATCATGTTGGAACAATCCATAAAATTGGCGTTACGGGCCTATGTCTTCGAACCAAACGATGCCACTACTTGGTCAACGGTCAAAAGTATGATCGTCAATTTCTTAACGGACCAATGGAAACAAGGAGCTTTGACCGGGACTTCCCCGGAGGATGCATTTGACGTACAAATAGGTCTCGGTACGACCATGACGAGTCTCGATATCCTGGAAGGCAGCATGTTGGTATCGGTAAAACTAGCTGTTGTGAAGCCGGCAGAATTCATTGTGGTCACTTTCGAACAGCAGATGCAAAAACCCTAACCGGGTAGGTAAGAAGTCGCTTTTGAACTGTGCAAAAAGAGTACTAAAATTCCAAACCATGGTTACATCGAATGTTCATACCATCACCCAAGAACTCGATTGGTTCCAACAGCTCTTGGCGCTACGGGTAAAAATCACCTTTGAGCCGTCTAAGTCAGAGGCCGAAATGGCCAAGGTAACGCCGCCCTCGCTTGCGAACGATAATTCACCCTATGCCCAACTGATTCATAAATACCAAATGGACATGCAAGAACGACTTGTCCTTATCCTGGCATTGATTCCCCACATAAAGCCGGCATTGCTTGATATACTCAATATGAAGAATGAGCTCTATGACATACCATTTACGGAGTTCGGCGGTGTGCGCCTTGACAAACATAAAGGCGTTCTGCCCACCGGGGAAACGGCCGCTTTTCTACTGGCAGGTTCCGACCTTGAAAAACGGTTTGCGGTATCGTCCCTGTTTGGGAAGGCGCATTTTTTTCATCAAGAAGGTATTGTATCCTTACAACCTTTTTCATCGAATGAACCGCTTCTCTATGGCGTATTGCAACTATCACCAACATACCTTTCGCTGCTAACAACCGGAAAGGTGTTCAAACCCCATCTTCACCCCAATTTTCTGGCCAAACGAATCGAGACTGCCCAACAATGGGACGATCTTGTCGTGTCTGATCAACTTCAAAACGGACTGGAAGAGATCAAAACCTACATCCAATACGGCAAACAATTGAAAAACGACTATCAATTCGGTACCAAAATAAAACCAGGTTTTAGGGCCTTGTTTACCGGTCCGCCAGGTACGGGCAAAACCCTTGCCGCAGCACTGTTGGGGAAATCTTGCCATACGGATGTGTACAGCATAGACCTCTCTGTGGTGGTCTCTAAATATATCGGAGAGACCGAAAAAAATAGCTCCCGGATATTCGACCGTGCCGAAAAAGAAGATTGGATCCTATTTTTTGAGGAGGCAGATGCCTTGTTCGGCAAGCAGACCGATAGTAACGAAGTTGACAATCGCTATGCTAACCAAGAAGTGTCTTACTTTTTACAACGTATGGACGACTTTGACGGCCTTATCATAGTACGTTCAAATTCCAAAATGACGGTAGATGATGCTTTTATTAGAAGATTTCAATTGGTATTGGATTTCGAAATTCCGAATGTGCATCAACGATACATCCTATGGCAGCAATCGAAAACCGAAGAATTTAGCTATGATGATGCCGTCAATATAGCGTTCTTGGCGGAACAACACGAACTGACCCCGGCTTCAATTATCAATATCCTACATTACAGTATGTTGAAATGTATGGGCCGAGGAGACACCTTGATACAACTTGCGGATATTGAAGCAGGGCTAAAAATAGAACAGCGAAAGGAAGGAAAAAACATCATTTAGGCACCAAAAAGGGTATAAAATGGGTGGTACGGGTCGTTCGGGAACCAATTTTAACATCATATCCAACATAAAACAGGAGGTAGTGTAGCGGCAAGAGCTCCGTATTGGAATTGACCCCGAAGGATGAACCATTGCCAACACTTGAAAAATATTTGACAACAATCCGATGAAATACAAAGCATTGATGGCTTGAAACAGACCATTGATCAAATTACCGCGGATACAAAAGCCATCACCAACAGCATAGATGTAAAATAAAGCTTCATGAAAACCACCCTTTTTGTTTTCTTACTAGTTATTGTGTCTTTCAATCCAACCGGGACCAGTGCCCAGGATACGGTACCAGAGGCCACTATCCGGGACCCGTCGGATAGCCTCTATCATCCCAAGGAGACCGACAGTTTTTTCAAAAAACTTCTTCAACCTTTTAAGTTCAGGGAAAATAGAAACAGAAGGGATAAAGAGAGAATCCGTCGGTTTCTAACTGAACGTATAAAAGATAATGACTTGCATCTTAGCAATGATTCCCTTAAAATCTTTTTGGATTCTATTGTTATGCACCTGAAAGATTCAATCTACGCCGAGACTCTAGGGAAATTACAATCTGTACGCTATTCCTGTAGCTTTTTGGAGCAGGCACCGGATACTGCCTTGATCGCGAAGGATAGGCTTTGTTTACGTCCAAAGGTCCAGATTATCGGATGGCATCGATCAGGTGCAGGAAACCGCTTTAAAAACTATAACTACAAGTATTTGACGGCAATCAATTTATACGGCTATGAATTGGGCATTGATGGAAGTTCCAAAAATCCAAAAAGCTGGCAAGAGTTCAATGAGGAGGGAGGTGTCATAGCGCTTGCCCAAAATAATGGTGTCGATACCTACCTTACCATTTATAATGAATCCGCTAGCGAGGTAACCCAGTTTTTAAATAACCAGGCCGCCCGGCATCGTTTATTCAATACTTTGGTGAAGTACAAGGCATCACATAAAATAACCGGCCTTACCATTTATTTTGATCATATTACAGCCAAAGACAATGCGAGATTTTCATCGTTTATTGCGGAAATGTATAATACATTGGACATGGGAGCTGATGACAATTTCGTTTTGAATATTTCCATTCCGGCAATTGATGGCCGGAATAGTCCGGGAAAGGCAAACGCCTATGATTTTGCGCGACTTAATAATTGGGTCGATTATTATTACCTACGAACCGATAGCATCACAAGGTCCAACAGTGCCAGTGCGGCACCGAAGAGTCCGTTAGGCGCAACCGATGATGTCGAATATGGATCCATACAATCAACTATAGCCTTTTATAGTAATGCTAACATATCAGTGTCCAAACTTGTTATGACCGTTTCATATTCCGGGATTCAATGGCCGGTAACTGGTTTTAACGGTATGGTCAGGCCACTTGGTCGACCCAACGACATTCCGTACAAAGCTATTCGGGCTTCCTTTTTGCAAAACAAGGATTTGCAAAGTGTCATTGAACAGGGATATGATTCGGTAAGCGCGACCGCTTTTTTGAACGTTAAAGGGAGCAATAAGAAGAATACCCCGGAATACACCCAAATTTGGTATGAAGACCGGCACAGTCTGTCAAGAAAGTATGAATGGTTACTGGACAATAAGCTTGCCGGTGTTTCCATTCGAGGTCTTGGTGACGATGACGGTTATACCGATTTATGGGATGTTCTCGGGGCATCATTGATTCAAATAGACAGTGTACAAGTTACTTCCAGCCCAGTTGAGCCCCAAGAAGACCCCAAAACGCCTTTCAATAATTCAATGCAAAAAACGGTAACTATAGCAATAGTGGTAGTAATGGTTTTGGTCGGTATCTTTTTAGTGTACAGAAAGGCTAATTAGCCTAGTGCAGTACGCACTATGGGCCAAAAGCGCGGGCCTTTTGTACCACCTAATTCTTTCGCAGCTGTACAGGCTCCCTCCAATTTTAGAAGATGCCCAATCCTATAAGCCTAGGTCGTCTTCCAAAAACATTCCTCTCAAAAGGCAATGACATCGACGCAGGAGATGCATGAGCACCTTTAAGAACAACAGCAATCTTGCGAATAAACCGAGGTAAGACGTTCATTAATACCATAAAAAAACAATGGAGGAGCAAAGAATAAATCGAGAATCGCTAGATTCTAGATTCACGAGCACCCGTTTCCCAAAATAAAGGTGTAGCGAGTAAACACTTTTTACACAACCCGACGAGCCTGTCCACCGAAGTTTTAACGGAGGTGGGTAGGAGTGAAGGCAATGTGTGTGGAATGGAATTAATCCAATGACCACTTTATTGGAAAAGGTAATAAATACTATTTCAAAGCTGACTTGAATCAGACAGTATTTTCTTACACAGAATGACGAATATCATTGCCAGTTCAAATAAATGAGCTTACCTTGGTTAGGTAGTGAACGATTGGTAATGTAGGTCAAAGTAAGATTATAGTAATGTCAGTAATATTATGATAACGATTCATTACCGTACTCAAGAGACCAAATCTATATCTTCAACAACAAAAAAGGAAATATTCAATGTTATGTCTGCAGGAACTATTAAATACCTCTGTATTTTTATCGCGATATGTATCCTTAATGCATGTAAGGTAATAAAACACCCAGTAGAGATTAAAGCCGGTGGTAGAGCAGGGATTATTTCTGTTCATCCCAATGATAATAAGACAATGTTGGTCGCATCTGAAACTGGCGGTTTGTTCAAAACCACCGATGGTGGAGAGCATTGGTCCCATGTTAGCGGTCTACCTAGTTACTTGGTGAATAGCGTTGCCTATTCACCTACAAACCCAGATATTGTGATTGCTACAACATGGGCACGCTATCGGATCGGTGAAACCGGTATCTGGCGCAGTACTAATGGAGGAAGGTCATGGTCGATACCCACTTCTTCCCGAATGCAACCAAGTGAAAAGTGTGCCGATGTAATAAGGTCTTATGGAATTGCATTTGAACCTAATAACGAAAATAAAATTTATGTAGGGACGGACTGTGGTCTTGCGATTAGTAATGACAAAGGGGAGACCTGGTCACATATCAGGTTAGACCCAGCTTTATCTCCAATTCATAATAAACTTCAAAACAGAGTAACTGCTGTTCTTGCTTTACCTAATAACAAAGTACTTGCAACTGGTCAAGATGGAATCTGGCATTCAGAAGATCAGGGTGCTACTTGGACAAAGGCGTCAACTGGTCCAAATGAAGGTTCAAGATGGGAAATTCAGGCTTTTGCAGTATCACCCTATGATAATCAACATATATTCCTGACCCACCTGGCTAATAGGAAATCGAAGTTATACTTATCTATTAATGGCGGAATTGATTGGAACTTACAAGTGGAATTTGAGAAACCGTGGGCTCGCCCATTATTTGTACGTACAGCTCGATTTGGAATTCCGAATCCACCGAAATATATTGTTTATTTTGGAGAAGGAACCAGGGTTATGCAAGGTATTTTTAACCATGGAGCAACACCATCACTGCTTGGAAGTTGGACCAAATTAAAAACAAATCATCCCGATCCTTCTGATATTGCAATCCATTCAAATGGGAGAACACCGTTATTATTAACAACAGATGGCGGCGTACACACACTGCAAAATGGAGAATGGAGAATGAATGGGGCAGGTAGCAATGGTTTTGATGCACTACAAATAACTGAAATAACGGGTCAGACTGTTCAGGGACCACGTAATCCACACAACGATCTATACTTTGGTACCCAGGATAACAATATCTATGCATCAGCGAACGATGGAACGACCTGGCCATTTTCGATTTGTTGTGAGGGATTCTTTCTTAGGGTTCCCCCTAAATCAGCATGGCATCTTAATACTAAAGTAACCGGTGTAAAATGTGGCGGTTGTACTGATTTTATTGCTGATGCTCATTTATCGAACCAAAAAAAATGGCCAAGTCCTCCAGATGAAGACACTCTTGATGATGATGATGGAGATCCTTTTCTCCTACCTACACCTGGTCATTATATACAACAAGCTATTAATAATGATGAAAGCCCAATCATCCATAAGTTCAAACTTACGAAGAATACAGGTGCTACATGGGAGGATTCATTCATAGTAGATCCCACCCCGATAAGCATACCAGTTATCGCGGGGTCTTCTAGCGATCCATCAATCTATCAAGTTGTTCGGCGTCCCGGACGGACAACCAACGGCCTTATAAAGCATGGCCTCATCCGTGTTCAGGGAGTTTACAACGATTTGGGAACTACTAGTATCACGAATGCCGATATTACTGGACTCGGAGGACTAGGGACATTTGCGACGATGTTTGCTTGGTACTCAGTTCTTGGTGTGAATCCGAGATTTACCAACCAGTTGATTGCTCCGGACGTTGAGTCTGAGCAAATGAAATTTAGTCATGATGGCGGGCAGACTTGGCATGCACATGAGCAACTCACAGATTTGGTTACAGACAATGGTAAATTCGCTTTTAGTGAACGACAATTTCCCATTGTAACAGTAGTCAAATACGATCCGTATAATCCATGTCATGTGCTGGTTGGTACCAGTCAGAATGGTATTTTTCAATCAATTAATGGAGGTGTAACTTGGAAGAAGATTAAGAAGTCTGACCAAGTGACCAATGTCTCCTGTTTCTATTTTCCACCGAAGGGTAAAATATGGGTTTCAACTTATGGCAGAGGGCTTTGGAAACTGAGATTACCTCGTGGAAAAGGTTGTATGAAATTCGATATGCCTCTGCCACAGGAACTTGTGCACCCTTTAGAGTGGGATATCAATACAGGTCGACGATTTCCTTTCACTTGGCCACCTGATAAAGACAAATGGTGTTCAGGGTGTGAATATATCATTGCTAAACACGGAGTGATAACAGGATTTCAAAGTCGAGGTGGATTATTGCAGAAAGTGTCAATCTCTGGAGGCTTTATCAACCAGTACAATAATTCAGGTGAAGAAATACCACTACGTATACCTAACGACTATGCTAACCTCAAACAAAAATTGACCGTCAAAGAGATTTTGAAGGATAGTGCAATTACGAAACAAACTTCAGGCCCAATACGAGGCATTTTGATAGAGGGAACCAAATTGCGAGGAATAATAACATCCGGAACTGATTTGCCAGTCGAACCCCAGAGAATACCATATATTGAAGTATTATCACAGACCAATATAGGAGGGTTAGCAACCGTTCTTGCTGGAGACATGATGACAATTTCCGGTAAAGGTTTTGAGAAGACTATTAATAATCAAACCACCGTTTCTATTCTTATTGAAGATATCGTGGTCGCTGAAGATGTTGAAGTTCTTGAAAATGGGGTATTTCGTGTGCAGGTGAAGATACCAGGTTTATCATCTGGAAGCTATTCTATTAAAGCGAGGCAACAGCATGGAAGTCGTGTTTCTATTGATCAAACTGCTTTTCTTGTAGTTTCTAAAGATGAGGAATGAGTTTGATTGATTTATTATGACTATAAACGCATCTATGCTCATATAGTTTCTATTTGGTATGATTATAAATCATCCACAGGGTAATCCATAATCAATAATGTACTATAATGTTCCGCGTTATGTAACTTTGCTTGGGTAGAGCAAAGTTTTATGCTACCCATTTTCTTCAAATTTTTCTTCTAAAAAGTTTCTTCTCAAAAGGTAATGAAACCGAAAAGCATTTTCGCTTTGAGGTTCATGAATACCTTTAAAAAATAATAGACAAGCAATGAATAAACACTTATTATGCGACCCGACCCCGAGCACTCGGGGGAGGGGAGTGTAATGTGTGTGGAATGGTTTTTACTACATGTTTTATTTTTCTAATTAATTTCCGTAATTAATTACTTGTTAATTTTATTTATCTTTAAAGTCCTCAAAGATTTAAATCCTACAATTTATTTTCAAAAATTACTGAATTGAATACCCCACTAAAGGGTATTTCTCTTTTGGAGGTATTTATTCATTTTTAAAACGAAATTAATTTAATAACAAGAACTACGAATAGATAGATGGCAAGAAAATGTTTTATCTCATTCAAAACCGAGGACTTTAGATACAAGAATTACATTCAGAATCATTTAGATGTAGATATGATAGATAAATCACTGAATGAAGCAATTAATTCTGAAGACTTGGATTACATTCTTAATAAAATTAGTAAGGAGTATTTAGCCGATTCAACAGTAACAATACATTTAATTGGACAATTTAGTTCGGAAAGTAGAGGTAGTTACGAGCAGAGATTTATTAAAAGAGAGTTGCAAGCTTCTCTTTATAATGGTCTAGGGAATACAAAAAGTGGAATTCTGGGCATAGTTTTACCCGAAATGTACCGTGCTATTTATGGTGACCCCTATAATTGCTCATATTGCGGAGGCACGCATAATTATGTAGGAATTAATGATACTACAACAATCAAAGAATTTAGTGCTAACTATTATATCCAAAATTCGGCGGGAAATAAATGCTCATGGGGCGAAGACGATAGGTATTGTGTTCTTGTTAAATGGGAGGATTTTATTGTAAATCCAGAATTTTACATTGAAAGAGCGTTTGAGAAGAGAGGTCTTCCAATATCCAACAAAACTAAGGTCAGACCACAATAAAGAAATTATGCAGATACTATTGAAATGGATTATTGGTGGGCTAATTGCTAAAAGTGCTTACAACCAACTTGTAAAAGAAAAGGTACCTCAGAGAAGGGTTTTCATAAGTCACTCTTGGAAAAAAGGGTCACTTGACTATGAAAAATTAATAAAGAAGATAAAAAAGGAGAAGATTTTGATATATAATCACTCAATCCCCACGGACAAAGCTTTTGATGAAAGAAAGAAAAAAGAACTTGAAAAAATCTTTAGAAAACAAATGATTTATTGTAGTAAGGTTTTTGTCTTGGCAAATAAAGGTCTTCGTAGTGATTCATATGTTCAAACGGAAATTCGAATTGCTAAAGAATTAGGTAAAGAAATAATAGCTGTTAAACCGGTTGGGCAAAAAGGCATACCCTATTTCATTCGCAATAAAGCCGATAAGATTATTGCTAATAAGATAAATTCAATAAAAAAGGTACTTAAATAATTTACAATTGGTACTAAATCGTTTTTATTGGCCTACCAAGTATAAATCTCGAAATGAATTTATGATTCAAAAGGTAAAATGTGTTTTTATATCATATCAAAACAAGGATAAATCGGATGCTAAAAAGGTAGCGGATTACCTTATTGGTGCTGGCATTGATGTTTATTTTGATGAGTATGACAAAGATTTAAAGCTTTCAAACCAAGGTAAACATCCAGGTAATGTTACAGATTCATTATGCAAAGGCATAAATAATAGTTCGCATATGTTGGTTATTGTATCGCCAACAACCCTAATATCAAAATGGGTTCCTTTTGAAATTGGGTTTGGTTATGACAAAACAGATTTGGCAGTTTTATGTTTAAAGGGTATTCCCAGAGGTGGACTACCTGGATATATAAGGACTGCAAAAGTGATAAGAGATATTTATGATTTGAATGTAAAAATTAGTAATATAAAGGGGGTTGGAAAAGAAACACTTTTGGAAAACAAAATGTTGTACTCCCACAGTTCCATTGAAAACCCTCTTAATAATGTCATGGATAAATCCATTATTATGAAATATTAAGTTGTAAGCTTTATGAATAAATGGGCGGATTATTTAGTATCAAAAGAAAAGTGGATTCCAAATGTGAAACGAATTGAAAGTTTCTATGTACATCATGATAACGGGGATACAATTTCTAGCGGTTTCGAAAAGGAAAGAAGCTGGATTGTACAGCAAATTAATAATGGGAAAACCTTTTCTTGCATTACTAAAAATTCTAATGGTGTTTGGATTCAAAAAAGTTCTTTGACTTTAACAAATAAGGGCGGGTTAAATTGGAGTGACAATTTGCCTTTGATTCTACCAAGACGAAAGGCATTTATCAGTTATTATCACAAGGATGATAAGGAATATAAAAAGAGATTCTACAAATTAACGTCAGACCTAATAATTAACAAATCGGTTGAGGACGGAGATATTAAATCAGATAATGGAGCTGATTATGTAAAACAATTGATTAATAAAGGATATCTATCTGACACCACAATTTTAATCGTATTAATAGGCCCCAAAACAAAGTGCAGAAAACATATTGATTGGGAAATAAGTGGTGCATTGAATTACAAGGTTGGAAATAGTTACGCTGGCTTACTGGGCTTAAAATTACCAGGTCATCCCGATTATAATACTGGAAAATTCTCCCATACTTTACAACCCCAAAGATTAACAGATAATTTGAAAACTAAATATGCACTAATTAGGGATTATACAACAAATCGGCGAGAACTTCAGAATTACATTGAACTGGCTTATGAAAAACGAAAATCGATGTTTTACAAACGCGACAATTCAAGATTACAAATGAAAATTAATACATGCAGTTAAAATAAATATTATGGAAAACACAAAACCAAAAAGAATATTGGCACTCGACGGAGGTGGAATAAGAGGGGCATTGACCTTAGGATTTCTAGAAAAAATTGAAGAAATAATCCAAGATAAAGAAAACAATCCCGCTTTGCGACTTTGCGACTATTTTGATTTAATTGGAGGTACAAGTACTGGTGCAATCATTGCAGCTGGATTATCCATTGGTATGTCCGCCTCAGACATAAAAGATTTGTATCTAAATATTGGGGATAAGATTTTTGGAAAAAAAAGAAGTTGGTTGTTGAATCCTTTAAAAAGATATAAAGCAGAATTCGATTTTAAGCCTCTTGAGGAAGAACTTAAGAAAGTCTTTGGAGATATAACAATGGGAAGTGACAAGATTTTAACAGGTCTTTGCATAGTAACAAAAAGGGCAGATACATTAAGTACATGGCCAATACTTAACCATCCGGAAGGAAAGTTTTTTGAAAAGAACAAAGGAATGCTTTTAAGGCAAGTGGTGCGTGCGAGCGCGGCTGCACCAAGCTATTTTGTTCCACAAAAAATAGATGTAGGCCAAGGTGAAATCGGGGCTTTTATAGATGGGGGCGTTAGTTTAGCAAACAATCCAGCTTTGCAATTGTTTTTAGTGGGAACATTAAGTGAGTTTCCATACAAATGGCCAACTGGAGAGAACAACATTTCGTTATTTTCCATCGGAACAGGTACATACACAAAAAAATATGATGCTGATAAAATTGCAAAACAAGGTTTACTAGGTTGGGCAACTATGGTTCCAGACTTGTTTATGGAAGATGCTAATTATCTTAATCAAACCATGCTGCAATATTTATCAAACTCGCCAACGGCAAGAATGATCGATAGTGAAATTCTAGATCTGAAAAATGACTTAGTGACAGAAAAAGCTGCTTTGCATTACATTAGGTATAACGTTATGCTGGAAACTAATCCTTTACAAGAACTTGGATTTCAGTTCAATGAAAAGGAATTGGATTCATTAAGAGAGATGTCAGATGCTCATAATAAGGATGACTTGTATGAGATAGGAAAAAAAGCAGCTGCAAAATATGTAGAAAAAAAACACTTTAACTACTAAAGAATAAGTGCGTAGTTTGATTGATTTAGTATTCGCTCCACTTAAAACTGCAAACCCGAAAATACTTTGGTTCAGGTGGGCTTTTATGATTTTGATTTCGATTTTATTATTTCCTTTTTTTATTAAGACAGGTTTTTTATGGTTGCTAATTTTGAGGTGGATACTGTTTTTGTTTAGTCTTCCATATGATATCGAAATGACTAGGAAAATGACTGCGAAGACATTTAAAAAAATGGGCAAAGAGTTTAATTTAAAGAATCCTCTTAAAAATTTAAATACCTCATTTGTTTTATCGGCCTATCCTCTCTTTAGCACCATGATTAATCTGTCGTTTTATGTCATTTTGTATTATTTCTTCAAAAGTTTAGACAAGCAGTTTGTTTTCTTAGAAAATGAAGAATTTTTTAGATTTTCATTATATGCGTTTTTAATTTTTTTTATAACGAAATACCATTTTACTCATGCAATCTTCATGGTTTTAAAAGGGCGAGTTAACCTCAATACCAGAATTACTGTTTTTAGAAATTACTCAGAAAAAGAAAACCTTTTTTCTAGAATTATAGTTGTCCTAGCTGCTTATGGAAGAATTCAGATTCTTACAGATAATCAGATTAGAAATGAATCGAGGCTAGCTCGTGGAAAGCTTAAATCTGTTCTTTTGGAACAATATTTATACTTAGATATCTACAATTTAGATGTCCTAAACTTGACCGAAAGGCAGATCTTTGTCCTATTTGAAAATGGATTTAAGACTATTGAAAATGGAAAATATGTACTTGACGAACAAGTAATTAAAAATGCGCTTGAAGAAGATGAACAATGGAAATATTTTGCTAAAAAATTTATTAATAAATCTGATTTTGTAGTTTTTATAGTACAAGATAAACCTACTGAAAATGTATTATGGGAAATCATGCAAACTATGCGCGTCAAATATGATTATGAAGTCCTGATAATATTAGATTTAAATTATCTTAAAGAAGACAAGCTTCAAGAAACAATGCTTTTACTTTCTAGGAATATTAATTTAAATGAAAATTTAATTCATTTTATCAACAAAGGAGATTTTATCTTGGATTTAGCAAGAATAATGAGGGGTCGAAGAAAATTAATTGAAGAAAATAATTTGATATGAAAAAAACATGTTTTGTAATAATGGGGTTTGGAGAGAAATCAGATTCTGGGAAGACATATGATTTAGATATGACTTATAAGAATATAATTAAACCTGCCGTTGAGGAATGTGGCCTGACGTGTATTAGAGGAGATGAAATAAAGGATTCTACTTTGATTGATAAAAGCATGTATGCCTTACTTGTTCAAACAGAGTTAGTTATTGCGGATATTACAACGTATAACCCTAATGCTTTATATGAGTTAGGAATTAGACACGGTTCAAAGCCCTTTTCTACCATAATCATCAAAGGGAATGATAGCCTAATACCATTTGACATTAATCATAATAGAATATTTCACTATAAGCATGGCGGAGAAGATATAGGTAAAAGTGAAGCCGATAGATGCGTAAAAAAGTTAAAAGAATTAATAGAAATTGTATTAAAGAATCAAGAAACTGATAGCCCACTGTTTGAATTCATTCCATCTGCTCAACCCCATGTTATTCCTGAAGAAGAATTTAGTGGTATCATTAAAGAGTTAGCGGAAAAAGAAGAACATCTTTTCGGTATAGTTGAAAGAGCTAAACTTGAAATGAAGACAGAGGACTTCGAAGAAGCAAAAAAGCTTTGGAAAAAAGCACATGAAAGTGTAAATGATGAACCATATTTTATCCAACAACATGCTTTAGCAACTTATAAAAGTAAAACCCCTTCTGAAAAAATTTCTTTGCAAGATGCTCTTCAAATCATTTCTACTCTGAACCCTGATGACACAAATGACCCTGAAACTCTCGGCATTACAGGGGCCATTTATAAAAGGCTATGGCTATTAGATAATGAAAAGGAATACCTAAATCGCGCCATTCAATATTATCGTAAAGGTTTTCAATTGAATGATGATTACTATACAGGAGAAAATTATGCTCTATGCCTTGACTTCATGTCTAACATAGAAGAAAATATAGAAGAAAAAATTTACTACAAGGTTGAGGCAAAAAAAACTAGGGAGAAAATAGTTGAAATCATTAAAGAAATTTTTGCTGAAGATAACTACGAAAGTAGAACAGATATTAAATGGCTTTATGCCACTATGTCTGTTTGTTCTTTTGCTTTGGATAAACAACCGGAATACGAAAAATATAGAAAGTTGTTCGAGAAAAAAGTAGAGGCTAAATGGGAACTTGAAACTTTTAAGGACTCGATAAATCATATCGAAAGCCTTTAATAATACTTTATCAAAAAGTTTTGAATGAAATACAATCTCTTCATAAGCTATTCCACTGATCCTGATTATGAGTTGTCTAGAAAAATAGAAAGTTTTTTAGAATCTTTTCATAATCTGAATGTTAATGGAGAATACAAATTGAAGAAACTCAATATTTGTCGTGATGGTAGTGATTTTGAGTTGCCAAAACTGAACCAAGAGACAAACCCAAAACTCCATGACGTAGATAATAAAGATATTGTAAAAAGTATCTTGATAAAATACCTTGAACAATCAGAGAATTTATTGGTTTTGTGTTCTAGGAATTCCGCATTGTCAGATCATGTGGGTTTTGAGATTGAGTGGTTCCTCAATCACAAGCCGGACGGTAAAATTTTCTTAGCTGTAACGGAAGGTAAAGAACTAAATTCAAAAACAGTAGATTTTTTTGCCCCTACTATTCTTGAAAACGGACTCCCTTATGAGCTTTCCTTTGACTTTAGGCAAAGTAAAGCTCAGAGCAAAAATTGGAAAAAGGTCAAGGACTTTAACGACGAAATTACTGGGTTGGCGTCGCAACTCAATGGTTTTTCAAGTGGTGAACTTAGACCGATATGGAGAAGAGAGCAAGAGATAAAGTTGAAACAAGAAAAGAGTAAGCTATTAAAACAAAGAACCTTCTTAATTGTTTTGGCTTTAATAGCAGCTGTCGCCGCTGGAATTGCCTTTATTCAAAAGAGTGTCGCAAATGAAAGAGCGAAAATTGCTGAGTCAAGAAGTTTGGCGTTACAATCAAATGTTTCTATGGACAAAAGTTTTGAGGAAGCTTTACTCTTAGCATCTCAATCATACACCACATCGGAAACATTAGAAGCAAAAGGGGCATTGTTAGAAGTTCTCAATTATAACCCGTCCTTAGATTTCTATATGCCTTCTAAAGACGTCTTTCAGCAAAATGGTCTTTTTGATCGTACGAATGATTCTATTCTAATTACTCACGGCTTTCACGATGAATTAAGAGTTTGGAATTTGCAAAAACGGCAAATGATAGCCTCTGCCAAATTAGGTTCAAATATATCCACGATTAACATGAGTGAAAATGGCAAAATATTGGTTGCGGGACATATAAATGGTGATATCACTGTTCTTCAAGACTACCCTAGCTTAAATAATCGTTTAATACATCCTCAAATTGGTGATTCTAAAATAAATAGTATTGCTTTTGTTACTAATAACTTATTTGCATTTACTTCTCAAAAGGGTGTTTCCTTATACAATCTTTCAAACGGCAAAGAGACAATTTTATCTTCCGACGAAAAAGATCAATCAAGTATATTGGTTTATAAATTGAAGGATTCGACACTTGTAGCAACGGGGTCTTATGGATTTATTTCCTTTTGGGATCTCTCCAATCCAGAAGAAATTGAAAAAAAACAATTTACGGCAAAAGCAGACATAGCTTATTCAATGTCCATCAATGAAGACGAAAATTTCGCTGCAATTGGCTATCATGATGGTACTGTTTCACTTTGGGATTTAAATAATAGACATTCTATTGGTGCCTTTCCAACGAATGGGAGAGTCTTAGCTCTTCAATTTATAGGAAAGTCTAAACTACTTATTTCAAGCGATGAAGGTCAAATTCTACTTCGCGATTTAAGAGATGTAGAAAAGTTCAAAGTTTTCAGGGCTAACAATGCCTCTGTAAATAAAATAATTGTTGACCGTAATAAAGAGAGGATGGTCTCCCTAAGTCGTGATGGAAAAATCGCTATATATAATCTGAACAAGCGATGTCAACTTATAGAAAATAAATTTTCGGTTGAGGTAAATGACTTCCCTCAAATAGATGTAAGCCCAGACGTTGAGTTCATTCTATTAGGTGCCCAAAAGGAGCTCTTCACATATAATATCAAAAAAAAATCAATTCAGTTATTAAGTACATTTCGCCACGACATTAAAAGCATAACAATAGACAAAAGTGGCACGGGGTTCGTTACATCACATAGTAATGGCAAGTTGATTTCTTGGAGTTTGAAGGATAAAAAATATATGCGAAAAGATAGTATTGAATTAAGGAAACCTGTTATAGACTCAAAGAGTTATTCCAACAATAAATTTATATTACGAGACTCAGAAGGCAAATTCTTTGAATTTGATTTTTCTAATAGTTCCCTCAAAAGATTAAAAATGCCAACGGATACCTTAAAGGATGAAGTCATCGCATTTCAGAAACAAGCAGGTGGACACATATATGCAATTGCCCTTAATAACTTTAAAGTAATTCTTTACGATTCAAATAAAAATGAAACCTTAAAGGAGTTAGAATTTGATACTGAGATAAGGCATCTTCTTTTTACAAAGGACGGATCTAGACTTTTAATTGCTGATTGGAATAAAACTAAAGTTTGGTCTATGTTGGACAATAGATTTGAAACTAAGAGTTTAACAACTAACGAATTGCCTATTAGCAAGATACATATTAACGAAGACCCGAATTATATAATTGCTGCAGATAATAATAAAGCTATAACAATATGGGATTTAAATAGTTTAAAGCAACTTGGGCCATCAATAAATGGTTTTATCTCCAATCCTCAGTTCATTACCTATAACAAAGAAAGTAAGTATATAATTTTTATTGATTCAAGATTCGAGATTGTTAAAACGGATTATTTCCCTTTTGAAAAGGGGCGACGTTTCTTGGATATTTACGAATTGAATATGGGGTTTGATGAACTTAATGATAAAGTAAAAGGCATATTGAATAATGAAATGTCCAATTGAATTATAAAGTGTTGGAATTGTACCGTCTGTATTTAGATTTGCGGGTACCTTAGTTAGGGTAATAAGTTCATATTTCAAGGATACGACTTATTAAAATTCGAGAGGTAAAAACGGCCTAAGAGAATTTTAGTTCATGTCATTTTTATTGCTTTTCTCAGGAATTCATGAACCTCGCAAGCTCGGTTTGGCGAAAACAATAGGGGAGAGGAGCGTTAAAAATTTTGGTGGGTGTGTAACAATTTTTATTGGTCGCCGAAATTGTTCAAAAAAGCTCAAAGCGATTTTAAGGGTTAGTATGGATCCTAAAATTTAGCGATCGACCCGTACATTGTTTCCATCCCGAAGCTTCGGGAATCTGTGAGCCTTGATTTTTTTGTTTCTTTTTTTATCAAGAAAAAAAGAAAGGATAACTTCATTTAATGCAAGATTTCCAAAGCCAGGCAGAAAGTATCTTAATGTCAGAAATGACCAATGCAGGCCTCGAAATCAGCCCAAAAGAAAATGATAGTGGAGGAGTTTATTTTTTGGTAAAAAGCCCAAATGGTAAGTTATCTGAGGTATTTCTGCAACCTATGGACTTGATTGCGCAACAAAGTTCAAAAGTTCCAAAAGAAAAGTTGGGCGAGCCTAAAGAAAGTCTTTGGGTAGCATTAGTAGGCTTTATTCCTGAGAAAGAACCTTTGATATTCTTAATTCCGTCGAAAACCGTCGTAAAACCAGATGATTTTGTGTTTTTCGAGCATGATGTCAGTCCACATACGTATTTATCCAATTGGGAAATAAAGGTCTTTACCAACGGTATGAAAGTATTAGGCGAGTTTGTTTTTCATAATAAAATAGAGAATTTCAAGTAACTAGCATATCTCTACATTATGTAAAATACGACGTAAAAAGTGAAGGTCTAGTAGACCTTTGATTTTTTCGGGCGAGACGATGCGGCTGCGAAAGAAAGGTTTCTAGGAACATGGAAGGTAGCAAGTGCTAAGAAATTATCTCGCTCCGCCAACGCGCCATCTCGCTCAGATTTTAAAAGGTCTACAAGACCTTCCAAAATACTGCCGTTAGCTTTTGCGGCAAGCTGACCGAATGGCTGTGAAAAATTTGTTGACGAAAAGATTCTCGTATTTAGGAAATTTAATAAAAGTGAAAAGGTTTTGCTTTTTTTGGCGTTGGCAAGCGGCTGGGAATTGCGTATAAAATAAATTGCCACAAGCAATTTGATTTTATGAAAGCAATCGAGCGTTTGGCAGCGGCAATTTTACATAACGACTAATTATAGATACAGACGTAATGTTTGTCGCTGGGATTTTCTAAGAATTTGAAGTTTTCTAAAAAGATTTTTGTCTGCTCAAATTTCGAAGCTACGTGAATTAAAAAAGTTGATGACCCTGCTTCCACGCTGAATAAAAAGAATGCTGTTGAGGGATATTTTACATAATAGAATTATAGCTTACAGCTAAAAAGTTGAATCATAAATACATATAAACCAATCTGTACTATAATTTATATTATGTAAAATAGGATTTTTCAAACTGGGCGCTGTCTAAATTCGCCGCCCTATCCAATGCTTTGGTACAGTACCCCTACCACACTAAGGATATTTTTAAAATTCTGAAGTGTTACGGCCTTGAAGTAGCACACACCTTGTGTCCACCAGTAACATGATTGGCACGGGCCGCAGTTTTCGTTGGTACCGTACAAACAGTGTCGCTTTTGCTCTCTTTAGAAATTTTATTTTGGCCAGCATCGTCAAATACCGTCAATAGTCCAAAAATGGCCCCTAACCAAAGGCTATAGAAAATCAAGAAGTTACGGTGTTTTTTCATCTGATTACCCCTATAACCTCAAATCCTTCGGTTTCGTATGTACAAAATGGTAATCTTTTCCCAAAATTGCCAGCTATTCCGGGTATGGGAACGTATTAGTGGCGTAAGGCACTCACCTTCGTTGACTACTTCACCAATTCCTGCAGCGTTACCATCCGATAATCCGGTGATGAATTCGCCAAAAAATTCAGAATCGGCAAATGTCCGGAGCCGATCAATACAAATACCTTGTCCTGCCCAGGGTTCGTAATGCCCAGGATGTTCGCAAAAATCCGTAGGTTTCGGGTATACCACCAAATGGCACCATCGGCCCCGAGATACTCATCGCCCTCGTTCATCCTAAAATCCCCGATCAAATAATGCCCGTGGCTGATCCGGAGTCCCTCCGGGTCGTTTTCACCCAATAACTGGTCCAACAGCGACACTTGGGTCTTGCGTACATCATCCGCGGCGTACATCGCCATAAAACGGTTGTGCAGGTCTTCATCCCTCGCAACCGTCGGTGCGCCCAGTTTTTCGGTAAAATAGGCCACTTTTTCCTCATATTCCTCGTCGGTGAGCCCATCGTCAAAACTTCGGGGACGGGCATCGATGGCATAGACCTTGTCATGGCCCAATGCCTTCGCCATCCGAAACCCGATCTGGTAGATCTCATTGGCTGTCAATTCAAAACGCCCCGCCAAATATGCGTCATAAAGCGAATCCAATTGGGCCTGTCGGGTTTTTTGCCACTCCACCGCAATCTTGGTGGGCTTGTATTTTCCGATAATCTCCAAAACCTCCTGCAGCTCCTCCTGCCGCTCTTCCGAAAGGATATCCACATCGTACTGGGGCTTGTAGCCGTCCAGCCCGGCATCCTTGAAATGAAAGGTACCCAATAGAAAGAGGTCCGATTTCTCGACACCTTCAAAAGGGCTTTTAGAAGGACTTTCAGTAGTCTGACTTAAAGTACTAGTTGAAATAAATAGTAATGTGAATAGCAATAGCAATGGTCTCATAGGTGGTGTTTTAGTCATGTAATGTTGCTTTAAAAGAGTGCCAACAAAAACGTTTGTTACAGTAGTTGTGTATACAAGAAAGCGTGCACTACCCTCAATCTTTCAACGCTTCCGGCAGTTGCTCCATGGCGTCCATGGCCGAAACGAGTCGCCAACGGTCCCCGTAGATCGAACGGTATTCGATTTCATAGGAAAACCGGTCCTTGGTAAGTTCTTTTGCGGCCTTTAAAAAATCGTTATAACTTTTGGCGCCCCCACCAACGGTCAGTACGTTGATGGCATCTCCGGAACGCAAGGCGGTTCCCTTTAAGATGGTCGTATAGTTGATGACCTGCACACTGTCCGTTCCCGGAAGATATTGGGCCACGAAATCCCTTAACTGCATCGAATAGTCCCTGCCCAGGTAACGAATGTTGGTCCGGTCGATAAAAGCCGGACCCACCCCGTGGTTCACCAAATCAATGGAAAAGGTGTTGGTCGCGCCGCTCTCCGAGGTTTCCACCAATATATAGGGCATGACCGACAGGTGGCTTTGCTGTTCAATGATATTCGTCTGCCGAATAAAAATAAACAAGGTCAGCAGACTGATAAAGATGGCGACAAAACTCACGATTTTGTCCGCCGTCCAGAATCGGAACTTTTTCATGGGGTGTCTCGGTTGATTACGACCTGAAAATACAAAACTCCCTTCTGCAAATCAACGCGTATCGGGCCGCAAGTTGATAAACCATCGGCCTTACACCCTACGCGACAATTTTTTCTGATACCGGGACTGCACCACATCGATGACCACCAACACCACGATCACGAAATAGAAAGTGGTCTTACTCATGGGCGTGACCTCATTGCCAAACAGTTTGAGGTGGGCCAAATGGCCGCCTTCCGACAGCAGCATGATGCCTACGATAAAGAGGATAAACAGTCCCAAGACCTCGTACATGCGGTTTTTCTTTAAAAACGTGGTTACCCGGCCCGACAACCAGATCATTAAGAGTCCGCCTATGATAATTGCGGTGGCCATCACCCAAAATACATCCGTCAGGGCCATGGCACTCAGGATGGAGTCGAAGGAAAAAACGATGTTCATGATCACGATGGAGAAAATGATCATGTTGGTGCTCTTATGCTTTACCTCCAGCCCCTCTTCCACTTCCAGGCTTAGCATATGCCAGATTTCCTTGACGGCGGTATACATGATAAAGATGCCCCCGGCCAGGACGATCAGGCTATGCAGGTTAAAGCTTCCTTCGAGGATATCGGTGAAATCAAAACCGAATACCGGGTCCTGGAAATAGGCAATCACCCGGATCAGGATAAACAGCAGGGCAATCCGCAATATAATGGCCATCCCGATGCCGAGCGACCGTACGCGTGCCTGTTGGGCCTCCTTGGCCCTTTTGGATTCCAGCGAAATATACAAGAGATTATCGAGCCCCAAAACGGCCTGGAGCAGGATCAACATAAAAAGCGTAACGATGTTGTCGAGGGTAAAAATAGATTCCATAAAGGCTGGTCAGTGGTTGTTTTTTAATCGAAACGGCGAAGATAGGAAAATCGTATCCAAGGGAGGTTGGTAATTAGTGGTTAGTGTGGATGGTATAAAACTAAAATCTTGGAATTTGGAATTTGGTACATGAATATGAGTTTGAAAAGAACGGATGCGTAATGCGCGATGCCAAAAACAAACCCAAGGTGATGCCGCACCCTTTGGGCTGGCTCAGGAAATGCCCGTCGAGGCACGGGTACAAGGTTCCACGTTTTATTGTTGGTATTTGGATGTTGGAATTTGGTGCTTTCCCTTATTGCAACAAATATTCCCAAACGTCTTTGTAAAGCGACTCGCCCTCACTGTCCAACGGCACAAACGGATCAACGATTACCCCGTTATGGTAGTTGTCGTCATGGAACCAATGGTCGTAATCCACCGTTTCGGCATTGGTGACCAGGGTATGGGAATTGTCGTAGGGTGCGGATGTTGCGTCGACCAACACGATTTCCCCAAAGTCGGTAATCCCATAGCCTTCCCAATTCTTGAGCATGATCTGGTTGGGGCCGAAAAATCCGGCTTCGTCCTGGAGGTGCACAAAGGCATAGATACGATCGGAGGGGGTCTCCCCTGCTTCCAACACCCAATTGGCGGGTGCCGTTTTAAACCAATCGCTGGCACTGAACATAACTACCCTGTCCACCTGGTGCAACTTACCGATAAAGCCGGCGTAGCCACCGCCTTGGGAATGGCCGGCGAGCACCAGCTTATTCCAGGCGATCGCAGCATCGTTGGTATATTGTCCCCATCCTTGATCGGGATAGTTTTCCTCCAAGTACTGCAGCAAGCGTAAGACCCTATTTTCAATGGAATGATTCCGGTCAACGGACACCTCGTCGTGGAGGTCTTCGCCCGTCAACACCTCCATCCGCGCATTTCTATGGCAATCCACGTTCGTTTCATCCGCACAAATCTCATAAATGGGGGTGATGTTATTATAACGGAGTACGACGACATGATAGCCCATGCTGGCTGCCTGTTTTCCTATCATCTGGTGCCAGGAAGGCAGGGAATTGGTACCGGGAAAGAACAACAAAAGTTTGTTGCGTTTCGAAACCTGGGGATTGATAAAGGCCCAGTTTTTTTCATCCGGACCCACGACCTCGTCCCCCGCGATCACATCATTGATGGCACTGTCGGTTTCACTTCCCGCAATGTCGTATACCAAGGTGGATGCAATGGGTTCATTGGTGTTCTCGGGTGTTTCCACCGCTTCTTTAGAACAGCTGATACAAAACAAAAGAAGGCCGGCCAGGCAGTACAAGTAGGTTTTCATGGTGATTGTTTGGGTCTTTGACGCTTAGAACGCCAAATGGTTTAACCCTACCATAACGAAAAAATGAGGGATATCGTATCCCAAGGAAGTTGGCAGTTAGTGGTTAATGACCTAGTTGGTCAGTGGCAGTTGGCTGTTGGCAGTCAATCAAGGTTTAAGGTTTTAGGTTCGAGCTTGTGTTTGAGTATGTATTTGAAAAGGACGGATGCGTGCTGTGTGAAGCGCGATGCCAAAAACAAACCCAAGGTGATGCCGCTCCCTTCGGCCTGGCTCAGGAAATGCCCGTCGAGGCACGGGTACAAGGTTCCACGTTCAAAATTCAAAGTTTCAAGTTTTGTACTTGAATTTGAATGTATGTTTGAGTTTAGCTTGTGTTTGTGTTTGCGTTTGACACTTGAGTGTGAACTTGAACTTGTCCTACCCCTTAGTTCATCACGGTGCCGGTCGGCTCTTGATCTGGCAGCGCCTTTACCCACCCCTCATAGCGTATCATAAAACGCTGGGAGGTAAATACATTGATACGGGCCCTATGGTCGGGATACAACCAGGCCTGTACCCGATACAATTCGGAATTGTGCGGGATGGTGAAGCGCATGAGGTAGCTTTTGGATTTTTCGTCTTTTTCGATTTCGAAGTCGTCCGGTACCCCCTCAAAGGTGATGCCGCGATCGGAATTGTAGCCCCCGGCCATTTGTCGTTCGCCATAATACGGTAAATAGGCCGATACGGAATCCCCTTCCATCCGCAGATAATTGGCGTTGCCAATCAGACTGATGCGGCCCAGATTGTTTCCGGGTGCAAGGAGTCCCGCATTCGCCACTGCCGCCATGCCGGAGGTGACCTGCGGCCGTGCCCATTCGGATTCGATTTCGAACGACCGGTTCGTGACCCATTCGTCCAATTGCCTGCTCTTCTCGGTTTCCACCACTTCCTTGGTCGTACCACAGCCGAATACCACGACCAATAGCACCAAATACCATCCCTTATTCATTTTTTTCGTTTGTTGTTCTGTTGTACAATGCACAATTCCTATGCCAAATGAAAAATCCGTTCGGTTTTTCCGTCGAATCCTTAAAGTCCATCCCGATAGGCACCGGGGGCCACCCCCTTGCTCCCCTCCTACCTGGCCTCTTCCTTCACCGAACAGTGTAAAAAAATACATCCACTGGCGTCACCAATGGATGCATCCTAACGAGGGCGCCATAGGACATCTTAGCAATTCTTGGCCCCTCGAATATACTCTTCTACTCCTTGCTGCATGGAATTGAACTCGGCAAACTGATTCCTGATGCGTTCCACATAATTCTCAGCGCTGCGCTTGCGGTCCTTGACGTTTGCTATGATGGCGTCATTGTCGGCCCGCAACTTTTCGAGGCCTTGTTTGAGCGATTCGATACGTTCGAACAGACTGTATGTCCTTGGTTCGCAGATATAGGAGTTCAGCTTCTTCCGAAGCTGTAGCAGGTCTTTTTGGTGCCGCTCCAATTTGAGCACCAGGGCATTTTTTTCATATTCCCGAACGGAGCTGGGCCGGGCTAGGTTGCTGTCGTTTGTCATGAAAAAAAATTTAGGGTTCGTAGAAAATTCGTACGGTGTTCTTAAGTTACGAAAAAAACAAATGCGTTAGACCATCGGAAGTACCACGTTACCAGACTTTAACGTTTTGTTCATAGTTAATTAAGATTTGGCAGCGTACTTTTATTTGGTAGTCCCAATCCTACGTCTTAATTTAAAGCTTGCTAAAAAACCCTTCTCCCCTATGAACATCAATTTTGAATACGATGGCGTCAAAGCCAGTAACCGACTGGAAATCCTGGCGGCCAAAAAAATCGAAAAATTATTTGATAAGTACGATTTCATCGTTCGTGCCGATGTTTTTTTTAAGACCGAAAACACCTCCAAACCGGATAAGGGGATGATTTGCAACATGCGCCTGAGCGCCCCGGGACCCCGAATGTTCAGCGAGTCGAGTAACGGTTCCTTCGAGGCCTCCATCGCTCAATCTGCCGATGACCTGGAACGTCAGTTGCAAAAAAGGAAAGCAAAAATGAGGGCACGTTGAGGGTTTACAGTGAGCGGTAAAAAGGGCTCGGTGCCAAGTGTTCCAATGTATCCCTTGCTACTACTAAAGGGACTAACATGGATTTCATACTAGAATCGCTCAGTCGTCGATACCGTCGTCGTCCTCGAACTTGATTTCGGCCATCGTACGGTTCAATCGGTCTGAAAACGGATTGTATTTTAAGTCCAGCAACAGCTTCAAACGTCGCCGTTCCGGAATATCCAAGGTATCGAGTACACGCCGGCGGAATTCGATTTCGGCCATACGGTCCAAACGCTTCTGCTGCCGTTCCTCGGCGGTCAAGGAGATATCGGGGGCGAATTTTTCCATCACGGTATGCCGTTGCACCTGGGTCGCTTTATCGGTTTCCGTTTTCTTGGGAAGGTCTTGGGCGGTCATCACCGCAGCGCCAGCAAAAAAGAGGCACAGGCATACCACCCAACAGTGGGGTATTTTCATGTTAGTATTCATATAGGTTCTCGCAATAAAAATACATACTTTCTTCAACCAATCGATAAATGACCGGTGCCCGTGCCTTTTATCGATACCAACGGTCGTTCATCGGGAAAACAACAGCCCGGGAAATACCCACCTGTTAACGTGTCACCCCCTACTCTTCAATATCTTCCTCGAACTTTGTATCGACAACCAGGATTTTCTGCAGGCGTTCCGTCCAGCCATTTTTATGCAGGTCCTTTAGCAATTTTCGCCGCTTACGCTCGGAAATGTCCATGGTATCCAATATCTTTCGGGTACGTCGTAGTCGTTCCCTTTTGGCTTCTACGGATAACAGATAGTCGGGCTCGAATCGAAAGATGGCAGGACCTTCGTCCTCCTCCCCTTGGGGCATGCCCACAGGCTTTTCGGGTTGCTCTTGGGAAGTTTGGGCAATACCGTCGGAAGTACCCAGTACCATACACCCCAAAACCATCAGCAAGGATAGTAACGTTCTCATTTTCTTGGTGTTCAGGTACAAGGTATAAAAAAAAGCAATACCGGTAAAGCCAAAAGCCGGGGCAATACTTTTTTGGTTTTCGACGGATGTACCCATAGATTTACCGGTGAATTTCGTCAATTATCGATACCTTTAGTGCGACTCTTATTACCAAGGGTGCCTTCTAAAAAAGCAAACAACAACGAATGAAATCCATCTTATTGTTCCTCTTCATACTGAGTGCCCCACTTTGTGGCGTAGCGCAAAACAGCGGGGAAATCGCTTCCTCGGAAATAACCTTTGTCTACCTCTCCAACGATGTGGACGGCAGTGTGTCCGGTTTTACATCGGACTCCCGAATCGATTTGGAGAATCCGTCCAACTCGGTCTTTAAGGGGTCGGTCGCGACGGAAACAATCAAAACGGGGAATTTTTTAAGGGACTGGTCGATTCGGGGCGGCAAGTACTTCGATGTGGACACCTACCCTACCATGAGCTTTGAAAGTACCTCTGTGAGCGCCGACGCTGAGGGATGGAAGGTAACGGGCGACCTCACCATTAAAAAGACGACCAAACCCATTACCATCAATTTCACGCGTAATGGGAACAAACTGACCGGTACCACCACCCTCTACTCGTCGGACTTCGGAATCAATGTCAAAAAGAAAAAGGAAGACAACAAGGTCAAAGTAACCCTGGTCTTCCAGTTGAAATAATAGCGCATCCGTACTTATTCTACCTCGCCTACTACGACCTGTACCGGCTGTATTTCCTTTTTTAACTCCCTATACCGTTGTAGCTGTGGCCTGGTCAAAATATTGGCCATTTCGGCGGTCTCCTGGTGCGATAGCTGCTGTAGCAGTTGCAGCTTATCCCGGGTGGTCATATCCAATGCGTTTATTTTTTGCCTGCGCAGCACGAACTCTTCGATTTTATTGTTAAAACGCACCACCTGGTCGGCAGGCATTCCCAATGCTCCCTGATACTTACTACTGATGACCCGGGTCAAGGCGTCCGCCTCCGCATTGGATTGTTGCAAATAGGGGTCTTGGGCGTTGACAAAAAAAGTGATGAGGGCAAAGGCCAATGTGTATATATATTTCATAGGATATGTTTAAAATAATACTTTGTTTCATGATAATGTAAAAATCCCAAGCCAAATTCCTTGACGCATTTGAACGAATCCCTGACGGTATTCCCATTTTCTGTTCGTTCCCGCTATACGAAATCCAAAGGATTAGTACCTTCGCATTTTCAAAATCGTATCAATGGGGGTATGGATTCTTTTTATCGGCTTGGTCCTCGTGTTCCTGGCACTGGACCTAGGGGTATTTAACAAGAAAGCCCATGTAATCAAAAGCAAGGAGGCCAGCATGTGGACGGCCGTTTGGGTAAGCATCGCCTTGGGATTCAGCGGGGTCATCTACTGGTTGTTTTCGAGTGGCCTAGTCGACAACCCCACGGGGCTCACCCCAAATAATGCAGTACTTAAATACATTACGGGGTATTTGATCGAACTCTCGCTCAGTATCGATAATGTTTTTGTCATTGCCGTTATCTTTTCCTCCTTCAATATTCCATCCCTGTACCAACATAGGGTACTCTTCTGGGGTATCCTGGGGGCCATTATTTTTCGTGGCTTGACCATTTTATTCGGGGTAGCGCTCATTAACAAGTTCGACTGGATCATCTATGTATTCGGGGTCTTTCTGCTATACACCGCCTTTAAGATGCTCAAGGGAGAGGACGAGGATTTCGATCCCAAGAAGTCTTTTGTCTTCCGACAGGTAAAAAAAATATATCCCATCACCGGGACGATCAAAGGGGAGCAATTTTTTGTAAAACGCATGGGCATTACGGCCGCTACACCCTTGTTTATAGCCTTGGTCATTATCGAACTGACCGACATTCTGTTTGCATTGGACAGCATACCCGCCATTTTGGCGATCACCGCGGACCCTTTTATCGTGTTTAGTTCGAATATCCTGGCCATCCTTGGCCTTCGATCTATGTATTTTCTGGTATCCCGAATGCTCCAAAAGTTTCGCTTTATCAACTACAGCCTGGTCGTCATCCTGGCCTTTGTCGGACTCAAAATGCTCTTCTCGCATCAAATTGAACTCCCGGAGTGGATTTCCTTGGCGGTGATTTCGGTTTCCTTGGTTGCAGGCATTGTGGCTTCCTTGCTAATCAAGGAGAAGGAAGAAGTGGTAGGTAACGAATCGTAATGGGTATTGGCTACGACCTACTTACGACGTGGGCGGAACGGTAATTTTCCTTTTCCTTGGTCACCAAGGCGATTCCCCAAACAAGGTTGAGGCCGTAGGACCGGGAACGGTACTTGCTCCTAAATGGATACTTTCAAGCCCTCTTAAAGAGGAATCCGTAAAGCTTTCCCACGCCCCAGTTCCCCAACGGAAAATAAAGGGCGAAAAACAGTGCCATGGCCAAACTGAAGTTTCGAATGTTGAAAAATTGGTCCAGTACATTATCGGGATAGGCATAGGAGGAACCAAGGGCGTAACCACCGAATTCCAACAATCCCATAGCGATGAGTCCGTACGCATATTGGGCGTGAAAGGGTAGTTTTCGCAACAAGAGGGAAATGGGTACCATATAGAGCACATACACCGTCAGCACCTGCCACCAATGGGTAAATCGCGCAATTTCAACCTGGGTGCCGAACCAGTCCATTCCCATGCCCCAGAGGAAATAAACGATACAGTACAGCAGGAGTAACTTTTTATCTACCCGCAATTGTTCCCTCGCCCAAAAAATGAATTCATTCATTGCGCGCTTTCCTGTTCTTAAGTTGTTCCCCTAAAAAACCTGCTTTGATCAACAATACCAGCCCAAGGAGCACCACACATAGCGAAAGGGTACCCAAGGATATCCACTTCCAGGAAGGGGCGTCGGAATGTTTTAAAAAACCGGATTCTACCACGGCGCACAACCCAAAACCAAAGAGCGAGGCACCTACCCCACCCTGCCAGAGCCATCGTTTTTTGAGTTTGCGTCGATCCATGATTTATTCTTTTAATTTCCCATCGATGATATCCAGGGCATCCTGCACGGTCTGCATCTGATCCATATCCTCATTTTCCAAGGTAATGTCGAAAGCATCCTCCACATCCAGGACGATGTCTACCAAATTCGCCGAATTGATGTTCAACTCATTGATAAAGTGGCTGGAAGCCGAAATCTCGGTAACCGCAACATCTTCCGGCAAGTAAATCCGAATAATTTCCTTGAGTTTTGCGTATCTGTCCGTCTCCGTCATAGGTGGTATATTCCAAATTCCAAGCACCAAAATCCAAAGTGCTGATGTTGGAAATTAGTAGCTCGAGGAATCAGTCGTTAAACTGGCTAAAAATAACACAAGCATTCACATCTCCAAAGCCAAAACTTGCTTTTGCCAGAATTTTAGGTTGGTGTAGGATCGTTTTTAAAGGGATTTTGGAACGATGGACGATTTCCTCGATCTCCGGATGCAGGTCCTCGCAATTGACGTTTCCGAACACCTGTCCCTTCCCAATCTGCAAGACGGATGCCACACACTCCATGCTTCCGGCGGCGGCAAGGCCATGACCGAAAAGCCCTTTGAACGAATTCACAAAGGGAAAATCGGTTCCCGTATCCTGTAAGGCCTCACTCCAGTTCCGGATTTCAATGGGATCTTTGCGTGTGGCGGTCAGGTGCCCGTTGATGGTATCTATTTCCGACACATGGATACCCGCATCCTCCGTAGCTTTCCGAATACAGCGCACCACCGATTCGCTATTCGGGGCCGTCATGCTCCCTTCACCACGTTGACCCCCGCTATTGACCGCACCCCCC
This sequence comes from Pelagihabitans pacificus, assembly GCF_009371985.2. Classification (GTDB taxonomy): domain Bacteria; phylum Bacteroidota; class Bacteroidia; order Flavobacteriales; family Flavobacteriaceae; genus Pelagihabitans; species Pelagihabitans pacificus. The sequence continues at coordinate 253,586 of NZ_VIKU02000003.1, forward strand.
AGAACTTCCGCGTAGATGTTGGCACCGCGTTCCCGGGCACTTTCCAGGGATTCCAATACCAGGGCCCCTGCCCCGCTCCCCGGCACAAAGCCAGCAGCCGAAGCGCTCAAGGGCCGGCTCGCTTTCGAGGGATTCCCGTTATAGTTTCGCGGTAGAATGCGCATGCTGTCGAAACCGGCCCAGATGTAGGGTCCGCTATCGCTACAACTCCCGGTTAGCATGCGTTTTGCCTTTCCCGATCGAATGCGCTCATAGGCCATGAGTATCCCTTCAGTGCCCGTGGTACAGGCGGAGGAATTGGTGGTCACTTGATTGCCGGTTCCCAGTATGCCCCCTAAATAAGCACTGATGCCACTGGCCATGACCTGCATCACCGAGGTGCTGCCCAGACGACGTACATTGCCTTCATCGATGGCATAGATCGACTCCCGGAACTTATCGGCTCCCAGGATTCCCGTTCCAAAGATGATACCACTGTCCCAATCGGGGCGATCCTTGGGGGCGATGGGCAGGCCGGCATCGTTCCAGGCATCGGTGCCGGCGATGACGCCATAGACCAGACCACTGGCATTCAGTCCACGTAATTGCAAGGGTGAAAAATAGTGCTGCAGCAGATTGTCCTTGATCAACGGTTCCCCGGCCACTTGACAGGAAAACTGCAATTGCTTGAGTTTCGGCTGAAAGCGAATACCACTGATACCATTTTGCAAGGAGTGGGTAAAAGCCTCCAGACCAACTCCGTTCGGGGCACAGATACCAAGCCCCGTGATCACCACGCGTTTATTCATCGGCGGTATTTTTAAACATTCCGGAAAGAATCCCTTTACAGACCAGCTGTCCCTCTTCGTTATGCATTTTCACACTGCATTTCAACTTATTAAATCGAAAATACACCTTTTCGGAATGCACCGTTACTTTTTCGCCGGGATAAACGGGCAGTAGAAATTCCATCTCCGAACTGCTTAGCCCCACTTGGAGGTTCGACATTGGGACCCCCTCCCCCTGCAACAGATAGATACCCAAACAGACCAGGCCTATCTGGGCACAACATTCGGTCAATAAGACCCCTGGAGTAACCGGATGATCTTTAAAATGGCCTTGGTAAAAATACATTTCCCGGTGAAATGTAAAACTGCCGGTAGCGCCTTTCGTATCTACATGGGTCAATTCGTCCACAAAAAGAAAGGGTTTTTCGTAGGGTAAATGGGATACGATGTGTTGATGGTTCATAGCGGTATTCAGTGCGCAGAAATGTAAGCAATAAATGGCAAACCTTGAATAGGAATCAGGGTACAAAACACCAAAACTATCGCAAACTTTCCCCGCCATCGACCTTGATGACCGTTCCCGTAATCCATTTCGCCTCTTGAGTGGTCAACAGATAAACGACATTGGCAACATCTTGGGGCGTGGTTAGCCTGCCGCTGGGGTTGCGTTCAAGGGCGTTCCCTTTCAAGAGTTCGCTTCCGGGAATGCTGCGGAACGACTTCGTATCGGTCACCCCTGCCTGGATGCAGTTGGCCTTGATACCCGAGGGCGCAAACTCCAGGGCGATATTCCGGGTAATCGCTTCCAAAGCGGCTTTCGCTGCCGAGACGGCCCCATAGTTGGCCCAGGCCTTGGTATTGCCCTCACTGGTAAAGGAAACGATCCGCGCATCGGCTGCAAAAAGCCCCGCATCTACCAGGGCTTTGGTCCAATCGTAGAGACTGATTGCCATCGCGTCCAAGGTAATCTGAAAATCCTGATGGTCCAATTCCTTTTCCCGTTCCGATTGCATGGGCTTGAGGTTTCCCTTGGCCAAACTGTGCACCAATACCTTTACCTTGTTTTCTTCTCCCAACAACTCCTTTAGTTGGGATATCATGGCGTTCCGTTTCTCGGCGTTCACCGCATCCAAATTAAAGGAGTGCAATGATACACCTCTTGAAGTAATTTCTTGGAAATGTGATTCAACTTCCTCTATATCAGACCTTCTATCTCTATGAACGATAACGATGTCATATCCGTGCCGCGCCAATTTCTTCGCGGTCGCCAGGCCTAGACCGCTACTGCCGCCTAGGATTAGGGCCGTTTCTGCGGCATCTTGATTGAAATTCGTGTCGTTTCCCTTTTTCATCTGCATAGTAATACTTAAGTCCTTGTCACCTGCTGCGCGCCGTTACGCAACCGTTTGTGCCTCCGCAAAAGCTATGGCGACACGCGGACGGCGGACGAAGGTCCTGAAATCGTTTGCTATCTACAAATCGATTAAATATACGCATCTCCCCTTTTTTTAGACGAATGTATCCTCCTGATTTACTGGAAATCTTTGTGTTTGAACTTGACACTTGAACGTGTGCTTTCTTACTACCACTCCAACAAAACGCGTTGTGCCGAAAATCCGGGACCAAAGCTTAACATCAATCCCTGTTCACCTGCCTTGATTTCTTTTTCCAGAAAGCGCTCCAACACATAAAGTACGGTAGCACTGCTCATATTACCATACAATCGCAGTACTTCCCGGGTATCATCGATATTCTTTCCCAGTTTCCCGAACAATTCCTCCACCGTTTGAACGATTTTTTTACCACCGGGATGGAAGATCAGATGATCGACCGCTTCAATGTGGGTACCGTACCGTTCCAAAAATGGATGGACAATAGCCGGAAAATGGTCGGAAATCGCCTTGGGCACATCCGGGTCTAGAATCATTTTCAATCCAAAGTTCGTCAAATCAAATCCCATCAAATGGGTAGAATCCGTGAAGTGGTACATCTCCGAGCCTACAATTTTAGGGCCGGTGGTGTTGGATTCCGAGGACAGGAGCACACAAGCGGCCCCATCGCCGAAAATGGCGGCACTGACCATATTCGCCATGGAGTAGTCGTTCAACTGAAAGGTGGCGGTCGGACTCTCCACCGCTACAACCGCCGCCCTTTTGCCAGGATGCGCCCTTAGGAAGTTTTGGGCATAGATCAATCCGGAGATGCCCGCGGCACAGCCCATTTCGGTAACGGGCAGGCGTACCGTGTCACGACGCAGTCCCACGGAATTGATCAAATAGGCATCCAAGGAGGGAATCATAATGCCAGTACAACTGACGGTAATGATATAATCCAAGGAATCAGGGGCCCAACCAGCTGCGGACAAGGCTTTTTCCAATACCCGGGTCCCCAATAGTTTTACTTCCCGGGCATAGATAGCGTTCTTGTCCTCGAAGGATGTTGCCGTGAACACCTCTTCCGGGTCCATGATGCTATAACGCTTATCGACGGCCGCTCCCTCAAAGATCTTAATGACCTTACGCCGAAAACGGGGCTCTTGTTCGCCGAGCCACATCTCCACAAAAGGAAGGATATCCTTGGTTTCCCTGCTGTATCTGGGTAGTTCTTTGGCTACCGTGGCAATGCGGATGTCGTTCATAGGGTATTTGGTCGCTTGGGTTGCATAATCCATACATATCTAAAGGCCCATTTCCACTGAATGTGATGCAGCATTTGGGGCAATTTTTTTGAAAGGGCGACCAAGTCGCGTTTTTTAAATCCTTTTCGAATCGAAATGAGTCCATCTATCCTGGCCGTTTCGGTCTTGATAAAAACGGCGCTGAACGCTTTGAACAGATAAAAGGCCAAACGGCTTCGGTGTAGATCGTTGTTCACGACCGCCATATCGGCCAAACGGGCGAACTGCGCCAGGAGTATTTCCAACTGGGTATTCGTAAAGTGGTGGGTCATCAAGGTGGTAACCAGAATGTCGCAATTCAAATCCAATTTTTCAAGCTCCAATACGTCCTGTTTCAAGTAGCGTATTTCCGGGAAATCGCTTGAGGCGGCTTCCGCCAGCACCAGGGCGTCCCCGTTCAGGTCAATACCCACGAAATCCGCTTTGATATCCTTTTTTCTGCAGTAGCGGGCAATTGCCCGGAGCATCGTGCCATCGGCGCAACCCACATCCATAATGGTATAGGAATCCCTGGGATGCTGCTTCATTAAACGGGCTACCGCGGAGATGGTAATCTGATTCCCACCCAAAATTCGGTTTACCTTGTTGATGTCTTGCAGTACTTCCTCTAGGGATTCGATACTTCCTTTAAAATTATCCATCAACTCGGGTTCCGTGCTCCTGGCCTCCAACTTTGCTAACATACGATCGGTTTTCCATGGGTTTGTTCCACTATCTTCTGCAATAACCAAGACGATCGTGCCACCGTGGCCATGGCGGCGCGTGAAAGCGATTCATTCAGCAACAGACGCTGTAGGCGTCGACCCATCTGCAAGCGGGCGCTAAAATGCGTTCGCCATTGAGCGCTGTAGGCCTTTTCCAAGGTTGCACGGTCTTTCTTTTTTTCCGAAAAATAGTCCACTAGCAGTTCGGAGGCAATTTTGGCACTGTGAATGGCCATGGCCATACCGTTACCACAAAGGGGGTGTATGAGGCCTGCCGCATCCCCGCACATCAACATATGGTTCTCCACGACTTTCTTGGGGTCGAACGATATTTGGGCAATGGTCATCGGTTTTTTGAATAGCGGATCGGCTTTTTGTAGGAAGGCAGCCAAAAACGGATTATTGGCCACTACCTTTTCATTGAACTCCTCGATGTTGCGATAGTCCTGAAAGGAATCGTAGGAAGCCAAATAGCAGAAATTCACTGCGCCCGTCTCTGTTTTGGAGAGTCCGCCGTATCCTCCATCAAAATTGTGCAGGGCGACCGTCTTGTCCGGGAATTCATCAAAACGATAGTGGGCCTTTACCCCTAACCAAGTGGATTTCTTCAGGATGAAATCCCGCTGCAAATCCTTATCGAGGTGACTTCGCTTCCCGTAGGCACCAATGACCATGGTCGCTTGATAGGGGTCCTTATCGGGTACAGTTACCCGAAACGAATCGTCCTGAAAGGAAACGGAACGTACCCTTCGGAAGATTACATGGACGCCGACATCCTTCGCCCGTTGGTACAATAAATGGTCAAACGCATACCGGCTGATTCCGATGCCCCCTAAAGGTAGCCTCAGTTCAATGGATTGCCCCCTTACCGTACTCAACTGCAATCTATTGATCGCCTTGACGGAAAGAGCCTGCATGCCGATACCCAAACTGTTCAAATAAGGTATGATTTCGTTGGAAACGTATTCCCCGCAAACCTTATGGTGGGGAAAGGCCTCCTTTTCAAACAGGCATACCGATAGCCCCGCTTGGGCCAAATGTATGGAAGCCGTTAATCCGGCCAGACCTCCTCCGACGATAATGACATCATAGCAATTCATCGAAGTGAAGATACTACCTAAACCACCTTCGGGCAAGCCTGCAAGGTATTAAAATTCCAAATCCAACACAATGGATTCCCGATGATGTCGGCAAAATTCAGGCCCATTCCCCACAGTTATACCAAATTGGCTTAAAAACGAAAGCTGATATGGTGTAGGAGGTTCAATTCTTGGGGGTAAAACAAAAAATCCCGACTACTGGAATCGGGATTTTGAAATGAAATGTATTTTCGAAGAGGTTGTAGCGGATTGACCAATATGCGGTGAAACAGGATTTCCTGAACCCTCCTACCATGCTTTCCGTTCACAAGGTACGGACCACTTCCTTATCGTCCACCGGTTTTTTCCCTGGCCTCTTCCTTAAGTTCCTCATCGGCCACGATAGCCAGTTCTACCCGACGGTTTTGGGCTTTTCCTTCTTTGGTGGTATTATCCGCGATTGGCTGGGTTTCCCCGTACCATTTGGTCGTAAACCGTCCCTTTGAAATTCCTTTGGCCACCAAATAGTCGGTGACCGATTCGGCTCGTTGTCGGGATAAGTTCATGTTATAATCCTCGGGGCCGGCACTATCGGTGTGGCCTTCCACCAGAATATAGGAATTGGGGTACTCTTGAAAGATACCGGCCAATTTATCCAAGGTAGCGGCGGACGTCCCTTTCACATTCGATTTATTGGTGTCGAAGTACACGCCTGCATCTTCGGTAAAGGTTACGTTGATTCCCTCTCCGACACGGGTTACCTCCGCGCCAGGGATTTCCTCTTCGATACGTTCGGCCTGTCGATCCATTCGATTCCCGATATAGCCGCCGGCGGCACCTCCTATGGCGGCGCCTATGATAGCCCCTAGGGCGGTGTTGTTTCCTTTACCTACGTTATTCCCTATGACACCGCCGATGACGGCGCCACCGGTAGCACCGATAACGGCACCTTTCTGGGTTTTATTGGCATTTTGGACGGTTTTACAGCCGATGACCATCGTGGCGGCCATGATAATGTATACTGATTTTATGAGTCGATTTTTCATACTATTGTTTTTTGGTAAATTGATAAACGATGGTGACACGGTCGTCACCCACCGTCGAATTTGATCTAAGGGTCATTTCATTGGCGGTCAAGGATGAAATGTTCAAACGGTACCCAAGTCCGCCTGAGATATCCTTGTTCTTTTCATCGATCAACTTGAATTGTAGTTGATTCGGACTTCCGTCGATTACCGACCATCTGATGTAGCGATCACCGCCATTGCAGAGAGAAGAAGGCGCAATGGTGTAGCGTCCGGTACTGTTGTTGTCCCTGAAGAACCAGTCGCTGCCTTCAAAACAGATATCCTTGGCATCATTGAAGAGTACCGACTGAAAATTACCACTGCTGTTTTCATACGAAATGTCGTTTAGGATCCACGTACCGCTCAAAAGGTTACGTTGACCCCTTGCCGCCTTGGAAACGGAACAGGCACTTGCCAACATCGCGAGCGCCGCCAAAATCATAAAAGGTTTATTCATTGTTGTTAGTTTTAGGATTGTCCTATATACGAACGGCTTCTGCCGATCGACTTTTCAGGAACGTTAAATCTTGTTAATCCGATACAAAACAACCGAAGATTTCGATGAACGGTTGCCTTGTTTCCTACATTATTTAGCCCGCATCATCAATAGGCCTGCAAATCGAGCAGCGCCTGTTCAAACCGGGCTTTGGGCAAATAGTTGTTTTCCAACGTCTTGGCAAAGGGCACCGGGGTCTCGAGGCTGGCGACCCGTTTTATGGGAGCGTCAAGGTATTCAAAACAATTTTCCATTACCAAGGCGGAAATATCGCTAGCGACTCCACCGAATAGCGTGTCTTCCTGAAGAATGATCAATTTTCCCGTTTTCCGAACGGAGGCATAGATGGTATCCGTGTCCAACGGGGCCAACGTCCGTAAATCAATGAGATCTGCCTCCAATTCGGTATGTTTATGCAAAGTATCCAACGCCCAATGTACTGCGGCTCCATAGGAAACGATGGTGATATCATTGCCCTCCCTCAATAGGGCCGCCTTTCCGAAGGGCAAAGTGTAATAAGCGGTCGGGACTTCTTGATAAATGCTACGGTATAAGGCTTTATGTTCAAAAAACAAAACTGGATTAGGGTCGTTGATCGCCGTCGCCAACAAGCCTTTGGCGTCATACGGAAATGCAGGATATACCACCTTTAAGCCGGGGGTCTTTGTAAACCACGCCTCATTGGTCTGGGAATGGAAGGGCCCTGCTCCCACATCGCCCCCGCAGGGCATTCGGATGACCACATCGGCCTTTTCGTTCCATCGGTAATGGCTTTTGGCCAGATAATTGACGACCGGATTGAAGCCGGTACTGACAAAATCGGCGAACTGCATCTCGACCACCGCTTTCATTCCGTTGATGGAAAGTCCCATGGCAGCCGATACCACGGCGGATTCACAAATGGGGGTATTGCGTACCCTTTCCTTCCCGAAAGCCTCCATAAAACCGTCGGTAATCTTAAAAACCCCACCATAATCGGCGATATCCTGCCCCATGATCACGAGTTCATCATGTGTTTTCATCGATTGCTTCAAGCCTTCGGAAATCGCATCGACCAACCGTATCTTTTTTGTTTCTTTATTTGGTCTATATTCCTCATATTCAAATCTTTTGAATACATCATTCAACTCAACACTTTCATTGTTTTGAATGACTTCCTCCTCAAAAGCGATCTGGAGGTGCTCATCGATTTCGTGGATAATTTCCTTTTTTATCCGTACCTCTGCTTCCTCCGTAAGGATTTCGGCATTCCTCAGGTACTCCGCGTAGTTCTCCAAGGGGTCCTTTGCGGCCCATTGATCTAGCAAGTCCTGGGGTACGTACTTTGTGCCACTGGCTTCCTCGTGTCCGCGCATGCGAAACGTCTTGAACTCCAATAAAATGGGGCGTGGCTTGCTACGTACGCTTTTACAAAGCCGGTCCATCATCGAATACACCTCCAAAATATTGTTTCCATCGATGACATAGGATTCCATGCCGTACCCGGCACCGCGATCGGCCAGATGTTCACAGTTATATTGTTCATTGGTAGGGGTCGATAGTCCGTATCCATTATTCTCGATACAAAAAAGGACTGGTAGGTTCCATACCGATGCAATGTTCAAGGCCTCATGAAAGTCCCCCTCACTGGTGCCTCCCTCCCCGGTAAAGACGGCGGTAACCTTCTTTCTTTTCCGGATGACGTCCGCTAAGGCAATTCCGTCGGCAACGCCCAGTTGGGGCCCCAAATGCGAAATCATTCCCACAATCTTATATTCTTGGGTCCCGAAATGGAAACTGCGGTCGCGTCCCTTGGTAAAACCACTGGCCTTGCCTTGCCACTGTGCGAACAAACGGTACAACGGGATTTTCCGGGTAGTGAAGACCCCGAGGTTGCGATGCATGGGCAGTATATATTCATCCTCGTTCATGGCCATGGCAACCCCGACCGAGATGGCTTCCTGCCCGATACCGCTGAACCATTTGGAGATTTTTCCCTGACGTAGTAAGATGAGCATCTTTTCCTCGATCATTCGAGGCTTTAACATGTTGACATAGAGAGAAAGTTGAACCGCTTCCGAAATGCCTTTATTTTGATATCGCATGTGATAATCCTAGGTTGTTGCCTGAAAAACGGGGTAAATGTAACAAAAATGAACACCAAAATTGCTATTCGCTATTCGTACATTCCCTTCAATATTTACTAAATTTGCCCAAGAGACGATTTGGAAATAGGTCGTTGGAATTGGTAGGGCCTATTTTTGTGGCGGAACCCGGCGACCCCGCAGGCTCGGGGTTCAACATAGCGAGGCTACGGCAGGAAATTTTTGCGAAGTGATGCGCAAAAAGAGATAGCGAAAAAACAAGGAGGCTATTTCCAAACGGTCTAAACCCATAAAACCAAAGCATGAGTGGTATCCCAAGCGTAGATTTACAGGATTTTATTTCAAACGAACCGCAGCGAAAACAGAAATTCACCCAAGAAATCGGGGCAGCCTTTGGCGACATTGGATTCGTCGCCTTGAGCGGACATTTTTTATCCGAAGCACTTGTCGACGATCTCTATTCGGAAATCAAGAAGTTTTTTGAACTACCCCAAGATGTGAAGGATTCCTATGAAATAGAGGGTATCGGCGGGCAGCGGGGGTACACTTCGTTTGGGAAGGAACATGCCAAAGGCAGAAAGGTAGGGGATTTAAAAGAGTTTTGGCATTTTGGGCAATATGTGGAGGACAATCCGAAATTGGAGGCAGAGTACCCGGCAAACGTAATCGTTAAGGAACTGCCCAAATTCAACGAAGTCGGCAAGGAGGCCTACAAAATGTTAGAAAAGACGGCCAAATACGTCCTGCGCGCCCTGGCCTTGCATTTAGGTTTGGAGGAAACCTACTTTGATGAATATATCAAGAACGGGAACTCCATATTGCGTCCCATTCATTACCCACCCATAACCGAAGAGCCCAAAAATGCCGAAAGGGCCGCAGCACATGGCGACATCAATCTAATTACCCTTTTGATGGGGGCGCACGGAAAGGGACTCCAGGTCCAAAATCACAAAGGGGAATGGATCGATGCCATCGCCCGACCCGACCAGTTGATGATCAATGTGGGGGACATGCTATCTCGCCTGACCAATAACAAACTGAAATCGACCATCCATAAGGTGGTGAACCCGCCACGGGAGCTGTGGGGCACTTCGCGGTATTCCATCCCATTTTTTATGCATCCCATCAGTGAGATGCCCTTAAATTGTCTGGAAAACTGTATCGATGCGGAACATCCAAAACAGTTCGAGGATATTACCGCCGGGGAATTCCTACATGAGCGTTTGGTGGAATTGGGGTTGGTGAAACCCTAAAGCAATCATGTTCATGGAAACAATTTTCTGCGAATTACAAAATATGTAGCCGAATACTGCGTTATGCCTGCACTATAAATACCTAACCCCCGGACTGTTTTGAAAAAGTGTTTTCTATCCCTCCTGTTTTCAGGAATATTTTTTACGCTGTATGCCCAAATAGATTTTGAAAAGGCCTATTTTATTGCCAATAACGGAAACAAAACCGAGTGTTTTATCCGTAATGTGGAGTGGAAAACAAATCCCACCTACTTTGAGTACAAGCTTACAGAAGATGGTCAGACCTTATCTGCCTCAATCGATGGGATACAAGAATTTCAGGTGGCCGATGCAGCACGATACGTACGTTTTAGAGTGCAAATGGATAGGTCTATTGACCAAACCTCAAAACTGAACTATGAAAAAACATTCAAATTTAAAGAGGAGACACTCTTTCTAAAAGTGTTGGTTTCCGGAGCTGCTACCTTATATCATTTCGAGGATAAAAATTTGGAACGTTTCTTTTTTAGCGTGAAAAACCAGCCGGAGCCACCCAAACAATTGATTTACAAAAGATACCGAACTACTACTTCCGAAATTGGTGAAGTAAACACCTTTCGACAACAGCTTCTCAACACACTTGAATGTGAGGGCATAACCTCTAAAACGTTTAGTCGTTTACGCTATAGAATGACTGATTTGGTGCAGGTGTTTGAATCGTTCAACAGATGCATAGATCCTGATTTGAAATTGAAAGGACCTTCGGATAAAGAACTTGAATGGCATTTATCAATCAGACCAGGTATTAATTTCACTTCCTATTCTATTAGTAACTCACTCAGTGGATTTAGAAGTATTGATTTTAGCCAAAAGACGGGACTTAGGGTCGGACTTGAAATGGAAGGTGTTTTCCCATTCAATAAAAATAAGTGGGCAGCTTTTATCGAACCAACCTTCCAGGCCTATCGTGATACCCGGGTCAATCCATCCGTCGGTGTCTTCGGCCTGACAGCAGAGGTAGATTATCAATCAATTGAATTACCAGTGGGAATAAGGCACTACATATTCCTAAGCGAAAAGTCAAAATTTTTCCTCGATGCAGCTTTTATATCTGACTTTCCCATAAGTTCAGGCATTACATATACTATCTCTACCCAAACCGAAGAGCAAGTAGAATTTGGCTTCAGCGGTAGTTTTGCTCTGGGAGTAGGATTCAATTATAATAATTTACTAAGTTTGGAGGCCCGTTATCTAGGCGAAAGGGAAGTTTTGCCCAACGACGTCTCGGTATTTTATACCTCCTCCTATGGAGGATTTTCAATTATACTCGGCTATACCCTATTTTGACAATGGACCTGCAAGATCAACTGAAAAACCTATTCCCCGACCACGTTCCTCAAAACGACGAACCGGCCCCGGCCAAAAGCGATATTTGGCTTCAGGACGACCCCATTCTTTGTAAATACGAAAAGCGAAAAGGAAAACCCATAACAATTTTGGAAGGGTATAACGGGGCGGAAAGCGACTTTAAGAAACTGGCAAAGGAACTCAAGACCCGACTTAGTGTGGGGGGCAGTTTTAAGGAAGGAAAGATTATCATCCAAGGGGATTACCGCGACAAAATCATGCACATACTTAAAGAAAAAGGCTTTAACGTAAAACGAGTCGGCGGTTAAGGTCGCTAAACCGACCCATCTGCGGTATTCCTGTTATTTATTAACACATTTGAACCTACTTTGTGTTAATTTTGTTTTGTTTATTTCGATTAAATGTTACTTTTATTGGTCAAAACCTAAACCGCTCCCCAATGAGTTCACTTTTGCACATTACCAATGGAGATAGTTTTACCTCCCGGCTTAAGACCTTGGAGATTAAAGGAGATATTATTACGTGGCGGGAGATGTTGTGTGAGGGGAAGACATTGACGAATGTGGGCAGCGAGACTTTTTGGAAAACCCGATTCGATTTTCTACACAAGAATTATAAGGTATCCAAATCCTGGTTCATCGAGAAAACCTTGAAAGAATACCGTTCCCTTTGTAACCACAAACAACAAGATGAGATCGTACTTTGGTTTGAGTACGATCTTTTTTGTCAAATAAACATGCTCGCGGTTATTAGCTGGCTCAAAACCCACCGGAAGTATGCCCAAATTTCTTTGGTATGCAGTGGCGACGAGGATGATACCGACACCCTGTATGCCCTAAACGACCTCTCGGACGAACAGCTACTGAAACTGTATAAGAACAAGACGGTATTAACCCAGGACGATATCGAATATGCCGACTATGTGTGGCAATTGTACTGCAGTGACAACCCCATACGATTGGAAAACCTTTCCGATTTTCAAAATTACCAATTCGACTATCTGTCAGGGGCCATTCGTACGCACTTACACCGTTTTCCGACCATTCGCAACGGTCTCAACGAGATGGAAAACAACATCCTTCGACTGGCTGTTGAAGAGAAGCCCAAAAATAAAAAAATGTTTTTGGGAACCCTGCTCAGAAACCAGGAATGGCTCGGTTTTGGGGACAGTCAATACGAACGTGCCCTAGGGAGGCTAAAACCGCTCTTCACCTCCTTTAGCCCCGTACGGCTTTCCAAAAAGGGAAAGGAGATTTTAGAGGGAAAAACCAGCTACTACTCCTGTATACAGGATAACGATGTCTACTTGGGGGGCGCACTCAAATACAACTTCCTTTACAACACCGCATCCGATAAAATACTGAAATTGTAGCATGGCTTTGAGTCCATCGGAGCTTATCCTTAACCCAGACGGCAGCATTTACCATTTAAACCTTCTCCCGGGGGACATAGCTCCCACCATCATTGTTGTAGGGGATCCCGACCGGGTTTCCCAAGTTTCCAGTAAATTTGATGTCATCGAAACGCGCAAACAAAAACGCGAATTTCAAACACACACGGGCCGTTTGAACGGAAAACGGTTGACCGTGATCTCAACCGGCATCGGAACGGACAATATCGATATTGTCATGAACGAACTGGACGCCCTGGCCAACATCGATTTTACCACCAGGACCATTAGAAAGGAATTGAAGCAATTGGATATCATCCGAATCGGCACCTCGGGAGCCGTGCAACCCGACATCCCCGTCGATTCATTTGTGTTGAGCGAATTTGCCATAGGATTGGATGGATTGAAACACTTCTATAAAACGGAGGATGCAATGGAAAGCAGCATGGTCAAAGCGTTCGTCGCACAAACCGGTTGGGCGGGTGAAAAGGCCCTCCCCTATGCGGTGGAAAGTGATAAAAACATGCGGGAAGAACTGATGTCAAATCGTATACGATTAGGGGTAACCGTAACAAATTCAGGGTTTTACGCCCCTCAGGGGAGAAACCTGAGACTAGAAAATTCAGACCCCGATATGCAAGCCAAATTAAAGGCATTTAACCATAACGGCATGCGCATCACCAACATGGAAATGGAAACATCGGCGATTTATTTGCTTGCAAAACTATTGGGACATCGGGCCGTCTCCATGAACTGTATTTTGGCGAACCGAAGTACGGGAGACTTCTCGGAAAATTCTAAAAAAGCGGTCGATGGACTGATTCGTTATGTGTTGGAAAAGATAACATCGTAACCATTCCGAAACTTTCGTCTCCCACACGGAAAAAGTATTTAAACCATGAAAAAAGTCAATATAATCGGTGTTCCGGAGCATTTCAACCTTCCATGGCATTTGGCCATCGAGGAAGGTGCCTTCGAGCAAAGGGGAATCGATTTGAAATGGACCGATATTCCTGAGGGTACCGGCAAAATGTGCCAACTATTGCAGGAAGGCGAAACCGATTTGGCGATAATACTCACCGAGGGCATCGTTAAAAGTATTACCGAGGGGAATCCTTCCAAAATCGTTCAAAAATATATTGAAACGCCATTGCAGTGGGGCATTCATGTGGCGGCAGACAGCAATTTTCAGATGCTTTCGGAGCTTGAAAATACCAAGGCGGCCATCAGCCGGTTTGGAAGTGGAAGCCACCTGATGGCCTTTGTACAGGCGAAAAATCAAGGGTGGGATCCCCAGCACTTACAGTTTGAGCTGGTCAACAACCTAGAAGGGGCCGTCAAAGCCCTTACGGAAGGTAGGGGCGACTATTTCATGTGGGAACACTTTACCACCAAACCCTTGGTCGACCAGGGAATTTTTAGAAGATTGGGCGACTGCCCTACCCCATGGCCTTGTTTTGTCATTGCCGCTACCGACCACTTTCTTGAAAACCATAGAAACACACTGCGGCATATTTTGGAGATCATCAATCTATATACCTCGGAATTCAAGAAGATTCCAAGTATCGATCGCACCTTGGCCAACAGGTACGGGCAACAACTAGCGGATATACGGGAATGGCTTGGAATAACGGATTGGAGTCAAGCACAACTGGATCCCAACACCTTAAAAAAAATTAAGGAGCAATTAATGGAACTAAACCTACTAAAAAAGAAGTTGGAACCGAACGAGCTATTATTCGCGATGTGAGGTCGTTATATACCCCTAAAAATATTTTTTGATCAATCGTTGAAACTTCAAGTCCGACAACGGTTTTTGAATATACTGCACCACATACGGATTCTTTTTCGCCTTTTCCATATCCTCATGGTCCGTACTTACCGTAATCATAACGATTACGATGTCATCCTTTATCACTTGGGGTATAGACGTATGATAGGCTTCCAAGAACTCCCAGCCATCCATTACCGGCATTTTTATATCCAACACGAGCAAACAGGGGCCTTCAAATGAATGTCGAAGATGGTCGAGCGCCTCAAGCCCGTTGAGTGCGGTGCTCACCTTTACCCCCAAACCCAATTGGTCGATAAAAATCTTATTGATAAAATTATTCGAATGGTCATCGTCTACCAAGAGAACGGACTTGAGCGTAGGAGTATTGGATTTCAAAAGGTTGGTTTTAGTCTGATATTCTATGATAAAAGTAATATTTTTCTCAAATAAAATAGGATTAATCGTATAAAAAGTACGATCAATGGCCCTTGCCCGTATCCTAAGCCTTGAAAGACCTGTACACAGAGTAGTCGTCTGGCCGCCATTTGAATCAATGCCGTAGCCAAAACCCAGGGTTTGCAAAGACATAGCCCAGACAATGGCAGTTCATTCCCGTTGGTATCACCGCCCTGAACCCTTCAGTATTTTAGGGTTTTTTAAGAAAAGAAGCCTTGACAAATAGTCGTTTCGTGGATTAACTTTGTAAAGAGACGAATCGAGTGATATTAAAATATTGGAATCCTATGAAGACCAAACCACTTTCATGGGGAGGAATGATGATTTTAATAGCTTTATCGTTCCTTCCCCTTAATTCCAGTGCCCAACAAACACTGTATGCCCTTAAAATAGACCGTCGAATTCGCGCCGAGGCCGCCGACATTACAAGGCAGTACCAACCCAGATTGGTGATGGGCATCGACCAAGCCATGCTTTTCAAAACCAAAGTCGCCGAATTTTTGGTGCGACGTCGCGAAGTATCAAGGGACGAAACACTCTCGCCGGCCGCGAAATACAAACTTTTAAAACGCTTATCGAGCCAGGAAACCATGGAGATGGCCGACATTCTTGAATCCTATCGTTGGGACGAATACCGTCGCATTAAAAATGAGATACAACCCATCCCCAAACCAGAGGACGCAAGGGAAGACTTGATAGCGGTGGATCCACGAGACCATTGACGGTTACCCGTCCTTTTTGTCATTTAGGTGTAGCTGGTACGCACCTATCCTTAGGGTCAATGTAAGTCAGACCTCCAAGGAATTGGAAGAAACCAGTTTCCAACTTTCCAATGGTGTTCCGTCTATCCGGAAACTACCATCGAACAGGGCTTTTCCCATTTTTTTCTAAAATACCATTGGTCGTACTAAAATGTCGATTTCCGAACCAAAGCCCCCGGTTGGCACTTAGTGGTGAAGGGTGGCCCGAAGTGAGGATGTGGTGTTTTGAAGGGTCTACCAAAGCTGCTTTTTTCTTTGCAAAACCGCCCCAAAGTAGAAAAACAATGCCCTCGCACTCCATTGAAACTTTCCGTATGACGGCATCCGTGAAGATTTCCCAACCTTTTCCCTGATGGCTGCCAGCCTGATGGGCACGTACGGTCAGGGTGGCATTGAGCAACAATACCCCTTGATCGGCCCAACGCTCCAAATTGCCACTTTTTGGATACGGTTTCCCCAAATCACTTTCGATTTCCTTGAAGATGTTGATCAACGAAGGGGGGTGTGGTATGCCATCCTTGACGGAAAAACAAAGTCCGTTCGCCTGACTCGGACCGTGGTATGGGTCTTGTCCGATTATGACCACTTTCGTCTCATCAAAGGGGCAATGGTCAAATGCGGCAAAAATATCCTTGCCTTTCGGATAGCAGGTATGCTGGGTGTATTCGGCTCTAACGAACTGGGCCAGGGTATTGAAATAAGGTTGTTCAAATTCATTGGATAGTCGCTGTTTCCAGCTTTGGTGAATGTTTACCTTCATTACATACGACTTCAATTAAGTCGTTAAAAATAAACCATTGCCCAATGATAGGCAACCCGAACGAAGACCCAACCTTATTTTGAAAATTCGTTTTGCGCCAACTGCCGCGCTACCAATCGCTTTTGTGCCATACGCCATTTTAAGGCATCCAAATATTCTTGGTTATTCTTTGATCTGTCTATATCGAACGATCTGGAAGCCCAGTCCATTGCCAGCTCTAAATTACCCTGATACTCGTGCAGCACTGCAAGATTATGACAGGCTCTACTACGTATTTTGGGGGTTGGATGGGAAGCTTCCATAGCCCATAGCGCCAGGGCGCCTTCCAAATCCCCCTGTTGTATCCTTTCATCGGCCTCCACAAAACTGTTCGTTCCCCTCACATAATAGTCCCGTAAAATATGACCTTCGGAGGGCATCATTCGTAAACCGTAGTTAGTGCCGGTACTTCTACTTTGTTCGAGTATGGATGTTTTGCGATCTCCGATTGCCTGATAGGCCGCAATGGGATCTGTGCCCTTGCCCGTAGCTATAATTTGGTCGTTGAATACGATTTCGTCGATCAAGCGTCTGTTTTTGGGGTCGTAAATCCGCCAACCATTTTCTATCAAGGTTTCCAAAGTAATTTGCTTTGCCGGCACCTTTACCTTTACCCGCATCAGATTGGGTTGCATCATAGAGGATTTCTTAATGGAGACCTTGGTATCCGTTTCGTAAAACGCCAATGAGAATAAGGCGTCTACCCCATGCTTTGCACAAAGTGCTTCGACCTCGTTCCATGGAACCGTTCCAAGATCGGTCCCGAAATCCTCCACAGCGCGGGGCACGCTGTCTAAAAGCTTGATTACTTCAAAACGCTTATCTTTCAATAATTCGTCGAACAGACCGGTAATAGCTGCATCGGTACCTTTTTCGGTAAGCCAGCGTTCTTCCGATGCAATGATTTGGTCCAATCGCGTTCTCACGGCTGTTCCCTCGGTCGGTACGCTCGTATCGATGATGCCTATTTTCTTGATATCGTCTGAAAAGGCTACGGGAGAGGGCTCCATGGTATGAATGGAGATTTGTTTGGTAGCGTTGCAGCCAGAGAGCAACGGCACCAGGAGTAAGAAAACCAGGTATCGGTTGGTATTTTTCATGATTCAATTAGTTTAATACGCTCATTTTGAGGCGTTAAAACGTCCCAGTCGTTCCTATACAACAGTCTTTTCAACAAAAATATTGCCCAAAAAAGCCAAAATGACGGTGTAACAGTTCTTACCCATCCTGTCACGTTTCCCATATCGGCCCTAATCCATACCTTTGCCGTCGATTTCAACCGATAATGCGTACCATTCAAAAGAAAACCCTTCAGGATTTAGAATTTCCGACGGTTCTACAACAGCTTGCGAGCCGTTGTAATACCGAATTGGGAAAGGAGACCGCACTTGGCATTCAACCTTTGACCGATACGCATTTGATCCTATCGGCCTTGGGCAAAACCTCCGAATACCTCTCTTCCCTTGTCAGTGAAAATCGCATTCCCAATCATGGTTTTGACTCCATCAATGGAGAGCTACAATTATTAAAAATTGAGAATACCACTTTGGAGGTCAGCGGCTTTCGGCGTGTCGCTGCACTCTGTAACACGGTAACCACCCATAAGAAGTTCTTTAAGAAATTCAAGGAATATTACCCTTTGCTATTTGGGGCGTCCGATAAAATAGAGGCAAACGCGGAAATTCCCACACAAATCGATGCGGTTATCGACCGTTTCGGCGAGGTTAGGGATCGGGCATCGGACAAATTGCTAACTATCCGCCGACAAATCAACCAGGTACGCGGAAAAATTGGCCAGAGCTTTGCCGCAGCCCTTAACTTATATCATGGTTCCGACTATTTGGACGACATACGCGAGTCGGTAGTCGAAAACAGAAGGGTATTGGCGGTCAAGGCGATGTATCGTAGAAAGGTAAAGGGCACGGTGATGGGGTCTTCCAAAACAGGCAGCATCGTCTATATCGAACCGGAGGCGGCCCTAAAATACAGCCGGGAGTTGAATAACTTGGAATTCGACGAAAAAGAGGAAATACAGCGTATCCTCAATACGTTGACTGCCCTGATACGCCCGTTTGCGCCTTTGTTGCTGGAGTATCAATCCTTTTTGACACAAATGGATGTGACGGCCGCCAAGGCCAAATACGCCTTGGAGATGAATGCCCTGATGCCCGAAATCAATGAGGACAAACGGCTCTACCTGCGTGATGCGTTTCACCCGTTACTCTTCTTGAGCAATCGCATACAGGGCGAAACGACCTATCCCCAGACCATCGAATTGCATCCCGAGAACCGGATTATCGTGATATCAGGTCCGAATGCAGGGGGGAAAAGCATCACCCTGAAGACCATCGGCCTACTTCAAGTAATGCTTCAATCCGGACTCTTAATTCCCGTTCATGAAAGGAGTTCCGTTTGTTTTTTTGACCAAGTGCTGACCGATATCGGGGACAATCAGTCCATCGAAAACCACTTAAGCACCTACAGCTACCGCCTGAAGAATATGAACCAATTCCTGAAGAAATGCAATGCGGAGACCCTTTTTCTGATCGACGAGTTTGGCACGGGGAGCGATCCGGAACTGGGAGGGGCGTTGGCGGAGGCGTTTTTGGAGGTCTTTTACGAACGGGGCGCCTATGGCGTCATCACCACCCACTATGCCAACTTGAAAGCCTTGGCCGATGAACTGCCCCATACCGCCAACGCGAACATGCTTTTCGATGGGAAGACCTTGGAACCGACCTTCCAATTGGTACTCGGGGAAGCTGGAAGCTCGTTTACCTTTGAGGTGGCCCAGAAGAACGGCATCCCCTACTCGCTCATCAACAAGGCAAAGAAGAAGGTAGAACGCGGCAAAGTCCGTTTTGATGCCACGATAGCCAAATTGCAAAAAGAACGCAGCAAAATGGCTAAAACCGGCTCTAGATTGCAGGAAGAGGAGCAAAAGGCAAAGGAAGAAGCGGCCCGATTGGAAAAATTGAACGCCAAGATCAAATCGAAGTTGGAAAACTACCAGGAATTGTACGACCATGACCAACGGATGATACATTTGGGCAACAAGGTAGACAAGGCGGCCAACAAATACTTTCAGGACAAGAAAAAGAGGGCTTTGGTATCCGAATTGTTACGCATCGTAGAGACCGAAAACAGCAAACGAAAAAAGAAATCGGCCAAGGAAGCCAGAACCGAACGGGCCAAAAAGGCACAGGTGGCCCAGGAGGTGCAAAAAGAGGTAAAGGTGATTCGCGAGAAAAAGAAGGTCGAAAAGAAAAAAGCGGTCCAGAAAGAAAAAAACAAGCCGCCACCTGTTTTCAAGATAGGCGACCGCGTTCGTATGCTCGATGGGAAGGCCGTGGGGAGTATCGATTCACTCGAAAAGGGGAAAGCCATTGTAAACTACGGCATGTTCACGACCAATGTAAGTATGGATCGACTAGAATTGGTCGAACGCAAGAAGAATGGCTCTAAGTAATTTGATTATCAGTTTTTTATGTAATATCGTATACGATTCTCCCATGCGGTTGGCTTGATTATGTTATGTCAGTTTTACTCAAATTATCTTGTTGCACCATGAGACAGGTTAAAAACAACAGCCGGCATCAGGTTGTTGAATCCACAACCTACGACGCCGACTGCGTACCTATAAAAAAACTCGATGATCAATTACAGTTCACGGTCTTGACGGTTATTTGAAACACTCCATCAGCTTCATAGCACCGCTCCCTGGTATAGTAACCAACATTGAAGTCCCCTAATCGTCGCCAAACAAAAGCATCTTGGAACTCGAATTCGATTTCCACGTCATGCGCCCCGTTGGGTGGACTTTTAATCGATCTTTTGTTTTGGCTCACTTCCGTAAAACCACCGGTCCTACTGTTATTGGTACCGGCATCTTTATAGATAAATCGATAGCGGATGTCATAGATAGAGTTATTTTCCACTACCGCGTTTTCATGGTCGAAGTTGAAACTGCCACAGTTCTGGATACTGTAGTCCGTAGTATAACCCATTTTGGCCAAGGTATTGTCCTTCAAATAGCGGATTGTATAGGCAATCGGCACACCGGGATTGTTACGGCTATATACGGCGTTTTCCCCAGTTAGTATATAATTTAAGGAGCCTGGACCATCTTCGATGTTGGCGGCATTGATGGCCTCGGAGGCCACCTCGGCGTTCCCCCCGATGGTCACAACCGTGATGCTCGAATTTTTAAGAACGGCATCATAGGTGGAATTTACGGTCCCGGTACCACTCACGCCACTGGCATACTCCAATACGGCATCCACGGAGATGGAGGTATTGGTATTCTGGGTTTCCATCCGGAACATAATAATACGTCCGTAGGAAACAGAGCTTACATAAGCTGGTGGATTGTCAGAGGAAATTGCGGCCGAAACTTGGGCCTCCGTGACATCCGGTCCAAAAACACTGCCAGGATTGTTGGTCTCGGGGGTATCCATGGTTACCGTGTAAAAGACCTGTTTAAAGGCCATGGTAGCGACTCTTTTTTCGGTATCGCTTTCATATTCGAATTGAGAGGCGACCGCCCCGGTGGCCCATTCCAAATTCAGGCCGACATCCAAGCTGGTCTGTTTCGAAGAATAGGAAGTAGTGGCTTGATAGGACGAGTTGGAAGCATTGACATAACCGTCTTGATAGGCATTGGCATTCCACCATTCCAAGGCATTGTCGATCTTGGTTTGCACTTCAGAGTTTCTGGAAGGGTCCTCTACAACAATATTACCTTGTTCGCCGATTCCGGGCAAATCCAATCGCAAGGTAACCGGCGCTCTCCCCAATGTTAAAGGGTCGGGTGCCCCGTCGAGCATACCGGCATTCCCAACCACAAGGGCCCCTGGATAGATAACTCCATTCGTAGGGCGTAGAATGGCTACATCGTCAAAATTCGATTCCATATTATATTCCTCTGTAAGGCAGGTCTCGATGATCCCTTGGTTTGGACCTGAAGTCGTACTGCGTTCGTCTGTTTTGGTCTTTTCGGAAGGGGCCCCTCCGGTATCCTGTACATTCAAAAGATCCTCGGTACTATAGGATAAATTGGAAATCAATGAATTGATAGCGGCCAAATCCGGGTTCCCCTCTGGTTCTGGTTCCGGGTCGGGATCTGGATCTGGATTAGAGATAGGGTCCGGTTCCGGTGCTGGTTCGTCTTTACTACACGAAGGAAAGGAAAGCAAAAGCGATCCGATCAGTAAGAGGCAAAAAAACTGTCTGGGTGTAACTTGTTTTGTTTTCATAATACTTTTGGTTTTAAAGGATTCAACGAGTCAAATCTACCTGCAAACCAAGGCGCTACCTAATTTTGTCCATGGACAAAGTATGGACAGGCCCTATGGACTTTAACAAAAGTTTACATGGACAAACAACTATTCCCGAAAACACAAATGTTACCTCAATCCCCATAAATAGGACGTTTAGCGGGATATCTTACCAACTGGACATCTGAGAAAAGTATGGACTTTTTATGGACACGGCCATTTCGAAGAAGGGATATGCCCTTTTCAGGGAATGTCATAATGCTTATCTTGGAACAAAAGACTCAAGATGTTATTCACCGTGGCCAAAAACTTTTCTCTATTAATAATTACCTTATCGTCCTCGTTTCTAGCAAATGCGCAGATAGAAAAAAGGGGAGACAGTCTACTTTCCCTTTATTCTACCTCCGAAAAAATTGAAACGAGGGTGACGCTGTTGGAATCGCTCATCGACAATTATATCTATAACGATACTGAAGTAGCCAAAAGCTATATCCAAGAGTTAATGACGATATCACAAAAATCCAATTATGCCGAAGGCGTGATTCTGGGACAGCTTAACCTCGGCTATTATTACTATACCATTGAGAAAATGGATTCTGCCTATTACCATTTAAACAGGACGTTGGAGATAGCGAAAGAAAAAAACAAAAAAATAGGCGTTGTAGATGCGCTTTCCAACCTTTCTTTAGTTCAGGGACATAAAGGGCAATATGAAGAGGCCATTCGATTAATGGATTCTGTCGCGCAGCTTTATCTCGACAAAGGTGATTATCTAAACTACGGGGTTTCCATTAACAATTCTGCCGCCCATTACTATGATAAGGGCGATTACCTCAAAGCCATGCAAGGATATCGAAAAGCATTAAAAATTTTAGATACCATTACCAGAGAACCCTATAGAAAAGCGGACATACTCAGGAATATAGGAAAGCTGAATACCCGGCAGGGTAATTTAGATCAAGCCCTAAAGTATTTCGAATTAGCACTTGAAACGTATTTGGAAATCGAAGACCACGTGTATGCTGCATCGACCTACAGCGATATCGGGGCCGTACATTCTGATTTGGATGATGAGATTAGGGCAATCGAATTTTATAAAAAGGGGCTGGAGATCGGGGAGTCGAGTAACAACGAATCGGTCGCCATCATTTCACTGGGAAACATAGGCATCGCTTATAAAAATTTGGGGAATTACGATTTGGCGATTGAAAATCTAAAGCGATGTTTAAGTTATGATAGGGACGAACTTTCGGATATCAATGAAGTCATTTATTTATACCATTTGGGCAACTCGTTCACCTATATCAAAGAATATGAAATTGCAGAATCTTATTTGAACGAAGCTATTGTACTGGCAACAAAAGGGGAAATAGGGAATGAGCTATTGAATGCCCTAGATTATCGTGCATATAATTTTGAACAAAAAGGTGCGTTGGGATTCGCATTGGTTGACTTAAAAAAATCCCAAATAATACGAGACAGTTTATTCTCCCTTGAAAATGCAAAGCAAATCAGCGAGTTACAAACTGCCTACGAAACCGAGAAAAAAGAGGCTGCCATCGCTCTGCAAAAAGAAGAAATCAACACCCTTAATGAAAAAGCCAAGGTCGATACCTTGACCAAAGGGCTCTATGCGGGCGGTATGTTCTCTTTTGTGGCCGTATCGGGACTATTGTTCTTCGGTTTTCGACAACGTATCAAAAAGAACCGCATTGCACGCGAAAAACAGGAGGAAATCTACAAACAGGAAATCGAACACAAAAAAAAGGAACTCGCGAGCCAGACCCTGCACCTGGTGCAAAAGAATACCTTTATCCAAGAACTGATGGACAATTTGGAAAACATTAAAAACTCCCCGGAGAAATTCAAGATGGAGTTCCGTCGGATCGTGATGCTCCTAAAAAAGGAAAATGCCTCGGATAAGGACTGGGAGGTCTTTAAAACTTATTTTGCCGAGGTGCACAACGATTTCGACCAGAAACTAAAGACACTTTATGCCGATATTTCCGAAAAGGAAATACGCTTGGCGGCCTTTCTGCGTATGAACCTGACCACCAAAGAGATCGCCGCCACCTTGAATGTGTTGCCCGATAGTATTTTAAAGTCCAAATACCGATTGAAAAAAAAATTGGGACTGGATAAAGAAGTAGACCTTACCACATTTTTGAATACACTATGAAAAAGGTAGTTTTTCTCTTAAGCTGTTTTGTCGTCACTTTACACGGACAAAAAAACAAAGACCCAATAACCAACCGGGTGCCTGTCGAGCAAATTGAAGAATACTCGCGTAAATTCGACGAAATCTTTATAGATGACCCCTCCAAGGCCATCCTATTGCTTGAAAAAGCCCTACAGGAGCCTGAAATACGTTCAAGTGCCTACGGGCAGGCGGAAATGAATTTTCAATACGGACGCTATTTTCTGGACAAGGACTTATCCGATTCAGCCTTGCACCGATTTACATCCTCCAGAAAGCGATTCATCGATTTAGACAGCATTTCAAAGGTTAATGAGATCGATTATTACTTGGCCGTTTTGGAGAATGGAAAAGGCAACTATGCCAAAGCCCAGGCAATTATCGACGAGGAAACCTCGGTCGCCCCAAAAGATAGAAGGGACTCCTTGTTGCTTTTGCGCTTTATCAATTTAAGGGCCACGGTGTTCTCTAATATCGATGACCAAAAAAGTAGTATCGAGCGGGGTCTTGAGGCCTTGGAATTGTCCCGGAAATTAAAGGATAAACCTCGGGAAGCGTTAGCGTTGAAGGCCTTGGGAAGCAGTTATCATTACGCATCCAATTATGAACGTGCCTTGGAATACAAAAAAAAGGCACTGGCCGCCTATCGGGAACTGGGTGATATGCCGATGGTGGGCGTACTCTTGAACAATATCGGAAACGGAATATCGGTAATGGGTGATGAAGAAGGAGCCATCCCGTATTTTAAGGAGAGTTTGGGGATTTCGGAAAAGTATGAAAACTTCAACATGGTAGCCATCACCTCTTTTTGTTTGGGAAGAAGCTATGTGCGCCTCGATCGGGCCGTGGAAGGACTCCCCTTTCTCAAAAAATCTTTACAAATCTCCCAAAATATCACCAAAGCCCCAAAAACCGAAATGTGGGCCCTAAACGGACTGGCCAACGCCTACAACCGACTAAACCAACCCCAACGCGCCATTCCTCTTTTGAACCGAACCATTAAAATTTCAGACTCCATTCAAAGAAGAGCCGATAAAGTGGTGGCCTACGAATATCGATCAACATCCTATGAACTCCTGAACGACTTGGAAAAATCGCTGGAAGACCATAAACGTTTTAAAATCGCTTCGGATTCGTTGGCCACCATCGAACGCATCAATGAAATCGACCAACTTACTATCCGGTATGAAACCGAAAAAAAAGAAGCAGAAATCGCCCTGCAAAAAGAGGAAATCAAAACCCTCAATCAAGAGGTCGAGATTAGCAATCTCCGAAAGGGACTCTATGCCGGGGGCATGGCCTCTGCCCTAGCCTTGTCCGGACTTTTGGTCTTCGGTTTCCGTCAACGCATCAAAAAGAACCGCATCGCCCGTGAAAAACAGGAGGAAATCTACAAACAGGAAATCGAGCATAAAAGAAAGGAACTGGCCAGTCAGACCCTGCACTTGGTGCAAAAGAACACCTTTATCCAAGAGCTGATGGAGAATCTTGAAAAAATCAAAAACTCCCCGGAGAAGTTCAAGATGGAGTTCCGTCGGATCGTGATGCTCCTAAAAAAAGAAAATGCCTCGGACAAGGATTGGGAAGTCTTCAAGACCTATTTCGCGGAGGTGCACAACGATTTCGACCAGAAGCTAAAGACGCTCTATGCCGATATCTCGGAAAAGGAAATCCGCCTGGCGGCCTTTTTACGCATGAACCTGACCACCAAGGAGATCGCTGCCACCTTGAATGTGTTGCCCGATAGTATTCTAAAATCCAAATACCGCTTAAAGAAGAAATTGGGGCTTACAAAGGAAACCGATTTGACCACTTTCTTAAATACATTATAAAAACGATCGTGGAAATGCTGTCGGTTGTATCTTTGTACCGTGGAGAATCCTAAAAAAATCATTCTTTTCGACGGTGTTTGCAACCTTTGCAACCGTTCCATTCAATTCGTTATCAAGAGGGACAAGGCAGATTTGTTTCGTTACGCCGCCCTGCAGAGCGAGGTCGGGCAAAAACTACTTTCCGAACGAAATATCGATACCAAAACCATCGATTCCATCATTTTGATCGACCCGGGCGTGGCCTACTATGTAAAATCGGATGCAGCCCTACAAATCGGGAAGCATCTCAAAGGGTATCGCTCCCTCTCCTCTATTTTAAATTTGATTCCCAGCAAGTTACGAAATATCGTATACGATTTTGTGGCCCGTAACCGCTATAAATGGTATGGTAGAAAAGACCAATGTATGGTGCCTACTCCTGAATTACAGGCGAAATTCTTGGGGTAACTAAGTCAACACCCTTCTACACTCACCGAAGCCCCCCGCTCCCCCATTTTAAATTGGTATTCATCCTGTTTGCCGGTAGGTTTACCTCTAACTTAAAAACAACAACGATGAAAAACCTCCTTCAAATTCTGACGCTTTGTCCTTTTCTACTACTGGGCAATTTCGACCCCAAACTTCCTTCCACCGTCAAAGAAGTGACGGTATACCTCAACGGTGCACAGGTAACCCGCACAGCCATTTGCAATATCAAGGCGGGCACCTCCAACATAACATTGACCGGCTTATCAACGAAAATCGATGAAAGCAGCATCCAGCTATCCGGACTACAATCCGTGTCGATACTCTCGATGGACTATGACATCAATTATTTATCCGCCCTTGAGAATCCTGAGGAAGTTCAGCCTTTGCAACGACGGATCGATGAAATGCAAACGCAGATTGCCCTATTGAACAATACCATCTCGGGCCTAGAGGAAGAAGAACAGGTAATTTATGCCAATCGGTCGGTCGGTACCCGGTTGCAAAACCTCAGCCTTGAGAAAGTAAAGGAAATTAGCACCTACTACCGTGAGCGTATAACGGCCATCAAAAACGCGATATTTGACGCGAACACCCAAATCAACGATTTGAACGAAAACATTCGAACGATTCAAAAACAATTGGCCGAATTGAACAAAACACCCGAAAAGGAACAGGGAGAGCTCACCCTGAAACTGGACGCCCCCATAGCCACCAGCCTACGGTTGACAATTTCCTATCAGGTTTCGGATGCAGGTTGGATTCCCAATTACGAAATCAAGTCCAACGATATCGATCAACCCTTACTATTGGCCTACAAAGCCCATGTGTATCAAAAAAGCGGCGTCGACTGGAATAATGTTAAGATCACCCTATCGACCGGAAATCCTAAAAGCAACCTGGCGAAACCCCATTTGGGCACGAAATATTTGAATTTTACGAACGGTTATACCCATAGACGCCCTGTAGCAATCCAAAAGCAAAAATATGTCTACAACCCCTCCGTCAAAAAGATTACAGGAGTAGTGACGGATGAATCGGGTCTTGCACTTCCAGGGGCCAACGTCCGAGTGAAAGGTACTTCGGCGGGCACTCAAACGGATTTCGATGGCTATTTCTCCCTTGAAGCGAAAAACGGTTCGTCCCTAGTGTTTTCCTATCTCGGATATCACGACCAAGAAATCCCCATTTATGCCTCTATGATGAACGTTAGGATGCAACAAGATGCCACAGCCTTGGAGGAGGTCATAGTAACCGGCCAAGGTACCCGTCGAGAGAAAAGGGCGCTAGGCTATGCGGTAAGTAGTGTTGAATCTGAGGATATTTCAAGAACCTTGAACGGAAGGGCTGCGGGAATTAGCATACGAGGAACAAATACAGTACGTGGTGGTTCCATTAAAACAGCACCAAGGTCACCGCTCTACGTTATTGATGGGGTGCCGGTCGATGATTTTGTGGAGGGTGACCTGGATGAAAGCGAAATTCAGTCCGTTGAAGTCCTTAAAGGAGCGAATGCTACTTCCGTCTACGGTACCCGGGGTGCCAACGGGGTGATCATCATCACCACCAAAAAAAGTACGGCCCGAGACGGATTGAATCGAACGGATTTCGAAATTAAAAAATCGTATACGATTGTTTCGGATGCCGACATTACCGCCATTGAAATCAATACCTTTCAGTTACAGGCAGCCTATTCGTATTTTACGGCTCCCTTGGTAAACGAGAATGTGTTCTTGACCGCCACTTTTAGCAACTGGGAACAATACAATCTGCTGCCCGGGGAGGCAAGTATCTATTTCAAGGGCGGATACTCGGGAAAGACTACGTTGGATCCCTATACTACCAAGGCGGAAATGGTCGTCTCCCTGGGTATCGACCCCAACATTACGGTTACCCGAACACAGAATAAGAATTTTAAAAGTAGGTCTTTTACGGGAAGTAATCGAATCGTAAACCGTACGTATGATTTGGAAGTGAAGAACAACAAAAACCGTAGCATCGAGCTGAAACTACTGGACCGTATCCCTATTTCGCAAAACAAGGACATTAAAGTAGACGATATCGTGACGAACGATGCCCTACACGATATCAAAAAGGGACTCCTGACCTGGAAAATAAGCCTTCCGCCGCTGGAATCCATCACGAAAAGCTTTTCATTTCAGGTGAAATATCCCAGATACCGCTCGATATCGTTATAGGTGCCCAAACCCGGAAATACTACAAACCTTCCATGAAATGAGGGGTTGTTTTATTCTTCAAGAAACAGCGATTCAGCTAGGTTATATGCTAGCTTACTTAAGATTGTGTAGAATAAAATCAAGCGTTTTATTCGTATTCAAATTCTGTTGGTAGGCCAGATTACGATGGGTAATTTTTTTGGCAAGCCCCATTTGATAGAGCGCTTTGATGGCTTCTTCGTACTCAATGGACACTTTTCCCGTGAGCAGGTTGTCCATACTCGATTCTTTTCGATAGCGTTTGTATATTTTCCGTAAACCGCTCAAATACAAGCGGTCTTTGGTGAATCCGCCCCCTCGATGTGCCCGCAAGGTAATGGAGAAAGCATCGTTGCGATTGAGCTTGTACTGGTTGTGGATCATATCGAAGGTGTCGGCAAAACTGTATCCCTTGATCAAACTATCGGAAGCCAACACGCGATAGGCCAATTCCTTGAGCCTTTTTAGGGTAAGGGCCCCACCCATGTATTCACTCAATACCGCGAGTCCCTCCTGGGTTTCCACGTTATTGGGAAGGCCATTGGAAAAAATCCTCAATGGCTGAAGCTGACCATTATAGGTTGTTACCAGGTGTACCCCGATTTCATGATGGGCCAAGGTAAGCAACTGATTTTTGCTGAACCTGGTATTTTTCTTGATCAACAGGGCCTGTGACACATTGCTGACCATCGCATCGGCGGCAATATGTGTCGAAAACTTGATGTTTAACGGAAAGTCATATTGTTTGGCAAAGTCCTCGAAATAGGCCTTGGCTTCCTCCGGACTGAAAACCTTTTCCATATCCATGGAGTCCGGTTCATTGGAATAATGCAAAATAAAACGGGCATTTTGAACATCCCTTTCGGTCGGGGAGCCATATACACGCAACGAGTTATAATAAAAATCCTTCCCCGCCCCTATCGTCTCTATACATTGTACCATGTTTGAGTAATAGTAAATGATATCCTGATATAATTTGCGGATCGCATCATTCTCGATGCGCTCCAGGGGCTGTGAAAAAAAGAGCTGATGCAGTTTGTAGGGGTCAAATTTTAATTTTGGATAGCGGAACTGAGGGTTTTCAGCGTATTTTGAGGCAAAAAAACGATGTTTCTCCTTCTCGGTGTTCAAGGGGTTCACGTAGCTCAGCAACTCTATTTTCTTGACCAAACGGTCTAGCTGCCTATCGATTTCGAATAAGTCGCGGTGTATTTTTTTGTTTTCGGTCAATTCCCGTTCAGGTCCCATAAGTCGCTATCGTGAAATTCCTGTGCCTGCAAAGGTATCAATTCTTTCAATTGCTCTTCTACGGAACGTACTACTTCCGGATATAGTATCCCGGAAAGCTCATCGCAGTATACTTTTGAGATTTCCGTAGCAAGCACCAGGGTATTGTCGAAGTTTTGGGTGATGTACTTTAAAAAATAGCCATTTCCCTGAAAGGTGTCGTTAATTTTTGAGGTGGATTTGATGCCGTTGGGCAGTTGCATCCCACCCAATTTTTTACTCCAGGAATCGGCAATCCCGCCGTAGCGATCATTGTCGATATTCGCGGTACCAAGGTTCCATGTCGGTACTTCGCGGTCCCAGCGTTTCCAGTTGTAGCTGTGCATATCAAAAACAATGGCTTTGCCATATTTGGCTTCGATTTGGTGCACCAGGGCCGTTACGACCTCATAGAAATTGGTATGTTTCCCAAGACTTTGGTTTCGTTCCGTCTGGGATAAGGGGTTTTTCCACAGCTGCTTGCCCCAAGCATCGGTGTAAATCGCGGTTTCGGGAGCACGGTTCAAATCATATTCGAAGCGGCTATCACAGCCGGCTATAACAATGGGATGAGACCGAACCATTTCCTTGGTACAGGGATCTTCTTCATACCATCGCTCATATTCGGAATGCAGGCAATTTTCCCAAAGTGATCTACGAAATTGGTGACCATCGTGCACCGCCCCACAGATATAGGGCGCATAGGCGTCTATCTTGATGGTAAACGAATAATCCTCGGAGACTGCCTCAAAGGGGACTTCTTCCTTGATCTTTGAAATGATATTTGAAATACCGAGCTTAAGCATTCTCTACCTCGTCTCGCAGTCGGGTGCGCCGCTGAAAGGCCTGTAACTTATCCATGACCTTGCTCTCCACAAAATCGATGACCTTACATTGAATCTTGGTCTTGTATACCTTGTTCATGTAGGTGATACCGCCAGGGGACATGACATTGACCTCGACCAGCTTGCCACCGATAACATCGATACCCACAAAGTAAAGTCCGTCTTTCACCAATTTAGGACCGATTTGTTTACAGAGTGCCTTTTCATCCTTTGTCAATTGATGCTTGGCAACCGACCCCCCGGCGGACACATTGCTACGATGGTCATCGGAACCGGGTACGCGCCTCATGGCCCCGATAGGCTCCCCATTCAGCAAAAGAATACGTACGTCTCCCTGGTCCGCTCCTTCAATATATTCTTGAAGTATTACATAGTTAGACGTTCCATCAGAGTTCGTTACATAAAAATCAAGCAATGATTTGATATTACTCATGGCGGATTTTTCGATCAGGATGACCCCAGATCCACCAAAACCGTTCAGAGGCTTGAGAATCATCTGGTTCGAACTCGATTCCTTAATCTGTTCCAACAGGTAGTCCTTGTTCTTGGATACGTGGGTAGCAGGAATAATATTACCGTGCGAATCGCCAAAAGCGGCAGTATAGAGTTTATTGTTGGCTTCCCGAAGACCCTGCAATGAATTCACGATAAAAACATCGTCCTTTACGGAGTCCAAAAAATTGAGCATGATCGGATCCAAAGGGGGATTTGCCCTCATAAAAATAACGTCGAAACCCGCCAAAGGCAACATTTCTTCCCGCAGCCTGGCTTGTTTGTAAAAGGTTTTCAAGTTACCCGGTACCTTATCCATACGACCTATCACGGTGCAAAACGCATTCGTGACACTATTTCGGATCGTCAGGTTGGCGGGCGAACAGATCGCCACCCCATGCTTGCGCTTTACACATTCGTGTATCAAAGCAAGACTGGTATCGTTCTCGGCATCGATATCCTCCCAAGGATACATTAAGAAACAGATATTCATAAACTTCGATTTTTTTATTATCGGTCACCGGTGATCCTGGCCAGGTAGCCGGTCCCTTATTACAAACTACCAACTATTAAATTACTTCTTCCAAATGATCGTCCCATTCCTTTGGATGGGGCTTTCCCAATTTCCCGACCGATTTGGCCACCACCATGGAAACCGTAGCGTCACCGGTAATATTGACTACGGTCCGGCACATATCCAACGGACGGTCGACAGCAAATATCAAAGCCAGCGCAATGGGATACAACTCGGGTGGAAAACCTATGGATTCCAATACGATTACGAGCATCACCATGCCCGCCCCGGGTACCGCTGCAGAACCAATAGAGGCTAATAGCGCGGTTAGTACGATGATGATCTGATTACTGAACAACAAGCCTTCGGGCCATAAGACCTGCATCGCGAAAACCGCCGCCACCCCTTGGTACAGACTGGTACCGTCCATATTAATGGTTGCCCCGACAGGTAATACGAAACTCGAAACCTCCTTATCAACCCCTATGTGTTCCTCTACCCTTTCCATGGTTACCGGCAAAGTGGCGGCACTGGAACTGGTCGAAAAGGCTAATAATTGGGCAGGACTGATTTCTTTCAAAAACCAGAAAGGGTTTTTCCCAGTGTACATCGACACTACGAACGAATAGAACACGATCATCAAAAAGAGCCCCAGTACCACGACACCCGAATACTTCAACAGGGCGACTAGCAAGTCCGGGTCTCCGGACGAGGACACCACGTTTGCCAAAAGGGCAAAAACAGCATAAGGGGCCGTCAGCATGATCAAATCGACCATCTTTAGCACCACATCGTTCAGGGCGTCAAAGAAATCCTTGAGGGGCCTTGCCTTTTTTTCCCCGATCAAAAGCATCGAAATACCTAGGAATATGGTAAAAAAGATGACCTGGAGCATCAAGGCGTTATCGCTCATGGCGGCAATCGCATTATCGGGCACCATATCCTCGAGAAACTGCAAGGGTCCTCTTTCCCTTTGTTTCAATGCCTCATCCAACTTGGAGGTAACGCCACTATCACCGGCATAGGTCGTAGAGAGCTTGTTGATCGTGTCTTCGGAAATACCATCCCCCGGCTTTAATACGTTGACCAATAAAAGCCCGATTGTGATGGCTACTATGGTCGTAAACACATAAATACCAATAGTCCTCAGTCCGATTTTCTTGAACTTGGAAATATCCTTCAAATCGGATATCCCCTTGATCAAAGAGGCCAAAATCAGTGGAATTGCAATAAGCTTAAGAAGTTTTACAAAGATGGTTCCAAAGGGATTTATCCAATCGGCAACAAAGTCCCGGCCCCAATCCGGATAGGTCATTACGAAGCCAAAAAGCAACCCCAGCAACATTCCTATCAAGATTTTCCAGTGCAATTCCAGTTTCCGCATGTATCGTATGGTTTAGGCAGGGAAGATACTATTTTTGAACGTAAGAAGAAAAGGGAATGGTTGAAAGAAACAGGGTCGCTCCCCAAAGTGGACTTGACTTGGATTGGCATAAAATCCATCTATTTTTAGATTTGCCGACATCGAAGCAACCCTGGATAAGGGATACCCGAGTATGATTGACCAGCTTGCCCTATGCAACAACCAGAACCTACTGTACGATGAAAGCCCTATTTCTTGATGGTTCTGTTGAGGAGTACAAAATCGGCGAGGACCAGGGCGGCCATGGCCTCAACGATGGGTACGGCCCTGGGAACCACGCAGGGATCATGGCGACCTTTTCCTTTCGCCTGTACCTTGTTTCCCTCCTTATCAATCGTCTCATAGCCCTGGATGACGGTAGCGACCGGTTTAAATGCGATATTAAAATAGATATCCATACTATTGCTAATGCCCCCCTGAATGCCTCCACTGTAGTTGGTCTTGGTACTGCCATCGGTATTGAAGGGGTCGTTGTGCACGCTACCTTTCATTTTAACGCCTTGGAAGCCACTACCATATTCAAAACCTTTGACCGCGTTGATCGAGAGCATCGCCTTGCCCAACTCGGCATGTAGCTTGTCGAATACCGGTTCCCCCAATCCTATCGGTACATTTTGGATGACTCCGGTAATGACCCCACCGATAGTATCGCCCTCTTTCCGAATGTCCTTGATATAGGCCTCCATTTTTTTGGCGGTATCGGGATCCGGACAACGTACGGGGTTGGACTCGATTAGCGAAAAATCCATCTCCTGATAGTTTTTGTCGATCTTTATCTCGCCGACCTGGGATACGAAGGCATTGATTTCAATATCCTCCAAAAACTGTTTGGCAATAGCCCCTGCCACTACCCTACTGGCAGTTTCCCTGGCAGAGCTGCGTCCTCCTCCACGATAATCCCTAAAACCATACTTGCGGTCATAGACATAATCGGCATGGGAGGGACGGTAGGAGTCCTTGATATGGGAATAGTCCTTTGATTTTTGGTTGGTATTACGAATTGCAAAACCGATGGGGGTCCCGGTAGTCTTTCCTTCGAAGATTCCAGAGAAGAATTCCACGGTATCGGGCTCCTTCCTTTGGGTCACAATGGACGACTGCCCTGGTTTTCGTCGATCCAATTCCTTTTGGATGGCTTTGAGGTCGAGTTGTATTCCGGCCGGACATCCCTCTAAAACTCCTCCAATCGCCACACCATGGGATTCGCCAAAAGTCATCAACTTGAAAAGGTTTCCGAAGGTATTGCCCGCCATATGCTTGTTTAAGGATTAAACGAAGCCACAAAAGTAAATCTTAAATCAGAGCCGACCAAAATTAGACAGGAGGTAATGTTTACTTAACATTTCTATTCTTCGGATAAAGATAACTTAACCTACTATTCGCCAATTGTTGATATCCTGTTCATCCTTAGTTGATACCGATAGGTTTATTTTGCAGGAATAATTGTTGCGTTTAAAAAACAGCAGGAAGCGCTTGTACATGAAAAGACGTAAAATTGATATGGCGGTCGTTTCTGATGTCCATTTGGGGACCTATGGCTGTCATGCAGAGGAATTGCTGACCTATTTGAACAGCATTCAGCCGAAAAAATTGGTCCTTAATGGGGATATCATCGACATCTGGCAGTTCAGCAAACGCTATTTTCCTCCGGCTCATATGAAAGTGTTACGGAAGATTATTGGGATGGCCTCCAAAGGCACGGAGGTATATTATATTACCGGTAACCACGATGAAGCCCTGCGAAGGTTCTGCGGCACGGTGATGGGAAATGTTCGTATTGTAAATAAATTGGTATTACCACTCGACGGAAAAAACGCTTGGTTCTTTCATGGCGATGTGTTCGATGTCTCTATTCAAAATGCCAAATGGCTGGCTAAATTAGGAGGATACGGCTATAGTCTTTTGATTCTGATCAACCGACTGGTCAACTGGGTATTGATAAAGCTCGGCAGGGAAAAATACTCCCTATCAAAAAAAATAAAGAATGGTTTTAAAGGGGCGCTACGGTATGTTTCGGACTTTGAAAAGACTGCAGTCGAATTGGCCATTGAAAACGGCTATGATTATGTGGTTTGTGGACATATACACCACCCTAAAAAGGAGCTGATGATTACCAAGAAAGGCCGGTGTACGTACTTGAACTCAGGAGATTGGGTAGAAAATCTTACTGCCTTGGAATATTCCTTCAAACGCTGGAAAATATATCGATACAATCACGACAAGCTTTCGCCCTTCTTTGCAGATGAGGAGATAAAGCACATGGACATGCACGAACTGGTGGCCTCCCTTACCGATAAAAACGAGGACAAGGAGCGTTACGGCGAACCCTTAATTGATGAGGGCCTTTCGTAAAATAGAGACAGGATGTAATGCCTTGCGTTTGGTGCCATCATATATCTGATGCCTGCAACTGGTACCATTTGCCGCTATGATCACGTCATCGGCGGTTTTTCGCACTGAAGGAAACAGCTTCAGTTCCCCAATTTGCATACTTAGCTCGTAATGTTCTTTCTCATAGCCAAAGGAGCCCGCCATTCCGCAACAGCCGGAACTAATGATAGACACCGAATAGTTTTCAGGAAGGTTTAAAATATCAAAGGTGACTTTCTGATTACTCAATGCCTTTTGATGGCAATGCCCGTGTATTTTCACCGTTTTGGCTTCCTTCGTAAAGCTAGATGAGGCAATGGTCCCTCTTTCAATCTCGCTGGATAGAAATTCCTCGATCAAAAAGGTGTTGGATGCTATTGCCGCCGTACTGGTTGCATCATCGAAAAGTCTTTGATATTCATCCCTGAACGTCAAAACGGCTGAGGGCTCAAGTCCAACCACTGGAATATCGGCATCCGCAAATGCCTTCAGTTCCGGGATATTGACCAGAGCAAGTTTTTTGGCCTGTTTCAGAAAACCCTTTGAGATGTAGGTGCGACCACTTTCTGCAAAAAATAGGGTGACGTCGTACCCTAGTCGCACCAAAACATCGATGGCATCCCTACCCAGGTCGGTATCCATATACCTGGTGAATTCATCGATATACAAGGCCACTTTTTTATTTCTTGTACTATTTTGATTTTGAACTTCTTGTAAATACTTTTGAAAATTAACACTTGAAACTTTGGGGAGGCTTCTAGCCGTCGCGACCCCTGCCGCCTTTTTAAGCAAATCGCCCAACAAGGGGAAAGTGTACACCGCGTTGGTCAAGCCGGCTACCTTGCTCCCCAGTCGATTGAGCTTCGCATTATGCGCAAACAGCTTGGCCCTTAACGGATAACCATTTGCCTCTTGGTATTGGTATTGGAACTCCGCCTTTAAGGTAGCGACATCGACATTGCTTGGACATTCACTGGCACAGGCCTTACAACTAAGACACAGGTCGAATACCTCTTTCAGCTCTTTTTGATCAAAACGGTTCTTTTGGTCCGACGTGGTTAAAAACTCCCGAAGTGCATTGGCCCTGCCCCTAGTGGTATGCCTTTCGCTTTTGGTGGCGTGGTAACTCGGGCACATGGCACCCTTCATTTCATGGGTTTTGCGACAATCACCGCTACCATTACACTTTTCGGCCGCTTTCAGGATGCCTTCACTGTCGGCAAAATCCATAAAGGTCGCTACCTCCGGTTCCTCCCGGTCGATTTCATATCGGAGAGACGCATCCATGGCATAGGCATCCACTATTTTCCCTGGATTAAAAATAGTGTTGGGATCGAAATATGATTTAATACGTTTCAATAACGCATAGTTCCGCTCCCCTATCATCAAAGGAATAAATTCCGCCCGAACGATACCGTCGCCATGCTCCCCACTGAACGACCCGCGATATTTTTTTGTCAATTTGGCCACATCGGTGGTAATACTTCGAAATAGGGCAACATCCTTGGATTTCTTTAAATTCAGAATAGGTCGCAGATGCAATTCGCCTGCCCCTGCATGGGCGTAATACACCGCTTCCTGTCCGTATCCTTTCATGATTTTCGAAAACTCCCCTATAAAATCATTCAAGTCTTCCAACGCCACCGCGGTATCCTCGATACAGGCCACTGCCTTTCGGTCACCCACGATATTCCCTAGTAGTCCCAGTCCCGCCTTCCGCAGCTCAAGGGCCTGATGAATCTCGTTGCCCCTCAAGACCGGGCTGGCATAGCTACGACCCGATGCTTTTATGGTGGCCAAAAGTTCCTCTAGCTGGGCCTGCAAATCCGCTTCGATATCCGCCTTTACCTCCAACATAAGGAGGGCGGCGGGATCCCCGGCTACAAAAAATCGGTTTTTGAGCTGTTCCCGATTGTTCTTGGTGCAATCGAGAATTACCCTGTCCATCATCTCGCAGGTATGCAGCCCGTGCTTCATTACCGGCGCCACATCCATCAAACAATCCTCCAGCGTTTGGTAATGGGTCACTACCATCGCGGAGAGGTTTGGGGGCAGCTCATCCAATTGCAAGGTGATTTCAGTGGTGAAAGCAAGCGTACCTTCGCTTCCACTTAAGAGTTTGCAGAGATTGAAGTTCCCCTCGTCACCGCCAAAAACACTACTTTTTAGCAGCTCATCAACCGCATATCCCGTGTTTCTTCGGTGAATCTGCCGTTTGGGAAATTCAGAGGCAATTTCTTTCTGTATTTCACTGTTTACAAGCTCTTTGTATATATTTTTATAAATTGAAGATTCAAGTGTATTCCCGTCCATCTTCGCTTCTAGCTGCGCCTGCGATATCGACTGGAACGCTACCTCGCTGCCATCGGACAGCACCGTTTTGAGCGCGACCACCTTATCCCTTGTAACCCCGTACTTGATAGAAGTGGTACCCGAGGAATTATTGCCGACCATTCCCCCGATCATACAGCGATTGGCGGTGGAGGTGTTTGGACCGAAGAAAAGTCCATATGGCTTTAAAAACAGGTTCAACTCGTCCCGGATCACCCCGGGTTGCACCTTCACCTGTTTCCGTTCCACATCCAACTGTAAAATATTGGTGAAATTCTTGGAGACATCGACCACGATGCCATCCCCTACACATTGCCCGGCCAACGATGTACCCGCTGTTCTTGGAATAAGGCCTATACGATGCTCATTCGCAAAATGAATTAGCTTTTTAATATCTTCGACCGAGCTGGGATAAGCAACTGCCAGTGGTATTTTGCGATATACCGAGGCATCTGTAGCATACAGTGCCTTGGTAAGGGAATCGTTGAGGAGCCTTCCTTCCAATGAACTCCCCAGTTGTTTTAGTAAATTTTTATCCAAGGTCGAACAATTTTGTGGGCAAAATTAAGTTTTTATTGGTTGA
The DNA here is from genome assembly GCF_009371985.2 of Pelagihabitans pacificus. Taxonomy (GTDB): domain Bacteria; phylum Bacteroidota; class Bacteroidia; order Flavobacteriales; family Flavobacteriaceae; genus Pelagihabitans; species Pelagihabitans pacificus. Next base: position 292,050 of record NZ_VIKU02000003.1, read on the forward strand.
GGCGGGCATGTTCACCGCCTTTTATTAAGAACCAAAACACATACCTATGAAGATTGTAAAAACAGTAACGCTTTTATTCTTTTTTGGCACAATGGCCATGAACGCACAGGAAATCTCCAATCACGCCCTAGGATTGCGATTGGGGGATAGCGACGGTTTCGGGGCGGAAATCTCGTACCAAAAACAGATCAAACGCACCAATCGTTTGGAGCTGGACCTCGGATGGCGGGACAGCAGAAACTATGATGCTTTCAAATTGGCCGGATTATATCAATGGGTGTTGCCCATCGATGGTGGATTTAATTGGTATTACGGTTTTGGGGGCGGATTGGGAAGTGTAGATTTCGAGCCTAGATTCCGTGACGACGAGCCCTTTGATCCGGATGGTGGCCTTTTTATTTTCGCAGCGGGAGATATTGGCATCGAATATAATTTTGACTTTCCACTACTCCTCTCCCTGGATTTTAGACCTGAAATAGGGCTTATTGGCTACAACGACTTTTCGGATAATTTCGATTTTGACATCGCCCTTGGGGTCCGATATCAGTTTTAGTAAGAACAAAATAGGATTTTCGAAGCCCTGACCTAGACAGTCAGGGCTTTTTTAATACTCGGTATATGATTACCTTTGCCCTTTAATCAAGAGAAAAAAATGAAAAATAGTATTGTAGCCCTTGGTGTTATAGCAGTATTGTTCGCTTGTAACAGTAAGCCGGATGGGTATACCGTGAACGGCAGTTTACGGGGCGAGGTCGAAAATGGAACGAAGGTATATCTCAAAACAATCGGAGATAACAACCAGCCTGTTGATGTGGATACCACCACTGTGGAAAACGGAAAATTTGTTTTTACGGGGATGGCCGGTATTCCCGAAATGCACTACCTCTTTATAGACCAGGTTCAAGGAAATTCCGCTTTAGTCCTAGAAAATGGGGAGATTGAATGGTCGGCCCAGAAGGATAGTTTGAATGTGGCCAAAATCCAAGGCACCCCACAGAACGATATTTTTGCGGATTATCTAGAGAAGTTCCAAGGGATTTCCAAAAGGGCCCAATCGATTCAGGAAGACATGCAAAAGGCAAGTACTTCAAGAGACGATGCGACGCTTACGGCCCTCAAGGAAGAAATGAACGAATTGCAGGAAGAGTATAAGAACTTCGACCTCACCTATATCAAGGAACATCCCAACGGACTCATATCGGCCTTGTTGATCGATCGGGCCTTGGCGTCCCGTACGATTCCAACCGAGGAGATTCAAGCCATGTATGATGGACTTTCCCCTGAAATAAAGGAAACAAAAGCCGCCAAAAAGGTATTGGAAAAGTTAGAGGAGTTCAGGAAAAAGGAAGAAACGGCCAAAAATACCGAAATCGGGGCAACCGCTCCAAACTTTAGTGCTCCAGACCCCAACGGAAACGAATTGAGCCTGGAAAGCGTGAAAGGAAAATTGACCTTGGTTGATTTCTGGGCCGCTTGGTGCCGCCCCTGTCGTGCCGAGAACCCGAACATCGTGAAGGTGTATGAAAAATATCATGACAAAGGCTTTAATGTCATCGGTGTATCATTGGATAGAAAGGCAGAGGACTGGAAAAAGGCCATCGCTGATGATAAATTGGCCTGGAACCAGGTCTCGAACTTGGCATATTTTAACGATCCCATTGCAAAATTGTACAACGTGGACGCCATTCCTGCCGCTTTTCTGTTGGATGAGAACGGTGTAATTGTAGCAAAAAACCTTCGAGGGGACGCCCTAGAGGAAACGGTGTCCGAACTTTTGAACTAACCAATCGATTTTCAAAAAAATAAAAGCCCCAACGGAATGATCCATTGGGGCTTGGTTTTTTATATCGGTATCGGTTTAGAACTTATTCTGTACGTCCCTGAAGGTACCTGTTATTTCGGTATTGCCGTTTCTGACAACGTCACCGAAAACATTCACTACGGAATTGGCACCTAGAAACTCCAAGGTAGCACCTTCATTCAAAATTAAATCACCATAGATGGTCAGATTTCCTTCCACCCTAAAAGTAGCGCCCTCACCCAAGGTAACATTTCTTCTTTTATTGTTTCGGGCGACCACCAGTGTTCCGTTCATTTCGAAAACGGCATTTTCATTGATGTTCACAGCTTCCCTTACCGTCCAAGAACCGCATAGCAAGAGCGACCCGTTTACATTCAAGGTCCTAAATCGCTTGGAACCACTATAGGCCAAAATAGCACCCGTATCAACACTCAAGTTTGAACTTCCTTCGTAAATAGGGGTTTCAGTACAAGCTGCTACCAGACTGGCACTGGGCTTGTTCATTTTAATGATCTGGAGTCCTGACTTTCCTGAGGCGGCAAAAGCATAATCACCCTTAGACTCTACATAGTTGATCGATCCGTTCAACTCGATAATTCCGACCAAGTCGGTATTGTTTCCGTTGTCTTCCGACAAACATAATCCGGCTCCACCATTGGCCATGAGCACCACCCCTTCATTGATTGCCACCGCATTTGTTACGATGTCCGAACTATCTACTCCGTCGGGATTAATCAAAATGGGGACGTGTTCCAAGAGCGTTCCGGAACTTAAATCATAAACACCGGCACCTTTGGAACCTTCAGAAACAATAATCTTATCTTCATAAAAATCAAGGGTACGTTTGGAAAAGTCCCCAAAGTCGGAGTTGATGGCAATATCTTGTTTCGTTTCCAGATTCGCGTCAAGCAGGCTAACCCCATGACTTCCGTCCAAAATGGCAATATCGTTATCTTTTACCGCCATCGCCCTTAAGTCGGCAAAAGGTACCTCCTGTACCATTTCTACGGTATTTTTATCATATACTCGCAATAAGCCGTCCTTACCACTGGCCACTAAAAGCTTATCGCCCATTACCTTGACATCGGTGGCATTAAAGCCTTCTTGAAAACCATAGGTAATCCCGCCCCCAAGGTCAAACCGACCATTTGAAACCGTTATTTTTCCAACGAACGAGTTGAAATCCGCGGTTGCGGATTTTTCAGAGTCGAAGCCACCTGCAATGTATACATAGCCGTTGTCGTATTTCACAGCGTTGATATCCGCGTTCGTGTAGTATAGTCGACCTGTTACCCTTGGATTATTGGGGTCACTGATGTTAATCGCATCCACACCGCCTAAATAGGTTGCGCCTGCCGTATTATAGGAGACATAGGCGTAATCGCCCTCTACATCTACATGGGATGCGGTAAGCAAAGTACCACTATAGGTAGGTGAATTCACTTGGGCCACCAAGGTCAAGGGGTAATCCCCAGCCTCACCGTCATTACTGCTTTTTGAGAATCTTCCTGTGGACTTATCCTGCTCAAAAATATCAAGCACCCCGGAATTATCGAAGCTGATACTGTTGTCAAGAACACTTTGATCGCCTTCTAGGACCACATCGTCTTTCGGGTCGCTATAAACGGTAGTTTCGTCGCTACAGGACACTAAAAATGCCATGGTGGCCAATGCCACTAGGGAAAGTTTTTTCATACTAAGTAGGTTATCCAATTAGATTTGGGTTCTAATCAAACGCTAAACTACGGCAGATGGTATAAATTCCTACTTTTTTTTCGATGAACGACCTGTTTTCACTATTCAATCGTTGCCTACCAGAACTTCTACGCAGTACTATTGCTAAATTTTTCCCATTTTTTCGAGTACAAAGAGGATAACGATGGGAATTGCCAATAAAACGACCATTAGGGTCTCGGTATACAAAAGATTGGGAAGAAAGAGCAAGGTAATGACATAGCCCCCCATTGCACCACCGAAATGGGCGGTATGACCAATATTGCCTACCCGGTTTTTCATTCCATAAATAGAATAGAGCAAATATCCGATACCGACCACATAAGCCGGAATTGGAACGGGAATGAAAAATAGATAGAGACTCATACTGGGTTGCAACAGGATTGCCGCATACAGCACACCCGTAACCGCACCGCTTGCCCCCACCGCACTATAATAGGGTTCATCTTTGTGGAAGAATACCGCCAATAAGCTACCGGCCGCCAGACTGATGAAGTACACCCCTAGAAACTTGCCCACTCCCAACCAAGAGATTACAACACCCGCAAAGAAATAGAGGGTCAACATGTTAAATAGCAGGTGGGTCCAGTCTACGTGTAAAAAACCGGAGGTAAGCATTCGTTCCCTTTGTCCCGACTGAATCGGGGCAATTCCAAATTTATAACGTTCAAAGAAAGCACGGTCGTCAAACCCTTTAATGGATACCAATACGTTGGCGGCAATAATGGCAATGGTAGCAATATGTATGTCGTACATCCAGTTCGATTATGTTACGTGCCAAATATAGCTATATTTGTCTAGATTTTTTTGAATGCAATTACTCGTTTTTATACTGGCCTATCCGTTTATTTGGCTTATTTCCATCCTTCCGTTTCGGCTGTCGTACCTGTTTTCAGATGTGGTTTTTTTTCTGGTATATCATGTAGTAGGTTATCGAAGAAAAGTAGTGCGCGAAAACTTGCAATTGGTTTTTCCTGGGAAGTCGGCGGTAGAGATCAAACGGATCGAAAAAGCCTTTTTCAAACATATGTGTGACGTTTTTCTGGAGATGGTCAAAACGATGAATGTCTCCAAAACGGAAATCGCCAAGCGGTACCGCTTGAAAAACATTGAGCTCATTCAACGAATCGAGCAACAAAAAAGCATTCTGGTGGTGTGCTCCCATTACGCCTGTTGGGAATGGAATATGAGCATGAACGACCATATACAATCCAAGGGTTATGCGGTATACCAGCGTATCACGAACAAGTATTTTGATCGATGGGCTCGAAGGGTGAGAGCCAAATGGAATACCACCCTGATAACCCAGCAAGAAACGGCAAAAACGGTTGTTCGCAACAAGCAACAGCAGATTACCGGTGTTTTCGGAATGGTCAGCGATCAGTCGCCCCAAGCACACAGGGCCCAATATTGGACGGAATTTATGGGAATTAAGGTACCGGTCATCAACGGGGCGGAGACCCTGGCCCGTAAAATGGATTTGGCGGTGGTCTTTCTTAAGGTCTCAAAGCTGAAGCGAGGGCACTACGAAGCTGAATTTACTACGATTACCACTGCTGGAACACAAACGGAAAAAAACGAGATTACCGATGCCTTCCTGCGCATGGCCGAACAGCAAATCTATGAGAAGCCCGAGTACTACTTGTGGACCCATAAACGTTGGAAACATCGGGATAAGGTTCCCGAGGCGTTCGCCTCAAGTTCCAATGCAAAAAATTCCTAATGCCAAAAAGGTCCGTTCTTTTTGAAATTTATTCCTTTACTATTTCTTCAATTTCTTCAATTATCCTATCCGCCAGGGCATCGGCTTCCCGCTGGCTTTGTGCCTCGGTGTAGATACGAATGATGGGTTCGGTATTTGATTTCCGTAGATGCACCCAATTCTCCGTAAAATCGATTTTCACCCCGTCGATGGTAGATAGTTCCTCGTCTTCGTATTTTTTGGCCATGGCCTTAAGAATTCCGTCTACATCCAATCCCGGGGTCAATTCAATTTTCTTTTTGCTCATAAAATAAGATGGGTAGCTTGCGCGTAATTGGGCAACGCTACCGCCCCTTTCCGCCATGAGCATCAGAAACAAGGCCGTACCCACTAGGGAATCCCGTCCGTAATGGCTTTCAGGGTATATAATACCGCCATTCCCCTCGCCGCCGATAATGGCATTGGTCGCCTTCATTTTGGTTACTACATTGACCTCGCCTACTGCGGCAGCCTCATAGGTGCCACCGTGCTTCTCGGTAATGTCCCGCAAAGCTCTCGAGGATGACAGGTTCGACACCGTATTTCCGCTGGTCTTTCCCAATACATAATCGGCACAGGCCACTAAGGTGTATTCTTCCCCGAACATTTCGCCATCATTACTGATGAAGGCCAGTCGGTCTACATCGGGATCCACCACAATTCCGAAATCGGCTTTTTCCTTTACCACCAATTCACAGATATCCCCCAAATGTTGTTTCAAGGGCTCCGGGTTGTGGGGGAAATGCCCTGTGGGCTCACAATACAACTCGATCACTTCGACCCCCAAGGCCTCGAGCAACCTAGGTATTGCGATTCCTCCCGTGGAATTGACCCCGTCAACGACCACTTTGAACTTCGCTTGTTTGATGACATCCACATCGACCAGCGACAGGTTTAAGACCTCATCGATATGGATATCGATGTAGGCATCGTTTCGGGTAATCGTTCCCAAATCATCCACTTCGGAAAAGACAAAATCCTCATTCTCCGCTATTTCAAGAATTTTGGCACCTTGGGCAGCATCTAAAAACTCTCCTTTTTCATTCAAAAGTTTAAGGGCATTCCACTGCTTGGGATTGTGGCTGGCCGTTAGGATGATTCCACCATCCGCCTTCTCCAAAGGAACGGCTATCTCTACCGTGGGTGTAGTAGAAAGGTCCAAATCGATCACATCGATTCCAAGACCTACCAAGGTAGCTACCACCAGATTTTGAATCATTTCACCGGATAGCCTTGCGTCCCGGCCGATGACCACGGTAAGCTTCTCTTTTTGGCTGTAGGTTTTGAGCCAACTACCGTAGGCCGCGGCGAACTTCACCGCATCGATCGGGGTAAGATTGTCTCCGGGCTTGCCTCCAATAGTACCACGTATTCCTGAAATAGATTTAATAAGTGTCATACTCTATTAAAAAGTTTTTGCAAATATAGAAGGTTGCCTTTAATCAACGAGGGGTAATTCGTAAATTCGACCCTAACAAGGTACCCGAACCACTATGAACTTTTTAGCCCATATTTATTTGTCCTTTGACGATGACGACATCACCCTTGGTAACTTTATCGCCGATAGTATTCGTGGCAATAAGTTTGGCCATCTCCCGGCACGCGTACAAAAAGGCATCTTACTTCATCGGGAAATCGACACGTTTACCGATACACACCCTATTCCCAAGGAAAGTAGCAAGCGATTGCACCAAAACTACAGTCATTATAGCAGGGTAATCGTTGATATATATTACGATCATTTTTTGGCCAAGAACTGGAAACGGTATTCCGATACCCCCTTGTCGCTTTTCGTAGAGCGGTTTTATGATTTGCTGGAAGAGCGCTATGAGATACTTCCGGAAGGCATCAAAAGAATGATGCCCTACATGATTTCCGACAATTGGATCTATAACTATTCAAAGATGGAAGGCATCGCAAAAGTGTTGAACGGCATGAATCGAAGGACTCGAAATCGCTCCAAAATGAATTTTGCTATTTTAGACCTCGAAGAACATTATGAAATCTTTGAAAAAGAGTTTACCGACTTCTTTGAGGAACTAATGGTTTTTTCAAAACAGAAGTATAATTCCTTATAAGGGAATTGGTAAAAAACGAATTACTTGAAACAGCTTCCATAACCGACAACAAACGTATCACCTGAACTATAAATCCAATTGAAATTCCAAATATCCACGATGAACCGCTTAAAATTACTTCTCCCGCTCCTCAGCCTATTTTTTAGTATCAATTGTGCCAAACGCCTTGTCCCGCCTACGGGCCTAATCACTGAAAAGGCGATGGTCGTATCCGCTAGGGAGGAAGCGTCTAAAATAGGGGTCGAAATCCTTCAAAAAGGGGGTAATGCCTTCGATGCCATGGTAGCGACCGAAATGGCACTTGTGGTAGCATATCCCTTTGCAGGAAACTTGGGAGGAGGAGGCTTTATGGTCTATCGCAAGGCCACCGGGGAGGTAGGCGGATTGGATTACCGAGAAAAAGCCCCTTTGTCGGCCTATCCGGACATGTACCTGGATTCTTTGGGAAATGTTATTCCAGGGATGAGTACGATGGGAGCTACGGCTGTAGGTGTTCCCGGAACCGTAGCGGGAATTGTGGAAGTCCACGAAAAATTTGGGTCGCTCCCTTTAAAAGAAATTATGGCTCCTGTAATCGCCTTGGCCAAGAGGGGTGTCGTCGTTACGGAGAAACAGGCGGCACGTTTTGAAAACTACAAGGAATCGATTTTGGAAATTAACGGAGGACGCACCTCTTTTCCTATTAACGCCAAGGTCGGGGACACCCTGAAATACCCTGTTTTAGCCAATACCTTCAGTCGTATTTCCGAAAATGGGCGAGACGGATTCTACAAAGGGGAAACGGCGCGTACACTTGCCTCCTTTATACAGGAAAAAGGAGGTTTTGTCACTGAGGAGGATTTGGCCAAATACAAGGCTGTATGGCGCGAACCCATCATTTTTGACTATAAGGATTTGAAAATAATTTCCATGAGTCCGCCGAGCAGTGGTGGGGTTACTATCAATCAGATTTTTAAGATGATGGAGCCCTACGACCTGGGTGATTATGGACACAATTCCCCTAAGACCATCCAACTATTTACCGAGGCTTCCCGCCGCGCCTATGCAGATCGCAATTATTTTCTCGGGGACCCTGATTTTGTCAATATCCCACTAGAGGTCCTGCTTAGCGATGGGTATCTTGACGAACGAATGGCAGATTTTTCGTTTGAAAAAGCCACCCAATCCTCCGAAGTGGAGAGAGGTCAAATCGAAGTGGTGGAAAGTATGGAAACCACCCACTACTCTATTGTAGATGCCGCAGGAAATGCGGTTTCGGTCACTACCACCTTGAACGGCGCTTACGGATCGAAACTCTATTGCGATGCGCTGGGATTTTTCCTGAATAACGAAATGGACGATTTTAGTGCAAAACCCGGGGTACCCAATATGTTTGGACTCATCGGAGCCGAAGCCAACAGCATTGCTCCTGAAAAAAGGATGTTAAGCAGCATGACCCCAACCATCGTGGAAAAGGATGACGAATTGTATATGGTCGTGGGAACCCCAGGGGGGTCTACCATTATTACCGCTGTGGCACAGACGATTTTAAATACCTACGAATTTAACATGAGCATGCAGGAAGCGGTGAACGCACCCCGTTTTCACCACCAATGGCTACCCGATATGATTATGTTCGAACCCGAAGGGTTTTCGGAAGAATTGAAAACGGTCCTCAAATCCAAAGGATATATTATCAATGAAGGACGCACCCCGATTATTGGAAAGGTCGACGCTATAAGAGTGTTGCCTAACGGTACATTGGAAGGCGGTGCCGATAAACGGGGAGATGATGCGGCCGTAGGGTACTAGGCTCCGATTTGGGTTCGCCCAAGAAAAGGAAGTGCTGTTAATAAGAGCGAAAACGAACAACAATGATATGGGAAGACTTGGCAAAATTCTTTTAAAGTCGCTTCTTGGACTCCTATTGTTGGGGGTGATAGCCTTTGGGGTGCTATACCTGGTCTATAACGAACCCCTACCCCAAGGCAATACCGGCCCTGCTGCGGATGCACTGGCCAAAAAGATGCTCAAAGCGGTCAACTACGAACAGTATAAGGCCACGCGATTTTTGGAATGGACCTTTGCCGGTGGGGCACATCGATATAAATGGGATAAGGAAAACGGCAAGGTAAAGGTCTCTTGGTCAAACCATCAGGTGAACTTGAATTTAAACGACCCTGGAAGTAGTACTGTTTTGCAAGATAACGTTTTCATAACAGGAGAAGGGAAAGTCGCCTTGACACAAAAAGCCTTGGACTATTTCAATAACGATTCTTTTTGGTTGGTGGCTCCTTTCAAGGTCTTTGATGAAGGCACCGAGCGGAGTCTCGTGCAATTGGAAGACGGTTCCAAGGGCTTGTTGGTAAGTTATACCACGGGAGGAACGACACCAGGGGATTCGTACCTATGGAAACTAGATTCCTCTGGTTTTCCCAAAAGTTATCAAATGTGGGTAAAAATCATACCCATTGGCGGTCTGGAGGCCACTTGGGACGATTGGAAAGTGATGCCAAACGGACTGTTTTTACCCGCTTCCCATAAAATAGGACCGATTACTTTGTACATAGGGAATGTGGAAGCCTATAAGTAAATCCAGGGGGTACCCTAAATCTCCGTGAGTCCGTATTCGTTTAGAACTATGCGCCACTCCTCGGTCTCGATAATTTCCAAGATTCGTTGTGAAATGGCCTGTTCCAGTGCCACCTTGTCCTTGGCCAGACCAAAGGCATAAAACTGCACGTCGAACTTAATGGGTAAAATTGAAATAGTACCAAGGGTCGAATCCGTTTGAATGCGATATTGCAAAATAGGCTCATCGTACACAAAGGCCTCTATTCGATTGTTCTTTAAACTGTTGAGCCCCACCGAAACATTATCGAAGCCCTTTACGTTTTTAAAGAAATGGGCCCTAAGGAATTGGATGCTCCCAGTATTATTGACCGATCCCACGGCCCGGTCCTTGAACTCGTTGAAGCTGTCCGGATTACTACTTAGCTGATTCACCGTGAGGCTTGAGGCAATACTGGCCGTTAGCCCGGAGATGAACAAAAGTCCCGTAAACATCAGGATCAAGGCGGCTACCTTTCCATAGCCGCTTTTGGGAGCCTTATCTCCATAACCCACGGTAGTCAATGTGACAGCCGACCACCACAGGCCATCCCAAATCCCCTTGATACCGCCTCTAAAATGTTCGGGATTGGCTTTCCGTTCGAAATACCATCCTACAAGCCCGAAAAGAATAATAATTCCCAATAAGACCAAGAGGCCTTTTAGAAAGTTCAGACTAAAAAAGCCTTGTATGAATTGTAGGAGTTTTTGAAAGGAGGATTGCTCCGCAACTGCTATGGTAGCATTCGAAGCGTAAAAGGAGTGGGTAAACTCCATCAACTTACTTCGTTCGCTGGTAATCGTCAAAGGGTTGATGCTTATATCGATACTTCCTGCTTTCAAAGAATCCAACATGGGTGAAAAAGACATGGGGACCATTCGATATTCCAAATCCAAATCCTTGGCAACCCTTTCCCATAACCAAACGTTGATACCTTGGGCGACCCCGTTGTTCTCTACGATGAAGGGAGGAGCGGTGGTATATCCGACTAGCAGCGTGTCTTTCTCCTCTTGAGCGGGAATGGTTTGTAAGAGTAGCACCGCTGCCCAGAAAGCTAAAAGTCTTTTCATGAAAAATAGTTCGACCCGTTTAAACCTGGTTTAAAAACCAGGGTAGAAATATACAATATTTGACAAAGCTTTTGGATACCTACCAGCTTACCTATCCAATTTTCTTATTTTAGATACAAAACCATTGGCTATGGTATTGAAAACCTTACATTCCTTAGACGTAAGCGATGACCTCCAACGGCAAGTCACCCGACTCTACAGCCAACTCAACTCCCGTATCGACCAGCTTGAATTGTCACGGGTATTGGAAAATGATGATCGTATTGTTTTTGTGTGCTGCCTTGTGGAAGGAAAAATCGTGGGTATCGCCTCTATGGCGCTTTATAAAGTTATTTCCGGACATAAGGGCATGATCGAGGATGTGGTGGTCGATGCGAATGAACGTGGCAAGGGAATCGGAAGAAAACTGATGGTAACGCTATTGGAAGAGGGTAAAAAAAGACATTTGGATGAAATACTGTTATTTACGGGACATCATCGATTAGCGGCAATTCAATTATACAAAAGCCTTGGCTTTAAACTCAAGGAAAGTGGCATCTACAACCTACGGTTTTCCTAGCCACCTATTCTACACCTTTTTTACGTGCTTGAATTGACTTTTCAATTCATCCATCGACTCCTGTAGTTGCTTTAACAAGCCTTTATCGGTGGTGGCATCCAGGCTGAAGGTAATCTTGCTGTTCACTTCCCATAATTCCTGTATTTGAAAGGGTTTTATTTCGTAAGGCGGATAACTTTCGTTGAGGGAAATAAGGGTTATGTTGTTGGAGTTTGGACGTCTTTCAATTTTTTTTACCAGTACGGCATCCTCTAAAACCACTACGTACATCCTATTGGCATTCACATAATCGATGTGCTCTACGGCCCTGGCCAATACCCAATCGCCCGGTTTCAAATTGGGGTACATACTATCACCCTCCACCTGAAATCCGCGATAGGTGGCATTTCGAAATTCGGGAATCGGCAAATCAAATGCAGGTAGTTGTTGGTACCAACTGGTATCCTGAATGTTCTGCGGATATCCCGCCGCTGCCTTGGCATTGACCAATACCATGTTATCCTGGTCGGAAGTGTCGACCGTTACCACTTTTGGGATTACGCTCACATTGGATGGCTGTAAATATTTCTCCTCGCTTTCCCCGAACAACCAAAGCGGGTTGACCTTGAACTGCCTCAAGAGTTCGGCGACCACTTTGCCGGATAGTTTGGTCCGTCCGCGTTCAATGTCGGCGGTTGTGCTCGAAATACCCAACAATTTGGCAAACTCTGCTTGGGTATAGCCGAATTCCCGTCGTAATTCCGTAAAGCGTTTCAATGTAAGTTCGTTTTCCATGGTGTCTAAATCGTTGCAACTTCTTCAAATATACGAAATTTGGAGTATGTCCAAAATTAAATTTGGATTATTTCCATAATTAGGAATTATTCCATATTTTTGGATTTATTACAACACACGCCATGTCCTTCGAAAGAATCCGTGAAAAACTGAACATCCTGGCCGACGCGGCCAAGTACGACGTGTCCTGCTCCAGTAGCGGTAGCACGCGTACCAACAAAAGCAAAGGCTTGGGCAACAGTACCGGAATGGGTATATGCCATAGCTATACGGAAGACGGGCGCTGTATTTCCCTTCTAAAAATATTGCTTACCAACCACTGTATCTTTGATTGCGCCTATTGCGTGACCCGAAAGAGCAATGACATCAAGCGGGCGGCTTTCAAGATTCAGGAGGTGGTAGACCTGACGATCAATTTTTATCGGCGTAACTATATAGAAGGACTCTTCCTGAGCTCCGGTATCTTTAAAAATCCGGATTATACCATGGAGCGCCTGGTATCTGTGGCCAAGAAGCTCCGATTAGAGGAAAACTTCAATGGCTATATTCATTTGAAATCCATTCCAGGGGCCAGTGACGAATTGATGTACGAGGCCGGATTGTACGCGGACAGGCTTTCCGTGAATATCGAAATCCCCACTATATCGGGCCTTCGTCTATTGGCACCGGATAAAAAGCACGAGGATTTTACCAAACCCATGCGTAAGGTCCGTGATGAAATACGACGCTACAAAGCGGAAAAAAAGGTGATCCGTAGTACCCCGACCTTTGCCCCGGCGGGACAAAGCACCCAAATGATTATCGGAGCTACGGGAGAGTCGGACAAAGATATCATGTACTCCGCAACCCACTATTACAGTACCTACCGTATGAAACGGGTCTATTATTCAGGATATGTACCCGTGGCCGAAGACAGTCGCCTTCCCGGTATTGGCTCACAGGTGCCTATGCTTAGGGAAAACCGATTATATCAAACGGATTGGCTGCTTCGGTTCTATGGGTTCGATGTGCGCGAAATCCTGAATGACCATTATCCCAATCTGGATGTTGAGGTCGACCCCAAGCTAAGCTGGGCTCTACGGAACCTGCATCATTTTCCCGTAGATGTCAATCAGGCCGACAAAAGGATGCTTGCCCGTGTTCCGGGAATCGGAATGCAGTCGGTCGATCGGATCCTAAAGGCCCGGCGCTTCCGGAAGTTGAACTGGGAACATCTCAAAAAAATTGGGGTAGCACTCAATCGGGCCCGGTATTTTTTGGTCTGTGACTCGCGGCATTGGCATCAAAAAGATTTGGAACCTGCGACCCTGAAAGGGTTGATATTACAAAATTCCCAAGGGAAATTCAGAAAAAACTACAGTACACAATTACAATTATTCGACTAGGGATGGAAACTGCTAAAATTTTAATCTACGACGGAAGTTTCAACGGATTTTTAACCACGGTGTTCAAGGCTTTCGAAGAGAAAGTACCGGTAGCCGATATACAGCGGAATGGTAGCTGCCAAAACGGACTATTTTCGGAAACGGAAACGGTCTTTACGCAAATGGACAAGGCCAAAAGGGTTTGGAAGGGTATCCAGGCCAAAAGTAACGAGGCGATCAAGAATGTATACTTTGCCTACCTCAGCGGTCAGAGGGGTATCGAGTTCGTGCTCTATCGGTATATTCGAAAACTGTTTTCCAAAAATACCACCAGTACTTTCGACTTTTCGGATGACCTGATTTTGAAGATAAGCCAATTGGCCCGAAGCGTCGGTCGGGAAAAACATCGAATGGAAGCCTTTGTACGCTTTCAACTAACCAAAGACGGTATTTATTTTGCCAATATCGAGCCCGATTTTGACGTATTACCGCTGATTTCGAAACATTTTCGTTCGCGCTATGCAGATCAAGAATGGATTATTTATGATGTGAAACGAAAATATGGATTATACCATAATCTGGAATCCGTTGAGATTATTTCCTTGGACCTCAAAGAGATTTATGCCAACAGCGTTCGAAAAAACGATGTTTTCCAAGGAGAGGAATACCGATACCAAGACCTATGGAACGATTACTTTAAGAGCACACACATAAAATCACGTATCAACAGAAAGCTACATACGCAACACGTGCCCAAACGCTATTGGAAGTATCTCAGCGAAAAGAAAGAGGCGGTTTAGAGCATGGATAGCTTCTGAATTTGGAAATGGGTCTGTACCTATTCCTGTTGTCTGTTTTTAAGGTCTTTTGTAAGCTGTAATTTTTTGAAAGAACCCTTTTCGCATCCGGTCCGCATCAAAGTCCCTGTAATAATATATGTTGCGATTTCCATTATCTTTTGAAGTGGTTATTTGGACTTCTTCGGCCCATTCCGGGTTTATAAAGGCATCAACAATCGATAAGTCCCAAATAGTACGGGCCCTTCGGCCACTATCGATATGATCGTCCCAAATCTTTAGTAGGTAGTCCCCCAAAAAGTGTCCCTCCAGTTTTTGCCTTGTTTCATCGTATTTGAATTGCATCTTTGCCGCAACGTTCACGGGGACGATGTGCATTTCGACTTTTGAGAAAAGTAGATGGGTAAAGGCATATTGGTCCATCGCGCAGTTGAAATCGTTTCTGAGCAATATCCCCTCCTCGAAATCGTAACTACTGCCGAGCCAGTACAATTTTAGCTTGGGTGCGATTTCAGGATCGATAAATACGGCAGAGGCGACGTTTGTCAAGGCTCCCAAAGCGATGATATTCAGCTTCTCCCCTTCCTTAAGCAACTTCGTTTGTTTGATGATCTCATAGGCAGCGGCCGAGTGACGGGCGCGGTCGCCCCAATCGTACATTCTAGCGGCTCCTCCACGATTCGTCTTAACGGAAAGCCCCATAACCCCCAATAACATTTGATTGAGTCGGTGGCTATCTTCCATAGAATTCGGAGTTGTCCAATGGCTGGCCTGCCATTGGGTGGCGTTTAGGGCAATCACCTCCACGGACGGTTCCATCAAAATGCGGGCAAGTGCGAACAGATCATCTACCTCGTTGGCGGTATCGGCATCTAAAAGTACCTTGGTCTTTTCCTGCGCGAAGGAAAGGTTTAAAACAAAACTCAATAAGATGCAGCTAACGAAACGAGAAAAAAAGGAGTTCATGATGGTCGACTTTTATTGGTTGGACTTGTTTTCTAAGACAGGAAAAATTGCAGTGTGCCTACTTTGACCGTTCCCCGACGAATTGATCGCCCTTACTCTTGAACAGTACGTTAAAAGTGGTCAAACTACCGTAGATACGGGTAATATACTGTTGTAAATCCACTTTTTCCTGG
This sequence comes from Pelagihabitans pacificus, assembly GCF_009371985.2. Lineage (GTDB taxonomy): Bacteria > Bacteroidota > Bacteroidia > Flavobacteriales > Flavobacteriaceae > Pelagihabitans > Pelagihabitans pacificus. The sequence goes on from NZ_VIKU02000003.1 coordinate 307,697, forward strand.
TCGTCCAAGTTTTTGCTCGAATTGATTTTTTGTTCCATCACCCGTAACCTGTCCCGCACCATTACAATTTTATGAAAAAAAGTGTCAATGGGCATCTCCTTATCCGTTAGATTGGCATCCCCGGGTTTGAGCACCAGACTACCCCCCTTCCATTTATCCGCAATGGGCGTAAGTGAGGTGGCATCACTCCATCTTCTGAGAATGGATATGAGTGATTGCTCCACTTCGGAGAAACTAATGGTGTCGACCTCGTCCTCGACCGCTTCGATCACCTCGACGTCACTATCCAAATCAATGGTCTCCAATCCATTTTCCATGAATGTGACCCAATAGTGTTTAGCCGTGACATTGGTTACTACCCCTTTACCAAATTCACTGTGCCGAATTCTAGATCCGATTCCTAAAAGCTGCATTTCAACATTTTTAATTTGGTTGCTAATTTAGAAGGAACCTTGCAATTAACAAAGATATAAGCCGACTTGATTTACTTTTTAGTAGTCAAAATTGTAACTTCGCAACTTTGCTTTGAAATGAGAATTTATAATGATTGAAACGATTTCTTTGAAGCGTTTCAACGGAATTCCATCTGTTTCGGAAAAGCAACACCCATTTAACAGATGAAAATGATCAACTACGAGGAAAATATTGAAGTACGGGGCGCCAGGGTCCATAACCTGAAGAATATCGATGTCACCATCCCTAGGGAGAAACTAGTAGTCATCACCGGTCTATCGGGCAGTGGTAAATCTTCCCTTGCGTTCGATACCATCTATGCCGAGGGACAACGACGGTACATCGAAACCTTCTCCGCCTACGCCCGCCAGTTTCTCGGCGGGCTGGAACGGCCCGACGTGGATAAGATCGATGGGCTTTCCCCCGTAATCGCCATCGAGCAAAAGACGACGTCCAAATCGCCCCGGTCCACTGTGGGAACGATTACCGAAATCTATGATTTTCTTCGCCTGTTGTATGCGCGGGCTGGTGATGCCTACAGCTATAATACAGGTGAAAAAATGGTTAGCTACAGCGACCAACAGATCAAGGACTTGATCATCGAGTCGTACCGGGATAAGAAAATCAATATTTTGGCGCCTGTCATCAAGTCAAGAAAAGGCCACTATCGGGAACTTTTTGAGCAAATCGCAAAACAAGGTTTTGTAAAAGTGCGGGTCGATGGCGAGATTGTCGACATCATCAAGGGTATGAAGGTCGACCGTTACAAGACCCATGACATCGAAATTGTTATCGACCGGTTGAAGGTAACCGACTCCGGGGATTTGGACAAACGACTTTCAGAAACCATCAATACGGCCATGTACAGTGGAAACGACGTACTGATGGTCTTGGAGGAAGGAGCGTTGGAGCCAAGATATTTTAGCCGGGATCTGATGTGTCCGACTACGGGTATCTCCTACCCTTCCCCTGAACCCAATACCTTTTCGTTTAATTCCCCTAAGGGAATGTGTTCCAAGTGCAATGGTCTCGGACATGTATACGAGGTAAACGAAAACAAAATTTTTCCAAATAAAAAATTGTCCGTCAAATCAGGCGGTATCGCACCATTGGGAGAATACAAAAAGTCTTGGGCCTTTAAACAAATAGAGACCATCGCCCAGCGTTATGGTTTTGAACTAACCGACCCGATAAGCAAGATACCCGAGGAAGCCATCAATATCTTATTGAACGGGGGACATGAAGTATTTGAAGTCGATTCGAAAACGCTGGGGGTTAAACGAAATTACAAAATCGACTATGAAGGCATCTCGAACTTTATCAAAAACCAGTTTGAGCAAGCAGATTCAACCTCCATCAAGCGTTGGGCCAAGGAGTACATGGATAAAATCACTTGCCCAACCTGTCTGGGATCTCGGTTGAGAAAAGAATCGCTCAACTTTAAAATAGATGAAAGGAACATTGCCGAACTCGCCCATTTGGATATCGGTGAATTGGCCGATTTCTTTGAGGAGCTCGAAAAAAAACTTAGCGGTAACCAATTAAAGATCGCGGAGGAAATCATCAAGGAAATTCGTGCAAGAATTCGATTTCTATTAGATGTAGGACTGGAGTATCTCTCACTACACCGGAGTTCCAAATCGCTCTCTGGTGGAGAAGCGCAGCGCATTCGTCTGGCGACGCAGATCGGGTCGCAACTAGTGGGCGTGCTGTATATTTTGGACGAGCCCAGTATTGGCCTACATCAAAGGGATAATGATCGCTTGATCAAATCGTTGGAATCTTTGAGAGATATAGGGAACTCGGTAATCGTAGTGGAACATGACCGGGATATGATCGAGCGCGCGGACCATGTTATTGATATCGGTCCGGAAGCAGGCCGGCACGGCGGCGAAATCATTTCCGAAGGTACTCCCGATGCGTTAAAGTTCCATCACACCTTGACTGCGGACTACATAACCGGTGTTAAAAAAATTGAAGTCCCTAAGAAGCGTAGAAAAGGAAACGGTAAAAGCATAACCTTGTCCGGTTGCACCGGAAATAACTTGAAAGACGTTACGGTGAGTTTTCCACTGGGACAAATGATCGGGGTAACCGGCGTATCGGGAAGCGGAAAGTCTACCCTCGTCAATGAAACGCTGTATCCGATTATGAACGCCCATTATTTCAATGGAGTGAAAAAACCAATGCCCTACAAAAAAATCAAGGGCTTGGAGCATATCGATAAGGTAATTGATATCAACCAATCCCCGATTGGCCGTACCCCGCGTTCCAATCCAGCGACCTACACAGGCGTTTTCAGTGAAATACGAAACCTATTCACGAAAACACCCGAAGCGGCGATACGCGGTTATAAACCCGGACGTTTCAGCTTTAATGTAAAGGGCGGTAGATGCGAGACCTGTCAAGGAGGTGGTCTCCGCGTGATTGAAATGAATTTTCTTCCGGATGTATATGTGGAATGTGAAACTTGCAACGGAAAGCGTTTTAACCGGGAAACCTTGGAAATACGCTATAAAGGGAAATCTATTGCCGATGTATTGGAGATGACCATCAATGAGGCGGTCGACTTTTTTGAAAATATCCCAAAGATTTACCGGAAGCTTAAAACCATCCAAGATGTTGGTTTGGGCTATATTTCGTTAGGGCAGCAATCTACCACACTTTCGGGAGGGGAAGCACAACGAATTAAATTGGCCACTGAGCTATCAAAACGGGATACGGGGAATACTTTTTATATTTTGGACGAACCTACCACAGGCCTACATTTTGAGGATATTCGGGTTTTGATGGAAGTTCTGGACCGGTTAGTAGACAAAGGAAATACGATTTTGGTCATAGAGCATAATATGGATGTCATCAAAATGTGCGACTACCTTATAGATATCGGTTATGAAGGAGGTCGCGGTGGCGGCATGGTTGTTGCTAAAGGTACCCCTGAGGAAATCATCAAAGATGAAAAAAGCTACACCGCAACGTTTTTGAAGCGTGAGCTACAGGAAAGTGTAGTGACCCATTAGCCATATAATAATGAATCAATTAACCGAGGTTAACCAATAAAAATGAGAAACGAAAAGCACCATAAGGGATGGAACGAGATGAAAACCAACGATTCCTGGGCCATTTTCAAGATTATGGGGGAATTTGTCAACGGCTTTGAGCGCATGAGTACCATTGGACCTTGTGTCTCCATTTTTGGATCTGCAAGAACAAAGGATAAAAGTCCAGAATACCAGCTGGCGGTAGACATAGCCAAAAGTATAGCCGAAGCCGGTTATGGTGTAATTACCGGTGGAGGTCCGGGCATTATGGAAGCCGGGAATCGAGGGGCGCACCTCGCCGGTGGAACTTCAGTGGGACTAAACATCGACCTTCCTTTCGAACAGCACGACAACCCCTATATCGATGATGACAAAAGCTTGGACTTTGATTACTTCTTTGTCCGGAAGGTGATGTTCGTCAAGTATTCGCAAGGATTCGTCGTAATGCCCGGCGGTTTCGGAACCTTGGATGAACTTTTTGAGGCAATTACCCTGATCCAAACCAACAAAATCGAAACATTCCCCATAATTTTAGTAGGAACTACCTTCTGGAGCGGTTTGCTCGATTGGGTGAAGAATACCATGTTGCATGCCGGGAATATAAGTGCGCAAGATCTTGATCTGATCCATATTGTTGACACCAAGGAGGAAGTAGTCGAAATCATCGACGCTTTCTATAAGGGTCATCTTTTGAGTCCCAACTTCTAAAATGTAGATTTTCCTTGAAAAAAACCGTCTTCATAGGTTGCATTTTACCCTTTTTATCCGTTTTCCTCCAGACGGATGCATTGTATGGCCAGCACACCAATATTGTGACGGCGAATTTGAATCCGGAAACCAAGGAAATTACCGTCAATCAGGAGTTTACTTATAAGAACGATTCCAAAATCGCTTTGGAAACGCTATATTTTAACGACTGGGCACATTCCTATTCCGATAAAAACACCGGTTTGGCGAAACGTTTTGCAGATGAATTTAGGCGAAGTCTTCACTTGGCAAAGGATAGCGAACGTGGGCGCACCTTGATTATTAGTGCCGTGGACAATGATTACCGCGGATTACAATTAGACCGGACCGCTGAAAAAGACATTATTAGAATTAAATTGAACGAACCCCTTGGCCCAGGGGAATCCGCCAAATTATTCATTACCTACAATGTAAAGCTTCCTCCAAAGAAATATACCGACTATGGATATACCAATAGGAACTCCTATTATTTGAAAGACTGGTACCTGACCCCTGCAGTATTTGATGGGGAATGGCAATTATACTCCAACCACGATTTAGAGGATCTGTATACCGGTGTTACCAATACGACCATCAACATCACCTATCCCTCAAGGCTATTCATTGCTTCGAACTACGGTGTCCTAGGCAACACTGAGTTTCCCAACGGGCAACAATCGCAACTGATTGGTAAAAATCGCAAGAGTTGTGAAATTATCTTGGAACCGGAGAATCGTTTTGTGACCCACGTAACCAACCAAATGACAATCGTAACCGATATCGACGCCCCGAAATACGACGAAATTTCCCAAGGAATATCAATTTTGAAAATTTCCGAGTTTATCGCCGAAAATCTAGGGCAGTATCCCCATTCCCAGTTATTGGTTAGCGAAATCGAATACCGTAAAAATCCACTTTACGGTCTGAATCAACTTCCTCGATTTATTAGACCCTATGAGGAGCAGTTTCAATTCGAAATGAAGTTCCTCAAAACGGCCCTCAGGAGCATCTTGAACGAGTCGATATATCTGAATCCCAGAAAAGAGCAATGGGTGAACGATGCGATTGCCAACTATTTAATGATCGCTTATGTAGAACAATATTATTCAGACCAGAAACTACTTGGGAAACTGTCTAATATATGGGGAATCAGGAGCTTTAATTTGGCGAAGATGGATTTTAATGAACAATATCCCTTCCTGTACATGCTTACTGCCAGAAGAAACCAGGACCAACCCTTGAGCACCCCACAGGATTCCCTGCTGAGATTCAATCAAAAAATAGCGAACAAATACAAAGCCGGACTAGGACTGGCCTACCTGGCAAGTTACATCGGTAAGGATAAGGTTGATAGCAGCATAAAGACATTCTACAAGTTTTACAAAAAAAACCGGGTGAAGACCCTTGATTTTGAATCGATACTCAAAAGATCAACGGATATCGACATCAATTGGTTCTTTCAAGAATACGTATCGACCGATCGCCGTATCGATTTCAAAATTAAGGAGGTCGAGAAGACCGAGGATTCGCTTTATGTTACCCTAAAGAATAAAAAAGGTACCAATGTACCGATTTCCCTGTTCGGTCTGCGGAATGATTCCGTCGTTTCAAAGTATTGGTTCAATAATATCGAGGACCAGGAGACATTTACCATACCGAGGAATGGTGAAGAACGCCTAGTGCTGAACTATGACCAGAAAATACCCGAATTTAACCAACGTGACAACTGGAAATCGCTAAAAGGTTTTTTTTCAAGCAATAAGAAATTAAAATTCACCTTCTTTCGTGACTCCGAGAATCCGTATTACAATCAGGTCTTCTATGTACCCGTGCTGAATTTTAATATTTACGACGGATGGACCCCTGGTCTACGATTGTACAATAAAACCTTTTTAGAACGCCCTTTCGTTTATGATGTGGCTCCCTCCTACTCCTTCAGGGAAAAGGCATTTGTTGGTTACGGTAGCTTCAGTTACCGACAATACTTGAACAAAAGTGGGCTTTATGTCGCAAATTATAGAATACGGGGGTCTACTTCCCACTTCGACGTCAATTCACGATACTCGACCTTCACCCCTTCGATGAGCCTTGGATGGCGACCTAAAGATTTGAGGTCGAACAAAAGACAATTCCTTTCTTTTCGATACATTAATATTTTCAGGGATTTGGACGAGGGCCTTATTGCCGCCGGAAACGCGCCCGACACCCCCGACTATAGTGTTTTTAATGCGCGATATATCAATATCGACAACAATATTGTCGACTACAAATCGTGGGTCTTGGACTTTCAACAAGCAGATAAATTCACGAAGTTATCACTAGAGGCCGAATATCGAAAACTCTTTGAAAACAACACCCAGTTCAATATACGATTCTACGCAGGAAAATTTTTGTGGAACAACATAGACCCTGAGATCGATTTTTTCAATTTTGCCTTGGACCGCCCAAAAGATTATCTATTTGACTACAATTACTTGGGACGATCTGAAGAAACAGGCATTTATAGTCAACAGATTATTATCGCCGAGGGCGGATTCAAATCGATTTTAGACGAACGCTATCGCTTTTCCAATGACTGGATTGCCACTGTAAACACCAGTGTAAATCTATGGAAATGGGTCGAAATGTACGGGGACTTGGGTTATGTGAAAAACAGGGGTGTCGATGGCAAGTTCGTCTATGATTCCGGGATACGCGCAAATCTCGTCACCGATTACTTCGAGCTTTATTTTCCCGTGTACTCCAACAATGGTTGGGAAATTGCCCAACCCGACTACGGCGAAAAAATACGTTTCATCGTGACCGTAGACATCAAGACCCTCATAGGTCTCTTTACAAGGAAATGGTTTTGATATTTATGGTATTGTCAAAAAATTGATGCCTTATCAATTTGAATTTGAAATATTTCTAATTATTGTTGTATTTTTTTGAGAATAATTTAATAATTATCGTCTCGAAGCCATTGCAAAAATAGTTTGGATGTACTATTTTTGTGCGAAACAAATGCCCCTTTATGAAACTCTCTTCCAAAACTAGCAATGACATTTCTTTTGAGGATTTTAAGACACAGATTTTCTCGGATTATGAAATAGCGGTTTTGAGTAGAACCTGTAGCCTTATGGGAAGGAAAGAGGTGCTTACGGGGAAGGCCAAATTTGGAATTTTCGGGGATGGAAAGGAACTTCCCCAATTAGCCATGGCGCGATCGTTCCAGGATGGGGATTTTCGTAGTGGCTATTATCGGGACCAAACCTTTATGATGGCGTTGGGCCTACTGAAGCCAAAAGAGCTCTTTCACGCCCTCTACGCCACCACGGATATCGAAAAGGAGCCCATGAGTGCGGGACGACAAATGGGCGGTCACTTTTTGACGTATAGTCTCAACGATGATGGTAGCTGGCGCGATTTGACCCAACAAAAGAACAGCAGCGCCGATATTTCATGCACCGCGGGTCAAATGCCCAGATTGCTGGGTTTGGCACAGGCGTCAAAGATGTATCGACAACTAGAGAATGTCGATTCGGGCAAATTTTCGAAAAACGGCGGTGAAGTTGCCTGGGGCACCATTGGAAACGCCAGTACCAGTGAAGGCATGTTCCTCGAGACCATCAATGCAGCCGGAGTGTTGCAGGTTCCTATGGTCGTAAGTATCTGGGACGATGGATACGGTATTTCGGTGCCCAACAAATACCATACTACCAAGGAAGATATTACGAAAATGCTGAGCGGATTTCAGCGGGATGAAAACCATCCCGGGTTTGAGCTCCTCCAAGTTAAGGGATGGGACTATACCGCCCTGATGCATGCTTACGAGAATGCAGGGGATATAGCAAGAGAAGAGCATGTACCGGTTATTATCCACGTCACCGAACTTACGCAACCTCAGGGCCACTCCTCCTCCGGTTCCCACGAGCGCTACAAAAGCAATGAACGATTGGAATGGGAGGCTGAAAACGATTGCAACAAACGTTTTAGGGAATGGATCTTGGAATCCGGTATCGCCACCGATGAAGAGCTGCAGACGATAGAGAAAAGAATTAAGAACGAGGTACGAGCCGCCAAAAAGGAAGCTTGGGCGGAGTACCTTTTGGAACACCAACAATCAAAACGAACCTTGGTCGGTCTCTTGGAGCAAGCTGCTCAAAACAGTGTCAACAAAACTTTTTTGACAAAAATCAAAAACGATCTGATAGCGGTAGAGGAGCCTGTTAAAAAAGACTTGGCGGTCGCTGGCAGAAAGGCCTTGCGATACCTCCTAGGCAATGAAACCACCGAAAAAAGGAATCTAAAAAAATGGATCGACCGATTTTTGGAGGAAACCCAACCCAAATACAGTGCCAACCTATATAGCGAGCTTCCTAACAGGGCGAGTAATATTAAGGCGGTAAAGCCTACGTACGATTCGAATCCCGAGGAAGTGGATGGTCGAATAATCCTTAGGGATAATTTTGACAAGCTGTTCGAAAAGTATCCGGAGGCATTGGTCTTCGGAGAGGATAGCGGAACCATTGGCGATGTTAACCAAGGACTCGAAGGGCTTCAACAAAAATATGGGGAGTTACGGGTAGCGGATACCGGTATACGGGAAACCACTATTATAGGACAGGGAATTGGTATGGCCCTAAGGGGTTTGCGGCCCATAGCCGAAATACAGTATTTAGACTATATATTCTATGCCCTGCCAACCTTAACCGATGATTTGGCCTGTTTGCGATACCGTACCTTTGGGAAACAAAAAGCACCTTTGATCGTTCGCACCAGGGGCCACCGCTTGGAAGGCATTTGGCATTCCGGTTCCCATATGGGTGGATTGATCCATGTTCTGCGTGGTATGTATATTCTTTCCCCTAGAAACATGACCCAGGCAGCAGGTTTTTACAATACGCTCATGAAAAGCGATGAACCTGCCTTGGTTATCGAGAGTTTAAACGGATACCGTCTTAAAGAACCCCTTCCGAACAATCTTGGGGAACTATGCACACCCATTGGGGTTGTAGAAACCCTGAAGGAAGGAACCGATATCACTTTGGTATCCTATGGCTCCACGCTTCGCATTGTACTCCAAGTGGCGGAAGAGCTGAGAGAGGTCGGTATCGATGCCGAGGTTATCGATGCGCAAACGCTTTTGCCCTTTGACATAGGTCATGACACCGTTAAAAGTGTTCGCAAAACCAATAGATTGTTAATTATTGATGAGGACGTTCCCGGTGGATGCGCCGCTTACCTTCTAAACGATATCGTCGAAAAACAAGGGGCCTATGAGTATTTGGATAGTGCCCCACAAACACTGACGGCCAAGGCCCATAGACCTGCATACGGTACCGATGGCGATTACTTTTCAAAACCCAATGCAGAGGACATTTTCGAAAAAGTATATGCCATTATGCATGAAGTCGACCCCGAGGAATACCCGAAGCTGAGATAACCATTTATCGGTAGGGGTATCTTTCTTGTAAAAGTGTCCCATTTTGTTCCCCTTCCCTTTGAGGCCATCGGATTTCGTTATATTTAGCTTCAAATTAGGAATAGCCGAATGTTTCTTGTTTTTCCAAACTTCAATCTCTTTTCGACGCCCCTTTTGGTATTAGTGAGTCAAGGCATCATTTTTGGGCTCCTTTTACTGCAAAAATTCTGGAAAAAAAATACCCTCCCGTATCTGTTTTTAGCCCTGCTGGTACTCATCACCTGTTACCATCGTACCACCTATACTATTGGTTTTATGGAATGGTACGATACGTATCGCAACACCAAGATCAACTACTGGCTCATCAATTTTTCCTTAGCCATAGGCCCTTTGATTTACTTTTACGTAAAATCGATCACTGTTTCCAATTTCAGCTTTAAACAACAACATCTTTGGCATTTTATTCCCGCCTTGGCGTATGCCTTGTTCAGAATTGTCATATTTGTATACGACGCCCGGCAGCCTGGTTTTAGCGATACCCAAAACGGTGTCCTAATGTCGAAACTTTTCATGGGACCTACAGGGACCTTTATCGAAACCTTTAGTTTATTGCAACAGCTTCTTTACCTCTCCTTTTCGCTACAGCTCTATTTTGCCTATCGCAAACGAATCAAGGATTATTTTTCCAATACGTACAGGATTGAACTGAACTGGGTTCGCAACTTTCTCTATATCTATACTTTTTTGTTTCTCTATTCCATCATTCAACAACTGGTCGATTTTACAGTGACCGAATTGAGTTGGATACAAAAATGGTGGTACCAGTTTTTCTCCGCTCTCGCGGTTATCTACATAGGGATCAAAGGTTTTTTTACCGATACCTCTTCCCTGACAAGCCTCAATTTCCCTGCTAACGGTCAGCTAGCAGGGGAACGTTCCGTGGCCTATGAAAGTTTAGTGCCGACCAAACCCATTGGTAATCTCGAGCTTGAAGCCAACAAAAAAAGGCTACTTGACTTCATGGAAACCCAACAACCCTATCTGGACCCGGAATTGAACTTAAAACAATTGGCCGACGCCTTGCTACTAAGTCGAGCCCAATTGTCGGAAACCATTAATACCGGTTTTGGCAAAAACTTTAACGATTTCGTCAATGAATATCGGGTTGAACTGGTCAAAAAACTTTTTTCCGAAGGGAAGCAGAAAAAACTTTCATTGCTAGGCGTTGCCTACGATTCGGGTTTTAATAGCAAGGCCACCTTCAACCGTGTCTTTAAAAAGTTCACCGGTAGCTCTCCGTCCGAATTCCTCAAAAACGTAAGCTGAGCGAATAACCCGGTACCATTTGAGACGTCTCAAATCGTATTTGGGACGCTTCGGGTACCATTTGAAACCCGCAGTCACCATTCGATTCGCAATTTTGACCTGTTCAATCTTAAAAATCGATTTCGATGAAAAAAAAACTAAACGCACTGATTACTCCCAGATTACAGGAACATTGGATTGCCGATTTGACGTTTGCGATCATCAGATTTGTTTGCGGCGTTTTATTGGCCATTGATTTTGGAGCTTCCAAATTTGGGATGCCCTGGACGCCCGACGGCCAAAATCTTAAATTGTTCGAGGTAGCTGCTTGGTTCCCCGAAGATGTGGCCCAATATGGAGGAATCTTTGCGGTCGCCCCTGCTTTTTTCGCGTGGATGGGCGCCTTTAGTGAAGCCGTCGGTGGCCTATTCCTGGCATTTGGCCTCAAAACACGGGTGGCTTCCTTTCTTATTATGTGTACCATGTTGGTGGCCATCTTTCTTCAGAAATGGGGTCAAGGCACTTGGGGCATGCTTCCGGCCATGGGATTTCTTTGGGTAGCCATCTATCACCTCTATTTGGGTTCGGGTCGATTTGGGCTGGACTTCGTTATCGCAAACAAATTACAATTCATTAAAACCTAAAACTATGAGAACTATTCTTTTACTGGCGTTGGCCTTTTCAATAAACGCCTTAAACGCACAAACCACCCTTACCGCATCCGACTTTAAAAATCTGGATGGTACTTCATGGAAAGGCAATTTGATGTACGTGAACTACGGTGATGGTCGAGAGGTAAAGCTACGCACCACCATGCAACTAAAAATTAAGGGTAACAAAATCAGTATGGACACTCAATATACCGATGAGCCCAGCGCCAATGGAACCGATACCATTAAAATCAGTAGCGATGGCAAGTACTTGGGAAAAGAGGAAGTCATCGAAAAAGAAGTCGGTGAAAACGGGTATCTGAAAATTGTGACCCGCTATGAAGGGAAGGATAATAATCGACCCGCAATTATGACAAAGACCTATCTGATCACTGAAAATACGTTCTCGGTAAGTAAGGAGGTATCCTACAAAGATACCACAGAGGTGCTGATTCGGAATAAAACATCCTACACAAAACTATAAAAACAAGGCCATGATGATACAGCGATCCAAAAACCTCGTCCCCCTACTGTCCATAATTTTTGTGTGCTTTACAAGTTGTGTCCAGGAAACCCATCTAAAGACGGTTACATTTAAGGTGGATGCAACAGCAATCGACAGCATCACCGCAGTAGGAATCAAAGGAAACTTTACCTCTCCCCCTTGGGACCGAATCATACCGATGTCAGATGAAGAACAGGATGGCATCTATGAGTTGAAGGTTACAAGGAAAACGGCCGATCATCAAGCCGAGTTCAAATTCGTGGACCAAAACGGAATTTATGAGTTGAAGGGTCAAGGCAATAGGGTACTTCATTTCAAGTATGAACCTGAGAGGCTGACCTATATTGCAAGATTCAATGATCCCCATGGAGAACAAATAAAACAGTAAAACCAGCGATATGAAAAAGCTACTAGTATTAATGGTGTTCGTAGGAACGACCGCCATCGCCCAGGTGAAAGGAAACGGGAATATAGAGACAAGGGGCTTCCCCGCTACGAACCTGACGGATTTGGAGATCGGCCTCTATGCCGATATTCTTATAGACCCAAGCAAACCTGAAGGGTTCCGAATCACTACCGATAGCAATTTGTTCGACTTGATCGACACAGAGGTTGTGGACGGTACCCTCAAGCTCGATCAGGACGAGTGGATACAGGCTTCGAAACGGATGAAAATCGTCATCGGGGGCCCAAACATCAAACGTGTACAGCAAGGCACCAACGCCATGGTCAGAATCATTAATCTGGATACGAAGACGTTTAATGCCGTCGCACTCAATGGAACGATCCTCATAAGCGGTAAAACCGACATCTTGGGAGTGGGGGCTGAAAACGGATGGGTCGATGCGGGACAAACCAAAGCCAAGGAGGTATTCCTGAACATCTGGGGACATGGGAAAGCGGTTATCGACCCCATCGACCTTTTGGATGCCAAACTTTCAAAGGAAGCCAGTTTGGAACTTATAGGGCAACCTAAAAGAATAAAGGGAAACATTAAGAATGCGCTTTCCAATGCAAATTCGGTTACCAATGGAACAATTCGCTATATCAGTTTCAAAATAAAGAACAATTCCAACAATAGAAATAATTTCTATGTCATTGGCCCAAAGCCCGACGGTAGGAACTTTAGCTACGGCTTTCCCATGATGCCCGGCAAGGTTCGAAAGGAAAAATGGACAACGGGAACCAAGGTATACAAGGTAAATCCACTAGGGTTAAAGAAACTCCTGGTAACCATTAAAGCGACCGATGAGGATACTATCGTAGAATTATTTTGAGGGTATCCATTGTATCGTGCTTAGGCTTTTCATATAGTCGTCGTAGGTCCGAACAGGGAAATAGCATCGCAATTAAAAAAACCAGATAAATGTTAGTTTTTAAAAATGATATGGTCGCATTCGAACAACAGCTCAAAATGCTTCGGCACTTGATGGAATACGAGCGTATTTATCGCAATCCTGATCTTAATTTGACCTTGCTGGGTAGTAGGCTACGAATTTCAGAACGCAGCACCTCCAAACTTATCCAACGAGGCTTCGAAAAATCCTATACGACCTTCGTGAACGATTATCGACTCGAGGAGGTATTATATCGGTTGCGTAACCGTCAGTATATTACGCATACGATTATTGGCCTTGCCTTGGAAGCGGGATTTCCCTCCAAGTCGACCTTTTACCGATTCTTCAAGGAACGACTCGAGATGTCTCCTTCCGAATTTGTGAAACGGCAACTTGAAAACAAAACCTCCTGAACACTTTTTAGGACATTCACTGCACTTTTCGGGACTCTAGGTACATCGCTCTGTGTTATCATTGCCTAACAGTCAAAGGAATGGCCTTGGTGACTATCATCGTGAAGGAGATGACCGGCAAGCTGCCCAAAGAGAGAACCGCGATCTGATCTAAAAACCGACCGAATAAGAGAACGAAAGAACCAATAGATATCCCCGCCTTGATGAAAATAATCCGAAATGGAATCAATGTTCTAAAAAAAACCAATGTGAACATTGTAGTAGCTAGTACAGCCCTTTTTGTGAGTTTTTCAGCATTGCTCATTTCGGTACAAGAAGTACGCATACTTAGGATGCAGCAAAAAGCCACTATGTATCCTTACCTAACCCTAGGAAAAACATACAATTCCAGAGGTTTTGGAATTGTCCTCAAGAATAGCGGTAATGGATTGGCAAGGATTAATTCATACCAGATCTTTAACGATAGTATTTACTTCAAAGATTGGGAGCAAGTGCTCAAAACACTGGCTCCCGAAGCGAAGAACATCAATTTTGATGTTATTAGCACCAATGGCAACATTCGAAATAAAATGATAACACCCAATGAGGAGGTGAATATCATTTTTCTTCAATGGACCGACGAAACCAGAAGATTGGAGCGCACAATGCATTCCCTGCAGCTAAGAATTTGCTATTCCTCCCTACTTGATGAACATTGGGAACTACGGAAAGAAACTCCCATAACGATCGACACCCGATGTACCGCGGAATCCACGAAAGAGTTTGGTACGTAAACCGTTCGACCAATTACGTCTCTCCACCCGATTTTGGCAACATCCTAGAAAATATTATTCTACCAAAATAATGGTTTCCCTAGGGGGGCTTTTCATTTTCTTTGTGCTAAGTTTACAATGGTATCCAAGAAGAATATCGATGGTAGATTTGGTTTTAAAGGAGCGATTTTCAATTCCCAAAGCAAGGCTGACCCCCCTCGAAGGCTATGAAAGTACCAATTTTAAAGTAGAAAGCGATAAAGGGGTCTTTGTATTGAAACAATATCCCTTTACCGAAGAGACCTACACGTTACTAGAGGCGGAAAACAAACTTTTAAGTACTTTGGGGACCAACAAGGAGTATGCGTTTTCCAATGCCCTTCTTTCCAACGAAGGTATGGGATTGACGGTAGCAAACGGATGTATCTATCGCTTGCTGACCTATGTGGAAGGGGATTTTCTAGGGGATGTCGAGCATTCCGAGTCCCTACTCCACTCCCTGGGACTCTTTTTAGGTAAAATGGACCAAACTATCTCCCATACCTACGATGCTGCCATTGCGGCCAAAACTACCCGTTGGGATCTACAACACTTTAAGCGTAATTATCGTTACCTCCCTTACATTACGGACCCTAAGCAAAGGAGCCTGGTTGATTATTTCTTTTTGCAGTTCGATGAAAACGTTTATCCGGTACAAGATGTATTACGAATGGGAATCATTCACAACGATGCCAACGACTGGAACGTTCTCACCAAGAATGGGAAGGTGTCTGGCATCATCGATTTTGGTGATATGTGCCATTCGTGGCAAATCAATGAATTGGCCATCGGGATTACGTATGTGATGATGGGAAAGGAAACCCCATTGGCGGTGGCAGCAAAGGTCATAAAGGGTTATCAAACCGTTTTTCCGCTGGAAGAAGTCGAGGTCGATGTGCTTTATTATCTAGTAGCGGCCCGATTATGTACCAGCGTCTGCAACTCCGCTTATAGCAAAACGCTGAAGCCCGACTCTTCCTATATTATCGTCAGTGAAAAACCCGCGTGGGACCTTTTAAAAAAATGGCTGACCATAAATCCCATAAAAGCGGGTGACGTATTCAGAAAAGCGGCAGGTTTTAAACCTTCCCCCAAAAGAAAGTTGGTCCATCAGCTAGAGCGCAGGAATACCTTTTTGAGCAGTGCCCTTTCCCTAAGTTATGATAGGCCTCTTCAAATGCATCGATCGGCCTTCCAATATATGTATGATACGGAAGGGAACGCTATCTTGGACGCCTATAACAATATCATGTTGGTTGGGCATTCGCACCCCACGGTGGTTCGTGCCGGGCAGCGGGCCATGGCGAAACTGAACACGAATACCCGCTACCTCTACGACGAGTTAATGGACTATAGCGAGCAACTGCTCTCCAAGTTCCCCCCTTCTTTGAACAAGGTGTTTTTCGTGAACTCGGGCAGTGCTGCAAGCGACTTGGCCATACGGATTGCCATGACCCATACCCGAAAGCGAAAGGTAATGGTTTTGGAACACGGCTATCATGGCAATACCCGTATCGGAATAGATATTAGCCACTACAAATACAATCACCAAGGAGGCCCCGGCCAACAAGACTATATTCTGCCCACCCCAATGCCGAAGGCCTTTGGGTCGGGTATGCCGGACGATGGAACTGCGGGAAGGCATTTTGCAGAGATTGCCACGGAAGAGATGATGGAACATCAAGATATAGCCGCCTTTATTGCGGAACCCATCGTAGGCTGTGGCGGACAGGTACCTTTGGCCAATGGATATCTCAAAGAGTTATATCCAAAAATACGGGCACAAGGAGGAATATGCATCAGTGACGAGGTCCAGGTCGGATTTGGTAGATTGGGAGATTATTTCTGGGGGTTCGAAATGCATGGAATCGTCCCTGACCTCGTAATCCTAGGGAAACCTATGGGCAACGGACATCCCATCGGGGCCGTTGTCACCACGACGGGGATAGCGGAGAGCTTTGACAATGGGTTGGAATTCTTCAGTTCTTTTGGCGGAAATCCGGTTTCCTGTGCTATCGGACTTGCAGTGCTCCAAGTTATCGAAGAGGAAGGTCTTCAACAGCACGCCAAGGAAACCGGGGATTATTTAAAATCACTATTGGATGAACTGAAACGGCATTATCCCCAAATAGCCGATGTTCGGGGCAGTGGTATGTTTTTAGGGATTGAAATAGAGGACAAGGAAGGGGCACCGAACACTGTTTTGGCCTCCAGACTCAAGAATGCACTTCGCGAAAAAAATATATTGATCGGTACCGATGGTCCCTTCGATAGTGTGCTTAAGATCAAACCGCCCTTGTCTTTTAATAGGACGGATTGCAGAATACTTGTCGGCGCCATCGAATCGGTATTATCGGATTTTGCTAAAAAATGATACTTTTGACCTGAAAAAAATCTTTTGGAATATGCAAAACAACCTCCTCGGAAATATTGGTTTGGCACTTTTACGTATTGTCCCCTCGGCATTGATGCTCACTCACGGAATTCCCAAGTTTCAAAGGCTCATCAGTGGTGAAATAGAATTTGGGGACCCCATAGGAATCGGTCCTGCACCCTCGCTTTTCCTAGCGGTTATCGGGGAGGTACTATGCCCTATATTACTCATACTCGGTTTTAAAACCCGTTGGGCGGCCATTCCCGCGGCAATTACCATGGCAGTAGCCGCCTTCATCGTACATGCGCCAGATTCATTGCAGAAAAAGGAGATGGCACTATTGTACTTGGTCTTTTTTGTTGCAATTGCCCTTTTAGGCCCTGGCAAATACAGTATTGATAGAAAGTAGTTAGAGAATCTTTACCAATAGTTCTTTAAGTAGGTCGGTCTGGGGAAGTGCATTGGCGCCTACCCCTTTACCCTTTAGGTCCATTTCACGAAGATGGGAAACGATTCGACTCACTTTTTTCATGGGATAGTTTCTCGCCGCTGTCTGGAATTCGCCCACAAAATAAGGATTGATGCGCAGGGCACTGGCCACATTCTTGGGGGAATGGTCTTGGAGACCGTGATACTTGAGCAATTGCGAAAAAAAGGTATGCAATAAGGTTACCGTCAATACAAACGGGTTGTCTTTCGGATTCCGTGCAAAATAATTGATAATGCGGGTCGCCTTGACCACGTTACGTTCTCCAATCGCTTTTTTCAGCTCAAAATTATTATAGTCCTTACTGATGCCTATATGTTCCTCTATATGCTCGGGACTTATCTCGGTGCCTTTTGGTAACACCAATTGTAGCTTTTCCAACTCATTGTTGATACGGCTAAGGTCCGTACCCAAAAATTCCGTCAACAGGACGGCTGCCTTGTGGGAGATAGGGTATCCTTGTGAGCCCAGTGTTTTTCGTATCCAATCGGAAACCTGGTTTTCATAAAGTTTCTTGCTTTCAAAGAGCACACCGTTCTTTTGAATGGCCTTGTATAGTTTCTTGCGCTTATCCAGTTTTTTATATTTATAACAGACTACCAGCACCGTAGTAGGCTGTGGATTATCGGCGTAGGCCGTTAGATTTTCTATCGTACGGGATAAGTGCTGCGCTTCCTTGACGATCAGCACTTGCTTTTCGGCCATCATCGGATATCGCTTGGCGTTTCCAACAATATCATCTATGGTTACATCCCGGCCATAGAGCGTCATTTGGTTAAAACCTTTTTCCTCCTCCCGCAGTACATTCTCCTCGATATACTCGGCAATTCGGTCGATATAATACGCTTCCTCCCCAAACAAAAAATAGAGGGGGCTTGTATTTCCATTGCGTATGGCCTCTACTATTTTTCTAACTTCATCCATCCAAAAAAAAATACCAAATTTGTGCTATGCAAGCACTACACTTTCCTGCCTATGACTTTCGTTTCAAAAGTAGCGAAAATAAAGTCCAAATTTTTGACGTCATCCGTAAAAAATTCGTGGTCTTGCAGCCAGAGGAATGGGTACGTCAGCATGTGGTACACTATCTCATGCTGGAAAAAAAATATCCAAAAAGCCTCATCAATGTTGAAAAACACCTGAGCCTGAACGGAATTAAAAAAAGATATGATGTAGTGGTCTTCAATCCGACCGGGGATATCGGGCTCTTGGTAGAATGCAAGGCCCCTTCGGTTTCTATTGATCAAAGCGTATTCGACCAGATAGCAAGGTACAATATGCGATTAAAGGCAGTTTATCTGATGGTGACCAATGGTCTGGTTCATTATTATTGTAAAATGGACTATGGGAATGAGAAGTATACCTTCCTGTCCGACATCCCCGATTACAAGCGTTAACCATCACTATTTATGTATCGGAAACGATTTTGTGACCGCTTTGTGACCGAAGTATACCACCACCATTCTAAAATATTTCTTTACTTTGTCGGCTTTCATGGTAAACTACAACGCCACCTATAAGGATTTGGCAACTATTCATGTCAAAAATCGCCATTGTCATATTAAATTGGAACGGACAGCTTTTACTGGAAAGCTACCTTCCTTCGGTACTACGGTATTCGGAAGATGCGGATATCTACGTTGCCGACAATGCTTCTACCGACGGTTCCGTTGCTTTTTTAAAAGCGCATTTTCCAAGTGTAAAAATAATCCAGAACACCGTGAACGGGGGGTTTGCCAAGGGCTATAACGATGCCTTGAAGCAGGTTGACGCAGATATTTTTTGTCTTCTGAATTCCGATGTCGAGGTCACCGAAAACTGGCTCGTTCCTATTCAAAGACTTTTTGCCGAAAATCCCCAAATAGCCATCGTACAGCCAAAAATTCTGGATTTGATCAAAAGGGATCATTTTGAATACGCCGGGGCCGCAGGCGGTTTTTTGGACCAACTTGGGTATCCGTTCTGTAGAGGGCGTATTTTTCAGGCCTTGGAGAAGGATGAAGGGCAGTACGATGACACCAGGGAAATCTTCTGGGCAACGGGGGCCTGTATGTTCATACGAAAAACAGTTTTTAACAGTCTGGGAGGTTTTGACGAGGCTTATTTTGCGCATCAAGAAGAAGTAGACCTATGCTGGCGTGCCAAGAATGAGGGCCATCAGGTATACTATGTCGGGGAATCAAAAGTCTATCACCTGGGGGGGTCTACCCTGAGTAATATGAACCCCAAGAAAACCTATCTTAATTTTCGTAACTCCCTTTTTTCGATTACCAAGAACCTACCGCGCAGAAAGGCATTGCTGATTATCATGATTCGTTTGTTATTGGACGGTGTCGCAGCCTTACGTTTCATCTTTCAATTCAAATTCAGCCATTGTTGGGCGATACTTCGTGCGCACTTTAGTTTTTACAGGCAATTCGGGAAGATGTACCGCAAAAGGGAAAAAGCCAATTTTATATTAAAGTACTATGTAGTTAAATCCATAGTGTGGTCCCATTTCGTACATCAGATAGAAAAGTTCAGCGATTTAGTAAAAGATTAACTAATTTCGCGAGAGCTAGATTCAGCGATTCTATAATTTTGTCGCTTATTTTGGATATCAAAACAAATAACAAACATTAATACTTAGCATTATAATTATGAAAAAAATCATTTTAGGCTGTTTAGGAATTACCTTATTACTGTCTTCTTGTGTGTCTCAAAAAAAATACGCCGATTTGGAAGCGAAGCAAAAAGAAACGCAAGATCTTTTGAATTCAGCGACGGTGAAGCTGAATGATTGTCTGGAGGAAAAGGCGACCGCTACTTCCCGGATGAAAACCTTGGAGGACCAAAACGCGTTCTTGAAGGCCAACAATCAGGAATTGATCAACAACATGGGCAATTTGACTACCTTGACCACCAAGGGAGCCGAAAATTTGGAAAAATCATTGGAGAGCCTGAAGGAAAAGGATTTGACCATACGAAAGCTGAACGATGCGATTACTCGAAGAGATTCCGTGAACCTGGCTTTGGTACAGAGTTTGAAAGGTGTTCTAGGAAATTTGGATGACGAGGACATCGAAATCAGTGTTGAGAAAGGTGTGGTATTTGTTTCCATCTCGGACAAATTGTTATTCAGCAGTGGAAGTTACAATGTGACAACCCGTGCGAAGGAAGTTTTAGGGAAAGTGGCCCAAGTAGTGAACAACAAGCCAGATTTTGAGTTTATGGTAGAAGGCCATACCGATGATGTCCCCTACAGTGGAAGAAATGGCGTTTTGTTGGATAACTGGGATTTGAGTGTGAAAAGAGCTACCGCCGTTGTCCGTATCCTGCAAAACGATTATGGTGTCGATCCCAAGCGTATGACCGCTGCAGGTAGAGCGGAGTACGTTCCGGTTTCTCCGACAGAGAAGTCTAAAAACAGAAGAACCAGAATTGTGGTATTACCCAAGATCGACCAGTTCTATAGCATGATCGAGGAGGGAATGAAAGACCCTGCAATCAACGATTAAGCTTTCAACATAATTTATAAGGAAAAGTGCGCCAAAGGGCGCACTTTTTTGTTACGAGGGTTTCGATACCAAACTAATCTTGAAACTTCCATCCATATGGAATGGAACCCCTGTTCTTCTAAAAACACTACTTCCTAGAAAATATCGACTGCTCCTTTTCCCTCCCGGATTACTACCGGCTCCCCTTCCGAAAGGTCTATAATGGTCGAGGCCACATTGCCGCCGTAGCCGCCATCGATTACGATATCGACTAGATTCCGCCATTTTTCATAAATCAATTCCGGATCGGTGGTGTATTCCAGCAGTTCATCCTCATCCCTTATGGAGGTGGAAACAATGGGGTTTCCCAAGCCTTCTACCAACGCCTTTGCAATGGCGTTGTCCGGCACCCTTATTCCCACTGTCTTCTTTTTCTTGAAATCCTTCGGGAGATTATTGTTGCCAGGGAGGATAAAGGTATACGGACCCGGAAGTGCCCTTTTCAATATTTTGAAGGTCGCCGTATCGATTTGCCTTACATAATCGGATAAGTTGCTCAAATCGGCGCAAATAAAAGACCAGTGGGCCTTGGCCAGTTTTACCCCTTTGATTCGTGCAATGCGTTCCAACGCGCGGGTATTGGTGATGTCGCAACCCAAACCGTATACCGTATCTGTGGGATAAATTACCAATCCGCCATCACGCAGTACATTCACCACCCTCTGAATTTCCTTTGGGTTGGGATTTTCCTCGTATATTTTGATAAACTCTGCCATGCTCGACACTTGTTACTTACTAAGGTACTAGTTATTCTTAGGATAATTGATCTTTCTTCCATTATTCCTATCGTGCTGCTATTCGATGCTCTTTGTAACATATCAGGACCACAAGGCCCTTGGTCTCGTTAAAAAAGCAGTGTCGGTTTGGTATCGGCACCTATTTGTACATCAATTTATTTCACCTGATACACCCTCACATAATCGACTTCCATGGTTGCGGGGAAAATGGCGTCATCGACCCCTTCAAGGCCTCCCCAATTACCCCCTACTGCAATATTCATCAAAAAATAAAAGGGCTTTGAAAAGGGCCAATTATCCTCATTATAAGTAGCCGGGCGAAGAAAGGAAAGCTTCACGTTATCCATATCATCGATATAGAACTTCAGGTATTTGTCCGTCCACAGCACCCCGTAGTTGTGAAACTCCTCCTCGATGGTATCCAGCGTCAACGGACCGGAGGTAATCTGGGTGCCTTTCACATGATTATTGGCCGTACTGTGAATGGAAAAATGCATTTTGTTGGGATCGAAACTCACATACTCCATGATATCGATTTCACCACATGCGGGCCAACCGACGGTCTTTATGTCCGATCCCAACATCCATAGTGCGGGCCAGATCCCGTTCCCCTTATGTTCGGGAATTTTTGCCCGAATTTCCATTCTCCCATAGCGAAAGGTTTTTTTGCTATTCAGTCGTGTAGAGGTGTAGTCGGCGGTACCGCTTTTTTCTTTCTTTGCGATGAGCTTTAACGTTCCGTTGCTCACCTCGACATTGTCATCGACTACGTAATTCTGCAACTCATTGTTACCCCAGCCGTGGGATCCGGTCTCAAAAATCCAGTTATCACCCACTAGGGCATCCCCATCGAATTCATCGTTCCAGACCAATTCTGCCGTATCCCAAAAATCATCGGCAAAAACATCCTCCGCAGTAGGTGGTACCGGTTTTTCTTCAGCCATCCTAGGGGGTTCTTGGATTTCGGAGTCGCCACAGGTAGTCAAAACCAGCAACATCAACGCTAGCGGACCCAACTCCATTTTGAGCGTTTTCATGGCAGTGATTTTTTGTGTGTTATGGTTCGTTTAAAGGGTCGCTCCGCGTATTGGAAAAGCGACATGCTATAGTACTTCCAATTTCGCAAAGCGCAGCAACAATTTTTTGACATCCCCCTTTTCAAATTGAATTTCAGCTTTTCTATCGTTTCCGGCACCTTCTATTTTTATGACCTTACCACGGCCGAAACGGGTATGGTTGACCAAGGAACCTTCCGCAAGACTGGGATCTATGGCATTGGTGTTTCCAACCGGTCTCGACAATTCGGGCTTCAATTTTCTAAGTTTTCTCAGTTGGGTCTCATTGGGTTTCAATACATTTGGCGGAGTTCCATTCTTCGGTTTCGACTGTCGCAACTTACTTTTGTCGACATCGCCGAAAATATTGGAATCTATCAAAGGTTGGTAACGGTATCCACCATCCAAGGGTGTAAGATTTTCCACATATTGCCCATCGATTTCCTCTAAAAACCTACTGGGCTCGGCATCGATCAGTTTTCCCCATCGGTACCGGTTTTGGGTATAGGTCAAATAGGCCTGTTGTTCGGCCCGTGTCAATGCCACGTAAAAAAGTCTTCGTTCCTCTTCCAGTTCACTCCTGGTATTCATACTCATGGCAGATGGGAAAAGGTCTTCCTCCATACCCACAATATATACATAGGGAAACTCAAGCCCTTTGGCCAAATGAATGGTCATAAGGGCAACCCTGTCATCATCCCCGGTATCCTTATCCAAATCGGTGGCAAGTGCTACATCTTCCAAAAACTCCCCCAAATCTCCTTTAGCATCCGCCAATTCTTTTTGCCCTTCCACAAAATCCTTGATACCATTGAGCAGTTCCTCAATATTTTCCATTCGGGCAATACCTTCCGGGGTTCCGTCTTTTTTGAATTCCAACAAAATCCCTGTTTTTTTGGCGACATGTTCGGCCAGGGCAAAGGCGTCGACCCCTTCGTTCATGATCTGAAAGCTTTTGATCATTGTCACGAAATCGCGCAATTTGATCTTGGTACCGGAATTGATCCTCAAATCAATTTTATCCAAATGCTCTATTACCTCGAAAATGGAACGGCCGTAATGATTGGCAGCGACCACCAATTTATCAATGGTCGTTTGCCCGATACCCCTTGTGGGAAAGTTAATGATGCGTTTAAGCGCCTCCTCATCCTTTGGATTGAGAACCAACCGCAAATAGCTCAATACATCCTTGATCTCCTTTCGTTGATAGAACGAGAGACCGCCATAGATACGATAGGGAATATCTCTTTTTCTCAACGCGTCCTCTATGGCACGCGATTGTGAATTGGTTCGATACAACACCGCAAACTCCCCATTGGCCATTTGATGTTGCATTCTATTTTCCCAAATAGATCCAGCAACAAAACGACCCTCCTCCGCATCGGTCGGACTGCGGTGTATCTTGATCATCGCCCCTTCATCATTGGCCGTCCATACGACCTTTTCCAACTGGTTTTTGTTCTTTGCGATAATCGAATTGGCCGCGTTGACAATATTTTTGGTCGAACGGTAGTTCTGTTCCAGTCGGTATACCCCTACATTGTCATAATCCCTTTGAAAGTTGAGGATGTTCGTAATATTCGCACCACGGAACGAATAGATACTTTGTGCATCATCGCCCACCACACAGATATTCTGATACCGGTCTGCAAGGGCTTTTACGATCAAATATTGGGAATGGTTGGTGTCTTGGTACTCGTCGACCAGTATATACCGAAACCGATCTTGATACTTCATCAATACCTCAGGAAAACGGTTTAGCAATTCGTTGGTCCGGAGCAGCAGATCATCGAAGTCCATCGCACCTGCCTTAAAACAGCGATCCACATAATTTTGATAGATCTCGCCCATTCTAGGTCGTTTGGCCATCGCATCGGCTTCTACCAATTCGGGATTATTAAAGTAGGCCTTTACCGTAATGAGACTGTTTTTGAAGGATGAGATACGATTCTGAACCTGTTTGTATTTATAAATATCCTTATCAAGTCCCATCTCTTTGATGATGGAGGCAATTAGTCGCTGGGAATCTTGTGTATCGTAAATCGTAAAATTGCTTGGAAAGCCCAGTTTATCGCCATCAAAACGCAACAGTTTGGCAAACACCGAATGAAACGTGCCCATCCAAAGATTTTTGGCCTCTGAGGCACCCACGATCTCGGCAATACGCTTCTTCATCTCACGGGCTGCCTTGTTCGTAAAGGTCAATGCAAGAATATTGAACGCATCGACGCCTTGTTCCATCAGGTGGGCGATCCGGTAGGTAAGTACCCGTGTTTTGCCCGAGCCTGCACCGGCTATCACCATCAAAGGTCCGTCTTTGTGGAGAACCGGGGCTTTTTGGGCATCGTTCAACTCGTCTAGGAAATTGCTCAACTCTTACGCGGTTTTAATAAACTGGTTCAAGATGTGAAATTAGCGATAATTGAGGGTTTACTAAAATCAAGTGAATCATAATTATAAACAATAACTGGTGATTCTCTCGATTTTGGATATATTTAGGGATTAAACTAAACACATGAGGAAGGTCTTACGCTTGCTGACCATTTTTAGTCTTCTTTTGTTACTGGTTCCCCTAAATGCCCAGAAGAGAACAAAGGGACCGATTATCAAGGAATTCGGGGAAGTCTTTGAAATCAAAAATCCGGATTTCAAGGTAGACACCACAAAGACTTACAAAGCGGTTTTCGATATCATGAATTCGCCCGAGGGCCATGATGCACTTAACAAAAGTATCGAGACGGCGGCACGATTTCTCAATATGCATGCCCAAAGTGGCGTTCCCTTGGAGCGGTTAAAGATAGCCTTGGTCGTTCACAACCAAGCCTCGAAGGATATCATCACCAACGAGGCATACCAAAAACGCTACGGCACCGACAATCCCAACCAAGCATTGATTAAGGCCCTATTGGACGTCGGTGGAGAAGTGATTTTCTGCGGACAGTCGTCCGAGTCGCGGGGCTTTCCCAGGGAAGATTTGATTGAGGGGGTACAGTTATCCCTTTCGGCCATGACCGCCTTGATCGATCTACAAAATCAAAACTATCGACTTATAAAATTTTAAATCAAAGCAAATGAAAAAATTAATGGTAGCAGGAATCCTATTTTTTAGCGCCGTGGCACTGGCACAGACCCCAGATCTGTCCAATGACTACAGCGCGATAGAAAACAAGGTAATCGAATGGCGAAGAGACATCCATCAACATCCCGAACTGGGAAACAGGGAGTTCAAAACCGCTGAAAAAATAGCGGAACACCTTACATCCCTCGGGATAGAAGTACAGACCGGGGTCGCCCACACGGGGGTAGTCGGACTTTTGAAAGGGGATCAGCCCGGTCAAGTGGTCGCTTTGCGTGCCGATATCGACGCACTGCCGGTTACCGAACGCAACGACCTTCCCTTTAAATCGACGGTAACCTCTGAGTTCTTAGGGGAAAAAGTCGGTGTAATGCACGCATGTGGACACGACACCCATACGGCTATTCTTATGGGGGTCGCCGAGGTACTTGCCAACAACAAGGACAAAATCAAAGGAACGGTCAAATTCATCTTTCAGCCCGCCGAGGAGGGTCCGCCACCGGGAGAAGAAGGCGGTGCACTGTTAATGGTAAAGGAAGGCGTTATGGAAAATCCGAAAGTAGATGCCATTTTCGGTCTCCACATCAATTCCCAAACTCCCGTCGGGATGATCAAATACAAACCTGGCGGCGCCATGGCGGCCGCGCAGAGCTTTACCATCAATGTGAAAGGGAAACAGAGCCATGGGTCGCAGCCGTGGTCCGGGGTAGACCCTATTTTGATCAGTGCCAAAATAATCGATGGACTTCAAACCATCATCAGTCGGGAGGCAGAGTTGACCAATGAAGCCGCCGTTATCACCGTCGGAAAAATCAAAAGCGGGGTACGGTTTAATATCATTCCCGAAAGTGCCGAAATGATAGGCACCATACGCACCTTGGATTATGGAATGAAAGACCATATCAACAAACGTATGAAAGAAATGGTCGCGACGATTGCCAAAGCCTATGGCGGCGAGGCTACCTGCGAAATTCGGGAAGCCACTGAGATTACCTATAATGAGCCCGCGCTGGTAGATCAAATGTTACCAACAATTCAACGTGTTGCGGGTCCTGAAAACGTAAAGCTGCAAAAAGCCATTACCGGGGCCGAGGATTTCTCGTATTTTCAAAAGGAAGCTCCTGGTTTCTTCTTTTTCCTGGGAGGAATGACCCCGGGGAATACGGAGTCGTTTCCGCATCATACCCCGGATTTCCTTATAGATGATAGCGGCCTTTTATTGGGAGTAAAGGCGTTGACCGAAATGAGCCTGGACTACTTGAACAGCGCGGACAATTCGGCCGTTGCTCCAACCATCAAAGGAAAATAATACGCGGTGGGGCAATTTGTCGATTTTTTTTCGGGCATCCCATGGTGGGCATGGGTGTTCTTTGTCATTCTACTCGTCGCCATCAGGGATATCTTCTTCCAACGCGCCCATACCATTTCGCATAATTACCCCGTCGTGGGACATTTGCGCTATTGGTTGGAAAGTATCGGGCCCGAGATGCGGCAGTATTTCGTAGCCAACAATCGCGAGGAGCTCCCTTTTAATCGCATAGAACGCGGATGGATATACGCTTCGGCGAAAAAACAAAACAACTACGAGGGCTTTGGTACCGACCGGGATATCTACGCCCATCAACACATCTTCATTAAAAACCAGATGATGGCCTACAGGGTACCGGACAGCCATCCCAATGCATCGGACAAAACATTTGTGCCCTGTGCCAAGGTAATGGGGGCTTATAACCGACGTCAAAAACCCTATCGTCCGGCATCGATTATCAACGTGTCGGCCATGAGCTTTGGTTCCCTCTCAGCAGCGGCCGTTGAATCCCTGAACAAAGGCGTTGCAAAGGCGCAAGCGTATCACAATACGGGGGAAGGCGGCCTTTCTCCCTATCACAATAAAGGGGGTGATGTTATTTTTCATTTTGGCACCGGATACTTTGGCGTTCGCTCGAAGGATGGCAATTTTTCCATGGAAAAAATGAAGGAACTGGTTTCTAGGAAACCGTGTATAAAGGCCATCGAAATCAAGCTTTCACAAGGTGCGAAACCCGGAAAGGGCGGGGTTTTGCCGGGAGCAAAAATTACTCCTGAAATAGCCAAAATAAGAGGCGTGGAAGTGGGGAAAGATGTCCTCTCCCCCGCTACACACAAAGCCTTCGACAATATCCCCGAACTTATGCAACTGATAGAGGATATTGCCGAAGAGACGGGGCTTCCGGTAGGCATCAAGGGCGCTATCGGAAAGCTAGATCAATGGGAGCAACTCGCCGACTTGATGCTCAAAACCGGGAAAGGACCGGATTTTATAACGGTCGATGGTGGTGAAGGCGGTACGGGGGCAGCACCTCCCTCCTTTGCCGACCACGTTTCCCTACCCTGGGTCTACGGGTTCTCGAGCCTTTACAAAGTATTTCAAACACGGAATCTCACCGAACGCATCGTCTTTATAGGAAGTGGAAAATTGGGGTTCCCGGCAAAGGCGGCCATGGCCTTTGCCATGGGTATCGACTGTATTAATGTCGCTAGGGAGGCCATGATGAGTATCGGATGTATTCAAGCACAGGTGTGCCATACCAACCGATGTCCTGCCGGTATCGCAACCCAAAACAAATGGCGGCAACGAGGTATCGACATTCCCTTAAAATCGGATCGTTTGGCCCAGTACTTCAAAACCTTTCGAAAAGAGCTGTTGGAGATCACCCATGCAGCCGGCTATGAACATCCCTGTCAGTTCAACATGCAAGACGTACAGGTAAACGTAGACGATACCGACTTGAATAGGGACCTAAAAGCTACCTATGGCTACGACAAGACCGAAGTTGCATTTACTTCG
The DNA here is from genome assembly GCF_009371985.2 of Pelagihabitans pacificus. GTDB lineage: Bacteria > Bacteroidota > Bacteroidia > Flavobacteriales > Flavobacteriaceae > Pelagihabitans > Pelagihabitans pacificus. The sequence continues at coordinate 336,414 of NZ_VIKU02000003.1, forward strand.
GTCGAGGAACTTTATCGATGTGAATATCTCGGCGGAAAGGATTTCCAAAAAACTTTCGAATAACATACTTTTGTGCAATTCATTCGATGAACGATCCCAGTTATTAATCTAGAAAACTACCCCATGAGAACATTTATACTCCTAACCTTCCTACTATGTGGCACCGCAGTATTCGGGCAGAAGAAAAGCGAGCTCTTTGCTCAAATCGAGAGTTTGAAATCGCAACTGGATTCGGTGAAAGGGCTGGTGTCCGAGGCGAAGAAAAATGAACGTATCAGTAAAGCGAAGGCCGAATCGTTCGAAAGTCAAGTATTGGAACTACAGGATGCCAATGCAACCTTGCTCAAAAACCTCAGTAGTTTTGCCGAAGTCTCCAATAAAAACTCGGAGAACATCAACAACGCCCTTGCAAGCCTATCGGAAAAAGAGGCCCAGTTAAAAGATATCAACGATGCCATAGCCAGTAATGATTCTACGGCCATCGTGGTGCTGACCAACGCCAAACAGTCGCTGGGCGAAAATGCAAGGGTCGCCGTTTCCAATGGGGCCGTTGTCATCTCGGAAAGCTTGGAGTCGCTCTTCGGGGATGGGTCAAAAAGTAACATCAGTGCAGAAGCCGAGCCTTGGCTCGGGAAAATTGCCGGGATATTGAAAGCCAACCCGAAAACGGCGTTGACCATTGAAGGACTCAGTATGACCGGGGAGTTGGATTTGGCCGCGCAACAAGCGGCAACGATTTCCTCGGTACTTCAAAAGAATTTTGAAATAGACCCGAACCGCATCATGGCACTTGGAAAGGACGGTAATTTCAAGGAAGGTATCAACTTTAAAATACATCCGAAGTTCGATGAGTTTTACTTGATGGTACGGGAAAATATGAGAAACGCCAATTAGTAGCCCCAATTGACTTTCCACATATAATTTTTGGTAAAAACCTTCGTTCTACATCGTGTAATCAATAGCCAAAAACATGACTGGAGAAGGAATATTTCAATTATTCGCTTATTTATTGCCCGCCGTGGTAACCGGAGCGGTCGCTTTTTATTTTTTTAGACTACATACCAATAACGAGGAAGGGAGAAGACGGTTTCTGTTGCATAAAGATTCCCAAAAAAATACCCTGCCGATACGATTACAGGCTTATGAACGTATGGCGTTGTTTCTGGAGCGCATCGCCATTCCCAGTTTGGTTGTTCGCGTGGCTCCTAAATCGCCCGACAAGAATGCTTATGAAAACCTGTTGATCAAGACCATCGAGACCGAGTTCGACCACAACCTTTCACAACAGATTTATATGACCGATGAATGTTGGAACATCATCAAGGCGGCCAAAAGTGCCACGATTCAGATGATCCGCAAGGCGGCCATGAGCGAGACCGATTCCGCCGACAAACTGCGGGAAGACATTTTGACCGAGACGATGGACAAGTCGTCCCCTTCGGCAACCGCCCTCTCCTTTGTCAAAAAAGAGATCGGCGATTTGTGGTAAAACCAAAAAGCGCAGGTAAAATCGATAACAAATCCTTTTGATCCATTCCGGGTACCTTTTGCCGACTAATCCAATTCAGGCTCGATTTGGTTGAGTTCCACATTTTTATACTTGGCGTAGTTATAGCCACTCTCCCACCAAGCCGTCATTTTCTCCTTGTCAAAAATTAAGGAGTTGGTAGTCAACACCGTTGGCGTGTAGTAAAAATTGATAATGGCATCATGATGGTTCGCTACCAGTTTTCCGATCCGAATATTCTGATGTTCGATACGATCCAGGATAAACTCAAAAATAGTGGTCAAGAGCGAAAATGGGTTTTTTGAAGGCATCCGATTAAGGTGACTTACCTCCGTCTGCAAAACGATCACATCGATATCCGTCGCCCCCCGTTTCACCGCCTCTTCTATGGGAACCATATTTCCAAGGCCCCCATCGGCATACTCGCAGCCATTTTTACGCACCAGGCTCATAAAGGGAGCATAATTACAGGAAATCCAAATCCATTCACAAAACTCATCGTAGCTATAATCATTGATACTTTTGTATTCTACTTGATTTAGGGAAAGATTGGAAACGGTCACGATAATCTCCATAGGGCCGTCCTTCAAGGTTTTAAACTCCTCGGGAGTGATACTTTCCTTAATCAATTTTAAAAGGTTATGACTTTCCCCAAAGGTCTTTCCTCCCCTATAAAAGTTTTTGAGAACATTCCAGTGGTTGATACTGATGTTGTGAACCCCGTATTTTTTTTCGATGTGGAACGGACAATTGCTAAAAATACTTTCCTGGTTCACCGAGGTGTAGACCGATTTGATTTTCTGGATTTTCTCGAGTGCCAGATGGGAAATCAACAGACTGCCTGTAGACGTACCCAGAAAAAGCTCGTAGCGATGCCCCAACTCCTGCATCAAGTATTGCGCCACCCCGCCCGCAAACGCCCCTTTGCTACCACCCCCGGATATGACCAGTGCCCGCATAATCAGTTCAATTTGCTTTGAATATACCGTTTTTCGTCCGGTTCTAGTTTGCCGACGAGCATCGAAATACGTTCTTTATAGACCTCATCCTGTAAAAGGCTGTCCAAAAGAGCTCGGGAAAACTTCCGAAACTGCCAGGAATGATGTGCCGTTGCTTCGGCCAAATCCAACAGATTCTGTTCCGTAAAACCGAAGGCCTCCTTAAGATACTGGAATGCGATTTGCCGTACTTCAAAAGAATATCGCGGATTGGTATATCCGCTCAATTCATCAAAGTAGTTTTTCGTATCCGAATCGTCGTAGCCGTTTGTCAATATGGCCAAAGTAAGCCATAACAAGCGAACATTTTTGTTTGGCAGTCCAACAATGCCTTTCGTCGCATTTAAATAGTTCGGTCGGTCCTCGGGATATGCCATCCAAAGTTGTAACAAGGCATTCTCAATGGTGAAATAGCTATGGTCTTCCAATAAGGTTTCAAATTGGGCCTTCGGAAACGTTTTTGGATCGTCGACCATCGACAAGGCTTGGCGTACAGTGACGGTGTCGGAAGCAAAGGCCTTCCCGATGATTTCCGCGGGCAGCACCTTGCCATAGTTGCCGACTATATGTTGTTTTAGGTGGATGGAAGTCGTTGTATTCCAATACCCCGAATAATCAATGTCATCACCCTGCGCCTGTTGTACATCTTCCTCCATTTTAAATAATAGCTCCAAGGAAGGCGAATCGGCTGCCAATACTTTTTTTGCTTGTACAAAGGGCAGGTCGTCGTTTACCAACCAATCCTCTTTAAACCGCGACAGCTCCTTGCCGCCAGCTCGTTCCATTTCATTAAGAAAATCATCCACCGTCACATTTTTAAACCGGTATTTTCTTAAATAACCTACTATCCCTTTTCTAAAAACGTCATCCCCGACATCGTGCCGTAGCATATGCAAGGCCCACGCCCCTTTTTCATAAAAAATGAGACTGCTTGCCTTGGGGTCGAGCAAGCTCTGCCCTTCCCCACGCTCCACCACTTCTTGCAATGCCAATAGGGAACGGTATAATTTCCAAAAATAATGGTCGTCCCCAAAAATTTCCTTTTCGGCCAAATAAGCATAGTAGGTGGCGAATCCCTCATGCAGCCAATGATGGTTGCCGTCGACTTCGGTGACCAGATTACCGAACCACTGATGTGCGAGTTCATGGGCATTCACGTTTACATAGTTTTTATCGACGAAGGCCGTAGAATCGATGACATACCCATCGGAAAAAATGGTCGTGCCCGTATTCTCCATTCCGGCATATAGAAAATCCCGCACCGGAATCTGTTTGTAGTTCTGCCAAGGATAGGGCACCCCGATTTCCGCTTCCAGGAAATCGAATATTTTTTTGGTATAACGGTAGGTAGGTTCGGCCCTTAGACTATCGCTCGGATAATAATGGTTATCTATGGGGATGCCACTTTCCGATGTCAATTGCTGTTTTTGATACTTCCCGATGGCCAGTGCCAACAAATAGCTGCTCATCGGATGTTCCATGTCGAAGGAATGAATAACATCACCGTTTTGACTACTTACTATTTCCTTTAACTTACCGTTGGCTACTACGTCGAATTTGGGATTGGCGCTTATATTCAAGTCAAATTCCACTTTTTCGTTCATGTCATCGAAGCTGGGCAGCCAATGGCTGGTGTACTTCCCTTGTCCCTGTGTCCATATCTGCTCATTTCCCTCCACATCGTCTTCCCACCCCATAAAATAGAGCGTTTGTTTGGGTTGTGTGGTGTATCCCAGGGTCAGGGTATGGGAATTCCCTTGCTTGAAAGGATGGTGAACGGTGATGGTATTTCCGTTATTGGTAAAGTTGGGTGTTTTCGAATCGAGCAATGCTGAAGTGAATTCCATATTTTTCGCATCCAGAAACACCGAATCCACGTTTTGCAAAACGGTAAATGTATAGGTCACGTGGCCGTTGATCTGTTTTTCCTCCGGAATGGGTTCCACGAACACCTCCCCCCGTATGAAATCGACCCGATCTTGCCGTTGTGCAAACGATTGGGTTATCAATAGGGACAAAATGATGAAATACAATACCTTCATATGGGGATGAAAACAAATAATAGGCCAAATTTACCATTTTAGTTTGTTGCACTTATAGGGTCGAAGCCCTAAATTCGTTGCATGGACATCCGTCTCTTACAGACACCGATCGTATACCTCAAGGGAGTAGGCCCGAATAGGGCCCAGACCTTGCAGTCCGAATTGGGAATCGGCACCTACCAAGACCTACTCAATCTCTTCCCCAACCGCTATATCGACAAAACCCAGTATTACAAAATTGGGGGGTTGCAGCGCAGCAACGCCGATGTTCAGATCATCGGAAAGATTATCAACATCAAGACCGTTGAGCAGAAACGGGGAAAACGGTTGGTGGCCACCTTTGTCGACGAAACCGGACAAATGGAGTTGGTTTGGTTCCGAGGTCAGAAATGGATTCGGGAAAACCTACAACTCAACACCCCCTACGTAATTTTCGGCAGATGCAATTGGTACAACGGGATGTACTCGATGCCCCACCCTGAAATGGAACTGCTTTCGGAACATGAAAAAGGACTCAAAGTAAGCATGCAGCCCGTATACCCCTCCACCGAAAAACTAAGCGCAAAGGGCATTACCAATCGGGTCATCAATAAACTGATGCAACAACTGTTCATGGAGACCAAAGGCCGTTTTTCGGAATCACTCTCGCCCCACCTGCTACAGGAACTAAAACTACTATCCAAAAAGGAGGCCGTCTTCAATATTCACTTCCCAAAAAACCAGAAGCTATTGGCCAAGGCCCAGTTTCGATTAAAGTTCGAGGAACTGTTCTTTATACAACTGCAGCTGATTTCCAAAAAACTGCTTAGAAAGCAAAAAATCAAAGGCTATAATTTCGACAAGGTCGGCCCGCTTTTCAACGAGTTTTATGCCAACCACCTGCCTTTTGAATTGACCGATGCCCAAAAACGGGTGGTGAAAGAAATTCGGGCCGATTTGGGAAGCAACGCCCAAATGAACCGCTTGCTGCAGGGCGACGTAGGTTCGGGAAAGACTATCGTGGCGGTCATGACCATGCTGTTGGCCATTGATAACGGTTTTCAGGCCTGCTTGATGGCCCCTACCGAAATATTGGCCACCCAACACTATAACAGTATTCGGCAGCTGTTGGAAGGCACGGGCGTAAGCTGTAGCCTGCTCACGGGTTCCGTGAAGCAATCGGCACGCAAACCCATCCATGAACAATTGGAAAATGGGGAACTACGCATACTGATCGGTACCCATGCCCTGTTGGAGGACAAAGTGAAGTTCAACAATCTGGGCTTGGCCATTGTGGACGAGCAACATCGGTTCGGGGTGGCCCAACGCTCCAAGCTATGGCATAAAAACGACATTCCGCCCCATATCCTGGTGATGACGGCAACACCGATCCCCCGTACCTTGGCGATGAGCCTGTACGGGGATTTGGATATTTCGGTTATCGATGAGTTGCCTCCCGGGCGAAAACCCATTAAGACGGTACACCGCTACGATAGCAATCGGTTAAAGGTATTTCAATTTCTGAGGGACGAAATCAAAAAAGGTCGGCAAATTTATATCGTTTATCCCTTAATACAGGAATCGGAAGCCCTGGATTACAAGGATTTGATGGATGGGTACGAGAGCATCGCAAGGGACTTCCCGCTGCCCGCCTATCAGATTTCCATTGTACACGGAAAAATGAAACCGGCGGACAAAGACTACGAGATGGAACGTTTTGTAAAAGGCGAGACCCAGATTATGGTAGCCACCACGGTGATCGAGGTCGGCGTAAACGTGCCCAATGCCTCCGTGATGATCATTGAAAGTGCCGAACGTTTCGGATTGTCACAACTGCATCAGTTACGGGGGCGTGTAGGCCGGGGAGCGGCGCAAAGCTTCTGTATTCTGATGACGGGCCACAAGCTATCCTCGGAAGCCAAGACCCGCCTGGAAACGATGGTCCGCACGAACGACGGGTTTGAAATTGCCGAGGTAGATTTGAAACTTCGGGGACCCGGGGATCTCATGGGGACCCAGCAAAGCGGTATTCTCAATCTGAAGATCGCGGATTTGGTGAAGGACAACGATATTCTAAAGACGGCTCGCTACTACGCCCTAAAAATCTTAAAGGACGACCCGGCACTGGAGCATCCGGAAAACCAAACTATCCGACATACCTATGCCAGGTTGATGAAGCATAAGACCATTTGGAATTATATTAGTTGATATCCTCGTTATTCTCCAATTTTACCATAAATCCGGTAATGGCATCCTTATTCAATTGATCGGGCGCCCTACCCTCGGCAATTTTCAGATGTTTTAGGGCTGTTTTATAATTACCCATAGCGGCATATCCCCTGGCAAGTCCAAAATCGACCGGCCAACTACCCTTGTGCATTTTAGCGTTTTTCTTGAATACTTCCATCGCCTTTTCCTTCTGACCTTGGGCAATCAGTTGTCTTCCATACCCGTGAATTTCAAATACGGTCCCCAAGGCCATGGCTTCTTCCATAACCGCATCGGCCGCCGCCGTTTTTCCCTGCTTTTCCAGAATACGGGCCTTAATGGCCAAATTGGTAAAGTTTTTCTGGCTAAAGAACTGTCCCTCGATCGCTGCATCAACCCAGCCAAGCGCCTCGTCCAAGTCCCCTCCATTGTTCAATGCAAAGTTGGCCGCCTGTTCCCAGGTCTGGCGATTGAAACCCGGTGAACTCTGTAGTTTCTCCCGAATATCGGTCAGCACAATGTTCGTAACATCAAACTCGACCGTAAAGGGAATTCGTTTCTTTTCCCAATCCAAGGCCACTACCGCCGCACGTGGCTCCACGTTTACAAAACTATAGGTGAGTTGTTCGGTATGGGGCGTCTCCGTTGTCTGCACATCTACCCGCAGCGCATCTTCGGAAGGGTCGTAAAAATAGCTTCCCCATGCGGTACTATTCTTGGAAAAAATCACAGTCGCGGAATCATCTTCATTGACGATCATGTGCAGTCCATACGTCCCTGCCGGTAGGGGTTGGCCTTCGATTTGGGCGTCGTGCGAAAAGGTAATCACCGTATTTTCGTTGGCACCGGCCCGCCAAGGGGACTCTTTCGCGGTACCAAACCCTAGGTTGTTCATTCCGTAGGGTACGAGGCTCCCCCAAATTTCACGGTCCCGGACACTGGGTCTGAAATAGGTAATGGTAACTTCGGAAATCCCGATGGTCTGTGTTACACTTGCTTTTTGACTTCCGGTCGGAAGCGTAAGCTGTGCGTTGGTTTCGGTCGAAAAAAATAGAAGCCCTACAAAAAAGAGCATCATGGCAGTGTTGTACTTTCGTTTCATTTTTTGATTGTTTTCTGATTACTAATTGATACAGGTTGTCTTCTTAAAAGTACGGTTCTGTGCGACTCGATTTTGTTAGTGTTGCGTTAAAGTACCTGACGGAATGTTAACGGCAATCCCGATAAACATCGGGTCTACAGTGAAAAAGGATTCCGTGGCCCTAGGTTGAACATCGTAATTTTAAATCGCATAAATTTCTTAAAAGCACTAGTTTGCTTAGTTTTGTGAGCTTAGAAGACACAGATTATGAGTGCAAAACAGACACTATTCGACAAAGTTTGGGATTCCCATGTGGTACAGCGCATTGAAAATGGCCCCGATGTCCTGTTCATCGACCGTCACATGGTTCATGAAGTTACGAGTCCCGTAGCTTTTCTCGGGATTAAAAACCGTGGCATCCGTGTGATGTATCCCGAGAAGACCTTCGCCACCGCAGACCATAACACCCCTACGATCAACCAGCATCTGCCGGTCGAAGACCCGCTATCGGCCAATCAATTGAAAATGTTGGAAGAAAATGCGAATGAATATGGGATATCCTACTGGGGATTGGGCCATGAAAAAAATGGTATTGTACACGTAGTCGGACCCGAGTATGGCATTACGCTGCCGGGAGCGACTATTGTATGCGGGGATTCCCATACTTCCACCCATGGGGCCTTCGGGGCGATTGCCTTTGGTATCGGCACCTCGGAAGTTGAAATGGTATTGGCCACCCAATGCATCATGCAGACCAAGCCCAAAAGCATGCGTATCAATGTAGAGGGAAAACTGAACTTCGGAGTGACTCCCAAGGATGTCGCTCTTTATATCATTTCCCAGTTGACCACCTCGGGGGCCACCGGTTATTTTGTCGAATATGCCGGCCAGGTATTTCGGGATATGTCAATGGAGGGACGCATGACGGTTTGTAACCTAAGTATCGAAATGGGCGCTCGTGGCGGCATGATCGCACCGGATGAAAGGACCTTTGAGTACGTGAAGGGAAGGGAGTTCGCTCCCAAAGGGGAAGCATGGGATACCGCGATGGCCTATTGGAAGACCCTCCCTTCCGAAGAGGGGGCGGAGTTCGATAAGGAAATCACCTTTGATGCCGCTGCTATTGAACCGATGATCACCTATGGCACCAATCCAGGAATGGGTATCGGGATCTCTAATGGCATTCCCCTTGCGGAAGCCGTTGAAGGCGGTGTCGCCACTTATAAGAAATCGCTTGAGTACATGGATTTCCATGAAGGGGAAGCCATGATGGGCAAAAAAATCGATTTTGTCTTCCTGGGCAGCTGTACCAATGGCCGTATTGAGGATTTTAGGGCCTTTGCCTCCATCGTAAAAGGAAGGAAAAAAGCGGAACACGTGACCGCGTGGTTGGTTCCAGGCTCCCACAAGGTGGAAACCGCCATTAAGGAAGAGGGTATTTTGGATATCCTTCATGAAGCCGGTTTTGAACTTCGGGAACCGGGGTGCTCGGCCTGTTTGGCGATGAACGAGGATAAAATACCACCCGGTAAATATGCGGTCAGTACTTCCAATCGAAATTTCGAAGGCCGTCAAGGCCCCGGGGCACGTACCTTATTGGCGAGTCCCCTAGTGGCGGCGGCGGCGGCGGTGACCGGAAAGGTCACGGACCCCCGTGAACTGATGACCATGGAAATGGCGTAACCCCTTTATAAAACCTAGAAAACACAAATAAGCGTATTGCGACCGGCGATATGCGCATAGCAACACAAAAATGGCATACGATAAATTCAATATATTGACTTCCAGCGCGGTTCCACTTCCCATTGAAAATGTGGATACCGACCAAATAATTCCCGCCCGCTTTTTGAAGGCCACGGAACGTAAAGGATTCGGGGATAACCTTTTCCGGGATTGGCGCTATGGAAGCGACCATTCGGTAAAAAAGGATTTCGTATTGAACAACCCCAAATACAGTGGTAGAATACTGGTAGGGGGTAAAAACTTTGGTTCCGGATCTTCGAGGGAACATGCGGCCTGGGCCGTTTATGATTACGGTTTTCGATGCGTGGTATCGAGCTTTTTTGCCGATATCTTTCGCAACAACTGTTTGAACATCGGGGTACTCCCCGTACAGGTGACCCCTGACTTTCTACAAACAATTTTTGAGGCCATCGAGAAAGACCCCAACACCCTTTTGGAAGTGCATCTCCCTAACCAAACGATTACCTTAGTGGCTACCAGGGAACAGGAAATGTTCGATATTAACGAGTATAAGAAATCCAATATGCTAAATGGCTACGACGATATCGACTACCTCCTGAACATCAAGGAGGATATCCGGGCCTTTGCCAAGAATCGTCCTTTGTAAACGATAGGATCCTGACGGGTACTACAGAGGGGCCTCGGCTACACTTTGACGATGTTTGATGGATGCCTTTGGCCATGCCCGACACGATTCCCAAGTAGATGGGACTTCTAGAACCAGAAAAAAAAATGAAAACGCGCAAATTGGAAATTATGGATACGACGCTTCGGGACGGCGAACAAACGTCCGGGGTATCGTTCACCGTTTCCGAAAAGTTGACCCTTGCCAAGTTGTTGTTGGAGGAACTAAAGGTCGACCGCATCGAAGTGGCCTCCGCCAGGGTCTCCGAAGGGGAGCTGGAAGCCGTGAAGCAGATTTCCCAATGGGCGGCGGAGAATGGCTGTTTGGAAAATGTGGAAGTCCTCACCTTTACCGATGGCGGGGTTTCCCTTAAATGGATGGAAAAAGCAGGTGCCATTACCCAAAACCTGTTGACCAAGGGTTCGTTGAATCATCTAAAGCACCAACTTAAAAAAACGCCCGAACAGCACTTTACCGATATCGCCGCCATTTTCTCGGCAGCGGAGAAGAGGGGATTCATCAGTAATATTTATTTGGAGGATTGGAGCAACGGCATGCGCAATTCCAGGGAATACGTTTTCCAATTCCTCGATTTTTTGTCGACACAGCCCATCAAAAGGGTCTTGTTGCCCGATACCTTGGGGATTCTGACCCATCGAGAAACCTTTGCCTACATTTCGGAAATCATCGAACGCTATCCGGATATGCATTTCGATTTTCACGGCCACAACGATTACGACCTGGGGGTCGCCAATATCATGGAAGCCGTCAAGGCCGGTTGTCACGGACTGCATTTGACCGTGAACGGCATGGGAGAGCGGGCAGGAAATGCCCCGATGGCAAGTGCTATTGCGGTCATCAATGACTTTTTACCCGAAGTGACCATGGAGGTCAACGAAAAAGCATTGTTCAAGGTAAGCAAGTTGGTGTCTGCCTTTACCGGGGTCGGAATACCATCGAACAAACCCATTGTCGGGGATAATGTGTTCACGCAAACCGCTGGTATACACGCCGATGGGGATAGTAAAAAGAATCTGTACTTCAGCGACTTGATGCCCGAACGTTTTGGACGCAAGCGAAAGTACGCCTTGGGCAAAATGTCGGGCAAGGCGAATATCCAAAAGAATCTTCAGGAACTGGGTCTTACCCTCAACGACGAGGAACTGAAAAAAGTAACCCAACGCATCATCGAGTTGGGCGACAAAAAGGAGCGGGTGACCAAGGACGATCTGCCCTATATCATTTCGGACGTGCTGGACACCGATTTTCAACAAAAGGTATTCGTGAAATCCTATGTGCTGACCCATTCAAAGGGATTGCGGCCCTCCACTACTCTTTCGGTGGAGATCGATGGTAAGCTGTACGAGGAAAACGCCTCGGGTGACGGACAATATGATGCCTTTATGAACGCTCTACGAAAGGTATATGCCAGCAAAAAAATGGAATTGCCAAAATTAATCGATTATGCGGTGCGGATTCCACCTGGTAGTAGTTCCGATGCGCTTTGCGAGACGATCATCACCTGGGAAAAAGAAGGGAAGGAGTTCACCTCCAGGGGATTGGATTCCGATCAGACGGTGTCGGCGATTAAGGCTACGGAAAAGATGTTGAATATTATTTAAAAAGAAATAAGAACATAGAGACTAGAATCTAGACTTTTATTAGAACTAAAATCAGACAATGAACCTAAATATTGCCTTATTGGCCGGAGACGGTATCGGACCCGAAGTAATCGATCAAGCGGTAAAAGTATGTAATGCGATAGCCGTCAAATACCATCATGACATCACCTGGCAACCCGCGTTGACGGGAGCAGCGGCCATCGATGCGGTAGGCGAACCCTATCCGGATGAGACCCATGAAATTTGCGCCAACTCCGATGCGGTGCTCTTCGGTGCCATTGGGCATCCCCGTTTCGACAACGACCCCTCCGCGAAAGTACGACCCGAGCAAGGACTCCTGAAAATGCGACAAAAATTGGGACTCTTTGCCAATGTGCGCCCCACCTTTACCTTTCCCTCCTTAATCGATAAATCCCCCTTGAAACGGGATCGTATCGAAGGTACCGATCTCATCATCCTTCGCGAGTTGACCGGGGGCGTGTATTTTGGGGAACGTGGCCGGAAAGATGATGGCCATACCGCCTTTGATACCATGACCTATCAGCGTTTTGAAATCGAGCGATTGGCCAAAAAAGGGTTCGAAATGGCCATGAAACGCTCCAAAAAACTCTGCTGCGTCGATAAGGCGAACGTTTTGGAGTCCTCCCGTCTATGGCGGGAAACGGTGCAGGCGATGGAAAAAGACTATCCCGAGGTCGAGGTATCCTACGAATTCGTGGATGCCGTCGCCATGCGTTTGATCCAATGGCCCAAAGGATACGATGTGATCATTACGGCCAATCTGTTCGGGGATATCCTTACCGATGAGGCTTCCGTGATTTCCGGATCGATGGGCTTGATGCCTTCCTCTTCGGTAGGCAGCAAGGTATCCTTATACGAGCCCATTCACGGTTCCTACCCACAAGCGGCCGGGAAAGACATCGCAAATCCGCTGGCAACCGTGCTATCCGCGGCCATGTTGTTCGAAGATCTGGATCTCACACAGGAAGCCGACGATATCCGTAGGGTGGTCAACAAGTCTCTCGCCGAGGGCATCGTCACCGAAGATTTGGCCGATGGTGGCAAGGCATACAAGACCAGCGAAGTCGGGGATTGGTTGGCCAAAAGTCTGTAGATTCGCCGTCTTCATGCATCGTTGGGGAATTGTTCGCTATAGAAACATGGCTTTCTGATGCCGATACGCCCGTACCCGTTCAAAGGCGCCTCGGAACAGTGGTTGGATAGCCATCGACCATCCATCCCCAAGCAGGTAAAAGGGCCCTAATTCCATTAGTACCACTACCATTCGGTTACTAGGGAGTTTCTATGTAGTACTTCTCCTTATTTTTTGTAATTTGGTTAACCAATCACCAATTGTAAACTATATGGACTTTCAGCTGACAGGCAAGACCGCTTTGATAACCGGATCCAGTAGTGGATTGGGCAACATAATGGCCGAGGGGCTTGCACAACAAGGGGTCCATGTGTTGCTCAACGGAAGAAACGAACGGAAACTGCAGGCTTCCGTTGCGGAATTTCACGAAAAGGGGTACAAAGCCACCCCTTTTGCCTTCGATGTGACCAATGCTTCGGACATTGCGCAAAATGCCCGACGTATCCACAATGAAGTCGGTCCCTTGGACATCCTTGTCAACAATGCCGGTGTACAACGACGCCATCCGCTGGAGGATTTTCCCGAAGAGGCGTTCGATGAAGTGATCACCACCAATCTGAAAGCGGCCTATCTGGTCTCAAAAGCATTCGTGAAACCCATGATAGCCCAAAAAGCGGGCAAGATCGTCAACATCTGTTCCCTGCAAAGTACTTTGGGCAGAGCGACCATTACGCCCTATGCGGCCTCCAAAGGCGGACTAAAAATGATGACCCGGGGGATGGCGACCGAGTGGGCCGGATACAACATTCAGGTGAATGCCATCGGCCCCGGTTATTTCAAGACCGAAATGACCAGAGCCCTATATGAAGATGGGGAATTCGACCGCTGGCTGTGTCAAAGAACGCCCGCCAATCGCTGGGGGAATCCCGAGGAACTTATTGGTACCCTTTTGTATTTGAGTTCCGGGGCGAGCAGCTTTGTCAACGGACAGATCATCTATGTGGATGGTGGGATTACCGCCTGTATTTAGAATCCGTTACGCTAACAACTTGAAAAATGAAAAATGAGCTAGATTGGAAATATGAAAGTCCGGAGGAAGCAGGTTTTCATACGGTGGTATCACCGGAAAACTCGCCTTGCACGGTAACTTGGGCCTTTCGCCTGAACTTGGACAAAGACGCAAGCTACGACTTGGAACATGAACTGCTCGAACTGAATACCGTGCTTGTATCGGGACACTGCGTCCTCAACGCTGGGGATTACAGCCATCGCCTGAATCCTAGGGATTCATTTTACCTGCCTGCCAAACAAAAGGTTCGGATTACGGCAAAGGAAGACAGTATTTTTTTCCTGGGAGGTGGACCGTATCTCGGAAAAGGCGCTTTCTTTGTTCGCCCCTATGACGGCACGCTGCCTTTGGGCGACATTCGACAGGTGCATGGGCAATCTACCTACAAGCGTGATGTATTCATGACACTAGCCCAACAAGACAAGGCCTCGAGTCTTATTTGTGGGATTACCGAAGGGGCCGATGGTCGTTGGACGAGCTGGCCACCCCATCAGCACAGCAAGGATTTGGAAGAAATCTATTTTTATTTTGATATCCCAAAACCCAAGTTTGCCTTACACCTGGCCTCTCGGGTCCCTGGTGAAATAGAAGCGGTGTTTCCCGTATCAACGGGTGACTGCGTCATTATTCCGGAAGGGTACCACCCGACGGTGGGGATGCCGGGTGTCAATAGTTGTTATTTCTGGATCATGTCTGCCCTCCGCCCCGAAAGTAGGCGCTACGACCTGGCCATTAACGACCCTAATTTTGAATAAAAGCGATGAACGATTTACAACTCAGCCCCGTTGCGGTGACCAAACCGGCCGATAGCATCATCATGCAACTCAGGGACCTTATCAATAAGGGTACCTTGAAACCCGGGGACAAATTGCCCCCCGAACGGGAATTGGCCGAACAATTGGCCGTCGGAAGGGGGCACGTACGCGAGGCCTTGAAAAAGTTGGAGTTCTATGGCATCCTTCAAACAAGGCCCCAAAGTGGCACTACGGTCGCCCATCTGGGCATACGTTTGTTGGATGGATTGATCGCCAATGTAATCCAGTTGGAAAAGAACGACTTCGAAGCCTTGATCGAGACCCGGGGCATTATGGAATCCGGGGCCGCTTTCCTGGCCGCCCAAAGGGCTACCCGGGAAGATATCCGACAGCTGGAACAAATCCTTGACCGTTACAAACAAGGTGCCTTGAACGGGAATCCCGCCATGGACGAGGACATGTTGTTCCACTTGAAGATAGCGGAACTATCGGGAAACCGGGTACTGCAGTCCTTGATTTCACTCATTGCCCCGGAAGTACATCAACTTTCCTCCCAAAAAGGGACCTGTACGCCCAAACGCTTAAAAGCCGCCGTCAAAGAACACGGTGAGATATTGAAGGCCATTCAAACCGGTGATGCCTCCAAGGCATCGGAAGCCATGCGAAACCACATGAAAAACACATTGGCATGAAAATAACTTTAAAGAAGCTCCTGGGAGTCCTCAAAACAAGCCTTTACAGTGCGTTAGCATTGATGCTGCTGGGTTGCCATCCCACCAAGAAAGAAAACGGAGACCGCATCGTTATCGACTTCTCCCGGCCACAAAAACCCTTGGTGCCTTTTTGGACGGCTACGGGGTTTTCACCCGCTGAAATCGTGGAAACGCCCCCGATGAAACAGGTGCTAAAAGAAGTAGGGGCTTTGCCGGAAAAGGGACTCTCCTACATCAGGCCCCATTATCTTTTGAACCTGGTGGCGGTAGACGGTCTGAAGACCAATACCCCGATCTACGACTGGTCCCGATTGGATGCCGTTTTGGACGAAATCGTCGGCAATGATTTGAAATTGATCTTTGAATTAATGGGCACCCCCTCCAACTCCCTGGACACCACCAGTGGCTCCTTCGACAAGAACTTTCAGGAACAGACCGGAAAAGCTGCGACCGATTTTGACAATTTAAGGGATGCATCGCAGATTCGTCTTTGGAAAAAGTTTGTGACCGATTTGGCCCTTCATCTGGAAGAGCGTTACGGAACCGAGACCGTTCGCTCCTGGTACTTCGAAACGACCAACGAACCCGATTTGGATATTTTTTGGAAATACGATGTCCCCACCTTTTTGAACTATTACGACGCCTGTTCGGAAGGACTCAAAGCGGCAGACGATCAATTGCGGTTTGGCGGACCGGGAACCGCCAACGATTTACAACCGGTATTCAAAGAATTGTTGGCGCATTGCTATACAGGCACCAACTTTTTTACCGGGGAGCAGGGCGTTCGGCTGGATTTTATCTCCGTGCACATGAAAGACGACCCGTATGATATGTTGCAACGGGAGTTGACGACGATCGACTACATCCGTAAGAACCATCCCACCTTTGCGAAGCTTCCCTTTTTTAACGATGAGGCCGATCCCCTGGCAGGTTGGGCCCGGGATTTTTGGTGGCGAAAAGGGGCCTGGTACGCCGCCTTTGTCGCCCAGAATATCGACCTGCACCAAAAAAAGCTAATCGATTCCGCCAAGGTGAACTATACCATTCAAAGCAACGACCATACCTTTATGGGCAGCTGGCACGCTCGTGCTACCCACGCGCTCTTGTTCAATCCTTCCGATAGTACGGAGTACCGCCTCCTTCCCAAGCCCGTTTTTTCGGTGATGAAATTGATTGCCGAACTGGGGGATACCTATGTGGACGTGGAAATCCCGTCGGAAATGGAACGCTATTTCGGAACGATGGCCAGTATAAAGGGGAAAGACTCCCTGGTGCTGATGGTCTACAACAAAACCGACTTCGATCCCAATACCCATGAATGGGGTGTGGATATGCCCGAACCGACCGAGGAACAGCAAGCCTTGATGCTGGAACAAGGGCTCCAGCCTACCTTTGTATTGCAGAACCTGCCGTTTGAGACCTTTTCCCTGACCCAATATCAGTTGGACGCGGATCACACCAACCCCTACGAAAAGTGGGTGCGGATGGGGAGTCCGCCCTACCCTTCGGATGCACAAAATAAGGAACTTCTTCAAAGTGCTGTCCCCGAAAAGGTACATGATACGGGGGAAGCGACCGCATCCGATGGCTCCTACACTCTCACCATCGACATGCCCTCCCCATCGGTGCATTTTTTGGTGTTGGCGCGGAAATAAGATACCGTGGTCAAAGGATTCTTGCACAAGGTATCGAAAAAAGGATTTGACCCAAGCTGGGGAAGCCCCTAAACAGAATGAACCTAGGGTGTTTTTGGCGGAACATCACTTAGTTGGAGAACGAAACCCCGATGCAAACGCCCCCTCGCGCTTTTTTTGATTGTTTCTCCCCTACCGAAAAAAGACAAGCCGTGACCGTACGGTACATCCTACCATTTTTTAGGAATACATATACTATGCTTTTTATTCCTACGTTTCCATTAGATATAAAATCGGTAAAAAATGGAAAAGAGCAAATTAGTACTTCATATAATCATCCTAATGATTAGCTGTAATTCATTTCTTATTTCGTGTGGATCGGAAGATGTTACTGAAATTGTTGAACCCATAAATTCGGAACCATCTTTTGAAATAACCGACTTTCAGCCAACCCAGGGATTGGAAGGGACAAAAATTACCATCAATGGAAATAATTTCGGTAATACACCTGAAAATGTGGAAGTTACTATTAATGGAAGGGTTGCTATAGTCGATAATGTTTCTGATAGTAAAATTGAGATCAGCGCTCCTAGAAACGATCGAGGCATTATCGCGAATCTCAAGCTTAGAATAAACGGACAAACAGTAGTCTCTAACCAAAGATTTATTTACCCCGGTCCTACGATCGACAGTTTTTATCCAACCATTGGGGTGTTAAACGAAAACATCGTTCTTAAAGGAAGCTTTTTTACCGAAAACAAGGATGAAGTTACGGTAACCATGAACAACTCCAATTTACCAATCGTGAGCGCTACCCGTGATTCTATTGTGTTCCAAACCAATAATCCAAGTTTTGTGCTAGAACAATATCCCATTTCCATTGAGATAGACGGCTATGAAGACACCTCGACAGACCAGTATCGATACGGTCTTCAATTTAATGTAAACGAGGACCCTATTAACAACAACCTCAAAAATGGCATCGCAGTATGCCCGGGAAGCGGTTTAAACTTAAACGTCAACGACAACAGAGCTACCGATAGTAATATTACCTTAAGCGTAGCACCTACATTTACTTTCAATGGCATCGAAAGCCCAGTGTTGTTTACTTGGCCGGCCGACAACAAAGGCCGCGATATTTACGTTGATGTTCCCACATCGATCGCTATGGGGACCGCTACGATCACTGGAGCGGTCGATGGGGTTGCACTGTTGGTCGAAGACAATGACAAGGTCGAAATTGGGGAAGGTAGCTTTGTGTTGGAATCGAATTCCATAAACAAATTTCAGTCGATTCAAATTGAGCTTAGCCATATTTTTAGACAGCCCCGGGAAATGATCGTTGAGTTCACCAATACGGCCGATGATTCAGTTATTACCGGAACAATCATAAATGACTCCTACTCCGATGATTTTACCAAAACTAATTTGGTAGTTTCCGCTTTGGATGCAGCCGGTATCTATAACGTTTCGGTAGCTACTTCCGATGGTATTTATGCCCTTACACCCCTTAACGACCCTCAGCTAGTACTGACGGATTGACCCATAAATTATATAGTCATGGTGATACGAAACTAACAGATAAAAGCACCCCTTCTTTTCAGTGATTGCTTAAAAATTAAACGACTCCCAACCAAAAACCAATCCTATGTTTCCTAAAAAGTATTTTCTGGTCACGCTCTTGTTGGCCGCCTTTGCCGTAAATGCCCAGACCGCGTTCAAGAGCGATTTTGCATCGAATCAATTTACGGCAACGTATCTTGGCGTGTCGAATTTCTCCGAGTTTGCGTTGGACAGCGAAACAGCCTTTACGCACGTTTATAGGTCGGAAGACACCATTGACACCAATCTTATGAGGGTCGATTTTGAAGCGGAAACCTTGGCCGAAGACCTGAACGCCCTTTATTTTAAACGACGGAGCGGCATGGAGAAAACCGGACGCATCCTCACCTTTATAGGGGTTCCTTTGGCCATTATCGGAGGTATAATGGTCGCAGGGGCCGACGAACTCTACTATAATTGTGTCAACGGGGATTGCGAAGGCGATGCCCGGGGTGGTTTTGGGGTGGTCGCCCTTGCCGCCGGACTGGGGCTTTCAGGCACCGGAACCGTACTGTGGATTATGGGAAGTAAGCGATAGCTACCAACTCACTCCTGCCCCGCCCCCGCCGGAACTGCCCCCACCAAAGCTGGAAGAACCACCGCCCGAGGAGGAGGACCCGCTCCAGGACGTGCCGCCTGAGGAGGCCGCACCACTGACCGGTCGGGCCACTTTCGCAACGACTACGGCCATGGATTTTTGAAAATTGCAATTTCGACATTCGTAGTAATCGACCCGCTCGCCCTCGGCGTCGTAGGTAGGTCTTTTGGTTACCGTTGATTTGGTCTTGCCAAAGGTTTTGTAGCCACATTGCGCGCAGTCGGAATACTTTCGACCGTTCGGGCCTTCATATTCCAAGATCATGACATCGCTTTGATCGTCGGTGACCCAGACATCGTAGCGCACCGAATCCAGTTTTTCCTCCAAAATCTCGGCGGCTTCCAAGTATTCATTTTCGGCCCATTCGTTTTTCAAGCGTAAGGGCAGGCCATTGATCTTGCTAAAACGGGGTGCATAGCGGTATTTTTCCAACCGGCGCTTGACCAAGGCACCAAAAAATACCATGGGCAACGGCATCAACCACTGCAAACAACCAAACTTCAAATGTTCCAGCCGATGGTATTTGTCATAAAAATCATCCTTGGACCGTTCGATATCAAAAGCGACCCCAAAATACCAGAGGCCGACCAACAGGCACACCAAGGCGTACGCGCCCAGGAAATACAGGTACCAGGGCAGGCCGTTTTGGGCCTCCTCCTGATAGGACACCTCGTAGGAATAGACCTCCTCGATGGCCTCCGGTGTCTCCAAAAATTGTTTCACCCGGCTTACCGTATTGATCATGCCTTCCCCGTACCTGCCTGCCTTAAAGCTGGGCACCACTTCGCTGGTGCCGATACGAAAGCAGACCGCATCGGTTAAAATGGCTTCGAGGCCATAGCCCGTCTCGAACTCGGTCCGGCGCTGGTCCATTACCGTTAAGATCAAGAGTCCGTTATCGGTATCGGCCATCCCGATGCCCCATTTTTCAAACAGTTGTACGGCAAAATTTTTGGGCACTTCGTCCCCGATACTGGGCAATAGTACTATAGCGACCTGTGCGGTAGACTTTGCTTCCAGCTCGTAGAGGAGTTCGTTGATCCGTTGCTCCTCGGAGGCATCTATGTAATCATTGGGATCTGATACATAGCCGATAATGCCTTCCCCCCGGGGGCTAGGGACCGTGGCGACGGTATAGACCTGTATGGCAGTATCGTATGCGGGCGCCTTAAAAACGGGGTAGGCTAGGCCCTCCCCTGCTTGTTCGGGCACCTGTGCGATGCCTACTGCCGTGCAAAACCATAGGAGTATAGGAACAAAAAATGGTGTTTGTAAAAGCTGTTTTTTCATGTGATGGTGTGTGATGGGTTCCCCCTTGCGAAGCTAGCAAATTCGGATCATATCGGGCTCCCTGAGGTCGGGGACGGTATGGACTCTTGTACTGACCGGTTTATTATGGGATTTCGTCGGAATTAGCTCGATTTTATTGTGATGATTTTTTATACATTGTATACTATACTTATAATAGAAAAATAGTTACTAGTAACCATACGGTTGTTGGCTGTAATTCGCACAAAAAAAATGAAAAGAAGCATCATAATAGTATTGATTTTATTCACAAATCTGATTTTTGGACAAAAAGTAAATCTAAATCGAGGAGAAATAAATGCAGAAGACTACTTTAAAGAAATTGATTTTGAATTCGTAAAAAATAAAATAATTATACCAGCAAAAATCAAGGATAAGACTTACAGATTTATCCTTGATACGGGAGCACCAAATGTGATATCAAACGAATTATATGAATTACTAAAACCAAAAATCATTGATACGATTCCAATTTATGATGCGAGTGAAAAAAAAGAAAAACTCAAACTTGTTTCGATTGAGAAAATAATATTAGGTGACTTGGAATTTGTTAACACAGCAACGCTAGTTCAAGATTTTGGTTCTGACAATCCTCTAAAATGTTTTGGCACAGATGGCTTCATAGGCAGCAATATGTTGCGAAATTCAATAATACAATTCGACTTGGAAAACAAAAAAATCAGAATAACTGATGATAAGAAAAAATTAAACTTAAAGAAAAAACATTCAAATAGAATAAAATTAACAGGAACTCAAAGTAACCCATACGCTTGGATTGAATTAAAAGGCAAAGACAAAGGAAGGGAGCAAGTCTTAATTGATACAGGAATGGAAGGGCTTTATGACTTATCACTGAAAAACTATATAATCTTCGAAGAAGAAAATATCTTCAAAGTCATCGGAGTGAGTAATGGTGCATCCGGTTTTGGTATGTTTGGCTCACCTGAATCAACTCAACAGTATCAATTGCTCTTGCCTCAAATGAAAATTAAAGACTTTACACTTGAGAATTTAATAACAATAACAAGCAACGATAGTAATTCAAAAATTGGTGCTGAACTATTAAGGTATGGTATTTTAACAATCGACTATATTAACAAGAGATTTTACTTTGAACCCCAAAAAGAAAGTGTAGGTATTAGAGATGAAGATTTTGGATTTTCAAGAACTTTAAAAGATGGAAATCTAATTGTCGGACTCGTATGGGATGAAAATTTAAAGAATAAAATATCATACGGGGATGTAATTTTGGAAATTAACAACAAACCGTTCAACCTATGTGAATTGCTAACTGAAAAAAACTATTTTGAAGAAGAAAACAGTTTAGAATTAAAAGTAGAGAAATCTGATGGTGAAGTGATTCAAATCATGGTAGAAAAAAGGACTACAGCCAACACGGTATATAAAAAATAGCGGTTTGATCGTTTAAACGAAACAAAATGAATGAAGTAAGAGTCGTCGCTAAACTGAAAAGCCAGTGCTTTGGAATCCGCTACTTTTCACATACGAAACCCTTACCCTTTAATATGAATGACATAGCAAAATTGACTATCTTAATACTACTTGTTAGCACTGTTTGCTATGGGCAAAATCCATATACATATTCCCAACCGAAAACGCTTGAAGATGGCTGGAAAACGAACCATATAAAATCACAAGGTATTGATTCGACCTTGATTTACAAATTTTTCAACCAAATCCAAGGTGTGCAACATAAATTGCATAGCGTATTACTGATTAAAAACAATCAATTGTGTCTCGAAGAATATTTTAAGGATCATAATGCAAATGAACCACACGACCTACGTTCGACATCGAAAAGTATTCGTTCAATTTTGTTAGGAATAGCTATTGACAAAGGATTTATTGACAATATAAATGACCCTATAAATAAATACCTCAAAAATCCCATCCCTAAGAAAAACTTGGATGTTAGAAAGGAAAAAATTACAATTAAACACCTTTTGACTATGTCCAGCGGACTAGATTGTGATGATTGGGATAAAAAATCAAAAGGTCAAGAAGACAGGGTCTATAAGAAAAAAGATTGGTTGCAATATACACTTGACCTACCAATGGTAAATACACCTGGGAAAGAGTCACGATACTGTTCAATGGGTGTGATTCTTATGACAGAAATTATCAGTCAATCATCAGGAATGTCAATAATGGAATTTGCTGATGAATACTTGTTCAAATCTTTGGGCATTGACAATGTAAAATGGGGACACACATCCGACAAAGAAGTCATTGCATCAGGAAAAAGATTGTATATGACTTCTAGGGATATGGCCAAAATAGGACAACTGATTTTGAAGAAAGGAGAATGGAATGGAGAACAACTTGTATCGAAAAATTGGATTGAAGAGTCTACAACACCAAAGACGAAAATTACCGGTATTGATTATTGTTATCTGTGGTGGAATATCCCTTTTACAATAAATGAACAAAAAGTAATTTCAAAAACAGCAACCGGCAATGGCGGCCAATACATACTAATAATTCCCGAGATGGATGTAATTGCAGTGTTTACAGGAGGCGCATATAATTCTCAAGAAGATAAATTAGCATTTGCTATTATGAAAGATATCATTCTGCCATCAATCAAAAAGGAAAAAAATAAAGGGTAACATCGTGTCCTATGAAAAGCCCTAGTGCAGTTCCCGCTAGCGATTGTGTGCAGTGCGTACGAAGAACCAACCTTGGTGAAGCCAGAAAATCGACACCCTATCGGCATCCCTGTTATTGCGGGGAATGCGGACTATCGTACCCACCGATGAATCATGGGTTTCGTGAGGAGTTATACGTTTTTATTGCTATGATTTTTATACATTGAACGCACCGATAATGGAAATATAATTACAAGCAGCTGTATACAATGGTCAACGGCATATTTGGCCGACACCGCTAAGGTAATTTAGACATTGAAAAGATGTATTTATTGAAAATGTAACAGAACATGGTAATGAAATTTCTGATAATGAATTATAGGAATTAAAAAATGAATTGGTAACAATTCCAAAATTAGTAATTACCGTAACCAAACAGATAATGAAATCGATAACTATTTCTGTTAAAAAAATAATTGTCTTCTTTATTTTTTTTCTCCTTTTAGTAAGCATTTACTTGGTTTGGGGGAAATTAACAAGTCCTTATGGGGTTCAAAAAGTAAGTTTCGTTCCGTCAAAATCTGAAAAATTTACACAAGGTCAGTTAAGTTTTACAATATACAGAGCAAGAACAGGCGTTAATCAAGATATTATTTACCATTTTCATGGAAGAAACTTAGATGATGCAATCTGGAATGATGACACGTATTATACATCACTTATCCAGTCATATTGGCAAAAATCAAATATAACACCCCCTACTGTTGTGTTAATTTCTTATGGACCTGCATGGTTATTAACACCAAAAAATTCAATGGTTGAAAGTGGTTTAATGGATGACTTTATATCCAAAATGCCTCTGATTGAATCCAAAATAGGCCGCCCTAAAAATAGAATTTTAGTTGGTGAGTCCATGGGTGGTCTCAATGTTTTAATCCTAGGACTAAGTCATCCTGAATTGTTTTCAAGAGTTGCCTCACTATGTCCAGGTGTGTATTTGGATTCCCCGTTTTCAGATTTTGAAAAAATACAGGAAGCATTAAAACGAACTGGGGCAGACCCTAAAATAGCACTCGGAATATACTTATTGGCGAAAACGTATGTCTCAAACGAGGAAGAATGGAAAGAAATATCTCCTATTGATTTAATTGAGGAAGCCAATATTCATTATCCAGAACTGTATTTATCTTGTGGCCTATATGATAAATATGGCAATTATGAAGGTACGGAAACCCTTGTTAATACTGCCAATTCAAAAGGAGTTAAAACGCGCTGGCACCCACTATACGGTGGTCATTGTGCAATTGATATTGTCTCACTAGCAGATTTTCTTTTAATTGACTGATCAAGCTTTAGAATTTGTATTGTAAAAGATTGTGGAAAAAGAAAACCTGTGACAAACATCCCCCACCGCCGCCAGTTTGTAGCCAGTAGCCAACACCCACTAGACTCCTCTGCGGTGCGTATAAAGAACCAACCTTGGTGAAGCCAGAAAATCGACACCCTATCGGCATCCCTGCTGATGGCCCAATGCGAATAATCGTAACCACCGACGGCTCCTGGGATTTCGTCGGAATTAGCTCGATTTTATTGCTATGATTTTTATACATTGTAGGCTGTACGTACAGGAGAAATCTAGTCACCTATCCATGTGCTTCCGTTCGCGCTCATTTTAAATGAACTTTTATCCGTGACAATCATACCATTCGACCCTATGGCAACCATGAAAAAGACGATTCCATACCGACCCATACTTCTTTTATGCATACTACTACAGACCCTAAACGTTTTTGGACAAGAGCAACCAAAAACAGCACCGGATAAAGTGAACGCGAGCCCAATAGATCATTTACCCCCCTACATCAAGCTTGTCAGCGGTTTCGGGGAACGTCCGGATTGGTCCCATGATGGCCGATTTATTCTATTTCTGGACAAACCAATGGGCGAAGTATATGAATTGGAATTGGCAACCGGAATAGTACGCCCAAAAACCAGACATTTTAATCATTACGGTTTTACCAGGGCCATGTATTTATCAAATGGCGATATCCTACTTTCCGGACCAAAGGCGCTCTTTGACCCCACCGTCAATGAGGAACGGGATAAGGCGCGCGACCTTACCTGGTTGTACGTCATGGATAAAAGTGGTACAACACCACCGGTTCCTCTAAACACCCTCTGTGCCGAAGGGCCGGCTGTTTCCAGAAATAGGATGCGGATCGCTTGGACGCATCGAGATCGCCAACTACCCGAGCTAGGAAAAAATAGGGCGAAGCTATTAATGGCCGAAATAGTCTATCGAGATGGGATACCCACCTTGGCTAACGAAAGGGTGATTTTTGATTCAAAGCAATTACCATTTTCACTGGGCCATGCAAGTCTTGAAACACAAAGTCTTGTTCCACCGGAAGACGTTAAAGTAACCTTTGCCGTTTATACCATCAACAACGGAAATAATACGGATGTTTATATGGTGGATAGTGAAACCGGGGCCTATAGGACGATCACCAATTCTCCCTGCTGCTACGATGAGCCGGAAGGCATATTCCCGGATGGTCTGCACACACTGGTCGAACACGGACCCTCGGAGAAAAATGCGTGGCCTTTGCTCGATCTGTATAAATTGAAATTGGATGGGTCGGGGGAAATGCAACGATTAACCTATTTCACAGACTATAAGGGCTACAAGGCCAATCAAGGGGTCATTTCAGACGATGGCAAATATCTATGTTTTCAGATAGGAAAAGACCATACGGAACCAGGGGTCGGTTTTGGTTTTCTAATCATGGATTTGGAAGAAGCCGCAAAGCACCTGGAGGACTTTAAAACGTATGATGAGTAAGTATCTTAAAACTACGGCATACAAGGAACCGGGGTATAAAACCATACTTTTCTCCTGTACTTTGAGGCCATAACTATTCCTGGGCCCATTGGTATATTAGAAATAAGTATATACAATTGTTGTAAAACTTTTGACCCGACCAACAGAATATGGAAATAGACCACATATTTATATTTTCAAATAATGATGGAAAAGAAGCTAATAGGTTGGTTGAATTTGGCTTGACCGAAAGCAGTAGTCGCATTCATCCAGGACAAGGAACGACGAACCGAAAGTTTTACTTTGAAAATTTTTTCCTGGAAATTTTATGGGTCATCGACAAAAGTGAAATTCAAAGCGAATTAACTTCTAAAACAAAACTTTGGGAACGTTCGCAATTTATGGAAAATGATTATTCACCTTTCGGTCTGTGTTTGGTCAATTCAAAATCGACTGACAAACTTTTTGAGCAAAGCGAAATTTATCAGCCGAGTTATTTTCCTGAAGGAATGTCAATTGACATACTTACGAATGAAGAAAATCCAAATTTACCTTGGACTTTCAGACTTCCCTATCGAGGCAAAAAAAAGGAACATACCGAACCGATTGAACACCAAAATGGAATAAAAAGTCTGACAAAAGCAGAATTTGAAATCAAAGATAATTACGGGAAAACGGAATTTGAGAGTTCTTTCGAAAGTGTTGAAAATATCGAATTTAATAAAGGCAATCGTTTGAGTTTAACACTCGAATTTGACAATTATTTTCAAGGAAAAATAAAAGAGTTTTCAAAATTAAACTTAATAATAAAATACTAAAAAACGTTTGGCAACAATGCAGCCTATGAAAAGTCCCAGTCCAGCTCCTTGATAGCGCTCGTCAGCGCCGTGAATGAAGAACGGAGCTTGACAAAGCGATAAAAGCAGTGCCTCATCGCCATCCTGGACGTTTGGGGTAATGCGGACCATCGTACGGATCTATTTATTAAGGGGTTTCATAGGGAGCTTCATGGTTTTATTGATATGATTTTATAGATTGCACATTGTACGTAAAATAAAATATAGTTACTTGTAGCTATATACACCTGTTGGTAATAAGCAAAACGAATAAAACAGTATATCATACAACAAAACAACCAATGAGAATTTCCATTTTTATGATATCCATGATAGCTATTGGAGCAATTGTACATGGCTGTAATACTAAAAAACAAAGTTCAAAGGATAGTGAGGCATTGATTGAAGAAGAATCCTTTCTTGGTCAAAAACCGCCAAGGTTGATTCCTGAACTTTTTGCACCTGATTTAGTTTCGACCAATCATTTAGAAATTGAAGCAGCCATTGCGCCAACTATGGAGGAGTTCTATTTTATCAGACAAAAGAAAGGTGAAGCCCCAAAATCCCACCTTCTTACATTTGAAAACGGGAAGTTGCAAGATGTTGAAGTCGAACGTCCTTCCGGTGAAGTCTTTATATCAACGGACAATAGGATAATGTACCTCGGTAATGCCTACAAGGAAAGAACGGATTTTGGATGGACTGAGGAAAAAAGTATAGGAGCATTATTTGATAAATATTCAATTATGCGTCTTACGGCATCTTCCGATGATACTTACTATTTTGATGAACGAGATACCATTGGAACAATCAGATACTCCAAAATGGTCGATGGTCAACGGGAGATTCCAAGGAAGCTCGGTGAACAAATTAATTCAGGAGAATTCACGTCACACCCTTTTATTGCTCCGGATGAAAGCTATTTGATATGGGATAGTGAACGGGATAGTGGATTTGGTGGCTCAGATTTATATATTAGTTTCCGTCAAGATGACGGTTCGTGGGGACCTGCCATAAATATGGGTAAAGAAATAAATACTGAAATTGATGATACTTATGGGAGCGTCACTTCAGATGGAAAATATTTTTTCTTTAACAGAGTAGACTTGGGAGAAAGTTTTGAAGAAAGTGAAGCGAATATTTTTTGGGTCGATGCCCAAGTAATTAAGCGTCTTAGGAATAAATAGAATGCCTATCACTTACACTGTATATGAAATCATGGCTCTTCACGAACACTGGCTAGTCTGCTATGCAGCCGTCGTGTGTTCGCAAGCAATCGTACAAAATTGATGATATAAAAATGAAAGCAACCCTTTTACTTATTGGCGTATCGCTCACTACGACTCTTTTCGGTCAAAATACGTTGAGCTTACAAACGGATGCCGCCAACATTACGATCGAAAAAGAGATATATGGCCATTTTTCCGAACATTTGGGAACTTGTATCTATGAAGGCATCTATGTGGGGGAAGACTCCGAAATACCGAATATCGACGGTTATCGAAAAGATGTCGTCGAAGCCCTCAAAGCGCTAAAGGTGCCCGTACTGCGCTGGCCAGGAGGATGTTTCGCAGACACCTATCATTGGAAGGATGGCATAGGCCCTAAAGACGAACGGCCTTCTATCGTAAATGTATTCTGGGGCGGGGTTACCGAAGATAATAGTTTTGGTACGCACGAGTTTTTGAACTTTTGTGAATTAATAGATGCCGAACCCTACCTCAGTATCAACGTAGGCTCGGGAACCGTACAGGAAGCAAGGGATTGGGTCGAATATGTGACCTCGAACAATCAAAGCCCCATGACGGACTTGCGCAAAAAAAATGGACGTGAAGAACCCTGGAAAGTAAAGTTCTGGGGTATCGGTAACGAAAACTGGGGATGCGGCGGGGATATGGCTGCGGATTATTACGCCAATATTTTCAGAAATTATTCCTCCTACATCAAAGGCGCCGACTTTCAGAAAGTCATCTGTGGACCGGCCGGCAATGATGTCGCTTGGACCGAGACCATTCTTTCCGGTTTGAAAAATAAAACAGCCCTCGCCCAAGGGCTTTCCTTACACTACTATACCTTACCCACAGGTGATTGGGACAGTAAAGGCTCCTCAACGGATTTTGGGGAGGATATGTGGTTCAGGACGCTTCGAAACACTTTGTATATCGAAGACTATATTCAACAACATTTAGCGATCATGGACCAATACGACCCCGACCGTACTATGAAATTAATGGTGGACGAATGGGGCACCTGGTATGACCAACTCCCCGGTACCCAAGATGGCTTTTTACAACAACAAAATACGCTGAGGGATGCTCTGGTTGCCGGTATGAACCTGAATATTTTTAACAATTATGCGGAGCGAATACGTATGGCCAATATCGCCCAGATAGTGAATGTACTGCAATCGGTCATTCGGACAAATGGCCCTCAAATGGTCCGGACGCCTACCTATTATGTATTTCAGTTGTACAATGTCCATCAAGACGCTATGTTAATTCCTACCGAACTTACGACGGAAAACTATGAATACAAGGGCGAAGCCATACCGGCTTTGAGTGCTTCTGCCTCCATCAAAGATGATGTCATCAGTATCTCAATCACCAACGCCAACCCCCATAAGGCCATTTCCGTAAGCTGTACTCCCGGGAGGGAATTTACCGCTGTCAGCGGAAAAATAGTCAATGGTGATGCCATTACGGATTATAATGACTTCGGAATGGAAGAGCGGGTTCTCATCAAGGACTTTGAAATTGAAAAGACAAGCAATCAGGAGTTGGAGGTTGAAATTCCCGCCCACTCCGTTGTCTTGCTGCAATTACAGGTACGTTAATTCAAAGGAGCGCAGGAACCGAATTTACAATAGATAGCGGCCAGCGTGCGACAAAGTGTAAAATGATTTAAGCGATAAAACATAGCTGCAGAACCTACAAGAAAGGGCGGACATGGCAAATAAATGGGGAATATCAAGAGAAATTGAAGCATTTGTTTCTAATAGGGACACACATTGTATTTATTGCGGTGTTGCCTTTTCAATAGAACACAATTCGAGAAAAACAAAACCCACTTGGGAGCACATCGTTAATGATATTCGAATCATGACAAAAGAAAATATTGCCTTATGCTGTACTTCATGCAATGCAAGCAAGGGGGCTAAATTATTGGCGGATTGGTTAGAAGGCAACTATTGTAAAACTACAGGGATTTCGAAGGATACAGCAGCTCAGGTAGTGAAAGATGCGCTCATGAATCCACCAAGCGTGATTAAACAGGAGAATAGCCTATAATCAGCCCACCA
This sequence comes from Pelagihabitans pacificus, assembly GCF_009371985.2. Taxonomy (GTDB): domain Bacteria; phylum Bacteroidota; class Bacteroidia; order Flavobacteriales; family Flavobacteriaceae; genus Pelagihabitans; species Pelagihabitans pacificus. The sequence goes on from NZ_VIKU02000003.1 coordinate 366,555, forward strand.
AAGGCGCCCGTCCCTGACACCTGCCCCATTCCCGCCGGCTGACAACCGGTGCCCCCCGAGCAACAAATTCCATCCCCCTTTTCAAATAATCGTGCCCCTCTTTTTAGTAACTTACTTGCCATTGGGCAAAAACATCGTCTTGGCAATGGGAACACTTCGTTTGATTCAATCGACCTTCATTTTACTACTCTTCTTTTTGGCAACCCCCTTTGGCTTCGCACAAGAAAAACCGAATGTCATCCTGATTTTCCCGGATAACCTGGGGGTCGGTGAGGTAGCCGCGTACGGCGGCGCACGTGGGGTACCTACCCCAAATATCGATAGGATTGGTGCCGAAGGTATCCGGTTGACCAACTTCAATGTGGAATATTCCTGTACGCCATCCCGTATTGCCATCCTTACGGGTAGGTATGCGGTCCGTGCAGGAGAGGACTATTATGCAGGTACTACCTTGTGGGAAGAAACCATTGCCGAACGTTTGAAGTCCGTCGGCTATGCGACGGCACTTTTTGGCAAATGGGATCTTGGCGCCAAGAACTGGCATGGAAAACGGGAACCGACCCAACAAGGTTTTGACGAGTGGTACGGCATACCGGGCACCACCCATGTCTCCCAGTTTCCCACGATGGAGGGCTTCGACCCCAATTTACAACCGGCCCCTTATATCTGGGAGGGAACCACCGGCACTCATTCCAAAAAAGTAAAGCCTTTCGACCCCGAAACAAGACGCACGATTGATAGAGAAGCTGCCGAAAAAAGTAGGGCGTTTATCAAGGAGCATGCCGCCAATGGGCAACCCTTCTTTTTGTACTATGCGATGACCCAACTGCATTTTCCCGCCCTGCCCCACCCCGACAAGTCCGGTACCACGGGAGCGGGGGATATGGGGGATTCCATGGCCGACGTCGATTACAATGTGGGATTGATCTTGGACCAATTAAAGGCATCGGGCATCGAAGACAACACCCTCGTTATCTGGTGTACCGACAATGGTGCCGAGATGAGACGCCCATGGCGGGGTTCCCCAGGCCCGTGGAGGGGCTACTACAATTCTGCCATGGAGGGCGGTATTCGAACGCCCGCCGTCATCCGATGGCCCAATCGGATCAAAGCGGGACAGGTATCCAATGAAATGGTGCATGAAGTGGATCTGTTCACTACGATACTCCATGCCGTCGGCTCGCCGGAAGCGGTTCCCCAAGACCGCATCATCGATGGCGTTAACCAATTGCCCTTTTTGGAAGGAACACAAAAGCGTTCCAATCGGGAAAGTGCCATTTTCACCCAACGTTTTGGACAAATTATGGCCGTCAAATGGCGCGATTGGAAACTGTGGTATGTCTACAAAACCGAAATGCCCGATCCAGCACCCGATAACCTGGTCCGCTTGTTCGATTTACGGGTAGACCCCAGGGAAGAAATAGATGTCAAGGATTATTACCCTGGTGTCATCGGTATTATGGATAGCATCGTGGCCGACTATGAAGCGACCTTTATCGAACATCCCCGGGTAAGCGCCAATGCCAATGCGGCGGACCCATACGTGGCACCACCGGCGAATTCGGGAACGCCGGTACAAACCTACGCACGGACCGATAGAAACGCCCTAGGTCCGCGGAGTGCGGCCATGGAGCATCCTGATTTTTCGGGCGCCTGGTCGACCACCGTACTACATCGCGTCTCGGTCATCAACCGGGTAGCAGAACCCTTGGTGCCCACCTTGGGTAGTGGATGGGGGGATCACATAGCCATTACACATCGTCCCGACCAATTGGAGGTGGAGCGCGTGGTATTCATCCCAAGGGAAATTCAGCAACTGGTCCGGTATCGCTTCTCCCTGGATGGTTCGGAGTCCGAGAACAGCCTCCAAATGGGCCGCACCGGAAAGCCCATTGTTTCGACCAGTACCTGGAAAGAAAACAGACTGGTCATCACCTCTTTGTATCCCTTTCAAGATTCCAAAACCGGCCAATGGCTTACGAGCAAAGTAACCCAGACGCTATGGCTTGAACCGCCCGGTGGCACCCCATGGGAACCCACATTGATCGTCGAGACCACTCGGGAAGGATTATTAGGAGGCGCGTCTTCGACCAATCGAACGGTGTATACCAAGGGGTATCGGTAATTCGATGACCTGATGGATGTCATTGGATTACTCCTTGATCCTCCCTATTTTTCTTTTTCCAATCCAAAAATTAGCAATATGGTTTCCGATACTGTCAATATCGCGGATGGACCTAATGACGGAAGAAAGGTATTTAGGAAATTGGGGACATGTTCCCGTACTTTCTTTCATATTTTAAATCGGGAATTTGGTCATCCAAAAGAATGGGAAGAAGAAGCTTCGGGAGCCCTGGCAGGAGGAATTATGCAACAAGGGGAACAATGTGGTATGCTCTGGGGTGCGTCATTGGCAATAGGGGCCGAAGCCTATCGTAGCTGCAAAACTAAAAGTGAGGCCATTGCTACGGCCATTATCGCCACACAGCATGTAATGAATTCCTTTATGGAGAGGGAGCAGACCATCCAATGTAAAGAAATCACCCGTTGCGATTTTGGCAATAAATGGAGTTATGCCAAATACATGATTACCGGCCGGTTTTTGCATTGCTTTAAAATGGCACAGGAATGGGCTCCACAAGCCGTTCGCTCGGCCCAGGCAGGATTAACCGACGAAGAATTCGAGAAACATCGGACGGCGATGAGTTGCGCAACCGAAGTAGCCAAAAGAATGGGGTCTTCCGAGGAGCATATGACCATGGTTGCAGGCTTCGCCGGCGGTCTGGGACTCAGTGGTGGAGGTTGCGGAGCTTTGGCCGCCGCCGTTTGGATGAAATCACTCACAAGGATAAAAGGGGAAGATGAGAAATTTCAAGTACAGAACCAAGACGCAAAAAAGACTTTAGAGGTCTTTTATAAAACTACCAATAACAACATAGTATGTTCGGAAATAGCGAGTGAACTCTTCAATGACATCGACGAACATACCCAGTTTCTGGAGAATGGAGGTTGTGCCCATCTTATCAAAACGCTAGCCGAGTCCTAAAAATAAAATAGGTCACCGATAAAATTTTAAGGGCTGGGTCTCAAAATCCCTGGCATAGCAGGGTATGGGTATTCCCTAGCGTCTGTTGGTGGTGCATACGAAAGACAAACCCTTGCGACACTAGAAAATCGGCACCCAATCGGTATCGCTGATGGTGCTTGTTTCGCGGACCAGTGTACCGACCGATAGTTTACAAGGTTTCATGGGCGCTGTTCGATTTTATTGCTACGATTTTTATACATTGTACATTGTACACATCAAAGAAAGATAGCTATTTTACCTATTTACAGCTGTTGTGGGCAATTAGCGCTGTGAAAGGGTCGTGCATAATGGTAAGCATGGTGGTCAAAAATGATAAACAATCCAAGAATTTTGATGGACAAAATGAATAGCGATTATAAAGTGGGTGAATTAATTTATGATGCGAATATTTACGATGGAATGAATACCAGCCTAGCTGATTTGGAATTTTATAAAAATTGGCTGCCGAAAAATAAGGATGCCCGAATACTGGAGCTTTGTTGTGGCACAGGCAGACTTACGGTACCCATCGCAAAGGATGGATATGATATTTGCGGGGTAGATTTCAATGCTTCAATGCTTGACCAAGCAAAAGTGAAAGCTTCCGAACAAGAATTAACGGTTGCGTTCATTGAGTCCGATATCAGAACTTTGGATTTGCCGGAGAAATACGACCTTATTTTTATTCCATTCAATTCAATCCATCATCTATATACCAATGATGACCTATTTAAGGCATTTGAAGTTGTCAAAAATCATCTCAAAAAAGGAGGTTTATTTCTGTTGGATTGCTTTAATCCCGACATCCGATATATCAGCGATGGTGAAAAAGAACAAAAGGAAATTGCCCAATATACGACCAGGGATGGAAGGGCTGTTTTGATAAAGCAAACCATGCGATATGAAAGAAAAACACAGATGAATCGCATAGAATGGCATTATTATATAAATGGTGCGTTCGATTCCATCCAAAATTTGGACATGAGAATGTTTTTTCCCCAAGAATTGGATTCCTATTTGGAATGGAGTGGTTTTGATATTGCTCATAAGTTTGGAAGTTTTGAAGAAACAGATTTTGATGATAATTCTGAAAAACAGATATTTATTTGTCGATAACTTTTAATGCACGATATGGAATTTCTTCCCACCACAAAAAATATACGCAATGTGGGGTGATGCGATAGCTACGAAACGGATAACAGTTATTAAATATGTTGAGGGTTGGATAGTTTGACGCTTCGAAATACCACGCTCCGTGTAATTAAACTATTGGCAACGATAAAACCACCCTTATGGTAAAAAAAATTACTAAATGGACGTTAGGGAGTATGGCTTCCTTGCTCGTTATCTTTTTGATTTATGGCACGATAAAACAATATAGCTATGATTCCAAAGTCAAAAAAGAATACCCCCCTACGGGTAACTTTTCCGACATAGGACAAAACAAAGTACATTACAAATATTCTGGGGAGGGCGAAGTCACTTTTATCCTTATCTCCGGGCTGGGAGAGTCAATGCATACGTGGTCTTCCATTGAGGATGAATTAGCTAAAAGAGGCCGTGTCTTTATGTACGACCGTTCTGGATTAGGACATAGTGAAGAGGGAATTTTACCGAGGTCTGTCGATAACAGTGCCGTCGAACTCAAAAAAGTTTTAGAAAACGAAAAGATACCGGGGCCATTCATTTTGATCGGACATTCGGCAGGAGGATTTATAGCCAGGTATTATGCCAAAAAATATCCCAACAACGTTTTGGGTTTATTTTTAATAGACCCGTACCAGGGTGACGTTGCAAAGGCCGAGGGTGCACAAGCCTCCTTAGGTTATAAGATGATGAACTGGTCGTTCCGAAATATGTCTTGGAGCGGAATTCCATATTATCTACTTCCCCAGCCTCCACATCCCACGTACAAAACTTCCAAGGCGATAAAAACCTATGGTTCAGAGGCAAACGTCGAAGATATCTCCCTGGAACAGTTTTCCAAGTTCGATAATGAAGGAGGGGCACTGCCACTCTACTTGCTCAAGGCAGATAATAAAAAAGCAAAATTGAATGAAGTCCAGAACAAATGGAGTAAGGCAGTTTTTAACAAGTACAATAACGGGAAAAACAAATATATACGCCTTGAAAGCGGACATCATATCCACATTGAGAAACCGGAAAAAGTCCTTGATGCCCTGGATGAATTTGTATCCAAATTATTGGATTAATTACTGTTGCCAACAAAAAGAGCAAACTTTCTTTTGGATTACCCCCACCCCAAAAGTAATTGTGACCCTCGGTCTGCGTTTAGCAGGTCGTTGGCGGTGCTTTAAAACCAAGCAGTATACCAACAATGGAAAAATATAGGAATTTACTCTCTTGGATGATAGTGCCGTTTATAAGCTATGGGTTCATCGGAAGCGATTCAAGAATTTTTGAGCGTCCTTATAAAATATTAAAATAACCTCTGCCAGCGACCGTCTGCTGCGTGTGTGAAAGACGAACCCTTGCGAAACCCAAAATTGGCACCCCATCGGCATCCCCGAGGTCGGAGGTATTGCGGACCATCGTACTGACCGATCCATCACGGAGTTTCAGTGGTAGTTGTACGATTTAATCGATGTGATTTTTATACATTGCATTCAACACCTATAAGCGCGACACGATTAATAATCAAATTCCTATGTTGGCGGTCATTTAGGAAAACGTGCCAGATTGAAATTTATAGGAGACTTTAAATTGAATTAAAACGCTAAAAATGGTGATTTTACAAAACGTAAGGTGAAATTATGCTAACAGACATCAATCCGAAATTACCAATGCGTGACAAAAATGTTACGAGGGAGTTTTATATCAATACGTTAGGATTTAAAGAGTTTGGGAGTGCTGATTTTGAAGGTTATTTGATGATAGAAAAAGACCAAATTCAAATCCATTTCTTTAAATTTAAAGAACTGGACCCAAAAGAAAATTACGGACAAGTATATATTAGAACGGATAACATTGATGAGTTTTATCAGGTATTGTTGGACAATAAAACAAAAATCCACCCCAACGGTACGTTGGAACTAAAAGCCTGGAAACAAAAGGAATTTTCAATACTTGACCCGGACAGTAATTTATTGACTTTTGGCCAAAGCATGTAGGGAATAAAAACGAACTGCTAAGAAGGTGCATAATTAATTGCGGCAGGATTTTCGAACCGGAAAATCCTGCAACCAATTATCTCTGTGGTCAGGCGGACATTTTCCGACGGAAAGTGTCTGCCTCTCCCCCGAGTACTCGGGGTCGTCGGAAACAAGAACGAATAAGACAGATAAACGTTAGTACCAATTAAATTAATCGATATGAAAGTTACAGCCGAAAAAAATGAAAAGGTTGCCAATATGATATTTGCATCCATTTATCCACACTACCTGAATAGATTGGTGAAGAACGGGAGAACCAAGGAAGAACTCAATCAAGTATTGGAATGGTTCACTGGCTTTGATCAAGATGCTTTACAAGCACTTATTGATGAAAAAGCGACCTTTGGAACATTTTTTCAAAAAGCTAACATAAATCCAAACGCACACTTGATCAAAGGGGTCGTTTGTGGGTATCGAATTGAGGAAATAGAGGATGAATTTCAGGTGTACAAACAATGTCGACGCATGGAAAAGCTGATCGATGAATTGGCAAAAGGTCGTAAAATGGAGAAAATTATGCGGGAAGAAAAGAAATAATGCTGATGCTCGTGATGTGCACAAGACATAGCTGGCAAGGGCCTAGCCCTAAGGTTTACACTTATATGCAAAGACCACCAAATTTAAAATGCAGCGCTGTGTTCAACTCGAAAAGTTAGCATCTTTCTACACGCTACGTTTCATACCCAAATCGTGGGTATCATAAAAACCATCACAAGCTATGATAAAAAGAATTATACCATTCCTTACTATTATCGCAATGATGGGTTGTAAGACAAATAATGGTATCAATGATTACTTTGGACAATCTGAACCCGAAACTACCCCGATTGTATTCGGAGCGGATTCGATTTCGCTGAAAGGTCGATTTGAACATGGGATTTCCTTCACACCTGATGCTCGGGAATTAGCGTTTGGAATACTAGGTGGGAATGCCGTTAAAGGGAAAATATATTATTCGAAAAAAATCGATGGTCAATGGGCTACCCCGAAAGATTTCAACCCTCTAAAAAATGAAAGTGTATTTCTCCCCTATTTTACACCCGATGGTAAATCATTACTGTACACCCAAAGCATACCCGACACAGATCAATTATATATTACCGATATTTGGAAACTGGATAAAATCAATGGCGATTGGGACTTCCCTAAAAAAATACCAACTCCATTAAGTTCCAAAACCAGGGAAGCTACTGCTAGTATGACCTATGATGGAACAATCTATTTCTCATCAAATAGAAATTGTCAGGGAAAAGAAAACTGTTACACAGCCGATTTGTTTTATTCCAAATTAGTGGATAACGAGTACCAAAATGTAAAAGAAATATCTAAATTGAATTCTTCAAATGATGAAGAAAGTGTATTTATTTCTCCAAAAGAGGAATACATACTATTTTGTAGGTATACGGATAATGAAACCTTCGTAGATTTATATATAAGTTATCGTGACCACAACAATCACTGGACGGAACCACAGCTTCTGGACGCAACAATAAATTCAAAAGATTGGGACAGACGACCATTTGTAAGTATCGACAATAAGTTTTTATTCTTTACCCGCTTAGAAATTGAAGAAAACAAGCTAACTGAATCGGATATTTATTGGGTAAATACAACAAAAGTATTTAAGCCTTTTGTTAATCATCCGATACCCGATATAACCTTACAGGTTGACGAGAAATTCGAAGTACAGATTCCAGCGGACTATTTCAAGGACATAGATGATAATCAATTGACCCTGACAATCAATCAAAATGAATTTAATTGGTTGGAATTCGATGGTAAAAAAATGAAATTATCAGGGTTGCCAACTCTAGAAGGAAATTTTGAATTGATTTTTACCGCAGTTGATCAATTTTCGAATAGGACCCGAAATAGCATAAAAGTAACGGTAAAGAAGTAATTAGGGTTCCCACCAATAAATGAACGCAATACGGGCCAATACGTGATAATTGAACCATTTAGGCCCTAAAAAAAGCAAAGAAACCTGAACGCTTAACCGCTCCGCGCCCACACTGCTCTTATTGGAGACCGATAGGGCACATTCAGCTAAAGCTGACTTTGGGTTCGGCTGTCCCGAAGCGTCAGGGCTTCTGACTGGTGCCTTCCTCTCGCTCCATCTTGCGGCTCGTCGGGGGCAAGAACGACTTCATAGCCAGATCGCACATCGCCAGTTACGGCATCGCACCCCGTGCTCCCCGGCAAGGCCTCTAGCATGCACTAACAGTTGCTAAAAGCAATTGACCCCTCTAACTTACACTCCCAATACCGTCAAAAACCAAAAAAGCTTTTCACTATATTAACATAAAATGACGCGGATTGCAGATAGCGCTGCGTTGGAAGCATTAACAGACAGCATGAGGATAGTAACAATTGCCTTTTTCGTCCTATTGATTTTCGCTTGTGGCAATGAGGCGTCCTATATTCGCATTCAAAAAAAAATCGCCTTTGAAAAAATCAACTATTTTAAATTTCCAACCGACTCTTTATCAAAACCTTTTCAATATAGAGTAACCTATTATTTTTCCAACGGAATCCCCCATAGATGGCTCGAACTGGATTCAACCGGTAAAGTTCTTACGGATTATATCTATGATTATGACGATGATTGGATACATAGCGGCGCAAAATACAGGGAAGATGGGGCAACGGAATATTCATTGGAAAAAGTACGATTTGAAAATGATAGCACGCAAATCACCGAGTGGCTTGACTCCATTGGCCAGGTATATTATACCATGACCGATAATTTAAACCAATTTGGAAAAACCTACAGAGCCACTTTTGAGGGAGATAAAGTTCATGGTTATGATTCAACATTTTACACAAAAGATGGATTCCAAAAACAAATATTCTTCACCAATGTCAAGGGAAAAGTCTTCAACGGTAGAACATTCGAGTACGATTCGGTCAATACCAATATCGACTGGGTTGTACGCAAAAAAATAGTGGAGGACACCATTCGGGAAATCCACTTTCGAGAGGTTTACTATGACAGTAGCTTTGTATCGAAAAATGGTGTTTTTTATGAAGGTGTTCTTTCAACAGGAACGTTCTCTGAAAACTCCATAAGCTTCACAAAAAATGAGGATGTCCTATTTCAAACAAGAACAGCGGATTGGGATAATCAATTTGGTTTCCTTTCCTATAAGAACAATGGGGTTTTTGGCGAGTCTGTTCCGCTTAAGATTTTAGATACTATCTATAACGGAGCAATTTCTCCACTTGGGGATAAAATCATATACAGCACAAAAAAGAACGTTAGCGAAAAAATAATGTTATTGAAAAAGAATAATGGTTCTTGGTCGGAAAAAATAGATTTAACCCAAAGTTCTGATATTGAAGGGGGTTATTTTTATTGGCGGACCGAAAACGAGCTTTATTTTTATACTCCAGAAAATAGTGGTGATATTGTGCAGGGGAAATTGGTAAATGATCAACTCATAGTCACAGATTACCTAAAGAGTTTAAATACATCATCGGGGACAGAATTTAGCCCTTACGTTGATAAGGAGAAGCGTTTTATTATTTTCACCAGATATCTCGAAGGTGATGAAGCGCAACAAGGTTTTTTCATAAGCTATAACTCGGCAGATTTTGATTCTCCAAATTGGTCAAAACCGAAAAAGTTAGATATGCTACCTTATGGTTGGAATGCCTACATCCTTAGTTCCGGGAAGCAGTTTCTCTATTCGAATGGAGACGACATACTAAGTGTTCCCTTGAAAAATTCGAAACTTCAAATCGGCAATTAAAACAATAAATAACTACTGCTAACACATATCGTATAAAGGCCATAGTCCCGTTCTCTAAGGTTACTGGCTTTTTTTGAAGTATCTTCCCTCTGCCGCCAGTTTGAAACTGGTGGCCATAACCCCCGCTAGTGGCCGTCTGCGGCGCGTATGAAAAACGAAACCTTGCGAAGCTAAAAATCGGGGCCCAATCGGTATCACTGATGTTCAGGCTCGTGCATGCTATCGTACTGACTAATCTATCAGGGGTTTGTTCAGTAGTTGTACGATTTTATCGATGCGATTTTTATACATTGTACACTAAACGTATAAATGCGACATGATTCATAAACATATCCCTATGTTAGGAAAAACATATCAGAATGAATAGAATATGAATTTATTAAATAAACTTTATCAAATTTTTCTATCTGAATACTCCAAAAGGCGGATTGAAAAAACCATACTCTATGTTGCGTTAATTGGCTTTTTCATACACTTAACTTTAATTTACCTATCAAAATTTAGCGTTGTAAATTTTCATTTAGAATCAGAATTATTTAAAAATCCCATATCTGCAATTTACACCCCGTTCTCGTTTATACTTGTTTACGAAGTTTACTTGTTAATTTATTATTTACCAAAGTCATTTACCACCTACATAACTAAACAGTATGAAATTATAACACTTATCATTATCCGAAAATTATTTAAGGATTTATCGGTAATTGAATTGTCATCTAATTGGTTTGATATAAAAGGAGATTTACAATTCACCTATGATATTTTGGCATCAATCATTCTTTTCTATCTAATTTTTCAGTTTCAAAAACAAGGAACACGAAAATCTCAGCCACCAAATGAGAATAAACCAAAAATTGAAAGATTCATTCATAGAAAGAAAATAATTGCTGTTGGTTTAGTTCCTATATTTTTTTTAATGGCTTTAATTACACTTTTTAATTGGACTTCGGACATTTCTTTTACTTCGAATAACTTACCCAGTTTTGATACAATTAATAATTTATTCTTCGACGAATTTTTTACCGTCTTGATTTTAGTGGATGTCGTTCTTCTGTTGATTTCCTTCTTCTACACAGATAAATTTCACAAAATCATAAGAAATTCTGGTTTTGTAGTTTCAACGATTTTAATCCGTATGTCATTTGGGGTAAGCGGATTAATAAGTACAATTTTAATTGTGGCCGCTGTTCTTTTTGGGTTAGCCATTATTCTTATTCATAACAAATTTGAAAGAAATACTTTGCCTAACAATCTATCCGACGAAAAGCCTTAGTGCCTTTCCATAGAGTTGCTATTTTTTTAGGATGTCAACCGCTTACCAGCCTAATCAATCCTAAAAATCACGGTATTGTCGAGTTGCGGTCAGCGCCTTTAGAAGGTTTATGCAAAATAGTGGCTATCCTTTCGTCGGTATTTCGTTAGAACTATCGACACGCTGTACGATTGCCCGTACATCCGGAATCACGGTCCGTGCCAGTTTTGAATTCCCATTGAGCAATACACAGATCCCGAGATCATCTTCCGGGTATAAAGCGATTTCATTTCGGTAGTTGTTCACACTACCACCATGATGCCAGATGGTAGTTTCCTTGTTCGTATCCATCCCTTGAAATCGGTGTATGCGCCACCCAAAACCGTAATACGATTGTAGATGACCGGGCCAACGTTGGTAGTATTTGTTATGGCCATTGAGGGCTACAAAAGGCTTAAAAACTTCGGTAATGTCCGCTTTTTCCATGACCTCCGGGTTGTGACCCAACAAAAAACGCATCCATTTGGCCATGTCCAAAGAGCTCGCATTGATACCTCCGGCTACCACGGCATTGTAATACCTATCTTTTAACGGTAGGCTTCGCCAACCTTTTCGCGCCCGTGCATGGGGTATCGCTACATTATCCGAATTCAATAAGGTTTCGTGATCCATAGAGACGGTAGCCATTCCCAAAGGTGTAAAGAATCGGTTCTGTAACGAACGTTGTACCGCTTTCCCGGTTGCTTTGCGCATGACCTCCTGACTCAGGGCGAACATGGCGTTTTGATAGCTGTAAAGCTGCCCTGGTTCACTTAAGGGCGTTACTTCATCAAATCGCCGGGCGATCGTTGCCATGGGCAAACCTGCCTCCACCAAATTGGTAAAACTATGATAAGGCGTGCCCGAGGTGTGCGATAAGATATGGGAAACGGTAATCTTGGCCGTATTAATGGGGTCTCCAAATTTAAATTCGGGGATATAATCAATGAGCTTGTCATTCCAGGATAGTTTGCCTTCGCTCTTTAACCCTGCGGCCAGAACACCGGCGAAGCCCTTGGATAGGGAGCCCAAGCGGAAGATGGTCGTGCCATCGATTTTAGCTTTTCCGTCGATACTTCGTTTTCCGAAGCCGTCGGAAATCAAAATGGAATCCCCTTCGACGATACTAACACCGGCCCCAACGATATCACCGTTAGCGATCGCTTTTTCGAAATAGGCCTTTAAGGCACCTTTTAGTTTTTGTTGCCGTAGCTTGTAGCGTTTCGCCTCCTTTTCATCAACCACCCTATGCTCCGGTACGGTCGCGGAAATCGTAGTATCGGACTCGTTCGTACGTACTGTTGAAGCAGTTGCCACTACAAGCAAAAAGATAACCAGTAGGGTTCCAATAAAGGTTTTAAATCGGCGCACGGCTTTTGTGGTTAGATTGGGACTGGGACATTTTCATGGGGCATTCTATACAAATAACTGATAAATAGGCTATTTATTTTACCTATATGGACTGAATGACTTCTAAATTACACAAAGAAGTAATTTTAAATCCAAGGAATATCAATGCCAAGAACAGCTAAAATTCGGTATGCCGATGTCTTTTCGGCCTATCTTAGGTCCAAATGATTGTTGGCGTTATCGGAAAAAATTTCGCCCGTTACCGATCAAACACCCTCAGCCGCCAGCGAACCCCTGCCCTACCACTTCCCTTGTTGGCAAAACCGGCAACGGGAAAAAACAATGGATGCCAACGTCTCTTAAGGGGATGGCCATCCTTTGGTACGAAACCATTTGGGTCTACAAAATCCTCTTTTACAAGATATAATCCGTACTCACAAAATTCGAGAGCTTGGTCTCCAAGAGTTTTTCGATGGTCTCATTATTCAATTCATTGTCCTTAAAAGCGACAAAGGTTCGAATAGAAAACGAACGCAGGGCATCATGCACGCTCAGGGTCGCCTGGGCGGAGTCTTTTCTTCCCGTAAACGGATACACATCCGGGCCCCGTTGACATGAACTGTTCAGATTTACCCTACAAACCAAGTTCACCAAGGTATCTATCAGGGGGGAAAGGGTATACACATCCTTTCCAAACAGACTCACCTGCTGCCCATAATTGCTTTCTGCCATATCATCCAAGGGTTCCTCGATATCCTCAAAAGAAAGTACGGGGATTACCGGACCGAACTGCTCTTCCTGATACACCCGCATGTCTTTGGTGACAGGATACAGGACTGCCGGCCAGATATAATTATCAAAATGCTGTCCCCCTTTCTTGTTGATGATCTTCGCACCCTTTGCCAAAGCATCATCGATCAATTCCTGGATATAGGCAGGTTTCCCGGATTCGGGCAGCGGGGTCAGTTTTACCCCATCGTCCCAAGGATTTCCGAATTTGAGTCCGTCGATGGCTTCCGCAAAGTTTTTAAGAAAGGTATCCTTCACCTCATTATGAACGTACACCACTTTTAGGGCCGTACAACGCTGTCCGTTAAAGGAGGTAGTCCCTGCCACTACCTCGTCGATGGTCAATTGCATTTCGGCGTCGGGCAGGATAATGGCCGGATTTTTTGCTTCCAAGCCCAGTACCAATCGCAATCGATTACTTTTAGGATGTTGGCTCTGCAGGGCATTCGCCGACTTACTATTCCCGATCAATGCGAGCGCATCTACCTTTCCGGTCTGCATAATGGGAGCGGCTACCGCCCTACCCCTACCAAAAAGGATATTGATAACCCCTTTGGGAAAACTGTTCTGAAAGGCTTCCAGTAGTGGTGTAATCAACAAGACCCCGTGTTTGGCCGGTTTGAAAATCGCCGTATTCCCCATGATAATGGCGGGAATCAACAGGGCAAAGGTTTCGTTCAGGGGGTAGTTGTACGGCCCGAGGCACAACACGACGCCCAAGGGACCCCTCTTAATATGGGCATACACCCCATCGTGTTTCTGGAACTTGGCCGAATTACGGTCTAGCTGCTTATAGTCCTCGATCGTATCATAAATGTATTCGACGGTTCGGTCAAATTCCTTTTGGGAGTCGGGCAGCGATTTGCCGATTTCCCACATCAACAGTTTTACGATTTCATCGCGCTTGGTCTCCATTTGCCTCACAAATTTCTCCATGCTTTCGATCCGGTCTTTCACGTGCATGGTAGGCCATACCCCTTTGCCTTTATCATAGGCTTTCAATGCGGCTTCCAAAGCGTCCTTCGCCTCGGGCTCCCCCATGTCGGGAATACTTCCCAAAAGGGTAGGTTGGTATTCTTCCCTGGAGGAAATGGTCGAATATACTTCCGTGGTCGCCCCTTCCCATTCCCTTAATACTCCATCGACCAGATATTTCTTTTGGTGAATAAGTGTTTGTATTTGGAACTCCGGCGGAATAGCTGCTTTTATAGTGCTCATAGGTGTCATTTTAAGTTCTAACAGGAATTACTAAAAAATCCCCAAGTATTCGGGGATTTAGTCGTTATACAATGGGTTTCATTGCAGTCATCGATGCCCTCAGCCGTGCGCCTACGATTTCAACGGGATGCTCTCGTAAGGATTTGTTCACGGCGATGAGTTTTGCATTGTCCACTTGATTGCTTTTATCTCCCCCGTAGTGTGTACCGATGACATCCGTATCGATTTTTTTCATAAAATCTGCCAACAAAGGCTTGCATGCATGGTCGAATAGGTAGCAACCATATTCGGCCGTGTCCGAGATGACCCGATTCATTTCGAACAACTTCTTTCTCGCGATGGTATTTGCGATCAAGGGTGTTTCGTGCAAGGACTCGTAATAGGCCGACTCGGCAATGATGCCCGACTCGGTCATCGATTCAAAGGCGAGCTCCACTCCTGCCCGTACCATGGCCACCATAAGCACCCCATTGTCGTAGAATGCCTGTTCCGGGATTTGATCGCTCCCCGCGGGGGTCTTTTCAAATGCGGTCTCCCCGGTCGCGGCACGCCAGGTCAACAGATTTTTATCGTCGTTGGCCCAATCTTCCATCATGGTTTTGGAGAAATGTCCGGTCATGATATCATCCATATGTTTATGAAATAACGGACGCATGATGTTTTTCATTTCTTCGGACAGCTCAAAGGCTTTTATTTTGGCAGGATTCGACAAACGGTCCATCATGTTGGTAATACCGCCATATTTCATCCCTTCGGTAATGGTTTCCCATCCGTATTGGATCAATTTGGAAGCATATCCCGGCTCGATGCCTTTCTCGATCATTTTATCAAAACAGAGTATCGACCCTGTTTGAAGCAATCCACATAAGATGGTCTGTTCGCCCATAAGGTCGGACTTCACCTCCGCCACGAATGACGATTCCAACACCCCTGCACGATGGCCGCCCGTGGCGACCGCGTAGGCCTTCGCCTGTTCCAAGCCCTTCCCTTGGGGATCATTGGCCGGATGCACGGCAATCAAGGTGGGAACCCCAAAGCCTCTTTTATATTCCTCGCGCACTTCCGAACCGGGGCATTTGGGGGCACACATGATTACCGTCAAGTCCTCACGGATCTGCATGCCTTCCTCGACGATATTAAAGCCGTGCGAATAGGAAAGGGTCGCCCCCTGTTTCATCATGGGCATCACGGCATTGACAACGCTTGTATGTTGTTTATCGGGGGTCAGGTTAATGACCACATCGGCGGAAGGTACCAACTCCTCATAGGTGCCCACGGTAAAACCATTCTCCGTGGCGTTGATATACGATTGTCGCTTCTCTTTGATAGCCGCTTCCCGAAGGGTATAAGAGATGTCCAGTCCCGAGTCGCGCATGTTCAGCCCTTGGTTCAAGCCTTGCGCCCCACAGCCTACGATGACTATTTTTTTTCCTTTTAATGCGGACACCCCATCGGAGAATTCGCTCGATTCCATAAATCTACATTTTCCCAATTGGGCCAATTGATCGCGTAAGGATAAGGTATTGAAGTAATTTGCCATGCTCAATGCTCTTTTTTATGCTTTTCCGCCCAGGCGGAAATCTATTAATTAATCGGTTATTTTATTCGTGTTCCTGAAATTCGTTCAACAAGGCCGAAATCTGCATTTCGTCCTTGGTGACCGAGATACGGCCCGATCGTACGAATTGCATGATCCCAAAAGGCTTCAATTGTTCGTACATTTCATCGATTTCATGTCTTCTACCCGTTTTGGCGAGTACGAAAAACTCTCTCGCTACGGTCACTATCTGTGAATTGTTCTCTTTAATAATATTCTGAATCTGACGTTCATCGAACAGGAGATGCGAGGCAATCTTGAACAAAGCGGATTCTTGATAGATGGTTTCTTCATCGGTGTGATAGAAAGCCTTGATAACTTCGATCTGCTTCTCGATTTGGCCTACAATATTATGCACCCACTTTTCGGTGGTGTTTACCACGATGGTAAATTTTGAAACCTCATCAATCTCTGATTTGGAGACATTTAAGCTCTCAATATTAATGTGTCGCTTAAGAAATATCCCAGATATCCTGTTCAGTAACCCCACGTTGTTTTCGGAATAGACCGAAATTGTAAACCATTGTTTTTTCATCTTCTTTAAAATCCCTCTTTAAGGTGAGGGATGTTAATTTTAGTACCTCTTGTTATTTTTCCCTTACTGCTATAATTCGAATTCTTTTGTAATCGGCATACCAACTGCCATTTCTGAACAAATCCCTTCCCAAGTTTTGCTGCACCCCTTGTTTTATCTCCTCTACGTGTTCTTCGGTTACCCCGGTAAAAAATGGCTTGGCAAACATGTCCAACCAATCGATTATTCCGTTCTGCTTATCGTCCAATTCGGTCGGACGGTCGTACCATCGTGCAAATGTCACCCTGAAACCCACTGCTTCCAAAACGGATGAATAGTCCCCGATCGAAGGAAAATACCATAGTTTTAAGCGGGCTTGTTTTCTATAGCCCCTTGTTTTCAAGGCATCTCGTAGCGCATCGGTGATGGCCTTAACATTATCCTTACCGCCAAATTCAGCCACTAGCCTACCTCCTTTTTTCAAATTTCCGAACATACATTGAACGGCCTTCCTATAGTCGGTCACCCAATGCAGGGTAGCATTGGAAAAAATGGCATCAAAAGGTGTCTTAAACAAAAAGTCGGCTGCATCGCCCACTCGAAAATCACAGTGTGGAAACGATGACCTTGCTTTTTGGATCATCCCAAGTGATGCATCCATGCCGATTACCTCGCCGGCCCGTTTCCTGATTTCTTCCGTCAAGACCCCTGAACCACAGCCCACATCCAAAATTCGTTCATCCATTTGCGGATCAAGCAGTTCAATGAGACTGGAACCATAGTGGTAGACGAACGAATGTTTATCGTCGTACAGACCGCTGTCCCATGTATTGACTATTTGTGGCATATCAGCGCCCTAGTTTCGTTTATTTATTTCTTACTGCAATAACCAACCCTGTAGACCAATTCAATTTGGTCAGGGTAAAATCGTCCCGGTTTTCCAAATAGTGTATCAAACCATCCACATTTGTCTGGTGCCCATCGGGCCAGTTGGGCTGGGCGTTCATATCATCGATTATATAGAATCCGCCTACTTTCACCAAATCGAGTACTTCTTTGATCTGGCTATACTTCCCTGGCCAGGCGTCGGCAAAAATCAAATCAAAGGAATCGTCATCGTATTGCTCGATCCAATCGTCTCCGTCGGCACAAATAATTTCTACGCGCCCATCACTGCCAAAATACTGTTTCGCGATGCCCGTAAGCTTGGGATCGTTGTCAATGGTTATCAACTTTGAGTCATTGTCCATTCCATCGACCATCCAAGACAAACTTAGACCTATACCGGTTCCCAGTTCCAAAACACGGGCCTTGGGTTTGGAGGCAACCAAGGTCCTCAATAAGGTACCAATATAGAGATCGGAAGGCATCGTAAAACCGATCTCCTTTGATTTTTTCTCTATTTCCGGATGGATCCCGGGTCTGTCCAAAATATTTGAATCGTTCATGATTTTGCCCCTTAAATCCCTCTCGCTAGAAGAGGAACTATCCATTATTTTAATCGGATATCCGAAACCGAAGCGCCCGAAGGAATCATCGGAAACACATTATCCTCCTTTTCTACTTTTACTTCCAAGAAATAGGGTTTATCCGAAGCGATCATCTCTTGTATGGTGGCCTTTAGGTCTTTACGTTCACTTACCCTCTTTGCCTCGATGTGGTATCCCTCCGCGATTTTCACAAAGTCGGGATTCACCATGACCGTAGCGGCATAGCGACTTTCAAAGAACAGTTCCTGCCATTGGCGTACCATGCCCAAATGATCGTTGTTCAACACCACGATCTTCACGGGAATCTGGTGTTGAAAAATAACCCCTAGTTCCTGAATGGTCATCTGGTAGCCCCCATCCCCAATGATTGCCACTACTTCCCTGTCCATGGCCCCCATCTTGGCACCAATGGCCGCAGGAAGTGCAAAACCCATGGTTCCGAGTCCACCCGAGGTAATATTACTTTTTGATTCCTTGAACTTGGCATACCGACAAGCGATCATCTGGTGTTGTCCCACATCGGTTACAATAACCGCATTGTTCTTGGAAGCAAGGTTGATTTCCTCAATGACCTCCCCCATGGTCAGGCCTTTCTTGGTCGGATGGATATCATGCTCTATAACCTCATCGAATTCTATTTGATATTTCTCCTTAAACACATTATGCCAGGATTCGTGTTTGTTCTCATTGATCAAAGGCAATAACAGTTCCAGGGTTTTTTTGGAATCGCCCAATACGGCGATGTGCGCCTTCACATTTTTATTCACCTCTGCGGGATCAATTTCAAAATGAATGACTTTTGCCTGCTTCGCGTAGGTTTCCAGGTTTCCTGTCACCCGGTCATCGAAACGCATCCCGATGGCCACGAGCACATCACATTCATTGGTTAATATATTAGGGCCGTAGTTTCCGTGCATTCCCACCATACCCACATTCAAGGGATGGTCGGTGCTTAAGGCGGAGGCTCCTAAAATGGTCCATGCCGCTGGAATGCCCGCTTTTTCGACCAATGCCTTTAATTGCTCTTCGGCCTTTCCTAAAATGACCCCTTGGCCCCAAACGATATAGGGTTTTTTGGCCTTATTGATCAATTCGGCCGCAGCTTCGATCGCCTTGATGTCCGGTTTTGGGGCTGCATTGTAACTACGCACGCCCTTGCAAGGCTCATAGGAGAATTCGAATTCCTCAAACTGGGCATTTTTAGTGATGTCGATCAAAACCGGTCCAGGTCTTCCCGACTTTGCAATATAAAAGGCCTTCGCCATCACTTCAGGAATCTCCGCGGCCTTGGTAATCTGATGGTTCCATTTGGTGACGGGAGTAGATATACCGATGATGTCGGTCTCCTGAAAGGCATCCGATCCCAGCAAATGTCGGGGCACCTGACCTGTGATGCAGACAATCGGGGTCGAATCGATTTGGGCGTCGGCAAGTCCGGTCACTAAATTTGTTGCCCCGGGTCCCGAGGTGGCCATTGCGACCCCGACTTTTCCCGTAACCCTTGCATACCCTTGGGCCGCGTGTGTCGCCCCTTGCTCATGACGGGTCAGGATATGGGTCAAGCGATCCTGAAACTTGTACAATTCATCGTATACCGGCATGATGGCACCTCCCGGATAGCCATATAGCAAATCAACGCCTTCGGCCAACAAACAATGGATGATCGCTTCGGCCCCGCTGATTTTTATCGTTGCGGCTTTTTCCCGGGTTTTCTTTTTTTCCTTTACTGTTTCCATTTTTAAGCTCAAATTCTAGTACCAAGTGGAAACACAAATAGTTGCCACTTTCAATTTTTATTCGAACACCGATTTCTTAAAAAACAATGGTGTTTTGTATCCCTTGTATATTCTGGGAACATCCCTCGACAAGCTCGGGATTCCGTTTTTTATCCGTTCAGTCCCCTAGTTCATCCGTGACGCAGCCCTGGGAGGCCGAGGACACTGTTTTTGCATATTTGTAAAGGCTGCCCCTCTTTACCTTCAAGGGAGGTTGCACCCAATTGGCCTTCCTTTCGGCCAATTCCTTATCGGTTAAATCGACCGAAATACTATTTTTCTCGGCATCGATGGTAATGATGTCCCCGTTCTTCAACAAACCTATCGTTCCTCCTTCCTGTGCCTCGGGACACACATGACCCACCACGAAACCGTGTGTACCCCCGGAAAACCTTCCATCGGTAATGAGTGCGACATCCTTCCCTAGCCCAGCGCCCATAATAGCGGCGGTAGGTTTTAACATTTCCGGCATTCCAGGGCCTCCTTTGGGGCCCTCGTAACGAATGACTACTACATCGCCTTTTTCCACCTCTCCCCGCCCGATACCGGCATTGGCCAGGAACTCATCGTCATATACTTTTGCAGGACCCGTGAAATGAAGTCCTTCTTTCCCGGTGATTTTTGCCACCGCGCCGTGCGTGGCCAAGTTGCCGTATAAAATACGAAGGTGTCCGGTTTCCTTAATAGGATTCTTCAAACCGTGCACGACTTGCTGTCCTTCCTTCAATCCCGGCAGTGCTGCCAAGTTTTCGGCAACGGTTTTTCCGGTGACGGTCAAACAATCCCCATGCAACAAGCCATTTTCCAACATGAATTTCATTACCGCGGGCGTTCCCCCTACGCGATGCAAATCTTCCATCAGGTATTTTCCGCTGGGTTTCAAATCCGCTAAAAACGGTGTGTTATCGCTTATTTTCTGAAAATCATCGATGGTGAAATCGACCTTCGCCGCCTTGGCAATCGCCAGGAAATGCAGCACCGCATTCGTTGAGCCCCCCAAGAGCGTCAAGAGCCGAATAGCGTTTTCAAACGATTTTCTTGTTATAATGTCGCTGGGCTTAATATCATTTAACAGTAAGTGCTTTAAGGCCCTTCCCGAATTGATGGCATCGCTCTGTTTTTCCTTGCCAATGGCCGGGTTGGAAGAATTATAGGGCATGGCCATCCCCAAGGCTTCGATAGCGGATGCCATGGTATTGGCCGTGTACATACCGCCACAAGCGCCGGCACCGGGACATGCATTTTGGATTACCCCTTTATAGTCATCCTCCGACATAGTACCGGCCACTTTTTCCCCCCATGCCTCGAAGGCGGAAACGATGTCCAGCTTTTTATCCTTAAAACACCCCGAGGCGATGGTCCCTCCATATACCAAGACCGAAGGTCGGTCGAGGCGGATCATAGCCAACAAGGCACCGGGCATATTCTTATCACATCCCACAACGGTTACCAATCCGTCATAGTTCATGGCCTGTACCACGGTCTCCATGGAGTCCGCTATAATGTCCCTGGAAGGCAGCGAATACCGCATACCGTAGGTACCCATCGAAATACCGTCACTTACCCCTATGGTGTTGAAGATAAGACCTACCGCGCCCGCCTCGTTGACCCCTTTCTTCACCTCTTTGGCCAAATCGTTCAGGTGCATGTTGCACGGATTGCCTTCATACCCAGTGCTACCTATCCCGATCAAAGGTTTCGCCAAATCATCCTCAGTGAGGCCAATGGCATATAACATCGCTTGAGCGGCAGGTTGTGTCGGGTCTTGGGTGACGTTCTTACTGTATTTCTTCAATTCCATTCAAGAGGTTCTTGCTTTGTTCCTTTGGTTCTACTATCAAATATATCGGGTTTTGAAAGCTTGTTTATCCCATATACGTAGGATAGTATAAATTCAATTGCACATAAATCAATTTAATGAATTGTTTATCAGTCAGTTAAATACATTTTATTATCATATTCAATGGTTTTCAAATCAAGGAATGCCATTGCATTTTCGTGAATATCGTTCTGTTGGGCCCGTTACACGACAGTGTCGTTGGTTGCCTATTGGATACATTCGCGAAATATTTGGTTAGTTTTACTTTTTGAAGACATTTTTTGGCTAAACGATATCAATGGAAAAAACCGTCACCGAAGCCATCCGATACCGCCGTTCAGTACGGGTGTTCAAGAGCGATATTGAAATAGCGGACGAAAAAGTAAGGCAATGTATTGAAAATGCGGTACTGGCCCCTACCAGTAGTAACCTTCAACTATGGGAGTTTTATCATATTACCGATGCCGATACCCTAAAAAAAATGACAGAAGCCTGTTTGGGTCAAAATGCGGCCAAAACCGCTAAGCAACTTGTGGTTATTGTATCCAGAAAGGATTTATGGCGGAGACGGGCAAAGGCGAATATCGAATTTATAAAGGAAAGTATCGGCCCCAAACAAAAATCGGAATATACGAGAAGGGAAAAGTTTGCCTTGGCCTATTACCAAAAAGTCATTCCATCCATCTATTTTGATTTTTTGGGTATCCTTGGATGGCTTCGTTTCCTCGTTTTTCACTTCATCGGCCTCTTTCGTCCTATCTATAAACAGGTGCGCTTATCGGATATGCGAATCGTAGCCCATAAAAGCGCGGGGTTGGCGGCACAGAACTTTATGTTGGGTATGGCCGCTATCGGATATGATACCTGTCCCATGGAAGGCAGTGATACCGGAAGAATCAAAAAAATTCTACATCTTCCTCGGGGCGCGGAGATTACCATGGTGATCGGTTGCGGCGTACGCGATGAAGACGGTATATACGGGAGTCGCTTTCGGGTGCCTTTTGAGACCGTGTACAGGAAAATCTAAGCCAGTTTAAAAGATACCTGGTCGCCGTATTTTTTTTGCGCCAAGGTCGAAATGGCTTTATCGTCAAGTTGCAATATCCTCGGATACCCCCCCGTCGTTTGCCCATCTTTCATCAAAATTATGAGCTTTCCTGCAGGAGTCAGTTGCACGGTGCCGGAAAGTGTAGCCGAGGTGAGCATGGAGAGTTGGTGTCCCTGGATGGGTTCCTGCAACTGGTAGGCCATACGGTTGTTCTCCTTGGCAATGGTAAAATCGGTAGCGAACAGCTTTTCCAATTGGCGATCTCCCAGTATTTGGTATTCAGGTCCCTTATGAACTTGCAGTAGGGTATCTTCCAGTAGATTTGGAACTTTGTATTCTGTTATTTTGGGTTCGAAAGACTTATCGGTATCATAGGGAACCTCATCCCTATCGGATAAATGATTGATCGGGGTGACGGGAAAATACATTGAACGGCTTCCCATCACTTTTTGTGACTTAAATCCGCCTTTTATGGCTAGATACGCCCGAAATCCTTTTTCAAGTCTTCCATAGGATACGATATCCCCCTCGACCACTTGATATACCTTGTGATTACGAAGGGGTTTGTTGTTCAGGGTCGCCGACATCTCGGCCCCTCCCAAGACGATTGAGGACTCCAACTCGAATACCAGCGTAGGGCCTGTCATTGTAATCTCCAACACCGCGGCATCCTCGGCGTTCTCCAAAATCATATTGAGTTTTCCCACCGTCCACATATCCATTGCTCCGGAGATGGGTACGCCGATGTCCCGATACCCGAACCTTCCAGCGTCTTGGATGGAGGTAAAAAACCCGGATTTAAGGACCTTTAACATCTATTTTTATTTTTTCAATTTGGTAAATGCCCACCTCCCCTTCTATTTTATGCAGTTCGTGTTCCGCCCTGGAAATGCCATAGAACTGAATCTTGTCTCCCACCTTCACCAAGCAAGGAGGATTTTTCTTCGCATCAAAAATGGGGATCGCACAGTTTCCGATGATGTTCCAACCGCCGGGGGATTCCTGGGGATAAATACCTGTCTGCCTGCCAGCCAGACCAACGGCACCTTTGACCACCTTTAATCGGGGGGTGGCCTTTCTGGGGATCTCCAATGCCGATGTTAACCCGCCCAAGTACATGAAGCCCGGTAAAAATCCTATTCCAAAGACCGTATAGGTATTTTTAGTGTGAAGATCAATCAGTTCGGGAATTGACATTCCCAAGCGTTGTGAAACATCCTCTAAATCAATTCCAAAATCGATATCGTAACAGACAGGAAGCCTCCACAGAAATTTATCCTTTGGCGAAGTTGTACCCTTTTCATCATACCATTCTCGAAGTTGTCCACTAAATTTTTCAAAATCAATTGGATCTCCACGCCTAATAAGTGTCAATGAATTGTAGGCGGGTACCAATTCCCACAGATGCATATCCAAATTGGATTTCAGACATTCCATGAACTGAAGAATATCTTCCAATATCGCTTCCTGTACCTTGTTCGGCCACTCTACCAAGATAGCATGTACCCCAAAAGGTCGTATGGACAAGGAATAGGTATTCATCTTTTAATGCTGATATCGTGATTCGGCAACTGTTCTGAAAGATACGCCAATATATGTAAAGCATTTTTAGTATCCCCGTGAATGCAAAAAGTATCGGCCTTGATTGGAACCGTTTTGCCGCCAATGGTATTCACCTTTTCTTTCCGGACCATGGTAAGGAGATGCCCCAGGACCGCTTCCGGCGATTCGATGACCGCATTCTGGAATGTCCTGGAGACTAGGCTAAGGTCCTCATTATAATTTCGATCGGCAAAGGCCTCGTATCGAATACCAAATCCCTTGTTGCTTGCTTCTTTTTCGATCATCGATCCATAGGGCACATAGAGCCATACATCCTCTTTATAATGTTCTATTGCCTTTAGAAAAGTGGAAGCCAATTGTTCATCCTTAACTAGGTCGTTATAGAGTGCCCCATGTGGTTTTATATGGTTTAATGCCATGTCTTCCTCCCTAAGGACGGATTCCAACCCTTGAATCTGATGCCGAACGGTATCGATCAAATCACGTTCCGAAATATTTACGGAGATCCTTCCAAAATTTTCACGGTCGGGATAAGACGGATGCGCACCTATCTTGACTTGATACGTTTTGGCCAATCTCACCACCCCTCGCATCGTCTCCACATCTCCGGCATGACCGCCACAGGCAATATTACAGGAAGATATTAGGGGCATTAATCGCCCCTCATTACCCATGCCTTCCCCCACGTCGCAATTAATATCTATCTCAAACATGCACAAGCCCGATTCAACCACTAATTAAATACCTCTTCCATTCCTTTTTTAAACCCATCGAAATCCTGAAGGTAATTGTGTCCTCCCCCTTCGATACGATAAAACTTTTTGTTGTCCCCCGGGATGACCGCATATAAATCCTCGGCCTGTTCGTAGGGGATGATAGCGTCCTCGGTACCGTGAAAAATATAGACGGGGCATTTTACCTGCTTCACGTACTCATGGGAAGGAAATCGATACTGTGATAGCCAATCGATAGGCAGTATCGGAAAACGGTGTTTACCAAGCTCAATGGCACTATAGAAAGGAGACTCTAAAATGAGTTTACGAGGGGAATTATCGGCTGCGAGTCCGGAGGCTATTCCCGTACCGAACGAACGCCCATACAAAACGATTTCATCCTCCTCATATTTGGTCAGGGTGTGGTTATAGAACAGTTGGGCATCTTTTTTCAAGGCCTGTTCGCTCATTTCACCGGTGCTTTTTCCATAGGTCCTGTAATCTACCATTATCGCATCATAGCCTTTTCGGCTTAGAAGGTTCGCCACGTGGCCCAGATGGGATATGTTGCCGGAATTTCCATGAAAGTACAATACCACGCCCTTGGCACTGTCTTGTTTTATGTGTACGGCGTTCAGTTTTGCGCCATCCTCCGCAGTCAAGTAAAACTCCTCAAAATACTGGCAAAATTCGTATTCGTGGTTCGCGGGCATCTTGGAAGGAATAAAAATCAGCTTTTCCTGAAAATTATAGGCAAGAATTACCAGCAGGGCATATAGAATAAATAGAACCAACGCTATTTTTTTTAGTCTTTTCATTCAGTCTCTACGATGAGTGTTTTACGTGTATGCTCGAGCCTTCCAAATTTACGGCTTTAGGTTTTGAAGAAATAATTTCGGCCAACATTTTATGATACGATTCGAAAGTGTTCAAGTTCTTGTGTCCTCCCCCTATTACCGTATAAAGTCTGGTGAGGCTGGGCTTGATCTTCGATAGTTTAACGCTGGTCTTGTAGGGTATCAATTTGTCGTCGGTGCCATGTATAATATGAACCGGACAATTTACGTACCGCATCCATTTATAAGTAGGCATCGGAAATTTGATCAATAACGACAGTGGCATAAACGGAATATATTTTTTGGCCACTTTGCTTAAACTGTAATAGGGTGCATCTAAAATAAGCATCCTGGGATTGTTCATGGAGGCCAATTTGGTTGCAAAGCCCGAACCAAGCGAACGGCCGTACAAAATGATGTACTGTTCCTTTACGTTTTCCTTGATCCTATTATAGATTACCTGAAGATCCCTTTTGATCGCCTTTTGGGTTCGACGACCCGTGCTCTTTCCAAAACCACGATAATCGACCATTATTACGTCATATCCATGTCGGGTAAAATCAACTGCAAACTTACCCCAGCCTTTGATGCTCTTGGAATTGCCCTTCAAATAGAAAACCACCCCTTTCGGATCTTGGGACTTGAATCTGAGACCGTTAATAGTGGCACCATCCCTTGTCTCCACATTGTACTCCTCTATTTCCTGATTTTCGTAGTGGAATTGAAAGTCTACCGGCAGCTTTTCCGGTTTGAACATGATAAAATCCTGAAGGAGGTACAACAAAACGCTGATAGTCACATATACCACCAAAACGATCAACGTTATGTAAACCCAGTTCGACATTGAAGTTAGTTTGCTACAATATACAAAAAAGCACTAGTCAACACATCGCGCTGCAATCTACAACCATTGCTTTCGCTTGAAGTAAAATAACATCCCTATAAATAAAACAATCATCAGGCCCCAAACAACATAGTACCCGTATTCGGTATTTAATTCGGGCATGTTCTTAAAATTCATCCCGTAAATCCCCGCTATGAAAGTTAATGGTATGAAAATGGATGCCATGATGGTAAGCACTTTCATCACCTCGTTCATTTTATTGCTCATATTGCTCATGTACATTTCCATGAGACTCATGCTCATTTCGCGGTATATCTGAAGACTTTCGTTGATTTCCACACAGTGGTCGAGGGCATCCCTTAAAAAAGGTTGGGTATCCTTTGAGATAAGTTTGCTTTCGCTGTCCAAAAGCCTTCCGACCAACTCCCGCATAGGGAATATCCACTTTCGCACCTTTAGTACTTCCTTTTTCAAGTCTTGGATTCGGTGTGCTACCTCCGGTGTTGGATCTTGATAGACTTCTTCTTCAAGTATTTCTATCTTGGCATTGATACTTTCCAAGATTTCAAAATAGTGGTCAATGATGGAGTCTATAAGCGCAAAGAACAAATAATCGGCCCCACGGGCACGAATTCTCCCCGTTTTTGCTCTTAGTCGATTCCTGACCCCGCTGAATACATCCTCCTCCAACTCTTGAAAAAGAATCACCGTATTTTCGAAAAGTACCAGTGCTACGTGTTCGGAAACTATATTTTTTTGTTCATCCAGATAAAGCATTTTGAACACCCCGAAAAGATAGTCCCCGTAGTCATCGATTTTTGGGCGCTGTTCCGTGTTAACGGCATCCTCAAGCAAAAGCGGGTTCAGACCAAAAACCTTTCCGAGATGCTCTATAAAGGATTCGTCGTTAATGCCTACCACATCAATCCATGAAGTGCACGGACCCGCTCGAAACGAAGCCAAGGCGTCGACATCCGATGTTTCGAACTCCTCTAGCTTTTGCTCATCGTACTCGATTACCTTTAGAACACTGGCGGTCTTTTCGCGTTTGCCCAGATAGGTAATGGTGCCTGGGGCCTTTCCTATCTTTCGCCGAGCGCGCGAGTTCTTTTTTTTGACCGAGGGTTGTTTCTTTTTGTTGGTGGCCATATGTGCGGTTGTTTTCATAAAAATACTAAAAAGGAATCGCTAGGCTCCTCAAATGAATTCCAATTTGTTTAAATGAAGCCCCGAGCCTGGTGCAATAAACGTAATTGGTGTGGTAGCATTTTTCCCAAGGGATTTTTTAATATCGCTTCGTGTTAGCTCTCCTTTTCCCAAAAGTATCAGCGCTCCCATGATCATACGTACCTGATAGCGCATAAAACCTTCCCCTTTGATGTGAAGCGCATAACTATGGTCGGGGAAAAAATTAGCGGTCAGCAACGCGTTTTCGGTAATATAACAACGCTCTATATGGCGAACGGACTTCGCATTTTTTCGCATACGCGCCGTATAGGAGGAAAAGTCATGCGTTCCTTCGTACAAAACTGCTGCCTCTTTCATTGCCTCAATATCCAATGAATCCAAAATATTGGCCATAAAAGGCGCACAGTAAGGATGGTTCTTTTCACCAAAGGAAAACAGGTACACGTATTCTTTTAACGTTCCATTCTGTATGATATTAAAGTGCTTGTCCAATACTTGAAGGTCGGTTATCCTAATGTCAGGAGGAAGGTTTTGGTTCAATCGCCGCTTTAACTCGATAGGTGCTTCCAGAGCGTCTCCCTCGATGAATAACTCAAAGGCATAGGACAGTGCCGAAACCTTGGCATCGGTACGTCCTACTCCCAGAATTTTTAGCTTCCTATCGGGCAAAATGTAACGAAGTGTTTTCGACAACATTCCTTCCACCGTTTTTTGGCCTGGCTGCTTCTGCCAACCACTATACCGAAACCCAAGAAATTGCGTTTTAAGCAAATAATAATGCCTACGGTTCTTCATTCTTTGATCATTTAGCTATTTTGTTTAGAAATTTTGACATTTTTCAGTAATTTTATCGCTATCGGACAAACCTAAACCAACTAAATTATGGAAACAAAAGTAGCTATAAAACCACCCACGTGGTTTTGGATAGTAAGCGCTATTGCGCTTCTTTGGAACTTGCTGGGCGTTTTTGCCTATTTGGCGGATGCCTATATGGGAGAGGAGGCCCTGGCGGCACTGCCCGAGGCCCAGCAGGAACTCTACGAAACACGGCCAGCTTGGGTGACGGCGGCTTTCGCGATAGCCGTATTCGGAGGGGCGCTTGGATGCATCGCACTTTTACTTAGAAAGAAATGGGCGAGCCCGGTGTTCATCCTATCCCTAATGGCAGTTTTGGCACAACAGCTATATGTGTTCTTTTTGAGCGACACTTTTGAAGTCATGGGCAACCAGGCTATGGTTATGCCAATAGTTGTGCTGGCAATTGGTATCGCCCTCGTATTTTTTGCCCGTTCGGCGACCCGTAAAAACTGGTTGACATAAACCTAATCTATTGAAATACATTTATGACAAATTGTTCCCCAGCACTTCTTCGCCCACACGCGGTATTAACGATTTTCACCACTACTTTAGCGGTATTTCCAACATTGGGAGCTATTCATCGATTTTTTTAAAATAAACCGAATTCCTAATCGTTTAGAACTTTGAAATAGGGATTCCCTAAACCCCCGAAAGCTGTTTGACATGAAGTCAATTATGAAATTATTACCGTGGAAACTTGGTTTGTTGCTATCTGTTGCAACTCTTATATTATTAATCATCTTTAATTTTTATGGCCTCTATACCAACAAATTTTACTTTTTTAAGTTAGACAATTACCTTCTTCCGTTATTGACCATCATACACTTTGCTTTTTTGTACGTCTTGTGGTTCAAAATTAGGGAGGATGAGGTCACCGATCTACCGATGCGGTATTTGGAATATGGTCTTTACGCAATCATTCCGATATATGTTTACAAACTTATCGACACCTTTGCTATACTTTTGAGTGCCGGGGAATTCGAAAGCTATGCCATTCCAGGTACATTTCTACCGATAGGTATTTTTATGCTATTGTTGTATTTATTTCTTATCGGTCTAACTTTCTTATCTTTTCAATATAGAAGAGTCCTTGTGGGTACCTACAATTTCGATGAAATTAACCGCCATATCGATTCTTGGGAGTAGTCGCTCCCAGCTCTTATAAATTAAAAAATGCCTTGGAGATTCTTCCAAGGCATTTTTACTTCAACCAACAACAAAAATCAAAACCTCAAATTGGTCAATTGGGGGTTACCGTAATCCTTACCACATTATAACCTCCTCTGGGGTCGTTCATACCAACCACCCCCGCAGGGGAAGCAATCAATCCTTTACCAAATTGTACATCATTGATTTCCATCACCCTACGAATTGAAGTATTGTCATCCGCAGCACCTGTATTTGGGCTAGATTGAAAGGGTGCCTGGTCTTCCCCGAAACCCACCGGTTGATCCGCCTCGGTTCCAGCATCGTACAGATATGTTTTTTCGGTGGCTTCGGCACCACTTCTTGGACTACCATCCTCATTGAATAAGGAATATCCCATATCGTTATAGGATAAAAACCAGTCATTACTGAAAACGAACATGGTATTGAAGCCTAGCTTGTATCCTTCCGGCACCTCTAGGTCAAACGTAAGGCTTCCGCCAGGACCAACGGGCATCGTCTCGTTGCTTTTTGCGGCCGGTAATTGCAGCTGATCTGTGATGTAATCGAACATCACCCCATTATTTCCGTCCTCGGCAATATCCTCTATACCGCTTCCTGCTACCGCTGCTTCACCCTGGCTAAACACGGGGTCGCTCTCCTCTGAAAAGGCATAGACAATACCAGGAGAAAGTACCGTAAAGGAGGATGACATCCGCAGCGGAGCCCCGGTCTCCCCGGTTTCGGTCAACCACCCGAACAAATCACCCGGATTTCCCTGAACGGCTATCTTGGCCAAGCCTAGTCCCCTATCGGGTTCGCCCTGCGTAAACAAAGGATTGTCTTGGGCGTGGAGAACCACCAAACCCGGGGAGAGCACGATAGGGTCGGTCTCTGCATCGGTGCCTCTTCGGTTCTCAATTCGTAGGGTAAAGTATCGACTTTCCTCCCCATAACTAAGATAAACCCCAATTTTAGAGGTAACATCCATCTCGACAACCCGCACCGTGTTATCATCGTCAGGTTCACCTGTTGTGGCCCCATCAGGCTCCGAGGTAGCGGTTGCCGGGTCTTCCTCTTCCGCGCCGGAATCCCAAAGATATACTTGCCCAGTGACATCACCGGTTACCGGCATACCGTTTTCGAACAATGAGATCCCTTCTCCGGAAGGAGCAAAAAACCAGTCGTTTGAAATAACCGACATGAAGGAGAAACTTAACCTGGTACCCGGAACCGCTTTGAAATTCACCTCATAAAAGTTGTCCGCATCCACTATCGGGCCTGGATCTGTAGTGTTGTTTGGAGTATTGAATACAATGGCGTTCAAATAATTGACCACATTACTAATAGTGATGGTAAAGGAGGTGGTAGCAGGTTCCATTTGCTCTTGCATTTCTTCCATCATTTCTTCCTGTTGCTCCTCTTCGGTAATAAATTCTTGATCGTCATCCTGACAGGCGGTAACGAACAGGATTGCTGCTGTCAGAAATAAGATAGAGGCATGTCTTAACTTTTTCATTGATTTTGTTTTTAGATTAGGCTTCAAAGTAAGCCAGTGGAAATAACGTCCGGATCACAAAATCATAAACCTTTTGCCAATTTCTGTAAGGATTTCGTGAATATTACGGCTATTCTCTGCAGAAAGCGTATTTCTTTAGCTTCCGTGAGCCCAAATATCCCGTAAGTTCCCTGCAACCTGTCTATTCAGGGTTGCCCGTGATAGTTATGTGATACTTTTTAACTTGATTCGTAGCTGTAATTATGAAAGATATTCTCATTATTGAAGATGATCCGGAAATCATTAAGTTACTGGAAATACATCTGACCGACCTCATTTATAACACTTCGAAAGCCATGGACGGTGAAGAAGGGTTGACGATGGCCTTGGAAAAGGATTATGATCTTATTCTACTCGATTTGACCCTTCCCACTATGGACGGTGTTGAAATATGTAAAAAGCTAAGGGCCAAAAAGAATACCCCTGTTATAATGCTCACGGCCAAATCGGAAGAAATCGATAGGGTTCTTGGACTGGAAATAGGAGCCGACGATTATATTACGAAACCGTTTAGCATTCGCGAATTACTCGCACGAATCAAAGCGGTAATGAGAAGAATCAATGCCAAAAAAGAAGAGGGAAAGGATTCATCTACTATTTGCGCCGAAGGATTACAAATCGATATAGACAAACGAAAAGTACTCCTAGAGGATAAGAAAGTGGATCTTTCCCCAAAAGAATTCGAACTTTTGGTGCTGATGGCGTCCAATCCAGGACGCAATTATACCCGAACGGAACTGTTGAATATGATATGGGGCTACAATTTCGATGGTTATGAACACACCGTGAATTCGCACATAAATCGCCTTCGGGCCAAAATCGAATCAGACATGGCCCATCCTAACTATATCCTGACCACTTGGGGCGTAGGATACAAGTTCAATGAAGATATTGCCCTATGAGTACAAAGGAGAAAACATTGACCCCGAAATTGGTCAAGAAATTATGGGTGGCATTTATTCTCCTAGTGCTTTTAATGGGTGTCTCTTACATATTCATTACCAGCTACTTCGCCAGCAAGCATTACGAAGAGACGACACAACGTTTGAATGCCCGCATTGCCGATCATGTCATCGGTGAAAAATTCCAGGACGCATCCCCTTTCTTAAAGGACGGTAGTGTAAACAAGCCCCTTTTCGGGGACCTTATGCATGATATGATGGCCGTCAACCAAGGAATCGAGGTATATCTGCTCGACGATACGGGCAAGGTATTGTATTCGGTGGTTTTGGACCATAGCGATAATGCCCCCGCCAAAAAAGTGGCCTTGGAGCCGATCCAGGCCTTCGTGGCGAACAAAGGGGAAAAGTTCGTGTTGGGCGATGACCCGAGAAACATGGCAAGACAAAAGATATTTTCGGCCGCTCCCTACTCAATAGATGGGCACCAAGGATATATCTACATCATCCTGGCAGGAAAGACTTTTGAACAGGTCAATAGCACTTTATTGGGGCAGTACTTTGCAAAGTTAGGTATCGGAGCCATTGTATTGACAACCCTATTCTCTGCCATCATTGGGTCGCTGGCGATATGGTTCCTGACCAAGAACCTACGTCTTATAACCGGTACGGTGAGAAGGTTTCAAGAGGGTGACTTGGAAGCGCGTATCGAACATCCCGAAAAGTCGGATATCGCTATTTTTGCCGGCTCGTTCAACGACATGGCCGATACGATTGTTGGCAATATGGACAAGATGCAATCGGTCGATGCGCTTCGCAGGGAGTTGATTGCCAACGTATCGCACGACCTTCGCACCCCCTTAGCCATCTTGAAGGGGTATATCGAAACCTTACAGATAAAACGGGATTCGCTGTCGGAGGCCAAAAAACAGGCATATCTACAGATAACCCATGACAACGTCGACAAGCTTTCCAGTCTCATCCATCAATTATTTGACTATTCAAAATTAGAGGCCGAACAGGTCGCCCCGGTCAAGGAGCCCTTCTCTATAACCGAGCTCTCCCACGATTTAATCGCCAAGTTCAGGGTATTGGCCGAACAAAAGCAAATCACCTTGGAATTGGACGACCCACAAAAAAACTGTATTGTTTTTGCCGATGTAAGCCTCGTGGAACGAGCCCTGCAAAATCTTATAGAAAATGCGATCAAATACACAGAACCTGAGGGAAAAGTGACCTTGGCACTTCATCAAAAAGGCGCAAACATAGAAATCAACATTACGGATACAGGAACAGGTATCCCCATCAACGAACAGCCTTTTATCTTTGACCGATATAAACAACTACATAAAGGTTCGAAGAAACGCGGATACGGGCTTGGACTTGCCATCGTAAAGAAAATAATGGACCTGCATGATACTACGATTACAGTTCTGAGCAGGCCCAAACAAGGGAGTTCTTTTATATTCAATTTACCCGCTTACCAGATATGATGGGAAGTGAAAACGCTATGAAAACACAAAACCGGTCGATCGACCGGTTTTGTGTTTACGTAATTAATGGGTGGCAAGGTTTTGATTTCGCTCCTTTTTTTAAAGTCCACTGATGAAACTTCCGTACAAGTCCTTAAATTGGTACCCCTCTGAAAATCGGTTCTTACTTAATTTCTTATGGGCAACGAGTCCCCATAGCACCAGTTCCTTTAAAAAGTACACATCTTCTTCGGGCCAATCAGGTTGGAATTCCTTTACCAAGCGATTCAACTGTGGAATACTGTCAAGGGCACGTTGGTATTCCTCATCGGTAAAATCGTCCAATAGCTCAAAACCCTGACCTTGAAAAAACCAATGTAACAATTCATCATAGGGGGTTTCGGTATCTTTTTTCTCAAGCTTATTTATTTTCGGGAAATACTGTGGAAACAATGATTTAATCGCATCATCGATCAGTATGGCCGCTACACCATCGGCTCCTTCCTGTTCCCCTTCATAAACTAGTTCTATCTTACCGGTAATCGCCGGAATAATCCCTAAAAAGTCACTCAATCGTACCATTGTCGATTCGGCGCCTGTCATCAATGCCCTTCGCTCCGCGGTACTCAATAAATTTTCAAAAGCAGTAATACTCGTACGCGCACTAACCCCGCTCTTCACATCGACATACTCGCTGTTCCTTGCCTCAAAACTGATCTGCTCCAATAAATCCTTGGCAATATCGGGTACATATACCGCACTCGTCTGCCGTTCATCCAAATTCGACTCCTGTTCGGTAATTTTTCGGGCAGTCTCGATATCATCGGGATAGTGGGTCAGGATCTGAGATCCGATTCGGTCTTTCAATGGCGTTACGATACTTCCGCGATTGGTGTAGTCTTCCGGATTCGCCGTGAAGACAAACTGAAGGTCCAACGGGAGTCGTAGTTTAAATCCTCGAATCTGTATGTCGCCTTCCTGTAAAATATTGAAAAGTGATACCTGAATGCGTGCCTGTAGATCGGGAAGCTCGTTAATTACAAAGATACAGCGGTTCGCCCGAGGAATCATTCCGAAGTGAATAACCCGGTCATCGGCGTAGGACAGTTTTAAATTCGCCGCTTTTATGGGGTCGACATCCCCAATTAAATCGGCCACGGTCACATCCGGGGTCGCCAGTTTTTCATAAAACCGTTCGTCGCGATGCAACCAAGTAATCGGCGTGTCATCTCCCTTCTCAAGGATGAGTTGCTTCGCAAATCGAGACATCGGCTTCAGGGGGTCATCGTTGATTTCAGATCCGGCAACAACGGGAATCCATTCATCCAAGAGATTCACCATTAAACGCGCCAATCTCGTCTTGGCCTGCCCCCGTAAACCCAATAAATTAATATTGTGACGGGAAAGTATCGCCCTTTCCAATTCAGGAACGACCGAATCTTCATAGCCCCAAACACCAGGGAACGTTTCTTCCCCTTTTTTTATTTTCTCGCGAAGATTGTCCCGAAGTTCGTCTTTAATACTTTTACTCCGATACCCTGCCGTTTTTAATGCACCCAGGGTTTTGGTCTTTTTTTGGTCTAATTTCATATATTTTTTTGATTTGCTTGTGGATGATCTAAACCAGCGTGTTCTCTTGATCCAATTCCGGATGGGATTACTTATTCACCATTTGCCGGTAGCACATTGGTTTTCCAATTATCTATTTATTTGAGCCTTCTTCTTCGATTCGACTCGTAATCCTCGAAAATCATTTCTCCCAATCCCTTTAAACCCGTAAAGAAGGCCTTACCCATGTTCGCTTCGGTAAAATGTCGGATAAACTGTTTTAGATAAGGGTCTTGGGCAATCATGAAGGTAGTAATGGGAATATGTAATTTTCGTGCTTGCCTTGCCATATTATAGCATTTCTCCACGATAAAATCGTCCAATCCGACGCTGTTTTTATAGTACGTGCCGTCGGGCATGCGCAAACAACTCGGTTTTCCATCGGTAATCATGAAAATTTGCTTATTGGTGTTTCGCTTTCGCCGTAACATATCCATTGCCAATTGTAAACCTGCCACCGTATTGGTATGATACGGACCTACTTTCAAATAGGGCAGGTCTTTGATAGGGATCGGCCAGGCATCGTTTCCGAAAACCAAGATATCCAAGGTATCCTTTGGGTAGCGGGTCGTTATCAATTCGGCCAAGGCCATGGCAACTTTCTTCGCCGGTGTAATCCTGTCTTCCCCGTACAATATCATGCTATGGCTGATGTCGATCATCAATACCGTACTCATTTGGGCCTTGTAGTGGGTATCCTCTACGACCAGGTCGTCCTCACTCAAGGCAAAATTTCCGATACCATGGTTGATTTGGGCGTTTTTTAGACTTTCGGTCATCGAGATATGTTCCAAGCTATCACCATAGCGATATTCCCTGAAGTTGCCCGTGTGCTCATCCCCTGGTCCCGCTTTGCCGGTTTTGTGATTTCCCGCTCCGCTCCGTTTGAGCTTTCCAAAAATCTGGTCCAATGCGCGTTGTCGAATGATACGTTCCATTTTGGCGGTAATGGATATTTTTCCTTTTCCATCGCCGTCACCCTCATCCCCTTCGTCACCATCACCCATTCCGCCATCGCCATCCTCGAACTCCTCCCGAATGTATCCACGTGCTTTCAGGTCTTCAATGAAATCATCGATGGTATAGTCTTCATCGGTAAGCTCGTACTCCTTATCCAGCTCCCGCAACCAATCGATCGCCTCGTCAAAATCACCGGAGGTATGGGTAATGAGTTCCTGAAAAATATCGAAGAGTTTATCAAAAGGAGTTTGTTCCGGTGCCACGTAGGTGTCGAACCGAAATCCTTTTCTTGTATTCATAGCCATGAGTTAAAAATAAGATATTATCCCTTGAAAAAACCCGTTTTTAGGAAAACTTAACGCTTCTTGAAATTTCAGACAGATTTGTCACTTGAGCCCGTCTTACCCAACGGGAATCCAAACTCCAGATCGCTTTGTACACTACCGTGGTCGCAAAGCCACTGATAAGTTCGGAAACATTGGTATATTTTCGTTAAGTTTTAGTTCCATATGCCAAATAATCATCTTCAAAAGCAAGTTCTAGGTTTTTTAAGCACGCCACCGCTATGGAAGCGTTCGCAGTTCAGCATTGAACAGTTTGAATTACCGGAAATCAATGTAAGCGACCTAACTCCCCGCCCGATACCCCAAAACATCCGGTTAGGGCATCAAATGGAGCATATTTTCAAACAGGTATTGAATCATACGGCCAGATATCAAGTACTGGTACATAATATTCCCGTAAAAAAAGAGAATAGAACCATTGGAGAAATCGATTTTATCTTGAAGGATTTGCAATCATCAAAAAACATCCATGTGGAACTTACCTACAAATTTTACATCATCGACCCCGAAATATCGGAACCGGTGCATCAACTTATGGGGCCCAACAAACGCGATATGTTCTTTACGAAGATGGAAAAAATGAAGAACCACCAGTTTCCCTTGTTACATTCCCACGAAGGTGCTCAAGCACTACGGGAGCTGAACATTGTACCCCATGACATACAGCACCAAACGTGCTTCAAAGCCCAATTATTTAAGCGGTATGGTTCGGTCAACCATCATATTCGGCCTTTGAACAAAGCATGTATCTGCGGTTTTTGGCTTCGCTTTGACACCTTCAATTCAACAGCGTTCCAATCGTATCGGTTTTATATCCCATACAAGTCGGAATGGGTGATCGCCCCCCATGAAGAGGTACCATGGATGTCCCACTTTGATACCCTTATGGAGCTGAATATTCGCATGCTCAAAGAAAATGCCCCTATGGTATGGATGAAAAAAAAGAACGCTACCTTGGAGAAATTCTTTGTGGTTTGGTGGTAAACCGGGATTCAGGATAGCAAAGAAGAAACAAAATCGGATTACCCTAGATAGAAATTATAAAGGAATCGACGCTACGAAACAAAAAATAAGGTATCTCTGTAACATCCTTGCCTATTGAGTAGTCTATTCATATAACAACTTCAATCAACGAACATGTCTACCGTATCCACCCAAAGAATCGAAATAATCGATGCCTTAAGGGGTTTCGCCCTCGCAGGGATCGTTATCTGCCATATGGTAGAGAATTATATCGCCGCAATGGCACCTGTGCACTTTTACGAGGCAGTAAGTATTGGTCCCGCCGATCAGATCGTCGATGCCTTTATAGGTATTTTTCTCAGAGGCAAGTTCATAGCCCTATTTTCATTTTTATTCGGACTCAGTTTTTTTATTCAAATGGACAATGGAGAAAAACGGGGAATCGCCTTTGGGGGTAGATTCCTGTGGCGTTTGATCATCCTACTGGTCATCGGTTATGTACACAGTCTTTTTTACAGGGGCGATATCCTCACCGTCTACGCGATGCTCGGCCTATTCCTGATTCCTTTTTATAAGCTTGACAACAAATGGGTCCTAGGGTTTGCCGCGTTGTTGTTTCTTGGCCTTGGAAGGTATCTGGTCTTTTCCTTTTTTCAAGGAGACCACCTATTTTCGGATGTAGATCCAATGAATCAAGAAGCGCCCCAGATCGCCGAATACTACCATACGCTTAAAAACGGAAGTATCTGGGAGGTTTTTGCCACCAATGGATGGGAAGGGCACGTGGACAAAATGAATGTGCAATTCGGAATCTTTGGGCGGGGCTATTTTACCTTTGCTTTCTTCCTGATCGGTTTGTATGTAGGACGGTCGGGATTTTTCAAGCGCTTCCGGGACGAGAAAAAACTCACCAAAAAAGCACTGATCGGTTCCCTTGTGCTCTTTGTGGTTTCACTAGGCATCACCGCAGGGGCCTTTATCAGTCTCGGACCCGAGGTCAAAATGGACAATTGGGTCGCCATGATCGGACTTTCCGGGATGGATATGACGAATTTCGCAATGACCATTTTATATATCGCTCTTTTCACGATGCTCTATAGAAGAGTAAGACCGGAACGTTGGCTACGTCAATTTGCTCCTTATGGTAGAATGGCCTTAACCAATTATTTCCTGCAAAGTGTTTTAGGTACCTTTCTTCTGTTTGGCTGGGGCTTGGGTTATTTGGGTGAACTGCGAAACATATATACCTTTTTGATCGCCTTGGCAATCATCATCCTTCAAATGTGGACAAGCAAACTATGGTTGCGGTACTTTTATTACGGCCCGTTGGAATGGTTGTGGCGAAGCTTGACATTTTTCAAGCGCTTTCCGTTTGGGAAGGCTAATGCCGTTGCTCCAGAACCTTGACCACCTGTTCCAGTGTGAAGCCTTTCGCCTGCAGCAAAATCAGGTAGTGAAACAATAAATCGGCACTTTCGTTCAAAAAAAGGTCGTCATTGGTATCCTTGGCCTCTATGACCGTCTCCACGGCTTCCTCCCCTACTTTTTGGGCTATTTTATTAATTCCCTTTTCAAAGAGCGATGCCACGTATGAAGTGCTGCCATCGGCGGCTGTTCGCCGTTGCTTGATGACCGTTTCCAGCTTGGACAGGAAACCATAGTTCGAGGTGTTTTCCTCATCCCAGCAGGTATCACTACCCGTGTGGCAGGTAGGACCATCTGGCCTTACGG
Source organism: Pelagihabitans pacificus (assembly GCF_009371985.2). Taxonomy (GTDB): domain Bacteria; phylum Bacteroidota; class Bacteroidia; order Flavobacteriales; family Flavobacteriaceae; genus Pelagihabitans; species Pelagihabitans pacificus. The sequence continues at coordinate 406,121 of NZ_VIKU02000003.1, forward strand.
AAATTAACAGGGTATCATTATCACAGTCGTTTTTGATATCGACCAAGTGTAGGAAATTGCCGCTCTCCTCGCCTTTTGTCCATAACCTTTTTTTGGTACGGCTGTAAAAAGTCACTTTCTTGGTTTCCAATGTTTTGGCCAATGCTTCCTGATTCAGATACCCCAACATCAAGACTATTTTTGTAGTAGCATCCTGCACGATGGCCGGTAAAAGTCCGTTTTCGTTTTTGCTCCAATCGGGCGTGTTCAACGTGAATTCTTGATTCATTTTATATTATTTTCCTTGTTCTTTCCCCCTTTATTGGCGGAACCCCTTCCATACGAAGCATATAAATGGGAAAACCCAGTTCGGTCTCCGTATTGAAGATACGAAGCCCGAATTTGCGATAGAGCCCCACTAATTCCTCGCTTGCCGTATCCACGATGATGGGCAGTGCCAAGTGCTGCTTTTCCTTGTATACCTGCATGATCAGCTTGGCGGCGGTCACGGTACCTTTATACTCTTGTTTGACGGCAAAAATCATCGGGCGAATGTATTCGCCCTTTGGATAATTGCGCTGTACTATTTTTTGGCGGCGCAATACTTTTCGAAGTCGGTTAAAACCAATGCAAAATAGTACCAAACGCAAGGTCGAAATAACTTTTGATACACTAAAACGGTCTTTGTGTGCGTACGTGATAAGCAGGCAGCTGCCAAAATTATCCGATAAAAAAACCTCCCCTGTTCTCAGGGCCTTATCGAACAGGTATTCCATTAAAACCCGCATGCGATACAAACGCTTTGTATCATGCCGAACGATAAAATTTATGGAATTGTCCCCTTTAATGGGGTCAAAGGCCTCCACCAAAATATCAACGACCAATTTTTTATCCTTTTGTGTTGCTCTTATCAATCGTACACCTCTTTTATTAAATCCGAACCGGGATTCCTTTTTGTTTCAGTTCGTTTTTCAAATCCGCGATGGCTATTTCCTTAAAATGGAAAACGCTGGCCGCCAAGGCCGCATCCGCTTTCCCTTCTACAAAAGTATCCGTAAAATGCTGCATAGTCCCCGCCCCGCCTGATGCAATTATAGGAATATTCAGTTCGGTGGATAATCTGGCCAACGTCTCATTGGCAAAACCGTTCTTTGTGCCGTCGTGATCCATCGATGTAAATAGGATTTCCCCGGCACCACGCCTCTCTACTTCTTTGGCCCATTCAAACAAATCCAAGTCGGTAGGTACTTTGCCGCCGACCAAATGTACTTTCCATTGTCGGCCGATTTGTTTGGCATCGATCGCCACAACGATGCATTGCGAACCAAACTTGGCCACCAAATCATTGATCAGTTGCGGATTCTTCACGGCGGAAGAGTTGATCGATACCTTGTCTGCCCCGTTATGAAGCAGCACATCCACGTCTTCCACCGAACCGATACCTCCCCCTACGGTGAATGGAATACTCACTTTTTCCGCCACGTGATATACCAATTCGGCCAAGGTTTTTCTTTTTTGCTCTGTTGCCGAGATATCCAAAAAAACCAGCTCATCCGCTCCTTCCCTACTGTAAAATTCCGCAAGTTCCACCGGATCCCCGGCATCCCGCAAATCGATAAAATTAATTCCCTTTACGGTTCGACCGTCTTTGATGTCAAGACAAGGAATGATTCTTTTTGCTAACACTGGCCCTATTTGTTTTTCGTATTCAAATCCATTCCGTCATAAAATCCCAAATCGGTATTTTTCAGTTGTTTTACCCAAAAAGCAATTTGCCCCGTATGGTATGAATAATGTTCCACCACATGCATTATGATTCCGACTCCTGAAAAGTAAAATCCCTGTACTTCCCGCCTTTTCAGTAGTTGCCCAATGGAAGCCTCTTCCATGGTTTTCTTGGCTTTTTCAACCGTACTGGTCAGCTTTTCGAATAATTCCACTTTTGAATAACCCGTTCTAGTTGAAAATTCCGATTCCCGTTTTCGTGTATCCTCGGTTTCGCCCAAGGAGGCAATAACGTATTGGGTGATGTTCCCACAAAGATGCAGCAACAAATTGGCAATACTATTGAGTGATTCATTGGGGCGTTGCCAGAGTTCCTCCTCGGAGATGTCTTCCAGGCTCCTTTTGATCATTCGAGTGCTCTCGTCCATTCGGAAAGAAGCGTTTTGCACCAATTCCGAAACCAGTCTTTCCTCCGTATTCATACCGATTGAATATATTGTTCCAATTGTTTCAAGCGTATTCTATTCTCATAGATCGCCTTTCCGATAATCGCCCCCTCACACCCGAGCAGGGCCAGTTCGGGAAGCTCTTCAAATTTGGAAATTCCCCCGCTGGCAATGAGTTGAATGCCCGGTACCGTTTCGTCGTGTACCCCACTTGCATCGACGGTTGTTTTTACCACAGCGGTCTCCGAAATAATTTTTTCGTACAACCCGAAAGACGGGCCCTCCAACATGCCATCCTTACTGATATCGGTACAGATGACATACTGGATTCCTTTTTTTTGATATTGTCTGATAAAGGGCACCAATTCTTCGGTAGACTGCTCCTGCCAGCCAGACACCGCCACTTTTTCGTTCATGGCATCAGCTCCAAGAATAATCTTTTCAGGACCGAAGGTGCCGATCCAGCGGGTAAAGGTTTCCTTATCCTTCACCGCAATGCTTCCACCGGTAATCTGGTGTGCACCACTTTCAAAGGCGATTCGTAAGTCCTCATCGGACTTTAAGCCGCCGCCAAAATCAATTTTCAAACCGGTTTTTGTGGCGATTTCTTCCAGTACTTTATGATTGACGATGTGTTTCGACTTCGCACCATCCAGATCAACCAGGTGAAGGTATTGTATTCCATGGGCCTCAAACTCCTTGGCCACCTCCAAAGGATGCTCGTTATACACCTTTTTGGTATCGTAATCGCCCTTTGACAGGCGGACGCATTTTCCCTCGATGATGTCAATTGCCGGGATTATTCGCATACTACTCGTTTTTCTTCAGCATCCATGTTTCGGGTTCCACAATCTTTTCAAATCCGAATTTTTCATAGAGTCCATGGGCGTCGTTTGTTCGCAAGCCAATGCCATTCACATGTTGTACTTCCGGCTGTTTCAAAATATACTCGATAAGGCGGGTACCGATACCCCTTCCCTTGAACCCGTCGATTACAAAAACGTCCATCAACCAAGCGAACACCACTGAATCGGTGACCAATCTGGCAAATCCTATTTGCTCCTCTCCGGTGAAAACACCAAAACAAAGCGAATTTTCCATCGATTGCAACACCTTTTCCCTTGTTCTGCCTTTGGCCCAATACGATTGGGTAAGATAGGCATGCACAAAATCGACATTTATTTTTGACCGGTCCCTTATGATAGTGACTTCTTGCATTACATTTCTAAAAAGTTGCCCAATATCCTTTGCCCTACCTTACTACTCTTTTCAGGGTGAAACTGGGTGCCATAGAAATTATCCTTTCCCAAGGCCGCGCTGTACTTGACGTCATATTCCGATTCTGCAATGGTTTCTTTCGTCAACGGAGCATAATAACTATGCACCAAATAAATATGCTTTTTTTCCCCCACTCCCTGGAACAAAGGGGTCTTCAGATTCGATATTTGGTTCCATCCTATTTGAGGCACTTTTACCCTGTTCGAGAAACGTACCACATCGGCATCGAAAATGCCCAATCCCTCTGTTTGGCCCTCTTCCGAGGAATGACACATTAACTGCATACCAAGACAAATACCCAAAACGGGCTGTGTAAGCGTAGGAATAATTTTGTCCAGGCCGCTGGCCCGTAACTTCTTCATGGCACTACTCGCCTCTCCCACCCCTGGAAAGATGACCTTATCGGCTTGTCGAATCTCTTCGGGGTCATCGCTCAAAAGCGCCTCATACCCCAAACGCCGAATGGCGAATTTGATACTTTGGATGTTGCCCGCTCCGTAATTAATGATTACAATCTTCATTCAAAATCTGAAATGAAAGTACGAAATACGAATGTTGGAAATTCTTCTTCGCTTTTGATTCTTAAAATGTTATAACAAACCCTTTGTACTCGGTAACACCATTTTCTCCACGTCCCTTTTAACTGCCATTTTAATGGATTTAGCAAACGCCTTGAATATGGCTTCAATCTTATGATGTTCGTTGGTACCCTCTGCTTTGATATTTAAATTGGCCTTGGCACCATCGGTAAACGATTTAAAGAAATGATGAAACATTTCGGTCGGCATCTCCCCTATTTTCTCCCGATTGAAATCGGCTTCCCAAACCAACCAGTTACGGCCGCCAAAATCAATGGCTACCTGTGCCAGACAATCATCCATCGGCAAACAAAAACCATAACGTTCGATGCCCAGCTTACTGCCTAGGGCCGCGTGGAATACCGCTCCCAAAGCAATAGCGGTATCTTCGATGGTGTGGTGTTCATCTACCTCCAAATCGCCTTCGACCTGGATATCCAAATCCATCTGTCCGTGACGGGCCAGCTGGTCGAGCATATGATCAAAAAAAGCCAATCCGGTATCGATGGCACTTTTTCCGGTCCCGTCTAGATTCAATTGTATACGGATGTCGGTTTCATTCGTCTTTCGATGAATTTCCGCCGTCCTGTCCCGCAACCTAAGAAATTCATAGATTTTTTCCCAGTCATTGTTTTCCAAGGCAATGATGGGGTCCAAGTCTTTTCGCTTCACCGTTATCTCCCCGGTGCCCAAGTGGGTGTTGTCATTGATAAAAATTCCTTGAGCGCCCAAGTTTTTGGCCAACTCCATGTCGGTCAAGCGGTCCCCGATCACGAAGGAGTTTTTCAAGTCATAGGCTTCCGAGAAGTATTCCGTCAATAATCCAGTACCCGGTTTTCGGGTATCGGCATTTTCATGGGGAAAGGTCCGGTCTAAAAATACCTTATCGAAGACGACTCCCTCGTTTTCAAAGGATTTAAGAATGAAATTATGTACGGGCCAGAAAGTGTTTTCGGGGAAACTCTCGGTTCCCAATCCGTCTTGGTTGGTAATCATCACCAACTCGTAATCGAGTTCTTTGGCTATTTTACCCAAAAAAGTAAAGGCCTTGGGGTAAAAAACCATCTTTTCAAACGAATCGATCTGCTCGTCGGCCGTTTCCTGGATGATGGTTCCGTCCCGGTCTATGAATAATACTTTTTTTCCCATTATTCCATCGTGTTTAAGGTCTGTATCAACTTCGTGTTTTCATCAGGGGTACCAACGGTAAATCGCAAGGTATCCCCACAAAGTGGCTGCGTGCTCCGATTGCGCACGACGAAGCCCCGACCAATCAATTGGTCGTATCGTTTGTCCGCATCGTCTACCTTGGCCAATATAAAATTGGCATCCGTGGGATACAAGGTTTTCACAAAAGATACTTGTTCCAATACCGTCATCAGTTTTTCCCGTTCCGATACTATTCGGGATACCTCTGCGTGCACGGCATCAATTTCCAAAACGCGTTCCATCGCTTTTTGCTGCGTGAGTTCATTTACGTTGTAGGGTGGTTTTATCTTGTTCAAAACACCAATAATCCCAGGGGAGGCGATACAGATCCCCAATCGTATTCCGGCCATCCCATAAGCTTTTGATAAGGTTTGGGTCACTACCAGATTCGGAAAATCGGACAATCGACCTACCCAGCTCTCTCCTTGGGAAAAATCGATATACGCCTCGTCGATGACCACCAGTCCGTCAAAGCCTTCCAACAAACGAACGATTTTTTCTTCCATAAAGCGATTCCCTGTCGGGTTGTTCGGGGAACAGAGGAATACCATCTTGGTTCTTGCATCCGCCACCTTCAAAATCTCCTCCACTTTTGGTTGGAAATCGGTTGTTAGCCAAACTTCCTTGTTTTCCACGGTGTTAATGCCAGCAAGTACCTTGTACATACCATAAGTCGGCGGAAGGGTCATCACGTTGTCTATTTTTGGTTCGCAGAACGCCCTAAACAATAAGTCCAACACCTCGTCGCTACCGTTCCCCAAGAGGATGTTTTCGACACCTACACCCTTTTGTTCGGCCAAAATCGCCTTCAGGCTTCGCTGTTGGGGGTCCGGATATCGATTCAACCCATTTTCAAACGGGTTCTCGTTCGCATCCAGAAAAACCATTTCGGAGCCATCGGAAACGTATTCATCCCGGGCCGAGGAATACGGCTTTAATGCTTTTACATTTTCCCTAATGATGTTCGCCAAGTCGAAACCCATTGTATCCTTTGCTTGTGGTCTTTCCCCCTAATTTGTGGGACGTACTATCTGACCTTATTGTTTTTTTAAACTTTCCAATCTAAGGCTCACGGCATTCTTATGTGCCTGCAGGCCCTCGGCATCGGCCATCAATTCAATAGCGTTACCGATATTTTGAATCCCTTCCCTGGATATTTTTTGAAACGTCATGCTCTTCATAAAACTATCCAGATTCACCCCGCTATACTGCTTTGCATAGCCATTGGTGGGCAACGTGTGATTCGTTCCCGATGCATAGTCGCCGGCACTTTCAGGGGTATAGTTCCCAATAAAGACCGATCCGGCATTGATTGTATTGGTTACATAAAAATCTTCGTTCTTCACACATACGATATAGTGCTCCGGGCCATACTCATTGATCAAATCAATCGCCGTTCGGTCGTCCTCAACAAAAATCAGTTTGCTATTATCAATTGCTTTTTGGGCTATTTCCTTTCTTGGCAAGGCTTCTATCTGTTGCGCTACCTCTTTCTCCACCGCATCCATCAGTTCTTTGGAGGTAGAGACCAGGATGACCTGGCTATCGACCCCGTGTTCGGCCTGACTCAACAAATCGGAAGCCACGAAGGCGGCATCGGCCGAATCGTCCGCGACGACCAATAGTTCACTGGGCCCTGCGGGCATGTCGATCGCTACCCCATACTTGGTGGCCAATTGTTTGGCTACTGTGACATATTGGTTCCCCGGTCCAAAGATTTTATATACCTGGGGAATACTTTCCGTTCCAAAGGTCATTCCGGCCACCGCCTGGATGCCACCGACCTTAAAGATTTGGGTAACCCCACACAAATCGGCGGTATACAGTATAGCGGGATGAATTCTTCCCTCCCTGTCCGGTGGGGAACAAAGTACCACTTCTTGGCAGCCGGCGATTTTGGCCGGGATGGCCAGCATCAGTATCGTAGAAAATAAGGGAGCGGTCCCGCCAGGGATATATAGACCCACTTTTTGAATGGGCCGCTTTTCCTGCCAACATTGGACACCGTTCATGGTTTCCACCTCAATAGTTCCGGTACGTTGGGCCTTATGGAAGGTTTCTATATTCTTTTTTGCCAGTTGAATGGCTTGCTTTAGCGCACCGGACAACTTGGTCCTAGCCTCCTCTATTTCCCCCATTGTTACGGTCAACGTATCAAGGGTGGCCCCGTCAAATCGTTCCGTATAGTTCTTTAGGCAACTATCGCCCTGTTCCCGTACGTCCCCAAAAATAGTCTCGACCGTTTGTTCAATAGCGGCCACCGTTTGGGTGGGCCGTTCCAAGACGGTTTTCCAGTCTTTCCGTTCCGGGTTGTATATTTTGTTCATTTTTGATTAAAATTTTTTTGGGATTCCCTTTTTAAGCGGAAATTGTTCTAAAAACCTTACAACACCATTTTTTCGATCGGGCACACCAGAATTCCCTCGGCACCGGCTTGCTTTAGTTCGTCGATGACTTCCCAGAACTTGTCCTTATTGATGACGGTGTGAACGGAACTCCAACCTTTTTCCGCCAAAGGCAATACCGTGGGGCTACGCATTCCCGGTAAAAGCGCTATGATAGCATCGAGTTTGTTGTTGGGAGCGTTGAGCAGCACATACTTCGATTGCCTCGCCTGCAAAACGGATTGGATACGAAATTGTAATTTTTTCAGGATTTCTTTTCGTTCACTCGAGATTTTTGGGGAGACCGCTAAAACGGCCTCGCTTCTTAACATTATCTCTACCTCTTTCAGATTATTTTTGAACAAGGTGCTGCCGCTGGAGACGATATCACAGATGGCATCGGCAAGCCCTATGTTCGGGGCAATCTCTACCGATCCATTGATGATGTGTAGGTCGGCTTTGACCCCTTTCTTTTCCAGGTATTGGCGTACGGTATTCGGGTAAGACGTTGCAATACGTTTTCCTTCAAAGTCCTTTATGGAATTATAAGCCACTCCCTTGGGGACCGCCAAAGAGACTTTGCACTTTGAAAAACCTAATTTCTCCGCCACATCGATATCAACGCCTTTTTCGATCAATACATTTTCCCCGATGATGGCGATATCGACAACCCCATCTCTCAGGTACTGGGGAATATCCCCGTTTCGCAGGTAGAAAACCTCCAAAGGGAAATTCCTTGCGGCAGCTTTCAACTGATCCTTACCGTTATCGATCGATATGCCACAATCTTTAAGTATGCGCAAAGAATCCTCATTGAGCCTGCCCGACTTTTGAATGGCGATTCTGATGTTCGTCGTATTACCCATACATTACTTTTTTGCTAAAAACAAGACCCGCTTGATTTCTCAAACGGGTCTTGGATTATGTTGCGATACAACAATACACTTTTACCTCGCCTGAGCGCAGCAGTAAAAATGATGATGTACTTTTTTATTGATCATTATGCCGTAAAAATAAAACTTATTTTGTTTTCGCAAAAGAATAGTTACAATTTAAACATAAAACCTCACTACAGGTCCGTTTCAAACATTGCCTAGTTATTCCCCAAAATCAATGGCAGTCCATCATCACCGCTACCCACAACCACCACTTTGGCATTCGGGGATTTGGAGAGTTCCAAGGTGGCCTCGATCCCTTTGTCCTGCAAAATTTTATCGGTCAACGACGCACTCAATATTCTATTGGCATCCGCCTTACCCTGGGCTTCGATACGTACCTTTTCCGCTTCTTTGGACGCGGTTACCAATCGAAACTCATACTCCAAGGATTCCTGCTCTTGCTTCAGCTTTCGTTCAATCGCCTCCTTAATCGTCGGAGGAAGCGTCACATCCCTTATCAACACCTCATTTAATTGAATATATTGATCATCTACGATATTACGGGTTTCTTCATAAATCTCGACCTGAATGGCATCCCGTTTACTGGAATACAATTGTTCAGGTGTATATCTACCTACTACGCTTCGCGCAGCCGAACGTATCGCCGGTAAAAGAATGCGTTCTTTGTATTGCTCACTCTTTTCTTGGTGCAGTTTACCCAATACTTCGTATTTAGGTTGAAACCATGCAGAAGCATCCAATTGAATATCAAGTCCATTGGAAGACAGCACCTTCATCTTTTCGAATACTTCCTGTTGTCGCACTTCGTAAATATAAACCCTGTTCCATGGGGCTACGATATGAAACCCTTCACCCAAAGGAGGCTCGTCGGTTACTACCCCGCCGCCAAAGGTCCTGTAAAGTACCCCTGCTTCCCCTGAGCCAATAGTTACGGCTGATTTTGAGATTAAAATAACCAAGGCAATCAATATGAATACCGCGGGAAGGGCAATTTTTGGTAATTTGTCCATAAATGTTTCTTTAAATTAGTCCGTTATATTTTCTGATAAACCACTCCAATGCGAGAGCGGAAGCTATAATTCCCAATACCAATCGAAAATCTATCAAAGATACGACATTTTGTTCGCTTTTCTGGATGGGAACAAACCGTTCGGAGGTCACTAAATCCTGAATAAGCCCATTTGTCTGCGACGGAAAATAAAGGGTACCGGAACTGTTTTCCGCCAAGCGACCCAACTTTTCAAAATTGCTTGACAAGAGTTGCTGCTCCACATCAAAATCCAATATGGTGAAACTTCCTGATTTCGAAAGGTTTTCGTTGGCGACTTTCGCCGTGAAGCTAAATTCTCCCGCGGGCAAATCACTTAGGTCCGCGACATAATACCCCCCTTTTAACAGCATCGGGAGCGATTTCGATTGTCCGGAATTTTTATTACGTACCTGCACATTGATCGAGGCATTGGCATCAAAGACAAAGGCTTCATCGAAATAGGTGGCGGTTAGCTTGGCGGTATTACTTCCCTCATAAACGGTTTCGTAATCGACCGTGAACCGCGCTTTGGGCTTATTAGTGGCCAAATACAGCATTAGTTTGCCCATCAGTTCATCGAAGTTGCTAAAATCTTGCTGGTTTCGATAGCTCTGCATACGCCACTTCCACAGGTTTTCACCAAAAAGAATGGCTTCGCGCTCCGAATCCGTCCCCAGAACGGCCAAAAGGGGCTCGTCCAAATCAATTCCCTTTATTCGTTGTCCTACCAAGACCTCATGGGGTTTACTGATAATGATATCTCCTAGATTCGCTTCCAACGGAGGGAAGTCTTCCATATCAAAGTCGGCGATGTTGAAAATGGAAAATCCCGTATTCAAGGTAGGTGCTACTTCCTCCACCTGCTCGTAGCTATTCTTGGTAAAACTATTTTGAACCGCGTTTAAGAAGTCCCAATCGGTTTTTGGTCCGGTTATGGTAAATGTATTTAGCTTTTTTTGTTGAACGTAGTTGTAGATTGCCCGAAATGAAGCGGTGGGTTGATACAGGATGAACAGGTCGATCTCTTCCAACCCCTTCAGGTCGGTATTCGGCTTTTTGATGCTAACCGCTCGCTGTTCATTGCTCTCAATACTTTTTTTTAGCATCCCGATATCGGGATGTAACAAATCTGAAATAATGGCAATATTCGTTTTTTCATCGATGACTTCTATCGCAGTGGTCCTTTGGTTGTTGGTGGTGTTGCGTTCGTTTTCAATGGAAGCGACCGATACCCTTATATTTTTGATGCCGACGGAATTGGCATCCAACAAGGTACTGATGACACGGGTTCGAGAGGTGCTTGACAACCGGATGTTCTCCGCATAGACCGATTCTCCGTTCACCAGAATCGATACTCGAGTGGAAACGGTGCCCTCCCCTTCGTAGTTTACAAACACTTCCAAAGGATATTTGTTATTGAGGAAAGCGTATTTGTTCACATTGAGTTGCCCTACGCGAACATCCTCATAACGGGTAGTATCACCCACTACCAAGGGATAAATCGGAGTTTCTTGACCTTTTACGTAGAACTCATAGTCCTCACCCAATGTCTGGTTGCCATCGGTCACTAAAACGACGGCGTTATTCGTTTCACCATAGATGGTCCGGGCAGCTTTCAAGGCTTGGGCAATATTCGTATTCTTCTCCTGAAAATCAAGACTGTCATGTACATTCAAGGTTTTTCCAAAGCTATGGTAATGAAGGTTGTATTTTTCGGATAACCCTGAATTTTCCTTGATAGCCTGCATCACCGATGGAATGTTCGCCTCCCGGGTCGAAGTGGAATTATCGGCCAGAACCAACAAATTGGGTTTCTCAATGGCATAGGTGTTTTTGGCAAACTTGGGATTGATAAGCAATAAAAACGCACCAAACCAGGCAAGGAACCGCAAAAACGACAGCATTAGCCCCAGCCTACCCATCTTTTTAGATCGATTACGATACTGAAACAATACGAGCCCTACTGCTACAACAGCGGATAGGATGATTAAAAGAACGGTTCGGGTATCCATGACAGCACCTCTTGTGGAAAGATTATCAAGTTAAGAAGTATTCCGTTTCCAATGTCTTTTTTGAAAGCATTCGCCGAATCCGAGGATGTCATCAAACATAGTCTTATCATCATAAAAAGCCCTTCAAACCAACTGGGAAATACCCCCGGTAGGGTTCCCCCTTAGGTGAGCATACCCCCGTCGACATTGAGTACCTGCCCCGTAATATAGTCGGATAGATCGGAAGCTAGAAAAAGACAGGCATTGGCAACATCTTCCGGTTTTCCGCCCCGCTTTAAGGGAATGCCATCGCGCCACCCCTGCACCACTTTTTCGTCCAATTTGTCCGTCATCTCGGTTTCAATAAAGCCCGGTGCAATTGCATTGCAGCGGATATTTCTGGAGCCCAGTTCCAGGGCGACCGACTTGGTAAAACCGATCATCCCGGCTTTGGAGGCCGCATAGTTGGCTTGGCCGGCATTGCCCTTTACCCCGACCACACTACTCATGTTGATGATTGATCCCTTTCGTTGTTTCAATAATGTGCGCTGGACCGCCTTGGTCATATTGAAAACGGACTTCAAATTTATTTCGATGACACTGTCGAAATCTTCCTCACCCATGCGCATCAATAGATTATCCTTTGTAATCCCGGCATTGTTAATGAGTACATCGATACCACCAAAGTCCTCCAAAACCTGTTCCACCAGTTTTTCGGACTCCTCAAAGCTGGCCGCATTGCTTTTGTACGCTTTGGCCTTGACTCCTTTGGCAATCAACCCTTTTTCCAATTCCAGGGCCGGTGCCTCGCTGGAACTATAGGTAAACGCCACATTCGCGCCGTGGTCGGCGAACACTTCCGCAATACCTCTTCCGATACCGCGACTTGCCCCCGTGATGATTACATTTTTTCCTTCCAATAATTTCATACCATGTCTCTTTGGTTGGTTTTTACTTGTTTTAAACACCTTTGGTAATAACCCATCTACTGCGGAGGGATAAAACAAAATCCATCGGTTTAAAAGTAAGACCGATGGATTAAACTTTACGGATTATTTGATAAACTTTAACACCGGCGGTTAATTATCCCATCACTTCCTTGACTTTCTTCCCGATCTCTGCAGGAGAATCGACCACGTGAATCCCGTGTTCCCGCATAATCTTCTTTTTCGCCTGTGCTGTATCATCGCTACCACCTACAATAGCACCGGCATGGCCCATGGTTCTTCCTGCGGGAGCGGTTTCCCCCGCGATAAAACCGACCACGGGTTTTTTGCTGCCACTTGCCTTGTACCATTTGGCGGCATCCGCTTCGAGCTGACCGCCGATCTCACCGATCATCACCACACATTCCGTCTCGGGATCATTGATCAATAATTCAACTGCCTCCTTGGTAGTAGTGCCAATAATGGGATCGCCCCCTATTCCGATGGCGGTGGTAATTCCCAACCCTTGGCGCACTACCTGATCGGCCGCTTCATAGGTCAAGGTACCCGATTTGGATACGATACCTACATTTCCCTTTTTAAAGACAAAGCCCGGCATGATGCCCACCTTGGCCTCTTCCGGCGTGATAACGCCTGGACAGTTAGGGCCTACCAAACGGCAGTCCCTATCTTTTACATAGTTGGCAGCCTTCACCATATCGGCCACAGGGATACCTTCCGTAATGGTGATGATGACCTTAATCCCAGCGCTGGCGGCTTCCATGATGGCGTCTGCCGCGAAGGCGGGTGGTACAAAAATGATACTGGTATCGGCACCAACCTTTTCCACGGCCTCTTCAACCGTATTGAAAACCGGTTTCCCCAAATGCTCCTGTCCACCTTTTCCGGGTGTTACCCCACCGACAATATTGGTACCGTATTCGATCATCTGTTCGGCATGAAAGGTACCTTCGCTACCCGTGAAACCTTGTACAATTATTTTGGAATTCTTGTTGACTAGTACACTCATTTTGGAAGTTATTCTTTTTGGATTAATAGGTATTCTAGATTCTATTTACTGATGCTGCGCAAAAATATAGGTTTGGGAATGATTTCTAAAGTAATCGCCCTTTATTCTTCCAACCTTTTTAAGATATCCGGTATCTTTTTGACATAGGCCAACTGTTTCAATTTTTCCCGGGATTCCTCTATAGGGGTTCCAAAATAACTTTTTCCCCCTTCAACCGACTTGGTGACCCCGGTTTGTCCCATGATGACCGCTTTCTTGCCGATAGTAATACCGCTATTCGTGCCGACCTGGCCCCACAGCGTTACCTCGTCCTCTATAACGACGCAGCCCGCAATACCGGTCTGGGAGGCAATCAAGCACTTCTCGCCAATTACGGTATCATGGCCCACGTGTACCTGATTATCGAGCTTGGTCCCTCTCTTAATGGTCGTGTCACCGGTAACGCCTTTGTCGATCGTACAGAGCGCACCGATTTCCACATGGTCTTCAAGCACGACCCTTCCCCCCGAAATGAGTTTGTCAAATCCCTCGGGGCGGTTCTTGTAATAAAACGCGTCTCCTCCCAATACGGTACCGGAATGGATGACCACGTTGTTTCCGATGACGCAATGATCGTAAATGGTCACATTGGCATGTATCAAACAGTCGTCACCGATAGATACATTGTTTCCAATAAATGTATTTGGCTGTATAATAGTGTTCTGTCCTACCTTAGCTGAAGCGGAAATTAATCCATCTGCTTTCGCAAAGGGCATGAAAAAGTTGGTGAGTTTGTTGAAGTCGTTGAATGGATCGTCGGAGATCAACAACGCCTTTCCGTCGGGGCACTCCACTTCTTTGTTGATTAAAACCACGGTCGCTTTGGAAGCCAATGCCTTGCCGTAATACTTCGGATGGTCTACAAAAACGATATCCCCCGGTTCCACCACGTGGATCTCGTTCATTCCTAGAACAGGAAAATCATCGGCGCCCACATAGGGGGCATCGATCAAGGCGGCTATTTGTTTGAGGGAATATGGCGTTGGGAATTTCACGTTCGCTTGCAGGTTATCGGGCTTGTTTTTTCACTGACTTTTTTGGGTATTATTCCTTGACCCTTTCCATGTACGAGCCACTTGAGGTATCGATTTTGATCTTGTCGCCCTCGTTGATAAATAAGGGGACATTGACCTCGGCACCCGTTTCCACTTTTGCAGGCTTTGTAGCATTCGTCGCCGTATTGCCTTTTACACCGGGTTCCGTGTAGGTGACTTCCAGCACCACACTGGCAGGCATATCCACGGATAAGGGCATATTATCCTCGGTATTGAACATGATGGTCACCACTTCCCCTTCTTTCAAAAGGCCGGGAGCATCCAACGCACTTTCCTGTAACGTGATCTGATTGTAATCGTCGGTATTCATGAAGTGATAGGTCTCGCCATCCGCATAGAGGTATTGATAGGAACGGGTCTCGACGCGCACATCCTCTATCTTATGCCCCGCGGAAAAGGTATTGTCCAATACCTTGCCGCTTGTAACGCTTTTCAACTTTGTACGGACGAAAGCAGGACCCTTCCCCGGTTTTACGTGTAAAAATTCGATAATTTTATAAATGTCGTTGTTGTGACGAATGCACAATCCTTTTCTAATATCCGATGTTGTTGCCATTTTTAAATTGTTAGTAGTTTGGCGTTTAAAGTATGTTTTCGATTTCCAGTCGGTCCCGCTATGCTTGAACCGATCTTCGCTGCGAACTTCGCATTTGCCTTTTTTACGTATTGCTGAAATACCCTTTCATGATACCACGTTGGGAATCCCTTATGAATTGAAGGATTTCGTCCCGCTCGGGGGTGGCTTCCATTTCGGCCTCTATAATCTGTACGGCCTGTGTATTGTTGTAGTGTTTCTGATAAAGGATGCGGTAGATATTCTGTATCTCCCGGATTTTTTCAGACTCAAAGCCCCTTCGGCGCAGGCCTACTGAATTGATTCCCACGTAGGATAACGGCTCCCTGGCGGCCTTCACATAGGGAGGCACATCTTTCCTCACCAACGAACCTCCCGTAACGAACGCGTGCTGCCCCACCGAAACAAACTGATGCACGGCGACCAGACCTGCCAATATCACGTTGTCGCCAATGGTGACATGGCCCGCCAGGGTAGAATTATTGGAAAAGATACAATTGTCGCCCACCAAACAATCGTGTGCCACATGGCAATAGGCCATGATCAGACAGTTCTTGCCGATCACGGTTTTGTTTCGATCCTTGGTACCTTTATGAATGGTGGCACATTCCCGAATGGTGGTTCCATTGCCGATGGTTACGGTCGTTTCCTCCCCATCGTATTTTAAATCCTGAGGGGGGGCCGAGATGACGGCACCTGGAAAAATATTACAATTCTTCCCAATCCTGGCTCCTTCCATGATGGTTACATTGGAACCGATCCAGGTACCATCGCCAATGGTAACATTATTATGGATCGTCGTGAAGGGCTCCACAACGACATTTTTAGCAATTTTTGCGCCCGGATGAATATACGCCAGGGGTTGATTCATACTACGTTCTTTTTACGATTTGTGCCATCATTTCCGCCTCCGAAACCAATTTGTCGTTTGCATAGGCGTAGGCCTGCATATGGCAGATACCCCTTCGAATAGGGGAAATCAGGTCACATTTAAAAATTAGGGTATCACCCGGGACCACTTGTCGCTTGAATTTTACCTTATCTATTTTCATGAACAATGTCAGATAGTTTTCCGGGTCCGGCACGGTGCTCAGCACGAGGATACCTCCTGTCTGGGCCATGGCTTCTACCTGTAATACCCCTGGCATTACCGGTGCCCCGGGAAAATGCCCCACGAAGAACGGTTCGTTCATGGTCACATTTTTCATCCCCACCACATGGGAGTCCGAAAGTTCCAATACCCGATCAATCAGCAGAAACGGAGGGCGGTGCGGCAACATGGCCATAATTTTATGGATATCCATCAAAGGAGGCTGGCTCAAATCGAATTTGGGCACACTGTTGCGCTTTTCTACCTTTATTTTTTTTGATAACTTTTTGGCAAACTGGGTGTTTACGAAATGACCGGGTTTATTGGCGATCACCTTCCCGCGAAGCGGTGTGCCTATCAGCGCCAAATCCCCAATGACATCCAAAAGCTTATGCCTGGCCGCCTCATTGGGCTGATGCAGTGTCAGGTTATCCAAAATTCCGTTGGGCTTAACCGACAATTTTTCCTTGCCAAAAGCCTTCTCCAACTTTTTCATGGTTTCCTCGGAAATCTCCTTATCCACATATACAATGGCGTTATTGAGGTCTCCCCCTTTAATGAGGCCATTTTCCAACAGCATTTCCAGTTCGTGCAAAAAACTAAAGGTTCGGGCGTCCGATATTTCTTTCTTAAAATCGCTCATACGCTCCAAGGTCGCATTCTGGGTACCCAATACCTTGGTGCCAAAATCGACCATGGTGGTCACCTGGTATTCGTCTGCCGGAATGATGGTGATCTCACTTCCCGTTTCATCATCCTTATAGCTGATGACCTCCTGCACAACGTATTCGTCACGTGAAGCTTCCTGTTCCACGGCACCGACAATTTCCAGGGCCTCCACGAAGTATTTGGCGGAACCATCCATAATCGGTGGCTCGGGCGAATCAAGTTCGATCATCACATTGTCGATACCCATCCCCACCAAGGCTGCCAGTACGTGCTCCGACGTCTGGATCTTCACCCCGTTTTTCTCCAAATTGGTACCTCTTTGTGTGTTCACCACATAATTGGCATCGGCTTCGATTACGGGCTCACCTTCCAAATCGACCCGCTTAAATTTGTATCCGTGGTTTTCCGGTGCGGGCACGAACTTCATGGTAACGTCCTCTCCGGTATGAAGGCCTACTCCTTTAAGAATGACCTCTTTTGCGATGGTCCGCTGTTTTGTTGCTGGGTTACTCACTGTCTAGCTTTTTTTCCAGTTCGTTGATTCTATTCGTGATTTTCGGTAAGTTTTTAAAATGGACGTAGGATTTATTGTAATCGCCATAATTCAAAGCGGGCGAACCTTGCAGGACCTCATCGTCTTTCACATTTCTACCGATACCCGATTGCGCCTGTATCTTTACGCGATCGCCGATGGTGATGTGTCCTACGATGCCTACCTGACCGCCGATCATGCATTGTTTCCCGATTTTGGTAGAGCCCGCTACCCCCGTCTGGGCGGCGATGACGGTATGTTCCCCGATTTCGACATTGTGGGCGATCTGTATCTGATTGTCCAACTTCACCCCTTTTCTTAGAATGGTCGACCCTAGGGTAGCCCGGTCGATCGTGGTTCCCGCGCCGATATCCACATTGTCTTCCAGCACCACGTTCCCCGTTTGGGGTATCTTCTTGAACTCTCCATTTTTGTTCGGGGCAAAGCCAAATCCATCCGCGCCTACAACGGCACCGCTGTGGATCACACAATTGTTACCGATGACGGTTTCCGAATATATCTTGGCCCCCGCAAAAACAATCACATTGTTCCCCATGACCACATTATCGCCCACATAGGCATTGGGATATATCTTCACATGATCGCCCAGGCGCACATTGTGCCCCAAATAGGAAAAAGCGCCCAGGTACAGACCTTCCCCGTGGGTAGCCGAATCGGACTTATAGACCGGGTTTTCTATTCCCTCCTTATTATTCTTGACCTGATTGTAATATTCCAGGAGTTTGGAAAAAGACTCGTAGGCATCGTCGACCTTGATCAAGGCCGTTTCCAAATGCTGCTCAGGAACAAAATCCTTATTTACGATGGTGATCGAGGCCTTGGTGGTATAGATGTGCGAGGTATATTTGGGGTTCGCCAAAAACGTCAACGACCCCTTTACCCCCTCCTCGATTTTGGCCAGTTTATGAACGGCAATGTCTGGATTTCCCTCCAGTTCGCCTTCTAAAATTCCTGCAATTTGGCCGGCTGTAAAAATCATGGGAACAAAAGTAACAAAAATTGTCGTAGTCTAAGACCTGTTATGAGGAAGCCGCATCAGGTATCTTCCTTGGGATAGCACATATAATATTTGGTAACCGTTTTGGAAAGTGTCTTCAGATTCAGATGGTCCGAGGCTTTGGCCACGTCGACCAACTTCCCATTGCCCTTCAAAATGTTAATATTCTGATGGTTCCGGTCGTAGGCCGTATTCTCGATACGGTCGGAAAAAACGAAATAAGCGGTCTCGGCATCGCCCAGCCCATGTTGTTTTTTAAACGTTTCAAAATAACGCGCCAATTTGGTCTCGTCGATGGGCCGGTTTTTAAGGGTGATATTGAGAAGTTTCCGGTCGAGCAACATGGTACAGAGACGCGAAAGCACAAAATCCGGATGGTTCCGCCAGCGTTTGAGGGCCCCTACTATGTCAATATCATCCAAACGGGAAAACCGTTCCAACACCTCTTGGTCGAAATCGGTCTTTGAAACCGTGTGTTCCAGGAAATACAGGAGGGTGTCGCTGCAGCCGACATCCACTCCGGATACCAGGAGTTCCTTGGCCCTTTTAAAGGTGCGGATCAACAATTGTTCGGCCACCAAACTGGTCTTGTGCAGGTATACCTGCCAGTACATGAAACGCCGTGCCATCAGGAATTTCTCGACGGAATAAATCCCTTTTTCCTCGACCACCAATTCCCCGTCGACGACGTTCAGCATGGTAATCAGCCGTTCCGAATTGATATTCCCTTCGGCCACCCCGGTGTAAAAACTATCCCGTTTGAGGTAGTCCATTCGATCCATATCCAATTGGCTCGATACCAGTTGGTTTAAAAAGGCTTTGGGATGTTTGCCGCTGAAAATGGCAATGGCCGTAGTTAAACTTCCGTTAAATTGCCTGTTCAAGGCTTCCATAAAAAAAAGGGAAATAGCCTCGTGTGTGACCCCTTGCACAATACTGTGTTCCATCGCATGGGAGAACGGACCGTGCCCGATATCGTGCAACAGAATTGCGATGAGAAGACCGTCTTCCTCCTCCTTGCTAATTTCAACCCCCTTAAAACGAAGCAGTTGTACGGCCTGCTGCATCAGGTGCATGCTTCCCAGCGCATGATGAAAGCGGGTGTGATGGGCACCGGGAAAGACCAGGTACGAGAGTCCCATTTGCGAAATTCGCCGCAGTCTTTGAAAATAAGGATGACCGATGAGCTCATATACGAGCGGATTCGGAATACTAATAAATCCGTAAATTGGATCATTGAATATTTCGAGTTTTCGGGACGGTGTCAAAATACTGGCATTATCTATGAGGGGACAAAGGTATAAAAGCGAATGGATCGGAACGACTCGAACAAAAGAATAAATCGAAGTAGGCATGCCATATGCCAGGGCGGTAGACCGACCCAAAAGGCATCACCGGCATCCCAACAACAAAAAAAGGAATGAATAAAATACGAATCCTATGGGTCGATGACGAAATCGACCTGTTAAAACCCCACATCCTGTTTTTGGAAGGAAAGAACTACGAGGTACTGCAATGTCGTAGCGGACAGGAAGCCTTGGAAGAACTGGCGGAGCAGCAAGTAGATATCGTCTTTTTGGATGAGAACATGCCCGGTATCTCGGGCCTGGAGACCCTGAACGAAATCAAGGTAATGAATGCCTCGTTACCCGTGGTGATGATTACCAAAAGTGAGGAAGAGTTTATCATGGAAGAGGCCATTGGCTCGAAGATTGCCGATTACCTGATCAAACCCGTGAACCCGAACCAGATTTTGCTTTCGTTGAAGAAAAACCTGGACCATTCCCGTCTGGTCTCCGAAAAAACGACCAGCAATTACCAGCAGGAATTCCGTAAGATCGCTATGGACCTATCTATGGTCAACTCCTACGCGGAGTGGGCCAACCTCTATCGCAAGCTCATTTATTGGGAGCTACGGTTGGAAGAGATCGAAGACCCCAGCATGTTCGAGATCTTGGAGTCCCAAAAGGTAGAGGCCAACTCCCAATTCGGGAAGTTCGTGGAACGCAACTATGCCGACTGGTTCCAGGATGCCGATGCTCCCGTAATGTCACATACCCTGTTCAAGGAAAAAGTATTTCCCGAATTAAAGGAAGGCCCCACCCTGTTAGTGGTTATTGATAACCTACGATACGATCAGTGGTTGGCCTTTGAGGAAACGGTGGGAACTTTTTATAAAAAGGAATCGGAGGAATCCTATTTCAGCATTCTCCCCACGGCGACCCAATATGCCCGGAACGCCATCTTTTCCGGACTCACCCCACTGGATATGGAAAAAAAATATCCCGATTGGTGGAAGAACGATACCGACGAAGGCGGCAAAAACCTTTTTGAGGACAAGTTCCTCGGGGCCCAGATCAAACGGTTGGGGCTGGATATCAAATGGGCCTACCACAAGATCAGTAGCCTCAAACAGGGCAGGCACCTCTCCCAAAATTTCAAATCGCAGAAAGACAACGACCTCACGGTCATCGTCTACAATTTTGTAGATATGCTTTCCCACTCCAAGACCGAGATGGAAGTGATCAAGGAGTTGGCCAGCAACGACAAGGCCTATCGCTCCCTTACCCAAAGCTGGTTCAAGAATTCGCCTTTGTTGGAAATCATACAACAGGCGCAGACGATGGGCCTGCGGTTGATCATCACCACCGACCATGGTACCATTAATGTAAAACACCCCTCGAAGGTCATCGGGGACAAGGAAACCAGTCTCAACCTGCGCTACAAAACCGGGCGTAGCCTTACCTATGAGGAAAAGGATGTGTTGGAGGCCAGGGATCCCAAAAGCATTTACCTGCCTAGCATTAACGTGAGCAGTTCGTTTATTTTTGCCAAGAACGACCTGTTCTTTGCCTACCCCAACAATTATAACCACTATGTGAGCTATTACCGCAATACCTATCAGCACGGTGGGGTCTCGCTGGAAGAGATGATCATCCCCTTTGTGGTATTACGGCCCAAATAAAAGCGTTGAGGATGCCAACGAATTTGACACCGATGCACATAGGGATCGCTTTGTTCGTTTTTAGACGGGACCGCTGCTTGGGGGCTTTAGGGCTGTTAGGAAGTAATCGGAGCGGTTGTAGGCCTGGTTTGGCAATGTTTCACTGATTAACATTTTTAGATTGGGCTAAAACTGTAAAAATTTACTTGGTATATATTTTTCAAGTCTTTTTCCTTGTTGGCATGGGAACATTCCTATTATGCTATTCGAAATAGGACATAATTCAACTTCAACATAGAAATTATGGAGGCTGTATAAGGAATATTTAAAATCAACAGAAACGTAGTTCTGAACATGTTGGCCTTCATCCCAAAGCTCATCCCATTGCTCTTCGCTACTCAATTCTAAATACTCAATAAGTTTCATGATTCTTAGAAATTTTCTTTACTAGGTATGTAACCCAAACTATTACAATTTTTACATTCTCTTATTTTGCTCGGCTCCACAATTAGCCCTGAGTCATCAGCAAATTATAGCTCAATATATCCGGGGCCAATACATTCACTACACAAATTCCATTCAATATCATGAATTGTTCAAAATAATTCTTGTTGGTTTAGCTCTGGATAGACAACTTTTTCATCAATACTATCAATGTTTCCTTTATATTCCTTACCTCTTATTCTGCCAACGGTATGTGCCACCATTTCTTCGGCCGGAAAGGGTTCAAGTAATTCTGCTATGGCATTTTCTACGAGTTCTTCATCATAATCTGAAAGCCATTTATCTTCCAATTCTTCTGGCAATATTACTGGCATCCTCGGTTCCTGTGATGCTGCGGGCTTATTATGTATTTCTTCCATCAAGGAGTTCGCCCTTGTTGTTACAATTGCGAAGGTATGCAAGGTTTCACCTGTTTCCTTATCCTTCCATTCGCGCCATAAACCCCCGAGTGAGAGCGGCTGCCCATCCTTACGATAGATAAAATGAGGGTATTTTTTTCCCTTATAGTCCATATGTTCATAAAACCCGTCAACTTGAATTATACATCGTTTTGACTTAGCTGAGGATTTAAAAGATTTAGTTTCGAACATATCTTCTCCTCTAGCATTTAAAGTTTTATTCCAGGCCTTGTATAATTTTTCCTTATCAAACGCCCAGTAAGGTCCCAATCCCCATTGAGATACCACCGGAACATTTGGACTTTCGTTGGTGTATACCAGTAATTTGGGATGTTTAAAACCGCTCGAATGATATATTGGTAAATCGGTTAATGGTGCAAGCTTTTCTTTAATTTCCCTGATTGCGTGAACATCGCCGTCACGTATTGCCCTATTGAGTTGAGTTTCTAATTGGGCCTTTACATCGTAACACATATTTCTATAAGTTTTGATAATTTCAATTTACCCAAATTTGTGGTTGTGGAAAACTTTTATTTCAATCGGTTTACAAATATATGGTAATATTCCATATTTTTGGATTATGTCCATAAAAAGAACATTGATTGTCTTCCGTAATCAAGACAAAAAGGTCATCCGTCAATTGCTAAAAGAGATAGGTAGGGAACGTTATGAATGCGCTTTAGCAGATGCTGGGCTTATCGAACAACCCCCCATAAGTATGGATGGTTTTTATATCGAGTACGATACTGAAGTTAAAGAGTTTGGATTGTTTTATCGATATCCCTCTCGGTCTTCTTATTTCATAATGTCAGTACTTGGTTATTGGAATATTCCACTTAGTGGTTGGGAGTATGAAAGAAAAGCTAAAGATGGCTAGAATACCTATTTTTGAATTATGAAACTTGATGATAGATATAAGAAAGACTCTCGCTTTTGGTTTTTGAATACCACTTTTGGCATATGGATGTCTCGATTCGCAATCGCAATAATTATTCTTGGGGTGTTTCTTAAGGTCCTAGGTTATATTGACTAAAGGAGTCGACAAAATTTATAGAGCTAATTATTAAGGATAACAGTGGATCAAAAAGTCTATAAGCAAACTTCCATCACCGAGATAGCGCGGGAGGTGCTATCCCAGGCCAATAGCAAGATTCTTTGCTTGCACGGTGAGATGGGCACCGGGAAAACCACCTTGATCAAGGCGATGCTCCAGGTACTCGAGGCGGCAGATGTAGGAACTAGCCCTACATTTGGCATTGTCAATGAATACCATACTACCGATGGGGAGGTATTGGCCTATCATTTTGATTTTTACCGCTTAAACGACGAAACGGAAGCCCTGGATTTTGGATTGGAGGAGTATTTCAACGAAGATACCTGGGTGTTTATCGAATGGCCCGAAAAAATTACCTCGTTCTTGCCGGCCGATGTCACGAATGTATATCTGGAGGTCATCGACGAAACCCGACGTGGTTTGCGGTTGGACTAAAGGTACCCCTTCCCTACTCTTTTGAGCCAAATTCCTTTTTCTTGGATAGCCCCGGACCGTCAATTATAGACAGGCGGGGCAACGTTTCTCCCGGATTTTTATTGCGAAAATGTGGATAATTCCTATAGAATTCGATGAAATGTATATTTTTTCCGTTAAAAGGGGATATTTTAACGTTAAAATGCTTGGTAGTTAGGGTAGATTTCCTACTTTTAACACGAGAAATTAACAAAATTCTAACTAAAAACCCCGATTAAAATGAAAAAATTTGTATTTGGAGTATTGGCCTGCGTTACCCTTTTAGCCGTTTCTTGCGAACCATCAAACACCGCCGAGGAAGATAGCCTGTATGAAACTAATAGTATTGATAAGGCTACCGCTGAAATTGATGGTGGTAGAAGAGGTTAATCCTATTTCATACTAAAAAAATAATATAGGCGTTAGAAATAGCGCCTTTTTTATGCAATAAATCTGCCTAAACTGTAGTTAGAATGTTTAAGTATGGCTGACAAGAAAAGAATTAGAAAAAAATTTATCATTGAAGGACTATTAGCCGTTATTATTACACTAACTCCTTTAATGTTTTATTTCTATAAGTATATCCCCTCAACTTCGGATACTTGGGACTTCCTGTTCTTAACATTCACCAAAAATGGCTATAAGGACGTTTCGACCGCTTTTTATTTTTATCTAGGAAAATTGGTCCCTTTAACCTTACTTATAGTATGGTTTGTAACATGCAAGCAATGGTGGTACCATGCAATTCTAATCCCAATTGCAATGTATGCTTTTCAACTTTACAGCGTTTTTAGTGAAGATGTAAAGAAAATAGATGAAAACGAATTACTTTATCTACTCATGGTCAGTATGGTAGTCATACCCGTAGTTTATTTTATCAGGGTAAAATTAGTAGATAAGTATGTCCATGGTATCGATTTGGAGGCCATGGAAGCGGAACTTGATTCCATCCGGAAAAAACAAGGTCTTAACGGCAAAAAGACGTATGAGAACGAGAATGAACTTGGGGATACCGGCGAAAAAAAATACCGTACCCTTACCGAAAAAATCGAATACGGCCTTTCTACCAACAATCTCGAGCGCCAGTTTAAGAAGCTGCAGCATAGCATGAAGAGTTTGCTGCACCTATAGCCCGCCGGTTTCACCCTTCGGCTCCGCGCGAAGGGGTTTAAGCAAAACATCTCCTCCCCCCCTATCGCTTATTTCCGATCGATTTCTCCTTCGTCCGTTGTCTTTTCTCTTTTTTGATTATGTCTTTTTTCTCTAGTTTTTTTCTCTAGTCTTTTTTCTCTTTTCTCCTCATCAAAACTACAGTTACAGGGTGTTACTTGACCATTCCTAGTTGGTTTATTCGCCGTTGAATGATTCATTATTGGATCATTCGCCTACAACTATATTTTGGGTCACTGTTCAAGTAAGACAACGGAAACCGGTAAGTATGTTGAAGAAAGGTCCTTCAGCAACATACAGGATCTCTTATCTTAGCCTATACTAGATATATGATCAATGATTATATTTCTACGTTGTAAAACAGTTAGAACATTTGAGACGAGTACCTTATTTACTTTTTATGCTATTACTGGCAGCATCCTGCTCGAGCACGTCTAAATTGCCAAGGCCTGAAATACAACCCGAATTTTTATCGTCAAATTTAAATGCAAATGGCATCGTAGCCATTAGTCCAGACTACAAACAATCCTATTTTAGGCGCTTACCTTATTTGTTCGTCAATGAAAGTGAAACTTTTAATGAAATTCAAGGTGATTTTTATAACGTAAAATTCAATGTCGATTCTAACTTAAATATAATGCCAGGTTTTTGGAGTGATTACGGAACCTACCAAAATTCTTTAATAGTTCTTATCGTAATGAGCGGGACATCAACCTTACCAATAAAAGATATACCCATTTCTGTTGTATCAAGTAAACATGGAGTTTTCGAACGGGAGAAATTGATTGGAAATAATCAAATCAATGAGGCACAGCAGCGCGTATTATTTGTAAAAAAGCTGGCATTGACAAATCGATTCGATGTTTTGAATAAAATTAATGATGATGTACTAATTGTGAAGATTGATGGACAGCTTTATAAATTTTTAAACCCTGAAATCAAACTGGATTAAAACGTATTACGGCAAAGCTTCTAATAAAAAGCTAGCCCGGTCTCCAATACATCGACAATATGGTGTTCTGCCTTAAATCATCTTTATTCCTTGTGAAGCCTTCAAAAGCAAGGAAGCCTACAGCCACACTTGGTGCAATAGGCCACCAAACGATGCTAATTCCTAGGGCCTTTGTATTGCAACTAAAAACTCAAAAATTCATATGGCTACCCTGTTGCCATAAGATAAAATATTTAACCAACTAGCGGAAACTTCCTTCAGGGATATCAAAGATCTCTTATATTAGTTCTGTACATAAGTGAGATATAGTTAATAACTATATACAATTGTTGGCAGTAATTAGTAAATGAAGCATATAAAAAAGAAATTCTTGATGTCTAAAGACGTAACCGATGATGGTTATGAATTTATGGTTAATCAAAAACCAACTCAAGAATCAATTAAAAAATTTAAGGCAGGCGACTTTAAAGATTATATACCTCATATTCTGACTGACAAACAAACCTTCATCCAATGTTTTAAATATAACGATGGACAGAAAACATATATAATACCAGAACCAAACCCTATTGTTATATATTTTTCAAATGCTCAAGTGAATTTGGCAGACATAAAGGAAAGTCGAGAAAAACTAATGGAAGCATTAAATTATGGAAAAGGAGACCTTGGGAATGCAATGAATTCATTTTATAATTTCTTCGGACACGTTTCCAATTATGTAACTTCACTTTTTAATTCATTGGAGGCATTTTTGAACCACCAAATTCCTAATGATTTTGAGTATAAACGTGTTTCAAAAAAGAACACAGAAATTTATAATAAAGAGCAAATTCAAAGACAAATTCAATTTGAGGAAAAAATTAAAAAGGTTATTCCCCAAGTAAAAAATAAAAGTTTTCATAGACATCACGCTCACAAGTTTGAAACAATCTTAAGATTTAAAGAGTTTAGAGATGAGATTGTACACACAAAAGTAGACCGAAAGACCGCCCCAAATTATTATAAAGAGTTATTTACTAAATCTCTTGACTTTGATTATCTAAAGACAATTTTTACTGTGAAAGATTATTTGAATTACTATGAGCCTGACTTAATTGTAAAATGTGACTGCGGTGCTGACTATTAAATAACGTGATAATATGATTTGTGCACTTTGTAAAGAAAGAGAAGCTAATAAAAAGAATACACACTATTTAACGGATTCAATTATAAGAACCTGTCTTAATTTGGATGGAGCAAATGAAAGAGAAGCTGGTTTTTATTTCGACGTATCTAACAATACACCATTTGTAGACTTTAATTTTCAGCGTGGAACTTCAATTCCAAAATTGGAAGAGTCATTGGGTAGGCAAGCGACTGAAGAAGAAATTGAAAAAGCCAAGGAAATACCATTTTCAGTAGATTATGTTTTTTGCTCGCAATGTGAAGATATTTTCACAAGTATTGAAACACCTTTTATAGAAACTATTCTTCCACAATTTAGGCAAGTTAATTTGACAGGCACTAACCAAATTGAATTAGCTCAAAATAAAATAGTAAAACTATTTTTTTACTTACAAGTTTGGAGAACTGCCATTTGTGAAGATGTTTATAATTTGAGTGAAGATACAATGGAGAGATTAAGGTTAACAATCCTTAATTCAGATTCAATAGAAAATTGTGATATACCAAATTTTCCATATCACATTACATATTTACAAACGGTTGGAGATGCATCAGCCTATACAAACAATTTTGTTGGCTGTACAAGTGATAGAAATCCGAACATCATTTTTATGAATGATTTTGTAATTCAGTTTTTCGAAGAAACCAATTTGATTAGAACAATAGATTTTTATGGCCTTAACCAAACTAATGATTTAGCACAATTTATTAATGCAGGTAATGAAAGTGTTAATATTAAGGTGTTGCCAAATCAAAGAAGATTGGATTTAGTTGGTCGCATTAATAGAGAGGAAAAAGTTCAAAAATCTATTTCCTATTTTGTAGAAACGTTCGCCAAACAATGGTTTATGATTTTTGGAGGTTTTCCCAACCAATATTTGACTCAAGAATATTTGCAGTTTATCTCGGCTGGAGGATTTGATATTTTAAAATATACTCAAGAAAGCATAGTTGAAAAAACAACTGAATTTATTGATTTAAAATTAAAATAACTACTGCCAACAATGGCTATAAGTAATTGCTTGTTCTTGCCTACTTCTGAATCCCGAGGCATGGGGACTCGCGGATTTTCAGTTTGGTGTGTACTTGCAAAGTTAATCGCTAACCCACGCAACAACTCATAGCCGAGACCGTCAGACTGTCTCAAAACCCTAATATTCCTCCTTCGATCTTGCAGGTCCGTAATTTTGATCCGACCTTTGCGGTATGGAATACCAAAAAGGACAGGACCGCGACCAGCTTACCCTATACACCACCTGTCTCGACGACATGATCGGGCAGGAAAACACCGTTCGCGCCATCGACCGGTTCGTCGATTCGCTGGACATGGGAAAACTTGGGTTCGCCCCGATGCCGGTCCAGGGAAGGCCACCGTACGACCCGGCCGATCTCTTGAAACTATATATCTATGGGTACATGAACCGTATGCGCTCGTCGAGAAGGCTCGAACTGGAATGTTCGCGCAACATCGAGGCCATATGGCTGTTGAAAAGCCTAAGGCCCGACCACAACACCATCGCCCGCTTCAGAAAGGACAATCCCAAGGCGATCAAACGGGTGTTCCGGGCAACGGTGTCCATCGCCAGGAACCATGACCTTATCGGCGCGGCCCTCATCGCCGGGGACTCGACCAAGCTACGGGCACAGAACAGCAAGAAGAACAACTACAACAAGAAGAAGGTGCAGCGGCACCTTGACTACATCGACAAAAAGCTACAAGAGCACAATGCAGAACTGGCCGAGGCCGACGGGGACGAAAAAGAGGGACTCGAAAGGGAGGTACGCTCGCGAAAGGAACAGCGCCGCAAGTACGAAAAGATCGGCAGGGAACTGGACGGGGACACGACGACCGAGAACCCACAGATCTCCACCTCCGACCCCGATAGCCGCCACCAGATCGTCCGGGGCACCATTACAGAGGTGTGCTATACCGCACAGACAACAGTGGATGCCGACCATATGCTCTTGGTCGATTACAAGATCACCAACCAGAACGACAAGAAGGCCATGGGCGGTATGCTCAGAAGGACAAAGGCCATTTTGGGGACCAACGGTTTTACAGCACTATACGATAAAGGGTACCACACCGGAAGCGAGTTCAGGACGGCCTCCGACCTGGGCATCGACACCCTGGTCGCCGTACCCGCCATAGGGCGCAAGAGCCAGGCCCCCGACCCTTCCTATAACGTGGAACATTTCGCATACGACGGGCAGGCCGATACCTATACCTGTCCACAGGGCCACATCCTGAAAAGCAACGGGTCATGGTACAAGGCCCGAAATTACAGGTTCAAACAATACAAGACCACCGCCTGCAAAAGCTGTCCGGCACGCCACCTGTGCACCACCGCGAAACAGAACGGAAAGATCGTCCAGCGAAGCGAGTTCACCCGGTACATCGAAGGGAACGCCGAGAGGGTCGCCGAGCGGCCCAAAATCTACAAAAAACGGCAGGCCCTGGTCGAACATCCCTTCGGCACCATCAAGCGGCAATGGGGCTACGACCACATTGTCACAAAGAAGGGAATCGATAGGGCAAGTGCCGACTTTGGGTTCATAGCGATCGCGTACAACCTGAAAAGGCTGATGAACCTGGGAATCAGGGCCGGAAACCTCGATATGGCGTTTCTTGTGCGCGTAAGGGCCCTAAAATTGGCCGTTGTACGGTTCTTGCAGGTACTAGGACGGGTTTCCGAGATTTCGGGCAGGGAATGCCGAATGCGCCTCCCAAACCGGAACCTGAAAGGATTTGCCTATTTTTAAACGAAATTAAGGCAGTTTTGAGACAGACTGCCGTTGTGAGACATTAAAATAAATTATGAATAGAAGACAAAATTTACAAACAGTAGCTTGGTTCTGGGACTTAATGAACCGAGAATTATTAGAGCTTAACCCTCCATATCAGAGAAGAAGTGTTTGGAGTAATTCATATAAAGAATACTTTATTGACACTGTATTGCTGAATTATCCTGCACCAGCGATATTCGTATATGAAGAAATACATGACTCTGGACTGACCAAATATTCAATTGTAGATGGAAAGCAAAGGCTTACGACAATTTTCGAATTTATACAAGACTTATTTCCAATAAGTGATAGTGCGACGGTAACAGATTTAAGAGGTAGATATTTTAGCGAATTAGATCCTGCAGATAAAAATAAGGTTTGGGCATACACATTTTCTGTTGAATATTTACCAACCGCTGAAGAAGGAGTAATTAATAATATTTTCGATAGAATAAATAGAAACGTTGCAAAGCTTTCTGCACAAGAACTTCGCCATGCAAAATTTTCAGGAGAGTTTATAACTCAGTTGGAAACAGTATCAGAATGGACATTTGAAACATTACCTAATGGCTTTCCACAAATTGCTGGTCAATCAATTAAACAAATGAAAGATATTGAGTTTATTTCTCAAATTTTACTTTTGATTGAAGACGGACCACAAGGTTATTCTAGCAATGAACTTGATATTGCATTCAGTGATAGAGAGGATGAATGGTTAGAATCAATAAGTGTTATTAGAGAGTTTAGGTCTGCTATTAATCGAATTAATTCAATTTTAGAAATTGATGATGATGCTTCTCTTCAAAGATCGAGGTTAAGAAATCAAGCAGATTTTTATACATTAGTTGGTGTAGTTAAGAGGATTTCCGATGAAAATATTGAAATAACGAACAATCAAATCTATGAACGTTTGGAGGAGTTCAATAACATAATTTCATCAGAAGAACAAAGAGAAGCTGAAGGCAACGAGGCAATAAATCAATATTACGGCTTTGCAAGAGCTGCTTCTAATTCAACTAGAGCAAGAAGAGAAAGAGAAAACATACTTTTTAATTTTGTTATTAGCTGATGGTTGTTGCTAATCAAATAAAGACGAAGTTTGCTCTTATAGAGCCGTACCTAGATAGAATTAATTCAGACTTAGATGCGATACTATTGAATTATTGTAAGTCTAACAACTTTGCCTATTCATCTCGCAAGAAAGATTTATTCTCTGTAAGTGAGAAATTTGAAACTGCTAGATTCAAATCTTGGGATGAAATTGACGATCTCGTCGCATGCACCATAATTGTTCCAAATTTGAATAAAGAACCTGAAGTAATTGCATTTATCAAGTCAAAATTTAATGTAGTTGATATTAAAAATAAGCAATCATTTGAACTTAATCCTGAGAGTTTTAGATTTGATGCTACTAGGTGTTATTGTAAACTTAAAAGTCTTCAAACTCAAGTTCAAACAATTTACAATCAATACACTGTTGAAATTCAAGTAAGAACAGCTTTAGAACATGCTTGGTCTGTAGCTACTCATCCTCTTACATATAAGAGTGATATAGTTGAATGGGAAATGAGTAGATTGGTATCAAAGCTGAAAGCCAATATCGAACAGTTAGATATGCTAATAATTGGTGCAGCTGATATTAAAAGGCATATTATAAGTAGAGGTTTCACAGGTGTAGATTTTAAAAAATCAATCATTAGAACAACTAAAAAACTATTAGAAAATAAAATAATACCTGCAGAGCATAAACCAAAAGATTTATCTCGATATTCGGAAAACGTATTTAATCTATTCCGTAACTCATCTGACCTTAGAGGATATTACAAACAAAGAAATTTCAAGCAGCTAATTGAATTTTATGAAAATAGCTTGAAATCTTTGTCAGGTTCTTTTCCTATGAGTATTTCTTTATATCAAATTGTTTTAGGATTGTTCATTCAAAATGATCGACTAAAGGATGACTCTAAACTACAATTTTTGATAACGAATGAAATGAAATCCATATTTCCAAAGTCGAGTGAAATAAAAAAAGTAATTGAATTATAACGTCTCACAACAAAGAACTGAGTTAAAAAACAAGTTCTTTTAGTTCAATTTCGACACATGGTTTTCATCAAAGGGCAACCCTGATTTTGCTATCACCAAAGGCCTGCAATACAACCCGAAATTTTATCGCCGAAATGAAGTGCAAATGGCATTGTAGTCATTACTCCAAACTGCAAACAATCCTGTTTTAGGCGCTTACAAAAGCAACCAGGAAATGGTCGAAGAAATTGCTATTCGTGTACCTACCGTAAAAACACATAACAAATGGTTATCTCAAATTAAACGTAGCCAATAGAAAAGAATTATTCTTAAAATTCAAAAAATAGTACCGGTACTAGTACTTAAACCATACGCCTTAAAGACCGTTTACACGTATTTAATTTTTTCATTTGTAGCAATAGTTGCTAAATTCTCCAAATTGAAAAAAAAGAACCCAGCCCTAATTGGCCGTAGTCAAAAATGTACACTGGTTTTTATCCTAATGTTGACCATAACCGCTTGCAAGCCAGGTGGAGCGCCAACAAAACCCGTTGATAGTGATGGTTGGGCAAAAGAAACAAAAGTTTCAAAATTGATAAAAAATGTCAATTTCATCTTTCCGGAGAGCGGGTATGCATTCGATAACAAAGAAGAAATAATCAAGCGGACTTTCGATGCCATTGAGCATAACATTAAAATTCTCGATAAGAAGGAATTTACCGATACCATCTATGTTAGAGTAATGTCCTCCCGTGACGAAATGTTCATCTATACGGGTACGAGAGCAATTGGCAATGCGTACCCCTATTGGAGCACCTTAAACATAGTTGCCAATGAAGATGTTGTGAACCCACCAATAAAACACGAATTGATGCATCTAATTGCGATGTTGGATTGGGATTATCCGAGAAGGAACTGTACGTGGATGAATGAAGGTCTTGCAACATTAGCAGCCAACGAATGCAATGGTAGAACAGTTGCGGAAATTTACAGGTTTCTTTTAGAGGAAAATAAACTAATTTCAATGGAAGATCTAAGTTCCGACTTCTATGGACAGTCGGAAATGATCGGATACCATCAATCTGGTTACATGGTGCAATATCTTTTGGAAAACTATGCCTTGGAAAAATTTAAAACCCTTTGGACGGACGGATTTGAAAAGTTTGAGGAAATATATGGACTTCCGTATTCACAAGTCAAAGAAAATTTAGAAAAGGTAGTAATGGGCAACTATCCCGAAGCGCCTGAAATCGATTGGGAAAAATTTAGTAAGGGCTGCAAGTAAATCCAAAATCGTATGAAAAATAAACGTATCCTAACCGTCTTTATCATAATTAGCGTAATTACCACCCCTCTTTGCGCGCAAGAAAATGACTTTATAAAGGAATATTTGGAACGATTGGAAAAATCGAAAGAATATTTAATCCTTGTCGCGGAAACGATGCCAGAGGATACATATGAGTTCAAAGCAACACCTGAATCAATGAGTTTTGCAGAAAATTTAATGCATATTGGCTGGGCAATGGATTGGCATAGTCAATCATTAATGGGCGGCCGTGAAGCCAGGGATTGGAACACGGACACGGAACTAAAAGTAAGCAACAAATCAAAACAAGAAATGATTGCCAAAATCAACGAAACTTTTGACAAAACCATAGAATTCATCTCCAATTTTGGTGTCAAAAAACTTGAAGAAAGATTAGATTATTTTGGGTCGAATAGAACAAAAAGACAAGTTATGTTATTGCTTGCCGACCATATCACGCATCACAGAGGGCAATTACTTGTTTATATGCGACTCAACGGACTTGTTCCGCCAAGATACGTGTTGTTTCAATAAACCCAAACAGCATTGAATAACGGAACATAGAATGGGGTTCTCTATCATACCCCGGATTGAATGCTAGAACCTAAATCCACAGAATCCGAACACAACGAAAGGGCAAAAATGCCTATAAAACATTCCTAAAATGGGCTTTCCGAAAGGTCGGCCTGTACTTCCGAAGTCTTCAAATTTTTAATTTGGTTATATTTAAAAAAACAATAGTGACCATAAAATTTAAAAAGTCGACTTGTGTATGATCCGAGAAGCTATCATCTACCTGCCTGCCGCGTTTGGGACACGAGAACGCCGTGTTTAATTATAAAAAAAGAATGAGAGTTCACAAGAAAACGCTTATCCTACTGTTTATCGGATTTTTATCCCATTATTCGTTCGCCCAGGAGTTGAAAGAACTGGAAACTAAAATTGATGGTTATATCAAGCCTTATCTTGAAATGAATGCTTGGAGTGGGCTAATTACCATGTACCAAAATGGCAAACCCATATTTCGGAAAGGCTATGGGTATGCCGACAAAGAATGGGAGGTAAAAAATTCCCCTGAAACCAAATTTAGAATTGCCTCAATATCCAAAGTCTTTACCGAAGTTGCCGTTCTTCAGTTAGTTGAAACCGGAAAAATTGCACTCGATGACCCACTGTCCCAGTTTATTCCCGACTACCCCAGAGGAAATGAAATTAGTATAAGGCAATTAGTAGGCCATCGCTCGGGGATACCACACCTGAATAGCTTCCCAAATTATAACGTACTCAACAAAATAGGATATGATTTAGAGGAAATCATTGAACTATTCAAGCATAGACCCCTTGACTATGAACCAGGGGAACGCTATAGTTATAGTAATTCCGGTTATGTCTTACTGGCCGCTATAATAGAAAAGGTAAGTGGCCTTTCGTACGAGGAATTTTTAAAAGTAAATATCAATAGCAAGATTGGCTTGAGCAATACGGGTGTGGACAGTAATGCTAAAATATTGAAGAATCGTGCAAGAGGATATATGTTCAATGAAAACGGCGTACTTATCAATGCCGAATATGTAAATATGAGCATAAAAATCGGTGGGGGTTCCCTGTATTCAACAGCAGATGATTTAAACGAATTTATTCAAAGCCTTATAAAAGGGAAGTTGCTTAAATCTACGTTAGCGGAACTACCGAATTTTGGGATTATTGATGGAAAAGATGTTTTTACCGCGAATGGCCGCGTACAGGGTTTTTGTCATCAAATTACCCATAGGATAGAAGAAGATATGACCATCATAGTTCTTGGCAATCACTATTCCAATATAGCGTTGCCTATTTCACAAGATATCTATCGGATTTTTAAGAATAGGGAATACAAAACACCTGTAAATTATTTAGCGCAGAAAATTGATGTCTCTATCAACGAACTCACTAAATATGAAGGGACCTATGATTTTGGATTTGGCCCCGTAGGTAACGTTAAAGCCATTGGTAATAATTTAGGCTATTTAGCACCGGGAAGGAAAACCTATGATATTTTGATACCCATCGATGAAAATACCTTTTTCTATATTCAGAGTTGGGTCATACTTAAGTTTAAAGATCCGGACAAAGAATCGTTTAAAACGTTGGAATGGATCATGGGCGAAAATGCATATCCCGCAAAAAAAATGAGTAACTAAGGGCTCCCATGAAACGCCTTAGCCCTATTCTAAACTTAAATACTATTTCCTTTTTATTTTAAACCACTTTCCCTACTATTCGTGACAATTCGTGGAATTAGTATCGAGCCACGAATGGGTCTCGGTAATGCCTAAGAATTCTTAGCTATCGCGTTATTGGATACTTCGTTGACAGGTTCTTTTGGGCCAGGGTACAAGTAGCATAGTGGAAATCGATACGCAAGTAGCGACCAATACTTTTAAAAACGTACAAAATTCTCTAGTTTAGGGGTATCTACAAAAGAGAAATATAGTTACTAGTGACTATGTACAATTGTTGGTATTAATTTAAATCGTAATGGGAAAAGAAGTAGTTCATTTTGAAATAGGTTGTAGTGATATAGAGAAAACTTCGGGATTTTATAAAAATGTTTTCGATTGGAATTTAACACGGCAAGGGAATTCAGCCATCATTGAAACAGGGGGAAAAGACTCTATAAGTGGACACCTAAATGAATTAGGACCAAATGAACCTCAAAAATATATAACCCTCTACATAGAGACCGACTCTCTTAACGCGGACTTAAGAGCTATCGAATCTAATGGAGGAAAGATACTTGTAAACCCGATTAAACTGCCTGATGGTAGAGAATTTGCCTGGTTTGAAGATATAGCGGGTAATACGGTTGGACTTATTACGCCGAAAGCCGAAGAAAATTCAAAATGACAAAAAACTACGGCCATCAATGTATTAATGTATTCTATGAAAAGCCCTATTCCAGTTCTCTAAAACGATTTAATATTTCATATTTGCTTTAAGCCATCTTTTTGCTTTTAGTATTACTTGCTCGGCATTGTTTCGGCAAGCTCGGCAAACGACTATGTGTGATACACTCATTCTCGTGTTCACCGACACCTATATCATCTAAGCTATTAAACCTGTTCACTTGTAGCGACCCACCCTTTTAAAAACGTACAAAATCCACTAGATTAGGCGTATCTACAAAAGAGAAATATAGTTACTAATGATTACATACAATTGCTAGGGTGCAAATTTTTTTGCACATCCAATTTTCGAAATATTCAAATTTGACATCCTTAATAAGGTTTATGTAACATTTTATGATTTCTACATCTAAAAGAAAAAATTAACAGAAATAAAAGATGTATGGAACAAAAACGTTTAAAAAAATTGAAAACGGAAATTCAGCTTCAAGCAAAAAATGGAATTGATTTTATTTTGGCTGCCGGTATATTGTGGCTGGCAATATCTTACATATGGACTTTAGAATACACATCCTATAATACAAGTATATTCACTTTTATGTTTGGAGCAGTCTTGCTACCTCTTGCTTTTGGTTTATCTAAAATTTTGGGTACAAATTGGAAAGTCAAAGACAATCCTCTACAACCGCTTGGACTTTGGCTGAACTTTGCTCAACTGGTTTACTTCCCGTTCTTAATTTTTACCTTAATCAAATATCCTGATTATTTCATTATGGCATACGCTATAATAACAGGCGCTCATTTATTTCCTTACGCTTGGTTTTATGACGAGCTAGGATACGCTGCTTGTGCTATAATAATTTCTATTGGAACTTTACTGATAACCCTGAATATTGAAGTCGAATTAATATGGACTGTTCCATTATTTACATCGATTATACTATTCTTACTGGCAGGTTGGATTTTAATAGGGATTAAGAAACGGAAGAATCAAAACGTTTTACATCAACGGCTTCCATGAAAAGCCCTAGCTCAGTGCGCCAAAGATTATTAATGGTTCTTTTCTTAAACCACGTTCCCTACTATTCGTGACAATTCGTGAAATTAGGGTCGAGCCACGAATGGGTCTCGGTAATGCCTAAGAATTCTTAGCTATCGCGTTATTGGGTATTTTTCACAGGTAGCTTTTGGGCCAGGGTACAAGTAGCATAGTGGACATGTAACTGCATATAGCGACCCGAACTTTCAAAACATAAAAAATCCATTAGATTTGGGGTATCTGCAAAAGAGAACTATAGTTACTAGTGGCTATGTACGCTTATTATGCACAATTAGAAAATAATTATTGATGGAGTTTATAGAAGTCAACAGTATAAGCTACGGGTTTGTAAAAGACTTTAGACACAACCAAGAAATTAGAGCGAGCTTCAATGAGTTGACCCAAGCCGTATTTCAATTCGATTTAGAAAATTGGTATTTAAATGGTTACTGGAATGACAATTACATTCCTTATTCGTTATTGCATAAGAATAAAGTGATATCAAATGTTTCGGTTAATAAAATGGAGTTTATCATCGAAAATGAGAAAAAAGTAGCTGTTCAAATTGGTACTGTAATGACCGACAAAGAATATCGACATCGAGGTCTTAGCAAGTTTATTATGGAGCAAGTACTAAATGAATGGAAAGAACATTGTGACTTTATATATCTATTTGCTAACGACAGTGTTCTTGATTTTTATCCAAAATTTGATTTCGAGATTATAGATGAATACCAATATTCAAAACAGCTAAGCACTAGTAAAACTCTAAATTCATCATTAAAAAAACTCAATATAGATAACAAATTTGATAGGGAGTTATTTCTAAATATAGTAAACGATACAAGTCCAATATCAAAAGTGTCAATGCAAAACAATACATCGTTAATTATGTTTTATTGTTCGTCCTATAAGAAAAATAGTATGTATTACCTCGAGAAACTCAATACCGCAATTATTATGGATATTGAAGATGACACGCTTTACTTAAGTGATGTATTTTCAAAAGAACGAGTTCAACTAAACGATGTAATTCAACTAATAACGAATGAAACGATAAAAAGAGTAATATTGGGATTCACCCCATTAGACGAATCCAATTACCAGAGGAGTTTGTTGAAAACAGGAGATACCTTATTTATAATGAAAGATATGGCTAACTATTTCAAAAATCATAAATGGAGGTTTCCAGTGTTATCCCACGCCTGAAAAATTGACTCGATAAAATAACTATGCATTACAAAGGCTATAATCCATTGTGGCGGATTTCCGTTTGGGAAATCCGTAGCTTTATAAGCAGGTTCGGGCTACTACGGAAAAGTCCGCACGACTTTTCCCGCATCGTATTATAACCAGACCGCTAGGCAACAGTAAAAACAAACGCTTTGAAAAAAACAAACATCCTTTTCCTGCTTACCATTCTCGGATTTTTAAGTTGTAAGAACGAACAGAAAATACCGAAGGTTAAGTACGCAACAGGTATAGTTTCAAAACCAATCCCGTTTGCAAAAGGCATCATTTCAACGGAAGATAATAGCGAATTTGAACTGACTTTTTCAACGAACGGACTTACAACCTACTTTCCAGAAGGGCACCCGAAGAAAAGCAAAAGATTTATGTGAGTGATTTTGAGGACGGTCAATGGACAACACCAAAACTAGCTGATTTTTCTACTGACAGAGACGAAACAGCACACATAACCCCAAATGGTAAGTTCTTTTTCTTTGGTTCGGAACGTCCGATTCCGAACCAGCCGAATAAAGGAAACTTTGATATGAATATTTGGATGATGGAAAAAACAGCCAACGGTTGGAGTGAACCAAAACCCTTGCCCGAACCGATTAATTCCGTTCAAATAGAAAACGAGGAATGGCCATCATCCAACAATAATTTCCTTTTCACGAACGATGATGAAACTTTCTATTTCACCACAATGATGCGTGGGACAAAAAGTATAAAATTGTACGAAACGAAATTTGATGGAACTTCGTTTTCTGAACCAAAAGCGATAAACGGAATTTTTGACGATGAAAAATTTTGGATTTATTCGGCCGTGATTTCCCCAAATGGCAACTATTTGGTTTTTAATTCCTATGATGCACCTGGCGGAAAAGGTGGCGAAGATATTTTTGTGTGTAAAAAGACAGAGAATGGATGGAGCAACGCAAAGCCAATCGGAACACTGGTCAATTCAAAAGATGAAGAAAGCAGTCCAAGATTTTCGAGAGACGGTAAATACTTCTTTTTTAGTCGGGCCGAGAATCTAGGAAACTATGAATATGGGGAATGGAGCATTTTCTTTGTCGAAACCGAATATTTGAATTTGGAAAAAATATTTGAATAAGGAACGTTGCCTGACACCGGCTCCTATAAAAGCCCTGGCCCGGTCTCCCAAAGGCAATAATATATCCTTCTTGTCTTAAACCGCTTTTTTGCCTTTTAAGACCCTTCCTGGAACACATGTCTGGCCACGAAGCTGTTGCAGGGATATTGAGGAATTGTTAGCTATTGAGTTGTGGAGTGTTTGTACAAGCATCCTTTGAGGCACGGTTCAAGAAAACGTCTCATATTTACATCGAAGTGGCTACTGCTGCATTTGGTTCGATCAAAAATCCTTTAGATTTGTAAAAGACATATGGTAGATAATGAACACGTGTTCATTATCCATACGTTGTGCTTCATTAAAAAAAAATGAGCCTAAGAGGAAAAACAGTAAGAATACTAGTCAGTGAACCTTTTGAATGGAGTCACGGAAACCTCTTTGGGACAATCGAGGATGACAGAGGCGGCAAAAGTTTGAAGGTTAGATTGACCAAAGAAATTGAGGGGAAAAAATTGACGAGCGACTTGATGGCACTTAAGCCAAGATATAAAGAAGAGACTTTTAAACCACTCTTACAAAATTACTCGGTGGCAGTTGTAGTAGCCTTGATAGCAGAGGATACTGAGAACTTTGACTATACAATTATAGGAAGCGTGACTGTAGATTAATGAATACGGACAAAATGCAAGAGGACATAATTGTAAAGGTAGAGATCGACAACTCTGGCAGACTTCATGTAACACCGGAAAAATCGAAATTCACTCATATTTACAGGACAGCTACTGAAGTGCATTGGGAAAATGACAAAAGATCTTTGTACTCCCCAAAACCAAGAGACTGGTCTTATTTGGATTGGTTTTTACACATAATAGGAGTAGCCAGAACAGAATGTCTGACCGAGTTGAAAGTGAATGGGAATACAGAATGGATTAATATTACAACTGAACTTAAAAATGAAATAACGAAAGCACAACAAGATTTATAGTGCATACCTTTGTTATACACGTCATACACGAAACCTTGTGTGCAAACAATGAAGCTCAATTCCATTACAATGAAGACCATACTTCAACTGCTTATTTTTCTTTTTATTACGAGTTGTGATACAGAAAATAAAAACGTGTCTACTTCCCGAATAGATGAAAACTATCTTATACAAGACGTTCTGATTACTACCCAAGACGGAGCAAAAGTTTCCGCAATTGTTGTTAGAAACAATAAAGAGGAAATACCAAAACCAGTGATTTTACAAAGTACTATTTATGTTAGGGATAAAGGGCGAGACCTCAAATCTTTAAAAGAATCGGTAGATAGAGGTTATGTTGGAGTTATTACGTACGCACGAGGAAAGTATTTGAGTCCGGATGAAATATGGCCATATGAAAACGATGCGAATGATACCTACGATGTAATCGACTGGATAAGCAAGCAAAGATGGTGTGATGGCCGAATTGGTATGTTCGGAGGAAGCTATAACGGATTTACACAATGGGCTTCGCTCAAAAAACCACACCCTGCGCTGAAAACAATTGTACCCTACGTAGCGAATAGACCGGGCATGGGTTTACCAATGGAAAACAATGTGTTTATAAATTCAAACTACGAATGGGCATTTTATGTTGGCAACAACAAACATTTAGATACAATCGTAGGTACCGACAGACAAAAATTTAGAAATTCAATGTTTACATGGTGGGAAACAGGTATTGCCTACCATAAAAGAGATAGTCTCGACAGCCTACCCAATAAATGGTTTCAAAAATGGATAAAGCATCCTGATTTTGATGAATACTGGCAGAAAATGGCGCCTTATAAAGAGGATTTTGCCAAAATTGATATTCCAATTCTTTCGATTGATGGTTATTACAACGATTCTCAAAATTCAGGATTGTATTATTTGAGTGAACATTACAATTACAATCCTGCAGCAGAGCATTATCTCATTATCGGACCTTATGATCATTTAGGAGCGCAAAGAAAGGGTTCAAAAGAAATTAGCGGCTACAGAGTAGACCCGGATGCACTTATTGACACTAATGAAATAACGTATGAATGGTTCGATTACATCTTTAACAATGCGAAAAGACCTGAAAAATTAAAGGACAAAATTAACTATCAAGTAATGGGCGCCAACAAGTGGAAAAGTGCGTCGACTTTAGATAGTATGAGTAATAACTCGTTTAAATTTTACTTGACAAATCATAAAACAAACCATTTTTATTCACTGAGCGAAAAGAAGCCATCCGAAAATAATTTTCTTTATCAAGAAGTCGATTTTGCAAATAGGGAGATTTGGAATAATGATTATTATCCAGGTCAAATAATACGTGATTATGTTGATACGGGAAGCGGGTTTAATTTTATAAGTGAACCTTTTGAAAATTCAATTGAAGTCAATGGTTCTTTTTCAGGCGAATTAAAAGTGAGCATCAATAAAAAAGACTTTGATTATGGCGTAACATTGTATGAAATGTTACCTGACGGAAAACTTTTCCATCTTTCGTACATCGTTGGTAGGGCAAGCTATGCTAAGGATATTACAAAAAGAGAATTGTTAACATCGAATAAAATCGAGACCATTCCTTTTTCGAATACACATTTGGTAAGTAAAAAGATACGTAAGGGAAGTCGATTACTTGTATATGTAAACGTGAATAAAAATCCATTCTCGGAATTGAATTATGGAACAGGCAAAGCCGTAAGAAATGAAACCATAAAGGATGCCGGGCAGCCGTTAACGGTAAAATGGTATTGTAACAGTTTTGTGGTAATACCTATTTGGAAAGATTGAAACAGAGCAGTGCCAGCACATAACACCGTTTATAGTGTAGCTATCTTTCGAGATAGCTACGACACCATACGCAAATTGTCAGCTACATTTAAAAACACCTATTTTACCAAATTATTTATTTCATTTTTGTAGGATTTTCCGATAGGTACGAAGTAATCACTGATCTTAATCCTGTTTCCTTCTATAGAACTGATATGTTGTATAGAAACTACAAAGGACTTATGTACTTGGATGAATTTATTTTTGGAAAGTCTTTGAATGATAGTTGAAATTTTATCCCTTATCGTAAATGTTTCACTTGCTGTATAAATCTTCACGTAGTTTCCAGCAGCTTCAATATGACTTATATCGTTAACATTAATTTGCGTATGTGTTTTGTTGGCATAGATAAACATAAAATCTGATTGTTTATCGCTTTTTATATTATTGGTTATCATAGAATTTGACTTAGTTGCCTTATTGAATGCTTTTAAAAACCGTTCAAAACTAAAGGGCTTTAATAAATAGTCAACCACATCTAAGGTGTAACCTTCCAAAGCGTATTCCTGATAGGCCGTTGTAACAATCACTTTCGGTGGTCTGGAGAGTGTTCTTAAAAATTCAAATCCCTTTAACTTGGGCATATTGATGTCTAAAAAAATTAAATCTATTTCATTTTCCCTCATATAATCTAAGGCTTCAATTGCATCATAACAACTTTTCATTAATTTCATATTGTTCATTTTATCACAATATGATCTTATGATTTCATGAGCTATAGGTTCATCATCTATAATAAGATATTTCGTCATAATTCCAAGTGTAATGCGACAGTATGGACATCATTGATTTTTGTAAAGATAAGCTGGTGCTTTTCAGGATATACCAAGTCCAATCTACGTTTTAGGTTTTGTAAGCCTATTCCGGGGGTTTTTGGGAGTTCTTCAGAATCAAAATTATTTTTGACCTCAAAAAAAACCTGTCCTAAGCATGCAGTCAATTTTATGCATACAAACGCATTTTTTCTTAAGTTTTCCACTCCATGTTTAAATGCATTCTCAACAAGAATGATGTAGAGTAGCGGCATTATTTTATAATGTTCCTTATCGATGTCGATTTCGAATGTAATGTCGATATCCTTGTAATAACGCATTCGATTTAGTTCAATATAATTTTTTAAGTATTCAATTTCTTCCTCTATTCCTACAGTCTTTCTCTCACCTTCATAAATACTATATCGCATAAGCTCAGAAAGTTTTAAAATGAGCGCCTTTGCTTTTTCAGAATCGACATCTATTAGGCCATACAAATTGTTCAGTATATTAAAAAAGAAATGCGGACTTACTTGACTTTGTAAATGCAGTAGTTCGTTTTTTATCTTTTCATTTTTCAACTGAACGATAGCTTTTACTTGCAAGGTTATCCATAGTAGACCAGCTATGAGCAATAGTACATAATAGCCTTCGATCAAACGAGCTATGGTAGGATGAAAACCTTCTAAAAATACCACGGATGTCTCGTTGGTAGCAATGAGTTTATATGCGGTGATGAAAAGTGGAATTAAAGCGATTCCAACGGCTATGCCTATTATAAGTATTCTATTGCTTTTTGATAAAGTAAAAATCATACCGCAAAATACGTTTTATTAAAAGCGTTTTTAAACAAAGGTGACAAACAGTGTTAAAACCGTGATTAGTATGGAATTTCCCGGGATTAACAATGTTTTTCTATCTAGACATCATTTTGCCACCTCTTAATAGAGGTTTATCACATTTACTTTCTTTGGTTCCCTCTCCATTACAATCTTGCGACAATAAAAAATGAATCATCACCAAAATTGATAACAATGAAAAAAAGAATCTTACGTTACTTCAAGCACATTTTCGGAACACTACTAATTTTATTAATAGCGGCACTTTACATATTAATCGCAGAAGATGGTGGTATTCATTATGGAGATAATGATTTAAAAATGAACTGGGATAATGAAGGTCCTTACGTATTTTATGAAAATGACAGTATAGTCAGTGTACAGTATATAAAAGGTAATCAAAAAGAGGGCTTTTATGTAAACAAAGAAAAGTACTCATCTACAACAGCCATTCCATTAGCATGCTATTTCGCCCTTGATGATACCAGTTTCAAATTTTCAATAGACAACAGGAGCATTGAAACGCCAAAGGCGACTTATCAAGATGATGAAAAAATCTTGGCAATTTCTGATATTGAAAGTGGCTTCAAATCATTTAGGGATTTTTTAATCCATAGTCAGGTTATAGATGAACAATTACAGTGGACTTTTGGTAAAGGACACCTTGTTTTGGTAGGTGATTTTGTTGATAGGGGTTTTTCTACCACCCAAGTACTATGGTTCATTTACAAGTTGGAGCAAGATGCAAAAAATCAAGGCGGTATGGTACATTTTATACTTGGTAATCACGAAATAAAAAATCTACAAGGGAATCATG
This sequence comes from Pelagihabitans pacificus, assembly GCF_009371985.2. Classification (GTDB taxonomy): domain Bacteria; phylum Bacteroidota; class Bacteroidia; order Flavobacteriales; family Flavobacteriaceae; genus Pelagihabitans; species Pelagihabitans pacificus. Next base: position 450,815 of record NZ_VIKU02000003.1, read on the forward strand.
AAGCTGCCTCCCTTAAATATAATTATGTTTCGGCTATTCTGGGTAAACAACAGTATGACTTATACGGTGGTAATTCTTTTTTAGGTAGATGGCTAGAAAGTAAAAACACCATCGAGCGAATCAACGGACACCTTTTTGTGCACGGAGGCATACATCCAGATGTTGCAAACGCAAATGTGACTATTGAAGACGTAAATAAAATTGTCAGAGCAAATTATCGTAATCCTTTTTACCCAAAAAGGGAAAAGAGTACGGAACAGTTGCTAATCTCGACCTTCAAAGGGCCTTCTTGGTATCGTGGTTATTTTAAAGAGGACATAACACTCGATGAAGTTGAGAAAGGACTTGATAATTTTAATGCGAAGGATGTTATTGTCGGGCATACGATACAGAAGAAAATAACCAAGCAGTTTGAGGGAAAAGTATTAGGCATCGATGTACAGCACCCCAAGGATTATCATAAAAATTGGCCTAACAGAAAATCGGAAGGGCTTCTAATTGAAAATGAGACCTACTACCGCGTTTTTGATGATGGGGAGAGAAAGAAAATATAAGTGTTGCCAACATCGGCTCCCATGAAAAGCCCTAGTCCAGTCTCCCAAAAGCAATCAATATGTCATTTTCATTTTTAACCACTTTTTTTGCCTTTCATGACCCTTCTGGGAACAAATGTCCGACCACGAAACGGTCGCAGTATTAAACAGGCGCTGTTAGCTATTGGGGTATCTGCACGGGTATTTTTTGGGCCACGGTTCAAGTAAAACAACGGGGATTTACGCCTATCTGGGAGACAGGCACTTCATGAACATTCAGAATCCCTTATCTTAGCCTATAATGACCACATATTCAATGATCCTATTCCTACGGTAGGCACCGTGTAAAATCACCAGGAACCAAACAATGATAAAAACTGAAAATTTTGACAGAGTCGAAATAGCTTCAATAGAAGAATTGCATTCCTGGTTACTTAAAAACCACGAACAGGCCGAAAGCATATGGCTCGTAACCTACAAGAAGAACCAACCTGAAAAATATGTTTCGAGATGGGATGTACTTGATGAGCTTATTTGTTTTGGATGGATTGATGGCATAAGACGGAAACTTGACGACCAAAGGACTATGCAGTTAATTTCAAAACGCAAAGTCGAACATTGGGCCAAAACCTATAAGGAGAGGGCAAAGAAACTCATCAATGAGGGAAGAATGCATGATTCCGGGATGGCATCAATAGAGCGATCCAAGTCAAGTGGATTGTGAGATTTTATGGATGATGTCGATAATCTCGTTGTTCCGGAAGACTTGAAGAACGAATTGGAAAAACGCCATGGAGCCACTGCTTTTTTCAATGCTATAAACGACTCCAGTAAAAGATTTGTTTTAAGGTGGATCAAGCTGGCAAAAACTGATAAAACCAGGATAGCCAGAATCAAAAAAATAGCATTGTTATCCTCAAAAGGAGAAAAACTAAAAGGAAGCTAACCCTCTCTTAGAATGCAAGTGAAATGAAGAAATTTACGGGACAACAAGCGATAAAGCAATTGGAAAAACGTAAAGGTGGATATTTCTATTTGAAAATTGATTCAAAAATTATTAATCAATTCAGTAGAAAACGAGCCACTCGAATGATTTGTACAATTGCCGATAAAGTCTCATACCGTTGCGGACTCAATCATTTAGGCGATGGAAATTTCTACCTGATAGTGGCAGGGAAATACCTTGAAGAACTGAACAAAAGACTTGGCGAAGAAGTCGTATACAGAATTGATGAAGACCCGGACCAATTAGGTGTTGAAATTCCAGAAGTACTGTCCGTTCTTCTGGAACAAGATGCTGATTCGAAAGAAATTTTCGACAAGTTGACAGACGGAAAAAAAAGAAGCCTTATTTACAGTTTTATCCGAACAAAAGATATTGATAAGCAAATTAAAACCATCATTGATTTTCTAAATAAGGAAAGATTAAAAATGAAGAAGTAAATAAGACCCGTAGCATGCTGTATAGTGCATTCCCAATGGGGTACGCAGCATACACGGAACGCTAATGGCAATTTATTCATGTCATTTCTATTGTAATGGGTATTCATGTGTTCGCTCCGTTCGGAAGATACGGTAATTTTTGTTCCCCATACCGCAAAATCCCGAAGACACAGCCGTATTAGCGGCCTGCTCCGATAACTATCATTTGAAAATTAGGGTGTGCCGAGGGACAACTTTTCAAACAATAGCTTAGGGATTTTGCTATATTTCCTTAAAAAATCGATTACCCGCGCTCCTACGCACTCACTGTGTACGCAGCTGTTGTGTCGATCAGGTCGTTATGGCAAGTTTTAGGAATATGGCAAACGAAAGAACGAGAAAAAATAAAAATGAGGACTTATTTCGAAAAAAGAAGTTTACTCAAAACTTGAATAAGTAAATACACTTAATAGGATGAAAGTACGTAGTAAAATAATCCACTGGTTGCCAAGGGTTATATGCATACTAGCTATCCTGTTTATCAGTATGTTCGCACTCGATGCTTTTAACCACGAAAAAACAATCTGGCAACAGATTGGTGATTTTCTTATGCATCTCATTCCATCTTTTATTTTAATCGTTTTTCTAATCATTGCATGGAAACGGGAATTTATTGGTGGTGTACTATTTATTTTAATTGGGCTTGGATTTAGTCCATTTATCTTCTTGCACAATTATAATATGAACCAATCCGTATGGGTGAGTCTTATGATTGTTCTTATAATTACAGTCCCGTTTATTATTGTAGGAATTCTTTTTATTGTGAGTCATAGAATGAAAAAAAAGAATCTTTCCTCTTCAAATAAAAACCATCAAACCAACCCATAATATTGTGTACAGCTCATTTCGTAGGATTTTCCAGCGGGAAAACTCAGCCTGATTCGCTAACTTGGCCTACGGCAGAAAAGTCCGGTCGACATTTTCCGCACCGAGCTACGCACGAACCGTTGGCAATCATTGAATAGTATAGAAATGAAAAATTTAATAGTTTCAACAATCATTATTTCTTTGTTGTCATGCACCGGCAACCAGACAAAATCAAACCCGGTATCACCTGCAAAAATAGATGTTGAAAAAGAACTTGAAGGAATTGAAGATTTGCGGTCTAATTTCGTGTTGGCATTAAAGGAAGGAAGATATGAGGATATTGGAAAATATGTAACTGCGGATGCTAAAACAATAAGAGCTGGAGGCCCGGGTTTTGATGAAATGTTCGCACTTGGAAATGAACGTGGTATGTTTCCGTACGATAGTATAATAATGACGCCAACCGAAACGCAAATAATGAATGACTCAATGGCATATGATTGGGGCTCAAGTAGAACATACTACACTAACAAAGAAGGGGAGAACGTAGAACTGAGGAACTCTTTCTTGGTAATTTTAAAAAAAGTCGATGGTGAATGGAAACTTCATCGAGAAGTTGCATCTTCAGTAATTGAATAAAACAATTGCACAACAATGGATATCATAAAAATCCCTAGTCCAGCACCCTAACCTGAACTACTATTTCCTTTTTGCTTAAGCCCACTTTTTTCTTTTAGTATTGCGCACTCGGCATTACTTCGACAAGCTCGGCACATGCCTATGCGTCATCGGCACTGTTAATGGGTCTGTGGCCTTGTCCTTTTTAGCTTTTCCGCGTTGTTCCCAAATACCTCCCTATCGATCCTCCTTTCCGATAGCTCCTATTCCCGCGTTTCCCTGAAAAAAATGTATTTTTACTACTCGAATCCTATTTTCGCAACTATCCATCATGAATCAACCGAGCTCTCCCTTTAGCAAACAACAATTGCTACCCCAAGAAGAAACCCTGGAAGTTTTAAAACAGAAAAGGGAGCTATTTATCGGTATTCCCAAAGAAAACCAGTACCAAGAACAACGCGTGTGCCTCACGCCGGACGCCGTGAATGCGATTACGGCCCATGGCCATCGGGTGCTGATCGAATCGGGCGCGGGCGAAGGGGCCCATTTTTCCGATAAGGACTATACCAATGCCGGTGGGGAAATTACCCGTGATACCAAAAAGGTGTTCGGTTGTCCCCTGCTGCTCAAAGTGGAACCCCCTACCCTCTCGGAAATCGAGATGATGCATCCGCAGGCGACGATTATCTCGGCACTGCAGATCAAGACCCAGGAAAAAAAATACTTTGAGCACTTGGCCAAAAAGCGTATTACCGCCATCGCCTTCGAATACATTCGGGACGAGGACGGAAAGTACCCCGCGGTACGGTCGCTCAGTGAAATCGCAGGAATCTCCTCGGTTCTCATCGCCGCCGAACTCATGGCTGCCACCAACGACGGTAACGGACTCATGTTCGGGAATATCAGTGGGGTGCCCCCTGTGGAAGTGGTCATCATTGGCGCCGGTACGGTCGGGGAATTCGCGGCCCGATCGGCCATAGGCCTGGGTGCCAATGTGAAAATTTTTGACAACTCGCTTACCAAGTTACGCACCATTCAATCGCGTCTTCGGCAAACCGTATACACCTCTACCATTCAACCTAAAAACCTCTTGAAGGCCCTCAAGCGATGTGACGTGGCTATCGGTGCGGTACGCGGTACCGACCGGGCACCGGTCGTAGTGAGTGGCACTATGGTCGAAAATATGAAAAAAGGCGCGGTCATCATCGATGTGAGCATCGATATGGGTGGGTGTTTCGAGACCAGCGAAGTGACCGACCACAACAAGCCGACCTTTGAAAAATACGGGGTCATCCATTACGGGGTGCCCAACATCCCCTCGCGCTACCCGAAGACGGCCACCGTGTCTATCAGCAATATCTTTACCCCCTATCTCCTAAAATTAGGCGAGGAAGGCGGGTTGGAAAACTCCCTTCGATTTGATAAAGGGCTACGAAACGGACTCTATCTGTATCACGGCATCTTGACCAACAAATCGGTAGGCGAATGGTTCGACCTGCAGTACAGCGATATTAATTTCCTGATTTTCTAGTATGGACTTCCTCAAACGCCTGGGATTTTATCTGATAGGGTTTTCCGTCGGTATTGTTTTTCTGGTGCTTTTTTTAAAGAAGAAATCGGAGGAGACCGGCGCTTCCTTTTGTTACTTCCCCAATTGCCGCACCCTGAAGGATATTCGCTCCAAACCCATTGCCTATTCCGATGAAATGCAGGCGTTATTGGCCAACCAGACCCTCGACACCGTCGATATCAAGGCCTTTCTGAACAATGGAGATGTTGATTTCGGCCGTAGCGATACGAAGTCGGCCCCCTGCAAGACCTATTTTATTGAAGGGGAAATCGCTACCAAACAGGCGGTGCTCAAGGTGAAAAACTGTCCGTCAAAAGCCATTATCGAAACGGTGGAACAGTAGACGGCGTATAGCCTACCCACCCACTTTTTTGAAGTCGACCTCCTCAAATCAAAGCCATACTCCCGGTCCGTTCCCAATCGGGGCGGTGTTGGATAATAGAAGCGCTTTGCCACTTCGGCCGTGCCCAGTGCAGGCCTGCCCATCGTGACCGGTTTTGTTCCTAGGCGGTTATGGTAACCACCACTACTAACTTCCAAAAAAAGATTAGATTTTCCGTCGTTTCCTTTCTTTTTTCAATAGGGCCAGCTCCCGCGTCGTCTGGCCGGCGACGGAGGTGTTCTCCTCCGCCCGACGGATCAAATACGGCATCACATCGCGAACGGGCCCGAAAGGCAGGTATTTGGCAACATTGTATCCCCGGGCCGCCAGGTTGAACGAAATATGATCGCTCATCCCGTACAACTGCCCGAACCAAATCCGGGAATCGTCGTTGGAAATCCCGTGTTCCCGCATCAGTTCCATCAGCCGATAGGTGCTGCGCTCATTGTGGGTGCCGGCAAAAAGGCAAATGGTATCGATATGGGTGACCATAAAGTCGATTGCCGCATCAAAATTAGCGTCGGTTTCCTGCTTGGTAGCACAGATGGGTGAAGGATAGCCTTTTTGTTCGGCCCTTTCATTTTCCTTTTCCATATAGGCCCCACGCACCGCTTTCATACCGATCTTGAAGCCGTCTGCCTTTGCCTTTTCGTGCAATTGTCTTAGATAATCCATCCGGTCCCAACGGTATAACTGCAAGGTATTGAACACGATGGCTTTCTTGGTGTTGTACTTTCGCATCATTTGCTCCACCAGTTGATCGGCGGCATCCTGCATCCAGCTTTCCTCGGCGTCGATGAGCAGGGAAACATCCAGGTCATAGGCTTTTTTGCAGGTTCTGTCGAAGCGTGCCACCACGCGGTCCCACTCCATCCGTTCCTTGTCGGAGAGCGATTTTCCCTCGCTAACTTTTTTGAAGAGTGCAAAACGTCCATACCCGGTGGGCTTGAAAACCGCAAACGGAATCGCTTCCTTTTCCTTCACGAAGTCGAGCACCTTTAACACCATGGCCAAGGCATTGTCCAACGGGTCTTCGTCATCCTTCCCTTCCACGGAATAGTCCAATACCGAACAGACGTGTTTGCTCCACATTTTGTCGACCACCGGCATACAATCCGACTCATTGACCCCCCCACAGAAATGGTCAAAAACCGTGGCACGGATCAGTCCGTCGACCGGTAAATGGGCCTTCAGGGCGAAATTGGTCATCGCCGTACCGATGCGCACCAGTGGCTCGTTGGCAATCATTTTGAACAGGAAATAGGCACGTTCCAATTCGGAATCGGTCTTTAGCGAAAAAGCAGTTGCGGTATCTTCAAAAATTCGCTCCATAAATGCTAATTTATTCAGTTTCCAAAGATAAACACCCCAAAAATATTCCTGTCAATAAAATTTAGGTTTATTTTGTAGCCATTTTGGACCTGTTCCCTGCCGAAGTCATCGATACGGGAACGTCTATGTTTGCAACTATGAAATCGATCATCACCCCCTCTTACGCCGTACACTTCAACGAAACCGCCTATGACGCCTTGAATACCCACTTGGCAGCGGCCAATTACTCCAAGGTGTTCATTCTGGTAGACGAAAATACCCACGAGTATTGTCTTGCGCCCTTTATGGCCCAAATTCAGGGGGAATATGTTTTTGAAATCATCGAAATCGAATCGGGTGAAATCAACAAAAACATCCACACCTGTACCCAAGTTTGGGAAGTGCTTTCGGAATTGGATGCAGACCGCAAAAGTGTGTTGATCAATCTCGGGGGCGGTGTGGTCACGGACTTGGGAGGTTTTGTCGCCTCGTCCTATAAAAGGGGAATCGACTTTATCAATGTGCCCACCACCCTATTGGCAATGGTCGATGCGTCCGTGGGCGGAAAGACGGGGGTCGACCTGGGTTCGTTAAAAAACCAGATCGGTTTTATCAGTCAGCCCAAGATGGTATTGGTGGTTCCCGACTTTTTGGGAACATTGGGCGAGCGACAACTGACCAGTGGTTTTGCCGAGATGCTCAAACACGGTCTTATTAAAGATCGTAACTATTGGAACCAATTGAAGTCGGTACGAAGCTTTGACGAGTTGGACGCTTACATCTTGGACTCCATCATCATCAAGAACGAAGTGGTACAGCAAGATCCCACCGAACAAAGCCTACGAAAAATCCTAAATTTCGGTCATACCCTGGGCCATGCCATCGAGTCGCATTTTCTAGAAAGCAAGGAGCACGAACTGCTGTTGCACGGTGAGGCAATCGCTGCCGGTATGGTACTGGAAGCCTGGCTCTCCTACCGCTTGACCGGGCTTTTGGCCGAGGAGCTGGAAGATATCAAGGCTACGTTCGTAGAGCGCTACGGAAAGGTATCGTTCCCCGCGCAGGACATCGACGCCATCTTGACGCTGCTAAAATTCGACAAGAAAAACTCCCATGGCAATATCAACTTTGTACTTCTTCAAAACATTGGGGAGGCCCAAATCGATGTGCAGGTGCCGGATGATTTACTTCGGGAAGCTTTTGCATACTACTCTGAATAAGCGCTTCGTATACTAAAATTGACATTTGACAACTCTTTCCGAAAAGCAAACAAAAAAAGAACTAGCTTGAGTTTGATTATTGGGAGATTTCCGACCAATCGACCGGAAAAGACCCGAAGTCCCAAATAAAAACCTAACCACCCTTTCACCAAGGGTCTAAATGAACCTACTTATGATACGCAGACTTGTAGACTACAAAAAGCTCGACCACCAATTGGCCGCGTTGTTGATCGAAACTTATCCCCATGGTTACGGAGACGATGACATCATTGTTTTCACCAATGCCAACGGGGAATACGTTCAAGCGGTTGAAATCAGGACCGAGGATTCGATTTATCTCGTAAAAATCAGTAAAAGCTTGGCGAATTTCATTTCCAATTTTGAGGATACCATCGAACGCGAGCTGGAAGACAAACAGGAGCCGGTACTGGAAGAAGTTGATTCAATCGATTTAGACGGGGAAATGAACCCGGAGTCCGAAATCGACGAGGAGCTTGATTCCGATTAAGCTGGTTATACTTACGGATGGTCAAAAACAAACGAAGTATCTCCTTTTTCCGCCTCTTGCGGGATAGACAACGATTATTTTCGACCTGGGAAACTTATGCACTGTTCTTGGCAAATCACAGATACCTTTCCCGTATCACGTTCCGATGATGCCTTTGGTGGCCACAGATGACAAAGCCCAGGGCCGCCACGCTCCATTCAAGATTACTGGCAATACCTGTTCGCTCCAACGTTTTGCGGTCTAAATTGGCGAATATAGAAATGGTAGATCTGCGAACGATTCTGTATTCCTCGATCAGGCTTTCCTTGGAACGCCGGCTTGGGTCGGAACCCTTGGCGAACACATCCTGGTCGAATCCGGGCAAGGGCGTTTGCTCCCCGCGTGCGAACCAAAAAGCCCGAAATTGAAACACCCGCTCCGAATCGATGATGTGCATCAGTGCCTCGGCAATCGTCCATTTCTCTTTCCCATAGGCATAACCCAGTTTTTCGTCTGGTATACTATGTATGAATTTGGGGAAATTTTCCAATTGCCTTTGTAGGTGGTCCAACAACTCGACCTCCCCTACCACATCGATATAGTTCCTGTAAAAAGGGTTTCCCTCGGGAAACTTCAATTCGGATGTCATCATAGCTTCTCAATTAAAAAAATCCCTTGGACCGGGGCCGTTCGGGATTTTTAACTGTATTATTTGGTGGGATTACAGCTCATTAAAAATCATGTGCATCAAGCGTTTCTTGTCGTTGATGCTTTCTTCCAGCGAAATCATCGTCTCCGTTCTACTGATTCCGTCGATATCGTCTATTTGAAAAATTATATTCTTGGCATGATTGGTGTCCTTTGCCCTGATTTTACAGAAAATATTGAATTTTCCCGTGGTGATATGGGCCACCGTGACATTGGGTATTTGCTCCAAACGCTCCATCACGAATTTGGTCTGATGGGTCTTTTCCAAAAAGATGCCTACATAGGCGATAAAGGCATACCCGAGTTTTACATAATCCAAAGTCAATGATGATCCCTGAATAATGCCCGCATCCTCCATTTTTTTAACCCTTACATGTACGGTACCCGCAGATATCAACAGTTTTTTAGCAATGTCGGTAAAGGGAGTTCTGGTGTTTTCAATCAACATATCCAGAATTTGGTGGTCGATTTCGTCTAATTTTACTTTTGCCATGCTTTTATTATTTTTAGCAAAAATAGTTAATTAAGAAAATATATTCAATAAAAGCTCTCTTTTTGTAACAAAAATGTAATGGTTTGATAATTTCCGCAGATTGTTAAACAGAACTTACCTACATAATCCTTTCCAGTATTCCGTAGTTTTTAACAGCGAAAGCTCCTTGGCATCCCCGCAATCATATTCTAAATGCCCGAAACGCGGAAGCTCGCTCGGAACGGTCTCGTACTGTGGTTCAAAATTGAGTGTGTCGTTTACGAGCTTTTCCTTGAACATGATCCCTACCGCTACCTCTTCCCCATATTTCGTATTAATCCGATGCGGATTCTTCACCAAGACATCGAAGAACTGTTTGCTATTCCCGGGAATCTCGAAATAAGCCTCCCGTTCGTAGCTTTCGACTTTATTTTCGGCAATGGTCGAAAGTGCCTGTAGGAGCGCATAAAAAATATACTCCCGTGTCTTCTCCCGCTGATAGTCCCCTGGGTAATGCCCTGCCTCAAAAAGGATGGTCGGGGTTTGAAGCATCTGGAAGGTATCCCCGATGCAATTGGGATTGAACGCATCGTCGTAGCGGCCTACCTGCCCCGGGATGATGCCTTGAAGCATTTCGTTCATGGCAACGATGAGCCGCATGCTTCTGTCGCGGCTTTCCGAAATGCCGCGTTCTTCGTCGTGGGCGGGTGCCAGAAAAGAGACGGTTGCCGGCTTTGGGGCAGTACCCACATTAAAAATGGTACGCTGATCGTGAAGGTTGAAACAAAAATTCGGCTCAAAGGTGTCGTAAAGCTCCCGCAATGCCCTGCTTTCGGGCTGACTTCGAATTTGTGCATCCCTATTCAAGTCTACTCCATTTTTGTTGACCCTTGTATAGGCCACCGCACCATCCGGGTTGAGTATGGGGATTATTTTCAAGGTACAACGCTCGTTTAGCAACTTTGCCGTTTCATCGGAAGTCTTCAAAAAGCTTAAAAGATCCAATACCGCTTTCGTGGTGGTCGATTCGTTTCCGTGCATTTGCGACCACATCAAAATCTTCTGCGTACCCTTACCGACGGTTATGACAGGAATCGGATTGCCCATCACGGATTCCCCAACCTTGGTTACAAAAAAACCGGTCGATTTCTTTTTAAAAAAGGGTTCGAGATGGGCCAATGTAACATATCTACCGGTAACGGATTTTTCTTTAATCGTGTCGTAATCGAAAGCAATGCTGTTCATACCATCTTGAATCGGGATACAAATGTAACATCAATATAAATTACATTTGTAATCCGCATAAGTTACAGATGTTATTTAAAAAAGGAGCTCGAAACCTCTTTTTTTATACATCTGTAAACGAAAAAGGACGTATTCATAAGCTTGAATTATAAATAACTATTAATCAGTATTTTAAAATATGATACGTTAATTAAAACTATCAATTATTGAAGGTTGAAAACCAGCGTTTGGGAGGCTGGGAATGATTCTTTTTTGTATGTTTGATGAAAATTAGTTACAATGGTAAACACCGAGGATTTTATCCGGCGATTGGAGCAGTTGTTACACTATTATGGGCTCTCGGCTTCCGCTTTTGCAGATAAGGTTCAGGTGCAACGTTCCAGTATTTCGCACTTGCTTTCAGGTCGAAACAAACCAAGCCTTGATTTTGTCTTGAAGGTGGTGAAGACTTTTCCCGAGGTGAATCTTTATTGGTTGTTAAATGGCAAAGGAAGTTTTCCTGCCGAAGCCAAAAGCGGTGAATCTTCCAAAGCCGCTCCTGCCCCCTCGGTCACAAAATCGCTTCCCCAAGCGGACCCTTCCGAAAAAACAATCGAAAAAATTATCATTTTTTATTCCGACGGCAGTTTTAAGTCGTATCACGGCCACTGAGTTGTAAAACAATTTCTTTATTTTGCGACATGATGAGAAAAGTCTTTTTCAGTGTTCCTATTTTATTTCTAGCTTTCTCCTGCTATGCCCCGCAAAGGGATTGTAAGGCTTTCACCGACGGGAAGTTTTCCTTTACCACGGTCATCGATGGCGAAGAGGTTACCACAACCTTCTTGCGATCGGGTGATTTGGAAATCGACTATTTTCAAGGGAAAGCCGATTCTTCCTCGGTTCGATGGATCAATGACTGTGAATACATCGTTCGAAAACTAAGCCCGAAAAACAAGTCGGAGGAGCAGGCCGTACATATGAAAATATTGTCCACCACGGATAATTCCTATACATTTGAATACAACATGGTCGGTGCTAGTAAAAAGTCGAAGGGAACCGCCATAAAAATCGACTAAACTATGTTTGAAATCTTCACCAGTCCGGACGCATGGATCGCTTTGCTGACCCTGACGTTCTTGGAAATCGTTTTGGGTATCGATAACATTATCTTCATCTCTATCGCGGCAGGTAAACTCGAAAAGGGGCAACGTAAAAGAGCGACCAACATCGGATTGGCCCTAGCCATGGTGTTACGTATTGTGCTGCTGTTTGGTATTTCGTTACTCACCACCATGAAAAAACCCTTTTGGATGATCGATACCGATTGGATATCCGGCGGTATCAGCGGGCAGGCATTGATTCTGTTCGCAGGTGGCCTCTTCCTTCTCTATAAAAGCACCAAAGAGATTCATGAAAAGGTCGAGGATAGGGGCTATGATGAAAGGGAAGTAAAAAAAGCACGTTCTACTTCGTTTACCAATGCCATTTTGCAAATAACCGTTATTAACATTGTCTTTTCCTTTGATTCGATTCTAACGGCGATCGGGATGACCAACGGTATATCTCCCAACCCCAACGATGCCCTGATTCTGATGGTCGTGGCCGTGGTCATCTCGGTAATCATCATGATGCTTTTCGCCAACCCTGTCGGCAATTTTGTGAGCCGTCACCCTTCCGTCCAGATTTTAGGCCTTTCGTTCCTGATTCTCATCGGGTTTATGTTGGTTGCCGAAGCTGCCCACCTATCGCATTTGGTGGTCTTTGGAAACGAAGTCGGTACCATCCCAAAAGGATACCTCTATTTTGCAATTGCATTTTCGTTGATGGTCGAGTTTGTCGATTTGAAACGACTTAAAAATAAGAAGGTCCCCGCAGAGACCTTGGATAATGAATAACCCCGTATTAAAAAAAGTGCCCCCAAATGAAACATTTTGAAAAAAGAGTTTTTACCACCTTGGCCTGTGTTCTTCTTACCCTATTGGTAAAGGCACAGGATATATACGGCGAATGGAAAACCATCGATGACGAAACGGGAGAGGCCAAATCCGTGGTCGAAATTTATGAGAATGACGGTAAGGTCTATGGAAAAATAGTCGAGCTACTTCAGGAAGAAGACCGTGGAAGGCTTTGTACCAAATGTGAGGGGGATGACAAGAACAAACCGGTCAAAGGGCTGGTCATCATGAAGGAAATGAAAAAAGATGGGGATGAATATGAAGATGGCACCATTTTCGACCCCAAGAAAGGAAAGCGGTACGACTGTAAGATATGGATCGACGACGACAACCCCGACATCCTGAACGTTAGGGGGTATGTCAGCTTTTTCTACCGTACCCAGCAATGGCATCGGAAATGATGACTAAGGCATAGTCGCCGAAGTGCTACAGGAACGCGATTGCATCCTCTACCCCTCTTTCTGGTTTGTTTAAGCCTCCGGATCGCCTAATTGGGCCTACTAAAGGCCACCGCTGGATTTTTCTTTTTTTGCTCCCGGAAAAGGCGTTGCTGCTGCTTTACCGTCATGGTGCTACCGTCATGGCTCCACCCCGGGGGGCCAAAGATATACATGAGCTTATGGGTTAGTTTCGGAGACTTTTTGGTGTCGTTCCAGATATCTTTGAACTCATGGGTAAGAATAACCAAGGGATTATAGGAATTAGGCGCATGAATGACCCCGTACTTTACGTCGATATCATCGTCCAATTCTTTCCAAGTACCGAATAGTTTGTCAAAAATGTTTAAAAAGCCACCATGGTTTTTATCCAGATACTCCACGTTTTGGGCATGGTGTACCTGATGCATGGTATGGGTGTTGAAAATCTTTTCAACCCATCCCATCTTGGGAACATACACCGAATGTAACTGAAATTGCCACAATGCTTCGATACCCAAGGCAACGACCACCATTTCCGGAGGGAAACCGATGGCAGGCATCCACATATAGAACAAGGGCTTGTAAAGAATAGTGAACCAACCGTTACGAACCGCTGTACCCAAATTAAAATTGTCCGAGGAGTGGTGCACGATATGCGCAGCCCACAAAATGCGGATCTCATGATTTGCGCGGTGAAACCAATAATAGGTGAAGTCATCTGCCAACTGACAGAGCAACCAGACATACCAGGCATAGCCAAAAGATTCATAACCCATGATATTGGTACGCACCCCGTCTACCAGTGGATTGAAGAACTCAAAAGTATATTCAAAAATGACGATGGCCGAAACAACTTTGACCAAAGGAGCAATAATCGCCGATCCTATACCCATGGCACCACTGGCAAACAAATCCTTCCACTCGTATAAATGGTCGTCTCCGTGTGTTTTGCTATATGTTAATTCGAGAAGTATAAAAGCGATGAAGCAAGGAACACCGTATACCAGGGGGTTGGTAAAATCCATTTAAATTAATTTCCGTTAAATATAGGGATAAACATTTCTAATTGAAGAAGTTGTTTAACAGTTACCTCTGATTATAATCATTTTAAGGGAGGAATCATAAACAATTCACTCTTTTAACTGTTTTAACAAGCTGTTCTGTTCTTTCATCAATTGCTCCATACTGGCCAACAACTCGATGTCTTTCGGTGTTTTAACAGCCTCGTCCTTCGGGTCTTCCGCTTTGTCCTTGAATTTATTAAAAGCTTTCAGTACCACGAAAATGGTCAGGGCAATGACTCCAAAGTCGATAACGACCTCTAGCAATTCCCCGTATCCAATGGCCACCTCCTCTACCGTATCACCCGCTTCGCGAAGCACCCATTTCTTATTGGCCAAGGTAACATTATTGGTCAATAATGACAGCGGTGGCATGGCCACTTTCTTTACCAAAACATTTACTACGTTATTGAAAGCGGTACCGATGATGATTCCAATGGCCATATCGACCATATTCCCTTTCACCGCGAAATTTTTGAATTCCTTTACAAAGTTTTTCATCCGTATAGTTATGTTATATCAAAGGCAAGATATAATGCGCGATTGTTTTGCAGATGGATAGCACCGTTGTGGCCTTGCCTGAATACATAGCACTTAGAATAAGGTCAACGTACCGTCTTCATCGTCTTGTCCCTTGTCAGTTTTCTTTTTGTCACTGGTGTCTTTGGACGCTTTGGGGCTTTCTTTTTCTGCAGTTGCATCTACCTTCTCTTCGTCGATTACTTCGATTTCCTCTGGATTCTGGGGTTCCGGGGCTTCATAAGGGAGGGGTTCCATTGCGTTGATTTCCAATACTTTTTCTTTGGTAAGCTGATTGCCCATCGCCGTGATACCTTTAACGGCGATGAACTCCTCCAGATTGAGCTCAAGGTTCTCTTTACGATCCTGCCCCCGTTTCTTGGCAAAAACAATTTCCGCTTGAGGTCGGTAATCGGTAAAAATAGCTTCCAGATAGGATTTTGGATGGTCGCTGATAATCATTTCTTCCTTATCGGGATTCTCCACCAAGAAACGTTTCACGTAGAACAACTCTTTTTCCCCCGCCCAGTAGATGGCGCTCAGGGGTTTGTTTGGAATCCATTTTTCCAACACTACCATATCATCGTCAAACCGCAACGTCAACTCTGGAATAACCGTTTTGACCATGCCTCTTTGATTCACGATCAGCAAGCGGTCATCACTCGTAAACTCCCCGAGGTATTCCCCACGCTCATCGGTATTCAAACGTTGCACCGTGTCGTCGAACCAAAGCTTTCTGGGCTTCAGGGTAGAAAGGCCTTTTTCTTTCAGTTCAATTCGTTTTACCGAATATTTGGTAACGATATTGCCCTTGGAGGCCCGCCCCTTGATCAATACATCGGCAAAATCGACATCCCACTTTAATTTTTTGATGCTTCCTACCTGTCGAAGCATCACGGTAACCACTTCCGCCTCTCCATTGGGATTGGCCGAAAAATAGAGTACATCGGTCCCGGACTTCCCGGTTCCCAGGTCATAGGCCTTATCACGGGTTATACTAGTGACGGCAAAACGTTTGATGTACGTTGCGCCCCCTCTACCGTCTTTGTAGATCATGTTGTAAATAGTGCGTTTATCTTTCTTTTTAAAGACCGCGACATGCAAAATATTCTTACCGACAAACGTTTTCGAATCGACTTTGGTAACCATCATTTTGCCATCCTTGGTAAAGACGATAATATCATCGATGTCGCTACAATCCGTTACATACTCATCCCTTCGCAAGGACGTGCCTACAAAGCCCTCTTCCCGGTTCACGTAGAGCTTTGTATTGCGAATCACCACCTTGGTTGCCTCGATTTCATCGAATATGCGGATTTCCGACTTGCGTTCCCTACCCTGACCATAGGTGCTTTTCAGGTTTTTGAAGTAATCGATGGCAAAATCGACCAGATTTTCAAGGTGGTGTTGTACCTCGGCGATTTTTTTCTCGAGATTATCCAGATTTTGTTGGGCCTTATCCAAATCGAACTTGGAGATACGCTTGATACGGATTTCCGTCAAACGAACGATATCATCCTGGGTCACCGCTCTTTTCAAGTTTTTCACATGCGGTTTCAACCCCTTGTCGATGGCGGCAATGACCCCTTCCCAGGTTTCTTCCTCCTCGATATCCCGATATATACGGTTTTCGATAAAGATTCGCTCCAGCGAAGCATAATGCCATTGCTCTTCGAGTTCGTTCAGCTGTATTTCCAGCTCCTGTCTCAACAGGTCGACCGTGGCATCGGTAGAGCGACGTAGCATTTCAGTGACACCGATAAACAGGGGCTTATTGTCTTCTATAATACACGCCAACGGAGATATTGACGACTCACAGGAGGTAAAGGCATATAGGGCATCAATCGTCTTGTCTGGCGAAATACCGGAGGGCAAATGAACCAGAATCTCAACTTCCGCGGCCGTATTATCCTCGATTTTCTTGATTTTAATCTTCCCCTTATCATTGGCCTTGAGGATGGAATCGATTAAAGAAGAAGTATTGGTTCCGTAAGGTATTTCACTGATTTTCAGTGTATTTTTATCGTGCTGGGCAATCCTTGCCCGAACCCGGATCTTACCCCCTCGTAATCCGTCATTATAGTTGCTTACATCTATGATACCTGCGGTAGGGAAGTCAGGGAACAATTTGAATCGCTGTCCTTTCAAATGCTTAATCGAGGCATCTATCAGCTCGTTAAAATTGTGCGGCATCACTTTGGTCGAGAGCCCTACCGCAATTCCCTCGGCCCCTTGGGCAAGCAAGAGTGGGAATTTAACCGGAAGATGCACCGGTTCTTTTTTTCGACCGTCGTAAGAGAGTTGCCATTCGGTAATCTTCGGACTAAAAACTACCTCCAACGCAAACTTCGACAGGCGTGCTTCGATATACCGGCTAGCGGCCGCCCCATCCCCCGTTAGAATGTTCCCCCAGTTCCCCTGGGTATCGATCAATAGGTCTTTCTGACCGATCTGTACCATGGCATCCGCGATGCTGGCATCACCGTGGGGGTGGTATTGCATCGTATGCCCAACTACGTTGGCCACTTTGTTGTAGCGGCCATCGTCGAGCTCTTTCAAAGCATGCATAATACGTCGTTGTACCGGTTTAAAACCGTCCTCGATGGCGGGTACGGCCCGCTCCAAAATTACATAGGATGCATAATCGAGGAACCAATCCTTGTACATGCCCGACACCCGGGTCAGGGCATCGTCTTGCGCGGTATCCTCCACGGGCTCTTCGTCGGTAGTGTCTAACGTGTCTTCTGCTCCTTCTAGCGAATCCCCATTTTCATTAGGCCCTGCCGATTCATCATTGGATTGGCCTTCCTCTCCGCTCGGCAAGTTTAGTTCGTCATTTTCTTCCATTCGGAAAGATTCGTATTAGTCTGGTTATAGTTGGTTTTCTTCTACTAAATCTATTTCTACTTTCAAGTTTTCAATTATAAATTCCTGACGGCTTGGGGTATTTTTCCCCATATAAAAGCTCAACAGTTCCTCGATAGACATTGCCTTGTCGAGCATTACCGGTTCTAACCGGATATCGTCCCCGATAAAATGCTTGAATTCATCCGGAGAGATTTCGCCCAGCCCTTTGAAACGGGTGATTTCCGGTTTACCGGAAAGCTTGGCAATAGCCGCCTTTCGCTCCTCCTCGCTGTAGCAGTAGATAGTCTCTTTTTTGTTCCGCACACGGAACAAGGGGGTCTGCAGAATATACAAATGGCCTTCCTTGATCAATTCTGGAAAAAATTGTAGAAAGAAGGTAATCAGCAACAAGCGAATGTGCATGCCATCTACATCGGCGTCGGTCGCGATAACGATATTGTTATAACGCAGGTCCTCCATCGATTCCTCGATATTTAGTGCCGCTTGCAATAGGTTGAACTCCTCGTTTTCATAGACGATTTTTTTGGACATGCCGTAGGAGTTCAAAGGTTTGCCCCTTAAACTAAAAACCGCTTGGGTATTTACATCCCTGGACTTGGTAATCGAACCGGAGGCGGAATCCCCCTCTGTAATGAAAAGGGTACTATCCAAACGATTATCCTTTTTCATATCACCCAAATGTACCCGACAGTCCCGAAGTTTTTTGTTGTGTAGGTTCGATTTTTTGGCGCGATCCCTGGCCAGTTTCCGAATACCGGACAGTTCCTTACGCTCTTTTTCGGCCATCATGATCTTTCGCTGCAATTTTTCGGCCGTTTCGGAATTTTTATGAAGGTAGTTGTCGAGATACTTCCCGATAAAATCATTGATATAGGTACGAACCGTCGGAAAATCACCCCCCATATCGGTCGATCCCAGTTTGGTCTTGGTCTGGCTTTCGAATACAGGTTCCATGACCTTGATGGAAATGGCGGAAATAATCGATTTTCGAATGTCCGAGGCATCGTAGTTCTTTCCGTAAAAATCCCGAACGGTCTTAACAATGGCTTCCCTAAAAGCGGATTGATGTGTTCCCCCCTGCGTGGTATGCTGGCCGTTGACGAAGGAATGGTACTCCTCGCTATACTGGGTTTTGCTATGGGTGATGGCCACCTCGATATCGTCGCCCCTTAAATGGATGACGGGGTACAACAGGTCTTCACTGTTGTTATTATCCTCCAACAAATCCTTTAATCCGTTTTCCGAATGGAATTTTTCCCCGTTGAAAACGATTGTCAGTCCAGGATTTAGATACACATAATTTTTAAGCATGCGTTCTACATACTCATTACGGTATTTGAATTTCTTAAAAATGGCCTCATCGGGTATAAAAGTTACTTTGGTCCCCTTCCGCTTGGAGGTTTCCACCGGGCCTTCCTCGGTCACCAGATTGCCTTGCTTGAACTGCGCCGTTTTAATTTTGTTTTCCCTGGAGGATTGCACCTCGAAGTAGCTGGAAAGGGCATTCACTGCCTTGGTGCCCACTCCATTGAGACCGACGGATTTTTTGAACGCACGGGTATCATATTTACCCCCGGTATTCATTTTGGAAACCACGTCGACCACTTTTCCCAAAGGAATGCCACGACCGTAATCGCGCACCTTCACCGTTTGGTCCTTGATGCTGATTTCTATGGTCTTGCCCGCTCCCATGACAAATTCGTCGATACAGTTATCGATGACTTCCTTTAGCAGGATGTAAATTCCATCATCGGCAGAGGAGCCATCACCCAACTTTCCGATGTACATTCCAGGACGCAGACGAATATGCTCTTTCCAATCGAGCGAGCGAATATTATCTTCGGTATATTGGGTATTCTGAGACATCTTACGGGGTTTTGTGAAAGTGATGCTAAAGATAGCACGACTCTGAAAAAGATAAAACCCCTAAGTGTTAAAGTAATTAACAACGAAAATAGGGAGATTGTTGATAGCAGGGGTCTAAAGTTCCAAGTTGAAAATCAATGAATGCTATTTTTCAAAATTGAACCTTGAACAAAAAAGCTTGAATGAGGCCCTACACGTTGAACCTAAAATGCATCACATCACCGTCCTTGACGATGTACTCCTTGCCTTCGACACGCATTTTACCCGCTTCCTTTACTTTGGCCTCGCTGCCGTATTGCACATAGTCATCATAGGAAATCACCTCGGCCCGGATAAAGCCTTTTTCAAAATCGGTATGGATGACACCTGCCGCTTGAGGCGCGGTGGCACCTTTCGGAATCGTCCATGCGCGCACCTCCTTTTCCCCGGCGGTGAAATAGGTCTCCAGGTTCAACAATCGATAGGCACCCCGGATCAAAACTGCGGAACCCGGTTCGGAAAGCCCTAAATCCTCCAAAAATAGTTGACGTTCCTCATAGGTGTCCAGCTCGGTGATATCGGCCTCGGTGCCCACCGCCAGGTAAATTACCTCGGCATTCTCGTTCGCAACCGCCTTCTTCACCCGGTCCACATAGGCGTTGCCCGTTACGGCAGCTGCCTCATCCACATTACAGACATACATGACCGGTTTATCGGTAATAAATTGCAACGGTTTCACGTACTCCGCCCGGGCGTCCTTTTCGATGTCGATGGCGCGTACCGAAATACCCGCTTCCAATCCTTCCTTGATTTTTAATAAGACCGCCTCTTCTTTTTGGGCTTCCTTGTTTCCTGTTTTGGCGGCCCGTTTTACCTTATCGAGTTTCTTTTCTACCGTTTCCAAGTCCTTCAGCTGCAGCTCCATATCAATGGTCTCCTTGTCGCGTATGGGATCTACCGACCCGTCGACATGAACGACATTGTCATTGTCAAAGCATCGCAGCACGTGAAGAATGGCATCGGTCTCACGGATATTGCCCAAAAATTGATTTCCGAGTCCCTCACCCTTGCTAGCACCCTTCACCAGCCCGGCGATGTCGACAATCTCGACAGTAGCAGGGACCACCCGCTCCGGGTGCACCAAACTTTCGAGCTTTTCCAATCGTTCGTCCGGCACATTTACAACTCCGATATTGGGCTCTATGGTGCAGAAAGGAAAATTCGCGCTCTGCGCCTTGGCATTGGAGAGGCAATTAAAAAGGGTCGACTTACCTACATTGGGCAATCCTACGATACCTGCTTTCATTTTTTCTACTTTAGGGGCGCTGTGATATTCGCCATACTTCTAATTCGGGCGCAAAGATAGTTGTTACATTCCTATTGAGCGACACCCATGGCAATGAATTGGCGTCGAACACCGGGGAAGGATTTCGTACCCTAAGGTATAAAGGGGAGTTAGACGAAATACCTGTGCGCTTTTTAGTATTTTAGGCGGTATGCAAAACCAACTAGTGTTACAAGGAATACCCTATGACGAAAAGTCGTCCTTTCTGAGAGGCCCCGCCTTGGCGCCCCCATTGATTCGAAAAGCTTATCACAGCGATTCTGCCAATTACTTTGCGGAATCGGGATTGGAGCTGCGACCGGAAATCTTCAAGGATGTAGGGGACTATGAAATCGATTCGTATTTTGATATTGAAAAAATCACAGCTGAAAATCTAAGCAAAGGACACCCCTTGATTACCTTGGGCGGAGACCATTCCATCACCTTTCCAATCGTTAAAGCATTTCATCGGGTGTATGGTGCTGTACAAATATTGCATATCGACGCCCATGGGGATTTGTACCACGATTTTGAAGGAGACCCCTATTCCCACGCTTGTCCGTTTGCACGCATCATGGAGAACCAATTGGCTTCCCGACTGGTACAGGTGGGTGTGCGTACCCTCTCGACCCATCAAAGGGAGCAGGCAAAAAAGTTCAGGGTCGAGATTATAGAAATGAAGCATTTCGATGCAAATAAATTCCCTGAATTCAAGAAGCCCATCTACCTTTCCTTGGATATCGATGCAATCGATCCGGCCTACGCGCCGGGAGTTTCCCATTACGAGCCTGGCGGACTCAGCATAAGGCAGGTAATCGACATCATCCACAAAATAAGGGTGCCCATTCTCGGGGCCGATATCGTGGAATATAATCCTACCCGGGATATCAATGATATGACGGCAATGGCAAGCGCCAAGTTATTGAAGGAGATTGCGGCTAAAATATTGGAATATCGTTTGTAGCCAAAAAGGGTCCCAAAATTATAGGATGTTGAACCACTCCTTGTCATTGAAAAAAACAACATAGAGGATATAGAGAAAGAGCATCAGAAAAACAAGTAGGGTTAACATGCTCAGAAAACATCCCAACTTTTTCCAAAATCCCGTATACCCTTCCTTTCTTTCCATAAAAAAGCCCAGACATATATCCGGGCGAATCGTTTAGCGTACCGTGGTACTATCTAAAAAATAGCCTTCAAACTATTGCCCCTATCCGTCGGGGTGCATAAACTTTTGCTTGCCCAACAACTCTTCCTCCGTCTCCACTCGATCCTCGTCGGGCACACAACAATCTACCGGACAAACAGCGGCACATTGTGGCTCTTCGTGAAAGCCCATACACTCGGTGCATTTATCCGGCGCGATATAGTAAATTTCATCACTAAGGGGCTCTTGCACCTCATCGGCATTGACTTCTTTCCCGTCTGGTAGTACCACCGCACCCTTCAAGGAGGTGCCATCGCTGTAACGCCATTCATCGGCACCCTCGTAAATAGCGGTATTGGGGCATTCAGGTTCACAAGCTCCACAATTGATACATTCGTCAGTAATAATTATTGCCATATTTTCTTCTTCTTGATGCTGAATTTAATTAGTGCCGCTGAAATCGCGACTACTTTAAGCTCATAAATTCAATTGAGTATCCGTATTTTTGCGCAAAGGTAAAGCGGAATACAATCTTTGACAAATATATGGGCGGCCAACCTGAAACATTTAGTGCTTTCGTAAAACTCGGCGGGTTTCTTAGGGATTTCTGCAATGGTACCTCCGGGGAAGCGCCCTGGGTAGAAAAATTAACGAACGCTGTCACCCAAGCCAAACATCAGAATGGCTGGTTTACCGAGGATAACGTGCTGTTCGCGCTGAACAGCTGGGGAAACCTTCTAACCGAGGAAGCGCTCGGCGGCTGGCTATCGCGATATAAGCTTCTACAGGACCCGTATCCCGGGGAAGAAAAAACGGTTGCCCTTATTATGGCGGGCAACATTCCCTTGGTCGGTTTTCACGATTTTTTATCCATACTACTGACCGGAAATAGGGTACTGGCCAAATTATCCTCCAATGATACCGTATTAATCTCTTTTATAAGGGATTACCTAGTTTCACTTGAGCCAATAATACAATCTAAAGTTGTACTGGTGAAAGGTACATTGCAGGATTACGATGCGGTCATTGCCACGGGAAGTAACAACACGGCCCGTTACTTCGAATACTACTTCGGCAAAGGACCGAATATCATTCGAAAGAATCGAAATTCGGCAGCCGTACTCACTGGGAAGGAAACCAAGGAACAACTAGCAGGGTTGGGAGAAGATATTTTTCGCTACTACGGTTTAGGCTGTAGAAGTGTTTCCAAGCTTTTTGTACCCGATGGATACGATTTTGACCTTTTTTTTCAAGCCCTTTATCCTTTTCATGCAATTATCGACCAAGCGAAATACGCCAATAACTACGACTATAACAAAGCGGTTTATTTGATGTCCGATTTCCAGTTACTCGACAATGGTTTTCTTATCTTAAAGGAAGACACTGGATATGCCTCGCCCATTGCCAGCTTGTTCTATGAACACTATAAAGACCTCTCCTCCCTGAAGAGCCGGTTGCAAAATGATCGGGACCAATTACAATGTGTTGTTTCCGAAGGGGTCGTGGAAAACGAGGTCGCTTTTGGACAAACGCAGTCCCCTGCCCTTTCAGATTACGCAGACGGGGTGGATACTGTTGATTTCCTGTTGAAAATATAATACATTTAAAAGGTTCCTAATAGCAGGATTTCTCCCTAAATTTATGACCTTTGGCTTCATTTAACAATCATTTTAATCCGATATAAATTCTGCACCGGTATGAAAAAACACAATTTTAGCGCAGGTCCTTGTATACTGCCCCAAGAAGTACTTTTAAAAGCCTCCGAAGCGGTAATGGATCTCAACGGCTCGGGCCTGTCCTTGATAGAAATCTCCCACCGTAGCAAGGATTTCGTAGCCGTCATGGAAAAAGCGCGTTCATTGGCCTTGGAACTTCTTGGATTGGAAGACCAAGGGTACCAAGCCCTTTTCCTTCAGGGGGGTGCAAGTTTGGAATTTCTGATGGTCGCCTATAATCTCATGGAGTCCAAAGCCGGCTATTTGAATACAGGTACTTGGAGCGATAAAGCCATCAAGGAGGCCAAACTTTTCGGTGAAGTGGTCGAAGTGGGTTCCTCAAAAGACGAAAACTTTAATTATATCCCCAAAGGATACACCATCCCGGAAGGTCTCGATTATTTGCATTTAACATCGAACAACACCATTTTTGGCACCCAATTGAAAAAATTTCCAAAGACCGAAGCACCACTGGTGTGCGACATGAGTTCCGATATTTTTTCTAGGCAGCTCGATTTTTCACAATTCGACCTAATCTATGCAGGTGCACAAAAAAATATGGGTCCCGCCGGCACCACTTTGGTTGTGGTCAAGGAAGCTATTTTAGGGAAAGTATCCAGAAAAATCCCTTCGATGCTAGATTATCAGGTGCATATCGCAAAAGACAGTATGTTCAACACCCCTTCGGTATTTGCGGTATATGTATCGATGCTTACCCTGGAATGGCTCAAGAACTTGGGCGGAATTTCCGCAATAGAGGAAATAAACGAGAAGAAGGCGCAGTTGCTTTATTCGGAAATCGATTTGAATCCTGTGTTCGAAGGCTATGCCAACAAAGAAGACCGTTCCCACATGAACGCCACCTTCAATCTTGCCGATGAAGGCTTAAAGGAAACTTTTGACCATATGCTGAAAGAGGCAGGTATCAACGGCCTCAACGGACATCGTTCCGTTGGAGGGTACAGAGCGTCGATGTACAATGCCCTGTCTTTGGAAAGTGTCGGTGTCCTGGTCGATGTCATGAGTGAAATGGAACGTAAAGGATAATATACAGGGCCAATAAAACAACGGCCTTGGAATTATTCAATAGCCGTTTTGTATCGGAAACCAAAAACATAACAACCAGGAATATACTGATGAAAATATTAGCAAACGACGGAATCTCGGAGACCGGGGTGTCAGCATTGGAAAAAGGGGGGTTCGAGGTTATTACGGTAAAGGTTGCCCAGGAACAATTGGCAAACTATATCAATGAAAATAAGGTGGTCGGTCTGTTGGTACGTAGCGCCACCCAAGTACGCAAAGACCTAATAGATAGCTGTCCGGGCTTAAAGCTTATCGGTCGCGGAGGTGTGGGAATGGATAATATCGACGTGGAATATGCCAAGGAAAAGGGGCTGTACGTAATCAATACCCCGGCCGCATCCTCAGAGTCGGTAGCCGAACTGGTTTTTGCACACTTATTTGGCGGGGTACGTTTTCTACATGACTCGAACCGTGCCATGCCCCTAGAAGGTGACCGTAAGTTCAAAGACCTTAAAAAATCGTATGCCAAGGGAAGCGAACTACGTGGAAAGACCTTGGGAGTCATCGGTTTTGGAAGAATAGGGCAGGCAACTGCTAAAATAGCATTGGGTGTAGGTATGAAGGTCGTGTATACCGATCCATTCATAGAAAAAGCAAGCTTGGAAGTTCCCTTTTTCGATGGGCAATCGGTTTCCTTCGATTTTACTTCGGTCCCAAAAGAGGAAATTCTAAAAACTGCCGACTTCATAACGATTCACGTCCCCGCACAAAAGGAATATGTTATCGGAAAAAACGAATTTGCATTGATGAAAAAAGGTGTGGGTATCGTGAATGCGGCCCGCGGTGGTGTTTTGGACGAAGTAGCCTTGGTGGATGCCCTGGCCGATGGTACCGTCGCCTTCGCCGGACTCGATGTATTCGAATCGGAACCAAAACCGGAGATTCCCCTCTTGATGCATCCTAACATCTCATTGACACCGCATATCGGAGCGGCCACTCAAGAAGCCCAGGATAGGATCGGTACCGAATTAGCCACTCAAATTATCCATTTGTTGGGTGGGGGAAAATAAATACCACAAGCCTTTCGCCAAGGAGGCACTTTTTTGTACATTACCAGCCAATTTTTAAAACACTACACTATGGCAGGATTACTGGATTTATTGAACAGCCCCATGGGCAAACAGCTTATCAACGGGGTTGCCGGGCAAACTGGGCAACCCGAAAACAAGACCGCCGATGTACTTAGTATGGCGATGCCCTTGCTATTAGGGGCCATGAAGAAGAACGTCAAGTCTTCCCCACAAGGGGCACAAGGTCTCATGAACGCACTCTCAAACAAGCACGATGGAAGTATTTTGGACAACCTGGGCGGCCTTTTCGGGGGTGGTGTCGACGAATCGGTAGTAAACGACGGAGCAGGTATTTTGGGCCACGTGTTCGGCGACAGACAGCCACAAGTGGAAAATGCCTTAAGTGAAAAATCAGGGATGGATGCGGGATCGATCGCCAACATTCTAAAAATTGCCGCTCCCATTGTAATGGGTTTTGTTGGCAGACAAACCGCACAAAGTAATGTCAACGATGCCTCCGGCATGAATGCCTTGCTTGGAAGTATGCTGGGCGGACAGCCCCAACAAAATCAGAGCCTTATAACCACCTTGCTCGATGCAGACGGGGATGGTAGCATCCTAGACGATGTGGCCGATATGGTGATGGGAAGTAATAAGAAAAAAGGAGGACTTGGAGGACTTCTCGGAGGGCTGTTTGGCAAATAACGTACGTCTTAACATTTTTTAATAAAGCCGTTCCCCGTGTGGAATGGCTTTTTTCGTAACTTCCTAAGTATGAATAAGAACATACTAAAAATACTTGCTTTTTTGGTACTGATCGGTTTGTTTGCAACGAGTTGTGGTAGTACAAGGAAAACCATAGCCATTTCGGAAGCCGAAGAAGCGGTTTTCAATGAAACCGCAGAAGATACGGTACGGATTGCCAGCGATAAGACCGAGTATGAAATCATCATTATTGAACCGGGTTTCTACACATGGTTACAAAGTATTGCCAGGCCCGAGGGCTACTATTCACAGAATTACCTGGAGAGCCGTAACGCCATTTTTGTCATGAATTGGAACCAACGCGTTTTGATGCCACGACAGTTCAATCCCCAACTCTATTTGTTACAAATCGACTACAACCCACAAATCGATTATGGGTATGAGGTTAATTATAAGCTATACAACTACTTTATCTTTTTTCAACGAAAATACAACCAACGGCTGGGGCCGTTTCTTCCAAGAATCTGATATCTTTGCTAGCGAAAAAATCGCTATGGAAAAATTAAAGAAACGCTGGGGCATCGAATCGAACGTTCAAATAATCGTCATTTGTATTGTCTTTGCCATCACCGGTTCCTCCTCGGTATACGTCGCCAAACCCTTTTTGGAATGGATTGGTATGGCCCGAGAGGCTTTTCCTGAAAATGGTCTTGGTGGGTTCCTCTACTGGACCCTTCGGATTTTGCTGATTTTCCCGTTCTATCAGGTACTGCTTGTAATTTTCGGATGGATGTTCGGCCAATTCCGGTTTTTCTGGAACTTTGAAAAGAAAATGCTTTCCCGGATGGGACTTGGCTTTCTGTTCAAATGAAATTGTGTTTTCTTTAACATGAATGACAATCCATATTGGCTACTTTTAACTCGTGAAAAGTAAAAGTTTCTATCTGAGAATATCTTTTCTGCTTTTGATCCTTTTGGCGGTCAAGGTTTCCTCGTTTCATGTGTATGCCCATGAAGTATATGATGAAACGGTTATCGAGCACTGCAGTATCTGCGATATTGCCGTCGAAAACCAACACCCCCCGTTAAGCCCAAGTCTCGACTATTGGTATGATTTTGTTGAGATTCCTTCCGCTACAACTATCCAATTCGACTACCAGGCGTTGACCTATCAACGGCTTCAGCGTGCTTCGCTCTTCGGAAGACCACCCCCCTGTTAGGATATTGACCCATAGTGCCCAGTGCCCTTCCAAAAATGGGATTTTGGCAGGTAATCCTAATAATTTCAAAAATGAAATTCCTTTTTCTATGCTTCATGACCTTTGGGTCTGTAGCGATTGTTTTAGCACAAGAATGTCCCTATAGCTTAAGCGGTACGGTCATCGATTTTCATGACAAAACCCCTTTGGCCGGTGCTTCCGTTGTGGTGACTGGTCTTGATAGGCAAGTAACTACAGATGCTTCCGGGCGATTTTATATTGATGATCTCTGTGAGGGGTTTGTGGAATTGGAAGTCTCCCACCCTGAATGCATTTCCCGATTCGTGAGAGCGGATGTCGAAGATGAAGAGTCCTTTATAAAGATTACTTTGGAGCATCATTTAGAGGAGTTGGAAGAGGTGCAAGTGGTAGGAAGTGCCATAAAGGAAAGAACCAACTCCTCCCAAGAAGAAACGATCCTAAGCACAGATCTGGAACGCTACACGGGAAATAGTATCGGCGATGCCTTGAAACGGATTACCGGTGTTTCCTCCCTCAACACCGGAGCCGCTATTGTGAAGCCTGTTGTGCAGGGGCTCAGTGGTAGCCGTGTCACCATTTTAAACAACGGGGTGCGCATGCAGGATATGGAATGGGGCGATGAGCATGCACCCAACATCGATATTAACCTGGCGGGTAAAACAACCTTGATCAAAGGTGCTGGTGCCCTGCAATACGGAGGGGATGCCATCGGTGGGGTCATTTTGGTCGAACCCGAAAAAATCAGGGCCCAAGACAGTCTTTATGGAAAGGTGTTGTTGAACGGGGTTACCAACGGTAGGGGTGGCAGTGGAACCCTAGAGTTGACGAAGTCCTATAAAAATGGATGGTTCATCAAAGGGCAAGCTTCCTATAAACGTTTCGGGGACTTGGAGGCCCCCGACTATATTCTTTCCAATACCGGAATTGCTCAAATTGGAGCTTCGTTTTCCCTTGGGAAAAATAGCTTTGAGGAAGGATGGGAAGCCTATTATTCTTTTTTCGATTCGGATATTGCCATCCTTCGGGCCTCCCATATCGGCAACGTCGATGACCTGATCCAAGCCATCAACAGTCAGACACCGAATGTCGTTGAGGACTTTACCTATACCATCGGCAGTCCAAGCCAAGAGGTGACACATCATTTGGCGAAGGGAAGCTATTATAAACGCTTTGAGGGAGCTGGAAAGTTGTCGTTGCAATACGATTTTCAACAGAATCAGCGATTCGAGTACGACCTGCGTAGAGGGGAGACGCGAGACATCCCATCTATTGACCTGAGATTGACCACCCACACCATATCCACCGATTTCAGGGCCGATGCCAGTGAACAAAACCGCATACACCTTGGTCTGATGGCAAGGTATCAGAACAACAGTGCCGACCCATCAACAGGTGTACGTCGTTTGATACCCGATTACGATCGCTACGATTTTGGGGCTTTTGCACTTACCGAATATTATGTCTCTCCGTCTTGGGTAATCGATGCCGGACTTCGATATGATTTTAGCCGGATAGATGCCAGGAAATTCTATCAGGCTTCCCGATGGGCAGAAAGGGGATATGATATCGATTTTAACGATTTGATCATAGAGGACCTTGGATCACAATTATTGACCAATCCGGTTTTGGATTATCACAATTTTTCCGCTACGGCAGGTGTAGAGCACACCTTTGGCGAAGATTCCAAAGTTCGGGCAAATTATGCCTTGGCACAAAGGGCGCCCAATCCCTCCGAACTGTTTAGTGAGGGCCTTCACCATTCGGCGGCACGGATTGAATTGGGAGATTTGCGTATAACCAGTGAAACCTCCCATAAAATAGCCGTTTCGGTGGAAAAAGATTCCGAGAAATGGGGATATGTCCTCGCCCCCTATGTAAATCGTATCAATGACTTTGTCTTACTGGAACCTTCAGGAGTAGAATTTACTATCCGGGGAGCGTTCCCCGTTTGGACCTACCGACAGACTGACGCCATTTTTGCCGGGATTGATGCATCCCTCTATTCCCAATGGACGCCTACATGGCGGAGCGAACATCGGTTTTCCTTTATAAAAGGAAAAGACGAGACCTTGGAAGGCCCATTGATCAATGTTCCACCGGTACATTTGGAAAATGGACTTGTGTACCAGAACCCCCAATTACGAAAACTTCGAATAGCAGTGGAAAGCCGCTATGTTTTTCGACAAAATGAATTTCCGGAAAATATTGAAGTTTTTTCGCCAGTAGCGAATGAGCAGGTGGTTCTAGACATCAATACCCCGCCTCCAGCCTATCATTTGCTTGACTTGGACCTGGAGACAAGGTTGACATTGATTGCAAACAACGACCTTACCTTGGGCCTTCGTGTTACAAATGTATTCAACACCCGCTATCGGGATTATTTGAACCGATTGCGTTTTTTTGCCGATGACCTTGGTCGGAATCTGGCACTTCGTATCAAATGGATCATCTAAAACATAATGAACCTTAACAATTACATTAATTTTTAAACATTTCAACTATGAAACTAGTACAACTAAGCATTCTTTCAATGGCCATTGGTCTACTCACATTCAGTTGCGACAATGATGATGACACTCCCCAAGTCGTTAACGAAGAGGAGGTAATCACAACCCTGAACGTGACCTTGACCCCCCAAACAGGTACTCCTGTTACCCTCCAATCCCAGGATTTGGACGGCGACGGTCCCAACGCTCCCGTGGTAACGGTATCCGGTCCTCTAACATCGGATACTACTTATAACGGCGTTATAACCGTTTTGAACGAGACCGTTTCCCCGGCCGAGAATATCACCGAGGAAGTGGAGGAAGAGGCAGAGGAACATCAATTCTTCTTTAGTGTCGGTGGCGGACTGGAAGCTACCACTGAATACACTAATTTCGATGGCGACCAAAACCCGCTTGGCACCGAATTCCGAATCATTGCAGGGTCCCCCAGCCAAGGTACCTTGACGTTTACACTGCGTCACGAACCTAAAAAACCGAATGATGGAACGCTCTCCGATGCCGGCGGGGAAACCGATATCGCGGTAAGCTTCGACGTCACGGTCGAATAAAGCTTTCCCGGAAATTACGATTTAATGAACGGTGGTTCCATGTTGGTCTTCAAAGGTGGAGCCATCGGTCATTATCCTTTATAAGTGGCTGTTTAGGGTAGGATCAGTAGTCTTGAAAGAAAACATTTGAAAACTTCTTACAATGAATCGCCGTTGAAATAAAACAAAATGATGGCTACAATGATGGCAATAGTGCAGAGGACTATCAAAAAACGATAGATGCCTCTTGACCATTTCCAAAAGGTTTGATGATTCATGACCACAAGTGTTTGAAAGCAATAAAAACCTGCTAGAAACTTAATCCACTTCGATGACCCTTCCCCTTTTTGCTCCTTTTAAAACATAAGTATATAACCACATAAGGGTAAAAGTAGGGATGATATCCAATCCTGGAACAATCTCCTCCAAAAAGGTAATGAAACCGGCAGCCTGGCCCGCTTTTCCCCTGTACATGCGGGTCATGAGCCAACCTGCTACCGGCGCCCAGATGACATCGGCGAAATCCCCGATGAAAGGCAAGGCCAACGAAAGCGCTCCGATACCATCAAAAAGCAGCCCTAGATATAGCTTTTTGTATTTGTTTGCTGTAGTTTTTGACATGATGAAAATTACTGATTCATCGGGTACAAAGCAATAAAAGTGCCAAGATTAAATAGGCGATACCGAGTGGTAAAACCTACATCCCCATCCAAGGCTTTTGGATATTACAGCATCCTTTTGCAGACTAAAAGCACCTTCCCAAGGCTTCCCCCGATACTTTTACGTTAGGGAACTTCAACCAAATTTAGGAAAGATTCGAGCTGATCAGCTTCAAAAATTCATTGCGTGTTTCTATTTTCTCGAACTGACCGCGAAAACCTGAGGTAGTAGTAACAGAATTCTGCTTCTGAACGCCACGCATCATCATACACATGTGGGAGGCTTCGATGACCACGGCCACACCCTGAGGTTTCAAAGTGTTGTTCAAACATTCCAAAATATCATGGGTGAGCCGTTCCTGCACCTGCAAACGCCTTGCAAACACGTCTACGATTCGAGGAATTTTACTAAGCCCCACAATATACCCGTTCGGAATATAGGCAATGTGCGCCTTTCCAAAAAAGGGCAGCATATGATGCTCACAAAGGGAATACAATTCAATGTCCTTGATGATGACCATTTCATCGTATGATTCCTTGAACATGGCCCCCTTTAATATTTCCACAGCGTTTTGTTTGTAACCCTGAGTTAGGAAAAGCATGGCTTTGGCGGCCCGCTCCGGTGTTTTTACCAGTCCCTCACGGGAAACATCCTCCCCTATTTCATCTATTATCCTTTCATAACGCTCTTTTACGTCGTTCGTGATATCGATGTTATACTCCTCTAAACTTTGATATGGTGCCATGTATTTGAACATTCTATTTTTTGTTTATTCATTTTTGACAAATATTAAACAATAAAGCTTGATAATAAAATCGTCGAAAGGAATTTAACCATTTATTATGAATGTTTTACAAGGAGTCTGAATAATGTAGGTATCGGATAAAAAGGTATTTTTGCCATGTCTCCTTGAATATGTACTTTCGGGCGGCAAAAGAACATGTATGATCAAAGCCAACAACATACAAAAATTTTATGGCGAACTTCAGGTATTGAAAGGCGTCGACCTTCATATTAAAAAAGGGGAAATCGTCTCCATTGTCGGGGCCTCCGGAGCTGGAAAAACCACCTTATTACAAATTTTAGGCACCCTGGATGTTCAGTCGAACAAGCAAGATAGTACCTTGTTTATCAACGGCGTAGAGGTCACCAAGCTTTCAAATAGAGAAATGGCCAGGTTCCGAAATGAACATATTGGGTTTATCTTTCAATTTCACCAGTTGCTACCCGAATTCACTGCCTTGGAAAACGTTTGTATCCCTGCTTTCATCAAAAAAACGCCAAAAGGGGCGGCAGAAGAAAAGGCCAGGGAATTGCTGGATTTTTTGGGGCTCTCGGAACGATACGATCACAAACCCAGCGAACTTTCCGGAGGGGAACAACAACGGGTCGCGGTGGCAAGGGCATTGATCAACAACCCATCCATCATCTTTGCCGATGAACCCAGTGGAAATCTAGATTCCGAAAGTGCCGATATGCTGCATCAGCTTTTCTTCAAGCTAAGGGACCAATTTGGACAGACCTTTGTAATCGTTACCCATAACGAGCATCTGGCAGATA
Source organism: Pelagihabitans pacificus (assembly GCF_009371985.2). Taxonomy (GTDB): domain Bacteria; phylum Bacteroidota; class Bacteroidia; order Flavobacteriales; family Flavobacteriaceae; genus Pelagihabitans; species Pelagihabitans pacificus. The sequence goes on from NZ_VIKU02000003.1 coordinate 483,781, forward strand.
TGGCAGACCGTAAATTGACCATGGTCGACGGACTCATCGGCAGCGCGGATCAGATGGTTCATACTTAGTGCTTTTGGATTTAATGAAGCCATAACCCCCATCAATACCCATGCGTAAAGAATTAATTGAATTTTTGAAACATCCGGTTTATCGGGAAGATGAAAACCGAGACTTTCAATATCGCTTAGCGGTTTTTTGGCGCTTTTTACTGTTCGCCTTGTTGTTTAGTTTTCTGTTTGGTATTATAAATTCAACCTTGGAGCCACTTTTTGGACTCGAATTGGGTAAACATGCCATCGATGATTTTATGGACCAATATTCTCCCTGGTGGCTGCTGGGGGCAGCGGTCATCGTAGCTCCGGTCGTAGAAGAGTTGCTGTTCAGGGGTCCGATGGTCTTTTTCAGGAACAGTGTTTTTTTTGGGTACGTCTTTTATGTACTGACCCTGTTTTTTGGTTTTTATCATATCACGAACTTTGAAATAAGCACCTCGGTATTATTGCTCTCCCCCTTGTTGGTGGCGCCCCAACTGTGCGTGGGACTCTTTTTGGGCGTCATCAGGGTCAAATTTGGTCTTTCTTGGGCCATCGCCTTACACGCGCTCTATAATCTAATCTTGATCGGCCCTATTGTGTTGCTTCAAATTTTTGATATTGCTCCTGAATGATAAAAATGGAACTCAAGGAATTTTTGGAAGCTAAGGTGTTGCAATACAATCATCCCCGGTTTTTGGAGAGCGACCCGATTCAAATTCCCCATCGATTTTCGGGTAAGGAGGATATAGAGATCAGTGCCTTTCTCACTGCTACCATTGCCTGGGGAAATCGAAAAAGTATCATCAACAATGCATCCCGATTGATGCAACTGATGGACTCGGCACCAATGGAGTTCGTATCAAATTACGAAGCCCATGACCTGGAAAAACTTTTAGGCTTCGTACACAGGACCTTCAATGGCGAAGACTTGGTTTATTTTGTCAAGAGCCTCAGGAATATCTATCAAAATCACGGGGGGTTGGAAGCCTTATTCGCCAAAACCCAACAAAAAGATTCGGTACAAGCGGCTATTTCAAATTTTAAGGAAGTCTTTTTTGAATTGCCCCATTTACATCGAACTACCAAACACATTAGCGACCCATTGAAGGGTTCTGCCGCCAAACGCATTAATATGTTTTTACGATGGATGGTGCGTGATGCCACCACAGGAGTCGATTTTGGTCTATGGAAGCAAATCGACCCCTCGCAACTCTCCTGTCCCTTGGATGTACATTCCGGCAATGTCGCCAGAAAGCTCAAACTACTGCAAAGAAAGCAAAATGACGCCAAGGCGGTCGTTGAACTTGACGGAAACCTTCGCAAACTCGACCCTAAAGATCCCGTTAAATACGATTTCGCGCTATTTGGGCTAGGCGTTTTTGAGAAATTTTGATTCTACTCAAATTGTTGGTCCGTCAACGATTCCACAAAGGCAATAAGGGCACTGACTTCTACCGAACTCAAATTCAGGGAATCTGATGGCAAAGTTTGGTGAGGCACCTCCAAACCCATACCCTGGCCTCCCCCTACATTGTAAAAATTAATTACTTCCTCCAAGGTTTTATAAACGCCATTATGCATGTAAGGTGCGGTCAATTTGGTATTTCTTACAGTTGCAGTCTTGAAGAAAAATTTTTTTTCCTCCACCTTAAACGGATAATACTGTCCGTAATCGTCATCTAGAACAGGGTGTGAAAAACTGGGGCTTTTGGGAACACCTAGGTTCTCGAACTCTGTCTCCATATATTTTGGGGGCACTGTTCCGTTAAAGGCTGGTGGAAAGTGGCAGGTGGCGCAGGCAGCTTTTCCCATGAATAGGTTGAATCCTAAAATCTCCTGGTCGGTCAATAGGTCTTCGGCATTTTGCATACTTCGGTCAAACTTGGAATCAAAAGGAGCCAAACTTCTGACAAACGTCGAAATCGCATTCCTCACGTTCAAATCTGTGACCTGACCATCGTACAGTAGTTCAAACTGTTCCTTGTACTTTGGATTTTGCCTAACCCTTTCGCCCATCGTATTCAAGTCCAAATGAAATTCATTTTCATTGTTTACCACACTTACGATTTGACCCTCCAGGCCATCGCCTCTACCGTCATAAAAAAATGAGGTCTGGTATACCGTGTAAGACAAGGTAGGTGTGTTTCTAAGAAGCTCGACCCCATTAGTACCCAGGGCCTTTTTATAGCCATCTGTAAATGCCTTTTCCTTGACATGACAGGTTGCACAACTAATGGTTCCAGAGCTGGAAAGTGTTTTGTCGTTGAACAGTGCCTCTCCCAGAGCAACTCTTTCTTTGCTAATAGCTGGCGACCCGGGTAGTGAGAACATTTTGAGGTTAAAGAAGTCTTTTGCAAAAAGGTTTTCGGATTTTGGGTTCAGAGGTCTTGAGGTATTCAATGCTATACCCCAATCCTTTGCCGTGGCCTTGATAAGCTTCAACTGTTCGTTGGTGTGCTTTTTGATAAATCGATATCGGTCAAAAGTATCAAAAGCACCCTCTCCAAGACTGGCGATGGTAGCATCTATTTCCGAAATCCATTTCTCGTATAATGTCCCGTCGGCAAAGGCGGGCCTGTAAATCTTGATTACTTCTTTGATAGACTCGTAGTTATAAGAGGCTTCATTCAAAGAATTGGCCAAGACTGGGGAATCGAAACCGGTAATCCCCTTTGTTGCAATATTGATTATAGCATCCCGGACCATTTTTAAATGATGCCTATCTCTCTGGTTGTAAAGGCTGTGGTTTTTTCGGATATACGGTATCCGTGCTTGCAAATACGATACTACGTTGTGTAATTCCTTTTTTGAAAATTCATCCTCCCCAAAAAGAAGCTCCTCCAATACCTGATAACTTTTGGGTTTGAGTTTTTTGATATCGGTATAATCGTCAATCTCGATCTTTAAAAGATTTGGCGCATTCATGGAAAGATAATTTTCATAATCGTAGGCAATGAGCATAGGCTCGGCTCTTTTGTACCACTCCCTGCTCTTCAGAAAATTTGCTTTATTGACCTCTATTGAAAGCGTAGTATCCAACTTATGTATATAGTGGGCAGCGCTATCCAATGTCTGAAAGTAATGCATCCGGATATCTTCATTGAACAGCGAGACCTGATTTGTGGTGACTTCTTTCTTAGGCTTTGGCTCCTTACCTATGCAAGAAACAAGGATAAACAACAGTAGAAAAAGAGAATTTATGGGGGCAAATGTTTTCACGATAACAATAATTTTTAGGTTTAAAAAAAGGTTTCCAAATTTGGAAACCCTTTCTACACTGGACATTTAATACTATCTGGGAAGTCCGGTTAGTTTGAACAGAAAAGAACCTTCTAGCCGTGACAAGCTCTCATCTATGGCCGTAGGATCTACAAATTTTCTACCATCTGCCCTTATAGCTGTTTCGGGTGTGGTTTCAAAGTTCCAACCATGAACTTGGGCGCCCCCCAAGAAGGTTGGTTCACTGGCACCAATAATGTCGGTCACATCAATAAGGCCTGTAATCTCCCAGTAGTTGGTAGTAGTTCCAATCCCTAGGGAAGCCGCTAGTTCTTGATTACACTCCATCACTTCGGCCAAGGTACCGGCATTGATATCGTATTGCCACAATTTCGCATATCCCTGTATGTCAGGATTAAATTCAGCATAGCCATTAGGGTCTTCCTGTATATAAACGTAGTTTTCTGTAACTAAAATATTATCCGGGGAATGCATACCGTCACCGATACCTCCTTCCGCATCGCCATCTACAACAACCGAAAGGGTAGCGTCTCCTATGGGATCATCCGGATTCAACTCTAGCCTGTAGACTCTTCCAAAAGTGGTTCCTCTGTTCGCCAAATCAGGATTGTCGGGCCTTCTTCGCCCTGTTGCATTGAAAAATACGGTCCTATTATTTTCCGCCGAACCCCTTCTCCAATCGATGTCCTCAATTCTTTGAAAACCAATAGCTACAGAATCAATGGCCTCTTGGTTAAGCTCGTTTATCGTTCGTTCGTTCACTTTCACCCATTCTACTTCGTAGGTATTGCCTTCTATCATCCCCATTTCGAATTTAAGGCCACCCCCACCGATAGCGGTTTCTGTGGTGTCTTTCCCCCGGAGTACGTATAAATCACCTCCATTTAAGTCTCCAAGCCCTCCTACATACATGGCAAAGTGCGCCTCGGGATATGTATTGTTACTATCATCGTCACCCATGAAAACCACGGTTTGTCCGGGATAAGCATTCTTACCGATAACGACGGCATTTTCAGTAGACCATTCCCCAAGGGCGGGAAGTCGATCCGCCTCTACCCTATCATCCGTGGAACGAAACGGATTTATTCTGTAAACACCTTTGGCATTGCCGCCCCACTCACCACCTGAAAGGTACAAAGGCCCAAAACCATGCTCTTCAACGGTTACTGATGATCCGGAACACTGGGCAGTGAAGGCCGTTGCTGTCGCATTCACGATGTAATCCCCTTCCAAAGGTTCTAAAGAGGAATTCATGGTGATTCGTGCAATGGAGTAGTCAGACTCCAAATTATTAATAAACGCAAAGGTTCCATTACGATTCGGATAAAGCGCCGCCCCATCCATAAATGAACCATAGACAAAAGTAGAGTCGGATGGTAGAATATCGGTAGAGGTCATAATCATTTTCAATTCCGCACTACCGGCGAACTGGCCTTTGAGTTCAAAAACATCATCGGGTACTACCGAGAATGTTAGTGGAGTAAGTTCTTCTAGGGTCAAATCCAAACCATCCTCCCCGTCTTGTCCGTCTAACCCATCTCTGCCATCCACACCATCGACACCGTCGACACCATCCAATCCGTCCTCTCCATCACAACTATGGAATCCAATTCCCAAACAAGTTATTAGGAATACCTTTAAAAGTAATTTTCTCGTAATCATACTAGTTCTGTTTTTTAGGTTATCAATTATGTTACCAAAACTAGAGACCGTTTCTTAGGCCAGTGTTACTTACATATTGTTAAAGAATTAGGCCTACTTTAAAAAATAGTTACTAGGTAAAATTTGAATGAATTTAGCGTAAGCTCACCCTTATCTAAATGTTAAGTATTTGATTATTAGTTAATTATATAATCATGTTGTTGAATAGACTCTGATAATTCCCTACTGCGCAACGGTATTGACACCTTGTTGGTAGTGGACAAAAGGACTTGAAAACCAGAAAGACTTTCAATGGAATTGCCTATTTTTAAAAAATGACTAATCCAAGTAACTCCGATGAAAAAAACGCTACTCACAGTAACCCTTACCTTACTGACACTCTCCGCTTCCCAAGCCCAAGAACGCAAACTTCCCGTCGATACCGTTGTGACCACCCAACACAGTGTAACCATCAACGGCACGCTTGTCAATTACACGGCCCAAACGGGTACCCAACCCGTGTGGGACGAACACGGAAAACCTATCGCCTCTTTGCACTACACCTATTACACAAGGAATAACGTAAAAAACAGGGATGCAAGGCCGTTATTGATTTCCTTTAATGGGGGTCCAGGTTCGGGTTCGGTGTGGATGCACCTGGCCTATACGGGCCCACGTATTCTCAAAATCGACGACGAAGGCTATCCCGTGCAACCCTATGGGGTAAAGCAAAACCCATTTTCGGTGTTGGATGTCACCGATATCGTTTACGTAAATCCTGCCAATACCGGTTATTCCAGGACCATCCCCGAAAGTGGGGAAGAAGTAGACCGCAAAAAGTTTTTTGGCATCAATGCCGATGTCAAATACCTGGCCGAGTGGCTCAACACCTTTGTAACGCGTAACAATCGATGGCGCTCCCCGAAATATATCATAGGTGAGAGTTACGGGGGTACCCGGGTCATGGGACTTTCACTGGCATTACAAGACCAGCAATGGATGTACTTAAATGGAGTCATTATGGTGTCACCGGCCGATTACAAGGTAATCCGCCAGGACGGACCTGTTTCCGATGCGCTGAACCTCCCCTACTACACCGCTGCGGCTTGGCATCACAAAGCGTTGCCTGCTGCGCTACAGCAAAAAGACTTGCTTGAAATCCTTCCCGAATCGGAGGAATATACCATTAACACCCTGATTCCCGCTCTGGCCAAGGGTTGGAATATTTCGGATAACGAAAAGAAGGCCGTAGCCGAAAAAATGGCCTACTATTCCGGCTTATCCGCAAATGAAATAATCGATCAAAATTTGGTGGTACCAACACGTTATTTTTGGAAGCATCTTTTGAAAGGGAAAGGCGGCTATAATGTTGGCCGTCTCGACAGCCGCTATTTGGGTATCGATCGCCAATTGTTCGGGGAAGGGCCCGACTATAGCGCTGAACTGACCTCCTGGCTTCACAGCTTTACCCCCGCTATCAACTATTATTTACAGGAGGAATTAAAATTTAAGACCGATATCAAATATAATATGTTCGGCCCTGTGAGGCCTTGGGACAATAGTGATGATGAAACGAGAGACAATCTCCGCCAGGCCATGGCACAGAATCCGTACTTGAACGTTTTGGTACAGAGCGGTTATTACGACGGTGCTACGACCTATTTCAATGCCAAATACACCATGTGGCAGGTGGATCCAAGTGGAAGAATGAAAGACCGTTTTGAATTCAAGGGGTACCGAAGCGGGCACATGATGTACTTACGGCGCGAAGACCTGGAGAATGCCAACAATGATCTCCGCGACTTTATCAAACGGACCATGGCGAACGGGAAAAGCGCCAAGTACTAGATGGTAATGCCGGTATGCAATATCGAAAACAAAGCCTATAAAAACTCTTTGAAACACCTCTCGCTACGTGTATCAAGCAACAAACAATAGAACTTTGAAAACAAAGACAAGTATTATTGCGATGGCCTCATTATTAAGTTTGGCGACCAGTTGTGGGCAAGCCATTCCCTCAAAGGAATGGCAAATAAAAACGGCCGTTATGGCCGCGCCCGAGGAATATCGTGATGGGGCCAAAGTATACGGGTATGACAATGACGGAAGTTTTACCACCTTGCGGGAAGGTAACAACGCCTACATCTGTCTGGCCGACGACCCCACGAAAGAAGGGTTCTCCACTGCCGCCTATCATAAGGAATTGGATGAATTCATGGCTCGTGGTAGGGAGTTAAAGGCAGAAGGAAAAGAAGGCCAAGAAATTTTTGATATTCGGGAAGCCGAGGTCAAAGCAGGTACCTTGAAAATGCCCGATAAGGCTACCCTTTGTGTTTTCAACGGAACGGTGCATCCGGAAACCAAGGAAATAGAAGATCCCTATGTACGCTATGTGTTCTATGTGCCATTTGCGACAGGGGAATCCACCGGACTCCCTACCACCCCGACCCCGCCAGGGCATGCCTGGTTGATGGATGCTGGCACGCATCGGGCCCATATAATGATCACACCACCAAAGGAATAGGAATGACGATTTTAATAACTACCCCCACAACGCTTAGATGAAATCAATACATTTCACCAATCCACACCGTCGGAAGCATTTCGATTTTTTCAACGGGATGAACCACCCCCATTTCAACATTACGGCGAATGTGGATATCACACAACTACTACCATACTTAAAATCAAACGAACTCCCCACTTCTTCGAGCATCGTTTATTTGATTGCAAAAGCGGCCAACGACATTCCAGAATTTCGATGGCGCATCCGGGATGGGGAAGTAGTGGAACACCAAAGTGTACAACCTTCCTTTACCGTACCAACGGAGGAAACCGATGTCTTCAGTTTCTGCACTGTAGCGTATACCGCGGATGCGCGGATATTCATCGAAAACGCACAAAAACAAATAGCGGCAATGGGGACCAACCCCTCCTTCGAAGACGAGGAGCATCGCGATGACTATCTATTTTTATCAGCCTTTCCATGGGTGAGTTTTACGGGAATGCAGCACGCCATGCACTACCACCCCTGTGATAGTATACCCCGCATTAGCTGGGGAAAGTTTTTTGAACAAGACGGTAAGATTTGGATGCCCCTTTCGGTTCAGGTACACCATGCGGTCGTAGATGGCATCCACGTAGGCCGGTATTTTCAGTTGATGGAACAAATGGCGGCTTTACCAAGGAATTTTCTCGGGGCAATTTGATGCTTGACAAACTATTTCCATATTTTAGACGACCACTTAACTACTTGGCATGCAACCCAAATCATTCTTGAAGACACTAAAGTTCATACACACATCATTTTTAATAGGGCTTGTTATCGTAACATTTTTTGCCTTCTGGCAACAAAACAGCTTTATTGCCGAAATGGATGCCGATGATTTCCTTATTTATGCGGTCCCGGTTCTAGCAGCAATCGGCTATTTCGTAAGTCAGTGGCTGTTTCAAAAAATGGTAAAAGGCATTGGAAAGGAAGAACCAATATCCAACAAATTGGGTGCGTACCGAACAGCTTCCATCATTAAGTATGCGTTAATCGAAGGTCCGGCCCTCTTTGCATCGGCCGCCTATTATTTGAACGGGAATGCACTGCATCTGGTCATTGGCATATTCATGGTTTTTTACTTATTCAGACAGCGCCCAAGTCGACAAAAAATAGAAACGGCCTTACCCTTGACCAGAGAGGAAAAAATGGGGTTGTTCGGGTAATTTTATATCTTATGGTCCACTAATTGGGTATAGCGCTTTTAGCAACCATTAAAATACAAGAATGAAAAAGATAAAATCTACCCTCCTATCCCTTTTCATCGGAACCGGTATGATCACGGGGGTATTCGCACAGGACTGGCCGAACCTCAAACAGTTTCAAAAAGACAATGAGAAGGTAGGCATGCCCAAAGAGGGGGAAAACAGGGTGGTGTTCATGGGCAATTCCATCACCATCGGCTGGCTGAACTCCCGACCCGAATTCTTTGAAGGAAAACCATATATCAACAGAGGTATCAGCGGACAGACAACACCCCAGATGTTGTTGCGCTTCCGACAGGATGTTATCGCCTTGAAACCAAAAGTAGTGGTTATCCTCGCAGGTACCAACGACATTGCCGGAAACACGGGGCCCGCTACCTTGGAAATGATTGCCGATAACATCAAATCGATGGCCGAACTGGCCAATGCCAACGGTATCAAGGTAATCATTTCCTCTACCCTTCCCGCTTTCGACTACCCTTGGAAGCCGGGTATGGAACCTGGGAAGAAAATTGTCTCCTTAAATCAAATGCTAAAGGAATATAGCGAGACGAACGGACATATATATCTGGATTACCATTCCGCCATGACCGATGAACGAAACGGTCTTCCCAAAAAATATGCGGAGGATGGGGTACACCCTACTATCGAGGGATATCAAGTAATGGAACCCATGGTCGAGCAGGCGATTCAAAAAGCACTATCCAACTGAGTGTGCGGGCTATTTTTTATTTATTATCCATATCTTCGATGTCAAATCCGCAATGGTAGTGGCCAACAGGTACGACATTATAAAGGAAAGTTCCACCGATAGTTACGACACCATCATTATAGGTTCGGGTGCCGGTGGTTTGGCTACCGCAATTTGTTTGGCGAGGGAGGGCCAAAAGGTGTTGGTTTTGGAACAACACGATGTTCCCGGTGGTTGGTGTCATAGTTTTTACCTCAACGGGCACCGCTTCACTCCTGGTGTACATTATGTTGGCCTTTTAGGCGAGGGCGAAGCCACCAATGACCTTTATCGGGGTCTGGGAATCGCTAACGACCTTGTCTTTTTTCGAATGAATCCCGATGCCTATGAACACGTGCATGTCGGGGAGGAACGTTTTGATTTTCCTGCCAACTTCGATAAACTGATTTCAAGGCTTTCCGCTCGATTTCCAAAAGAAAGAAAGCGGATCAACAAGTATTTAAACCTGACCAAAAAGGTCAGTGAGGAGCTGTATTCCCTACCCTACATCAAGGGATTTTGGCAAAAGCTGACCCTTCCCTATCGCACCCGGCATTTTGGGAAGTATGGACTTTTCACCCTGCGTCGGGTCATTAATTGGCATATAAAAGACCCCCTGCTTAAAAATATTCTAAATATTCAATGTGGAGATCACGGGGTACAACCGAGAAAGGCCGCTTTTGTATTGCACTGTGCGTTGATGTACCACTATTTTCAAGGAGGCTATTATCCCATGGGAGGTGGCGGTGCCTTGATCAAGGCCATGACCAACGCGATCAAGCGGCATGGTGGGGAGATTCGAACGAGTACCCCGGTTAGAAGGATCATATTGGAAAATGGGATCCGGAAAAAAGCCGTGGGTGTGGAACTCGAGAATGGGAACCAATTATTTGCAGACCGCATCGTATCGAACGCCGATGTAGGCATTACCTATAATCAATTGATAGGTAAGGAACACCTTAGCCAAAAACTTCAAAAGAAACTGGAAAAGACCAAATACTCCTGTACTTCGCTAATGCTATTCCTTACGGTGGATATGGACGTAAGGGCCGCGGGCTTGGACTCCGGCAACATCTGGATGATGCCCAATCGGGATGCCGATGATTTCTATGATGAGATCCTCACTGCGGATATTACCCAAGGAGAGGCTTTTGACGGAATGTTCATAAGTTGTACTACGCTAAAAGATCCAGCAAGTTTTGATGGGGTACACCATACGATCGAAGCGATTACTTTTATCGACTACCAGACTTTTGAAAAATTCAAGGACGAAAAAGAACCCCGTACCCAGGAGTACCTTGATTTTAAGGAACGGTTGACCCAAAAAATGCTCAATGGAATCGAGAAAGCGGTTCCGGGCATTCGAGACCATATTGTGCATAGTGAACTCGGTACACCAATTACGAATGAATACTATATCAATACTACCGACGGAAACGTATATGGTACGGAGAAGAGTTTAAAGCATATCGGCCCCTTTGCTTTTAAGGCCAAAAGTGAGATTGAAAATCTATACCTCTGTGGAGCCAGTATACTTTCACATGGTGTGGCCGGTGCCTCCCATTCCGGGGTAGATACTGCCTCAATTATCCTTGGCTGCCATCCAGACGACTTGAAAAAGCCCCAAGAAGATCAACAGTTGAGAATCTATGAGGCCGAGGATGCCTCCAATTATCCCGAATGGATGCTTAAAAAAATGGAAGTCAAAAGAGCGCGTGCTGCTTCCAAATCAACCAAGGAATCAATTGCCTGATTCTCCTTCCAAAGGATAATCGGCATCATAAACATGAGCCTCCTCCATATATCCCTGTAACCGTTCTACTATCTCGGGAAACGTTTCGACCAAATTGTGCCGTTCTTCCAAATCGTTCGATAAATCGTACAATTCCCAAGAATCGCTCTCATGGATATGCAGTAATTTATAACGGCCACTGCGCACCGCCTGTGCATCATGGTTCCCCTCGGCAAACTCCCAATACAGGTATTTATGTGGGCGTTGTTCAGCAGCCTTGCCGACTAAGGTCGGAAGAAGGGAAATGCCATCGGTGGCAAACACTGGTTCAACTCCCATTAGTTCGGCAAAGGTGGGAAGCATGTCCCAAAAAGCGGAGGGGAGACCGGTGGTAGTACCGGGAGCTATGGTTCCTTTCCATCTTGCAATAAAAGGAACCCTGATACCACCTTCGTATAAATCGCGTTTAATGCCCCGGAGATTCCCATTGCTATCAAAAAATTCCGGATCAACGCCACCCTCGCGATGAGGACCGTTGTCACTGGTAAATATTACCAAGGTGTTTTGTTCCAGTTCAAGCTCGTTGAGCTTATCTAAAATTCGGCCCACATCCTTGTCCAGTAAGCTAATCATCGCGGCCTTTGATTTTTCTACCTCTGGCCAATCCGTTTTCCCATAGATTCCGCTATCGGGTACTTCCATACCGTGTTCGGCAACAAGATGCCCCTCATTATTGGCATGTGGAATGGTCAAGGGCAAATAAAGAAGAAACGGACGGTCCCTTGGCTTTTCCAAAAACTCCAAGGCCTCTTGTATAAAAAGGTCATGGGAATAATCGTTTTTTTCCACGGCGGCCTGGCCTACCCCCTTTGCGTATCCCTCCGTTGCCATTACTATTTTATTCGACAGCGGCACTTTTTGTCCGTTCCTTATCAAATAGTCGGGGTAATAGTTATGCGCCCTAACTTGGTTGAGATATCCAAAATAGTGGTCGAAGCCGTGTTGGTTTGGTTCTCCCGAAGTACCAACTTCCCCTAGGCCCCATTTTCCGATAAGTGCTGTTTCATAACCGGCATCCTGGGCCATACGCGAAAAGGTGACATCCGTTTCTCCCAGTACATTGTTGTTATTTCCACGTACGGGCGCATGACCTTGGTGAAGTCCGGTAAGTAAGGAGGCCCTAGAAGGTGCGCATACCGTATTCCCGGCATAATAATCTGTAAATCGCAGCCCTTCATTGGCCATTTGGTCGATTTCCGGGGTTTGTATTTTTTGCTGTCCATAGCAACCTACATCACCGTACCCCAAGTCATCGGCGAGTATGAAGATGATATTGGGCCTTGAAATCGCAGCGATTTTTTTGATGGGGCGCTCGTTCGTTTCCTTGCAGGAAAGCACAAGAAGACCTACCACCACCAACCACGGGGCTTGCATTATTAGCCTTATGAATGTTGCCGTCTTACCCAACAAAATTTATTAAAGTGCCTATACCATCTATAGTAATCTGAACCTCATCCCCTACTTGGAGACTGAAATCGTCGGGCGGAACGATTCCTGTTCCCGTCATCAGAAAACAGCCGTTCGGGAACTCACACTCCCTGAACAAAAAGTCGACCAGGTCTTGGTGCTGTCGTTTCATCTGATCAATTCCGATATCTCCAGTAAAAACCACGGTGCCTCCCCTTAAAATCTGAATGGCGATTTTTGTGTCCGAGGCAATCGGTGCTTCGGGCACGTAAATACAGGGGCCTATACTGGCACAACCCTCATATGTTTTGGCCTGTGGGAGGTATAGGGGGTTTTCTCCCTCGATACTGCGTGAACTCATATCATTTCCCACGGTATACCCTTCGATAGTTCCTTCAGAGCAGATAAATAGGGTCAATTCGGGTTCTGGAACATCCCAATGCGAATCTTTCCGAATCCGCACGGTCCCATGGTTACCCACGGTACGTTGGGCAGTAGCCTTGAAAAAAAGTTCGGGGCGTTCGGCATCGTACACCCTGTCATAAAAACTTCCTCCACCCGCTTTTCGGGACTCTTCCATCCGTGCCTCTTTACTGCGTTTATAGGTAACCCCGGAGGCCCATATCTCCTGATTTCCCATAGGGGGTTCTGTAATATTCCCTAACTGGCCGTCCCCTACTGTTGGCAACTCCTCGATTTCAGCCAGTAGTGCTTTATGAAGACCTGTGCGGTTGATAAACGCATCCCAATCGTTGACTTCTTTGACATATACCTTATTTTCTTTCTTAATGATCGCACCTTCGGCCGTCTTATAGATCTGCATACTAACCTTTTTAATCCAATACCTTAAATATAGGTGATTTAAAGGGATAAAACATCGTCCCACTCGGTACTACTTTTTAAAGGGATATTGTTATATCTTGGGCCACCCAATCCATTTAGTATACCAATATGTTCAGTATAGAAAACAAAGTTGCAATTATCACAGGAGCCAGTGGTGCCTTGGCGGGAAGCATTGCCGAAAGTTTGGCAAATGCGGGGGTACGATTGGTCTTATTATCCAGAAAAACGGAAGCTGTGGCCTCTTTAATGGAGGTATTGGGGAAGGACGGTGATCGTGCGAGGGCATATCCCGTGGATATCCTCTCAAAAGATTCCTTGCAAAAGGTGAGGGAAGCTATTCTCAAGGATTTCGGCCGTATCGATATCTTGCTTAATGTAGCCGGAGGTAATCTCCCGGGAGCTACCATTGCCCCGGACCAAAGCGTTTTTGAAATGTCAATTTCCGACTTCAATAAAGTGGTCGACCTGAATCTAAATGGAACGGTGTTGCCCTCGCTTGTTTTTGGGGAAGTCATGGCCCGTCAAAAGGAAGGAGTCATCATCAACTACTCTTCAATGGCCGTAGAAAGGGCAATCACGAGGGTCGCGGGCTATTCCGCCGCCAAAGCGGCCATGGAAAATTTTACCCGCTGGATGGCCGTTGAAATGGCCACCAAATATGGTGATGCCATTCGCGTGAACGCGATCGCGCCAGGTTTTTTTATAGGAAAACAGAACAAGGACCTCTTGACCAATCCCAATGGTTCCTATACGCAGCGTGGTGAAACCATTATCAAAAACACACCTATGGGGCGGTTCGGAAGGGCAGAAGAACTGAATGGGGCCATTCATTTTTTATGTAGCGATACGGCCCGTTTTATCACGGGAATCGTCTTACCTGTCGATGGGGGATTCGGGGCATTTAGCGGGGTTTAATCATTCAGGGGTTATCCCTGAAGTTGAAATCTGCCTGGATTCGTTTGATGTAAAGTGGAGCTATAGGTTTCAAACGGGCATTATACTTCTGTTGGATTTCCCAAATCGAAAAAAATGGTGGTTCATCCAATGCGTACACGCTTTTTGGAATCACAGCGTTTGGGAAACATAATCTATACAACCTAATTTTTATGGAAAATCACCAAACCCCCAATGTACCAATGGTAAGTGAACTTACCGACGAAGCACGTGTCACCTTTTACAAAAAAACCTATACCCACCTGGCAGGTGCTGTTTTGCTATTTATCCTAGTGGAAACATTCTTTTTTCAAATTGATGCGGTCGTGAACTTTGCCCTCTCCCTTACCGGTGGTTATAGCTGGCTCTTATTGCTAGGGGGCTTCATGTTTGTGACCAATTATGCGGAACGACTGGCACTTGGCAGTACGAATACCCATCTGCACTATGCCGGTCTGGTACTGTATGTTATCGCGGAAGCGTTCATTTTTATCCCACTAATTTTCATTGCCATGTATATGGCCGGGGAAGGAGCTTTCGATATTCTCAATCAGGCCGCTATCTTGACGTTATCCTTGTTCACGGGCTTGTCGGCTGTCGCTTTTTTGACCAAAAAAGACTTTTCCTTTCTACGGTCGATTCTCACCATCGGATTTTGTATCGCCCTCGGATTGATTGTTGCAGGCACCCTCTTCGGATTCAATCTTGGCCTTTGGTTCAGTGTTGGAATGGTGGTCTTGGCCTCGGGCTCTATCTTATATCAAACTTCCAATATGATCCACAAGTATCAAGAAAACCAATATGTAGCCGCATCGCTCGGACTGTTTGCTTCATTGATGCTCCTCTTCTGGTATATTTTAAGCATTCTATCGAACGATTGAATGTTCTTGTAAGATAGTAAAAGCCCCAGCCTGGTGTAAGTAAGGACTGGGGCTTTTATATTTTAAAGGCTTTAAAATCTCCGCTCCGGTTGAAATGCGGCAATATCCATAGACGTTTTCTTTCCGCCGATTACCTCGGATACGAGCTTACCGGTAGCCGGACCCAAACTCCATCCCATCATAGCATGACCCGTGGCAAAGGTGAGATTCTTGTAGGCGGAAGACCTACCGATGTAGGGAAGTCCATCTGGGGAGACCGGTCGCATACCTGTCTGGGCCGCATCGATTTCCGCTTGGTGTATTTCCAAATTAGGGTAAAAAGATTTGGCGCCCTTGGCAATCGCGAGCACTCTTTCCTTTCTGATTTTGGTGTTGATTCCGGAGAATTCCATGGTCCCGGCGAAACGGGTAAAACCTTTCATCGGAGTAACCGCCATTTTAGCTTCCATCAATATGGCCGGCATTGAGATTCCCGTTGGTCGGTGCACGTTGATACGATATCCCTTTCCAGCCTGCAAAGGCAATTCAATGCGTAGTTTTTTGGATAGTTCCCCGCTCCAAGATCCTGCTGCCAAGACTACTTCGTCAGCCGTATAGGAGCCTTTGGTGGTTGTTATCTGGTCGATATTTTGTCCTTTGAAACCAATATCCACAACTTCTTCATTCGTTTTAACCTGAACTCCCGTTTTCTTGAGGTACGCCAATAATTTGGGCATGATTTCGGTCGGGGTCGTGTGCCCATCGCATTCGTAGTGGATGGCACCTTTGGCATCAATTTCGATGTCCGGTTCGATGGCGGCCAACTGGGCTTGATTAAGTTCGGCAACTTCCAACCCCAAAAAACTGGCTTTCTCGGCGACCTCCCTTTCATGATGGTACGAAGCATCGGTCTTATAAAGCATTAACAATCCCTTACGTTCCAATTGAAAATCACCCAGATCCCCAGACGCCTTGATTTCTTCAAACAGTCCCCTACTCAAAATGTTGATGTCCTTGATAACCGGAATCGCCTTCTCGACCTTTGCTTTGGTAGACGATTTATGAAAAAACCAGGACCATTTAAAAAAATCGGTATCCCAACGAGGTTTCATGTAAAAGGGACTCGCGGAATTGAACATCATTTTAATACCCATTGCGATCATTCCCGGGGAGGCCAAAGGAATAATATGGCTGGGGGTAATATAGCCCGCATTGACAAAGGAAGCGCCCGAGCTAATATCCGATTTGTCGATTACGGTTACCTGATGACCTTCTTTCTGCAAAAAATAAGCGGAACTCAAGCCCACAATGCCTCCGCCAATGATGATGATGTTACTCAAAGCTTCAATTTTTTAATAGGTAAATGTAGTAATGTGCCGATTATATACCCCATAAATTGTCCAGGAATCAATCTATAATACTTGAAACCCATGCGCATAGGGATCATCATCGTCTATGATAATCGTATTGTACCCGTACACCCTGGCCCAACCTTTAATGCTGGGAATAATGGCCGGGGTTCCGGCAAGGTCGGTCGCTTCTACGACCTTTCCAACAAATTGGGAACCGATATAGCTTTCATGTATAAATTCATCCCCTACCTCTAACTTTCCTTTGGCATACCACTGGGCCATACGCGCCGAGGTACCGGTACCACAAGGAGAACGGTCGATTGCCTTATCCCCGTAAAAAACAGCGTTTCTAGCCGTTGCATGTGGGGAAATGGTCGCGCCTGTCCATAAAATATGGCTGACATTTCGAATGGTATCATCTTCGGGATGGACAAATTGACCCGTGTATTGTTGATTGATCTTCTCCCGTATTTCTTGGCTGAACCGAACGAGTTCGCTGGCGGAAAAATCCTGTATCCCGGAAAAATTGGTTTGAGGGTCTACGATCGCATAGAAGTTTCCACCGTAGGAGACGTCAAACAGCAACTCACCCAACCCGGAACAATCGACGGACAAGTCTGCCGCCGCCAAATACGACTTCACATTGGTAAGCTGTACCCAATCTACTTTTTTTCCCGTTTGCCGGTACTCGATAACTACCAGTCCGGCCGGTGTCTCCATGCGCACGATTCCAGGCTTTTTAGGGTGTAAAAGGCCTTCTTCGATGCCAACGGTGATAGCGCCGATCGTTCCATGGCCGCACATAGGAAGACAACCACTGGTTTCAATAAAGAGAATACCAAAATCGTTTTCCGGATGCGATGGTGGATAAAAAATACTACCGCTCATCATGTCATGCCCTCTTGGTTCGAACATGAGGCCCCGACGTATCCAGTCGTACTCCTTGATGAAATGTTGCCGTTTTTCACCCATTGACTTCCCGAACAAAATAGGACCTCCACTTTTAACGACCCTCACGGGATTCCCGCAGGTATGGGCATCGATACAGACAAAGGTACTACGAGCCATGAGCTGTCTGTTGAATATAGCGGTTGATGCGGTCTTCGAGAATTGCCAAGGTTACGGTACCCTGCCCTAACACGACCTCGTGAAATTCCCTTATATCGAAATGGTCGCCCAATGCTGCTTCTGCCTTCTTCCGAAGCTCTCGAATTTTTAGCTCCCCTATTTTGTAGGATAGTGCCTGACCAGGCCACGAGATGTATCGGTCGGTCTCCGTATTCACTTCGTGTAGCGACAAAGCGGTATTCGAGGCCATAAAGTCCACTACCTGTTCCCGAGTCCAGCCTTTTGCATGAATTCCGGTGTCGACCACCAAACGGCAAGCGCGCCACATTTCATAGGTGAGTTTTCCAAAATGCTCGTAAGGGGTCGTGTACATCCCCATTTCTTCCGCCAAAAATTCGGTGTACAACCCCCAACCTTCACCATAGGCGGAAAGATAGAGGTCTTTTCTAAATTGGGGAATACTATCGCCAAGCTCGGCATTTAACGCCCCCTGCAAATGATGTCCCGGTACGGCTTCGTGAACCGTTAAGGAAGGTAAGGTGTAAAGCGTTCTACTCGGCAAATCATAGGTATTTACCCAATAATATCCGGGATCGGTACTGTTCTTTTCGGTGCCTACGTACCTTCCGCCCGTGTATTTGGGGGCAATGGCATCGGGCACTGGCGCCACCCCATAGGGTTTTCTGGGTAAGGTCTTGAAAAACCGTGGCAACTGCCCATCGGCGCGTTTCGCCATATCCCTTGCGATCATCAACAATTGTCTTGGGGTCTCTGCATAGAATTGCTCATCGGTACGCAGGAATTCAAGAAAATCCGCAAAACTGCCCTCAAACTCCAAATCTTCGATAATTTTTTCCATCTGGCCTTTGATCCTGGCTACTTCCCTTAATCCAATTTGGTGGATGTCCTCTGCGGTATAATCCGTACTCGTGGTATAAAAGTTGATACGATTTTGATAGTACTCTTTTCCCGTCGGAGTCTCCGATACTCCGATAACGGTCCTGGTTTTTGGCAGGTATTCTTCCTCGAAAAAAGATTTAATTTTTTTGAATTGGGGGGTTACCTCGGTTTCGATAACGGTCTTTGCAGCCTCTAGAATCGAATCTTTTACCGCATCGGAAAGGCCCTCCGGCAAGTCCTTAAAGGGAGAATAATAATAACTGTCCTGATAATTTTCCACGATATGGTCGTTATAGGTACTTTCATATCCTTCGAAGATGACCCGGGGTTGGGAAACTCCTTTTTCCAGTCCTTCCCGTAGATTTACGAAATGCTGGTTTACGAATTCTGGAATGGCTTTCAGTTTCTTCAGATATTTTTCTACCTGCTCGTAATTCGTTAACGGGCGAACGTTGTACGTTAGGCTACTGTGAAAACCCGAATCGGATAGCAAGGGATTTAGATAGCGTTCGTAATGATAATAGTCAATTTTATCCTGTAGTACGAACTTCAATAACTCCAAGGATATCTTGTCGGTTTCCCCGAGATGATCGCCGTCGATCTCTAACAATTCTTGTCTCATTTTCTCGGCGAATTCCGCCTCGGCACGGAAGTGCTCTTTTGTAAAAAGACCTAAGGGGTAGGTTTCCTTATCATAACCCTTATGGTCTTCGTAGCGCTTGATGATTGCCGCCAGATGATCGGCAGCATCTTGTGATCGTTCTTGACAACCGGAAGTTAGAACGAACAATAGTAGTACGATAGAAATCGAAAAAAACCTTTTCATGCGGATTCTACCAAGCATCCTGAGTGAATTTATTATCAACTAATCGACTGATTTTTAATGGGTTGTTATTCTTTAGTTCATCAGGTAAAGCAATGTCGGGCCAATTCTGATAGCTCAAGGGACGTACCCATCTTTTTATGGAATGGACGCCCACCGCCGTAAAACGGCTATCGGTCGAAGCAGGATACGGCCCTCCGTGCTGCATTGCCGGGCAGACCTCGACACCTGTAGGCACCCCGTTAAAAATAAGACGGCCCACCCTTCCGTGAAGGGCCTCCACTACCCCTGAATACTTGTATATTTCCTCTGAACTCCCCAATATGGTTCCAGTCAGTTGGCCCTCTAAATTACTGATGATAGTAGTTAGTTCCATTTCATCTTTACAACGCACCACAACTGAGAAAGGGCCGAATACTTCTTTGTGTAGGGTCGGGTTTTTCAGAAATTCATCGCCGTCTACGGTCAGTATCCTTTGTGTCGCATAATTGGGAGCTACCCCTGATTCGACGGAGGCGGCTATGGTAACCCCTGCCTGACTGGAGAGTTCGCTTTTTCCCCTCTCATACTTGTCATGGATGTTCGGATGCAACATACAATTGGGATCCAATCTTTCGATTTCCTCTCCCAAAGATTTAATAAAACCATCCAAGAAAGCACTCCGAAGTCCAAAAATCAATCCTGGATTGGTACAAAACTGTCCGGCAGCCAACGTAATGGAACCTGCATAGTTTTTGGCCCATTCGTTTCCTTTTTCCGAAAGAGCCGATGGTAATGCTATAACGGGATTCACACTCCCCATTTCCGCAAAGACGGGAATGGGCTCCTCCCGTTGTGCTGCCAAGTCGAATAAGGCGCGACCCCCTCCAATACTACCGGTAAAACCGACTGCCTTCACTTTAGGGTGCTTTACAAGTTGCACCCCCACTTCAATGCCGCTACTGTTCAGGTTAGAAAAGACACCATTGGGCATCCCTGTTTTTTTGGCGGCTTTTATGATGGCCGATGCCACCAGTTCACCCGTTCCCGCATGCATGGGGTGACTCTTCACGATTACCGGACAACCTGCTGCCAGGGCGGCAGCGGTATCCCCTCCGGCAGTAGAAAATGCCAACGGAAAATTACTGGCCCCGAACACGACCACAGGGCCCAATGGTACCAATATTTTTCGTAGATCCGGTTTTGGTAAGGGCGTTCTATCGGGAATGCCCGTGTCGATGGTGGCCTCTACCCAAGAGCCGTCCCTTACCAAATCGGCAAAGGAACGTAACTGTCCAACCGTCCTGCCACGCTCCCCTTTCGCCCTTCCTTCCGGAAGTCCCGTCTCGGCACAGTACATGTTGACGAGCTCATCGTCCAATGCCATAATTTCATCTGCGATGGCGTTTATAAAATCCGCTTTTTGCACACCCGAAATAGCACGGTATGCATCAAAAGCCTTGGCGGCAAGGGTCACGGTCATATCGACTTCCTCCTCGGAGGCCTCCGAAAAAATCGTCGGGTTCTCAACATTCAGAAGAGGGTTGAAAGTGCGATAGGTGGTGTCCCCCTCGGCGGAAAGGTCAAATCCGATGTAGTTTTTTCCTGTCAGCATATTAATTTGTGTTTGTTGTCTCGGCGTTTATACCGTGGTATTTAACATTTTATAATCGGGTAGTTCCGGCCGCGAGCGCAATGCTTCCTCTATAATGGCCTGAACCCTTTGCCTTTCGGCTCCTTGTAAAGGTAAACGTGGTGCACGTACCTGCTCCGTACCTATACCGGTGGCAACCTCCGCCAATTTGATGTTCTGTACCAATTGTGGGCTAATATCCAGTTCCAACAATGGTAAAAACCATCGGTAAATCCCAATTGCCTCCTGAATACGCCCGGCTTTTACCAATTCATAAATGGCCACCGTCTCGGCGGGAAAAGCACAGACCAGTCCGGCAACCCACCCGTCCGCGCCAACGAGCAGGCTTTCAAGCGCCAAGGTGTCTACCCCACATAAGATTTTTAAGTTGTCGCCAAAACGATTACGCAACCTCCCTATGTTGGTGATGTCGCGTGTAGACTCCTTCACCGCCTGTACGTTTCGGTGCTCCAGTAGCGACTCGAACATGTCTACCGTGACTTCGATTTTATAATCTACCGGATTATTATAAATCATGATGGGTAGATTACTATTTGAAGCAATTTCCTTAAAATAGGCAATCGTTTCATAATCGGTAGACTTATACCGCATCGGTGGCAAAACCATTAGCGCATCGGCCCCGGCCGTTTCCGCTTGTTGGGCCGCTTCAATAGCTACGCGGGTAGCCTGTTCTGCAATCGTCATGGTCACTGGAATCTTTGCTTCGACCAATTGAACGGTCTCCTTTATCAATGTTTCCTTTTCATCACTTCGTAGCGTACTCGCCTCTCCCAATGAACCACCCAGGATGATACCGTGTACACCCGCAGCTACCTGTGCGTGAATATTTTTCGCGAACATATTCAAATCCAAGTTATCATCCGACCTAAACTTGGTGGTAACCGCTGGCATAATGCCTTGCCATTGTATTTTCATATCCTCTATATTTTCAAATTTACAACAAAAATAACCGCCTTACCATACCAAAAGTTAATCCCATATTAACCAAAAATGTGCGTATTTTAACCATATAATTCATTATGAGCACAATTTAATCCCAAAATTCGCATACATTTAATTCAATGAAGGTCCAACCCTTTAAAATACCGAAACCCGTTCAGTACAACCTGATCATTCAAGTCGATAAGGGAGATACATTTTACCCTCTGTTACACCAGCATGAGGAAATCCAGGTAAGTTGTGTACTATCCGGACAAGGCAAACTGATTGTTTCCGATAGTATCAACCCTTTTACATCAGGAGATATTTTCGTAATCGGTGGCCAAAGCCCCCACCTTTTTCAAAGTGCTACAGGAGGCAATAGGGCCTACATGATTTCGCTTTTCTTTACCCTCGAGAGCTTTGGGAAAGGATTCTTCGAAGTTCCGGAGTTATCCGAAGTGAACTTATTTTACGATACTATCGGAGGTGGAATTAAAATCTGCTCGAAACTAAAATCGATACGAAAGATAATGGAAACGCTACCCAAGGCTTCAAAGTTTGAGAGGTTTTTACACTTTCTTCGGTTAATACAGAAAATAAATGCTGCCAAAAAAAGGGAACTTGCCGCTTTTGTTTCCAGAAAAAAAATATCGCATACCGAAGGTAAAAGGCTTCAGTTGGTTTTTGAATATGTCATGAACCATTTTGACAAAGAGATTACCCTATCCGATATAGCCATGCGGTCCCATATGACCCCGCCCTCGTTTTGTAGGTTTTTTAAACAACATACGAACAAAACTTTTTTTGAATTTTTGATGGAGCTCAGAATCTCCCATTCCTGCGAATTACTCGCAGGCCCCTTGGAACTTCCTATAGCAGAAATTGCAGAAAAATCGGGCTTCAATTCGGTATCGCATTTTAACAGGTCTTTTAAAAGAATTAAGAAAATGACTCCTTCAAGCTTTAAAGGGAAAATGACCGTAGCCACTAATTATCAATGAACGGACCAGGGCATTTTTACCTATTCCCAGCGGGGTCGGTGATTCCTTTAGTTATGAACGATCAATACCGACCTGTGAAAACTCCAATACTCCTTTAGAACAAGATGGGAAAGAAAGCTTCCTTCAAACAAGTTTCGGCCACATTTGGATCGGATTAGTATTGGCAAGCTAGATTCAGCGGAATCTATTCTTTGGGGTACTCCCATCGGCTATTTTGTGATTTTAACAGTGTAATCTATTCGAAACCGCTATTTTCGTTATTTTTGGAAAATTTTGAACTTGATAATTCTTTTTGAAATGAAAAAAATAGCATTGCTTGTCCTGGGACTTACCTTGGGATGTAATTCTTCCCAGAAAACGGTCGTCCAACCTGAAACAACGGCAGTGGTAACGATAGGTCCTGAAACCTATGCGGGATCGATAACGTCAGAGGAACTAAAAACCCATCTTTACACCTATGCTTCCGACGAGTTCGAAGGCAGGGAGACCGGAACGCCCGGTCAGAAGAAAGCAGTAGCCTACTTAAAAGAGGAATACCAAAAGTTAGGTATTCCTGCTGCCAAGGGTGGAGATAATTATTTTCAAAAAGTACCGCTAGAGATGATGAAGCTGCCCAAGGGTTCCATCAGTTTCAACGGCGAGGAGTTGGCACTTGGCAAAGATTTCCTAACCTTTTCCGCTAACGAGGGTAATTACGATGGCATCGTGTACGTAGGTTACGGAATCGAGGAAGGTGACTACTCGGACTATAGCGGATTGGATGTCGAAGGAAAAGTGGTTTTGGTCAAGGCCGGGGAACCCAAGAACGAGGATGGCTCCTATACCTTGTCTGGCTCCTACGAAGCATCCATTTGGAGCAATATGTCGGAAGCGATAGAGAAAAGAAGTGCATTGGCAAAGGAAAAAGGGGCTGTGGGCATGTTTTATTTCGATTCGCAGAACTATCCGCGTTTCAAACGCTATTTCGATTATATGAAGAGGAACAATAGTGGTCAAATGTCGCTTAAGGAAGAAAATGAAGAGGATTATTTCCAAATCTTTTTAACCGAGGAAACAGCCAAAAAAATGATGGCCGATATTCTCACGAATAATACGCCACAGGAGGTGCCCGCTTCCTTGAACGTACAACTGAAAGCCTCAAACTCGGACGTAGATTCCGAAAACGTGGTCGCCCTCCTCAAGGGATCGACCAAACCGGATGAATACGTGGTTATTTCCTCCCATTTGGATCATATAGGAGTAACTGCCGATGGGCAAATCAACAATGGTGCGGACGATGATGGGTCGGGAACGGTAGCCCTTTTGGAAATTGCCGAGGCCTTCAAGCAGGCTGCCCAAGCCGGCAACGGGCCAGCACGCTCCATCGTTTTTCTACATGTAACGGGCGAGGAGAAAGGTTTGTTGGGATCCCAATACTATACTGATAGGGAACCGTTAGTACCGCTGGAAAAAACGGTCGCCAACCTCAATATTGATATGATCGGTCGAATCGATCCCAAAAGGGAAGGAAACCGCAATTATGTTTATCTCATTGGCTCGGACAAACTCAGTACCGATCTTCATGAACTATCGGAAGCGGTCAACAAAAAATATATGAACATCGAATTGGATTATACCTACAACGATGAAAACGACCCCAATCGCTTTTACTACCGAAGTGACCACTACAACTTCGCCAAAAATAACATCCCGATAATTTTTTATTTTAACGGTACACATGACGATTATCACCGCCCCGGGGATACACCTGACAAAATAAATTACGATCTTTTGGAAAATAGGACCCGCTTGATTTTTCATACCGCCTGGGAAGTGGCCAATCGCGATGCACGCGTGGTAGTCGACAAAGCTACGAGGTAAGATTTACGACCGAAACGTTTGAAACCGTTGTCCACAATTTTATTGGATAGCGGTTTTTTGTTGTGCTACTGATTGAGGAACATCCCAATTGGCTTGGGCTCTTTGTTCAGGAAAAGAATCTGCCTATTGTAGGGAAGCCGCAATGCCCGGTGCGCCCCGTAACATCAGTGATCAACCCAATCCAATCTCCAGACTTCCCGACAAAAAAACCCTATCCAATCGGACAGGGTCTGTATTTTTTTGGGTGGAAGACCGGTTTCGAACCGGCGACCTCTAGAACCACAATCTAGCGCTCTAACCAGCTGAGCTACAACCACCATTTCAAAGCGGTGTCAAAGGTAATTTTTTTTGGCTGATCTTTCAAAATAAATATGTTCTTATTTTCGGGCGTATAGAAGTATAAATGGGTGCCAAATGCGTTGATCCTAATCTGTATATCATCGGGATTATCGGTGAAATGCACTTTTTTGACGCCTAAACACACAAAAATCGCCCGTACACAACATATTTTACGCTATCCCAAACACTTAAAGTAATTTAGTCGGTACCAATCAGCACAACCATGCCCCGAATCAAAACCTACGCGCTGAACTTCTATCCGAATTGGCTTACTCGAGCCCTGTTACCGCTATTTTTATGCGTTTGCGCTCCCTTGCTCTTTGCGCAACAGGAAAAAAATGACAGTCTGTTACTGGAGATACGACAGCTTACATCCCAGAAAGGCTTTTCAGTGAAGGATACGGTTTATATCGATTTATTAAATGAGCTGGCTACCGCGCAACGTTTTTACAATACCGACAGCCTATTATCACTTTCAATGAAAGCACTGGCCCACAGTAAAGCGGCCCGGTATCCACTCGGAGAAAGCAAAGCCTTGCTGTCGTTGGGAGACTACTACTCGGACAAAGGAAATTCCAAGGAAGCCATTGCGAATTACCGCTCATCGCTAGAGATTGCCAAAGCCTTACATCATGAGCATCTGCTTCTGAGGGCCCAAAATAATCTGGCCGGCGAGTATGGCTATAAAGGCGACTATGCAAATGCGCTTAACGGCTATCTTGAGGGTCTTGAAATTGCCGAGAAATATCAGAATAATAAAATGCGTTCGATCATCACTGAAAATATCGCCAGCCTGTATGCCTCCCAAAAAGACTACGAACAAGCCCTATTTTTCTACAAGAAGGTTAAAAGAATAAACGAAACGTTGAACGATGAGGTAAGTTCCGCCGAGACCTTTGCAAATATGGCTTCCATTTATGCCGATATGCAGGAAATGGACTATGCCATGTTCAATATCAACAGCAGTATCTCGGTTTTTGAAAGGCATAATATAAAAGATTGGTTGGCATATGCCTATGAGGTGAAGGGGAAGATTTATCTGAAACAACAAAAATTCGATTGGGCATTGTTCTGGTACAGCCAAAGCGAAATGCTTCACTCCTCCTTGGAAGACAATAGGGCGGAAATCGACTTGCTCAACGGTATTGCAGAGACCTATCTCGGACTTCAAAAAGATAGTATCTCACAGCGATATGCCATAAAGGCGTTCGAAATTTCGACCAAGATCAACTTTACTGAAGGAAGACAAAAATGTGCCAAAACACTTTATAAAATACATAAGAACAAACAGGATTATGCCGCTGCCCTTGGTTACCATGAACTCTACCAACAGCTCTCGGACACCATCTCCCGTATAGAAAACCAGAAGAGCCTTTCTCTTTTGAAAACCAAATCCGAACACGAAAAGCAAAAAGCGGAACTCATCTTGCAGAACGAGAAAGAACTGGCTACCCAGAGAAACTATGTCAATGCCGCCCTGGCCATTCTGCTGATTTTCATTGTCGTCACCTATTTGGTGCATCGAAGTGAAAAAATCCAGAAAAACCTTAATGAAGAGCTACGGCTTAAGACGGAAATCCTTGAAAAAAATGAGATAGAACTCAAAAGTATCAACGAAACAAAGGACAAATTGTTTTCGATAGTGGCACATGACCTACGAGGTCCCATTGGTGCTTTCCAAGGGTTGTTGAACCTTTTGAGAAACGGGGAAATCAAGAACAGCGAGTTCATGGATTTCATTCCAAAGCTGGCTCAGGATATCGACCATATATCGTTCACCTTGAACAACTTGCTTTCATGGGGACAGGCTCAAATGAACGGCCTCATTACCAAACCCTCGATCACCTCGATCGACCACCTCGTGACCGATAACATTAATCTATTATCGGAAGTTGCCACGAATAAGTCTATTAAACTGGTAAGTCATATCGCGGAAAATACGATTGCATGGACCGATAGTGATCAAATCGACATTGTTATTCGAAATCTGATAAGTAATGCCATCAAGTTTACCCCTTCCAACGGATTGGTTACAATCGATTCACGGGAAATGAACGATTACTGGGAAATATCGGTAAAGGATACCGGTATTGGAATGGATCGAGAGACACAGGAAAAGATTTTCCATGAGAGTTCCTACATTACCACTTATGGCACCGATAACGAGAAAGGAACCGGACTTGGTCTTTCACTTTGCAAAGAGATGGTCGAAAAAAACAACGGAATGATTTGGGTCGACAGCGTCCCCCAACAGGGTACCTGTTTCTACTTCACCGTACCCAAGGCCAAAAAACAGTACCAAAAAGCCAGCTAAATCAATTTGTCAAGGCTATCAACGGCTACAAAACGTTCTACCGTGAAACCTTCTGCATATTCAACGCCGACCAATCTACCCAAATCCCTGGCCCGGTAAATAATACTATCGATAAAATTCTTGCTGGTTATCGGCGTTTCGGGCTCATCACTCTTTGGATCGTAAAACTGTGAGCTATATGCGAGGATGGCCTCCCTCTTTTTCCCGATATGATCGGAAACATCTACCACGAAATCAGGTTCCAGGTTTTTCCATTGTATATAGTGGTACACCTGCTTTGGACGCCAAGGTTCCTGCCACTCCTCCTCCCCTGCGAATTTGGTATCTATCTTGACAAGTCCACTTAGGAAACAGGCGTCACTCACTAAACTGCTACCTTTGGCATGGTCGATATGGCGATCGTTCACGGCGTTGCACAGCACAATTTCAGGGCGATATTTTCGGACCATTTTAATGATTTCGAGTTGGTGCGGTTTATCATTGACAAAAAAACCATCGGCAAACTCCAAATTCTCCCGAACCGCAACTCCCAGTATTTTAGCCGAGGCCTCTGCCTCCTGATCCCGAATCCCGGCCGATCCCCGAGTGCCGAGCTCTCCACGGGTCAAGTCGACAATACCGACCTTTTTTCCATTGGCCACTTCTTTTGCTACAGTTGCTCCCGCGCCCAGTTCCACATCATCGGGATGTGCGCCGAAAGCCAGTATGTCTAATTTCATAGGAGTTATTTAGTATTGTGAAGCATTAAGGTTTGGTATAAAACTTCATTATGATTAGTGTGAATCAATGCGATGTGGTGACCACCTTGGACCGCACTTTTTCAAGTGCTTGTTCGATGTCCGCTATCAAATCCTCCGGCTCCTCGATACCCACGGAAAAACGGATGAGTCCGTCTTTTATCCCCTGCCGTGCCCTTTCTTCCGGACCAAGAAGCGCATGGGAGGTTTGGGTCGGTGATAAGACCGTACTCTCCACCCCGGCCAAGCTCATGGATGATTTGATAAGTTGTAAGGATTTTTGAAATAAGGAAGCATCCAACTGCTCGTGTAGTTCAAAAGAGAGCATCCCTCCAAAACCATGCATCTGTAATTTTGCCAACTGGTGGTCGGGATGACTGGGAAGTCCGGGATAGTAAACATTTTGGATGTCGTCGTGTCCATAGAGATATTCGGCCATGCGCTGGGCATTTTCATTCTGGGCCTTTACCCGTAGTCCCATGGTCTTGATACTTCTTTCCAACAGCCAAACCGTATAATCGCTAAGGCTTCCCCCTAAATTTTTGGCCAATTGAAAAATGCGTTCCATATTTTCTTGGGTAGAAACAACGGCCCCGGCACAGATATCGGAATGCCCGCCCATGTACTTGGTCGCACTATGGATGACCACATCGATACCAAAATCAATGGGATTCTGATTTACGGGACTTGCGAACGTATTATCGATCATCGTAACAATACCGTTCTTTTTGGCAATCTTGGCAATTGCTGCCATATCGGTGATGGTCAGCAGTGGATTTGACGGTGTTTCGATATAAATCACCTTGGTTTTTTCCTGTATCTTTATTTCAAAGTCTTCTGGGCGTAACCCATCTGTAAAAGAATAGGAAATGCCATATTTTTCAAACTCTTCGGTGGCGAGATTATAGGTCCCGCCGTATAGCGTCCTTTGCAGTACGATATGGTCACCTGCCTTTAGGAATGCCATAATCGATGTACTTACCGCTGCCATGCCGCTGCCAAAAATCAACGCCGCCTCTGCATTCTCTAGGGCGGCCAATTTCTTGCATAAGGCTTCCTGATTAGGCGTATTGAAATAACGGGGATACCGTTTTACATCTACATCCTCGAAGGCATAGGAAGTACTCATGTACAATGGGGAGATCGCTCCTTTGAACACCTCATCCGCAACCTCTCCTACATGGGTACAAATGGTATTTAGGCCTTTTTTCTTTTGGTTCATTATTACAGATTTACAGAAGTTAAAGTTATGGAAATCATTTAAAAAATAAGCCAGTCTTGTTCCAATATAAAGATGGGCCGTGGTAGTGCCCTCCCTACCATGCCGCGAATAGGGAGAACTACCGTTACTTCTAATGTCCTAAAAGCAAACCACCTAGATGAACAGCTACACCTGAACCTTTTTCCAGTATCCCTTTTTGAACCACACCATGGAAATAATGGCCAACAATACCTCGGCCAAAGTGATCGCCGCAAAGACACCTACCGGACCCAGTTCAAAGGTAATGGCCGCCATATAGGCAATCGGCAACTGAAACAACCAAAAGGAGACAAGGTTGATTTTGGTCGGGGTTCCCGTATCCCCTGCCCCATTAAACGCTTGGGTCACTACCATGCCATAGGCATAGAAGATATAGCCGGCGGCAATGATTTGAAGGCATAGTCCCCCATTTTCAATGACCACTGGATTATCGTTGAACCAACCCACAATGGTTTTGGCAAATAGCAGGTATACGACGGAAACGATTGCCATAAAGATGGCATTATACTTTCCGGTCTTCCAAACGGAAATTTCGGCCCTTTCGGGTTTCTTCGCACCCAAATTCTGGCCAACCAGCGTAGCAGCTGCATTACTCATTCCCCAAGAGGGCATTAAGGTAAACAACATGACCCGTATGGCGATCGTGTAACCGGCCAAGACTTCGCTTCCAAATTCGGACATGATCCGCATTAAAAATACCCAACTGGACGTACCAATCAGAAATTGGGCAATCCCACCGGCGGAAACCCTTAACAGATTCAGTATTACCTTCAAGTTAATGACCAAATCCCGTATCCCGATCCTTATTCGGCTCCATCCAAAGAACAATATAGCCAATTGAAACAGCACGGCCGTGCCCCGCCCAATATTGGTAGCGATAGCAGCACCCATTACCCCGAACTCGGGTATGGGGCCCCATCCAAAAATAAAGATAGGGTCAAGGATAATATTAAGTCCGTTCGAGAGTACCAACGCCCACATGGCGACCGAAGCATCGCCAGCTCCACGAAAAATAGCATTGATTAAAAACAACAAAAGAATGGTGATGTTACCTCCTATTAAAAGTTGGGTATACCCATACCCTTCGGCAATCAAATCGGGTTCGGCACCCATAAGCGCCAAAATCTCCTTGGCATATAGGAAACCAACGATCCCCACCAGAAGGGCCACTAGTACCCCCAGTGCAATCGCCTGTACGGCCGCCTCCCGAGCACCTTGCACATCTTTCTCCCCGATTCGACGGGCTACCACGGCAGTGGCGGCCATACTCAGTCCAATAGCGACCGCATAGACCAAGGTTACGACCGATTCCGTAAGACCGATGGTCGCCACCGCATTGACACTGACCTGGGAAACATAGGCAATATCGACGATGGCGAAAATCGACTCCATCATCATTTCCAGGATCATGGGAATCGACAGCATAAAGATTGCCTTTCGGATACTGCCCGATGTGAATTCGGTTTCCTTACCGGTTACGGCAATGATAAAAGACTTAAAAAGTTTTTTTAGGGTGAAATTATTGTGATTCGTCATTTTAAAAGAATTATGTTGGAAGAAAAGAGAAGATGTCAAAAAAAAGTACTGTGGAAAGTCATTTACTTTTTTCTGGCGACGAGGCCTATGACATCTATAAAAAACATAATTCTTATAACTTCATGATACTACAAAGATGTAAAATATTTTCAAAAAATGGGGAAAGCATTGCTTATTTAACATAATTGACCTTGTACCGCCAAAAGCTGAAGGCGCCCAGTACCGCCACTCCCAAAGCAATATACCATACATAATCGGGCGTGATGGCCGCTGCCCCACTCTGTCCGTAGCTGTGAAGCCCGACCAAATAATAGTTGACACCAAAGTAGGTCATCATAATACTGCCAAAAGCTGCCACGCTGAGAAAATTGAAGGTCCATTTTCCGCGAAGCCCCGGTATCAAACGGGTGTGTATCACAAAGGCATAAATCATAATTGAAATAAGGGCCCAGGTTTCCTTGGGGTCCCAACCCCAATAGCGCCCCCAACTTTCATTGGCCCATTGACCCCCCAGGAAGTTGCCGATGGTAAGCATAATCAAACCAACGGTCAACGTTACTTCGTTAATAATGGTCAACTCTTTCAGATTGGTTTCCATCTTGACCTTGTTCTTTCTGGTGGTCAATATCATTAGTAAAAGGGCCACCAAACCAAGAATCATTCCGACGGTCAACGGCCCATAACTACCCACTATGACCGCCACATGAATCATAAGCCAATAACTGTCCAGTACCGGTTGTAGGGTTCCAATAGCGGGGTCAACCCAGTTCTGATGCGCGATCCAGAGCAGCATCCCAGCCACAAAGGCTGAGGCCGCAATGGTCATGTCATTTTTTCTTCCCAAAGAAAGCCCCATGGCCGTGGTCGCCCAGGCAACGTACAAAATACTCTCATAGGCATTGCTCCAAGGGGCATGTCCCGAAATATACCATCGCAATGCCAATCCCGCCGTATGCCAGAGGAAAAGGATAATAATGGTTCCCTTTAGAAAATACACGGCTACCCGCCAAATAGCCCTGTCTTTGAATATTTGGAATACCAGGACAAAGAACATGAACAAACCAACGATAGGATACAAGCGCCAGAGGTAACCAAAAATGTTCAGTTTATTGTAGACCACCTCTGTCTCTATCTTTTTTTCAGACGGAAGCACCTCGCTCCCGTGGTTCTTCTGATTCTGCTTGAAGGCTTCCAATAGCTTATCCGCTTCGGTGTAGTCTCCTGTCTGCCGAGCCTTTTGTAAGGACATCAGGTAATAGGGTATAGCGTTTTTGATGAAATTGGCGTAGAGCGAATCAGATACCTGATACTGCCCCCCACGGAACTCCAAAGCAGAAATCCATTTGTTGTTCTCATCGTTCAGTAGCGGGAAAATTTTGACGATGCTTCCCTGCAAAGCCTGATCGAGTAAACTTAGTCGTATGTTGGCGTCTTTGTAGTCTTGTTGAAATTTGTTCGGATTGTTGGTAGCGGTCGCTTCCCTCAAAAATGGCTCCAACTTGTAGTTGCCTTTTTCATCAAAAAAATCAATGGCCCTTACATAACGTTGTCCTTCCGGAACCCCAATAATTTTACGGATACTGTCGTTCTTGCCTTTTTTATCAATGGCGATGAACTCCGCATTGTACCAAAGTGCCGGATTGGCCATCATCGATAGAAACACCTGATCGGGATTCATTCCCTTAAACTTATTCTTCAAACTCAGCTTCCTCAACAATTCAGACGAAAAAGTATTGATGGGCTTCATACGGCCACCCTCGTCCTGGATGACGAGCTTACCAAATTTTTCGGCATGTTCCTCAGAAACTACGGTCGCCATAATCATAGAGTCGATCTGCTCCGCCGTCGGTGCCTGCCGGCTGTGGTCATGGCCGTCCCCTTCGGAGTGTTCCTGGGCGGCTACGGTCAATGACATACCAAAAATAACGATGGTGGCGAGTGTCTTCTTTTTCGAATTGAGTTTATCGAGAGACTTTGCCAACTCCTTAAAGCGGGTCTTTCCAAAAAACATGATCCCTAAAAGTCCCGCATAGAGCAGGAAGTAACCGACGTAGGTAATCCAGGTGCCCCATTGATCGTGGTTGACCGAAAGGACGGTTCCTTTTTCGTCGGGATGAAAACTGGATTGAAAAAAACGGTACCCTTCATGATCCAATACATGGTTCATATAGATATCGTAATCAAATGGGCGTTCATCCTCTACCGTGATCTTGCTCATAAAGGATGCATATCCCTTTTCCGTACCGGGATATTTTTCGGCGATGAAGTCGTTCAGTTTAATATTGAAAGGCAGTTCGTGCACCTTTGATCCGTAACTGAGCATAAAATCGAGTCCGCCCACCGAAAACTTATCCGAAAATTGGGCAACTCCCTTACCGCCCAATATTTTTTTTCGAACGGTTTCTCCGTTCGCGCTTACCTCCACTACCAAAGCATCCAGCGTAGCCTCGGTAATTTCATTTTTTGGGACCTCCACAATTCCATAGCGTCCCTTGACGATGGGTTCGGGAATCACAAATTGCATTCCGGCTAGGGTATAGAGCGATCGCAGCTGCAATTCCTGTATACTGTCTTTTGCCAATTGACCTTGAAATTGATCCGCCATCCGCATAAAACTTCCCTCAAAAGGGGAACGAATCCGATAACTGCTATCCGTGGCCATGATGTTTATCGCACCATCGGTCGGTTTGTTCAAAGCGAAAAGAACATTGTGGATACTGGAGACTTTCCCTTCTTCCAAATAATGTTCGTGCCGTTGACCGTCGCCGGCCTCTACGATTTTAAGAAAAGGGGTTCCGGTTTCATCCGGGATCATACCTTCCTTGGCGCCTTTCATAAAATCTACGTAGGCGATGGTAAAAGGCTGTCCATTATAATCGGAATTCCATGGCAGATCGGATTTAATGGCCTCCGGTGTAACAATAATGTCTTCCTGAAGTGTCTTACGTCTGGGTTCCCCATTGATCTCCCCATCGACGAAGGCGGTGAGATACGTTTTGTCCGAATAAAACACCTTCTCCGAATTGCCTTCCCGAATGGGCATCATTCCCTCAAAACTAATGTAACGGGTGACAAAGGCGCCTACAATGATCAATATCCACGATAAATGAAGCGTCAAAACAGGCCATTTCTCCCAACGCAGCAAACGATACCGAAAAATATTACCGATAAAATTAATGACAAAGAACACCATGATGACTTCGAACCAAGTAGTGTTATAAATCCAAATACGGGCGGTTTCAGTGCTATATTTACTTTCTACAAAGGTGCCAATGCCCATCGCCACAGCAAAAACCAGGAACAAAACGGCCATTAAACGGGTCGAAAAGAAAATTTTCTTGAGCAGTTCTGTCATCGAAGGACGCTTTGGTTTTCAGCAGGCAAAAATACCACCTTTTTCTCTTTTTGTACCACATTAAAGCCTATATATGGTTAAACAAAATTGTTAATTATTTCTAAAGCTGCAAAGCTGTATTTTATTGTATTTTTGGGCATGCTTAAAGTGGTCATTCTAGGTACCGGAAACGTTGCCAAACACCTGTTCGATGCTTTTTCGGCCAGTACTGCGGTCGAAACCGTTCAAGTGTTGGGACGTAATCCAGATGCGGTAAAATACTTTGAGGAAGAAGCATTGGTCTTCGGAATGCATGAAGTCATCGAAGACCCGGACGTTTATATCATTGCTGTCAACGATGATAGTATTTCAACCGTATCGGAGTCACTCATAGGAAGAAAAGGTTTGATTGCGCACACTTCCGGAAGCGTCTCTCTAGAGGTGTTGGCACAACATGGGAACCACGGAATTTTTTATCCTTTGCAGACCTTCAGCAAAGAACGCCCGATAGATTTCAAATCGGTGCCCCTGTGCATCGAGGCGAATACCGAAAAAAATAAGTCAGTACTCCGAGCCTTGGCAGCATCCGTTTCGGATCGGGTTTACGACATCGATTCGAGACAGCGAAGAAGTCTGCACCTAGCTGCGGTTTTTGCCAATAATTTCACGAATCACCTATACCACTTGGCCCACGAACTGTGCGAGGAACATCAGGTGCCGTTCGATATTTTGAAGCCGCTTATTACCGAGACCGCCAAGAAAATCGAACTTGAATCTCCTTATGAGATGCAGACCGGTCCGGCAAGGCGAGGGGATAAAGCGACCATGGATAAACAGCTAGGGCTACTTAACAGTCCATGGCAGAAAGAACTCTATTCACTGTTAAGCAAATCTATAAAACGAACCTATCAAAAGCACCTTTAAAAAAATAATATAATTTGGGGATTACAGCCTGAAAGCGCATCCCCATAGAACCTAAACTTACATTCTTGGAAAAGAGCTACAAAGAGTATTTAAACAACATAACCACCTTCGTGTTTGATGTAGACGGTGTCTTTACCGATGGTACTTTGTTGATAACGACCGAAGGTGAGATGTACAGAAAAATGAGCGTAAAAGATGGGTATGCCCTGAAGACCGCCCTGGATAAAGGATACAATGTCTGTATTATTTCCGGGGGTACCAATGAAGGGGTGCGCAATCGGTTAAAGGGACTTGGAGTGACCGATATTTATCTCGGTGCCCATCACAAGGAAGAACCCCTTAAGGAATATCTTGACATCTATGAAATCGACCCGAAAAACGTGCTCTATATGGGGGATGACCTACCCGACATTCCTCCGATGCGACTGGTTGGGTTACCTACTTGTCCGCAGGACGCGGTTCCGGAAGTCAAGGCGGTGAGCAACTATATTTCCCATCGAGCGGGTGGGGATGAATGTGTGCGCGATGTTATCGAACAGGTGTTGAAAGTACGCGGGGATTGGTATGGAAACTTCGATGCCCAAAACGCCTAATATTATGCTCCAAGATAGGCTCAGGGACTACAGGATTATTTTGGCTTCCGGTTCGCCCAGAAGGCAGCAGTTCTTCAAGGAACTCGGGCTTGATTTCGAAATAAGGCTACAACCTACCGAAGAAGTGTATCCACCCTCCTTAAAAGGAAACCAAATTTCCGATTATTTGGCGGAACTAAAAGCATCCGCCTTCGATGGTACGTTGGCCCCCAACGAGATTCTAATAACCTCGGATACCGTCGTATGGCACAATGACACCTCCCTTGCAAAGCCGGCAGATAGTCAAGAAGCCTTCAAGATGCTCAAAACACTTTCCGGGGACTGGCACGAAGTAATCACTTCTATCTGTTTTGCCACCATAGATGGCAAAAGAACGGTTCATGATACCACACGGGTAAAATTCAAACCCCTGACCAATGACGAAATCCAGTACTATATCGATCAGTACCAACCTTATGACAAGGCAGGTGCCTACGGTATTCAGGAATGGTTGGGACATACGGCCATTGAGCAGATCCAAGGGTCGTATACCAATGTTATGGGACTTCCCACCCATATACTTTACAAAACGTTAACAGACATGGCGGGCTAAAGGTTTTTCGATACTTTTGACAAAAAATCACTGCCTATGAAACCGTATCTTAGATTCGAGATAATTGTATTTTTTCTAATTTTTCTTGTTTGCCCATTAGCGTCCTGCGATGACAAAAAGAGTTCCCGAAGCCAAGAGATGGCGATGGTTGCCGGAAAAGCTGCCGTAAAGGAAACGAGTCCAACAAAGGAACTGTCCGAAGACTTCAAGGAGTATTGGTATGCCGGAGAGGCCGAAATCACTTCCTATCACTTAGAGCAGGCCCGTTATGGGGAACTACGTGAGGGCAGCTCGGTACTGGTCTATGTGACCGAACCTTTTTTGCCGGAGGTACAGGTAAAGGCGAATGGAAAGAATCCTGACAATGTTCCCGTACTAAAACTGAACAGTACTAAAAATTACCTCACAGGCATTTATCCCTATTCGATTATGACCAGCAGTTTTTACCCGGTTCACGACAATACACATGCATTGAAAGTATCGTTTTCTTCACAGGAATGGTGCGGCCAAGTGTATGCGCAATTGAATAACAGGGATACCTATGAGGTGCTGTCCCATTCTTATTTTGAGGGTGAGGCCGATCAACAGTTTCAGCTAGATAAAACTGCCTTGGAAAACGAGGTCTGGAACAAGATACGGGTGAATCCTACTTCCCTACCCGTGGGCACTTTGGAAATGATTCCATCCTTGGAATATATAAGATTGTCCCATAAGCAACTAAAACCGTATAAGGCAAGTGCTACTTTAATTGATGAAAAGGGATTTAGCACCTACCAAGTCGACTACCCCGAACTCGAAAGAACCCTAAAAATAACCTTCACGACCGCCTTTCCCTATTCGATTGAAAGTTGGTCGGAGTCGTTTAAAAGTGGTTTTGGAGGCAACGCTAAAACAATGGTTTCCACAGCGACAAAAATGGAAAGAATAAAAAGTCCCTATTGGCAAAAAAATAGCAACAGTTACTTACCTTTACGCGATAGCTTAGGTTTGTAATTCCATGAAGACATTTTTTACCGAGCACACTACGGAACTACTATGGTCAGCTATTATTTTGGTTGTCTTGTTCGTATTTCGTTTTCTGGCTACCAAAATGGTACGCAAAATCGGCAAGATTAGCGATATCGTCGAAGCCAGGACCTTGCTTATTTCAAAGTATGTTTCATTTCTCGCCACCTTTTTGGGTATCGGTGCCCTTACCTTTATCTGGGGGGTCAATTTTCGTGAAATAGGCCTTCTGTTTTCCTCAATTTTTGCGGTCATCGGAGTTGCACTTTTTGCGCAATGGTCCATTCTAAGCAATGTCACAAGCGGGGTGATTCTTTTCTTTTCGTTTCCCTTCAAAATTGGTGACCGTATCCGTATCATGGACAAAGAACTAATTACCGACGAGGCAGAGGGGCCTAATATTTTTTTCATCGAGGATATCAAGGCCTATCATATCCTTCTCAGAAATAGCAAGGGTGAACTCATTACCTACCCTAATAATATGATGCTGCAAAAGGCCGTGACACTACTTGGCGGCCAACATGAGGACACGAATGAGGGAAGTGATGTTCTTTGATGAACATACTCCTTTTTTTGCTCTATATTGGTTTTTTAGCCACTAGGGGCAGTCAATCGCTCAGCAAACAAAGTTAGCTTGACGCAACGATACAACCGAAAATGTTCTTCTAGGCTTATAAAGCCCAATACGCACAGCTGTTTACAGGACCCCACCTATTCAATGTTAAAGAAATTCTAAAAGAAGAGGCGCCCCTTTTTATCTTTCTATCTTTGGGAGCCAGCTAACATAGATACCATGCGACTAATTCTCTTCATTATAATAGGTACTATTCTCGGCACTTCAGGTGCATATTCCCAAAAACCTGCTCCTACCAGTGCCTCCGATATTTACCACGCAGTTCAAAAACTTAACTTTTTGGGTTCGGCCCTTTATGTTGCCGCTCATCCCGATGATGAAAATACGCGACTCATTTCCTACCTGTCGAACCATGTAAAGGCTAGAACCGCCTATTTATCGATGACAAGAGGTGACGGTGGACAGAATTTAATTGGTCCGGAATTAAGGGAGTTGTTGGGAGTCCTAAGAACCCAGGAGCTGTTGGCGGCCAGAAGGATCGATGGTGGGCAACAGTTCTTTACCCGCGCCAATGATTTTGGATACTCCAAGCACCCGGATGAAACCCTTAAAATTTGGAACAAGAAAGAAGTGCTGGGCGATGTCGTGCGAATTATACGACAATTCAAACCCGATGTCATCGTTAATCGATTCGATCACCGTTCCCCTGGGAGTACTCACGGACACCACACTTCGTCGGCGATGTTGAGTGTGGAGGCCTTCGATCTGGTCAATGACCCGAACGCTTATCCGGCCCAATTGAAAACCCTACGGCCCTGGCAGCCCAAACGGCTTTTCTTTAACACCTCTTGGTGGTTTTATGGGAGTCAAGAAAAATTCGAAGCTGCCGATAAAAGTAATATGCTGAATTTCGATATTGGCACCTATTACCCCATTCTGGGCATGTCTAACAACGAAATCGCCTCACTTGCCAGTAGTCAACACCTGTGTCAAGGATTTGGAAGACTGGCCACGCGTGGGAGTCAAGACGAATTTATAGAGTTTTTGAAAGGCGAGATGCCGGCCAATAAAGAAAATATTTTTGACGGTATTGATACCACCTGGTCCCGTATCGAAGGAGGAGAAGCGGTGGGAACACTCTTGTATCCGATTGAAAAAAACTTCAACTTCAATTCCCCAAGCGAACATCTACCACAGCTATTGGAGGCACATCGGAAATTGTCCGGTTTGGCCGAAGGGCACTGGAAGTCGATTAAGCTTAAGGAATTGGAACAGCTCATCGCTGCGGTTTGTGGACTCTACTTAGAGGCGTCTGCCGACACTTCCTATACGCATCCAGGAGGTAAGGTGAGCCTTACCATCGAAGCAATCAATCGAAGTAATGCCGTGATCACCCTACAGTCCGTTAACATCAATACCGAAAAAACCATTACCGAAGCCAACGTGCTTGCCGCGAATCAAAAGGTGGTGTTGGAAACGGAGCTGGAAATACCCGAGGACACCGACTATACCAATGCCTATTGGTTAAATGAGAAGGGGACACTCGGCATGTACAAGGTGGACGATTCAGGATTGATCGGTAAGCCGGAAACCCCTAGGGCGTTTCATGCTTTGTTCGAACTTGATTTTGATGGTTATGCCATTACGTTCGAAAGGCCGGTAATCCGAAGATTTGCGCGACCTGACAAAGGTGAGCTGTTTCAACCTTTCGAAATTTTACCTGAGGCGACCGCCAGCTTTACGGATAACGTATTAATTTTTGCGGATGGAAGATCAAAAGAAATTCCCCTGACCATCAAAGCCCATAAAGACAATGCCCAGGGCGAAATACAACTCCAGATCTCCGAAGGATGGCTGGTCGATATGGATACAAAGCCTTTTGAAATTGCCAAAAAGGGCGACCAACAAACCGTTGTCTTCACCCTAACCCCTCCTGCCTATGAAGATGAAAGCTATCTACGTCCTATCATCAAAATAGCAGGAAAGGAAATTTCCAAGGAATTGATAGAAATCGATTACGACCACATACCCAAACAGTCTATTTTGTTGCCTTCGGAAGCCAAAGTAGTACGTCTTGATATTCAAAAAATGGGTAAAAATATCGGGTATATCGTAGGTGCCGGGGACGATGTACCAACTAGTTTGGAACAAATAGGATACAATGTGCATCTAATCGACCCCGAGCGAATCGGCGAAGGAAGTCTGGACCAGTACGATGCCGTCGTTACGGGCATTCGAGCCTACAATGTGGTACCGGAATTGAAGTTCAAGCAGCGCTATCTGTTGGAGTATGTAAAGAATGGGGGCAACTTAATCGTGCAATACAATACTGCTGGCAGATGGGACAAACAATTCGAGAATATTGCACCCTATTCCTTAAATCTATCAAGAGACCGCGTGACCGATGAGAATTCGAAGGTCACAATTTTGGAGAAGAACCACCCCTTGACCAGCTTCCCGAATGCTATTGATGAGACCGATTTTGATGGATGGGTACAGGAGCGCGGACTCTATTTCCCCGACGAATGGGACGGGGCGTTCACCCCCATACTCTCAATGAAGGATGAGGGAGAATCGAACAAAAAAGGAAGTCTGTTGGTTGCGCCTTACGGCAAGGGCCACTACATCTACACAGGCCTAAGTTTTTTCAGGGAACTACCGGCTGGGGTGCCAGGGGCCTATAAGTTATTCGCGAATATGCTCTCCATTGGAAAGGAAAATGTAAAGAATACCAGTAACGTAAAGGGTTAATATGCACGAAAAATTTGTTTGGAAGAAAGAATACACCCTGGTCCTCGTTTTGAACGTGCTATATCTGCTTATCTTTAGCTACTTAATGACATCCTTTACGTAGATGGAAGCACTGGATTGGATTGTACTTTCCGGAACACTTTTGTTCATAGTTGCCTATGGTGTTTGGAAAACCAAGGGTAGCCAGAGTGTCGATGACTACGTAGGAGGCGGAAAGGATGCCAAATGGTGGACCATAGGTCTTTCCGTTATGGCGACCCAGGCCAGTGCCATCACTTTTTTGTCCACCCCAGGGCAGGCCTTTCACGACGGAATGGGTTTTGTGCAGTTCTATTTTGGACTACCCCTTGCCATGATCATTATCTGTCTGGTATTTATTCCGATATACCACAGGCTGAAGGTATATACCGCCTACGAATTTTTGGAAAATCGCTTTGACCTAAAGACCCGTTCGCTCGCGGCGATTCTTTTCCTAATACAAAGAGGGCTCGCAGCCGGAATTACCATTTTTGCCCCTTCCATTATTCTTTCGGCGGTATTGGGCTGGGATTTGCAGACCCTCAACATCATCATAGGAATTTTGGTAATCATCTATACCGTATCAGGAGGCACCAAAGCGGTCAGTATGACCCAGAAGCAGCAGATGTTCGTTATTATGACGGGTATGTTCATCGCTTTCTTTTATATTCTTGGATACCTTCCCGGGGATATTTCTTTTGGGAAGGCATTGAAAATCGCCGGTGCCAGCAACAAGCTAAATATCCTGGACTTTAGCATCGATCCCAAGAGCAGGTATACCTTTTGGAGCGGTATTACGGGGGGCCTCTTCCTAGCGTTGGCCTATTTCGGTACCGATCAAAGTCAGGTGCAACGCTATCTTTCCGGTAAATCGCTCAGGGAAAGCCAGCTGGGACTTGTATTCAACGGTATTTTCAAAATCCCGATGCAGTTTTTCATTTTGTTGGTTGGGGTAATGGTGTTCGTTTTTTACCAATACAACGCCTCTCCCTTAAATTTTAATCCGGCCGCAACGAATGCCGTCATGCAATCTTCCTATGCAGAAGACTATAAAGCCTTGGTAGAAGGGCATCGCGAACTGGAAGTAGAAAAGAAAATTGCCCAGAATCGCTTTTCCATGGCCCTAGAGTTGAAGGAATATACCGCCGTGGAGGAGGCCAA
Organism: Pelagihabitans pacificus; assembly: GCF_009371985.2. Classification (GTDB taxonomy): domain Bacteria; phylum Bacteroidota; class Bacteroidia; order Flavobacteriales; family Flavobacteriaceae; genus Pelagihabitans; species Pelagihabitans pacificus. Next base: position 525,712 of record NZ_VIKU02000003.1, read on the forward strand.
ACTGCATATCATCGAGATAAACAAAAAGGATTTGGCCAATAGGGCCGCCGCAAAGGCACTAATCCGACAGGCCGATGGCGATGTGGAAACCAATGACAAGGACTATGTATTCATTCACTTCATCCTGAACAATCTACCGACAGGACTCATCGGAATTCTGCTGGCCGTAATTTTGTCGGCGGCAATGTCGTCGACCGCTTCCGAACTCAACGCCTTGGGAACGATTACCGCGTTGGATCTGTACAAGCGCAATCGAAAAGGTACTTTTGACGAGAAGCACTATGTATTGGTCTCAAAGGCATTTACGCTGATTTGGGGTATCATTGCCATCTTAATTGCCTGTATTGCGGATCTTTTCGATAATCTGATACAACTGGTCAACATCATTGGCTCCATCTTTTACGGAAATGTTCTAGGTATTTTTTTACTGGCCTTTTTTGTAAAGTTTATCAAGGGGAACGCCGTATTCTTTGCGGCCATTCTTACCCAAATCGTCATAATTGTAATCTACTATTATCTAATACACATCTATCCTTCGGGAGAGGAAAAATTGGGCTATTTATGGCTTAATGCCATCGGATCCGCCTTGGTAATCGGTTTTGCCTTCGTTTTCGAGTTGTTCGATAGGATGTTGAGGAACCCGCCGTTAAGGACATAAAAAAACCCTGACTCGCAAGCCAGGGTCTTTGTTTTGTTAGGAACCGTAACTACATCGCCCCCCACTCCTTTAGGGAATCCTTATTCATTTTCACATAGTCGGCATTCCCGGCGGCCTCAGCGGCTGCCAACGATTTTTTAGCCGTTTCGATAGCCGCTTTCTTGTCCCCCGCCTTCGCATAGATCAACGACTGCTGGCGCAACTGCCAAAATCGTGGTTCCTCGACCATAGACATGGCCTTCTCCATCCATTCCTTGGCCTTATTGATGTCTTTACCTTCCTCGGCATAGTAGACCGCAGCGGCGTAGTAATCCCCAGCCCCTGGGCCGTTCATGACATTTTCGATATTCTTCATGACGGTAGCATCGGTTGGCACTTCAAAGGGAACGCCCACATAAACATTCTCCCAGAGCATACCTAGGGTAGCCCCGTTGTTACTGAGCCCGTCGATGGTGATGGTAAAGGTTTCCACCGGATCGTCCATCTTGTAAACTTGGACGGTGGTTTTGGCAACGACCTTGCTTTCGTCCCAGTCGCTTGGTACACCGCCTCCCTGCGTATCAGTATAAAAATACACCTCCCAAGACTCGGCCCCCGGCTTGGTAAAAACGGAATAGGTTCCGGCCTTCACTTCCTGGCCATCGATTTTTACGTCATCGCCAAAGGAAACCAAGGTATAGGCATTCGCCCCCGTACGCCATAGTTTATCGTAGGGAACCAAATCCCCAAAAATGGTACGGCCTCGCATAGAGGGTCGCGAGTATTCAACAGATACATCGGTCAGGCCCACCTTTTGCTCCAATTTGGAGAACGGACTCGGTGCCGGTGTATTGATCTGTGCTTGGGTCGCAAAAGAAACGACCAAAGCACATACGAAAAGCGTTAATTTTTTCATCTTGTATTAGGTTTTAAGTTTTCACAAAACTATGTATAAAGGGAGGGTAGCTATGTTAAGGTATTCTTAAATAAAGGAAAAGAGACGTTGGCTAGAAAACTGCGAAAGCCTTGGTGATCTTGCTATTCCCAAAATAGAAGGTAACGGAATAGATGGCGTTCGGTAAAAAGGTAAGGTCGATGGTATTGGTCGCTAGCTCGCTCCCGGTTTCATAGCGTACCAAGCGACCCGTAACGTCAAATATGGCCCGGGCAATCAAAGGTTGGCCCGTAGGCAACTCATATATCAAGGCATCGGAACCAAAGGGTCTGTAAAGTACCAAGTTTTCTACCGTGGGTTCTGGTTCCGGTTCTGGCTCAGGTTCCGGTTCCGGTTCTTCGGCCGTATCGTCGGTTGTAAATGAAAATAAGGTCGCCGGCAGGGTAACGAAAGGTGTTTCCCTAGTAAAAAATTCCGATGAAGCCATATAACTATCGACATCGATGTAAGCGAGGCCCTCTAGCTGAGCAAAACCCATATTCGTGTCCACGCGCTGAATCGTTCCCCCAAAAATGGAAGTTTCCGTAGCACCTTCTACTCGATATAAAAAAGGATCGAGCAAGGAATTATACCCTATGAAGTAAAGTAGTTCGGTCTCCGGATTGTAGGTCGCGGCCGTGACCAGTCCTTCGGTCATAAAAGTATCCAATCGCCTTGCGATATGGGACCCTGGAACCTTGGGAATTGTGTAAGCAACGGTCCCATTGGATTGCCACTGCTTGGTAAGAATCACCAATTGGTCGTTCAATACAAAAAGGGCCTCGGCATCCCAATCGCTAAAACCATTATCCACAAATTCGGTTTGGTCTTCATAGGAAAAAGAAATAATTTCGGCGGCAACCGTATCCGACGTGTCGTAATCATTCTTAGCCACACGGTAAATCGCCAAATCGGTTCGGATTCCCACATTATTCCCAAAATCACCTATATACAGGTAGATGTCGTCCTGGGCCAAGTCCTCCCAATCGGTATTGGCAATATTCCCGAGGGTCACTGTTCGGGTTACCTGCAACGAGACCGTATCGATTTCGAATAATTGGGGCGTATTGTCGGAATCGTTATGGGTGATCAACTTTCCATTGTGAAAAAGCAGTCCCGAAGTTTCGGAAACCAAGTCGGGAAGTGTTCCCACAGAGCGAACCTCCTGTTGCCCCCAGACAAGACCAAGGGAACAAAACAAACATAGGTATGTGAACGATTTGTACATGATGTATCGGTCTTGTAAAGTACAAAAATACCGGCGGATACAAGATGGTTAAAAGGTCAAGTACAGTTTTAAACGGACCTGGTGTAAAATCCCGGTAAGGAATATCCCGTTTGAGCTCATTAACTCCTTCCCGTAATTTTTGTAACCTGTACACACAACGAGTGCCAAATCGTAGTTCTTTCACTCCGCCAACCAGCCGGGCTATAGGATGGAAGCAAGATTTCTTCAATAATCCTGTTGGATATCCTGCAAAATTCAAGAAATCACCCAGCATGGACCCTGGTTTTTATTAATTGTTTAACTAATTCTATTTTTTGTTCAACATAAATGCTTTTATCTTTGAACAAACTAAACGAATGCAACTCTACCAACTCAACGCACGTCAGTACCTACCAATGACCAAGCAGGCTGCCTGGGAATTTCTTTCGGATCCCAAAAATTTAAAGGTCATTACCCCGGAACACATGGGTTTTCACATCTTGGCAGGAGCCGACAGACCCATGTTCGAAGGACAAATAATCCAATATAAGGTCTCGCCTTTTCCGGGTTTCAAGACCAAATGGGTCAGTGAAATTACCAGTGTAAAAGAGGGCGAGTATTTTGTGGATAAACAATTATTCGGCCCTTATTCACTGTGGCATCACAAACATTTCATCCGAGAAATAACTGGAGGTGTGGTCATGGAAGATGTGATCGACTACAAGATTCCCCTAGGGATTTTAGGACGCATCGCCCATCCCATCATCGTTAAAAAGCAATTAAAGCAAATATTTTCCTTTAGGGAGCAAAAACTTCGTGATCTTTTTGGTTCCTTGGAAGGGAAGGAAACGTTTTTAGAAATCAAAGCAATTTAAAATAAACCGAATGAAAAACATACTCTTAATAGGAGGTTCACATGGAATCGGATTATCCATGGCAAAGGAATTGGAAAAAAATAATAAGGTATTTATAGCTTCCCGTACCAAGGAGGAGCTCGCGGGACTCAACGTAACCCATATCCCCTTTGATGCCCTTTCCGATACCTTGGATACCGATGCACTACCCGACGAACTTCATGGATTTGCCTACTGCCCGGGCAGTATCAATCTCAAGCCGTTTAAAATGATGTCGATGGACACTTTTGAACAAGACATGCAACTGAATTTCTTTAGCTTGGTACGGGTGGTCAAGGAAATATTGCCGAGAATGGCCGAGGGTGGAAGTCTGGTCTTCTTCAGTACCGTCGCCGTAGGAACGGGAATGCCCTTTCATACCAGCGTGGCTGCCGCCAAAGGCGCAATCGAAGGCTTTGCCAAATCGTTGGCCGCGGAGTACGCTCCCAAACTACGGGTTAATGTTATTGCTCCATCCCTGGTCGATACCCCTTTGGCCGGACGTTTGTTGAACAACGACAAAAAAAGGGACATGATGGCCGAACGGCATCCTTTGAAACGAGTAGGTGAGGCTGTGGATATTGCCAATATCGCCCTTTTCCTACTGAGCGATCAAAGCTCTTGGATGACCGGACAAATCGTCGGGGTCGATGGTGGAATGGGAAGTTTGAATGTAAGTTAATTGGTAGGCGGGGCGAATCAATAATTTTACCGGGCCCGTCGCGTCAAACTTCCTAAGGAAAGCACGATGCCCAACATTGAACGTATAAAAATATGAAGGACAAAATATCTATCTTCTGGTTCCGACGGGATTTGCGCTTAGATGACAACGTCGGATTTTTGGAAGCCCTAAAGGGTGATTATCCGGTAATGCCCATCTTTATTTTTGACAAAAAGATTTTGGACGAGTTGCCAAAAGACGATGCACGGGTCACCTTCATTCATGAGACCTTGCAAAAAATGAGGAAACGATTGCAAGACGATTATGGTAGTTCTTTGGCAATGTACCATGACCAACCGGAAAGTATCTTTAAAACGCTAATAGCGGATTACGAGGTTCAAGTGGTCTACGCCAATCACGACTATGAACCCTATGCAAGGGAGCGGGACGAGACCATCGAAAATCTTCTGTCGGAGAACGACGTGGACTTCCGCACCTTTAAAGACCAGGTGATTTTTGAGAAAGATGAGGTGGTCAAGGATGACGGGGACCCGTACGTGGTTTACACCCCGTATAAGAATAAATGGAAGGAAAATTTTAACCCCGACGAGCATCTACACATCCATTACACCAGTCAGTATTTGGATAATTTGGTCGAACACTCCCGTTTGCCCAACCTTTCCTTATCGGATATGGGTTTTGAGACCTCCAGTATCAAGGTGCCGGACTACACCGTGACCCCAACCCTGATTGAGAACTATGAAGCTACCCGAAATTATCCGGCCAAAGAGAACGGTACTTCCCGGTTAGGGCCCCATTTGCGCTTTGGTACGGTTTCCGTTCGCAAAATGATGAAAAAAGCCATAGCCGAGGAAAACGAGGTTTTTTGGAGTGAACTGATATGGCGGGAATTCTTTATGCAGATCCTCTGGCATTTTCCCCATACCGTCGACAAAGCGTTCCGGCCCAAATATGACCGTATCGAATGGCGTAACAATGAGGAGGAATTCGAAAAATGGAAAAACGGACAAACAGGCTACGCATTGGTCGATGCTGGTATGCGCGAACTCAATCAAACCGGCTATATGCACAATCGGGTGCGTATGTTGGTCGCCAGTTTTCTCTGTAAGCACCTATTAATCGATTGGCGCTGGGGAGAAGCCTATTTTGCGGAAAAGCTGTTGGATTACGAGCAAAGCTCCAATGTGGGCAATTGGCAATGGGCAGCAGGCAGCGGTGTCGATGCGGCACCTTACTTTAGGATCTTCAACCCGATGACCCAAATTGACAAGTTCGATAAAGAAAAGAAATATATTCAAAAATGGGTGCCTGAATTGGAGGACACCACCTATCCCGATAAAATGGTCGATCATAAGGAGGCCAGGGAACGCTGCCTCAAAGTCTACAAAGAAGCAGTCACCTAATGGTTGTCGTTTGGTTTAAAAGGGATTTGCGATTAACCGACCATGAACCCCTGGTCAATGCCCTACTCACAGGACGAAAAATTTTGTTGCTCTATAGTTTTGAACCGCTCTGGGTCAACGACCCGCATTACAGCGAATTTCACCTTGATTTTATTAAGGAAAGTCTGGTCGATATGCAGCGGCAGCTTGAGAGCCTCCAAACCCGGGTGTTGGTAGTTCAAGAAGATATCCTGCCGGTATTCAATCGGTTGAACGAACTGGAACCCATCGAACAATTGTTTTCCCATCAGGAGACCGGGATGCTACTCACGTACGAAAGGGACAAGGCCGTAAGTCAGTGGTGCCGGCAACACGGGGTACGATGGACCGAAAGTGTCAGCAACGGTGTTTTTCGCGGTATCAAAACCCGAAAAAAATGGAAAAACGACTGGGTCGCCTTTATCAATCAAAAAATTACAGCCCCAATAATTTCGGAGAACGATTTCTTCTCCATTGCGGAAATCAAGGCCCGCTTTCAGCCCCACTTCAATCAGGTCGATTTAACCACATCACTATCTGCGAAGCGACAGAAAGGAGGTACCTCGCAAGCACTCAAATATTTGGAAAGCTTTGTCACCAAACGTATTGAAGGCTACAATGCGCATTATTCAAAGCCCGCGACCTCACGATTGTACAGCAGTCGCCTTTCCCCCTATTTGGCATGGGGCAACCTATCGACCCGGCAGGTATGCCAATACGTTACTTCCAAAAAAAATCAAATAAAGGACAAACGCGATTTATCGGCCTTTCTGTCACGAATGCGTTGGCAGGCCCATTTTATCCAAAAATTCGAAATGGAAGGTACTATGGAGTTTCATAGTATCAATTCGGGCTATCATGTACTGGATAAGAAAATGAGTCCCGAGTTGCAAAAGGCATGGAAAGAGGGAAAAACTGGCATTCCAATGGTCGATGCGGCCATGCGATGCCTTGTCACAACAGGGTTTGTCAATTTTCGACTTCGAGCGCTGTTAGCCTCCTTTTTTACCCATTTATTATGGCAACCTTGGCAAGACTGCACGGAACATCTTGCCCAACATTTTCTGGATTTTGAACCGGGCATCCATTTTCCGCAACTGAATATGCAATCAGGAGAAACAGGAATCAACACCATTCGCATCTATAATCCGGTCAAAAATGGTAAAGACCATGATCCCCGAGGAGTCTTTATTAAAAAATGGGTTCCGGAGTTGGCAAACCTTCCCCTGAAGTACCTTCATGAACCGTGGAAGATTCCCCCCATGGAATTACAGTTTTTACATTTTTCCCTGGGAAAAGACTATCCGTACCCTATCGTTGACATCGAAAAAATGTGGGCATTTGCAAGTGAGACCCTATGGCTCCTAAGAAAACAGTCCAAGGTCAAGCATGAGGGAAGGCGCATCCTTGAGAAACACACCTTGCCTGGACGTCCGGTATGGGACCGTTGGGAGTTCTAAAGCTTGCTTTATTAACGTGCCAACTGCCTTTGAAGTTCATTTTTCTGTTGCATCCGAAACCGTAGAATATTGATATAACCTAGGGCATCCCTAATGTTATAATCCGTGTACGATTTGGAAGCGAACTCCATTGCCTGGTCCAAATCGCCATTGATCTCATTACTAATGGCCATGTTGTAATGGGCGCGACCCGCTATCTTCCCGTCGGGATTCCCCAGCTCCAGCTCCCAGAGTTCCGCAGCTCCGTCCCAGTCGCCTGCTTGCGCCCTACGCTGACCTATTTTAAAATTATCGGTGCCCCGTACAAAATAGTTACGAGTAACCCGCATGGTCAGGGCCCTGATATTCAATCCGTAAGAATTGCCCAGGTTATGGCTTGTCTGCAATACGGCTTCTTTTCTACCGGCTACGGCCTCCACGGCTTTGAACGGATTGATGCCCTCCCCTACCGATACCAAATTATCACGGAAAGAAGATTCATCCAGGATGTATTTGGTATGGGGGTCATAAATCCTCCATCCATTATTCAGGGCCGTACGAATGGTCACTTTATGTCCGGGTACTTCCGCATTGATACCCAGGGGATTCGGTAGGTTCACCATTTTCTGTTCGTAGCTGACATTCGTGTTGGTGTCGTAAAATTCCAAGGAGAAGATGACGTCTACTTGATGCGCATCACAAATCGCATCAATGGCGTCCCAAGACATCTGGGCAGGAAAAACACCCAGTCCTTTTCTTTGTGATTCGATACTATCGATAATAATAACCGACTCGAAACGTCCACTGCGTTCCAATTCTGCCTTTAGGCCGTTCAGTGCAGCCTCGGCACCTTGCTCATCCAAACGCAACCCTTCCAGCGATAGGATCTTATCGATTTTATCAAGCGATTTGTTTCCCTCGGAAGGAATACTGCGGTTTATCAATCCTATTCTGGCTACATCGGAAGGTATGGGAACCCTTGCAGGTTCGGTTACTCCCATGGTCAATTGGTTGGTGGCACTGCAAGAACCTAAGATAAGCGTTAGGCCCCATAGTAATATAGTTTGATGAAGTTTTTTCATGGTCAAGTCGTTTGTTGTATTTCCGCCCCAACCCAACGTTCGGGGTTTGGTTTCACGGAAATCCTTCGGTTATTGGGTTCGATTTAGGGTATCTATCTGATACTTAACTGATAACCCCCTGCTTATATTGCCCAAAACATGCCAAAATTTCATCCAGGAACCGATCTACACCTTTTTTTGGTATATTTAGTTCAAACAACCTGTGCTATTCCCATGGCTGAAAACAAAACAAAACCTACCCAAGCCTCCGTAGTTAATTTTTTGGAGGCCCTGACAGACGAACGGAAGAAGTCCGACTGTTATGTACTGCTCGACATTATGAAAAAAATCACCGGGGAAGAGCCTGTCATGTGGGGTCCCGGTATTGTCGGTTTTGGAAGCTATCACTATACATACGAAACGGGCCGTGAGGGCGATATGATACTCACCGGTTTCTCTCCAAGGGCGCAAAACATTTCCATTTATGTCATGGCAGGTTTCGAACGCTATCCCGAACTGATCCAAAAATTGGGAAATCATAAAACCGGAAAATCATGTCTGTATGTCAAAAGACTTTCCGATATTGATATGGATGTGTTGCTTGAATTGATTACAGCATCCTACGAACATATGAATACCAAATATAATAGCTAATTCAACAGAGGAAAAAATGAGAAAAAGTATCCTACTGGGCTTGGTGCTGTTGACAGCCGGCACCGTTTCTGCCCAAAAAATGTCCAAAAATAAAAAAGCGGTCATTGAATCAGTGGAAAAGCACAAAGCGGAATTGATCAAAATAAGTGATTCTATTTGGGCGTTGGCCGAAACCGCTTTTGAAGAAGAACAATCCTCGAAAGTTTTGGCCGATTATGCCGAAAGGAATGGACTAATGGTTACCCGAGGAGTGGCCGAAATTCCTACTGCTTTTACGGCCACCTACGGCTCCGGTAAACCGGTCATCAGCATTTTGGGTGAATTCGATGCACTTCCCGGTATTTCCCAAAAGGCCTCTCCAGAGAAGGAGCCGCTCAAGGCAGGGGCAGCTGGCCATGGCTGTGGTCATAATATGTTCGGAACGTCGAGCCTAGGGGCGGCCATCGCCATCAAGGAATTGATGGAAGCTGGCAAACTCAAGGGGTCCATTAAATTTTTGGGCACGCCGGCAGAAGAAAAATACTTTGCCAAGGTATGGATGGTAAAAGCGGGTCTTTGGGATGATGTCGACGTAAATCTCAGTTGGCATCCCGGGGCCAGTATCGAGGCCGACGTACAGACGGGCCTTTCGCTGATCGATTTTATTGTTGAGTTTTACGGGCAAACGGCCCATGCCTCCGCAGACCCCTGGAACGGTCGCAGTGCATCCGATGCATTGGAGCTCTATACTACCGGAATCAACTATTACCGAGAGCACATACTTCCCAGTTCCCGCATCCACTATCATATTCAGGACGGTGGACAGGTAGTGAACGTGGTACCGGACTACGCAAAGTTATGGGTACGGGTACGGGACCCTAAACGGGCGAAGATGCTTCCCACCTACGAGCGGGTGAAGGCGATGGCCGAAGGTGCGGCAATTATGGCCAATGTAGACTATAAAATAAGTCTGGTTTCTGGAATTTATGAAACCCTCGTCAACCGTTCCGGTGGCGAGATCATGCAGAAAAACTTGGAATTGCTGGGCCCGATCGGCTATTCGGAAGAAGAAATTGCTTTTGGAAAAGCGATACAAAAAGCAACCGGGAAACCAGAGGTAGGTATGGACAGTGAGATTCATCCCTTAAAGGAAACCGAAGAAAATCCGGGGGGCGGCTCTACCGATGTCGGGGATGTAAGTTGGAACGTACCGAACATTAATCTGGGCGTGACCGTGGCCCCCAAGGATACACCCTGGCATTCCTGGGCCGTGGTCGCCTGTGGAGGCATGTCCATTGGGCATAAAGGTATGGTCTATGCAGCGAAGGCCTTGGGCATGACCGCGGTAGATCTTTTTGAGGATCAAAAATTAATTGAAAAAGTGACCGAAGAGTTCAAAATGCGCAAGGGCGAGGAAGTCTATAAACCAATGATCGATGGCCCACCTCCAATAGGCGACAACTAATACCAGATTTTATGAGCGAGCGAGAGATTGTAAAGAGATATAGCAATGGGGAACTGACCGTGGTCTGGAAACCCAAAAAGTGTATCCATTCCGGGATTTGTGTGAAGACCCTTCCACAGGTATATGATCCGAATGAAAAACCCTGGATCAAGGCAGAAAATGCGACCGTGGAAGAACTGAAGTCACAAATCGAGCTTTGCCCGTCCGGAGCCCTCACCTATGAATTGGAAGGGACGGAAGAGAATGGGTCTACTTCGAAGACCGATACGGAAGTGCGGGTCAGGGAGAACGGTCCCCTGCTTATCAATGGAGTATTGACCGTTACACTGGGCGATGGAACCGTTGAAAAAAAGACAGGGAACACGGCCTTTTGCCGTTGCGGGGCCTCTAACAACAAACCATATTGCGATGGAACGCACAGATCAATGGATTTCAGAGGCTAAAAATCCACGGTATGAGGAGCGAATAAATAGCGCATTATGACGGAGAAAGAGAAAATGCTATCGGGACAACCCTATGATTCCAGGGATGCCGAACTGATAAAACAGTATCATCGGGCACGACGGTTATTTCAGGAATACAATAGCAGCGCTTCCACCGAAAAGGAACCCAGAGAACGGATTCTTCTGGAACTCCTTAGATATAAAGGTAAAGATGTCTGGGTCGAAGCCCCTTTTTACTGTGACTATGGAGAACATATTACCATTGGGGATAATACATTCGTGAATGCCAATTGTTTCTTTTTGGACAACAACAAGATTACCATTGGCAAAAACGGGCTCATAGGGCCTTACGTACAGATTTATACCGCTACCCATCCCCTAAAAGCCTCGGAACGTATCATTAAGAATGAAAAAAGAGGCACAAGGTATGTTACCCAAACGCAGCCGGTCACCATCGGAGACAATGTATGGATCGGCGGCAATACCGTACTTATGCCCGGAGTAAGCATCGGTGACAATGTAACCATCGGTGCCGGGTCGGTGGTGACCAAGGATATTCCAAACAACGTACTGGCCTATGGAAACCCCTGTAAGGTGGTTCGAACGTTGTAGCGTAATCGATGACAACACCGGCCGTTAGGCAAAAACATATCCCATGAAAACAATAGCCGCTATCCTATTCACCGTTTTAACCATACCACCTATGGCATCCCAACAAAGCATTTCAACTTCCACCTTGGAGGTTTTTGACCTGGAAACGCGTAAAAGAACCGTGATACTAAGAGAAAACACCCATTTTGAGGCACCTAACTGGAGTAAGGATGGCCAATACTTTATAATCAATCAGGAAGGTGGTCTCTATACGGTTTCCTTGGATGGAAAAACGAAAAAAGTATTGCCTACGGGTACGTTGTCCCGGTGCAACAACGATCACGGTATTTCTTTTGATGGTAACACACTTGCCATTAGCAACAACGATACGATCAATGGCAACGCTTCCGGGAATTCCAGGATCTATACCATGCCCATTTCCGGAGGGACGCCCAAGCGTATTACGCCCATGGCTCCTTCGTACTGGCACGGATGGTCCCCTGACGGGAAGACCTTGGTATATACTGCCCGTCGAAACGGCCATTGGGATATTTATAGCATTCCCTCGGAAGGTGGAAAAGAAATGCGTTTGACCGATAGCCCGGGCCTGGACGACGGTCCCGAGTATTCCCCGGACGGAAAATACATTTATTACAATTCAATGCAATCGGGCACCATGGAAATTTGGCGTATGTGGGCCGATGGAAGTAATCAGGAACAATTGACCAAGGATGCCTATTCCAATTGGTTCGCCCACCCATCTCCCAATGGCAATCAGTTTGTTTATATCGCTTATTTGGAAGACCAGGGAGACCGGCATCCGCCCATGAAACAGGTGGCGCTCCGATTGTACGATTTGGAAGATGGAACTATTCAAACCCTCTGTGAATTTACGGGTGGACAAGGAACCATCAATGTACCTTCTTGGTCACCCGATGGAAAACGATTTGCCTTTGTGTCGTACTCAGGTCGGTAACCGCTTGATCGTCGTAAATAATAGCATCCGATATCATCAATGAAATTTTAATCAGTTCCCCTCAAATAACCCTTAATTAGTGAATCAATGAACAAACTGATCCCAGCTTTACTGCTCACAATGAGCTCGTTACTTATGAATGCCCAATCCTTTGACTTTCAATACGATCATTATTCGTTTATCGTGAGAGATCTGGAAAAAGTAGGTGATTTTTATGCGAATGTGCTACAATTGGAAGAGATTCCCCATCCATCGGCAGCCACTGGTTTTCGCTGGTTCAGGATTCAGGGGAATTCCCAATTGCATTTGATCGGCAAGGACAGTGTGGCCATGGAGCACAGTAAGAGCGTGCACCTATGCCTCGCTACCCAAAATCTCGACCAATTTATCGCCCATTTGGAAAATTCAGGGGTACCCTATTGGGACTGGCCTGGAAAGAAAAACGCGGTAACTGACCGCGCCGATGGGGTCCGACAGATTTATATCAAGGATCCGGAAAACAATTGGGTCGAAATCAATACGGCGCAACACTAAGGTTATAAAAGAAATATGTAATTTGATTGTTGAAGTTCGAAGTGCGAAATCGGAAATACGTTCACTTTGGAATTTGGTGTTTGGGATTTGGAATTTTTAAAGACCGCAGGCCGTATCTTCGCAATAAATAAAACAAGTAATGAGTACTAGTATCCTATCGACCTTTCCATTGGGGTTTCCCTGGCAGACCCAAGACCCCTTTTTGTTTTGTGTGTATCACCTAGACCATTACCCCAAAGGAAATGGCGAAATGGGTCCCGATGCATCCTTGGAGGGCCGTAATCTGGGCAATGACTTTCTTATCAAAGACGGTTGGCGTATGTATCATGGGCAGACCATCCCCGGATTCCCTTCCCATCCACATCGCGGTTTTGAGACCATCACCATTGTGAACAAAGGGTTTTGTGATCATTCGGATTCCTTAGGGGCTGCGGGACGTTTCGGGGAAGGGGACGTACAATGGATGACCGCTGGACGCGGTGTACAACATTCCGAAATGTTCCCCTTGTTGAGAACGGATAGCGAAAACACATTGGAACTATTTCAAATTTGGTTGAATCTCCCTCAAAATAACAAGCTTGTAGCGCCACATTTCAAAATGCTATGGCATGAAGACATTCCTGTGGTGAAAGAGGACAGTGCCGCCATAAAGATCATTGCAGGCACCTATAAAACAAGGAATGCACCTGACCCCGCACCAGACTCTTGGGCCGCCCATGGCGATAACGAGGTAGCGATATGGAACATACTTGTCGATGCGAATGGCTCTGTTGTCCTTCCGAAGGCATCGAATGAGGCGCTCAGAACCCTTTATTTTTATGAGGGGGATACGCTGGGCATCGCCGATCAGGAAATCGTTGTCAACTTTGGAGCTCAGGTAGACGCCTCGAAGGAACTAACCATCAGTGCAGGGAACAAAACAGCCCATTTGCTAGTGCTTCAAGGCAAGCCCGTAAACGAACCGGTCGCCCAATACGGTCCTTTTGTGATGAATACCCAAGCGGAAATACAACAAGCCATGCAAGAGTACCAACTGACCCAATTTGGGGGCTGGCCTTGGCCACATGCCGATAATGTGCACCCTAGGGACAAGGGACGCTTCGCAAAATATCCTGATGGCAAATTGGTAGAGAAATAATGATTGGTAGCGTTTATCGGGTATTTCTACATACCAAACCACTATATCTTACTTATAATTGCGTTTGAGCAACAAAACATTAATGCATACAAGCCAATGAAGACAACGTTGCGGTTGGCCGCTCTCTACAACCTGCTCTGGGGAGCATGGGTAGTACTTTTTCCCAATCATTTTTTTGACCTGGTAGGTATGGAGCCCTTGAACCATCCGATGGTGTGGCAAGGCATGGGCATGGTTATCGGTGTTTACGGACTTGGCTATTGGTGGGCTTCCTATGATCCGATGCGACACTGGCCCATCGTTGCGGTGGGTTTCCTAGGAAAAATCTTTGGCCCCTTGGGCTTCCTTTTTAACTACCTTCAGGATATTGTGCCTTTCGAATTCGTCTATACCCTGATCACCAATGACTTTATCTGGTGGATTCCCTTTTTTCTGATATTAAAGAAAGTACATACCGAACACCAATGGCGACTGACCGATGCGAAGGATACTTAAATACGGTTTGGTTTTCTTCTATATAATAGCAGGCATCAACCATTTTATAAATCCCGAATTTTACGAAGGATTGATTCCCGATTACCTCCCCTACCCCGACTTCCTGAATTACCTTAGCGGCTTTCTGGAACTGGGACTCGGAGTATTGGTGCTTTTTCCGGATACTCAAAAATGGGCCTGTTATGGCATTATCCTCTTACTGATTTTGTTGATGCCCTCCCATGTTTATTTCATTGAAATCGGATCTTGTGTCGAGAACAGTTTGTGCATAGCCCCATGGGTTTCATGGGTCCGATTGATCGTAATCCACCCGTTATTGATGTTTTGGGCCTGGAAAGTAGCACATCAACCAACCGAATAACCGGGAGCTAGGAGACCGTCTGCCATCTCAGGATGTCTTTTGAGATACGCCGCAACAAATGGGCAAAGCGGTGCCATTTTAAGTCCCGTTTGTTTGATGTGATCCAATACTTTGCTCACAAGTGCGCTACCTACTCCCTGCCCTTCCAGCGCATTAGGCACCTCCGTATGGGTCAGATAGATGATGTTTTGCTTTGAAATCATATAGTCGGTGAAGGCGACCTGATCGTCGATCTTCAATTCAAATCTTTTTTTGTCCCCGCTATCATTGTTGATCAGGGGAATATGTTCCCAGTTTTGTTTTCCCATATTTAAAATCGTAAAAAGGTATTGTGTTCATAGCACCAGGCCCAACCTTCGTTCGGCTCGGCGGACGTAATGACGGCATGACCGTAGTCCGCGCCGTGTTTGCTGGCATGCCTGTTCGGTGAGGAATCGCAACAGAGGGTGATGCCACAATCCTGACAGGTTCGCAAGTGCACCCAGCTATCCCCTGTCTTTACGCATTCCTCACATTCATAGGCCTTCGTTATTTTTCTATTTTTTGGTTCGAAGGTTCTCAAATGTTCACACCTATTCTTTTTTGGCGCCATACCTAAATCTCCGCTAAATATTCATGTACGAATTTGATGGCCATCGATCCTTCACCGACTGCCGAAGCCACCCGGTTCATGGCCCCGGCCCGCACATCGCCCGAAGCGAAGATACCTGGACTACAGGTTTCCAATAAAAAAGGTTCCCTCGTCTGTTTCCAAATTTGTTTAAAATTCCCGTATTTGACCAAATCACGACCCGTTTCCAGGAAACCCCGTTCGTTCTTGAGGATATCGAGTGTAATCCAATCGGTATAGGGCTTCGAACCGATAAAGATAAATAGGGCCTGTGCTTCCACGGTAGTGACTTCGTTCTTCTTTGAATTCTTCAATTCGAGATGGGAAAGGCGCTCTCCATCGCCACTTGCTTTGGTAATCGTTGTATTTGGCACCAAGGTGATATTATCGATTGCCTCAATTTGGTCGATCAGGTATTGGGACATGCTACTTGAAAGGTCTTCTTTGCGAATAACGATATAAACGTCCTTGGCAAAATTGGAAAGATATACCGCAGATTGTCCGGCTGAGTTCCCTCCACCTACTATATACACCTGTCTATCTTTACATGCCTGCGCCTCGGTCATCGACGACCCGTAATATATGCCGGCACCGGTGTAATCTTCCACCCCCTCGGCAGGTAATTTTCGGTAGTTTACCCCCGTGGAAACGACAATACTCTTCGTTTGAACGGTACTGCCATCATCCAAGGTCAGTATTTTATAATTGTCCTTGGTCGCAATGGACACTACCTCCCTCGGGGATAAAAACTCGATTCCAAACCTTCGCGCTTGCGTAATGGCCCTATGTGTCAATTCCTGACCACTAAGCCCGTTGGGAAATCCAAGGTAATTTTCAATCCGGGAACTCGTCCCTGCTTGTCCACCCGGTGCCTTGCGCTCGATCAGCAAGGTTTTCAATCCTTCCGAGCCACCGTATACCGCTGCGGCCAATCCCGAAGGGCCTGCCCCGATAATCGTGACATCGTACAAGGTTTCCTTGGCGGTGACATTTAATCCCAAACGTTCCGCCAACTCGGGGATCGTTGGATTTTTGATACACTCCCCATCGGGAAAGGAGACTACCGGCATATCTTTCGGCTCCAACTCATAAAGTTCCGAGATTTCCTGGGCTTTTTCGCTGGTTTCGATATCCAACCATTGAAAGGGAAAAAGATTGCTCGACAGAAAGTCTTTGATATCGTGCGTATGTGGGTTGTATTGATATCCCAGTACCTTGAGTCCGTCAAATTCAGGCATATAGTTCAGTTGCCATACCGCCAATAAATCATCCAAAACAGGATATAATTTTTCTTCCGGCGGATTCCAAGGTTTCGAGAGGTAATAATCCAACTGCACATCGTTGATGGCCTTGATTGCGGCATCGGTGTCGGAATAGGCGGTCAAAAGCACTTTTTTCGCTTCGGGGTACTGATTTTTGGCCTGTGATAAAAATTCCACACCCAGCATTTCGGGCATGCGTTGGTCGACCAGGAAAAGGGCTACCACCTCGCCCTTCTTTTTTAATTCGAGCAAGACCTCCAACCCTTCTTTCGGGGAATCGGTGCGTAGTATGCGGTATTCCTTTTGATAGTTCGACTTGAGGTCCCTGGTGACGGCGGCCAAGACCTGGGCATCGTCATCAAGCGCAAATATGATCGGTTTTTTCATTTAATTCAATCCTTAATTTAAACTTATTCGATCGGCAAACAGACGGTAAAATTGGTTTCCCCTTTCCTAGAGCTCACTTTGATATCACCGTTGTGTTGTTGAATAATACGTTTAACGACTTCCAACCCCATTCCGGTACCCTCCCCTATCGGCTTCGTTGTGAAGAATGGATCAAAGATGGTACTTAGATTTTCCTTGGGGATACCTTCCCCATTGTCTATGATTTCCGTCTTAATAAAATTCCCATCGCGGTTTACCTTAATGGTCAATCGACCCTGCTGGTCCATCGCGTCGACGGCATTATCAATTAGGTTCGTCCATACCTGATTGATTTCACTGACCATTATTTTGGGTTCGGGCAATTCTTCCTCGAAATATTTCTCGACCACAATGCCCTTTTGCTTCAGTTTATGGTTCATCATGGTCAACGTGCTTTTAATGCCTTTGCGGATATCGGTTGCGGTGCGCTCGGGGGCGCTGTCCATATGGGTGTAGCTTTTTACGGAACTCACCAAGGTTGAGATCCGTTGGGCCGCTTCCTGTATTTCGTCGACCATTTTTTCGGTCGTCAATACATTTTCGATCCACTCGATAGCCGTCGGAAAATTTCGGTCCCCGATGGCGGTATAAATTCTTTCCAAGGCATCCACATCCATACAGAAATCGAGCAGGGTCTCGGTGAGCTCATAGGCATTCTCTACTTGATGGTCTTCCAACCAGGTCTCCAAGACTTCTTCTTTTTCGGTACGTTCCAATAGCCCCATCGTATTCTCGGGTCGGTGGGTCAGCTTTTCGAACAACGTATCGTTGATTACATCAATTTGTTCCGGAGTCGCTTTGACCGAAATAATCCTTTTAAATTTTTCGGGTACGTTGCCCAAATGCTTTTTCAACGCCACGGCACTTCGTGCCATGGCCGAGGAGGGATTGTTCAATTCATGGGCCAAACCTGCCGAGAGTTTTCCAAGGGCCATCATTTTTTCCTCCTGTACATTGCGTTTGGCAAATTCCCGGGTTCGTGAGGTCATCACATGCACCAAGGCCTCGGTCAGCTCAAAATGGTTTCTGGTAAGTTCGTTAAAAGCCTCCTTGGGAAGGATCAACGCCTTCGCATTACGGGTAGTTTCCCCAAAACCGATGGCCGTGGTGGCCCTGGAATAGGGTAATGCCCCGGAGATTTCATTTGTACGGATTTTAGCAACCTGCTTGTAGTTCCCATTTTGATCAACCTTGACATCGACCTCGCCTTCCAACAAGATAAACAGTTTATCGATCGCATCGCCTTTCTGAAAGATAAAACCTCCTTTAGGAATGCTTTCCAAACGGGAATTATCGATCAGCCATTGCAATTGGTCTTCCGGGACTTCTGAAATAGCGGATACGTTTCTTAAATCTTGGGGGGTCACTTCCATCCCCTAAAAATAAGCCATTGTACCACCTCCTGCAATACCCAAAATGTGAAGGAAATGTTATTAAGCCCAACTTATTTTATCAAAAAAGAAAAGGTTTTGATCCACCTAAGGGAAAGTGGTTCCAATAGAGGCAAAAGGGTCAAGGATTCATTTAGATTGGGCCTCAATGCCCACAATAGCTACCGTCAGTAAAGGGTAATGGCGCTGGTACCCCCCTAAAGACGAACTATCTTCGCGCCAATGGCCCGGAGTCGGTTATCGATATCCTCGTATCCACGGTCGATTTGCTCAATATTATGAATAGTGGAGGTTCCTTTTGCCGAAAGCGCCGCGATCAAAAGGGAGACCCCCGCCCGAATATCGGGAGAGACCATCGTGGTTGCCTTTAAAGTCGATTTAAAATCGTGGCCGATGACCGTTGCACGATGTGGGTCGCATAGAATGATCTTGGCTCCCATATCGATGAGCTTGTCTACAAAGAACAAACGGCTCTCGAACATTTTTTGATGTATAAGCAATTCTCCCCTTGCCTGCGTGGCGACCACCAGGATGATACTTAATAAATCAGGTGTCATTCCGGGCCACGGTGCATCGGCAATGGTTAGGATCGAACCATCGATGTAGTTCTGTATTTGGTAGCCGTCTTTGTGTTCCGGTACATAGATATCGTCTCCCCTGCGTTCGATTTGAATCCCCAATTTTTGAAAGACGTTCGGAATCTGCCCCAAATCGTTCCAACTTACGCTCTTTATGGTCAATTCGCTCTTGGTCATCGCGGCAAGTCCGATCCAGCTTCCTATCTCGATCATGTCGGGTAGCATGCGGTGCTCGGTGCCTCCAAGGGAATTAACGCCTTCAATTTCCAACAGGTTCGAACCTACCCCGCTAATTTTGGCTCCCATTCTGTTGAGCATCTTACAAAGTTGCTGCAGGTACGGCTCACAAGCCGCATTGTAAATGGTGGTCTTTCCTTCGGCTAATACTGCCGCCATTACGATATTGGCCGTTCCGGTCACCGAAGCTTCGTCCAACAACATGTAAGTGCCTTTTAACTTTTTGGCTTCGACTCCGTAAAAATGTTCTTCCCGATTATACCGAAAGGTAGCACCGAGATTGATGAACCCTTCGAAATGCGTATCCAATCGGCGACGACCGATCTTATCCCCTCCGGGTTTCGGAATATATCCCTTCCCAAAACGCGCAAGCAGCGGACCTACCAGCATAATGGAACCCCTTAGGCCCCTTCCATCTTCCTTGAACTGGTCCGATTGCAGGTAATCTATGTTGATATCATCGGCCCTAAAGGCATAGGACCCTTTCCCTTTTTTTTGGATTTTTACACCCAGATCTTCCAAGAGCGAAATCAATTTATTGACGTCTACTATATCCGGTATATTATTGATGGTGACTTCCTCTGGGGTCAGGAGTACGGCACATAAAATCTGTAGGGCCTCGTTCTTGGCACCCTGGGGCGTGATTTCGCCTGAAAGTCGGTGACCGCCTTCAATTTTAAATGTTCCCATGTAGGATTGAGTGATTAATACCGCTTTTTCCCGCGGCTGTTACTGTTTCTTTGGGACTTCTTAGAACTACTTCGTTGCGTTTTTGCCACCCTATTCTTAAGAAACTGCCCGCTTTCGGTCAAATTCTCACCGCTAAGATCGATTTGTCCGTCGCTTAGTTCGTACAGGTGTTTGAAGATTATCTTATCGTCGACGGTATCCTTGTTCCAATTGAGGTAGCATTTTTTCATGTGATTGGCGATGGCATACTCCAAGCCATCCCTCATATCGCCCTTCTCCCATTTTACCGCCACATCGATCATCCGCTTGATATTATTTCCGTAGAAACGGTATTTCGGATGGTTTTGGGGATACTCCAAGGGCTCGGGGCGCTGCTGCAAGACTTCCTTACTGGTGATCGGGAAGGGTGAATCGACATCCAATTTAAAATCGGACATGATAAACAACTGATCCCAAAGTTTATGTTGAAAATCGGGAACATCCCGAAGATGCGGTTGTAAATTACCCATTACGCTTATGATGGCCTTGGCTACGCGGTTACGTTCTTCCCGGTCTTCTATGGAAACCGCGTGGTCGACCATTTTTTGGAAATGTCTTCCGTATTCCGGAATAATCAATTGTGGTCGTTCCGTATTGTACTCTAGATTTTCTACTGGATTCAAATTGCGTGTTTTACTATGTGGTATAAAGGAAAGTACTGTTGTAATAACGTCGGCAAATTAACAAAATTATGCCATACAACCTATTTTAGAGTGAGATTACCCCCTTAATGATGCTTACTTCCAAATATTTTTGAATGACCTCATCGGGATTTTTGCGATTTACCGTAATCGATACGCTGGTGTAGGTTCCTTTTTTTGATTGTTTTGATTCAATGACCGCACCTGTATTATCAAAGATTTGATGTATTTTACTAATCTTTTCCTCTTCGGTAGGTACAATGAACTTATAGAGATAGTTCGATGGCCAAGTAGTACTCTCTTCCAATTGCTTCTTGAGCCTTTTGTAAAATTCTTCCGATTTTTCGGTATCCATAAAAATGTTTTTGCAAAGATAAGTGAAAACGCCAATTTTTTAAGCGTGGCAGTTTGATTACTTTTGTTGGTATAATCGAATGGGTTTGGGTCAAAGAAAAATCGTTATTACCGGAGGTCCCAGCACGGGAAAGACCTCGTTGATCGAGGGTTTGGAAAAAGGAGGCCACCATTGTTTCCACGAGGTGATACGCTCGATGACTTTAGAAGCAAAACACGAAGGGGAAATCAAGCACTTCACCACCAACCCGATCGCTTTGGTTTCGGACCCTATGGATTTCAATAGGAAAATATTGAAGGCGCGGGTTCAACACTATAGGGAAGCGACCCTACTACCTCAATCAAACGTTTTTTTTGACCGGGGCATTCCGGATGTGTTGGCGTATATGGACCATTTCGGTCAGGATTACGGCAACGAATTTATCGATACCGCCGCGGAAAACAGGTACGACACGGTATTTCTATTGCCTATTTGGGAGGCTATCTACGTTTCCGACAATGAACGTTTCGAAAGTTATGATGAAGCATTGGCCATACACGACCACCTGTGGGAAGCCTACACCCGTTTTGGTTACCACGTTATCGAAGTACCACGGGATACCGTAGAGGGCCGTGTTGCCTTCATATCAAAAACGTTGAATCTGTGAAATCGCAAGACCCGAAAAATCTGTTAAGGCACTATTGGGGGTTTGATGAATTCAGGGGTTCGCAGCGAGCAATCATCGATGCGGTACTGGACGGACAAGATGTGCTGGCCTTGATGCCAACGGGTGGGGGGAAATCGATTTGTTTTCAAATCCCCGCCCTCGCCCAAGACGGACTCTGCATTGTTGTTTCGCCCTTGGTGGCATTGATACAAAATCAGGTCAACGCTTTGAAAGAAATGGGAATCAAGGCCGTTGCGCTAACCGGAGGCATCGGCTACGACGAGGTGGATCAACTATTGGACAACTGCTGTTTTGGGAATTACAAATTTCTGTATCTGTCACCCGAACGTTTAAGGCAAGACCTTGTTCAACAACGAATTCAGCGGATGAACGTAAATCTCATTGCAATCGATGAGGCGCATTGCATTTCCCAATGGGGACACGATTTTAGACCCGCTTACCTTGAATGTTCCCTGCTTAGGGAGTTACTGCCCGAAATTCCGATGATTGCCTTGACGGCAACGGCTACGGAATTGGTCGGCAATGATATCGTCGCTAATTTAAAGCTTCGGGCACCCCTGTTGGTAAAAGACTCCTTTTCCCGTGGAAATATCGCATTCAGCGTACAATGGGCCGAGGACAAACCGTATCGCTTACAACAACTATGTGCCGAGGCGGGCAAAAGTACCATTGTATATGTACGTACCAGAAGACTGGCACAGGAGCTGGCACACTATCTAACGGCCGCAGGCCATCAAACCACATTTTTTCATGGAGGTATCCCAAAATCGGAAAAAAAAAGGAGACTGAATCTCTGGCTCGAAAACGAGGCGCGGATCATGGTAGCTACGAACGCCTTTGGAATGGGAATCGACAAGCCCGATGTAGGGCTCGTAGTACATTATCAAATTCCCGATTGTATCGAGAACTATTTTCAGGAGGCCGGTAGGGCAGGCAGGGACGGGCTACCCGCCAAAGCCGTACTGCTAACGAACAAAACGGATAAACAACAGGTAAAAGATCAATTTCTAAGCATACTCCCGAACACTGAATTTCTCAAAAAAGTATATAATAAGCTCAACAATTATTTTCAAATAGCCTATGGGGAAGGAACCGATACGACCTATCCCCTCAACTTTCACGCGTTTTGCGATATCTATCGATTAAACTCGCTGTTAACCTTCAATGCCCTGCGCATTCTAGACCAGCACTCGGTAGTAGCGTTAACCGAGTCGTTCTCCCAAAAGACAATGGTGCAGCTAACAGTGGGCAAACAAAAGCTATTCGAATATATAGAACGTCACCAAGAAATTGCTCCCGTGTTACAGACCTTGTTACGAACCTACGGTGGTATCTTTGATTTTGAAA
This sequence comes from Pelagihabitans pacificus, assembly GCF_009371985.2. GTDB lineage: Bacteria > Bacteroidota > Bacteroidia > Flavobacteriales > Flavobacteriaceae > Pelagihabitans > Pelagihabitans pacificus. The sequence goes on from NZ_VIKU02000003.1 coordinate 548,865, forward strand.
CCAAAATCAATCCCTTTTTGATTGCTAAAAAATCAGGCGGGACCGAAAAAAGGGTACTAGCGTTTTTGAAGCAGTTACACAAAGATGAAATCATTGATTACCACGCCAAAGAAAGTGACCTGTCCATCACTTTTCTGGTACCGCGGGAAGATGATAGCACGATTAACCGTTTCGCCAAAGAAGTCAAGGAACGGCATCGGATCAAGGTGGACAACGTTCATAGTATGCTGGCGTACATCGATAACGATGAACTATGTAGAAATAGACAGTTACTAACGTATTTTGGCGAAAAAAATACTGTTGATTGTGGCATTTGCGATGTATGCCAAAGCGCCTCAGCATCCGAGAACGGCTCTTTCGAGACCATGGTAGACCAAATCATGCAATTATTGGCGAGAAAAAGTAGGGATTCCAGAACCTTGGTCGCCTCCTTGAACTTTGCGGAAAAGCAAGTGTTGAGCGGTATTCGGGAACTCTTGGAAGAAGGCCGCATTGCCGTCAATAGCAAAAATGAATATGAGATAGTATGAGAAAATTGAGAATTGTTTTTATGGGTACCCCGAATTTCGCAGTGGCCACGCTGGCCGCCCTGGTCGATAATGGCTATGAAGTCGTGGGTGTGGTAACCGCACCGGACCGTCCGGCAGGACGCGGTCGGAAAATACAATCGTCGGCGGTGAAACAGTTTGCCGAGCAAAAGCGCCTCCTTGTGTTACAGCCTACCAATTTAAAAGACCCGGATTTCCTTGCAACGTTAAGGGATTTGGATGCTAATCTGCAGGTTGTGGTCGCTTTCAGAATGTTGCCCAGAGCAGTATGGGAAATGCCCGAGTACGGTACTTTTAACCTACACGCCTCACTCCTGCCCGATTATCGGGGCGCGGCTCCTATCAACTGGGCCATTATAAATGGGGAATCCCAAACAGGGGTAACCACCTTTTTTATTGATGACAAGATCGATACCGGGGAAATTATTCTTCAGGAAGCCCTCCCCATCGATGAAGACGAGACGGCTGGCATCCTACACGATAAACTGATGCATCTCGGGGCCAAATTGGTGGTCAAAACGGTAGCCATGATAGCAAAAAACGAGGTCGTTACCCAAAAACAACCTGTTCAAAAGCAGCAAAAGACCGCTCCAAAATTATACAAGGAAACCTGTAAGATCGATTGGGGAAAATCGATACATGCCATACATAACCATATTCGAGGGTTAAGTCCCTATCCGGCAGCATGGGCCCATCTCATCAACGGTGACAAGAAGTTGTCGTTAAAAATCTATAGGACAGATAAGGAATTGGTATCCCACCAGCATCCGAACGGGAGCTTGTTCGTAACTAAAAACGAAATGAAAGTAGCGGTCGAGGGCGGTTATCTGAAGTTACTGGAAGTACAATTACAGGGAGCAAAAAAGATGAATATTAGAGACCTACTGAATGGCCTTAAGTTGGAAGAAACGGCCTATATGGCTTGAACCCCCGTCACTATTGGGCTGGGCGAAGGGCTTAAAAAGCTTCAGTTTATCAACAAAGAGCCCGAGTTATCAACAAAAACGCTGATTTAGCCCCATTTTACTTGTGTTCAACCCAAATCCGTATAAATTTGTCCAACGATTAAAATTATTTTAACAACAATTAATTTAATTACATTATGAACAAAACAGAATTAATCGATGCTATGGCAGCTGACGCTGGCATCACTAAAGCTGCGGCTAAAAAATCTTTGGAATCTTTCTTGGGCAACGTTGAGAAGTCTCTTAAGAAAGGGAACCGTGTATCACTAGTAGGTTTCGGATCTTGGTCCGTATCTAGAAGAAACGCAAGGGAAGGTAGAAACCCATCCACTGGAAAAACTATCCAAATTGCTGCTAAAAATGTTGTTAAGTTTAAAGCTGGTGCCGATTTGAGCAGTGCTGTAAACTAAAATATACCTTTTCACATCAGAAAAGCATCCCGGTACCCGGGATGCTTTTTTTTACCAACCTTTGGTGTTTATAGGAATTATCTTAATTTAGGGTGGTTAAGTTATCGTACTATGATCGGCCTAAAACCAAAAAAGGGAAAACTATTGATCGCGGAACCAAGCCTTACGGGCGATGTTTCCTTTAACCGTTCCGTGGTGCTTCTTGCCGAGCACAATGAAGAGGGTTCCATCGGCTTCATATTGAACAAACCACTGGAATACAGCATCAACGATCTTGTTTCGGAAATCGATATCCCCCTTCAAGTTTATAACGGCGGCCCTGTAGAACAAGACAATCTTTATTTTATTCATAAAGTGCCCCATCTCATCGATAATAGTATTGAAATATCCGATGGTATCTACTGGGGGGGCGACTTCGAAAAGACCATTGCCTTGATCAACCAAAAATTGATTTCTGAAAATGATATCAGATTCTTTCTAGGATATTCAGGATGGTCTTCGCTTCAGTTGGACCAAGAGCTTACCTCAAAGTCCTGGATCGTAGTGAAGAACCAATATGAGAGTGCCATTATTCAAAAATCCCCGTCGGCATTTTGGAAAGAAAAAATGATCGAACTGGGTGGTGATTATCTCTTATGGTCCAATGCCCCTGAAAACCCAAGTCTGAATTAAGCGTTTTCGTTCGAAAACCTGGCCACGGCGTTCAGTTTTCCCAGTAACTCCCTGACTATCGTATTTCCGAACTGTTTTTTTCGATATTTGGTAATAGGTTGTATGCCAACAATCGTGTTCGTAAGAAACAGCTCATCGGCTTTTTGCAGGTCAAAAGGGGAAATCGAGGCTTCTATCAACTCATAGGCTGCCAACTTGTCGACAAGCTCCATTATCTTTTTTCGAACGATTCCATTGAGGCAACCATCTTTTAAGGGGGGTGTCTTCACCGTGTTCCCCGAGACTAGAAAAAAATTTCCGTTCAAGGCTTCCACCACTTGCTTCGCATTGTTCAACAGCAAGCAATTTTGATAGCCGTTTTCCTTGGCGAAAATACTGCCTACCACGTTCAGAATTTTGTTGTTGGTCTTTAAGGATGACAATAGATCGGGATTCACAAAAAAATCCTTAAAAAGTTCTACCTCATAATCCCCTGTATCGATCAAATAAAACGGAGAATCCAAAGGGCCTGCTTCCATGATATAAGAGACCTCATTGGTCCGGGGGGTATAAAGTCCCCCAGGGTTTCGGAAAACCGTAAGACGAACCCTGGCCGGACTTTTTTCGAGCTTATTGGCCCTCAATACCTCCAGCAGTTCGGCCTCTAGGGCTTCCATGGTAAAACGCATGGGAATCTCCATTCGTAAAATACGCATGGAGGCCATCAATCGTAAGTAGTGTTCCTCCCAAAAGAAAATGGTGCCGTTCACCGTTCGAATCGTTTCGAATAAGGCATCGCCATAGCGTAGGCCACGGTTGTTGTGGTTGATGAAATCACTGCCCGACACAATGAGTTTTCCGTTGAAATTGACCATAAAAAAACCTTGATTAGAAATCAAGGTCAAAGATACGTTTATTAGTAGAGCGATCTCTCTATTTGGATCCCAAAACCTGTTTAAGACTGGCTACTTGGTTTTCCCATAGCATCTTTGCCTCCTCTACCTCATCTTCCTCGGCAAAATCGGTAATAAAGAGCGAGACATCCGAAGTGATCTCGTCTACGATAATCTTCATTTCGAAGTACGAGCCGTCATCATTCTCTTCCCATGCGAATTTTACGAACTCATCGGTTTTTCTTTTTATCAATTTGGCTACTTCCTCGGACCCGTCCCAGATAAAGCTGAACAGTTCTCCCCGTGAATTCACATTATCGGCAAACCATTCGGAAAGTCCGGATGGGGTCGATAGGTACTGGTACAACAATTGGGGTGATGATTGTATTACAAATTCAAGTTCAAACTTTACTTTATCGTCCATTCGGGTAGCATCTAGTTAATATGGGCAATATATAGATTTCCAAATGATAAAAAAATAAAACCCCTAGAATATTTTTTAATAAGGGAATGTTGATAGGGATGAAATTAAACTTTATATTTGCAGCCGTTTTTACACTGGTTGGTAGGTTCCAAAGTAGGACGAACGGCGTTGCCGGGAAGCTTATACGCCGGGGTTCGTAGACGGCGGCACGACAAGGTCGAGGAATCGTATCCACTAGCATTAAATTGAGATGGTAAAATGCATATTTTGGCGAGGTAGCTCAGCTGGTTAGAGCGTCGGATTCATAACCCGGAGGCCGAGGGTTCAAGTCCCTCTCTCGCTACCACTAACTAAGGGGTCTTCAAAAATTGAAGCCCCTTTTTCTTTTCCCGGGTACAACACAGATACCGTAAATCGAGGTTTTTTCAACAGGAATTGGATTTAAACGTATTTCATGTCAAATGGTTGTAAAAGTTATTGCAACTATTTCGCCATATAATCCTGCCAGGTGACCAAGACATATTTTTCTTTGCCTCTTTCGCTCGTTTTCAGAAAACCGTATTCGTAAACAAAGAGGTAGACGTCCCCTTTCTTGTTTTTCCAATAATGTGTGAAGAAGTTCGGGTCGAACCCGGATTCCAATAAAACCTGTCCCCTTATGGTCACCTTTCCCCCCTTATTGTATTCCTTAAGTACCCTGCGGTTCAATTTTAGCTGATTGTCTACCTTGTTATAAAATCGTACCGGGCTCTCCTTCGCCTTTTTATATTGAAATGCACTTTTACAATGTAAATCACAATACTTTTTATCCGTTCGTCCCGTAAGCAACTTTCCACAGTAAAGGCATTTCTTTTGTATTCGCATACTATAAATTTAAAAGAATATTATTCGAACACTATTCGATTAAGATACGACTAAAAAGTTTTCGATCCTTATCTTGAACCAAAATCAATCTACCAATGCGGAACATTACTATTACGCTCAACAAATTGAACCATAGGGGTCAAGAACTGCTTTTAGTCTCCTTTCCTTACCATTATGAAACCAAGGAATATCTGAAGGACTTCGATGGTGTGAGATGGAGTAAGGAATTAAAGCGTTTTTATGTTCCCTTTTCAAAAACGACCACCAATGCCCTTTTTCAATACCTACGCAAACGAAAATACTATGTCGACTATGAAGCCCTTAAAAATGGGTATAACCAAAAATCAAGCACCGGTAGAATTGTCAGAGAGAAAATTGGCATCTCAAAAAAGCCTCACGAACATGTCCTGAAAAAAATACACTCGTTCAAAAAATGGATGAGGCAAAGAAGGTACAGCGCACATACCATTAATACCTATGAGAGTATGCTTCTGATGTTCTTCGGCTTTCATCATACCAAGAGGCTACCGGAAATAGACAAAAACGACCTTGAAAACTTTAATACCAACTACATTTTGGCCAACGGTTATTCATTCACTTATCAAAATCAGGCAATAAGCGCGTTGAAACTTTTCTATAAACACGAGGGTCGCGATATCTCTATGGCAGATTCACTTGAACGCCCTAAAAAAGAGTCTAAACTACCGGAAGTATTGAGTATTGATGAAGTAAAGAACATTCTGTCCTCAATTTCCAATTTAAAACACCAGACCTTACTCAGCATGTTGTATGCCTGTGGTCTTCGTATAGGAGAGTGTTTGAACATTAAAACCAAGGATTTGAATCTCGACAGAGGTTTTACCCACATCAAGTCTGGCAAGGGTCGCAAGGACAGATATGTTCCCATACCCCATCGGATGTGCATTCTTTTGAAGAAATATATTGACGCCTACCAACCTAGCGATTATTTGTTCGAAGGGGCAAACGGTGGGAAGTACTCCCCTGTAAGCGCACGGCAACTATTAAAAAGGGCCGTAAACACCATTGGCATCAAGAAATCCATTACCCTGCATACCTTGAGACATAGCCATGCGACACATTTGCTTGAACGTGGTACGGATATTAGGTATATTCAGGAACTTTTAGGTCATAACAGTCCTAAGACTACCATGATTTATACTCATGTGAGCAGTGCTAGTTTAGATAGCATAAAAAACCCTTTCGATGACTTTACGATTTAAAATAAAAAACAACGCTTTTCATCGGTTTTATACCGAAATGGGCGTATAAAAATGTATTTTACATCTATATAAACAAGTTGTAGCACATTTAAAAAATGAATAGAATAAAATTTACTTTGTTGATATTATCAACATTTTTAGTACACGGTTGTTCATCAGAAGAAGACCCAATGACGGACGCTGAAAAATATATGGCAGATAAATATAATGCAGAATGGACTGATATTGTTATTAACCAAACGGAAACAAAAAGGAATGGAAAAGTGACGGAAAAGAGAGCGTATATAGGCGTCCAACTTAAAAACTCTACGGACATTGATAGAATACTAGTAGAGGAAGATTACGCAAGAAAAAAAATGAAGAGTGTTGCTGAATTTGTTGTTGATTCAGTTGATTTGGGAGAAATACCTTTTGTACCGAATGAGATTGACATTGAATTTATAAAAGAAGATGGATTTTTATTTTTCAAAAACAAGAAAAACCAAATAATGACTTTTAATTTGGACTGAAAGTAAAAACGTGCTACAACAATACCTATAGCAAATAGGGCATAAAGTGTCATATTTAATGGCTTGGGTTTATTTACTAAGTCCGCCAAATCTTTTGGATTTGGCAATTAAAAAATAAAAATAATTACAAAACAAAAAGCTCTGGCTCGCAGACCAGACGGAAACGAAAAGTTTCCTTGCCTGCCCTACTTGCCATAGCCGAGACGTTAGCAACAAGCTGAATCACTCAGATGGAAATAAAAGCTGAATTTACTATTGAACCTTGTGAAAAGGAAAATATAAAGAAAATCGTCGACGGAATTAACGAATACAATTTGAGTAAA
>NZ_VIKU02000004.1 GCF_009371985.2 Pelagihabitans pacificus
GTTGGCCTGGCCCGCTCCCACGCCGGCGAAGACGTAGTCCGGTCCCTGTAGGTTGTCCTCCCAGACGGGCGCCAAGAACGAGATAGCGCCGTCCTCGTTGGTCAGGGTGTCCGGACAGGAATTGGTAGATGCCGTTACCCAGGTCATCGCATCATAGTCTTGCTGGTTGAAGTATACCACTTCTATAAGTTCGTACCCGGGATTAGCCCATAGTTGACCAGCCTCGTTCTCGTAATAGGGAATCACTTGGTTGTGGCTACCGGTAAGGCTCTGTCCTGCGGGAATGCGGATACCATTGCCAAAATCCACACCAGGCGCTTCCAGATTATCGCTAATGCCATTGTTGTTAGTGTCGATAATAGTACCCACATCGTTCAATGAATCATACCCTGCGGCTTCAGAAAATTGCCGATACCCACCCCCGGTAAATCCGTCTCCGTTTATAAATTCACCCGTGTTGCTGATCGCATTATTGATAGATCTCACATCTTCTGCATCTCTGGACATACTTGCTCCTATGTGCGGTAACATAATGCTTTCCAAGTCTCCGGAAGGAATAGCTTTTGTTGCAAGTCCTGTGAAATTAAAAGGGGCCATTACCCTATGTGTGCCCTCGCTAATTGCATTTATGTTATCGTCATCTGAACCGACAAAAGCCCATTCGGTTTGACTTGATAGTGTTCTCTTGTGACTGTAATTGTCATTGACGTAAAGTCTATGGTTAGCGAAATTCGGAGATGTAAATACACGGTTATCTGGCCAATGGAACCCATATCTATTAGTATTCGTGTTCGGCCCTGGTTTCATTTTGTTGCCAATAAAATCGGCCTTGTAAGTTCCTATTCCAGGATTAATTTGAATGCCGAACGCTCCATGGTTGTAGATATAATTGTTCACGAATTCGATTTTGGTGTCCCCGGTTGATTTTCCTTGAATATTTGGATTCCTTTGATTGTTGTTGGCCATTAAGTTGCCAAAATAAGTTACGTTTGGCGTTGCCGAAGTTAATGTACCCATGCTATGTAATGGCCCATTGCTCTCATGCCCTGCGTAAGCTAGTGCGGAGGATATGATCGAATACTGCATAGTTATTGATCCCTGTGTGGAGAACGATACGTTTTCATCGACCCCGAATGCAAAACTACAATGGTCTATAATATGTACGCCGTCATTTCCCCAAGGCTCGAAATTGTCTCCGGCATCGTTTTGGCCATTATTGGTTCCGCCACGGAACCTTATATAGCGCATTACCGCATTACCCCATCCATTTGCCTCCGTTCCTCCCGAAGATAGTAAGGGGACAGTCGTATTCCCCCCTACCTGCTGCCTCAGCGAAATTCCATCTCCTCCTGCCCGAAAAGCTGATTGTCCGAAAAGAGTATAGTCGCTCAAAGGGACAATACTGCTCGATCCCGGGGTAATATAGCCGGCTTTTTCAAAAACGATATACCTAGGACCACTTGTTGTCAATGCCCGCCTTAGACTTTCTTCCCCTGAAGAGTCTAGATTGTTTACCTTAATAACCTGCCCGGTGCGGCCACCGGTAGCATACTTTCCAAACCCTTCCGCTGAAGGGAAAGCCTTCAACTCATCCTGTATTTGACAATAAGAATATGGGATAGTAAAAATGGAACAAATTAGTGTAAAAAGCAGGTATTTGTTTTTCATGACAATGTATTTTTATGGTGAACGATTTCCTGAAGATATAGCAATGCCTTTTTCGTAATCTCTGATGTCAATGATAGAAACATCATAATTTACAAACAATGTAAATATAATTGTTAATTTAAGCAAAGTAATAGCTACTTATCTTAAAGTATACTGATAAATTAAAGCAGTATAAACTTACAAATACTAGTAAAAATCATTTGTAAATAATAAATTAGATTAAAGATGCCTTTATTGACGAGAGCCTATATTTATTATCTTTATCAAATAACAATGGAGTAATGAAACTCGTTGCATCCTCATTTATATTTTTATCGACCTTTACTTTTTTAGTCGCCCAGACCACATACTATCCCCCTGATGGGAATTCCATTTGGGAACAAAAACTCCCTAAAGAGGTAATGATGGATTCGGGGAAACTCATTGAGGCGGTCGCGTTTGCAAAAGCGAATGAGTACTCCGGTTCTCGAGACCTGCGCATCGCCATTCTAAAAGGTTTTGAAAGGGAGCCGTTTCACGAAATTTTAGGCCCCACCAAAAAGCGGGGTGGTCCCGCGGGAATGATTTTAAAAAGTGGTTACTCGATTGCTCAATGGGGCGATACCAAGAGAGTCGATATGACCTTTAGCGTTACAAAGAGCTTTTTAAGTACGGTTGCGGGGCTCGCCGTAGACCAGGGTTTAATCGGCAGTACCTCTGAGAAGGTAAATGCCTACATATGGGATGGTACCTTTGGAGGGGAACATAATAGCAAGATAAGGTGGGAACATCTTTTACAACAGAATTCAGACTGGTCGGGTGAACTTTGGGGTGGAAAGGATTGGGCCGACAGGCCCCCGAAAGAAGGTGGCCTTGATGAGTGGAAATTCCGGAAGCTCAACGAACCTGGTACCGTTATGGAATACAATGATGTGCGGGTCAATGTACTGGCCTACGCATTGACCCACGTTTGGCGAAAACCGCTACCCGTGGTGCTCAAGGAACATCTGATGGATAAAATCGGGGCATCTACCACATGGCGCTGGCATGGATACGAGCATGCGTGGACGGAAATTGACGGACTACAGATGAAATCGGTCACTGGGGGCGGCCATTCCGGGGCAGGACTCTTTATCAACACCGAGGACATGGCCCGTTTTGGGCTTCTATTCCTGAACAGGGGTACATGGAACAACGAACGATTGGTCAGTGAATCATGGATCCAAAAAGCCATTGAACCCTCTAAACCCAATATCAACTATGGCTATATGTGGTGGTTGAACAAGAAGGGTGCCCGTTATTGGGAGGGCCTTTCGGAAAATCTATACTATGCAGCAGGTTTTGGAGGTAACTTTATTATCATTGACGAGGAAAACGATATGGTAATAGTCACCCGTTGGTTGCAGCCCAATAAAATAGGTGAGTTCATGGCCATGGTCAATGCAGCCTTGGAATAAAGGTATTTCGCTACAATTTCAGCTTTTTCTTTAAGGAAGCCTTGTATACACGGCCTATTGGGATTTTCTTACCTTGGATAAAAATAGTGTTCCCAACTATTTTATCGATTTCGCTATAATTGATAATGTACGATTTATGTACCTGGACAAATTGTGAATCAGGTAGCGTTTCCACCCAGTTCTTCAAGGATTCCAAGTAGGAGAGCTTTCCGTTTCGGGTGGCGACGGTGACATAGTTTTTGTCCGATTCGATGTACAGAATGGTATCGATTTCAATTTTATGCAAGGTCTTATCAACGTTCAAGAAAAGGGCATGCGCAGGCTTTCGTACCGAATCGCGTTGAAAGCTGCTGCGTTTCCAATGCTTTCGGGCTTTGTTTATGGCCTTCAAGAAACGCTCGAACGAAAAGGGCTTTACCAAGTAGTCGCAAATCGTATCCAATTCAAAACTTTCGACGGCATGCTCGGGATAAGCGGTGGTTATAACAATAGCCGGGGGGTTACTAAGTGTTTTGATATAGTGTAGTCCCGATATATCAGGTAGGTTAATATCAAGGAATACAACATCGATTTGCTGGTTCTGCAACATAGAATTCGCTTCCAATGCCGATTGATAACTATTAATTAACTGCAAATCAGGCAGTTTGGCCATATAGTTTTTTAGTATCCTTTGTGCAGGAAGTTCATCTTCAATAATAACGCACTTCATGTCAGATGCAATTTTAGATAAACGGTATAGTCCTCGGTCTCTGTAATTCGTAGTTCGTGCTGGTTGGGATACAAAAGTGACAGTCGCTTCTGAAGATTTTTGAGCCCGATTTTTGAGCTGACCTCCTTGGCTTTCCTTGACACGGGTCTATTACTGCATTCACATTCCAGAACCCCTTCCTTTATTCGTATTTTGATAGCAACCTTACTTTTTGGGGCACTGTGTTTGAAGGCGTTTTCAATAATTGTGATGAGCAATAAAGGAGCAATTTCATGGTTGGTTGCGTCTACGTCAAGGCGGTAGTCGATTTGTTTGATATTTTGCGTGCGTAGTTTTTGAAATGCAATATAGTTTTCGATATAATCCAGCTCTTTCTGAAGCTCTATTTTATGGGTATTGCTTTCATAAAGGACATGTTTCAGATTGTCGGAAAGCATCAAGATCATTTCCGGCACTTCATCCGGTTGTTCCAAGGAATAGGAATAGATGGTATTCAAATTGTTGAACAGCACATGCGGGTTAATCTGTGACTTTAGGAACTGTAATTCCATTTCGGTATTTTCTTGTTTGATAGCTTCTAGCTCATCTTGTTTTTTCAGATATCCATATAACATCCATAAGAAGGAAAAGAAAACGATAGGCACTAGGGTTTGCCAAAGATAATCGGATAGGCATTTCATGATACTACAGCCACATTCCGCAAAAAAGTGACAATAGGCCTGTGTTCCTAAAAAGGAGATGGCCCCTATGGTTAAGGCATACAAAAGATAGTAGCGTTTTCGAATAAAAAAGGGCAATAGCACCCCGTTGTTTGTATATACAATACCGACTAGTATAAAGAAATATTGCAAAAAAGGGTTTTCCCGCCAGTAGTAATTCGAAAAAACAAAGAGCGATACAAATACAAACAAGGCCCAGAATAGTAGGTGTATCAGCACTTCATAAATTCGATGGCTTAAAGTAGACATAGGGGGAAAGTAGCGAAAAAGTACAGACTGTTCAAAAACACTATATGAAAAGCCGTTTCAATCATATAAACGACCTCTTTTATAAGACTTTGCGTTTTATAGGCTCGAAAAGGTAGTTGGAACTGCCGTTTCCGGTTTGGGTCTAGAAAGCTGGCAGGGCGATTCATGGCGCCATAGGTTTGGGAAAATTAAACCCATAGCGTATGAGAACGAATGTAGTATTTACACTAGCGATACTTTGTTCTGTGATAGCTGTCAACTGCCATGGCCAGAACGTCAATCAGAAGGTTATTGAATCAAACGGTCAGGAAAAATTACTGGGCCAGGTCAATAAAATTGCCTTCATGAAAGATTCTTTTGTAAGCTGGTTCGAGCCAGAGTTTACAGGGTACACTGTAGATACCGCTACCTTGAAAGGGGTCAATGAACAATTAAAAAAGTATAAGATAAAGGCATTTATGGGCACTTGGTGTGGTGACAGCAAAAGGGAAGTTCCTCGATTTTACAGCGTCTTGGAAGCGGCGAAGTTTCCGATGGATCAATTACTCATGGTGGCAGTCGACCATGTACAACCGAATTACAAAAAAAGCCCTGGAGGGGAGGAAAAGGGTTTGAATATCGTAAAGGTGCCGACCTTTATTTTCTACAAGGATGGTAAGGAGGTCAACCGAATCATAGAATCACCGGTAATTTCAATCGAGAAGGACATGGAGGCCATTGTTACGGGAAAGAATTACATACCCAACCACAGCAAAGTGCGTTTGGTTCCCATGGATTAGAGTTTATTCAAAATATTGGTTGCGCTTTCCAAAGTCTCCTCGGTTTTGGCAAAACAAAAACGCAGCAATTGGTGATCTTGGTGATCAAGATTAAAAGAGGAAATCGGAATGCAAGCCAGTTTATGATCAATAATCAGTCGCTCGGCAAGCGCTTCGTCCGATTCGCTGCTTACTTCGGAAAAATCGAGCAATTGAAAATAAGTGCCGTGAGAGGGGGTAAACTTGAATTTTGAACTGGATAAACGATTGAGGAAGAAATCCCTTTTTTGTTGGTAGAAACCACCTAGCCCTAAATAATTTCGTTCGTTTCTTAGATATTCCGCCAAGGCCCGCTGCACAGGATGGTCTACCGAAAAAACCGCAAACTGATGGGTCTTTAGAAACTCTTTCATCAATGGCGCAGGGGCAACGCAGTAGCCCATTTTCCAACCAGTGACATGAAAGGTTTTGCCGAATGAGGCGCAGACAAAGCTGCGGGAAGCCAGATTATCGAAACGGGATGCACTTTCATGCTCTTGGCCGTCGAACACAATGTGTTCATACACCTCATCACTTACGAGAATGATGTTGGTGGGCCGCAATATTTCCTCTAGTTGCAGCATATCTTCCCTCGAAAAAATAGCGCCGCTCGGATTGTGCGGTGTATTGATTATGACCATTCTGGTCTTAGGGGAGATTATACTTCGGAATGCATTCCAATCTACCTTGAAATCCTTGTTGTTCAGTTGTAGTAAAACGGGAATACCCCCACTCAATTCGATGGCAGGTTCATAGCAATCGTACGCCGGTTTTAGCACGATTACCTCATCCCCAGGATGCACGAAGGCGGTGATAGCCGTAAAAATGGCCTGTGTAGCGCCAACGGTAATGGTAATTTCATTTTCAGGATCATACATCCTTTGGTGCAGCTTCTGTATTTTGTTTGTAATCGCTTCCCGCAAGCCGTAGTATCCTTGCATCGGGGCATATTGGTTATGCCCTTTTTTCATGGCTTGGGCCACCAATTCGATAAGTAGGGGATCTGCATCGAAATTGGGAAAACCTTGGGACAGGTCAAGGGCGCCATGTTTTCGCGCAAGGTTGCCGACAGTGGTAAAAATCGTTGTTTTTACATTAGGGAGTTTGGAACGGAAAGTGTTTTTTGAAGCTAGCATGGATATTGAAGTCACTTCAAAAGTACGTAAATAGCCACTGATATATAGTACCTGAACGTCATTTTCCCCGCTATAACAATCGGTTGAGGTATTTCTTGTCTCCTTCGGCCTGTAACTGTTTGGCCAATGAGTTGTCAAAGGCAATTTTGATGAGCGCTTGGATAGCCTTGGAATTTCCTTTGGTCAAACTGTTGGTTCTGTATATCACATCCCTAATGGTAGAAAAACTAATGTTGGTACGACCGGCGACATTGGCATAGTCGTTCTTGGTAGTGTTCCTACGGAGGGTAGTTGACAATCGCTCATCTATAGGCTTTCCGAAGTCTTCTTCATTGAATTTCATGTTGGTTTATTTAATAGTTAAGGTTACACTTTTTTGAGGGGCACCGGATATGTTGGTCAAATCGGGGCAAATACTCAATTAGGTTGCATATTTTGTTATATTTGTTTGTAAACGGGTTACAGATAGATGTAATAATATGTGCTATAGTATTCAATATATGTAAGATTATTACACAATATTATGATTTTATGTTTATATTCAAGCAATTAAGGCGTAAAAAAAATATAAGTCAGACGGATTTAGCCGTAGCTATTGGTGTGAGTTTACGTACAATTCAGCTTTATGAGAAGAAAAACGCTAATATACCCATCAAAAATCTTACAAAAATTGCGCAATACTTCGAGATGACCCTTTCGGAATTGTATCGGCTCGAATTGGAGGAAAATCAAGGGCTTTATCATATCAATGGAACTAATTTAAGGGGAAACAGCGAATTCAAGACCTTGGAGAACAACAAGTACTTGGCGATAGTTCCTTTGATCACCGAAGATTTTTATGCCGCTTATGTAAGGAGTTATGAGGATGACGATTTCATCCTGAAACGCCCTCGCGTAAGTTTTGTGCTAGAGCACTACGACCAAAGCGAATGCGTGGCCTTCGAAATTGCAAACCGGGCTATGGATAATGGAGAAGTCGAAAGCATTCCGCTTAACTCGGTTGTTCTTGGCAAACTGGTTTCCAAGAAAAATATAGGCCAGTTGATTGAAAAGCACCACATTTTCATCATTGTATATAAGGAAGGTATTTTGTGTAAAGAGATAGTTGGTGTCAATGAAAAGCAGGATACCATTATCTGCCATAGTTTCAATACCTCTCCCGAATATGCCGACTTCGCGATTTTGTTGAAGGATATCAACCAACTTTTCGCCGTCATCAAAAAGCAGGTAGATAGCTAGTCATCAGGGTTTATTTCACTTAAATGGGAGATGACTTCCTGTATGCAACGGTCCAACTCTTTTTTGATTTCACGCTCCCAAAATCTAAAAACCGTATAGCCAAGTCGATTTAATTCGGCGTTCACTTCGAGGTCTCGCTGAATGTTCCGTTCTATTTTGGCAATCCAAAAATCCCGGTTCGTCTTAATTTTTGGTTTTCGTTCTTCCCAGTTGTGGCCGTGCCAATATTCACCATCGATAAAAATAACGGTCTTGTATTTTTTTAGGGCGATATCGGGTTTACCGATTAATTTTTTATAGTCTATTCGATATCGGTAGCCTGCAGCATACAGCGCTTTTCGAAAGGCAAGCTCCGGCTTCGTATCCTTTCCCCGGATTTTACTCATGATTTTTGAACGTTCGGGAGTGGTGTAAAACCCGGATTCCTCGTTGAAACGAGGTACTTTGATACGTTTTTCCGAATAGTTTTTGGACATCTCTAAAAATAAGAAGACCCCAAGGGTTTTCAAAACCTTGGGGTCTAACTCTTGACTTTATAAAGTACGCTGCCTAGTGCTTTAGATTTTAAGGGGATTAGGCTTTCACTGCAGCATTTAAATACTCCCTATTCATACGTGCTATGTTCTCTAAAGAGATGCCTTTTGGGCACTCTACTTCACAGGCACCGGTATTGGTGCAATTTCCAAAGCCTTCCAAGTCCATTTGGCGAACCATGTTCTGCACCCTTTCGGTAGCTTCCACTTGACCTTGCGGTAACAGGGCGAATTGTGATACTTTGGCAGACGTAAAGAGCATGGCACTGGCATTCTTGCAGGCAGCCACACAGGCGCCACATCCAATACAGGTCGCGGCATTAAATGCTTGGTCGGCCACATCTTTTTCTATGGGAATGGCGTTGGCATCGACAGGGTTTCCCGAAGTGTTTACCGAGATGTAGCCCCCTGCCTGTTGAATTCTGTCGAAAGCAGTTCTGTCGACAATCAAATCTTTTATCACAGGAAAGGCTTTTGCACGCCATGGCTCAATGACGATTTCATCACCGTCATTAAAGCTACGCATGTGTAATTGGCACACCGTGATACGCGTATCGGGACCATGTGCACGGCCATTGATCATCAAGGAGCAGGTACCGCAAATACCTTCCCTGCAGTCATGATCAAACTCAATAGGCTCTTCCCCTTTGCTGATCAACTGCTCGTTCAGTACGTCTAGCATTTCCAAAAAAGACATATCCTCCTCAACCCCGTTCAAAGGATAATCCACCATTTGTCCTTTGGAATTCGCATCTTTTTGGCGCCAGATCTTTAAGTGTAATTTCATAGCAATTAATTTGAAAATTTGTCAATTTTAGTATTGTATCAATTGTTTTAAGAATACATTACTGATTGATAAACTACTTATAACTTCTTGTTTTCACTTCAATATTTTCGTAGACCAACTCTTCTTTGTGAAGAACGGCATCTTTCGGTTCTCCTTTGTACTCCCATGCTGAAACGAACGTAAAATTTTCGTCGTCTCTAAGGGCTTCGCCTTCCGGAGTTTGATATTCTTCACGGAAATGTCCGCCACACGACTCATTTCTGGTCAAGGCGTCCTTTGCGAACAGTTCTCCCAGTTCCAGGAAATCTGCCACACGACCCGCTTTTTCAAGTTCTTGATTTTTACTGTCCGCAGTGCCCGGAACACGAACGTTTTCCCAGAAATCGGCACGCAGTTCTGCAATCTCATCGATGGCTTCCTGCAACTCCTTCGCATTGCGGCTCATTCCGCACTTGTTCCACATGATTTTGCCCAACTTCTTATGATAGTAGTCCACGGAATGTTCTCCTTTGCCAGACATCAATTTTTCCAATCGTTCCCTTACATGGGTTTCGGCTTGGTCGAACTCGGGGGAATCGGTAGGTATTTTACCGGTACGAATATCATTTGATAAATAATCCCCTATGGTATAGGGCAGTACGAAATATCCGTCGGCCAGTCCTTGCATCAACGCGGAGGCCCCCAATCGGTTGGCTCCGTGATCGCTAAAATTACACTCTCCGGCGGCATAACATCCGGGAATAGTGGTCTGAAGGTTGTAATCGACCCAGAGTCCGCCCATGGTATAATGCACTGCGGGATAAATCATCATCGGGGTCTTATAAGGGTTCTGATCAACAATTTTTTCATACATCTGGAAGAGGTTTCCGTACTTGGCCTCGACTATTTCCTCACCTAATTTGCGAACGGTCTTATCATCCGCATCCTTCATTCCCGACGTCAGGGCTTTTTCCCTACCATAGCGCATAATTGCGGCATCGAAATCAAGGTATACGGCCTCACCGGTTTTATTGACACCGTATCCCGCATCACAACGTTCTTTGGCAGCCCTGGAGGCAACGTCTCGCGGCACTAAGTTCCCAAAAGCGGGATACCGCCGCTCCAAGTAGTAGTCACGATCCTCTTCTTTTAACTGGGTGGGTTTTAGTTTACCCTCTCGAATGGCTTTTGCATCTTCCAATCTTTTGGGTACCCAAATACGGCCATCGTTTCGCAGCGATTCCGACATCAGGGTGAGTTTCGATTGGTGATCTCCCGAGACGGGAATGCAGGTAGGGTGTATTTGTGTAAAACATGGGTTGGCGAAAAAGGCCCCTTTCTTATGCGCCTTCCAGGCGGCCATTACATTGGCCCCCATACAATAGGTCGAAAGAAAGAATAGGTTTCCATATCCTCCGGTAGCCAAAACCACGGCATGGGCCGAATGGCGTTCTATTTCACCCGTTACTAGATTCCTTGCGATAATTCCGCGTGCCTTACCATCGACCAATACCAGGTCGAGCATTTCATGACGGGTATGCGACTGGATTTTTCCACGTTGTATCTGGCGGTTCATGGCGGCATAAGCCCCCAAGAGTAACTGTTGTCCGGTCTGGCCTTTGGCATAGAAAGTACGGGATACCAATACCCCACCAAAAGAGCGGTTGTCCAACAGGCCGCCATACTCCCTCGCAAAAGGAACTCCTTGTGCGACACATTGGTCAATGATGTTGGTCGACACTTCGGCCAATCGGTATACGTTGGCCTCACGCGATCGATAGTCGCCCCCCTTTACGGTATCATAGAAAAGGCGGTATACACTGTCGCCATCACCCTGATAGTTTTTGGCGGCATTGATTCCTCCCTGTGCTGCAATTGAATGCGCCCTCCTTGGTGAATCTTGATAGCAGAAGGTCTTCACGTTGTAGCCGAGCTCTGCGAGGGTAGCTGCGGCCGAACCTCCGGCGAGCCCTGTTCCCACAACGATGACATCGATGTTTCGCTTGTTGGCCGGATTGACCAGTTCAATATGGTTTTTATGATTCGTCCATTTATCGGCCAGTGGCCCGGAAGGTACTTTAGAATCCAATATGCCCATGATTAATGTGTTATTGGGTTAAGGTGGTGGTAAATGGCGATAAAAGCAAAAGCCAACGGAACGACCACCGCGAATATTTTTGTAAACGATTTGATTGCGGGCGTGTATTTGTTGTTTACACCCATGGTCTGGAATGAGGAAGCAAACCCATGCCATAAATGTAGACTCAACAATACAAAAGCTACAACATAGATAAGAGTTCTCCAGATAGGTTCAAATTTTTCCACTGTTTCAACGTAGTATCTCGTTGGATCTGCCGGATTGGCTTCCACATACTTATATGCCATTTCATGGATCCAGAAATCATAAAAATGCAATCCTAAAAAGGCTAGGACGACCAAACCGGAATAAATCATGTTCCTAGACACCCAAGAGGCATTGGCACTCCCTTTGTACATTACATAGCCTACCCCTCGCGCTGCCCTGTTTTGGGCCTCCAGGATAAATCCCATCACAAAATGTATGATGACGCCCGCGATTAAAATCGGCTGCATCACAAATTGGACCAAAGGGTTATATCCCATAAAATGGGAAGCCTCATTGAAAAAATCCGGTGAAACCACCGAAGCGAGGTTAAGGGATACATGCAAAACGAGAAAAAGAACTAGGAAGAGGCCTGAAAGCGCCATCACTACTTTTCGGGCCAACGAAGATTTTATCAATCCGCTCATTAGTTGTTAATTTAGCTTTGCAAAGTTACGGTACGGGCAAGTTATTAACAAACTTTGGGAGGCTTTAGTATCTTATTTGGAATTATTTTGTCCAAACTGTTTCATCTGTTGAATTAAACTTGGTGTCTATAGCATAAAGTAGGGTATTTCTTAAACAAAAACTCCTGAACAATCAGGAGTTTTAAACATAGCATGCCGATGGTGTATTAGCCAAAGACAATCGACTTTCTTACTCAATAGTAATGTCATCGATTACGCAACAGTCCGGGTCTTGCAAAGACCAGATATCGGAAAGTACCGAATACAGGACTTCCCCTTTTTTAGGGATACCTTGACCGTTTAGTACCCAAAGCCTATTGTTGAAGAACACCGAGGAATGATTCGTTCTACCCGGAAATTGTTCCATAGTACCGGCCTCAATCCAATCCAATCCATTCTTGCTATACCATACATCAGTACCCAAATAGTGATCTTCGTTTACTGCCCCGTGGCCGGCGATGAGCCATAAGTGGGATCCGTCATGTAAAAGGCTATGGCCGTTTCGATGACCAAATGGGGGGTCTTCAAGTGCCTTGTTCCAATCAGCACCATTAATACTATACCATATTTCCCAGTAGCCACCTTTTAGTTCTCCGCCTATGAGTACTAACATATCATCCGTGGCCACAGTGGTATGGGAGGCCCTTAAGTTGAAGGGTGCCGAACCTGTAACCCGGACCCAATCGGAGCCATTGGAACTTTTCCAAACATCCCTGAAACCACAACATATGGCATATGACTGATCATTACTGGTACCGCCAATTAGCCAAAGAAATCCGTTAAATGCAGTAAGCGTATGCCCATTTCTAGGTTCAAAGTCGGCGTTAGCGGTGACCTGTACCCAGTTGACCCCGTCCGAGGAGGACCAAACATCGTTTAGTTCTGAATACGCATCATCATACAAAGAATGGTCATGGTCTTCCGGATATTGCTGATCATGGTCCTCCGGATCATACATTTTTCCCCCAACAACCCACATTTTACCGTTAAAGACAGTGGATGCATGATCATAGCGTGCAGGGAAAGGAGCACTTGAAGTTGCAACCTGCCAATCGGTGCCATTGGCACTATATTGGATATCGTTTTTTGGAATCGCTTCTTCGCCTTTACCGGCAAGAACCCACATCTTATCGTCGAATACCAAGGAAGTATGGCCATACCTTGGAACTAATCCCGCCCTTTTGGTATGTTCCACGGTTTTTAAGGATTTTTTCTTTGTGGTCAATTTAAATTTTAATGCGGCATCTTGGCTGGTAGCAGCTTGAGTATTGTCGAAGATGCCGGTGGTCTCTTTGTGACATGAAACGAACCATAAAAGCACGCCTAGTAAATAAATGCTGCCTGATGTCTTGATGTTTCTAAGTTTTTTTGTTTTCATGATTTTACGATTTATAGGATGTTCAGCTAGTAAGCATAATCTGTAGAATTCTAATTAACCGAGAAGGTTACGTTGACATAGTGTTTGTATTCAGCGGCAGGAATATCATGGTACAATGACGTCTCGACCATTTCTCCCCATCTGTTGTTCAAATCTTCCACCTCTTGAATACTGCCCAGTTACTTGTCCATAGCGGCGGCGATGGCAACTGCTTTGTCCTTTGCATTTGCCAAAGCGAGTTCGTTTAGTCTTTTGACCTCATGTGCGTCAATAGCGAACCTTGCAAAGCTTCTAAGATGTTGAAGGCCAAAGGTTTTGATTGTTAAAAATTTTTTCATTTCTAAAACGGAAGTTGTCCTGTACTCATATATCGTACCCTCTTTTTCATAGCCCAATGTTTCATAGCCAAAATCATTGGGGCTTTCTTTAAGGGTATCCCAAGAGATGCCTGCTTTTTTTAGGGCTTCCCGATATCGAATTTTCATTTCCTCGAGGCCAACAACTTCAGATGGAAAATTTGAATAAGAACCGCTTAACGATACGATTGCATTAAAGGAAGGAGTGGGGTCGATATGAACTGCATGGCCACTTACCTTTATAATAGCCTTATTTTGCCGGGACATTACCAACATCGGTAACAGAATGAACAAGAGACTTATTTTTTTCATTACAATAATTTTTTGGATTAGGTCCTTCAGGGCGTTTTGTCCCAATGAACATCGTTAATTTTCATAGCTTAAATCTTGGGTTTTACCTTGGGTATAGGCAGGGTCTTCAAATGACCAGACGTCGGAATGAACATTGTAAGGTCCGTTTATGTTGCTGGGCGCCGTACCATTGATGACCCATAGTTTGCCATTAACGAATACGGAAGCATGTTGTGCTCGTTTCGGAAATGTCTGAGAGGTTTCGGCCTGGTACCAAGTTACTCCATCACTGCTGTACCAGATGTCATTTTGATGTCCGTTTAACCCTATATAGCCAGCAATAAGCCACATCAGTTTCCCATCGCTTTCCACGGTATGAAATACCCGGGCCGAAAAGGGATAGTTGTCCGTTGCCTGAATCCATTGAGATCCATTCTCGGTATACCAAACATCTTTAAGGGCACTGGTATCGCCACCTCCCACGACCCACAGCTTGCCGTCATGAACTACCGAGGCATGCCACCTGCGTGGGCCAAAAGAGGCCTTATCGGTAACTTTTATCCAATTGACGCCATCGGAGCTCCTCCAAATATCCGCTAGGGTGTCATACATATTGGTCTTCTCATTGAAACCTACTCCCCCGATCAACCATAACGATCCATTGAAGGCGGTAAGGGTGTGTTCAAATCTTTGGGGGAATGGTGCCTTGGGTGTGACCAGCTTCCATTCAATGCCATCTTCGGAAGACCAAACATCGTTCTTTAAATCTGTCGTGTTTGAGGGCTCTTTTTTTACGATTCCACCGGTAATCCACATTTTATCCTGGAACACCGTGGCACCGAATAGTGAACGATTTGGGAAGTTTGCTTGTTCGGAGACAGACTTCCAATGGGCACCATCAGTACTAAACAATACGTCATCACTCGTATAGTTATCATAGTCACCGGCCTCGAGAAGATTTCCTCCCAAAATCCATATTTTGTTTTCAAATGCAAGGCAACGGTGGTTGTACCTAGGGCTCAAACTTCCCTTAGGGTCCAGTTTTTTGGTTTTCAAGGTCTTCTTATTGGAAGTAAACCCCATTTTTAGGGTGGTTGAATTTTCTTTGGTCGCTTCCGAAACGGGCATCGAATCCAAGGGTTCCTTTTGGCACGAAACAAAAACAAGGATTACGGGTATAAGGTATTTGAAATTCAAGTTTTTCATCGATTGTTCTTTTAAGGTGACGGGAATTTAAATTTTGAACGCCTTGCCGGCATGCCGGCAAGGCGCATCTGTACTACTCAGGAATATTGAATTGCTCCAAAATGTCCCGGTAACTCATTTTAGATAAATCTGTATGTGAGGTTTTATTACCTAGTGTATCCGATCCACTGTTACCGCCAGTTGATTGTCCACCTGGAATAAGGATATATCGGTACTCACCAAAAAATGGAACGCCCACGGGTTCACCTTCTTCATTGGCGGCGACCACAATATCTAACTGCCCAGCTGTTTCTGCCCGAAAATAATGTGATTGCTGAAGCGCTGCACCGAATACAATGGGTATTCCATATACATCGGTATCGTTGGTAACAGGATTGGGTTTTGATTTTCCAAAAACGAGGATGACACCGGTATCGATAATACCTTGAGTCATAAGTGGGGCATCTATGGAAAAGGAGGCAGAGGTTGAGATGACGTTGTTGGCAAGTTCAGAATCGATCCAACCTGAATAAATGACATTGGCAGTGCCGGTCTCACCCTGTTCCCCTTGCGGC
Organism: Pelagihabitans pacificus; assembly: GCF_009371985.2. Lineage (GTDB taxonomy): Bacteria > Bacteroidota > Bacteroidia > Flavobacteriales > Flavobacteriaceae > Pelagihabitans > Pelagihabitans pacificus. The sequence continues at coordinate 15,846 of NZ_VIKU02000004.1, forward strand.
CCGGCAGGCCCTTGTGGACCGGTCTCACCCTGTTCTCCCTGTGGTCCCTGAGGGCCTTGCGGACCAGTTTCACCTGGTTCCCCTTGTGGGCCGGGAACCCCCAGTGCCTCACCATCTTGACCCGCAGGCCCTTGGGGTCCTTGAGGTCCCTGTTCCCCTTGAGGTCCTTGTGGCCCAATCGGGCCATCTACACCATCTTTACTGCAGGCGACCAATAGGCCCGCTATAAATAGAATGCTAAAAAATCTCTGTGTAAATCTCAGTTTTGTTTTCATCACTATTTTTTTAATTGTTAATAATGAAACAAACCTATGGGTGATATGTGCTTGGAATGTCCTAAATATTTAGCTTCAAAAGAATCGGGACATATTGAAACGACATTTAATACACTGAAATACAGCAATATACGTCTAAATTTTGCAGGCTATAATCAAATTTTTGCAACTCATCATCTATTTTTGACCATTCGTACAAAAACCTAAAGGGGGAGTTGGTAAACTAAAATATTTTGAAGTGCTGGTAACTTTCTTGCAGAAGGAATTAAGGCTTCATAAACGTAGGAAAGCGCATTGCACCTTCGGTTTTCTAGAACCTTGTTCAAAAGGATGTTTGTATTGTGTACGGCCCTTGGAAGGGGATTTCCCTATACGTGTACCAATTCTTGGTATCTTTGAATCGTTGACCTCGATGACCGTGTGGTATGTTCCTTGTAACGAGAAGGTGTTATTCCGGTATGTTTTTTAAAAGCGGAGTAAAATGCGGATTTGGAGTTAAATCCGGCTTCGAGGCCAACCGAGACAATGGTATAATGTGAATACTGGCTGGATAGCAGATTTCTTTTGACCTCCGATATACGGTATTGGTTGATGTAGTCAATAAAACCAACTTTAATGTAAGTATTGATCATACTCGAAAGGTAGCAGGCAGATATTCCTAAAAGATTTGCGGTAGCCACCAGACCGAGATCGGGATCCCGATAAATTTTATGCGTCCGCATCAAGGTCTCCAGTTTTTTGAAATATTTGTTTGCGGTGGTCAGGATTTTTCTGCTTCTAGCCTGTAGTTCTTTGATTTTTTGGGAACAAAGCGCTGCAACGATGGTAAGTAGGTGTAGGTGTCTTTCGGTAAAGAAGTTCTTCTCGGGATGTTCTGAATCGATAATTCCGAAAAGTTGATCGTTCACAAAGATAGGCACACATATTTCGGAGCACCTTACTTCGTCATCTATAATATAACGTGGATCCCCGAGTGTGTTCGGTATTATTTCGGCTTGTTTATTCAAAGCAACATGGCCGACGATACCTTTCCCAAGGGGAATCTCAATTTGATGATAGATAATGGCCCCGGAGGGATTTTTCTTCCCGTAGGCAGCCTTTTGTACCAGTACATTTCTTTTTTTATCGAAGGCGTATACCACACAGTCTACAAAGCCCAACCTTTGGATCACATTCCTGGTAACGTCCCAGAAGACCTCTTCTATCGACTCCTTTTCATGTAGGGAAGTCGAAAAGTAACTGATGGCCCGAATTTCGTCAAGTGCCTCCCCTATGCTATTGGTGTTCATACGCTTTGTTTAAACTCAAAGCTATGGGATATGCCTTTGACCTTGCTGTTCTAATGTAACATACTGCTATGATATTGTAACATTGGCCGTAAAAGCCCTGTTTTTCAAGGATACCTGATATTCCGAAGGCGTTTGTCCGAAGGTTTCCTTAAAACGCTTCATAAAATAAGTAGGAGTCGAGAAGCCCACGGCATACCCCACTTCACTGATGGTAAAATCGGAGTCTTTAAGCAATCGCTTGGCCTGCCGTAGGCGTTGGGAGCGGATAAAGGCCGATGTGGAGAGCCCCGTGTAGGCCAGTAACTTCCGGTGTAGTTGCATACGACTCATAGTTGCCTTTGCGCTAAAAGTAGCGGCGTTGAAGGAAGGATCGTAGAGGTGGTCGTCCAAGATTTGCTGTACCTTTTCGAAAAATAGCTCATCGGCAGCGCTTACAACGATATTTTTGGGTTTGAGTACCAACTCCTTATTATAGCGAGCACGAAGGGCCTGGCGTAATGAAATAAGGTTTTCCATTCGTTTTTCAAGAAGCTGTATCTTAAAGGGCTTGGCGACAAAATCGTCCGCACCCGAATCAAGTCCCGTAAGTTCCATTTCTTGGGAATTGTTGGCCGTCAGAAGGATGATGGGGATATGTGAGGTTCTTCCATCGGCCCGTAACCGGTTGCAGAGCTGAATACCGTTCATGATGGGCATTCGAATGTCGGAAACAATAATATCGGGCACTTGCTCCAAGGCGATACGCAACCCGACTTGACCATTCCCGGCTTCCAAAACACGATAGCTTGTTTGGAACGATTGCTTAATGAACGAGCGTATTTCTGCATGATCTTCTACCACCAACAGAATGGGGCGTTCCCCTTCATTGATTACTTTTTTTCCCTCAGCCATGTCATCATGCTCCCGTGTTGCCATTACTATTCGGGAACGGCAATTGTCGGAACTATCGGTTTCGGCCAAAGAATCCTCCTGGATCGGAAGGATAACCTTGAAAGAGAGTTTGTCTTTTTCCTCAAAAACTACTTCGATGTTGCCTCCATAAAAAGCCACTAGTTCTTTGACCAGGGAAAGACCAACCCCGATGCCTTCCGCAAATTCATCCTTTTGATAAAACCGTTCAAAGAGTTTTTCGGGGTCTAACCGATGACTTTCATGGATAGTGTTTTGAACGGTTATCAAAACGGATGCTTCTTCATATTTTACGTAAAAGCCGCAATATCCTTTCTCCGGGGAATACTTAAAGGCATTGGATAAGAGGTTGGTCACGATTTTTTCCAAAATATCCTCATCATACCAGACGCTGCCCGTTGGGTCGATGCGTACGTCATAATGCATTCGTTTTAATGAGGCCCGATATTCGAACGATTTTGAGATCATATGTAGAAAAAGACCCAAATCGGCTTTCTGAAGTGTCTTTTGTAGCTTGCCTTCTTCCAGTTTCGACAGCTGTAATAGTTGGTCGACCAGAGAAGTCATCCGATAGGCATTGCGTTTCACCATGGCCAGGTTTGAGTACTCGCTTTCCGACAAACTACTTTTAGTCAGTTGCTGGTCAATGGGTCCCGTTATAAGACTTAGGGGGGTTTTAAACTCATGGGCGATGTTGGTGTACAATTTTGATCGGAAATCATTTAGTTTTTGAAGTCGAATGGCTTCCTCCTCCTTTAACTGTAAATGAAGTTTCATGGTCCATCTCCATTTGAGATATCGGTAGATTCCATAACATGCCATTACCAATAACAAGGCATACACCGATTTGGCCAACGTACTTAGGTACCAAGGCGGAGCGATATTAATTTTCAATTGGGAAATAGCGTCATTTGTCGAATGCCCATCGTACAGCGCCCGTACCTTTAAAAGATGGTTACCGTACGGAATATTGGTGAAGTACGCAGTCTGTAGGTCGGTCGTTTTCCAATTACCGTTGTCCAAGGAGTAGCTATACTGTATTTTTTCGGGATGTAAAAAATCCAGGGCGGAAAACCGTACCGAAAAATCATTCTGTACTGCTGTAAGCGACACTTCTTCCATAAAAGGTATTTGACCTGCATGAAAGATTTCTTCCCCAGAGTTGGACTGCACGTTGAATCCCGTAATTATTGGAGTATGGCTTATTTTTTTGGTAGCGTATTTGTCAAGGTTTATTTGCTGCACGCCCTCGTCGGTGCCAAAGTAAATTTTTTGATCGGGGGCGTCGAAAAAACCAGAACCGTACAGAAACGCATTCGATATTAGACCGTCATTTTTGGTAAAATGCTGTAGATAATTTTCCTCGGAACGGTATACATAAATTCCATCGTTAATAGTGGTTATCCACAAATTGTTCCGGTCGTCTGATCGAAGCGTCATGATTTTTTTGTCGAAAAGTGCCCCTTGGTAGTACATGCGTTCAAAATCGTCGTTGCTTTCGTGGTATCTTACTATGCCAATATCGGAGCCAAACCACAAATTACCATCCCTATCTTCCTCCAAGGTTACCAAGATATTACTCGATAGCGATCGAAGGTTTTCTTTTTGATATCGATAATTCTTTATTCGAGCGTCTACGGCATCCAAATCTATGTTGGATACCCCATCGATTCGATAGATGCCATTGGCTGCTGTAATGATCCAAAGACGGTCTTTTGTATCGATGTGCATTTTTGTTGTCTTGGCTTCCCAATCTTCCGATTCGTGATTCAGTATAATATAATTTAGAAGCCTGTCATTTTCATCGTACACCGCGATGCCTTTCCAAGTACCTACCCATAGTCGTTTGTTTTGATCACGCACCATGCCAAGGACCGTAAGGCGACCACCTTTATTCGGGATAGGGATCTCCTTTATGGTTTTCCCTGTAAGCTTGTAGATAGAAGGCCCGTCAGACCCGGCATAAATGGCATTCTCTTCAGCAAGTATAGCCATGATGGGTCGGTCGGAGAGCTGTTCAATGGAGTCCGGATGGCTCACCCCATAAAGGCCTTCGGCACCTCCGACATACAGTGTACCCTTATGCTTGGTAATACGTCTGGCATGCATGTCCAAATTTCCCGAATCAAAGGCTTCGTGATATTTCTTTTCTTTAAAAATCCCCTTGGGAGTGCCTATCCAAAGGCTTTGCTGTTGGTCTACAAAAAAAGTGTTGATGCCTTTATCCAATAACCCTGGTTCCAGGATGATGGGGGCAAGGCTCATGTGGTTTGGGTCGAAACGGTATATGGAAGCGGCATTTCCAATCCAATAATTTCCTTGGCTATCGGTGGTTATATGCGTAAAAGTCTCTTGAACGGGAAGCTCCCTTTGAACAGCTCCATTTTTATAGAGTATCATAGTGTTCTCCAAGCAAACCAACAACCCTATGTTCGGAATATATTCCAGTAGCCTTATTGGGGAATCAAAGGTAAATTGATGTTGTAGTCGTTCCTCTCCGGGGTGAAAGGAGAATAACTCATTATTTTTATCTACCAACCAAATAACATCGGTACCCACGGCTATGGGCCGGTTAAAACTACCGATTCCCAAGTTCTTGTAAGCATTGGTATGGATGTTGAAAAGAGTATAGCCCCCATCGGAAACACTTATTAGCCGGTCTTTATCGACCGGCTTTATTTTGGAAACAAGAGTGCCTTTAAATGAAAAGGGATAATCCGTTGAAAAATTGACGAACTTCATGTTCTTGGCTGAAAACTTGGTAATACCTCCACCGTAAGTGGCCAACCAATAGTTTTGATTGGAATCAATGGTAATATCCTTTATCCAATTGGCCGCTATCGACTGCGGATTCTCCGGGGAGTTTCTAAATATTTGATATTCATAGCCATCATAACGATATAGTCCGTCTTGGGTACCTATCCAAATAAATCCCTTCGGGTCTTGAACAATGGAAGATATCCATTCGTTCGACAGTCCCATCTCCATAGTTTTAAGGACTGTTGTCTGTTCTTGCGAAATACAAAGGGAGGCGTATAAAAAGGAAATAACCAGGCATGTCCTAGACCTTCTGCGCTGTGTTCTTTTCAAGGGGCGCATTGAATCGAACCGTTTTGAAAGCCGGGAAAAATAGCGTCGTACCGTTTTCATTCGCCAAGAGAGTTCATTTTGAAAATAGAAAAGATACTGATCATCCCTTTCAAGTGAATCTTTTTTTTATAAATGGGTCCAAATAGTGTATAGAATGCCCTTTTTAAGACTTCCACAAGGTTTTTAAAGGCAAAAACAGGGATGGCAGAACACAAATTCCATTTTTTGCCCGATATTCATGGTGTCAATTAAAAGCTAACCAATCTTTGCAATGGATATCGGCCTTCTTTCCGTAAGCATGAATGTGTATTCTACCAAACGAATCGCTGAAGAAGCCGTTAAAATGGGTCATTATATCGAACTGATCGATCACACCAGATGTTCGGTGAAACTTGGGGGAGATAAACCTCGCATTTTTCTGGGGGAGGAAGATATCACCGACGGGTTCGATGCGGTCATTCCAAGAATTGGAGCCAAGGTCACACGCCACGGGGTCGCGATCGTCAAGCAATTCGAAATGAACGGAGTGTTCAGTACGGCGCGTTCTTTGAGTATCGCGAGGGCGAGGAACAAGGTGCGAACCCTTCAGATTATGGCCCGCAAGGGCATCCCGATTCCTGAAACCCTGTTTTCTATTAATCCCGATAACATCGGACAACAGATAGAAATTTTGGGCGGTGCCCCGGTGATTATTAAAATTCAGGAAGGCACGCAGGGGCTCGGGGTCATTTTGGCGGAGACCAAGAAATCGGCCAAGTCGATTATCGATACTTTTTATAAAATGGATACCAGTATTCTTATGCAGGAGTATATCGAAGAGAGCAATGGCGAAGATATCCGGATTATCGTCGTTGGTAATAAGATTGTGGCCAGTATGAAACGCACAAGCGATGTAGAAGAATTCAGATCCAACATACATCGGGGAGGCACTACGGAGGCTATCAAACCTTCGACCAAAGAACAATTCATTGCTATCAGTGCCGCAAAACATTTAGGTTTGGGGGTAGCAGGGGTCGATTTAATACGTTCCAACCGAGGGCCGTTGTTAATAGAAGTGAACGCCTCGCCGGGCCTTCAGGGAATTGAGGCGGCAACAGGTACCAATGTAGCAAAGGAAATCATTCTGTATGTCGAGCGAAATAGGAAAAAGCGAAGAAGGCGATAAGTTTCGAGACCGAGTTTCAAGTTATGTGATTATACAATACTATTTTTTGTTTAGATGGACCAACATGGAAATATCATTATTGGTGGTGAAGCGGTACAACCGGGGGAGAACAAGCTGCTTAAAATAAGTATCGACCGTTTACCAACGGGAACCTTGATCGACATACCCGTTTATGTCTTTAATGCAAAAAATCCTGGGCCAACACTATTGGTTCAGGCAGGACTCCATGGAGACGAGATCAACGGGATCGAAATCGTTAGGCGCATGTTGCACGAGAAACGATTTCATATCGAATCGGGAGCAGTTATCGCCGTACCCATTCTCAATATTTTTGGATTTATCCATTTTTCGAGGGACGTACCCGACGGAAAAGACGTAAACCGAAGTTTTCCCGGTACCAAGTCGGGCTCGATGGCCAGTAGAATTGCCTATCACTACGTTTCTGAGATCATGCATCAAATCGATTATGGGGTTGATTTGCATACGGGAGGAGGTCAACGGCACAATTTTCCACAAGTGAGGTATACCCATGAAGACCTGGAAAGTGCGCGACTGGCCGAAATCTTTAATGCACCATTTTCCTTTTCATCCAGATTGATAAAGGGTTCATTTCGAAATACTGCCTTCAAGATGAAAAAGCCTACGGTCGTCTATGAAGCCGGTGAGAGTATGCGATTCGATGATTACGCTATTTTGGAAGGGATGCAAGGGATTCTTAATGTGATGAGGCATCTGGGGATGATAACAAGCATAGAACCTACCTATTCGGAGCGATTCCAAAGTATACGCCTCTTGGAGCGAAAATGGTTACGGGCTCCGACCGCCGGAATGTTCATTCCAAAAATTACCAATGGAAGCGAACTCAAGAAAGGGCAGGCGATCGGGGTCATTACGGATACCTACGCGAAACATAGCAAAACAATCAAGGCTCCGTTCGGAGGTCATGTGCTTTGTATCAACCACCAAGCAGTGGTTAACCAGGGGGATGCCTTATTTCATGTGGGTAAAGCCTAAAAGGAATAGTTCAAACGCCTATACTTTAAAACAATGCTTTTCGTTCTATCTTAAACCTCTCTTTGGATGCTACAACGCTGGAAATCGCTTAGCTATACCACCAGATTCTCCATCGTGGCCAGTATCATTATGTTCGTTTTGGGGTTTCTAGGCATGGGTATTACCGGTGCGATGCTTTACTACATGGTTTTTTTCGCTCTGGGAAAACATCCCCATTTTGATACTTGGCATGGCGATTGGGTCTGGCCCGCCATGTTGCTCGTAAGCATGGTTTATCCCTTAGGATTTATCTTTGGCGGACTCGCTTGGCATTATTTAAAGAAGCAGATCGACTCGAAGTGGATTCTTCGTATCATGTATGTTTCAATTTTATGGCTTTGGGCCGTATTTTTATGGTATGTAACCATTCAAATAAACCTACATCATCTAGAATAAGGTACTTCTGAATAATGGTTTGGCCGACCAATCGGTCTGTTCTTCTTGTCGGTATACTATTTTTAAAAGCAGATCTGCCCCTTCATCGTTGTTTTAAGGAAATAATCGGCCTCTGCCATAAGAGCGGAACAAACCCAAATCATCAAAACCGACCCATTGGTCGGTTTGTTGTTACGATAGTTATCTGGTAAAAGTAGATGCGATTTGCTCAATTTACCTCTGCATGGGAGGTCAACAAGTACTTTTCCATGATTTATTCGGAACAAAAAGACGTCAAAATGACTCGGCGACCTCTACGCAAGTTGTTTTCTTTTTTTGATTTTTTCCATACTCCACGCGATGGCTTCTTCCAAGTCGTTGAATTGCCGAATGGAGTTTTTAAAGAACATACGTTCCAGGACCAGACTCGCAAAACTACCTTGGGTACTTCCCACAACGGAGTAGAAACTGAGTTGGTGCCTGTTTTTGTAAAACTTGATCCAATCGGTGGGCACCACGTAGTATTTGTTGATTCGGTTGGAGATGTATGCAATCGGTTGGTCCTCACCAAAGACTTGGTGGGCAACCTTAACAGCTTTTTCCGCCATTTCCCAATCAAAGACCACCCCTTCTTTTATTTCGGAGATAACCAAACCATCGAAATAATAGAAAACACCGAATTCAAATTCCCAGACTTCCTTTATGTTCTTAAAGAAATCAAGATTCTTTACGCATTTCATGGCCAAAAGAATATCAAGTTTTGGAGGATTAAATATACCAACAATTATTGATTTCCGCTGTAAGTAAATAGATACCGAAGCCACCATGGTTTCTGATAGTTTTTGATGGCCTTTGGAGGTTTGCCAATGTTTCAAAATCGCGTACTACCCCTCCATATCACCTAGCTGAATGGAAAGGGCCTTGGTCGACAATTGTACTTCGATGAGGGATAGTAGCAACGAAATCATCAGGAAAACAAGGCTGATTCCGAAAACAATATTTGCCATGACAGTCATTTCCACATAGATTAAAAACATAGTAATGGCAGAAAGTAGAAAGCTGATAATGGCAGTTGCCTGCATGTTTTTGATGATGGTCAGCCGTTTGCGCAATTGTTTAACTTGTCGGCCAACGGACGTGGATTCTGTTTCCCGATATTTTTGATGCAATTGACGTATGAGGGCGGCAATAGCCAAATATCGGGCGTTGTACGCCAACATCGTGAGCGAAATGGCCGGAAATAGTAGGGCGGGAATACTTAGGGTCAGTTCCATTACTTCTTTTCGAATTTCCTGGAACTTGACTTTTCCGCAGTTGGAAAGCCTTCAGGGATCTCTTGGGTCACTTTTCCTGTTGCCGCCCATTCGGAACCTCTAAGCATGGTGGTCATAAAACCGATGCATTCCACGGAATAATCGGCATGCCCCATGATGTTATGAAAAATGCGGCCTTTTCCGTAGTTCAAGACCATTAAAGCCGGTTCATGTCTTCCCGTGCCCTTATTGTCGGGGTCGGCATAGGCGGTGGCCAATATCGTCATATTTTCCGCTGGGCCTCGAAGGCTGTTGTAAAGCTCGTCTTTGGTGTGCATCCAAAGCTGCGGCATGCCTTTGGTGATGGGATGTTCGGTATTTCTGAGCTGAATTTGGTATTCGCTCTGAGGGCCATGGGCACCGGCTGGCCCAGGCGTAGTATCCCTGATTTCCTCACCTTCATCATTGTAATAAACATACGGTCCGTCTTTTTCGGTACGGTCGCCCCAACCCCCAAGCCCAATCATTTTGTTATAGGCCTCCCACTGGGGAAAAGAGTTGTCGGCTGCGTGGAACACGACCAGTCCGCCCCCGTTCAGCATGAAAGTTTCAAAGGCTTTTTGCGTCGTCTCTGGCCAAGGGGCCGCATTCCATCCAAAATTGGAGATGACCAAATCATATTTTGAGAAATCCGGGCTGTAGTCGGGATCGGTCTGGGGTTTGTCCAAGGCTTGGGTTTTTGGGACTCCATCGATGGCATAATCGGCCAGGTACTCTTCCCCTTCCCACGTATAGGCAGCGCGTGCTACATCTACCGTAAACAGCCCGCTTGCTTCCATTTCGGCTTTTAGCATGTAGCTAATTTTAGGCCATTGTTCGTGGTTGTTTTGACCGTCGAGGATAAGGGTCCTGATTTTAGGCTGCGCTCCTTGGGCAAGTAAGCCACCTAATGTAGAATTGAAAATGATAAGTATTAGACAAACGCTTTTCTTCATTATCTAGATATTTTTAGGTTTATCAATGGTTTTTGGAAACTTCTTTTCTTTTTATTGGAACCCAAACCTCTTCCTCGGAATCGGGATGGTTGTTTCGATATTTTTCGCCTAATAGCTCAAAGTGGGGTCGATGATCCGGTTCGTAATCTGAATTGGGCAACCAATGGTTATAAATGAACTGGGCCATTTTCGGAAAATCCGAAGAAAGTCCTTTAAAATCGAAAACAGCGTATAGTCCCGCGGGAAGGTCGAATATTTCAAAACCATTCGGTATATTTTGTAGCTTGTCGGCTTCCATGCACGCCCATTTCGTAAAGGTATTGTGAGGATCGAAATTCTTGAAGTATCCTAGGTCGTACAGCTGTACGGAATACCGTGTAGTAGTTGTGATCGAATTTTCCCCAACCACATCTTTCATAAAACCGTTCCACAATTCCCGGGTTCTGTTCTCGATCAATGACATCCTCACCGATTTGCCAACCAGTTTCTTTGACGACAGTAGTTCTAAACGTGGTTCCGATGGCATACTACTCTATTTCAAATTCGACTTGCTGGCTCGATCCGTTTCCGTTGAGCGCAACCAGGTACTTCCCTTTTGGCAAATAGGTCTTTCCGTTCTTCGCCTCCTTAAGTTCCTTTTTGTTCTTTTTTAAATAGGCCGATTTTCCCGATTTGGAAAAGGCCAGATCATACGACAGGATGTTCAAACCTTTATCGGCTTCGATTTCGGTAGTGCTGACCTCGATTCCGTCAACCGTTTTGATTTTGGCCGTGTAACTACTCGGGTTTGAGCTGTAAAAAGTAATATCCAAACCAGGGGTCTGGGGTTTTGACCACGAACTCCAGGGGTTGCCCCAACGAGGGGAATGTTTGATATTTTGCAGTTTAAAGGCGTGGAGTGCCTGACCCATAATTTCGGGCGTCATTTTTTGCAAGTTGGAAATATCGGCTCTATAAATACTTCGCCCATGAGTACCGACCAATAAATGCTTGGCTTCAGGCTGGATCACTAAATCGTGCACGGCCACGTTGGGCAGGCCATTTTGGAAGGCTTCCCAGGATTCCCCACGGTTGAAGGTTACATAGAGTCCGTTATCGGTACCTACAAACAAAAGGTTTTCATTTTCGGGATCTTCAAGAATAACATTCACCGGGGAAGCCGGAATAGTACCGGCAATACTTTTCCAGGTAGTACCGTAGTCTTCACTGACATAAACGTATGGCGCAAAATCGTCCCACCGGTACCCGTTCAAGGTGGCATACACCCGTTCCTTTTTATGTTGGGAGGCCGCTACCCTACTCACCCAGAGATCTTTTGGAAAGGAGGTGGAAATGTTTTTCCAACTCCCTCCTGCATTTTGGGTAATTTGAACAATTCCGTCATCACTTCCCACATATATCAATCCGAATTTAAAGGGCGATTCCGAAACGGTGGTCAGTGTTCCATAGGCCACGTTCCCCTTTTTACCCCCTTGGGTAAGGTCGGGTGAAATTGTTTCCCAATCATCGCCCTGATTGAGCGATCGGTGCAGTTTGTTGCTGCCCAAATAGAGTATATCCTGATTGTGGGGGGAAAGCAAGATGGGGGTCTGCCAATTGAATCGATAAGGGGTTTCGCCCAGTTCGTGTTTGGGCTGAATGTATTTTCGCTCCTTACTTTCCTTATTGAGCCTAAAATAATTGCCGAATTGAAAGCCCGTATAGACCACATTGTGGTTGCGGCTATCGATTTGTACCTGCATTCCATCACCGCCCATTATTGATTTCCACGGATATTGCCCCGTCTGATGCCACCGACTATTCTTTTGAGCATTATGCGGTCCTTCCCAAACACCATTATCCTGGAGACCACCATAAACGTGGTAGGGTTCTTGGTTGTCGACATTGATGGCATAGAACTGCCCCACTTCCGGCGAGTTGTTCTTTATCCAGTTTTTTCCATCGTCATAGGTGATGTTGACACCTCCATCGTTTCCGTTGATGAGGTGCCCGGGCTTATTGGGGTTGATCCATAGCGCATGATGATCGGAGTGTACGTTGTCGCCATTGATCGACGTAAAGGTTTTTCCACCGTCGTCGGATTTAATGATGGGAACGCCCGATAGATAAATTTTGTTTTCATCGTTCGGGTCTACACCGATTTGCGCAAAATAGTAGCCGTAACTATAAAAGAGGTCATCGATGTATTTTTCGTTCTGTTTGTCCCATGTTTTGCCCCCATCATTGCTGCGGTACACCTCGGCACCAATGACCGGGGTATCGAATAACATGGAGTTTGCATCTTCTAAATATTTTGAAATATCAGCTGGTTTTGCCGTACCCGACCGTACCAGCTGCTTTATGTTTTCGGCCCTGTATTTTTCTTGGAAGCCGTTGGTTTTTAAGAAGTCGTTTAGTTCTTTGTCATCGAGTTTAAGGAAATCATCCGTAGACATCGTTTTGAAATCCTCTTTGGTGAGGACATCTGACTTTTTTTTGGCCTCTTGTGATTTTTCCCTTCGGAATTGATTGTCGTGCACGGCATAGACGATATTCTCATCAAAAACCGCTAAACCGATACGCCCAACCCCTTCTCCGGTCGGAAAGCCACTTTCAGGAGTGGAAACCCTGCTCCATGTGGTACCGCCATCAGTACTTTTGTAGATGCCCGAAGCATTTCCATTGCCGAGAAAATTCCAGGCCTTACGGTCTTTTTGCCATGCTGCGGCGTATTGTACACTGAAATTATTCGGAGAAAAGGCCACATCAATAATTCCGGTATCCGATGCGACAAAAAGCGTTTTCTGCCATGTGGTACCGCCGTCGATCGTTTTGTAGACCCCTCGTTCTTCATTGGGAGAATAGAGGTGTCCGGCAGCGCCCACCACCACCTCGTCCGGATTGTTCGGGTTGATGATAATACGACCAATATGATGGGAATCGGTTAGCCCCATGTTTTGCCAAGTGGTGCCCTTATCGTTGGATTTTAAGATTCCGATACCGGCATAGGATGAGCGTGAGGCATTATTTTCCCCAGTTCCCACCCAGATGGTACCTGTCGGCCAATGCACGGCGACATCCCCCACATTTTGGGTTTCCGAGGTATCGAGTACCGGGGTAAAACTGATGCCGTTGTTATTGGTGTGCCAAAGTCCTCCGGAGGCATAACCTACATAGAACTCAGTGGGGTCCTCTGGGTTAACGTCCACATCGACAACCCTTCCGCTCATGACCGTAGGACCAATATTTTTCAAGGGTATATTTTTGACCAGCGAATTGGCCTCCAGTTGCCTTTTTTGTTCGAGTGCTTGTTGAACCTTCAACGCAGTCGTAGGTGCGATTTGTGAAAATAAGGGAATGGACAGCAACAGGGGGAAAAGCAATAACAATTTCTTCATAAAGCGTCATTTTAGATTGGCAGGGGGAAGGTAAGAAAACCTAGTAGTGATGGCAAAACTTTTGCGTATAAAGGCATTTAAAGACATAAAATGACGAATCCTCAAAATTGGGCTTAATAAAAATTAATATGTCAGTTATTTTGTTAATTTTATGACATACAATCAACTAAAACCAATAATTATGGAAGAGTACTTACCGTTGATCATTCAATTGGTTACGGGCGCCCTTGGGGGTAACGTAGCAGGAAAACTATTAAAGAATTTGTCTTTGGGCACTGTTGGAAATACCCTGGCCGGTATTGTCGGTGGTGGTATCGGTGGTCAACTTCTGGGAATGCTTGGCCTTGGTGCAGGAGCCGCCTCCGGAGTGGATAGCTCGGCAGCTACGGATGCCGTAGCCGGGGGAATGGATCTTTCAAGCATTTTGGGAAGCGTGGCCGGCGGTGGTGTTGGCGGTGGCGTCATCATGGCCATTATTGGTGCCATTAAAAACGCTATGTCCAAATAATCTGGCAATACGCCGAATATCGAATTTAATCAACCCGCCCGGTTTCAAAAACGGGTGGGTTTTTTAGTGCGGTCTATAAAACGTCTATATTTGATCATCATTGAGATTTACATAATTTGATCATCATTGAGATTTACATACTATGAAAGTACTCTTTTATCTACTACCGTTCATCTTTTTACTAGCGTGCCAAGCTCAGAAATCCTATGAGATCGGTCAAATAAAAACCCCGAAGGGTGAAATCTTGCTTTGGCTTTACGACGAAACACCCAACCATAAGAAGAGTTTCATGCAGCTGGCTAAGGACGGGTATTGGGATTCATTGACCTTTAATAGGGTAATCCCCGATTTTGTGGCGCAAGGTGGGTGCCCGGATACACCGGAAGGTTTTAACGACCCAAACTATTTATTGGAGCCCGAGTTTAACGACCAATTGTTGCATGAGTACGGTGCCCTTGGCGCCGGTCGTGATAACAACCCGGGAAAGCTATCGGCACGATGTCAGTTTTACATTGTTCAAAACGCGGAGGGGGAGCACCGATTGGATGGTGACTATACCGTATTCGGAAAGGTCATCAAAGGAATGGACGTTGTTGATGCCATTGTCAATGTACAACGTGATTCCTTGGACCAACCATTGGTTCCTATTTCTTTGGACGTGAATATCATTTCTATGGAAGAAAAGGAGCTAAGAAAACTGTACGACGGGTTTTGATTCCCGAATAATAACAACCTTCTACGAGCAGACTATGCCGTTTGCCGATAGTGAGATTTCTACATTACAATGGTACCCGTACTGGATATTGTTTTAAGGCGAAAATGAAGTTTGTCATACCGTAATGAAGCGATTTTATGGTTAGATCACCAGAGCTTCGGAAGCTAAGGATAGGAAAGTTGGGGAGCAAAATGTGAAATTCGTAGATAAATAAGCGCCCCAAAACGAGTTCATTGTCTATTTTTGAACAAATGCATTCCGATGAAGTACGACCTAATTCCAAACAGCCTATTCAAAAAGAATCGAAAAAAGTTCATGGCCCGGATGAAGCCGCATAGCCTTGCCGTCTTTAATTCAAACGATATTTATCCCATAAGTGCCGACAGTACCATGCCCTTTGAACAGCACCGCGATATTTTTTACCTGAGCGGTGCCGATCAGGAAGAGACTATTCTACTGCTATTTCCCGATGCGGTCGACCGAAAACACCGGGAGGTATTGTTCGTAAGGGAAACAAATGAACACATCGCTGTCTGGGAGGGGGCGAAATTGACCAAGGAGAAAGCGACACAGGTTTCCGGTATCGAAACCATTTATTGGCTCTCGGAATTCGACAAAGTATTCTTTGATTTGATGACCGAGGCGGAAACGATCTACCTGAATACCAACGAACACTATCGGCAGGCGGTGGAGACACAGACACGGGAAGAACGGTTTATCCTGGAGTGCAAACGCAAATTTCCTGCCCATCAGGTGGCCAAGAGCAATCCAATTCTTCAAGAGATTAGAGGAGTCAAAGAGCCTGAGGAAATCAAGCTGATGCAAAAGGCGTGCGACATCACCGAAAAGGGTTTTCGGAGATTGCTGAATTTCGTAAAGCCCGGGGTTTGGGAATATGAAATTGAGGCAGAACTGCTACACGAGTTTGTACGCAATCGTTCCAAGGGGTTTGCTTATACCCCGATCATCGCTTCGGGGAACAATGCGAACGTGCTCCACTATGTCGAAAACAACCAGCAATGTCAGGATGGGGATATGGTACTAATGGATGTCGCCGCGGAATACGCGAACTATTCGAGCGATCTTACCCGGACCATTCCAGTAAACGGAAAATTCACCAAACGGCAGAAAGAAGTATACGAGGCAGTGCTTCGCGTAAAGAAGGAAGCCACCAAAATGTTGGTTCCAGGGACGATTTGGGCCGAATACCATAAGGAAGTGGGCAAAATAATGACGTCTGAATTATTGGGGTTGGGATTGTTGGACAAGGCCGACGTGCAGAACGAAAATCCAGATTGGCCCGCCTATAAGAAGTATTTCATGCATGGTACCAGTCATCATATTGGGCTCGATACCCACGATTATGGCGAACTCAAAACACCGATGAAAGCCAATATGGTGTTTACCGTGGAGCCCGGGATATATATTCCCCAGGAAAAAATGGGTATCCGTATCGAGGACGACGTGGTCATCCAGGAAAAAGGGGAACCTTTTAATTTGATGGGAAATATTCCCATAGAGGTAGATGAGATCGAGGGGTTGATGAACAGGTAGTTAACTGTTTTAGTGTCTGCGGGCAGCTCTTTTGAATTACATTTATTACCGAATTTTAAATTTTCCGCTCTCTGAGATAATAAGGATGTGGTTTAGCTAAATGAGGAGAGTTGCATTTCAATTATTCGTAATTTTGATATGTAATAGATAGTGATGAATTTCGAGAATCGCCCGAAAATAGGTAATGGTATCTATACTGCTAGTGAAATAGCAAGAATCCTGCGTATCCCCTATCGAAGTGTATATATTTGGATGAATAGGTATTGGGATGGTAAAATTGGTAAGGAATTTGGTTCAAAATATTCTTGGGATATAAATGGGAAAAGAGCGGTCAGCTTTCACACATTTATTGAATTTTATGTCATGATGAGGTTCTCAGAGGCTGGAGTGAAGCCGAAACAAGTACTTGAGGCCCATTCAGAATTGGCTAAAATGTATACAACTGCTTTTCCCTTCGCTAGAAGAGAGGTCCTTAAAGGAATAAAGTCCGATGGGAAGCATATTTTTTTAAAAAATAAGCACGGAATTATTGAGCTTAATGGCACCAAACAGTTCAACCTTGATTTAATCGAGATTTTCTTTGTGAATCTTGAGTTTGATAAGGACAATTTGGCTTCGAGATTTTGGCCCATTGGGAAAGAAAAATCAATTTTGGTAGACCCCAAAAGAAGATTTGGTCGACCTGTAATCGAAGGGAAGAATATAAACCCGGAAATCATTTTTAATCATCACAAAGCGGGTGATCCAATTCCTTACATTGCCCATGTATATCAAATTTCCGAGAAACAAGTCAATCATGCAATTGAATATTGTGAAGCGGCATGATAATTTATTTCGATGAAAACATGCCCAAACATCTTGCACATGGTTTTAATACTATTCAGATTGCCGAGGGATTAAAAACTGGTCATGAGGTTACGGTTAAATTTCTTCCAGAAGTTTTTAATTATGGAGCCGATGATGCAGAATGGATTCCTAAGGTAGGAAAAGAAAGAAGTTGTGTAATAACACAAGATTTGAATATTTCCAAGAGGAAAGATGAATTAGAACTTTATCAAAAAAATGGTGTTGGCATGTTCTTTCTTCGTGGGAGGTCAAAAAAGCAGGGGCTTAGCATTTGGGAGATGGTCCAAGCTCTTTCAAAAAATTGGGACGCTATTTGTAAAATAGCGTTGGAAGAAGAAAGACCATTTGGGTATACCTTCCAATTGAATGGAAAGATGCGGAAAGTCGTCTGAGTATGCTTTACTGATTCTTTTGAGAGCTAAATAGCGTTACTTCAATGAGGTTCACCAAAACAAAAACTACCAACCCTGGCAACACCCACCCAATACTAAATTCACTTAGGGGGATATAGGACTGTAGTCCCACGATCGTGTCTCCCAA
This sequence comes from Pelagihabitans pacificus, assembly GCF_009371985.2. Taxonomy (GTDB): domain Bacteria; phylum Bacteroidota; class Bacteroidia; order Flavobacteriales; family Flavobacteriaceae; genus Pelagihabitans; species Pelagihabitans pacificus. Next base: position 33,790 of record NZ_VIKU02000004.1, read on the forward strand.
GCCAATACTGCCCATGAAATCCGGAACACTAAATAGCATGGTGGTAATGACTACTGCCCTAAAAACTTTGGGAGATGCATATTTTTCAGGAACGACATTCAACAAAATCAACACAATGGTAATTGGGTAGATAAACATCAAGGCAGGTAGCGCGACCGCAATGATATATCCCACATTGAACTGCCCCATCACTACTCCGAGTACACAACTGATGATGGCCGTTATCAAATACGCCTGTCGCGATTCCTCAAAACGGTATTTGACAAAGTCTGCCGTTCCGGTTACGATACCGACCGCCGTGGTGAAGCAGGCCAGGCCCACCAAGATACTCAGGAAAAGGTTTGCCGTACCACCTAGGGTTTTAAGACTGATCCCACTCAATAGTGCGGTACGCGTAATACCTACTTCGAATGCTCCATGCATCAAAGCACCCGTAATGATGAGTCCGGCATAGATTAGAAACAATCCGAGTCCGGCCAACCATCCCGCACGGCGGATCAATCCTTTCTTTTCCTCATAGGATGCTATATCGTTCTTTAAATTGATGGAAATAATGATTACGCCCCCCACTACTACCGCGCCAATGGCATCGAACGTTTGATAGCCCTCCAGAATGCCATCTGAAAACGGACGCTCAAAAACAGTTTCCCCAAACGTAAAATCGAATGAAAATAGAGTGATTCCGATGATAAGTATAAGAATAAGGATAATTGCCGGGGTCAATAACTTTCCGATAATGTTTAAGATTTTGGAACGGTTCATCACAAACACGAATACCAAAACAAAGTACATGATGCTCGTCAACAAGGATGAGCTACCGAAAAGTGGGGCAATCGCCATTTCATGGGTAACGGCCGCCGTCCGGGGAGAAGGCAAACTGATGGAAATGGCATAGATTAAAAAGGAATAGACCAGGCTAAAGAAGGGAGATACCTTTTTCCCGAAGTCATAGATTGTGCCTTGCAACCTTGCATGGGCCAAGATGCCGAATAGGGGAATAAGCACGGCCGAAATACAGAAACCGAGGGCTACCAACCACCATAGGGAGCCCGATTGAAAACCAAGCAAGGGAGGAAGAATTAGGTTGCCCGCCCCAAAGAAGAGCGAGAAGAGAGCAAAGGCAGTAACCAACGTCTCCTTGGTATTACTCATAGTTCGGTTTGGTCTGGATTCGACAATGGAACATTCTTCGGTTGGGGAAGATAGGTATTTCAAAGAAAATGGGCATTGCGAAATTTGGACAACTATCGTTGGTAATAATGGAAGTATACCTCAGGATAGGTGTTGGTAGTTCATCGAAATTTTGATTTTTTTTACCGAAAAAGTAACCGTTCATCGAAAATATTACGAAAAACCTAGAAGGGCTCCAATAAAAAGTTAAGGAAAGGCGTTGAAGAAAAAAGCCTCTATTAGAGGTTTTGAGATTGACCCAAATTTTATTCGGCATTCATGATTTTCCCAAAGAATCTATGAAAGCGTACCTAAAAACCTACTGGCATGAAAAAACTATTTTGTAACCTGTTCGGGCACCATTACTCGGTGTCCAAGAAAGTGACCTTACACATTAAGGAATACAAATGTATCCATTGTGGCAAAGAGGTCACTACAGATGTGAGTGGAAACCTTTCTACACTGACCCCTGAGCTTCAGGATATCAACAACACGCTAGAAGTTATTTATAAGAAAAGACATAGAGCTGCACAGCAAGTAGCTTAATTATGCTTTGGCAACCGAATTCCGTTCCTCCTGGGAACGGGGTTTAAGAAAACTTCCTGGAAATCAAGTAAGCGCCCGCATTCTTCACTGTCGTATGCCCCACAACAGTTAAGCCGGAACGCCCTTGACTTTCGGGAATTTTCTTTTTAGTGAGACCCTATTTCTTAAAGCATTTCGTGCGCATAAAAAATGGTCGGGTGGGCTAACCCCGACCGCAGCGTCTGGGTAGGCTTAACCAAAAAATAGCACCGCGCTCTCTCTTGTCAAACGACTTCAATTTGGGATTTTCCCAAAATGGAGAACCATCGCATCGGTAATTTCACCGATGGCCGCCTCCGGTATATCGTGCCCCATGTTTTTAACCCATAAACTATCCGCATCCGGAAGAAGGCACACAAGTTTTTTACTGTGTGAAATAGGCATTACGGGGTCTTGTACACCATGGATGACCAACGCGGGAATAGTCAGTTTTGAGAGCGCCTCATAACGGGGTCCTGCCAGTTGAATGGCCTTATAGTGATGCCGGGCAGCTATAATACGATATCCGTTCCGTTCTTTGAGGTTGTATAGTGCTGTTTCCGCCATGGTTTTCACATCGATGTCTCCCGTAGCGGCACCCATTAGTATTCGTCTATGAACGATCTGTCTTTTTATTTGTCCCTTTTTATTTCCGAAAAGGCCATGCTTCAACACCGTACTCACCATTTTAGGGAAAATTTCTTGGGACATAGGAGGCAGGTTTGGGTCCATGACATCGCCAGAGGACATAATGGAAGTGAGGCTCACGGTTCTTTCCGGATGGTCGATTGCGATAATTTGGGCGATCATTCCGCCCATGGAGACCCCTACTATATGTACTTTCTCGAGGCCTAAGGTATCCAGTATCGCCACAGCGTCATCGGCCATGTCGTTGAGCGTATAGTGATTTTTCCGGTTCCACTTCTTCTCGGAAGTAGATAATCCCGTGCCCCGGTGATCAAAGCGAATAACTTCGTATCCTTGCTGCACTAAAGGGTAAATAAAGCTTTGCGGCCAGGTAAGCGCATCATTCCCATTTCCCATGATCAGCAGTACAGAACCTTTGATAGAGTCCTTCGGTTTTTGACGTTCGAACCAGATTTGATGACCGGTCGATTGGGCAAAGCCTGTTTCACCCTGTATTATTTTAGGAAGTGGAGCTTTAAGAACTTCATTGATTGTCCGTTTGTTTTCTTTGGATAGTTTTGGAACGGAGGCGCACCCAATCAACCCTGCCAGAAATGTGTACATTATTGCCTTTCGAAAATACGAGCTGCTCCGAGGGATTTTCATTTACTTTGGCATTGTTACCGGTTAAAACTGTTTCCCGCCATGGAATATGACATTTATTTGGTTTGGAAAGAATTCCATCCCTGTGCGGTTAATGGAATTTTACTGCCGTCTCGGGTCACCAGATGGGCGCTTTCGTTTGCTTCGGTCATATGGCCGATGACCGTTAAATTGGGATTGCCCTTAATTTTTGGGAAATCACCTTGGTCAATGGTGAACAACAGTTCGTAGTCTTCCCCGCCGCTAAGGGCCACCAATGTACTATCGATTTTGAATTCTTCACAAGCCGAAATAACTGTGGGGTCTAACGGAATCTTATCCTCGAACAAATTACAACCCACCTCACTGTGTTTGCATAGGTGTAGAATTTCGGAGGAAAGTCCGTCACTGATATCGATCATCGAGGTGGGTCGTACTTCCAGTTGCTTCAATAATTCGATAACATCTTTTCTGGCCTCCGGCTTCAATTGGCGTTCAACGATATACGAGTAAGGTTCCAAGTCTGGTTGGTTGCCGGGATTCACCTTAAAAACCTCTTTTTCCCGTTCCAACACCTGTAATCCCATATAGGCGCCACCGAGATCCCCGGATACCACTAGAAGGTCGTTAGGTTTGGCGGCACTTCTATAAACAATATTCTCTTTCAGCGCAACCCCAAGTGCTGTGACACTAATCAACATTCCCGTTTGTGATGAGGTGGTATCCCCACCGACCAAGTCTACCCCATAGGTGGTGCACGCAAGTTGAATACCTGCGTATAATTCCTCTAGCGCCTCTAAAGGAAAACGATTCGAAACCGCAATGGAAACCGTTAGTTGGGTGGGCGTGGCGTTCATCGCATACACATCCGACAGGTTCACCATAACGGCCTTGTAGCCCAGATGCTTTAGTGGCATATAGCTGAGGTCAAAATGCACGCCTTCGATCAATAAGTCGGTGGTCAACACGGTTTTTTTGCCTTTAAAATCCAAAACAGCGGCGTCATCACCGATTCCTTTCACGGTCGATTGCTGTTTTAGGGTAAAGTGACGGGTCAGATGGTCGATCAATCCAAATTCTCCCAATTGTTCCAAAGAGGTACGCTCCTGATTTTTGTCTTCTAACATGGTGCAAAAATAGGGGTAATTTTTTAGCTGTTCAGATAGAGTCTTGGCAGGGTTATTGGGGTATTGTTTGAAAGCTTAGAAGATTGGAACCACCTGCATATATCCAAGAAATCCTATCTTTACCCGTATAAAAAACTAAAATTGCCTTTGATGAAAAAGTTGCCTTCCGCGGTTCTCTTTGTACTGCTTATCTTCTCTTGTTCCAACAATGACGACGGTCCGGTACCCGAGATGGTGCCGAATACCCCTGATAGTGGAGGTACCCCGACCACTTCCTTTGAACCATGTGAGAACGGCATGGCGGGCGATTACCCATGCGATGGGTATGACTTATTGGGTCAGATATCGCTATCGAGTTTTAATGCGACATCAGGGAACGATTGCTGGGGATGGACCGATTCCACCACGGGTAGGGAATATGCCCTAATGGGTTTGGATAATGGTACTGCTTTCGTGGATATTTCCGATGAAGGTAATTTGGTCTATTTGGGAAAACTTCCTACAGCTACACAATCCAGTACTTGGCGGGATATCAAGGTTTATAACGATCACGCTTTCATCGTATCGGAAGCCCCCGGCCATGGGATGCAAGTTTTTGACCTTACGCGTCTTCGCGACGTAAGCAACCCGCCAGAAACGTTTACCGCCGATTTTCGTTATGACGAATTCGGCAATGCACATAATATCGTCATTAATGAGGAAACGGGCTTCGCCTATGCCGTGGGTACGGATACTTTTGATGGTGGTGGGCATTTCGTCGACCTACAAGACCCTGATAATCCTGTTTCGGCCGATGGTTATAGTGCCAGTGGCTATACCCATGATGCCCAAGTGGTCACCTACAACGGTCCCGATGCTGATTATGCCGGATCTGAAATTTTTATTGGAGCCAACGAAAATAACGTGGTCCTTGTGGACGTTACCGATAAGGAAAATGCCAGCCAAATAGCATCGCTTCAATATGGTAACAGGGGTTATACCCATCAGGGGTGGTTTACCGAGGACCAACGCTATTTCATTTTGGGCGATGAGCTCGATGAATTGAATTTCGGACTTAATTCACGTACCCTTATCTTCGACTTTACAGATTTGGATGCTCCCGTATTGCACCATACCTATATCGGCCCCACTAGCGCCATCGACCATAATGGCTATGTAAAAGGGAACGAGTTCTTTCTTGCCAATTATACGGCAGGCATGCGCGTTTTGGATATTTCGGGTATCGAGGGAAAATCGATTTCCGAAATAGGTTTTTTCGATACGTTTCCCAGTTCAAGCGTAACCGATTTTAGCGGGGTGTGGAGTGTATACCCCTATTTCGAAAGTGGAAAAATTGTGATGAGCGACACCGACCGGGGACTCTTTGTTGTCAGAAAATCGAATTAGAAATGAAAGGTGTACTGATAAGAAACTTGGTTTATATGGTTTCGATGGGAATGGTCATTTGCTGTACCAATAATATCGAAGAGCTTGCCGAGATACCGGAACCGGAAACCCGGTTCCTGGGAGAGGTCGATTGGATTAGAAACTTTGGGGGTTCAGGGGAAGAGACCGCACGGTCTATCATTAAAACTTCTGATGGTGGCTACGCCATAGTAGGCTTTTCAAACAGTACCGATGGCGATTTGGCCGGTAAGGAGCTACCTGTAAACGATTACTGGCTGTTAAAATTGGATGCGGAAGGCAAACTGCAATGGTCAAAGACGTATGGTGGTAGTAAAGACGACCGTGGACAAGCTTTGGTGCAGACCAACGATGGTGGCTATGCCCTAACGGGCTATGCTATGAGCGATGACGGCGATGGGAGCAATAACCAAGGGTTTCACGATAACTGGATTATTAAGGTAGATGGTTCGGGAAATTTGCAATGGGAAAAAAGTTTTGGTTTCTCTGGTCACGACCATTCCTACGATATTCTACAGACCGCCGATGGAGGGTTCTTTTTCGTGGGTTTTTTGGATGTGACCGCAGCTCGGGCCGATGGTTTTACCGAAAAGGGAAATTCTTTGACGCGACACGGGGTTGGGGAATTTTGGGGTACCAAATTGGACGCCCGGGGAAATATCGAATGGAGAAGGTATTTCGGAGGTTCTAATAACGATAGGGCCCACGCGGTGGTACAGGCGGAAGATGGAGGTTTCGTGATGATCGGCTTTAGTGAGAGCGCTGATTTTGATATTAGCAATAGCCGCGGCAGTTATGATTTTTGGGTCTTGAAAATCGACAAAAACGGCGATTTGCTCTGGGAACGCTCTTTTGGGGGATCCGGCATCGAAGTTTCCTACGACATTACGAGAACATTGGATAACGGCTATGCCATTGTCGGCAATACCTTTAGTACCGACTTGGATATTTCAAAAAACTACGGGGAGTCCGATATTTGGCTGGTCAAGATTGATGATGGCGGCGACCTGCTTTGGGAACGTTCTTTCGGAGGCAGTGAATTTGATGCTGCCCGAGGCATCCGGTTGAGCAGGGATGGCGGATTTATCATATCCGGGAATTCGAAAAGTGCCGATATCGACCTTACTTCCAATACCGGTGAAAATGACATTTGGGTATTAAAGACCGATGCAAACGGTCTATTGGAATGGCAAACATCTTTTGGGGGTTCTGGTCTCGATTTCGGGTTCGATGCTATTGAAAATGAGGATGAAAGCATCCTCCTGGTAGGGGAAATCGCTAGTAGTGATATGCCAGGAGTCACCCAGAAGGGAATGACCGATGTGATCGTGATTAAAGTTAAGTAGCCGTTTTCCCGGCCCATCTTCTTCCACATAGAAAACCCCTATTTACCGATACGTTATAATAATGTTAGGAATTAGGTGCAAATCCTACTTATAGCGTATATTTGTCACCTATTTAGAATAAATCCAAATACCCATGATTCAAGTTTCTGAAACGGCCAAAAGAAAAGTAATCGATTTGATGACCGAGGAAGGCTATAACGCCAGTCAGGACTATGTACGGGTCGGTGTAAAAAGCGGCGGCTGTAGCGGCTTGTCCTATGAATTGAAATTCGACAACCAAGTACAGGAATCCGACAAGGTCTTTGAAGACAACAACGTTCGCATCATCGTGGACAAAAAAAGTTTTTTATACCTCGTAGGCACTGTCTTGGAGTATTCAGGAGGGCTTAATGGCAAAGGGTTTGTATTTAACAATCCCAATGCACAGCGCACTTGCGGGTGCGGGGAGAGTTTTTCGCTCTAAATATGACAATTTGATTATGAACTAATGAATCGATTGTTGCAGTAACAGTTGATAAACTGAACAAGTATGGCATATACCGAAGAAGAATTAAAAAAAGAACTGGAGACCAAGGAATACGAATACGGTTTCTACACCGATATCGAATCGGATACCTTGCCGGTTGGTTTGAACGAGGATATTGTTATCGCCATCTCGAAGAAGAAGAACGAACCGGAATGGATGACCGAATGGCGATTGGAATCGTTTCGATATTGGAAGGAAATGGAAGAGCCCGAGTGGGCCAACGTAACCTATAAAAAACCGGACTTCCAGGCCATTTCTTATTATTCAGCACCTAATAGCAAACCCAAGTACGACAGTTTGGATGAGGTTGATCCCGAATTGTTGGAAACCTTCAAAAAACTTGGCATATCGCTTGACGAGCAAAAGAAATTGGCCGGGGTAGCGGTTGACATCGTTATGGATTCCGTTTCAGTGGCCACCACTTTCAAAAAGACGTTGGCTGAAAAGGGAATCATTTTCTGTTCCATTTCCGAAGCCATCCAAGAGCATCCCGAATTGGTAAAAAAATATATTGGGACGGTAGTGCCCCAAAAAGACAATTTCTATGCGGCCCTGAATTCCGCGGTTTTCTCCGATGGTAGTTTCTGCTACATTCCGAAAGGTGTTCGGTGTCCGATGGAACTATCTACCTACTTTCGTATCAATCAAGCTGGTACGGGTCAATTCGAAAGAACGTTGGTCATTGCCGACGAAGGTAGTTACGTGAGCTATTTGGAAGGATGTACCGCTCCGTCACGGGACGAAAACCAACTGCATGCGGCCGTGGTAGAGCTCATAGCCCTCGATGATGCGGAAATAAAATACTCAACGGTACAAAACTGGTTTCCTGGAGGTAAGGACGGTGTTGGCGGGGTTTTCAATTTTGTGACCAAAAGGGGATTATGCGAGAAGAATGCGAAAATTTCGTGGACCCAGGTAGAGACCGGTTCCGCGGTTACCTGGAAATATCCTTCCTGTATTCTGAAGGGGGATAATTCGATCGGGGAGTTTTATTCCATTGCCGTGACCAACAATTATCAGCAAGCCGATACCGGAACGAAAATGGTCCATTTGGGAAAGAACACCAAAAGCACTATCATCTCAAAAGGAATCTCCGCCGGAAAATCACAGAACAGTTATCGCGGCCTGGTGCACGTAAATAGTCGTGCCGAGAACGCCCGTAACTTTTCACAGTGCGATTCGCTCTTGATGGGTAACGAATGTGGGGCACATACGTTTCCTTATATCGAAGCCAAGAACAGGTCCGCGCAGATAGAGCACGAGGCTACTACCAGTAAAATCGGGGAAGATCAGATTTTCTATTGCAACCAAAGAGGGATTGATACGGAGAAAGCGATCGCCCTGATCGTAAACGGTTTTAGTAAGGAAGTATTGAACAAGTTGCCTATGGAGTTTGCCGTTGAAGCCCAAAAGCTATTGGAAATTAGTCTCGAAGGTTCTGTCGGGTAACCCTCGGACGTTCTTTTGAAGGGCATGGAAAGGGCCTTCTTGAGAGATTAAATATGGAATAATGAAAAAATACATTTTTTTAGTTGGAGTCTTATTGGGGCTCACGGCCTGTAAGCAAACCAAGAAAGAAAACACCGAAACGGCTGAAGTAATCTTGGATACCTCACAGCCTGAGGTGAAGTTGTATACCTTCGATGGAGGTACGGTTGTCGTGAATCAATTGCAGCTTTTTTCCCAAGACACGACCTATAAGGGACAAAGCAAGGAATTTGCAGATGCTTTCTACGTAATTGAACATCCCCAAGGTATTTTGATGTGGGATGCCGGTCTTCCGGAAAGTTTGGTAGGAATGCAGGAACCCTACACCGATGAAAGTGGTGCCTTTACGGTTTCCAGAAAAGATTCGGTCATCAACCAACTCAAACAAATAGGGATGACCCCGGATGATTTTAAGTACATCTCCCTCTCCCATACCCATTTTGATCACAGCGGACATGCCAATGTTTTTAAGAATGCGACCTGGTTGGTACAGGAAGCAGAGTACGATTTTATCACCAGCAAGGAAACACGTGAAAGTAACGCTGATTTGTACAATGCCATTAAGGATTTAAAAAAGATAAAGAAAATCAAAGGTGACCATGATGTGTTCGGCGATGGCACGGTGGTGCTTAAATATGCACCGGGCCACACCCCGGGTCATCAAGTGCTATATTTGAATTTGGCCGATCACGGTCCCATGCTGCTCGCCGGGGATCTCTATCATTTTTCGGAGAATAGGGAGTTCAGAAGAATCCCCATCTTCAATTATGATGTAAAGCAAACAAGGGCCAGTATGGATGCGTTTGAGGCCTTTGCCGAAGAAAAAAGGGCGAAAGTATACCTACAACATTCCATCGAAGATTTTGAAAAAATGCCAAAGGCACCCAACTATTTAAATTAAATACAAGAACGATGTTAAAAATCAACAATCTGCACGCTAGCGTTGAGGATAAGGATATTTTAAAAGGAATCAACCTTCAGGTTAACGCCGGAGAGGTGCATGCCATTATGGGCCCCAATGGTTCGGGTAAAAGCACCTTGGCATCCGTTATTGCGGGGAAGGAAGAATTTGAAGTTACCCAGGGTTCCGTGGAACTGGATGGTGAGGACTTGGAAGATAGTGCGCCCGAGGAAAGGGCTCATAAAGGCATTTTCATGTCGTTTCAGTATCCCGTGGAAATCCCAGGGGTGTCCGTGACCAACTTCATGAAAACCGCCATCAACGAGTCCAGGAAGGCTAGGGGCTTGGAGGACATGCCTGCCAATGAAATGCTCAAGCTCATTCGGGAGAAATCGGAAATGTTGGAGATCGACCGTAAATTTTTGTCCCGTTCCTTGAACGAAGGTTTTTCCGGGGGCGAAAAGAAGCGAAACGAGATATTTCAAATGGCCATGTTGGAACCGAAATTGGCGATTTTGGACGAAACCGATTCCGGTCTGGATATCGATGCACTGAGAATAGTCGCGAACGGAGTGAACAAATTAAAGAGCAAGGACAACGCTGTAATCGTGATTACGCACTATCAGCGCTTGTTGGAGTACATAGTTCCCGATTTTGTTCACGTATTACACGATGGTAAAATCGTAAAATCGGGCGGCAAGGAATTGGCCTTCCAGTTGGAAGAAAAAGGATACGACTGGATCAAGAATGAAGCGGTTGTTTAGGTTGTTTTCGACATTGTTCCCACCATCGTTGGAAGCAGTTGAGGTATCTTAAAAATTTAATGAAAGACAAGAATTGCAAATGGATTTAAAAGACAAATTGATAGCATCGTTCATGGCATTCGAAAACAATGTCGATATCGACCATCCTGTGCATGATGTGCGTACAGAGGCCATCAAGAATTTTGAAACAAAGGGTTTTCCTTCCAAAAAAGAGGAGGCTTGGAAATACACTTCGCTCAACAGTTTGCAAAAAATTGATTTCAGCATCTTTCCCAAAGAGGTCAATGCGCTGGAGTATCGGGATGTAAAAAAGTACTTCCTTCATGAGATAGATACCTACAAAATCGTCTTCATCGATGGTATTTATAGTTCGTATCTCTCGGAGACTACCCATGACGGTGTTGACATTTGTTTGATGAGTTCGGCCTTGACCAAACCCATGTACAAGCAGGTTATCGATGTTTATTTCAATAAGGTAGCGTCCAAGGATGAGTCATTGACCACATTGAATACGGCTTTTAGTCGAGAGGGGGCCTACATTTATATTCCCAAAAGTAAGATGCCCAAGAAACCTGTAGAAATATTGCATTTCGCGACGGGCAACGAGGCGTCGTTATTGTTACAACCGCGAAACTTGATCATCGCCGAGGAAAATGCCGAATTGCAGATAATCGAACGCCACCAAAGCCTTACTTCCAATGAGGTGTTGACCAACTCGGTGACCGAAATCTTTGCCGGTAAAAACGCTATCGTCGATTATTACAAAGTGCAAAACGATGCATCGACCGCTTCTTTGATCGATAATACCTATATCAGTCAAAAGGACACCAGCGTCGTGAAGGTACATACGTTCTCTTTCGGGGGTAAGCTTACGAGAAACAATCTCAATTTTTATCAGAACGGGGAACATATTGATTCTACCATGAAGGGCGTCACCATTTTGGGCGAAAAACAACATGTAGACCATTACACCTTGGTGCATCATCAACAGCCCAACTGCGAAAGCCATCAGGATTACAAAGGAATCTACGGCGACAGTTCTACAGGAGTGTTCAACGGTAAGATTTATGTGGATAAGATTGCCCAAAAAACCGATGCCTTTCAACAGAATAACAACATTTTGATCAGCGACAAGGCCACTATTAATACAAAGCCACAATTGGAAATTTTCGCCGACGATGTCAAATGTTCCCATGGCTGTACCATCGGGCAATTGGATGAGGACGCACTTTTTTACCTGCAGACACGCGGAATACCCAAAAAAGAGGCCAGGGCACTTTTAATGTACGCCTTTGCCAATAACGTGCTGGAAAGCGTGCGCATTCCGGAATTAAAAACACGGATCAATAAGTTGATAGCCAATAAGCTGGGTGTTCGATTGGGATTTGATTTGTAATAAAAGACGCAAAAGACCGTTCTTAGGAAAAATCGAAGCCAAATTCGTATGATACGTTTGTTCCTAACGGGTATGTTACTTTTTGTTTTTTCTTCTTCCTCATATTCTCAGGACTTACACTTTGGGATAAAGGCAGGATTGAATCGTAGCAACTATGTTGGCGACCAATATGGGGATTTCAAGGCGCGCACTTCCTTTCATGTGGGAGTTTTTGCCGAAACGCCGATAGGGGGTATTTTCTCTTTTCATCCAGAACTGTTGTATTCCCGGCAAGGAGGTCGTTTGGCGCTGAGTCCGTTTATTGTTGCTGATCCGGGCGACCCTGTTATTAACGAATTGCCGGAATATGCAGAGTTCTACGACAACTACCTGCAGTTTCCTTTATTGTTTAGAATAAACCTAGGAGAAGTGTTCTCATTTGAACTCGGACCACAAATAGGTATTTCCTTAACCAATGATTCACGTTTTGATTTTGCCCCGGTAACTGGTTTGGGATTCGATCTAGGGGATAAGTTTAAATTTCAGATACGCTACTTTTTAGGGATTTCGGACATAGTTCGTTCTACCGAACTTGGTGGCACGACCCTTAATGATGATAGATTTGATTCCGTTTTTCAACTAGCCGCCGGATACGTACTGTTCTAGAAACGATTGCCATACAAGGGATGCAAGTGAGGTTCTTTTTTGTTTTTCTGGTGTTATCGATGTTCGTGCCGTTGACCGCATCCTCCCAACAAATCCGGTTCGGCCTCAAAGCCGGACTCAATTATAGCACCATTGTGGGGGATTTGACCCAAGGTATCAACCCCAGATTATCCGGGCACTTTGGGGGGTTTGCCGAGATACGGTATTCCGATCGATTCGCCCTACAGCCCGAATTGGTGTACTCCTCCCAAGGGTTTCAATTCAATACCGATTTGGCGTTTATTGAAGGAAATTCTCCGGGAGATGGGAACGATTTTAAAACGGCCGTGCAATTGAACTACCTTACGATTCCCTTACTGGCCGATTTCACCCTCAATAATCGTTTTGCCATTCAGTTTGGGCCGCAGGTTGGCTTTCTGCTCAATGAGGTCACCAAGTTAAAGAACTTTGAGGGAATCGATGAAGCCGCAATCGATGGGAAGCAAACGGTCGACGGTCGTTTTCAGCTAGATTATGGTGTTGCAGCCGGGGTCCGGTATAGCTTGAACTACCACTGGGCGCTGACAGGTCGGGTATACCAGGGAATTCGAAATCGCCTGAACAATGGTGGTGGGGATGTGCAAAACTTCAATACAGTGTTTCAGCTTTCCCTGAACTATCTTTTCCTATAAGTATTTTCAATGTCGATTTCACGGCGATAGCCGCATTAAATTAGCACTTAGTGGGTATCTTTGCAGCTCATAAGAACCGCTATGTTAGATGTGACTAAAATCCGTGCCGATTTCCCCATCCTTTCCCGAGAAGTAAACGGAAAGCCCTTGGTGTATCTGGATAATGCGGCGACCTCGCAGACCCCCCAACAGGTCATCGATGTAATCGTCGATTACTACTCCAATTATAACGCCAATATCCATAGAGGAGTGCATGCGTTGTCACAGGAAGCCACTGATAAATACGAACAGGCTCGACAGAAAATCCAGAAACACTTTAATATTGCCCAAGCCCATGAGGTCATTTTTACTTCCGGTACCACCCATGGTATTAATTTGGTTGCGAACGGATTCACCTCGCTTCTCAAAAAGGGAGACGAATTACTGGTTTCAGCCATGGAACACCACTCGAACATCGTGCCCTGGCAGATGCTCTGCGAGCGAACCGGTGCTATTTTGAGGGTGATTCCCATGAGCCGGGAGGGAGAGTTATTGATGGATGCGTACCATGAACTGCTTTCTGATAAAACAAAACTCGTTTTCTGTAACCATATTTCCAATGCCCTGGGCACCATCAATCCCATTGAGGAAATCATTGACGCAGCGCATCAATTTGGTGCCGTGGTACTGGTCGATGGCGCACAGGCGGCTCCCCACATTAAGGCCGATATGCAAGCTTTGGATGTCGATTTTTATACCGTTTCCGCGCATAAGCTATGCGGTCCGACCGGAGTGGGGATACTGTATGGGAAGTCTGACTGGCTGACAAAACTACCCCCGTACCAAGGGGGAGGTGAAATGATTGCTGAAGTTACCTTTGAAAAGACTACCTATGCCGATCTGCCCCATAAGTTCGAGGCCGGTACCCCGAACATCTGTGGTGGAATCGCCTTTGGTGCCGCTTTGGATTATTTGAACGCCATTGGATTGGAGGAGATCGCAGCTTACGAATCGGAGCTGCTAAAGTATGCCACCGAGCAGCTGTTGCAAATAGATGGACTTAAAATTTATGGTACGGCGGCCAGGAAAACTTCGGTGATATCTTTTAATATCGAAGGCATCCACCCATACGATATCGGAACCATACTCGATAAATTGGGCATCGCGGTACGAACCGGGCACCATTGTGCCCAGCCTATTATGGACTTCTATAAAATTCCAGGTACGGTACGGGCCAGTTTTAGTTTTTACAATACGAAGGAAGAGGTAGACACCTTAGTAGAAGCTATCCGAAGAGCCAAAGCCATGCTTTCCTAAAATAGTAGCGATTTTTCCCGGCAAATTTTGAGCGAACCTCAAAATTGTTAACAACTTTTTTGTAGTCTACATCCTACGCTATATCGGTCAGCATCGACGAACAACATCATAGTATTCATTTCGGAAAGGACAAAATATTTAACAATAAGTTGAATAGTTGTTAAGAAATAATATCTTCGCCGTCGATTAATTTAAACAAATTCCCCTTTTTATGAGAAAAGTAATTTTAACTGCAGGGGTGCTGGCGGTACTGCTGGTCTCCTGCGAGAAAGATTCATCAGAATCACAAAACAATGCAACTGACGCCCAAGAGCAAGAGGTGGTAGTCGACATGAGCGATTTTAGTCTGTATGTCGAAAGCGATGACCTTACAGGAAAATCATCCGGTGCCGTGGAAAAATGCGTATCTATGAAAAACTTGGAATACCGTTTAGGCAAAAACAAGGGCCTTGCCAAGAAGATGTACGACATCGAGTACACTACCCGGAAGGCGATTGCCTTAAAAGCGAATGGAAAAGGAAAACCCGGCGGCGGCGGCGGGGGTGGTGGAACCCCTCCCCCCATTTATGAGGGTGCCATAACCATTCCTGTGGTGATCAACATCATTGAAAAGTTCCCAGGCGAGGTCACACAGTCACAAATTACCTCGCAAATCCGTATTCTGAACGAGGATTTCAACAACAATAATTCCAACACCAGCGGCGTTCCTTCCGCTTTTGCAGGATTGGTTGCCGATGTAGATATCACCTTTGTGGCCGGAACCATCAATAGAGTCGTTAATACCAGGAACTCTTGGGGCACCAACGATGCGATGAAAGATCCTTCCCAAGGAGGGATTGCCCCTACCGACCCGGCCAACAACCTGAATATATGGGTCTGTGAGATAGGAGGCGGTATCTTGGGCTATGCCCAGTTTCCAGGCGGTGCCGCGGCTACCGACGGGGTGGTGATAGGAACCGATTTCTTCGGGGAAAATAGTGCCGGAGGTATCTACGGAAAAGGAAGAACCGGAACCCACGAGGTGGGGCACTGGTTGAACCTGCGTCATATATGGGGCGATGGAAGGTGTAATCGAGACGATTTTGTAGCCGACACCCCGAAATCGGATCGGGCCAATTACAACTGTCCGACCTATCCAACTACCCATTGCAGGAGTGCCGACATGACCATGAACTATATGGATTATGTACAGGATGATTGTATGTACATGTTTACGCTCGGACAAAATGAAAGAATGCGTGCCCTTTTTGTTGCAGGAGGGCCTAGGGAGGGTTTTGTCAACTAGTCCGTTTTCATAAGATTAACTTAAAAAGGTGTCCGAAAGGATGCCTTTTTTGTATACTTAAACCTTACTATTCCCTATCAAATGAAGTACGTGTTGTTATATATTCTGAGCTTTAGTAGTTTGTTGGGTTCGGCCCAGCAAACTACGGAAGAAGAAGAGTCGCTTTCAATTATATATGAGGCGATGACCCGGGGCTCCAGCTTTCATTGTGCCGTTACTAAAGGCCGCATCTCTGTCAAATCCTCTGGAAAGACTATTACGATGGAAACCAGGGCGATCGCAAAAAAGGATTGGCAAGAAGTTGAACAACAGCTAAAAACGGTGCTTTTAGAGCATATAGGTAATCTTGAGGCACCTAGTGCGGAAAGTCAAACGGATCGCGCAAGAATCGCGACCCTAAAAGTTAAGAGGGGAGATAAGATTTTTGAATCGGCCCCGTTCGATGAAGGAAATCCCCCAAAAGAACTAAAACCATTGATAGACAAAATATTGGCATTGGCAGAAACTGTTGAATAGCTGGGTTGCTTGTCGTATTTTTGCATAAAACTAGCGAATGGGTATACAAGAAATACAGGAAGGGATCGTGGATGAATTTTCGATGTTCGATGATTGGATGCAACGCTATGAATATATGATTGAATTGGGGAAGTCACTGCCTCTGATCGACGAACGGTACAAGACGGATGACAATATCATTAAAGGTTGTCAGAGCAAAGTTTGGGTGCATGCCGAATTGAAAGACGATAAACTAGTATTCACGGCCGATAGCGATGCGATTATCACCAAGGGAATCATCGCTATTTTGATCAGGGCCTTTAGCAATCAAAAACCACAGGACATCATTGATGCCGACACCCAGTTTATTGACGAAATAGGGCTGAAGGAACATTTAAGCCCGACTCGGGCGAATGGCTTGGTGAGCATGATCAAACAACTAAAACTATATGCAGTTGCGTATCAGACGCAACTGAGTCAATAGGTTCGGGACTTGCCCAAAAGGGGAAATATCCGAACCCCAAATAAGCAAAAAATGAGTGAGGAAACCACCACCATCGATACCCAGGAGCTGGGTGAAAAAATAGTAAAGGTACTCAAGACCATCTACGATCCTGAGATTCCGGTCGATATATATGAACTGGGCCTTATTTACGACGTATTCGTGAACGAGGATAACGACGTTAAGATCCTGATGACGCTTACCTCCCCGAATTGCCCAGTGGCGGAAACCCTGCCGGTCGAGGTGGAGGAAAAGGTAAAGTCGTTGGATATGGTCAAGGATGCGGAGGTAGAAATTACTTTTGACCCGCCATGGACCCAAGATTTAATGAGCGAGGAAGCCAAATTGGAACTAGGATTGCTCTAATTGGATGTGTGTTTGAGTGTGAATCTTTAACCGCGAAGACGGAAATTATTCTAAATTTCAGCAAATGGCCGATGAAATCATTAACCGTGTTGCCCAAAGTAAATTGGTCACATTTGACCTGGAAACGTATTATCCGGAGGGAAAAAGGGTACAGCTAGATATCAAAGACTGGTTGTATGAGGGGCTTATACTGAGGGAAAAAGAATTCAGGGCCGCTGTGAACGGCCATTCCTGGGAAAACTATCAAAATACCTATGTAGCCATCAGTTGTTCCTCGGATGCCATCGTTCCGGGATGGGCCTACATGTTGGTGACTACAAAATTGCAGCCCTTTGCCAAGAAAATCGTACAGGGTACCCTGGAGCAGTTAGAGACCGTTCTGTACCAAGAGGTAATAGATTCACTAGAGGTTTCTGAATTTGAGGGAAAACCCGTGATCATAAAAGGATGTAGTAAAAAGCCGGTACCTCCCAATGCATATCTGTGGATAACCGCCAAACTGCAGCCAATTGTAAAATCCCTAATGTACGGCGAGGCGTGCTCTTCTGTGCCTTTGTTCAAAAACAAATAATTGTTAATAACCCTGTTTATTATTTGTTAGCAATTCTTACATTTGTTGCTATTAACAACTTCTAAACACTATAGTACCATGAAAAAAATTGTCTTTACTCTGCTGTCCTTTTTTGTCATATCGACCACGTTTGCACAGACACTGGAGGAACTGAAAGCTGCGAAAGCCGCAAAAAAGGATTCTATCAACGCCATTCAGGGAAGGGTAGATGCGCTTCAAGGACAGATTGACGCGTTCCCCGGATGGAAAATAAGGGCTTTTGGAACCATTGGGGCGAATATTTCGAGTTTTAACAACTGGTATTTGCAAGGAACACCCAATAATAATTCCGGTAACATCGGGGTAACGGTAAATGCCATCGCCAATCTTAACAAGGAGAAGTTTTTTTGGAGAAACTCGGCGAACGTTAACTTGCAATGGGTGAAATTGGATGATAAGGATGATCCAAACGATAGCGATAGCTTTGACGGTACGACCGATGTCTTTAACATCACTTCTTTATACGGCTACAAGCTAAGTGAAAAGTTTGCCATCTCGGCCCTTGGCGAATATCGTACCTCTATCATAAACAACTTTAACAATCCAGGATATCTCGATTTTGGTATTGGTGCCACTTGGACCCCCATTACCGATATGGTGGTCGTTATCCACCCCTTGAACTATAACTTTGTGTTCGCTGAAAATGATGCGGTATACGAATCTTCCGCTGGTGCCAAAATTGTGGTAGATTATACCAGACAAATTGGTAAAGTGAACTTTAAGACCAACTTCTCTACCTTTCAGAGTTATAAGAGTGGTGATTTGAGCAACTGGACATGGATCAACTCTTTTGGGTATACTCTTTGGAAGGGAATAGGCCTTGGTTTTGAATTTGGATTAAGAGGCAATAAGCAAGAGACATTGGCCAATGCCTTGGCCCAGGAGCCAGCATTGACTCCGACCCCTACCTTTGATAATATAGACAACGAGACCCAGAGCTATTGGTTGCTTGGTCTAAACTATGCTTTCTAAAAGTTCTTTCTGAAAGAGTTGTCCAAACCAGCTAAAAGTAAAACGCCCCGACAGTCTCGGGGCGTTTTTTGTTAAGTAGGATTCGTTACATTTGGTTGCACAGTCAATAAAATCGAACTTGTAAGGTCATATGCAGATTTGGGCAAATCCAAACACTATAAACACTAAATCTTAAATACAAAACGAAGGTATAGGCAAATGAACGCAAGGCTAAATTTTTGTTGTGAACGCTACGAAAGATGTTGTGAAGTACGTTAAAATACGTGGTTTCATCGATGAAATACACTAAAATAAGGGGTATTATCCGATTAGAAACCCCTTTAAAATCAAAAGCCCCGACGTGGGTCGAGGCTTTCATTAAAGTAGGTTTGGTCTAATTTGGTTTGGTATTTCTTCCAGGTAAAGTATTGATCGGGTTTCGTGCCATCATTTAATGACGATGTAAACTTACTGCCGATTTCACTGTTTTCTAAATTATTGTTGTGACATACGCCAAGAATGTTGTGAAAAATACCACTGGTCGGAATCCTCGTTGAACTGCAGGTCTAGTTTCTAATTTTTTGAGCCAATCACCGGATTCCGTTCTTGGCAGATGGATACCACGGCTTAATCTCGAGTGCCTTTTCAAAGGAATAACGGACTTTTTGAACCTGCGGTTTTCCTCATTGTTGGTTAACATAAATAACACCTTGATTCCTGCCCGTACTTCCAAAAAAACTCCTTCCGCCCCTTAGTACACCAGTATGAAATACGATTTTTCCCAACGAACCGTTCTTTGCAATCGGCCATGACGAACCTAACTCGGCTGGATAATTTGATCTTATATCGATGGTGTTTTCATTTTGTAATACCACTCAATCGAAGAGCCGTGTATCACCCATAATTACAAAATGGCCGGTTAAACAAGGGTTAAGAACCGGATAATCCCATTTTGGAAAGTGTCATACCTTATTAACACAAAGAAGAAAATGTAATAGGGGTTGGGGTTGGGCGATCAATTAACGTTAACGGTGGGTTAACGGTATTCAATTGTTGGGCAAGACTTTGCCTATGTACTACTTTTGGAGTGTTGGGTGTAAAACACCAGACCGTTATGCAGAAAAAAATAAACATATTGATAGCCACCGCCATAGCAACCTTGCTCGCACTGATCGGCATACAGGCCTACCTTGTTTACAATACCTATGAGCTTAAAAAGGATGCTTTTCTTAAGGAGACCAAAAAATCGATCGGGCGAATCGACGATGAGTCGGAAAGGGTCGTGACCACCAATGAAATATGGGCCCAGGAATTTATGGAGTTGCTTTGGCAATACCGATTTGAAAACTTGAGCAAGGAAAGATTCGTTGAAGGGCTTACCAAAAACACCGATTCCCTGACAGGAAGCTATAATAGACTGTATAAAGAAGAATTGAAAAAAACCGATTTGGGGTATGATATCAAATTTAAAAAGAATATTTACTCCATTATCATCCTCGATTCTGTAGCCAACGATACCATGTTTCCTTTCGGGGATAGAAAGCGATTGTTTATGCTAGGGGAAGATTTTGATGAAGACCAAGGGTACGACGTGAGTCAGGCTCGTTGGCAAACAGACTATACCAAGGTAGTGGATGGTGAGGAAAAGACGGTAGAATTCCGTGTAGTAACTAGAGATCGGATGAATATTTCCGATTGGAAACGAATCGTATTAAGCAGAATGGCTATTCTCCTGACAGGTTCTGTGCTGCTATTGCTCTTTGTGGTCGGACTGTTCTATTATTCGATTAAAAATCTGATCAAGCAAAAGAAAGTCGCCGATATAAAGACCGATTTTATCAACAATATCACCCACGAGCTAAAAACGCCTTTGGCTACTTTGGGCATTGCATCAAAAAGCCTTCATAAAAGGGAAATCCAAGAATCCCCCGAAGCTTTCAAGAATACCCTTGGCATCTTGGATCGGCAAAACACCCGACTTCAAAAGTTGATCGATCAGGTGATGACCAATAGTTTGGGCTCCGAAGATTTGGTGCTGCACAAAGAGCAGGTGATAGATGATGCCTATTTTAACAATTTGCTCGACGATTTCTCCCTTTCGGTTCAAAGCAAAAACCTGACAATCGACCGGCATATTGAAAGTGAGGAAGTGGTCTTGAGGCTCGATACTTTTCTATTCACCACGGCCCTTTTCAACATTTTGGAGAATGCGGTCAAATACGGGAAAGAGTCTTTGGTACTGACCTTTACTACGCGATTGAGGAACAATCACTACGAAATTGTAATTGCCGATAACGGCATTGGAATCAACGAAAAACACCTGAAGTATGTTTTCGATAAATTTTTTAGGGTCGAATCGGGTGACGTTCATAATGTGAAAGGGTTAGGACTTGGGTTGTACTACACCAAACAGGTAGTAGATGCGCATAAAGGGAGTATCGAACTCGAAAGTGAACTTGGCAAAGGAAGCAAATTCAGTATCACTATACCGGTTAATTAGGATATCATGGCACACATATTATTGGCAGAAGATGATTTTGATTTTGGCAGTATCTTAAAACAGTACCTCGAAATTCATGAGTACGAGGTCACTTGGGCCAAAGATGGTAAAGAGGCGCTGACACTGTTCCCCCGACATTATTTCGATATCTGTGTATTCGATGTGATGATGCCCAAGATGGATGGCTTTAGCTTGGCCGAAAAAGTAATTGAAATCAACCCCGAAGTTCCCTTTGTATTTCTCAAGGCCAAAAAATTGAAGGAAGACCGTATCAGAGGCTTGAAGCTTGGCGCAGACGACTATATCGTAAAACCCTTCGAAGCGGATATTTTAGTGCTTCGATTACGAAATATTCTGAAGCGTACGCAACGCATTCAACCCAAAAAAGAAAAACTGCACAGTATCGGGGCCTATGATTTTGACACGGTCAACCACAAGCTTCTATTTCAAGGAAGTGAACAACGCCTTACAGAAAAAGAGACGGTACTCATACAGTATCTCTACCAACATAAAAATACCATGATCAAGCGCGAAGACCTCCTCAAAGACGTTTGGGGCAACGACGACTTTTTCTCCGGAAGAAGTATGGACGTATTTATAAGCCGCCTCCGAAAATACTTTAAGCAAGACTCATCAATTGCTATAGAAAGTGTTCGAGGAGTCGGACTCACGTTTAAAGTAAATCAATAAATAGAGTTTATTCATCAAAAAAAACGAAAAAATGAAAAATGTATTGAGTATCAGCTGTCTCGTGTTTTTATCCGTTTCCGGACTCTTTGCACAAACCAAGGAAAAGGAAAACACCTTTCTATTAGGGTTTAATATCGTGAAAGTCTACGATTTTGAATCATCGCCTAAGAGCAAAGGATTTTTTCTGGTCGATGTGTTCGAGGACGATTATCGTTTGAAGCTAACGAGAAAGACTTACAAGGTAAATCTTGTATTTGACGAAGCCAGAAAAGAAGCAATACAAAGAATGGTCTCAAAGGTTTTGGATGGGGAAAAGCCCGTTGTTGGCTACGACCCGATGATCTGGAAGGGAACGACCCAAAACGGAGCCCCCATGTATGAAATTAAACTGGAAGGAAACAACCTAAAGATGCGGATATACCGCAAGCATATCGATTCGGATGGCTTTAGTGTAATTAATCGCTTAGGAACCGAATTTTTAAAGGAGATTAACAGTTAAAAAACGAAAATCATGAGAATCATTGTCTATTTTTTATTGAGCATGTTGATAGGGATCATAGATGCCTATACGCAGGAAACAGAAACCAAAACCAAACAGACTACCACATCGAGCATATCGATTTCAGTGGACGACGACACTGGCTTTGTCGAAAAAAGCCGCACCTATTTTTCGATAAGCGATTCCGATGATACGTATCGGGTACGTTCCGATTTCCATAAATCAAAAACAACCAAGATACGTTCGTATTTGGCCGAAGAATTGGGCACTGAATATATGACCGCTTCGGGAAGCAGACAAAAATGGAAGCGCGAGTACGGAGGAGACACCGGCTATGAGGTAAGATTGGACGAGGGTACGCTGAAAATCTATCTCGATAAGGAATTACTCTCGAGTGGCATGGTCAATAAATTCAAGACCATAACCCGGAATATTAAAAACTATGCCTCGGGAAAATCGGAGGAAAAACGTTTGGAAGAACAGCAAAAAAGAGAGGCCGAGCAAGTACAAAGAGAGGCACAACAAGCACAACGGGAAGCCGAAAGACTCCAGCGCAAAGCGGAGCAGAAAATCCGGGAGGCCGAGCACTTACAGCGAGAGGCCGAACGTTTGAAACGTGAAGCCCAGAAGAAAAAGGATAGTTAAAAACGACCCCTCAAAACGGAGGGCTTTTTAAATAGTTGAATGATCTACTGTTTTTGTACTTAACTTCGATACAGGTGAATCAAGTTTGGATGCATAAAAAAACCCCGACGGGGAGCCGGGGTTTTTTAAAGTAGGTTTGTTACATGTTGTACTGTTAAATGGTTATAAGCAAGTAGGTTAGTTGGTGTGTCTTTTTATTCAGCGTTTTCGGTTAAGCTCAAGGTGATTTGGGGTCAGCTTGGTTACTTAATTACACTGTAAATATAGAACGGAATGGGAAGGGGACTAAATTATTGTTGTGAACCTATCACAATCTGTTGTGAAAAATACAAACGGTTCAATTTGTTCGACAAAGGGTAGCCACATGGAGGCAGTTTCTTAAAATCTTTTTTGCACAAAGGATTGTAGCGACATCTTTTTATGCCCACGAAGGAGCATAAAAAATACAGCGGAAAGCCTGGTCTTCATGAGTCAATGAAGATGGGCCACTAATTTCTTTTTAGTACTCGTCCAAATGTTCGGGGTACAGGAAGTTGTTGTAAGGGAAACGGGTCACGTGAATGGCACGCACCTCGTCGTAGACCCGCTTGCGAAACTCATCTAGATTTTCTTTGTTGAGGGCTGAGATGAATAGGGCATTGTTACCGAGTCGCCGCATCCACGTTTTTTTCCAGTCTTCGATGGTGAAGTGTTTTTGGGTCCTTTCGGTCGTTAGGTCATCGTCTTCGATGGTATCGTGCTTGTATTGGTCAATTTTATTAAAGATCATGATCGTATTTTTATCCGCACTGCCAATTTCACCGAGTATCTTGTTGACCGATCCGATATGTTCCTCGAACTGGGGATGCGAGATATCGACCACGTGTAGCAGCAGGTCGGCTTCGCGCACCTCATCCAACGTGCTTTTAAAACTTTCGACCAATTGGGTGGGAAGCTTTCGTAAAAAACCCACTGTATCGCTCAACAGGAACGGCAGGTTGCCGATGACCACTTTGCGAACGGTAGTATCCAGGGTGGCAAATAGCTTGTTCTCGGCGAAAACGTCACTTTTACTAATGACGTTCATCAAGGTAGACTTGCCCACGTTGGTATAACCGACCAAGGCGACCCGCACCAAGGCACCGCGGTTGCTTCTTTGGGTTTCCATCTGACGATCTATTTTCTGTAGCTTCTTCTTTAACAGGGTAATGCGGTCCCGTACGATACGCCTATCGGTCTCGATCTCGGTCTCCCCTGGTCCGCGCATACCGATACCCCCCTTTTGACGTTCCAAGTGGGTCCATAGCCCTGTGAGCCTTGGTAATAAGTATTCATATTGGGCCAGCTCTACCTGCGTGCGGGAGTAACTGGTTTGAGCACGTTGGGCGAAAATATCGAGAATAAGTCCGGTACGATCCAATATCTTGCACCGAAGCTGTTTTTCAATATTGCGCTGTTGGGCAGGGGTGAGCTCATCGTCGAAAATTACCGAACCAATTTTATGCTCATCGACGTAGGCTTCGACTTCCTTCATTTTTCCGCTACCGATCAAGGTTTTGGGGTTAGGAACGTTCATTCGTTGTACGAAACGTTTACATACCTCCCCACCCGCGGTATAGGTAAGAAATTCAAGCTCATCGAGATATTCCGTCACTTTTTCTTCGTTCTGTTGCTGGTTGATGACCCCGATCAGCACGGTCTTTTCATATTCTATCGACTTCTTTTCTAGCATACACGTATTTAAAGTGCAAATCTACGCAATACTTCCCAAGCTATTTTTGTAAATTTAATTCCCCAAAATACCAATTCATGCCTTTGTCATTCCTAAAGAAAAAACCAAAGGGAACACTTTTCAGTATTGCCTTTTACAATCTCGAGAATCTTTTCGATACGATTGACGATCCCGATACGCTCGATGACGAGTTTACACCGGAGGGGGAGAAGAGGTGGTCTCGGAAACGCTATAAAAGAAAGTTGTACAAACTGGCCAAGACGATTTCCGAAATAGGGGCCAATACTACGCACGATGTACCCGTGTTGGTCGGGGTTGCCGAGGTAGAAAACGAACGAACCGTACAGGATCTCATAGGTGCGGAACCGTTACGCGACATCGATTACGGGTATGTCCACTATGATTCTCCCGATGAACGTGGTATTGATGCAGCCTTGATCTACCGCAAGAAAAATTTTAAGGTGCTCTATTCCGAACCCATTACCCTATATGTAAACAATCCCGATGGTCAACGTGATACCACCCGGGATATTTTATACGTACACGGAGTTTTGAACGGGGAACCCTTACACGTGTTTGTAAACCACTGGCCCTCGAGACGTGATGGTGAAGTGGAGACCGATTACAAAAGAATCAAGGCGGCAGAGACCCTGGTCGGCTTTATAAAGGACATCGAAGAAGAACTACCCGATTCGAACTACATTATCATGGGGGATTTTAACGACGGTCCCGACTCTAAGAGCATACAGACCTTGATGCAGCTTCAGAATCTGTACAATCCCTCGGAAAAACTGGTCACCCAATACAGGGGAACCGCCAATTACAAACGGCAATGGAGTATGTTCGATCAGATCATCTTTTCCCATAACTTCCTAAATTACGAAAAAGGTACCCATAGTTTTGCACACGCCAACATTTTTGACGAGGCTTTCTTAACGGAGTTCAAAGGCAAATACCGGGGTACGCCCTATCGTACCTTTGCGGGCCGCAAGTATATCGGCGGGTACAGCGACCACTTTCCCGTGTACATTCAATTGAAATACAATAAATAGGAATATTGTTAAGGAGGAGGCACCTGGTATTTACACTCGTTGTACTTCGGTGTCCTCCAACAAATCGTCATTGCGCAATCGCAGAAAAACCTGTGCCGTCGCCACCACATCCAATTCACAATAGGTAATAATCCGGTCTAAGTCGTTTTCTTCATAATACACCTGGCATACCATACTGCCGTCGATGTCCTGTTTGGGAGAGGGAATGCCCAGAATGTTGGTAAGTAGTTTTAAGGAGGTAAAGTGCTTATAGTCGCCAAATTTCCAGAGTTCCATGGTATCCAGATGTGGAATTTCCCATGGTTTTTTTCCAAAGAGATTCAGTTTATAGGGCAGTTCGATGCCGTGAACGATCATCCGTCGGGCGATATAGGGGAAATCGAACTCCTTGGCATTGTGACCACATAAAAGGTGTTTTGTGCTGCTAAAATGGCCAATCAACAAGTTTTTAAACTCCTTGAGCAATTTGATTTCCTCTCCGTGAAAAGTAGTAGTTCGAAAGGTTCGAACATCGCCCTTGATATTGAAATAACCGACCGAGATACAGATAATCTTTCCGAATTCTGCCCAGATACCGGCCCGCTCATAAAATTCCTCGGGGGTGTATTCATCTTTCCGTTGGTATTTTGATTTCTGTTCCCACAACGCCTTCTTTTCGTCGTCGAGCTCATCAAAACTGCGTTTTTCGGGAACGGTTTCGATATCGAGAAATAGAATGTGTTCCAGATTAATTTTTTGTAACATACATTATTGCCTTAAAAACAGATACCCACTGGAGTGGTTCAAGAAGATACTATCATTCTTACGCACTTGATAGCTTAAATCTGTAAAAATCAATTTCCCTAAAATACGATCCTTTTTAAAATCGAGCACCATTTCGCCCAAGCGATTTTCGGGAAGCGAAGAATTATACTGTTTCAGATGCAATAGCTTTTCCCTTAGCGATACCTGATATTGCTCGGTACTGTCTGTTTTGGAAACAAAACATAAGGAGACGGAATTATTTTGGTACGATACATAAAAATCCCCTATTTCGTTTTGTTTTTCATCATAGCGAATCAGCTGAATGGCAGAAAAATAATCATAGTTTTCAATGGAAAGGGACTTGCCATTGTAGAAATGGTTGCCGTAGTAGTTGTAGGACTCGCCGTATAAGAACGGATTGTCCCCCAATTCATCCGGATTCAGGGTGATTCCCATCGAGTCGATGACCTTTTGTGTATCGAGCCAACGATAATTGTACCGATATGACTCGTCATCATTGATAGTATCTTTAAAGGCAGGTACCATTGCGATACCGGTAACAGGGTCTAGTTCTGAAAGCATTTTCCTGTCATCGAGATAGTTGAGAATCGACTTAAGCTGATTTATTTGGTTGGAGCTGGCCACCTTCTTGTTGGATAAAACATTTTCATACACTTTTTTAAATCGTCGTATTTGACTCTCCTTTGAGACCTGAAAAGCACTCCAAAACCCAAAAGACGATAAAATTACCAGCATAAAAAACGAGCTTGGAAGTACGATTAATTTTCGGTTTCGGGCAAACAGCAAATAGCCTATCATCGAGGTTATCCAAAAGGCCGTCAATAACACGAAATACCGGTTCTCGGTAACACCGTAATCAAGGATGCGTCGAAAAATAGCGATATATAGCAAAACCAGTAACGGCAACATCAAGTAATAGAACCAAGGGAAAAATCGATTGATGGTCCATGCCTTGATCTTTTTTTGTATCGGATCGATGATGATTTGTACAATGAAACCTAAAAGCGCCAGAATAGTCACTAGATAGGAAACCCATCCTTTTGGAAGCTCCCACTGGATTAAGATTTTAAAGCTGTAGGCGTACAGGATAAGTAGATACAGCAACACTAGGGGGATCAAGATATATTTTACAAAGACCTCCAAGGCTTTTTGAAAACGAACCTCGGTCGTGTTCCGGATTTTCCTTGGAAAATCGGACAGGTATATCCATGTATTCACCGTGCCTAGACACAAAAAGAACAATTGCAGATAGCGTCGGTCCTGAATATAGGTATCAAAAAGCGCGTCTATGGCGACCAGGGCAATGACCAATCCAATATAGAGCACCCCCGCAAAAAAGCCACTGCGGACTATGGCTGTGCCAATGGCCTTTAGATAGTTCCAATAGGCCGCTTTGTTCCACTCCTTAATAAACGGAGCGAAGAAAACGAACAGATGCCCGGCAATCAAAAACAGAAAAAAGCGGATAAACTGTTCGGGAGAACGGTCGTATTCGTTGCTTGGAAAGAAATACCAAAAAAGAAATAGCGCGAGTAATACCAATAATTTCATCGGCCACCATCTTTTTGGATTCGTTTGTTGCTCGATAAAAAATTGGGTTCCTATCAACCAGCTGACGCCCAAAATGAGGGTGAGCAGTACTTCCAGATAGTCATCAAAAAGGTCATTGGCAGCGTTGTTGGTGACGACTATACAGAACAACGTGCCGAAAATCGACCATAGCAGCGTCACAGGAAATCGTTTAAAGGTGTTTTGTGCTTTATCGGTGATTTCGGTGAAGGATAAAAGGCCCATATCGATGTGGATTACAGTTTCAAACAATAAAACTACCAAGAAGCGGTTTTCAAGGGTACCCTGAAAACGGGGATAATTCTGAACTATTGTAAGGGCAATCGCCGGTAGTTCATCGAAATAAGGGCTACCTACTCAATTTTCAGGGTGAACGATACGTTTTAAGAGGGATGTTTTAAATCCGCATGCGTATGAAAGCTGTCAACACTTTCCAACACTATATTGATCGACTGCCGTTTGTGGTCTTGCTATCGATCGGTATCCTATCGACCGCCTGTTCCAAGGAAAGTTCCGAGACCGCGTTTCAAGAGGAATTGGTTCAAGAGGAACAACCGGACCAAGAGGAACCAAGCGATACTCCCGTTCCAGAATGTTCGAATGTGGCCGACTACGTCTTTTCGGAGAAAGACGGCCTGGTAAAAGTACAATTCGAGGAAACAGTTTTTGACGAATTGTGGCAGTTGAACGATGATGGTGACGCGTTTTCCGGAAAGGGTTATATGCTATGGACCGGGGAGCAGTCGCTGAGCAATCCGGGGTCGGGGAAAGCCGTATTTAAACTACAGATCGTGACTACCGGATCATATCGTTTTATTTGGAAATCTGCCGTAAAAATGGGGAACAGCGGTACCGATCATAATGATACCTGGTTACGTTTTCCCGACGCGACCGATTTCTATGCCCAAAAAGGGGAAAGCATCGTGTATCCAAGGGACAGTGGTAAAACACCCAACCCTGAAGGAGCTTCAAAAGACGGTTGGTTCAAAATATACCGAAGTGGCAGCGATCTCGACTTTAAATGGCAAGCGAGTACGTTCGACAACAACGCGCACGATATTTTTGTGACCTTCGGCACTCCTGGAATCTATACCATGGAAATTTCGGCACGTTCCTCTGGACATGCTATTGACCAATTTGTACTCTTCAACGAGGCTTATACTAAGAGCGATGCCACTGATAATGCGCAACCATTCAGCGCAATTACTTGTAACTAGCCGTGTTCCTACTAGACTAAAAATAATAAGAAACGATCTGTCATCAGCGGGCCATTAGAACAAGCTTTGCTGCTTTACGGGATTTTCATGGGCCAGCAGCCACTTTTTTCGATGCAATCCCCCGGCATAACCCGTCAGCGAACCATCGGTTCCGATAACGCGATGACAGGGCACCACAATCCATAACGGATTTTTCCCATTGGCGGCGGCAACGGCACGAATGGCCTTTATATCGCCCAGTTTTTTGGATAGTTCCAGGTAGGAAACGGTCTTCCCATAGGGAATTTGTAGGAGGGCATGCCAAACCCTTTTTTGAAAGTCGGTGCCCTGGGGATTCAGTTCCAGATCAAAGACCTTTCTTTTTCCATCGAAATATTCCCGTAATTGGTAGGCGGTATCTTCCAACACTTCGGGAAGCACTGCCGTAGGTACTTCTTGTTTGTCCAATACGGTAATTGAGGCCAAGCCTGCTTCATCGCCTTCCAAACGTGCGATACCCAATGGGGTTTCGATGAAAGCGGTTTCCATTACTGATCGGATTTTTCGATTTTCTCGATGACCCCCGCTTTTTTGGCCCGTACTTCCCAATTTTTTCTGGCAAATTCCTGGAGATCGGCGATATTATCGCTCTCATCCATGATCTCTAGCCCAAGCAAGGTTTCGATGATATCCTCCATCGTAACGAGTCCGCTTACCGAACCGTACTCATCGACCACCAGGGCAATATGTTCCCGTTTGCTGATGAAGGTATCGAACAGCTGGGGTATGGGTGTATTTCTCTTTGTAATCAGCAGCTCCCTTTTGATTTCCGACAAGGGAATGGTTCCGTTCTCGTTTACCATTTCCTCCAAAATGGTATCCTTTAGCACAAAGCCCGTAATGTTATCGACCTTTCCGCCGTATACCGGAATCCTCGAAAAGCGCATCTTTGGGTTCTCGGCAAAAAAATCCTCGATACTCCTGTCTTCAGAGGCAATTTTGACCACGGCCCTTGGAGTCATGATGTCCTTGACCAAGACCTCGTCGAACCGCAGGAGGTTTTTGATAATGGTCGATTCCGACTTTTCGAACACCCCTTCCTCTCGGGCGATATCGGCCATGGCCGTAAAATCCTCACGACTTAGCACGCTCCCGTGATGGCCTTTTCCCCCCACCAGTCGGGTAAAAAGCTGAAGAACCCATAATAACCCGGTCCATTTTAAGGCAAGCACCATGGCTTTCAGGGCTTTGGCGGTAAAATTGGCAAGCTTTCTCCAATACGTGGCCCCGATGGTTTTGGGAATAATTTCGGAGGCGACCAAGATTAAGATAGTCATGATGGTAGAGACGATGCCGACCATCAGATCTTCGGTAAACTCGATTCCCAAAAAACTTCGTCGGGTAGTCCCGTAAAGTTCCGCATAGGCCACTTTCGCCTGCACCCCCACTAGAATAGCGCCCACGGTGTGCGCTATGGTATTTAGGGTCAGAATGGCAATGAGGGGTTTGTCCACGTCCTTTTTTAAAAGTTCCAAAGTATGTGCATACGATTTTCCTTCTTTCTTTTTTACGTTGATGAAGGTCGGATTCACACTCAACAACACAGCTTCCAAGATCGAGCACAGAAATGAAAAGAAAATGGAAATTAGTGCGTAGAAAATTAGCAGGCCCATATTCAAATTTTAGTTAAACGAAGATACCAATAAAATAGACACCCTAGGAACCTTATTCGGTCGGCAGCTGCGCTCTATAAAACACCTGTTGCACCGCTTCGCGAATGTGGAGCGAATACAAATTTCGATGTTTCCTGCTCGGATATACCCGATTGGAGAGAAAAATATATACCAACTGGTTTTCTGGGTCGGCCCACACGAAGGTGCCTGTAAAGCCACTGTGTCCGAAACTTTCCGGTGCTACCTCTGGTGCCGGATAGGCCTCGCTCAGGGGGAGCCCTGAATTGTTCGGATATGGTTTATCAAAACCTAGACCACGACGATTGTCATTTTCGGGATATTGACCTTTAATGAACTCTTTGACCGTGGCTTCCGAAAAATAGCGTTTGCCCGCATAGGTTCCCAATTGCATATAGAGCTGCATAAGCTTGGCCAAATCGACAGCAGTGGCGAACAAGCCTGCATTTCCTGAGACTCCTCCCAGAAGGGAGGCGTTCTCATCGTGTACCCAACCCTGTGTAAGCCCATGACGGAACAAGGTGTCTTTTTCGGTGGGCACGATTTTGTTGGGATATTGTTTGGTTTTGGGTTGAAACCCGGTAGTTTCCATACCCAACGGGCCGTAAAAATGGGTATTGAGATAGGTTTCGTAATCGATTCCCGCAAGCTGCTCAATCAACGCTGGATATAAGAGAAAAGTGAGGCCCGAATAGGTGTACTTTTTTTTGTCTGAAACCTCGGATCGGTCTATTATCCGGTACATTTTTTTCTTAAAACGACGGTTTATAAAGATTCCTTGGTATGCCTGTTGGCTGAATTTTCGAGTACGATAGGGGCGAACAAACCTTTTTTTGGGTCGTCCGTTTTTCTTGAAAATCTTGTTTAGAAAAACGATGTAGGGAACGAGACCGGCTTGGTGGGCCAAAATTTCCCGAAGGCTGAGGTTTTCTTTATCCTTTTTACCTTTCCAACGGGTCCAATAGGTGCTAAAAGGTTGGTCCAGGTCGAGCTTTCCCTCATCGACCAGTTTCATCAAGGCGGGCAAGGCCGCCGCAATCTTCGTGACCGATGCCAAGTCGTATAAATCGTCCAACGCCACCGGCTGCAGGCTATCATACGTGTGAAAGCCATAGGCCTTATGGAAAATAATCCTTCCTTCCTTGGCGACCAATACCTGGGCTCCTGGGAACGCTTGCTGCTTTATACCATTCGTTATAATCGAATCTACTTGGGTATGGATAAAGGTGGAGTCGAGGTGAACGTCGGAAGGTGAGCCGTAGGAAAGCTCGTCCGCCAGCGGAATGGATAGTTCCTCTTTCATCCGCTCCTGCGCCGCAATGGAAGCGCTTATGAAGTACAGGAATAGTATGAAAGGTCGTTTTTTCATAAATCGAGGCATCATCCATCATCCGGAAATACCATTAACCTTTGTGGTAGAGGTTCTTACAAGATTTCACGTGGCATTCGCAATCCCGAAAGAATCGATTAATTAGCTTCACCTTACCACATCTTTGGTGGGCTTTCGACTCCGCTCATGAAAATATCCAAAACGGTCGAACCGCCCTTCGGTCGATTACATTAGCCCATTAATTTGACGGCGTCCTTGGCAAAGTAGCTGGCGATGATATTTGCGCCGGCCCTCTTAATGGATATCAATTGCTCCATCATCACCGAGTCGTGGTCGAGCCACCCTTTTTCGGCTGCTGCTTTGAGCATCGCATATTCCCCACTTACCTGATATACGGCTACCGGCACGTCGACCTCATTTCTGATTTCACGAACAATATCCAAATAGCACAAACCGGGCTTGATCATCACGATATCCGCCCCTTCATCGATATCCGCTTGGGTCTCGGTGATGGCTTCAAATCGGTTGGCGGAATCCATTTGGTAGGTTTTTTTATCCTTGGGAATATTTTTCATATCCACCGGGGCGGAATCCAAGGCATCCCGAAACGGACCGTAAAAGGCGCTGGCATATTTGGCACTATAACTCATGATGCCCGTATTGGTAAAGCCCTCATCCTCCAGGGCTTCCCGGATGGTAAGGATACGGCCGTCCATCATATCACTGGGCGCCACGAAATCGGACCCGGCCCGTGCATGGGAAACGCTCATTTCGGCCAATACCTCGGCCGTTTCATCGTTGAGTATTTGTCCGTCCTGTACGATGCCATCGTGGCCATAGGAAGAATACGGGTCCAAGGCCACATCGGTCATGACCAGCATATCGGGACACGCATTTTTGACCGTTTTGATGGCCAGTTGCATCAGGCCGTTATCGTTCAGGGCTTCCGACCCTTTGTTGTCTTTAAGGTTATCGGGCACTTTTACAAAAAGGAGTACGGCACAAAGGCCCATCTGCCAAAGTTCCTTGACCTCTTTTTCTAAATTATCGAGGCTCAGACGGTAATAATTGGGCATCGAGGCAATTTCCTCTTTGACTCCTTTCCCTTCCACCACAAATAGGGGCACTAAAAAATCACTGGGGGTCAAAATGGTTTCGCGTACTAAATGCCTGATGGAATCGTTAGTTCTAAGTCTGCGGTTTCTTCGTAAAGGGTACATGTGATCGGCCTGTTTGTGAAAGACCAAAGTTACTTATAATCCATTGAAAATATAGAAAATACCTTAACACTTGACCGAACTTGCCCAACAGCTATCTTTTAAATTTACCTGGCGTAGCTATCAGCAAAAATTTCTGGACTATTTTCAGGACCATATTGAAGACGACCATCTTCATGTGGTCGCACCTCCTGGTTCAGGCAAGACCATTTTAGGTCTTGAGATGATTAGCAGGGTCAACAAAACCACTTTGGTGTTGGCCCCTACCTTGACCATTCGAAACCAGTGGCAAAGCAGGTTGCGGACTTTTTTTATAAAGGATAGCGGTTTTGACAGGTATAGCCTTGATATCAAAACCCCCCGGCTCCTGACTTTCTCCACCTATCAGTCCTTGCACGCCTTGGACAAGTCGCTCATAGAGGAGGGTAAGACGTTGGTTGATTATTTTAAGGAACATGGGATACGTACCATTGTGCTCGATGAGGCACATCATTTAAAAAGCGAATGGTGGAAGAGTCTTTTTACCCTCAAACAAATCGAAAATCTAACGATCATCGCTTTAACGGCCACCCCGCCATACGACAGCACTGCGCAGGAGGTAAAGAAATATTTTGACCTCTGCGGACCGATCGATGATGAAATTGCCGTACCCGATTTGGTAGGAAATGGGGACTTATGCCCCCATCAAGACTTTGTCTATTTTTCAAGACCGGCCCAATCCCAGATGAAATATATCGTTACCTATCGGGAGCGAATCATGGCTTTTACAAATGCTCTTTTGGAGAATGCCGATTTTCAAAACATGCTATTGCAACATCCCATGTACGCCAATACGGCGGCATCATTGGAGGCGATCTATGACCAACCAAGTTTTTTCTCCTCCATTCTAATTTTCCTGAAAGCTGCTGGTCATCCAATTGACCCCAAAAAACTTCGTTTTCTGGGGTTTAAAGAAAAAAATATCGAATTCCCCGATCTTTCCTATGAGTGGCTTGAAATTTTGCTACAGCAATTATTGGTCGCGCAAAGAAGCTCCCTGGCTTCTTATGAAGGTCTTTTACAACCAATCCAAAAGGAGCTCGCCCGTATCGGGGTCTATGCAAAAAAGCGGGTAAATTTCATCGGGGACGACCAATTGTATCGTTCCTTGGCCAGCAGTCCATCTAAATTGGAAAGTATTGGCGCCATTCTGATAGCGGAGCAAAAAGCACTTAGGGAAGCGCTAAGAGCCGTGGTGCTGACCGATTTTATCCGTAAGGAATTTTTGGATTTTTCAGGAACAGATACCGAAACTTTGACCAAGTTAGGGGTGGTTTCCATTTTTCAATACCTGAGGACGGCGACCGATTTTAAAAGCGCTATCGGGATACTCACCGGCTCCCTGGTTATTCTTCATAAAAGCACCATTTCGGATTTTGAAAAACTGATCAAGGGAACCCAGTATAGTCTGACCCCGTTGGCTTGCGACGAGGAATTCCTGATCGTCAATTCGTTCGGTAGCGCCAAGAACCATATCGTAGCAACCATGACCGCCTTGTTTGAGGCAGGTGCCATTAAAATACTTATTGGTACAAAATCGCTTTTGGGAGAGGGTTGGGATGCTCCCGCGATCAATTCCCTAATTTTAGCATCCTACGTAGGGTCGTTTGTTTCCTCGAACCAAATGAGAGGGCGTGCCATTCGTGTGGATGGTAGAAAAAATGGAAAAACGGGAAATATCTGGCATCTGGCTTGTCTAGATCCTACCGTGGCGGACGGAGGGAAGGATCTGGAAAAGTTGGAACGGCGTTTCGAAGCTTTTTCCGGTGTCTCGGCAAGTGGAATCACTTATATTGAGAATGGTCTGGAGCGGCTTCAGCTACCTATCCGGTATTCCGCGGATACCAATTTACAGGAGTTGAACGCCCAGATGTTGCGATTGGCCGCTGAGCGCGACCAGCTGAAAGAACGCTGGTTCGATGCCATTTCTAAAGGGAGCGTACTGGTGCGTGAGGTAAAGTTGCCCTATACCGGGAACATCCCCTTTGAAGAGGCCAAAAAGCTTCGTTGGGGCAATGCTTCCAAGTACCTTTTGCTGGAGGTGGCTTTGGGTATCGGACTCTTTTTCCCCGAGTTTTTGGCAAAAAATATCGGCACTTTGTTGGGCCAAGGTGTTTTTCGTTTTATCTACCTGTTGTTGATAGCGATGGTCGTGGGCTTTGCCCCAAAAACCTATAAGGCCTTAAAGCTATATTTCATTTTTGGCAACACTCATAAGAAAACCAAAAGAATAGCAAAGGCGTTGTTGGCCGCACTGTATGCCAAGGAGCTATTACATACCCCGACTACCCAGGTATCGATAAAGACGGAACAACAATCGACCGGTAGTTTTGTTTGTTACCTTCTGGGAGCCACCAATGCCGAGAGCAGTTTGTTTGTAAACTTGTTGGCCGAGATATTGGCACCGATAGAGAATCCCCGTTATCTATTGGTATATCGCCCCTGGCTTTTTGGCCAATGGGGGATGCGTACGTATCATGTGGTCCCTGCGATTTTTGGTAAAAGAAAGCAAGATGCACAGTTATTTCACAAACATTGGCGAAAACACGTGAATAGCTCCAGCCTTTTTTACACGAGAACGGTTAGCGGTCGAAAGGAACTGCTTAAGGCGCGGCTTTCCCACATTGTCTATCAGTTTAAGGAAGTCCCTAAAAAAGCGATTACTTGGAAGTAAAGCCCATCGATCAGTATGTTTTTATCGGTGATAATTAAGACTTTCCTATCTAGCGCCAGCTTCTTGCTCGCATTCGATGATCCGCTCCAGGGCCCTACCCAAATTTTGAGTGGCCCACAATCCGATGTCGTCCCGAATGGCCGCAGGATGCTCGTCCGCATCGATGTACGTTCTAATGGATGTGACCAACGGATCTTCCAGCCCGGTTATTTGTAATAGCGACTGCCTGCCCGGAATGCTGTAATCATCATCATAGTCATAGCAGACCACCAATACTTGATCACCAACGTTCAGACCGGATTCGTAGAAACAATCGGTGCGAAAAAATCCTTGGCCGGTATAGGTCCGATGCCCCATTTTTTTGATTTTGAACACTTTTTCTATTTGAACGGTCCCCTCTTGGGCGGTATACAAGGGTCCCGGATCATCGGTCGTGTCTTTCAGCTCGACAAGGGTTCCTGCAAAGACCAAGGAAAGTTCTTCCCCGCATAAACCGATAAAGGGTCCTGATTCGGGCCACCAGTAGGTATAGCCCACGTTGATGGTATCTTGGGTGAATTCAATGTCGATTTCGCTTTTGCCCTTTTTGTCGATTTCACATGACGGGCAGAAAGAGAACACCGTCAACAAGATCAAGGTCGATTTTAACCGATACAGCACTTTACTACTTCGCATCATGGATCGGGTTCACGTAAATATTTCCAAAGGTAACATCGGTATGGTGTGCCAGCAATAGGCAGGAACCCCCGGGTTGTCGTTTTTCGGAAGTCTCGATTGCGATTAAGTCCCAGGTATCGGGTTCAGGGGCATCAGCTTCCCAAAGCTTTACGGAATATTGAGTTTCCGTATCGGAGAGGTCTTCCACACGATGTTTGATGCCGTACACTTTGCCCTCCACTACATTCCGATACTGCGATTCCGGTTGCTCTTCGTAAAAGTGCTCCCCATCAAAGATGCGCCATCTGCAATTTTTGTAACCATCGGTGATTCGAAATTCGGAAGTGGCGCCAAGGGGAAACCATTTTCGGTTGGGCTGGAGGCTATCCTTGTCATGTCCCGGCCATCGGGAGGCAATGGCGGCATGCGACACATTGTAGGTGGGTGGCCCCTCCCTCGGCGGATTGTAACCGTGGAAGGTCACGGTGGTAGTTACTTCGTAATTGCGCCAAGAAGCATCCCCAAAGGCCAATACCCGATCATAATAGACATCTTTGGTACGGATTCCCTCGGGGGTCAGTTCCCAATGGCCATCGACCACTTGCACGACCTCTTGAAGGGTCTCGACCTGATCCCAAATGACTTCGTAGGGTAAAGGCCATTGGGTTTCGGGTGTATAGTCGACGACGATTTTTTTCGATTGTAATGGGGTATCATCTTTTTCAACCCATACTTCGATGCTGTTCGCACCTTTTTGAAGGCGATCGCGCTCAATTTCAATGTTGAAGTCCCCCTTTGCTGCCAAGCGATGCAAGTCGGACCCTAAGGTAAGGGGCTGTTTATCCGCGGCATCATTCAAGGTATAATATACCCTAGACAACGAATCATTGGTCTGAACGTTCCCTAGGATATTGATCTGTTTTTGCGGGTGCCCCAGTGTTCCAAAAGGTTGTTCGTCCCCGTACCAAATGCTGATAGTCGCTTCCGGCAAGGGGGTCTTGTCCTGCTTACAGGAGCAGAGCACTATGAAGAGCGTCAACCCTATCGAAAAGAGGGCTTTGAACTGCCGAGGGAAGGACTTCTTAAAAAAGGTCTTTTTATCCATAGAACCAAGTTGGGAAAAGAAGCTGTTGATACCGTACCTTGTTAACCAACTAAAGATAATCGAACAAAAAATCATATCCAATCAGGTGTTGGGATTACAAGGCTGTTTGTCCTTTCAAGGTGACCGTATTGCATGGAGATTCAACCAATAAAGAAGCGGTAAATCCAAGGATATATCTCAATCCAATCCAAGTCTGCGATTAAAGTCATCGGCCTTTTTTATCCATTTTTTCGGCGCATTGAATCGATAACCGATGTATAGCTCAACGAAAGTGATGGCATCGTCGAAGACCGTATTGTCTTCTTGTTCGTATTCCAACACCTGTGCACTGAAATTGAGTCCGGTAAAGAATTTTTCGGAATTATATCCCAAGGCCGTTCGCAGTACCACCTGGGCCAAACCCGTGGAAAAGGTTTCGTCATCGGAACGCGTAATATTGGCACCAAATCCCAAGGTGGTCCCCGCTCCGACGATAAGATGGTTTTTAACGACCCAATTGTAGTAATATCCCGGTCCAATGGCAATATCATAGGAATAGGAATTGCCTTGTGGCAAGGCATCCAACCCAAATCTGGTGAAATAGAACGTGAAACTGGGAATAAAGCTTCCCGCGCTTTTCTTTTGCCACTCATTCTGAAACCCTACCGCCCGAAAAGAAAAGCGCTTGTTGAATATGTAACTGGTGGTCCCTCCTAGTTTTAAGGTCGTAAACTCGGGAAAGCTTGTGGTACCCACTTCGTTGATTTCAAAAAATCCTTTCTGGTTGTAAAAATCCAAGGTTTGCATCCATTGTCCCAAAAACATTCTGAAGTTGAGCGTAAACAGTTTGGAATCTTGGTTGTCCTGGTTTTCGGAAAAGAAACTCGGTGCATACCCTAGATCAACTTCTACCGATCTAAAAAGTACCGATAGCCCGAGATAGGTCTTGTCGTTGGGAATAAATTCGGATTGTTCGCCCGTTTCCTTATCTGTGACCGTAAAACTGTTCGAAGTATTTTGAACACCGATACGGGTTGTAATCTTACCAGGAAATTTTCGAATATAGTCATCGACATCCTGTGCGGCGATTGAAGTGCCATACCAAAGAAGGGAAAGTGCGACGAAGGTTTTTATACCCATTCCTTCGGATGTTGAAGAATGGCGATCAAGCGTTCTTCTTCACTGCCCTTTTCGGGGTGATGGTCGTACCGCCATTGCACCCGGGGCGGAAGGCTCATTAAGATGCTCTCGATGCGACCGTTGGTCCTTAATCCGAACAAAGTACCCTTGTCGTGTACTAGGTTGAACTCCACATAGCGGCCACGGCGTATTTCTTGCCAATCCCGTTGCCCAGGGGTGTAGGCAAGGTCTTTTCGTTTTTGCACAATCGGTATATAAGCATCCAAAAAACTATCGCCCACCTCGGTTACAAAATCATACCACTGTTGCATCGTCATCTCTTCGGATACCTTGCAGTAGTCAAAGAAGAGTCCGCCTACGCCCCTTGCCTCGTTTCGGTGCGCGTTCCAAAAGTAGTCGTCGCATTTCTTTTTATAAGTGGGGTAGAAGTCGGTATGATGTGCATCACAGGCTTTTTTGCAAACACGGTGAAAGTGTTGGGCATCCTCATCGAACAGGTAGTAGGGGGTGAGGTCTTGTCCGCCCCCGAACCACTGATCAACGATTTTTCCGTTTTTGTCATACATCTCAAAATAGCGCCAAT
Organism: Pelagihabitans pacificus; assembly: GCF_009371985.2. Classification (GTDB taxonomy): domain Bacteria; phylum Bacteroidota; class Bacteroidia; order Flavobacteriales; family Flavobacteriaceae; genus Pelagihabitans; species Pelagihabitans pacificus. The sequence goes on from NZ_VIKU02000004.1 coordinate 73,608, forward strand.
TGGCGTGTACCGTGGGCACCATGGGATTTTTGGGGTGGAGTACCAGGCTCAATCCGCAGGCGAAGAAATCGGCGTCCTGTACCCCGAAATAGGCCTGCATGCTTTGGGGCAGTTCGCCGTGTACGGCGGAGATGTTGACGCCACCCTTTTCAAAAACGGCCCCGTTTTCGATGACCCGGCTGCGCCCCCCACCGCCTTCGGGCCGCTCCCAAAGGTCCTCACGGAATTGGGCGGTACCATCCACTTCCTCCAGTTTGGAAGTGATGGTATCCTGAAGTTGTAGAATATAGGCGTAGAATGGGTCTTTCATATCAGCTTTTGAAACCTCCTAGTAGCGGAGGTTTTGTTTTTTGGCAAAGGTAGGGAATGTGAAAAAAGGGGAGAAACGAAGGGGTCGATTCGCATCGGATTCAAGGTCTCTTTTTTTGGAAAGGGCACACAGCGTGCCAACATTTCGGCAAGAAGCCGTGTTTAGGGGTTTGTAAACCATTGAAAACAACTTTTGTGCTAACGGGCTGATTCCTAATATAATAATTGTTTCCATAGGGGATTAAGTGCTTTTCTGGTCAGAGAACACGGACGGGAGTTGGCGGCCATTATTTTATAGATATCCTTCGGTCGGTCTCAACATTTACCGTTAATCAGTGACAGTCCATAGGTATCTTTGACTTTAAAAGTTCTAGAAGTTCAAATAAACGATCATTTAAACACGTTATAAGAATGAATTTTCCACTTATAAATAAAATACCCTAAAAATTTTATGAAGAAAGTAGCTTTGATAATTATAGTACTAATTCCTGTTCTGTGTAGCTCACAAAAAAAGCTTGGGGCAATAGTAGGACTCAACAATTCGTCAATATCCGAAGGGTTTTTGGATGAAATTTCCATAACTGACAAATTTGGATTTCACGTAGGAGCTTTTTATGAGTTGCAATTGGATGAAAAATTGATGTTCAGACCTAAAATAATGTATTCTCAGCAAGGTAATAGAGACACCTATAGGAGTAGAAGGACTGAAAAATTGAACTATATAAATATCCCACTTGATTTCAAAGTTTTTGATACTACTTATCTATTGGTAGGGCCTCAGGTTGGTTTTTTGGTATCAGAAAATAATTCTACTTTTTCTTCTGGTGATATAGCAACATTGGACATTGGCATTAAATTAGGGCTAGGACAGCGAATACATGATTTCGTTGCAGAGGTCAATGTTTATCAAGGGATTCGCAAGGCGGTACAAAATATTGATTTTGACAAAGGAACCAATACGGTAATTCAATTGAGTGTTGGGTATTATATCTTTTGATAAAAGCCCCATTATCGACAAGGATCGACTTCTGAAAAGTTTGAAAAAGGATGAAATATCCCAGAAGAATTCCTCTAGTATTGAGATTGCGGTAACTGCCATGTAACGAGGAATAAGCTTCGCAACAAGTGTGGAATGGGGAAATGAGCCTAACAGCCATAATTTCCATTATCCTGAACAGGATTTGAAATGTCTTATTGATTTTTTGAAGTGATGCCACTAGGCAAAGAGCGCAAGTTCAAAAAAACGATTGAATTTGGACGCTCTGCCGAAACTAGGTTACTTACCTTTGATCCATACTAAAAGCTCTCAGAGGCATTTATGAAATCAAAGGGGAAGAATAAGAAGAAGAATTGGTTGCAAAAGGCCCGTGAGCACTGGAACTATAATGGTACCATACGACCGCCCTTTGCAGTGGAGCCCAAAGAGGGACAACGCTCCGTTTGGGACTTTCCCCGTCCGCCCATGATCGAAAAAGTAGCCAAACGGGTCACGGTGGAACATCAGGGCCAAATCATAGCCGACTCCCTCAATACCCTGGCCGTGCTCGAGACCGCCAGTCCTCCTACTTATTATATCCCTGAACAGGATGTCAACATGGACATGCTTGTGAAAATGCCGGGCAAGACCTCTTTATGCGAATGGAAGGGCAGTGCTACCTATTGGGCCTTAAGGGAGGTTTCCGCCCAGCCGGTCGCATGGTCGTATCCAAATCCTTTCCCCGAGTTTGAGCTTCTAAAGGATCATTGGGCCTTCTATCCCCAATATCTTGACTGTTATGTCGACGGGACAAAGGTGCGGCCGCAACCCGGCGGATTTTATGCAGGATGGATAACGCCCGATCTGGTCGGGCCCTTTAAGGGGGAACCGGGAACGGGACATTGGTAAGGGTCGTGTGGCGACAAACATCAAGAGGATTGGGAAGAATGTTTTCGTAAGAGGTGAAATCAAAAAGCGTTGCAACAAACAGCGGAAAAGTCTACAGCGGTCACCCGCTAACGACGCATGCATCGATCGACCTACCTACATGGCCATTTTACAGGTCCTCCCCTTATTTTCAAGGGGAGGTGCCGACAGGCGGAGGGGTTTTGTCGTGGCCCTAAGAACCCGCTGCCCATCGCGAGCCCCAATAGCGGGCCGTTAGGGTGTGTTTGGGAAAGGTAACTAACTACTAACCGCTAAAAGGCTGCATTAGGGGCGATTAAAAATGGCATCTTGCAGCGCTCCTACCGGGGAGTTCAAGGACCTACTTACCAAAAAACGGCAATAGCCTTGGCGTTCACCCATAAATTCCTACACTTTATCGATCTGTTGATTATTTCTTATAAAAGCAAGTCGCTACCTATTTGATTATCAGCTTCTTTTATGATATTTATCGAATAGCCAGGAAGTTCGACAATAGGAAGTATATCAATGGATAACCAAGATGACAATTTTACGAGTTATGTTATCGCATTCATATTAGTTTTAATTTTTGGAGGATTAGCATATTTTTTTGGAGGGACAGAAGGACTTTTCAAATGGTTATCAAATTAAAAGTTTATTAAATCAAAACATTTCTGGAACAATTTATGAATGCTTTGTAAACGTATAATATCCGAATAAAAAAGCCTAATCGACTAGAACAAATGTATTTTAAGTATTTCAGTGAATAAAGGGTACAATAGAACTATAATTCATAGTTTCTATATACAATTGTTGTCATCAAGCTAAAATACCAATGAGCAAGGAGGAAAAAATCGCTGATTTACCATCGTATAAAAAAGCCCATAATAATTTCAAAGGAGCGCATACGATTGGAAAAATCATCAAAGTCTTTAACTTTTTCGGAATAAAAGACAAAGGACTTAATGAAGCTTTTTCTAAACTCCCAAATTTAAAAGATGTCGAAAATTTAATTTCGTTACCTGATAGATTTAACTCCCAATTTGCAAGTATTGGATGGATTGCTCACGAATCGATGAATTCAACATTGATGGAAAAAGCTGTTAATTTAGCTGAAAGTGGACAAAAGAAAATAGCAGAAGAAGTTCTATCCAACCACTTTACATCAACCGAAATTAAATGGCTTCAACATAGATTTCGGGTTCTACCAGCTTTTTCAATTCGTTTTGAACTAATAGAACAAGCCTATTTCGACACCCTTGAAAAAAGGTTTCATTCCTGTGTTCCATTGTTGTTAACCATTATTGATGGTGCAGTTAATGACATAAATAAAAGCAAAGGCTTCTTTTCTGAAAACACGGAATTAAAAGCTTGGGACAGTATCGCTTCTCACAGTAGCGGATTGACAGCAATCAAAGAAATTTTTAATGCTCCAAGAAAAAAAACGAATGTTCAGGAGATATTTTTACCATATAGAAACGGAATCTTACATGGTAGGGATTTAAAATTTGATAACAAACACGTTGTCGGTAAATGTTGGTCCACCCTATTCGCTATAAATGATTGGGCAAGAGCACTTAAAGAAGAAAAAGAGAATCCACCAATTCCACCAAAAAAACCAACTTCCATTAGTGAAAGTTGGAAAGAATTGACAAAAGTAATTTCCGACCATCAAGAATGGAAAGTTCAGAGTGATAAAAAATGGAAAGAATTGGATGATTGGAAACCAAGAGAAGAAATTAGCCTTCAAATAGCAGATTTTAATGAATTTAGTCCAGAAAAGACTGCAATTGAAATTATTAAAAACTGGGAAAAGAAAAATTATGGAAAATTAGCGCAGTTGATTCATCGAATTGGCGAAAAGGAAATAAATATTGGTGTCGAGGCTGGGAAAATCAGAAAGGAGTTGGAAAACAAAGAGCTTAAGTCTTACCGATTAAAGTCAATCATAGATGAGGCACCAGCCATTTCAGAAATATCAATCGATATTGACTATGACCTGAATGGTGAAATTAGAACGAAAGAAATAGTCATTCGCCTGATTTGCAAAGATGAGGACGGAGAAATGGGAATGAACGGAAAAGAAAATATGAACTGGGAATTCATAGATAATTTCTTCCATAGATTAGACTTTTGAAAATAGCCAGATGACAATAATGGCTATAGCAAATAGGGCGTAAAGTGCTATATTTAAAGGCTTGACTTTATTTACTGAGTCCGCTAAATCTTATGGATTTAGCTTTGGACAAGAAAAAATAAAACTAAACAATAAGCTTTAGCTTATTGCGCACACAGAAACGAAAAGTTTCCTTGCCACCGCACTACGCTTAACCGAACCGTTACCAACAAGCAAACAAACGACTAAGTGAAATTTCAATCATATAAATTAGGGAATTTAAAAAAAGGGCAAATTGTAGAAGTCACTCTAAAGGGGAACTCTGCCAATGTGAAATTGATGAATAGCTCTAACTTCTCAAGTTATAAAGCTGGACGAAGACATACTTACTATGGAGGACACGTAACAAAATCTCCTTATCGTGTGACTGTTCCAAGTAACGGAAATTGGTATGTAACGGTAGATTTAGGTGGATATTCTGGAAGAGTAAGTTCTTCAGTACGTGTACTTCCTGGTAGAATTCCTGCGGCTCGACAACCAAGACTTTCTACCGTTCCTTCTTTAGTTCAAGACAGAGAAATTCCAGGAAACTTTGGTGAAGACCCAATTGTCAGAAAATACGATGTATTTATTTCTCACGCTTCTGAGGATAAAGACGAAGTGGTTCGACCTTTGGCAAAGTCTCTACAAACGACAGGGTTGAAAGTTTGGTATGACGAATTTGAATTGAGAATTGGCGATAGTTTAAGACAAAAAATAGACAAAGGATTAGCCAATAGCAGATTCGGAATTGTTGTGCTTTCAAAGAACTTTATTCGTAAGGGATGGACTAATTATGAATTGGATGGAATAATGACGAAGTCGATAAATGGACAACAAATAATGCTTCCAATTTGGCACAAAATAACTAAACAAGAGGTTATTGACTATAGTCCCTCTATGGCGGATAAAGTAGCAAGAAACACAGCCACATATACAATTGAAGAAATTGCTGAAGAAATTAGTGAAGTAATAAATGAAAATTGATAGCGGAATGAAAACGCGAATTATGTACATAGAATTAAAAGGTGAACGATTAACTGGTGACGCAAGAATTGGGCGAGTTAAGTTTAGTAAAACTATGAAATCCATACACTACAATGGAAAGTTGTTCCTTTCTCTAAAAGGAAGCGGATACAAGTCGAATTTTTACGATGAAGAAACAGGGGAAGAATATTGGATTTCGGGATATAAAAAGGACGGAACTGATAGATTGTATAATGAGAATTCACCAATCTATATTGATGAAGACGTACAAGAAGAATATTGGAATGATATAAGGAATATACCAGAAATGATTGGAACGTTACGAATAAACTAAAAGAAAGCCAGCTGGTAACAATGCTATGAAATCATAGCCGCCTATCGGCAGGCTACGCTTCATATACTCACCATTGGCACAAATTATAAGATACTTACAAATAAATGGACGAATTAGTCAAAAGCGCTTTAGAAGAATACTTTTCCGATTTTAAAGAGTATCACATAATTATATTGATTTCATTTACTGTAATTATTGCTTTACTACAAATAATTCAATCTTATATAGTTTCTAAAAAAATTGAGAAGGTTAAAAATGATTTGAAAAAATCCGAAATCAAATTCTCAAAATACAATCAGTTACAAGTTGAAGCATTGAGCGAGATTTATCCCGTGCTAGCAGATTTACTGGTAAATACAGTCATAATAAAATCTGAATTTGACAAAGCATCGCCGGAACGAATTAACTCATTAGCTGAAAATTGGGGAAAATCATTTAATGAAACATTCCACTATTTCACTCAAAAGCAGTATATATTGACCAAAAGTATTAATTCGAAATATGCAATATTAATAGGGAACCTTATAAAAATGAATGCCTATGTAAGGGCGGAGAAACAACTAAGTTTACTGTACCTTACTTTAAATAACGGGGAGGTTGAATTTAAGGGAGACGATGAGGAAAGAAATAAATTATCTGATGAATTAAGTGAGATAAAAAAAGATGAGGTAATGTCAGAAACAATTGATTCAATTTCTGGTTTAAAATCGGAGATTCAGTATTATTTCGAAAAAATGGAATGAATAACTTGTGCCAACAAAACCTATAAACAATACGGGCTTGGGCTTCGTCGCAGGGGTTGTGTATTTTTATGAAGTCCGCAAAATCTTTGGGATTTAGCTTTGGATAAAAAAGAAAAAGCAAAACAATAAGCTTTATCTTTGTGCGCAGACGGAAACTGGACAGCGGGCCAACTCGCGTGCTGCTGTCGCAGACGGCGTACCTCCACACTACGCTTATCTAAACCGTTAGCAACCATAACATGTCATATTATGTCATCACGAGTTTCGACATTTGAAGAGCTTAAAATTGGAAATTTTGAATATTTATTTATCGTAGTTGAATGGAATGATTATCAGGGTCGTGTAGCAACAGAAATTGAAAAACATACCGATACCTTTGGTGCTCATTTGGGTATAAAAGGATTAATTGTAAAAGCTTATAAAAAAGCCACCTATAGTACAGCTGATCAAGTTTTGCAAAAGAATTGGCCTAAGGACATCCAAAAAAAACTAAAACGTTCACAGGACCCAATTATTATCATCATCGAAAACGACTTTTCCTCGTTTGATCCTGAAAATAATCGGTGGGCCCTAATTGAATTTGTTGGTTTTTACAAAAAGACAGATGGTATTCCTAAATTATTTGACACTCTTGCCACAATTACGAGTAAAGAGGAAAATTTGTTTGACTTTCTTAAAAAGTATAAAAAGAAAGGCTCCGTAAAAAAGATACTAAAATATTTTGAATTCAAGCCCGGTATATTGGGATTCTCAATAAATGGGAATGCAATAATTGAGGACTTACTTGATATAGATTAGAAACGTTTGCCAACAACGCCTTCTATGCTTGCGCATAATTGCTATCTCAGTTCTTAATAATTCACAACAGTAAGGTTTGCGAGATGAAGTGCTGGCTTATAGCCAAACGATTGCAAGCTCAAGAAAACCATTTTCAAATTGAAGGAAACGAACTGTCCACTTGATGGTACTACATTACTTCTAAAAAGGGGCACGCCTTGCGGGGAAGGTGGAGCTGATGATTTTGAGTTGGACCATTTCGAGGAACATAGGGTTCATGAATGTGTTGTATACCATGGATTGAAATTAGTGTTAGGTGATTTTTACGACGTGGATTTTGGTTCCTATGACCCAACCTACTTTGGCTTTGAAAAAAGGAAGCGTATGGGTTACGAAGATTTTGAATGGGTTCGAGAAGTTACAGATACAAGAAGGAGAGAAGGGAAGTACTGTCCCGAGTGTCACTATAAGATGCCTCTTCTTACATTCGTCTAGGATTGCCGCATCAAAAACGGAAAATAACGATCAACGTTCTAATAATTACGAAAACCCTTCTATTCCTAAGTACCTTCTTTATAGCGCACGCCTTTACGAAAACTGTTTCGGCACAGGATGCCCCTGCGGCGGAATCGATTCGCCAGGAAATTCTGGCGCACGGCGATAGCATCAGAAAAGCCTTCGGCGATTCGGACCTACATCGTATTCGTTTGCTTCATCACCCCGAGGTTGTCAAAGCCCTTGGGTATAACGATGTCAAAAATGGCAGGGAGGAGGTTATAAAGGGTATATCCGAGACCTTACAAAACTTTAGGCTCGATTTTGTCCAGAACGATGTGGAAAATATATGGATCCGGGACGGTATCGCGATCGAGCAGACGCGTTTTTCGATACAGGGAACCCCAAGAGATGGGGGTGAACCCTTTGTATTTAAAGGGCGAACGATGGTCACGTATGTACGGTCAAAGGAGAGTCCGACCGGCTGGGCCACCATTCGGGAAATTATCCAACCCGCTACCGAATAGCGAACGTTCAATAAAACGATTTTTAAATTATTTGAAGTAATTTACAAAGAGTCGTACAAAAGGTTGGTGAAGCTCGGACGTCAAAGAGAATTACGCAAAAGTATAGCCTTGGCCTGGGGGCTGGATTTCGATTCATTCAATAATAAAAAATCATACTATGTTCGATAATGCAAGTTGGTTGGAAACGTTTGGGGTTTTCTTGGCGTTAGCTGTGTTTTGGGTAGTAGGCCTCTTGATTACCGGTAAAATTAATACTGGTCGTAAGAGAAAATAATTCATGATATGCAATGAAGAGCAGTGATTTTATCCCTTCTCGGACCGTACCCATACAAAATAGGCTAGCTTTTCTGTAGGTAGTAAGGGATTACCCATCCTCCGATATTTTACAAGTTCAATATACCTCGTAGAAAATTTAGTTTACCTATTTGGATTCTTAGGCTGTGTGGAAGTGTGGTAAAGCGTAAAAGTCCAAATAGACGCTAGCTATACTAAATAAATCCCGCCTAGGCGGGATTCTTACTAGGTAGGGGATGCTTCAGTACTTCATATTGTCCAGGAATTCGTTCACACGCTCCTTGCTTTCTCCCGTTTTTTTCTGAATACGGCCTACCAACTCATCTTCCTTGCCCTCCTCATAGTCAAGGTCGTCATCGGTAAGCGCTCCCCATTCTTGTTTAATTTTCCCTTTTGCAATGTTCCAATTGCCTTTTACTTTATCTTTCCATGGTGCGGACATATTGATATATTTTGAGATTACTAGTGCCATAATCTAGGGAACGCTCCTCACGAGGCTTACTGCTATCCGATATTTTTTTAACCGTACTACATTCTTGTTTTTAAGCGGGCGTTGCGTAAATTGTTGTATCGGAGGAAGTCGGGAACTGCCGAATTTATCGACTTTCGTATGATACCAAAGTTCAAATGACGGATTAAATCGTTTTAATATCGATATTTGTACGTATATTGTACGTATAAATAGGTGGTATCATGATACGTAAGGAATTACATTTGGATGAAAAGATTATTTCAGTCTTAGAAGCAGAAGCTAACAGGCAAAACCGTAGCCTTAAAAATTACTTGGAGTTTTTAGCGATAGAACAGGCTAAAAAACTGGAAGTACCGTCCAAGGAATATACCGATATGATGGATGATTTATTGAACAGGTTCGATAAGAATGAAATAGAATTTTCCACTATTGAAGAAGTAATGAACAGGAATGGCATATCAGATTAACGTTTCAAAAGATGCCGAGAAAGATATCCTAATTGCTAAATGTCACTATCGTATATCTGGTCTAGAGCAAACTTTTGATAGCGATTTTACCAGCCAGATTTCCTACCTAAGGGCCAATCCTTTTCTTTTCCAAATCTACTATCGGAATGTTAGAAGAGCTCATTTCAATAATTTTAAATATTCCATTCATTTTATTGTTCAAAATAAGGTGGTTTATATCCTAAGGGTCCTACATCATAGGCAAAGGTTCAAATAAACGATTATTTTATGAGTAGCAAATAGTGACCACCATGTCCAATTGTTAGCGTTTATTCAGAAAAGCTTTTTGGTAATATCCTATATATTGGGTTTTGACGGAATCTCTAATAGTCACCTTAAAATAAATATATTAGTATGCGTTCTTGGACAGTTTTAATTTTGGCAGTTCTCTTACATGCGTGTAATACGACTCCTCCGAATGAAGTTATGGATGGCATTCTAGAAGTCCCTGAAAACCGACTAAATCGCGATTCTAGAACTCTCAAATTGGCATATAAAGTTCTTAAGGCAAAAAAAGCCGATTCGTTAAAGGCGCCTATTTTATTTTTGGCGGGCGGGCCAGGAGCTCCCACCTTATTTATGGAGGAGTATTGGAAAAATCATCTTCTCCGAAACGATAGGGATATTGTATTGATGGATCAACGGGGTACAGGTGCGTCCGAAGCAATCTGTATTGACATGGGTAAAGCCATCTTTGCTATCGTGAGACAAGACTTAGGGCCTAAAGAAGAATTATTGGCTTTGGACTCAATCTTTAACCTATGTAAGAAGGTTGTCAATCAAAAAGGAGTTGATATGGCTGGATATACTAGCCAAGAAAATGCTGCTGATTTTGAGGACTTACGCAAAGAATTGGGATATGAACAATGGAACCTATTTGGAGCTTCCTATGGTTCAAGGTTGGGGTTGACCATCATGCGCGATTTTCCGAATAGTGTTCGTAGCTCAATCTTTGTAGGCGTTTTTGCTCCAGAATCCCAATTATCTGGAGAAACGATTATCGATTTTGAAAAATCCCTTTTTGAAGTTCTCAGGCGTTGTGAACAAAATGAGAAATGTAATAGCCGCTATCCCCACCTTAAAAATCGTTTATTAACCCTCCTAAAAAAGTTAAGGTCGGAACCTTTGCATTTAAACTACGATTCACAACCCTTTGTTCTGAACCGTCGGGATGCCTTACTATTATTACATCACTCTCTTTACAGTCGCTATACAATAGCATATATTCCCAAAATTATTGAAGCGATGGAGAAAAATGAATTAGAACCCATCAGCAACGCCTTGCAACGCCTTGAATTCATTTACAACCTTGTTAATTGGCCGATGAACAATTCGATCATGGCCTATGAAGAACTGCCCTTTATCGATAGTCTTAAAATAAATAATGCTCGGAGTAAATCTGAGCTAGGTTTCGACATTATGACCTTTGAAGGGTTTAACTCCCTGTCGGATTGGCATCCATTCAGGGCTGAGGTTCTTGAAAACCAACCCGTGATTTCAGAAATACCTACATTGATGGCTTCGGGCAGTTTAGACCCCGTAACTCCCATTAGTAATGCCAACGAAGCTTTAAGGTATTTAAAAAATGGTCATGGAGTCATTTTTCCAGATGAAAGTCATGATTTGGCTAACCCTTGTTTCCTTGAGATAGCCGAAGATTTTCTTAACAATCCTTTCCATAAACCGGACGTGGATTGTAGCTCAAGAAAGCAACCACTTGAATGGGATTTACACAACCCATCTCAATAAAAAATGGCCTACTCTAACGGAATCTCCACTCTGTCGAAAACAACAAACGCTAACAAAACCTCCTAGGAAAAGCCCTGGTACAGTTTTCTCTAAAGTTCAAATAACCGATTGTTGCACGTAATAGCAACTTAAAAAGCGCAGCTGCCCAGATCTAAATTCCGGGCCAAACAATACGAAGGCCTACGAATTCGTTATTTTTTAAACGCAATAGCTTTCTAACTATTAAATGCATCTGCCTTGAAGCTCAAAAAACGCTGGAAACGGATTTTACTGGCACTCATCTTTATACCAATCCTATTCATAGGAAGCCTATTGCTTTATGTTCAAAGCAATCAATCTGAAATTATCAAAGGAGAGCTCGCCAAAGTAAACCAAGAACACAAGGGACTTATTACCGTAGGCGATAGCCAGTTATCGCTATTCGGCAATTTTCCGGACCTCTCCATAAAACTATATGACGTTCAAATCTTTGAAAGCAAAGCGGTCGGTGCACCCCTTATTATGAAGGTTAAGGACATTTACGTCGGCTTCAATCTTTGGGATATGGTCGGCGGAAACTACGACATTCACTCCTTAAGGGTAGAAGACGGCGTTTTTAATATGGTCATTCACCAAGATAATACCTCCAATATCGAAAATTCCTTGGCCACCACTTCTGAGGATGGGTCGGCCACTACCAACATTCACCTAAACAAGATCCGATTAAAAAACCTGGATGTCCACACCCTGGATGAAGCCACCAATACCGATGTTGAAAAGTTCATTTATGAAGCCATAGGGGGCTTTCGTGTTCAAGACAGTATCATCGCCGGGCACATCGACACCGAATTGGAACTGAACGTAATCAAAGATGGGGACACCACTTTTATCCGCAAGAAGCATTTCGAAATTCACACCGACCTCGTATTCAATGAATCCACAGGGATACTGGACATATCCCCCTCTGGAATTGTCATGGAGAATGGTGATTTTGAGCTTGAGGGGTCCATAGATACCCAAAACGATGTAAACCTTGACTTGGCCATAAAAGGAACCAAGCCCAATTTTGATATGCTGATTGCCTTTGCCCCATCGGATGCGATTCCCTTCTTGGAGAAATACAGAAATGCGGGGGAAATCTATTTCAATGCGACGATCAAGGGTCCCGCAAACAAGGGCAACCGGCCCGCCATCAATGCCGAATTTGGTGCCGGAAAGGCCTTTTTGGAGAATACGGCCAGTGCCAAGAAAATAGACAATATGGGCTTTAGGGGCCATTTTACCAACGGAGCAAACAGAGATGCCAGTACCATGGAATTTTCGCTGACCGATATGACCGCCTCTCTTGAAAAAGGTGAGTTTCAAGGTGCGCTCTTTGTCAAGAATTTCGAATCTCCAGACGTTGAAATGCAAATTGATGCCAATTTCAATCTAGATTTCATCGCAGACTTCCTTGAACTGAAACAGGTACAGAACGCCTCCGGGAATATTACCTTAAAGATGAATTTTCACGATATCGTTGATATCAATAATCCAGAAATGGCATTGCAGCAACTAAACCGGGCATACTACGCAGCATTGAAGGTAGAGAACGTACATCTGGAAGCGAAAGACCTTCCTGTTCCCCTAGACACCCTCAATGTGGATCTGGTCATGAATGGCAAAGAGGCCACCCTCAAACAATTTGAGCTGTTCATGGGCAATTCGGATGTATCCATAAGCGGTTTTTTGTCAGACCTGCCATCCATTGTACATCACACGGACACCCCCGTGGAAGCCCATTTGGATATCACCTCCAATTACCTGGATATTGCGGCCTTAACAGGATTTTCGGCGCAGGATTCGACCCAAACCGGATTTGATGAACAGCTTGAACATCTTAGCCTTGGCCTTTCTTTTGTGGCCGCGGCCAGGGATTTTACCGAATCCGAATATTTGCCGAAAGGGGAATTTTTTATCGATAGTCTGTATGCCGAGTTAAAGCACTATCCGCATCGTTTGCATGATTTTCACGCTGATGTGTTGATTGATGAAAAAGACCTCAAAATAGTGGATTTCACGGGTTATATCGACGATAGTGATTTTCATTTTGATGGGTTGGTACATGATTATGCCTTTTGGATGCAACCCGAACGCAATGGCGATGTAACGCTGGATGTCAATTTGACCTCAAAAAAGGTACGACTGGAAGATGTCTTCTCGTACAAGGGAGAAAATTACGTACCGGAAGAGTACCGACATGAAATTTTTGACGATTTGGCATTGCATTTTACCGCTGGCCTGCATTACCAGGATGCTGCGCTGCATTCCCTTGATCTTGCCCTTGATAAGCTGGATACCAAGATGAAAGTACATCCGCAACGTTTTCACGATTTTAAGGGCAACATCCACTACGAAGACGAACATCTCGTGGTCCATGACTTTCACGGCGAAATTGGATTGACCAATTTTAATGTGGATCTGAATTACTATTTGGGGGACGATCCGACCATAAAAAAACGCGATAATTACCTTGGGGTACGCGCCGATTATATTGACTACGATGCCCTTTTTGCTTTTGATCTAAGGCCTCCCCGATCCAAGGAAGCGGAGGGTTCCACCACCGAAGATGTTTCAGAACACGCTGATGCCTTCAATATATACGAATTGCCATTTACCGATATGCGTTTCAAGGCCGACATCGCGCACTTCCTTTATCATCGGCTTGACCTTCAAAACATCAAGGCAGATGTAAGAACAACCCCCGATCACTATATCTACATAGACACGCTTACCATGGATGCTGCCGGGGGAGACATTCGTTTAAGTGGCTATTTTAACGGTAACGATCCAAAACACATTTATATGCAACCTGATTTGGTGATGACCAATGTTGATTTGGAAAAAGTATTGTTCAAATTTGAAAATTTTGGGCAAGACCACCTTGTTTCAGATAATTTACAGGGAAAACTCACCGCTAGAATTAACGGTAAGATCAGGGTATACCCTGATTTGGTACCAGATTTGGATCAGTCTTCCCTAGAAATGGATGTTAAAGTGTTGGATGGAAAATTAAAGAACTACGACCCCATGTTGGCGCTATCGGATTATATGGGCGATAAAAACCTGCGAAACATTCGGTTTGATACTTTACAAAATAGGTTGGCCATCGACCAAGGAAAAATTAGTATTCCGGCTATGACCATCGAATCGACTCTTGGTCATATGGAATTGTCGGGAACCCACGACAGCGATCAAAACATTGACTATCATTTGCGTATCCCGTGGAAAACGGTGAGAAAGGCCACCTGGCAAAAACTGTTTGGAAGCAAGAAGGACTCTGTGGTCGATTCGGGGCAGGTCGATGAAATCGTAGGGGTAGATTCCGAGGGGAAGACAAAGTTTCTCAATTTAAAGATCAGTGGAACCATTGATGACTATAAGGTCTCTTTGGGGAAGAAAAGAAAAAGTACCCGATGATCTTGAAAATTTTGTTGGAGGATGAACTTCCATACTGTTGAAATCCAAAAGTCCATCTTAAATGAATCATGCTAAATGTTCATGGGAAAAATCAAATTGTACGTGCCAATAAAAAAAGGCTCCAGAGTGTGAATTTCCCTAAAGCCTTGCTGTTTCCGCTCCCCCTTACCTCGACTTCGCTCGTAATAAACTTCTCGCCCAAAAGGTATCAAAGCAAAAATGCCACCTTTTGGTGACATTTCTGTTTTAAAGCTCCCCCTCTAGGGCTCGAACCAAGGACCCTCTGATTAACAGCGTCGCCGAAAGGGATATAAGCAAATTTGAAAAATCCTCTTATTTATTGATTACCAATATTTTAATAGATTTTGAAGTCAAACAAAATCAATTGAAACCAACTATCTGTGTGCAAATGGCGTGCAAATTTTTTTATAACTTCTGTTGATGAACACGGGTATAAAGCTAAGTTTGGGCACTCGCAGAATGACCCTAAATGGATGTTTTCCCGTTGTTTTGAGGCTGACCCATTTTAGAAAAACCACTTCCATCAAAACAGGTCATCATGTCCGGAGGAATAATGGGATCCTCATAGGTGTAAAGTAAAAAGAAATTTTCCAGATGTTGATTCAGTTCACTTGATAAACATTCTATTGTTAAAAAAACAACTCAAGGCACAAGAAGTAATCAATAGACTGGCCGATAATGACCAATTGGACAGACTTACCGCCAAAGATATTGCTGATTAAATCGAAAATAGAAAAGGGTTCAACTCGTTCTATGAGTTCGGTCCTCGAAAAGCTGAAGAGCTTATAGGAGAAAAACGGATTGGTATAGCCAGAAACTATTCCGGAATCATAGGAAGGCTTAAGGTGTTTACCAACAACAGAGATTTAAAGTTCAATGAACTTAATCTTGAATTCCTAAAACGGTTTGAAAGCCACCATTTATCAAAACCAGGCAATACCATCAATGGCATTGCATCTTAC
This sequence comes from Pelagihabitans pacificus, assembly GCF_009371985.2. GTDB lineage: Bacteria > Bacteroidota > Bacteroidia > Flavobacteriales > Flavobacteriaceae > Pelagihabitans > Pelagihabitans pacificus. Next base: position 89,259 of record NZ_VIKU02000004.1, read on the forward strand.
ATGAGAACGATAAAGGCCATCCATAACAAAGGAATCAAGGTAGGCCTGGTAGATGAATCCCTATATCCTTTTAAATACTACACCATCAAAACAAAGCCCACGGAGAAAAGAGCCATTAAGATTGAAAGCATCAAGAAAATAGTTGAAATGGAAACCAAGACTGGTTCCAATCATTTTTCACTATCGCAATAATTTTATTCGTTCCTATCTGATGTTGGGTATGTCCTTTATTGAGATGGCATTTCTGAAAAGGGATAATATCATCGATGGTCGTGTCAAATTCCAAAGACGCAAAACAGGAAAACGCTACGATATAGTGATTACTGATCAGATCAAACCCATTATTGATTACGATCTGGACAATCCTAACCCCTCTGGTTCTTTATTGCCCATAATCTATCGGAACATTTCGGAATTGCAATACAAAGATGCCCAATGGGAACTGAGACGTTACAACATTGGTTTGAAAGGGATTGAAAAAGAATGTGGGATTGAAGAGCGTTTAACATCCTATGTTCCTAGACACAGTTTTGCAACCCTTGCCATGCTCAAAAAAGTTCCTTTGGAAGCTATATCTACAATGCTTGGGCGCAATAAATTAAGTACTACACAAGTTTACCTTAAGTCCCTACCAAACAACTTACTTGATGCCCATCAGTTAGAATTGAACTCCTTGTAATTTGATTATCAACCTTTGCTCTAAATTTCATTTCAGAATCGATATATCAATGCCATTAAAAAAGTGTTGACTCTTCGATTGGAACTATGTACCTCTTGCAAATAACCAACTGACATAATAATAAAATATAATTTTTTAAAGTACCATAAAATGTTGGTTTTTTGAGCCTCCGTAATTTTTATTTGCTTGATTTTGACTTCCACTTGGACCAGCTCAATCCAGCATCCCCAGTCTCAAACCAGTTGTTCTTGGAACATTCGGCATACCAAATGGATTCGTCCTTGCCGGGATAAAATCGCTTGCAATCCCCGCGCGGTAAATCCCTGACCATCCAAGTATCGCTATCATGTTCCTTTACATAAAGATAGCCGGGACGGTTGGCAGTGGCACTGAGTTTTAAATGGGGGCCTATGATAATGTGGGTCGGGGTTTCGGTGACCATGGGTACCTTCTTTACGTCTTTGGACAAGGGTATGGACCTGAAGTTTAGGTCTTCGTAACTAGCTTGTAGGAGTATCTTATGCTTGTCGTCATATGGAGAGTAAATATAGATATGTTTTTTTCCCTTGTATATTTTGGGATGGGAAATTGTAATGGTGCCAAGGAGTCCGGAGCTTTTTTGCTCGTATCTATAATTGTTCTGGGACGTCCAGACAAAAGAGGCGTCCGTATAGAAAATATTAAAATTGCCATCGACCAACAAGAAGCGATCGTTCTTAACGACTTCCAGATCGGGGATTTTTTCAAGACCTTTCGGCAAGGGCATGTAATCCAAACCATCTTCTGTTCCATATAGGAAGCTTCCGTTCTCAAGGGTACATATGATGGTCCGATTTTCTTTAAGGACCATATTCTTTATCTGTTGATAGGTAGGGGTTGAAATAAGTCGGTAATCCGTTACTTTTCCCTGGGCGTCCTTTTCCATTTTGATTACGGTGCCCAAAGAGGCGTACAAATGTGTGGTCTCTGTATCCAATTTGGCGCTGTGACGGTCTACCAATAACTTGGCAAAGGATGCCACCAACTTATCGACTTGGTCATTTTCAAGAAACTTCCATGCCTGGATGACGTAATCAACGGCGCCGGCATGACTTGGTTTATAGGTTCTTACATAGCGTTTAGCATCCTCCGTATTATCAATTCGTAACACCATAACGTTGTCGGACGCCTTGTTTTCCCTGACCAGGTAAATCAACCCCCCATTGGTCATCTGACCGGATTTTATAGTGAACTTTCCTTCCATGGGAATTTTTAAAAACTTGTTGTACCCAAATTCAGGCCCCATCAACCTAACCGCGATCAATTCATACTCCCCATCGTTTAGTTCAAGGGTTATGAACTGGTTTTTAAGGGCGTGGAAGGCTGTTTGCCCGCTGACTTTTGTCTTCTTCAGGAATCCTTCTTTTTTGTATTCGACCTCCACCCTAACATTGCGGGCGTACGAATCACTGTTCCAGGAAAATTGTATTGCAAAAAGCCCTTTGGCTCCCTCCAGATTATCATTCATAGTGTGTGCCTTCACTGGTTGGGCACAGCATAGGATACCCAAGGCGAGTACCAATTGGCAAAACTTCTTTTTAAATAATCCGATATAGGTTTTCATAGCCTTATTTTCTGAATAAAAAGTTTAACGAAAAGGCGAGATAGCGGTTCTTCCACTGATCCGTACCCTCTGTATTTATTAGATTGGTGAGCCCCGTATAATAACTGACCCTAAGTTTTATGAATCTTGCGAACTGTAGTCCCGTACCAAGATTAAGTCCGGTGGAAAAGGATTTTAGTTCCCCTTCACCATACCCGATTTCCAGTTCAATGGCTTCCCCGTCAATTCTGGTTATGGCCCTGGCGTTATATTCCGCGCTGATACCACCATCCAGAAACCATTGCAAACGATTTCCGGCAAGATCAACGGATCCCCCAAGGTTGATAGGGACATCAAAACTATTGACGGCCCAGGTCTCGTCTGCAAACCTGAAGCCTTTTTGCATAAAAAGCAGGGCCCCACGGATATATAGGTTTGGAGTGAGATTGAATTCCCCAATATAACCTGCCCGTGGACCCACGGCATTTTTAGTGTCTATGGCTTCTTCATCTATGGTGAAATCAGCGTTCATAAGATTGGCTCCAATCTCGAAGCCGTGCGCCATTTGTCCGAGCAAAACAGTACTGATAAAAAACACAAAAAAAAAGGCAATATGGCTCTTCATGGTTACGGTTCAGGCCTTTGGACGGTTTTTTGGTGCTGTGCACAAAACGTCTCATAGATGACCCATTCATTGGTTTGGGTACTTAAGAAACGATGGGATTGCGGGATTTAGTATATGCACCAGGGAACTACGGAGCTTTTGATTTGACATTTTTTAGTTGTCGCCCTTTTAATACAAAAAAGTACCATTATTGGATTTACAGGGCAAGTCTTTGGCCATAAGGGTCGACAACGGGCTCGAGTTCCTCTCCAGGGTGTTCGTCAACTACTGTGAGGTCGAGGATATTGAGATAAAATACATTCAACCGGGCAAGCCGAGCCAGAACGGATATATCGAAAGGTTCGACCGCACCTATAGAGAGGATGTACTGGACGCCCATCTGTTCAGGGACATCGAGGAGGTGAACATGGAGACCCAACGTTTTAGGCAGGGATACAATCGGTTCCATCTCCATAAATCGTTGGGAAGGAGTAGTCCAAAGGAATATTTGGAAGAATTTTAAGGGGCATACCCCTTTGAAACATCATTTTGTTTAATTTAACCGCTGTACGAAAAGGGGTAAGTCTTCAGATAGAGAGAGAGCATAGAACCAACATTATATGTAAACAAATAGGAATAAAATCATATATATTAAGAACCATTACAAAACTCTAGTAAATCGGGAAAAACTAATCGGATAAAAAAAAGTTCAATAAAACGATAAAAACCATGGAATTAAACAAGGAAATATCAGCAATCTTAACTAGTGTCGTATTAATTTCACTTTTAATAATTTCAATCTGGTTGTATCATTACATGAAAGCTAAAAAGAAAGCCAAGGCTGATTCAGGTGTCACAATTGACCGCTTTACTTAAAAAATATGTAAATAAACATTTAGCTATAATGAAAGTTCAATAAACGATGAATCGCCAAAGAAGCACTATAAAAATACTCGCCCCGATACTATCCTTGTTAATCGGGAGTTCCTGTATTTTCGATGATTCAAGCGGTTACCGCTATGACCGGGGCAGCCTGCCTAAAACACCGGTGAACCTTTCGGACTTCAACTCCGAATACGACGACTATAACTCCACGGCACCTAGCCTTGGCGAATTGATTCCGCTGTGTTTTTCGACGAACCGAAACAGTAGGGGAGGGGAGTTCGATATCATATACATGCCGTTGAATGTCAATTTCAATAGAGATTCAGGGATTCTGAAGGTTACCAACAGGTATACCAATTGGGAGGTGTTCAGGGACGACTACGAGGTGATTAAAGCCGGGCTGGACAGGATAAAAACCCCGGGGAACGAGTTCGGCCCGAATCTGGTTGTGGAATACGATATTGAAGGGTACGATTTTACCCTATTGTACTCAACCGACATCACGGGCAATGCCGAAATAAATTTCGTAACAAATAAGATGAGGGACGGATTCTCCGAACCCGAACCGGTCGGGTTCCTGAATTCCGAGTTCGACGACATGTACCCGACTTTGGGCAGTGGAAATTCCGTAATCTATTTTTGCTCTAACAGGAAAGGGGCGCACTTCGACATTTATAGTGTCCCCGTCGATACCGGAACGGATATCGAGTCCCTCCTGACCGGCAGTCCAACGAATCGGGTGAGCAGGGATAGCATCCTATCAAGCAACTCGGACGACACATGCCCCTTCGTCCTTGGGGAAAAAATGGTCTTTGCCTCGAACAGGCCAGGTGGATACGGCGGATATGATTTATATTATAGTAATTTCGAAAACGGGAGATGGGGCGATCCGGTCAATTTCGGGGAAACCATCAATAGCGAGATGGATGAGTACAGGCCCATCCTGGTCGACGAGGGCGTTTCCCCTGATCAGGCCATGATGCTCTTTTCCTCGGATAGACCTGGCGGAGCGGGAGGCTTCGACCTGTATTTTGTAGGTGTTGAATACTGAACAAGAAATCAATGATTGACCAATCTAGAAATGGTCGGTTATTACGATGTCGGTCCGCAGTTCACAATAGTTCAAATAAACGATAGGCATGATGTTACTAAATTGCCTACTTGTTTAGCTGTTAAAAAATTGAGATGAAAAATTGTTTTAACTATTTATTGGTTTTTCTGACTACTATCGTTCCTTCTATAACGCTGGCGCAGGTTATGACCGTAAACGGTGCCATAGATCCTGAAGAAATGGGTTTAACGCTTATCCACGAGCATATCATGGTGGATTGGATTGGTGCAGATAGCACGGGCTACCATCGTTGGGACAAGAAGGAAATTGTAGAACGTGCATTACCATACCTCGAAGAGCTTAAGAAATACGGTGCCACTTCGTTTTTGGATTGTACCCCGGCCTATCTCGGCCGCGACCCCTATGTTTTGAAGGATTTAGCGAAGCGTACAGGTTTACATATCCTCACAAATACTGGCTATTATGGGTTTGGGAACAATAAATACGTTCCAAAAAGTGCAATGAAGGCTTCTCCTGAGGATATAGCGGCGATCTGGATAGAGGAGTTTAGAGATGGTATCGACGGTTCGGGCGTAAGACCGGGATTCATGAAAATATCGGTGGAAAATGAGAAGACCCTCTCCGAAATGCACACGAAGTTGGTTAAGGCTGCAGCACTCACCCATTTGGCGACGGGCATGACCATAGTCTCGCACACCGGAGGCGATGGTCCTGCCATGGCACAACTCAAGGTGCTGAAGGATATGGGCGTATCCCCCAAGGCATTCGTTTGGACACATGCCCAGAATGGTACTATGACAGGGTATCTTCAAGCGGCGAACCAAGGGGCATGGATTTCATTGGACAATATAAACGACCGGCCTACGAACAAGCCCGATAGCCCCGGAAGTATTTCTTGGTTTGTAAAAACGCTTTTGGAGCTTAAGGACAATGGAATTTTGAACCACATCCTTATATCACACGATGCGGGTTGGTATGATGTTGGCGAAAAGAACGGTGGTAATTACAGAGGATACACAGATTTATTTACAAAGCTCATCCCACAGCTCAAAGAGAATGGCTTTACCCAGGTGGATCTCGATGTGTTACTAAAGCAAAATCCGAAAAGGGCATACGCTATCAAAATCAGAAGAGAATAATCTTTCAGTGTATTCTTTTTCAAAAGATAGCGAAGAGCCTAAAGTTCAAATAAACGATGACACCTAGGGTCGCAATGTTTTCAATAGTATTGTTTTGTTCTTCTCTTGTAGCAGTGGGGATAAAGAACCATCAGCAGTGAACTTTGCAGTTTTTTTTTGAATCTGTCTGTTCAGAATCATTTTCCATTCTTTGTGTTTCTGCTGAGGAGTTTGGCCGTATCCGAGATATTTTTATGACGAATCAAAATGGTGAGGAATTAGAATGTCTGCCTATTACGGTAACTGATTTAGAGGGAATGGTTCATGAAGATTTTTTGAGAGGCTACAGCTCTACCGCAGAAAATAAACCTTGTATCCAAGAGTTGGATATACCTTTAGGCTATGGGTCAAAGTTCAAATAAAGGATTAAGGATAGCTCTTGCTAAACAAAATTTTTCCTCCCATTCATCTAAAAAAGGTGCTCTAATTTTAGTTTCGTAAAACGTCAATTAACGATACTACTAAAAAGAACGGAAAATGGAACTGATACATGATGCTTGCTCAAGCTGGTTTTGTTGTTTCCTAAAACGGCCATTATAAAGAACAATACCCAATCCATTACTTCACATTTAAACCTTATCCATGGAAATTGAAAATTGCTAATCGTTAGTATTAGGATTTTTCATATTTCAACCTCCATATTTTTGGGTGCTATATCGTAATTTCCCGAAAAATACGGGATATGGGTTCGATAGAAATCAAACATCTAAAACTTATAGATACCATTGATCAGGTAGGCACGTTAAAGCGAGCGGCCAAGAAACTATATCTAACACAATCGGCCCTCAGCCATCAACTTAGGGAACTTGAGACGCGATTGGAGATCCGAATATTCCATCGGGTAAACAACCAACTGGTCTTCACTCCCGCCGGAAAGGCCATCAGGGAGGCAAGCGAGGAGGTTCTCGAACGGATGCACGCTTTGGAAGGTACCATTCAAGAAATCAAAAAGGATGATATTCGGGATTACATACACGGATATTCGGACGAAGAAACCGCCCGTTTGAACGACCAAGCCAAATCGATATCACAAATCCTTCATTGGGATTCCAAATGGGACAAGGAATCCCTGATTCTGGAAGCAGGATGTGGAGTCGGGGCACAAACCAGGATCATTGCGCCATTGAATCCAGAATCAAGTTTTGTAAGCATCGACCTATCCTCCAAATCCCTTAAAAAAGCGAAGGAGTCCATCGAAGAAAACAATATCGAAAACGTAACCTTTAAAAAGGCCGATATTTTCCAGTTGCCCTTTAAGGATGCACATTTCGACCATGTTTTTCTATGTTTCGTTCTAGAACACCTCTCCCGGCCTATGGATGCTGTCAAAGAATTAAAGAGAGTGCTAAAACCCGAAGGGACTATAACCCTTATCGAGGGCGATCATGGTTCCACCTATTTTCATCCGGATAGTGAGAATGCCAAGAAATTAGTAGAGGCCCAAGTAACCTTACAAAGGAAAAAAGGGGGCAACGCCAATATTGGGAGGGAACTATATCCCATATTGTACGATTCCGGATTTTGCGATATAACGGTATCCCCCAGACAGGTATATGTCGATGATTCCAAACCTGAATTGGTCGAAGGCTTTATAAAAAACACCTTCACTGCAATGATCAAAGGTATTTCCGAGGAAGCCCTGGCACAAAAAGTAGTGGACAAAAACGAATTGGATGCCGGGATACAGGATTTATATAGAACCGCGGAGGGTGGCGGTACGTTCTGCTATACTTTTTTTAAGGCGAAGGCAAAAAAAGCATAATCCCGTAAAACCAACCTTTTTCGACACTGTTTGATTTCCGCTTACCTTGTTATCTGATTAGTGAAAGTTCAAATAAACGATAAATGGGCATCTAGGAATTCAATGTGCTGGTAGAACACGATAAATATGATAAGGTCTTTATTGAAGGCCAGTTCCTCCGTAAAGTTTCTGAAGGAAAGGTTAAATACGTACGTTATCCGCTATCATATTTTTTGGGTGGAGATTACTTTTGACTCCCTAGCAACAAAATTTTTGGAATTTCAAGCTTTGTAGAAGGCTATAGTTTGAACCGGTACAGCAATGTCCCGGCCACAATTTAATTAGGTTATAAAAAAAGGAAAATCCCAAGATGGGTCAGGATAATCAGATACAATTTGAACTGTATTTGGTCTCGCGTTCTTATGCCTGTTGGAATGACAGAAGATGATTTTTCCAAACAGATAAAGTCTAAATAAAAATGGGAATTGACAAGCCGGTTAAAGTAGCGGGGCAGAGAGGTATTCTAAGTCATTATATTATTAAAGGACCACAACAGACATATGGAATGGTTTAGTTCGAGGATGGCACAATCAAAGAAGTCTTTTACAAAAAAATAAAGTTCAAATAGCTGATTATTTGATGTAGTATGATGTCAAACAGGACCAATGGAAATCCGGGAGAAAAAATGGATTTTATGTGCAAATTATGTGCAAATAAAAAAGCCTCAGAGAATTAAATTCTCTGAAGCCCCGTTAATATTGCTCCCCCTCTTGGGCTCGAACCAAGGACCCTCTGATTAACAGTCAGATGCTCTAACCAACTGAGCTAAGGAGGAATAATCGTCCGCCAAATAACGATTTGGCGGGTGCAAATATAATCGTTTTTTCAATTACCCCAAACAAAAAATAGGGTTTTAGATCGTTGGCTGCTTTCCTTCCAAGCCTATTCGATAAACCGCTTGACGATATTCCAAATATCGTTCCCGAAAATCACGGCCATCAGTCCCATGATAATTACAAAACCGATGATCTGTCCGGTTTCCAACACCTTCTGGCTGGGTGGCCGTCCCGAAACGATTTCATACAACAAAAACATCACATGACCCCCATCCAATGCAGGGATAGGCAACAGGTTTACAAACGCCAACCACACCGAAAACATGGCCAGGAAATTCCAAAAGAAGTCCCAATCCCAGGTCGGGGACATCATCTCTACAATACCGATAGGCCCTTTTACCTGTTTATAGGCCCCGGTCTTTGAATTAAAAATCACCTTAAATTGCCGTACCTGATCGGTCAACACCTTGATGGTTCTATTAAAACCTGCAGGGATGGACGCCAGAAAATCGTAGTCGTCGGTCACCCGCAGATCCTTGAAATCGAGCTGTACCCCGATCATTCCTTCGTCCGGCACCCGGAGCGATAGATTTTCGGTTCTTCCATCACGCAAGACTTTGATATTGATGTCTTCCCCCTTCGACGTCCCAATAATCTCCCTAAACTGGTCCCAGTACTCGATTTTTTGATTCCCTACCATGGTGATTTCGTCCCCTGGTAGAATACCGGCGTCTTTCGCTACCGAACTGTCGGCGACTACCTCGATAATAGGTTTTGAGCGGTACGATAGAAAGTTTCTCCCCTGTTGTTGGAATACGGTGGCCTTTCCCTCATCGGAGAGGGGAACCGTTAGTTGTTGCCCGTCGCGCTCCACGGTCACTTCATCCCCTAATATGATTTGAAGTACGGCATCGTTGAATTTTTTGGTTTCCTTGCCGTCTACGGCCAGTATCTTATCCCCGGTGCGTAGCCCCAGTTGTTCCCCGACCGAATCTACCAAAATACCGTATTTTAAACTATCTGCCGGGATGTAGGTGTCCCCATTGCTAAAAAGCAGCATCGAATAAATGATCCAGGCAAGAAAAAAGTTGACGGTGACCCCGCCCAACATTATGATGAGTCGTTGCCAGGCCGGTTTGCTTCGAAACTCCCAAGGTTGGGGCTCTTGCTGCATTTGCTCGGTATCCATACTTTCATCGATCATACCGGCAATCTTCACATAGCCGCCCAAGGGTAGCCAGCCGATCCCGTACTCGGTCTCCCCGATTTTCTTTTTGAAAAGCGAAAACTTCCAATCGAAAAAGAGGTAAAACTTCTCTACTTTGGTTTTGAACCATCGGGCGGGAAGAAAATGTCCGAATTCGTGAAGAATCACCAAAATGGAGATGATAACGACAAATTGTATGATCTGTAACGTAAGCGTCATTTGCTATTTTTAACTTTTAAAACGCACAAAAGTACGGCTTTAGGCATTCTTAAAAAAAGAAACCATTTTTCCACGGCGGTATTTAAGAAACTTTTAGTACCCGGATTCCACCGATCGCTTGAATGCCCCCAAGGCATAACGTATCTTTGCCAAAAAGAGTATGCTGACGTTCTTCGGCAAGTATAAATTTTTCGGAATCGTACTTTTGGTACTATCATCGGTAATCATTTATCTTTTCTATAATGCGTTGCAGCCACCAAAAAAGCTTCCGGTGTACCAGCCCAGTATGGTCAACCCGGAACTGGTGGATAGTACGTTGCAATACAAACGCAAGTACCATACCATTGCCGACTTTTCGCTGATCAATCAAAATGGGGAAACGGTTACCCAAGATGATTATAAAGACAAGATTTACATCGCCGACTTTTTCTTTACCACCTGCCCAACGATCTGCCCGATCATGACCAAGAATATGGCCGATATTCAGGATCGGATCGAGAACGAAACCGAGGTGTTGTTGCTTTCCCATTCGGTAACCCCAGAGATCGATTCAGTGGGGCAACTAAAGAAATACGCCCGGGAAAAAGGCGTGAACGATGCGAAATGGAATTTGGTCACTGGGGATAAAAAACAGATTTACGAACTGGCGCGTAAATCGTATTTGGCCGTTAAGACCGATGGCGACGGAGGACCCTTCGACATGATCCATACCGAGAACTTTATTCTGGTCGACAAAGAACGACAGGTGCGGGGATTTTATGATGGGACCAATAAAGAGGAAATAGAACGCTTGATGCGTGATTTAAAGGTGTTGCAGGAATCTTACACGAAATAAAGGGGCCTTCCGCAGCTCAATCCAATCCGTTTACTTCGAAATTTTCTTTTTTGTTGTTTTAGCAAACATTTCGGGTTTTTTCTTTTACATTTGCCCTTACTTATAATCAATCTAAATAAGAATTGGAGATTACGGTCGCTCAGCTAAAACGTGGACAGAAAGGAATCATCAAAGAGTTTGCCGATGACATCCTTCCCATCAAGTTGTTGGAACTGGGCTGCCTGCCGGGGAACCAGGTAGAATTGGTACAGGTAGCGCCCTTGAAAGACCCGATCTACATTAACGTCAACGGCTCCCACATCGCGATAAGGCGATCGATGGCAGCCTTGATCCAATTGGAGATTATCGAAGAAGACACGGTGCGATGAGCAAACAGATCAATGTAGCGCTTATCGGCAATCCCAACACCGGAAAGACCTCAGTTTTCAACCAACTCACGGGACTCAAACAAAAGGTGGGTAATTATCCCGGGATTACCGTTGAAAAAAAGGAAGGTGTCTGCAAGCTTCCACGGGGTGTCAAGGCCCATATCTTAGATCTTCCCGGTACCTACAGTTTGAATACGACCTCTTTGGATGAGAGTGTCGCGGTAGAATTGCTGTTGAACAAAAACGATAAGGACCACCCCGATGTGGCGGTGGTTATCAGTGATGTGGAGAATTTAAAGCGCAATCTCCTGCTTTTTACCCAAATCAAAGACCTCAGGATTCCGGCTATTTTGGTGATCAATATGGCCGATAGAATGACCCGTACGGGGATATCATTGGATATTCCGCTTTTAGAGGAAAAGCTCGATACCAAGATTGCCCTAGTCAGCACCCGAAAAGGCACCGGTATCGACCGGTTGAAAGAGTTGATATCCGAATATAAGACACTCTCCAGAAATCCCAATGTCGACACTACGGTCATCGAACCCAGCTATTTCGAACGGCTCAAGGAAACCTTTCCCAATCAAGATCTCTACAAGTTGTGGTTGGTGATTACCCAGGATGTCAACTTCATGCCGATTGAAAAAATGCTGATCAAGGACTCTTCTTCCTTTACCACCAAATCCAAGTCGGAGCTGAAGCGATTGCAGCAAAAGGAGACCATTCTGCGCTATCAGTTTATCAACGGAATTCTAAAGGAGACCTACAAAATTGACATTGCTGCAGCCAAAGGATTTCGAGCCAGTCTCGATAAGATACTCACGCACAAGATATTTGGGTATCTTATTTTTTTTGTGATCCTGCTTTCTATTTTCCAGGCTATTTACGATTGGAGCGGGTATCCGCAAGCCATCATCGAAACGTTTTTTGCCTCGGCCAGTGAATGGGTGAAGAATACCCTACCCCCTGGCGTATTTACAAACTTAATAGCGGAAGGCGTCTTGTCGGGTATCGGTGGCATTGTGGTATTTGTGCCCCAAATCGCCTTTTTGTTCTTGTTTATTTCCCTATTGGAGGAAACGGGATATATGAGCCGGGTGGTATTCCTTATGGACAAATTAATGCGTCCCTTTGGCCTCAGTGGTAAGAGTGTCGTACCCCTTATTTCGGGAACGGCCTGCGCTATTCCTGCCGTTATGGCGACCCGTACCATCGAAAACTGGAAAGAACGTCTGATTACCATTTTAGTGACCCCGTTCACTACTTGCTCGGCCCGTTTGCCAGTGTATTTGATTATTATCGCTCTGGTCATCCCGAAAGGGCGATTTTTGGGCCTCAACTATCAAGGCCTCACCTTGATGCTGCTCTATCTTATTGGCTTTGGTGCCGCTATTTTGGCAGCTATGGTGTTGAACAGGATTCTGAAAATAAAGAGTCGCTCGTTCTTTGTGGTCGAGATGCCCAATTATAAGTTGCCCCTTTTTAAAAACGTCGTGTTTACGGTCTGGGAAAAGACCAAGAGTTTTGTGGTCGGGGCCGGAAAGATAATCCTGGCGATTGCTATCATTCTTTGGTTCCTAGGTTCCAACGGGATTTCCGATAATTTCAAGAATGCCGAGGAAATCGTGGAAAAGCGTATTGCGTCGGAAGGGCTGTCGGATTTTAATCGGTCCAACATCGAGTCCGGTCTAGTTGCCTACAACGAAGCCTTGCGCGACAGTGTTCAAAATGAAGTGTACCGGATTGATGCCGCTGCCATTGCAGACTCGTTGCAACAGCGAAAAGAAGCGCTGTTTGAGACGGCAAAGAACCAGGAGATATCCAGCTTTAAATTGGAGAACTCTTATATGGGGTATATGGGCAAAGCCATTGAACCCATTGTAAAGCCTTTGGGGTACGATTGGAAGATAGGAATTGCGGTACTGACTTCTTTTGCCGCCCGGGAAGTATTCGTAGGCACCTTGGCGACCATCTATAGTGTGGGTAGCGATGAGGAAAATACGGATACCATTACCCAGCGAATGGCGGCCGAAGTGGACCCGACCACCAAAAAGCCGATATTTAACCTTGCCTCGGGAATATCCCTGTTGCTTTTCTACGCCTTTGCCATGCAATGCATGAGTACCCTGGCAGTAGTAAAAAGGGAGACCAATTCTTGGAAATGGCCCACGGCGCAACTGGTTTTTATGAGCACTTTTGCGTATCTTGTAGCATTGATTGCCTATCAAGTATTAAAATAATAAAATGGGTATGCTGCAACCTATATTGGTATACATTACACTTGCGATAGCAGTGGGCTTTATCGTCAGGAAATTCTTTTTGCCCAAATCACTGTTCGTTTCGAAAGGTGCCCACAAGCGTAAAGAAAAGGGTTGTGGACAGGATGATTGTGGGTGCCACTGATTTCAAGGAACTATCGGTGCCGTCTTGAGTGCGTTGTCACAATTCTTCCCAAGACACGTCTTCCTCGTTATAGTTCGTTTTTCGATTCGTTAAAAAAAGGATAAATCCGTATTAAGGAAATCAAAAAGGGGTCGGTAAGTTAAAAGGGTATTCCTTCTTTTGTTTTCACGATAGATATAATGCCAACGATGACCATAAAACACCTATCCCTCTTGGCGCTGATCCTGGGCTTCCAGGGCTATGCGCAACAGCTTAGCTCGGTAGTACTGGATTCGGCTACCAAAAAGCCGATTCCCTATGTGACCGTTCGCCTGAACAACAAAGGGATGATTACCAACGAAGAAGGACGTTTTACATTTCGCTTGGATGGTTCCATCAAAGAAACCGATTCCTTATTTCTTTCCTGTATCGGTTATGCATCCCTGGGAAAACCCATTAACGAATTCACTGAGAACGTTATTTATCTGCCCGCGAAAGCTATTGAGCTTAACCCGGTCATCGTTACCAATAAAAAGTATACCCCTAAGGAGATTATCGAGGAGGTTGAAAAAAATCTCGTCAAGAATTACCATCAAGGGTACTCCAAAAAGCGGTTGTTTTTACGACAAACATTCCGGAACAACATCATAAAGACAGATTACACCCTGAAAAAATCAACCATCGATGCCTTTAACAAAAAGTTCTTGGACAGTGTCATCAGAACGGTACCCAAAAGCAGTACGTTCTATACCGAAATCCTCGGAGATCTGTACGGTGCAAGTGATAGTGAGGAGCAAAAACTGGACCTGATCAAGGCTTCGGAGCTGTACGATAAGAGCAGGGAGTTGGATTATGACAAATTGGAAGAGAAATTCAACAAGATCATCAAGGCAAACGTGAAGACCGATTCCTATTTTAAAATAAAATCCGGAATCTTCGGCACAAAGATCGATTCGCTCGAATTGGGCATCACGGAAGTGGATTCTACCGATGCCGTTGCCCTTCAAAAAGAATTGGAGAAAAAAAAGAAGAACGAGGAAAATAGGAAGAAATTCTTTTCAAAATACCAGCGGGAGACCTTGGGCAACCTATATGGCAACCTGCCTATTTTTGAGGACACCGATTACAATGTACTTTTTAAACCGGGAAGGTACGACTTGATACTGGAGAATTTCACGTATGTAGGGGATGATGCCGTCTACGTTATCGGTTTCAAGCCCAAAAGGTCCGAGGAATTTCAGGGTAGAATTTTTGTGAATTCCGATGATTTTGCCGTTATCCGAATGGATTTTGAGAATGTTGAGCCCCTGCGTAAGTTCAAATTATTGGGGGTTTCCCTTAATGAATACTTGGCTAGGGGAAGCATTATTTTTTCCAAAGGGGATAATGAAAAGTACCACCTACGTTATTACAATATAGAGAAAGGCAACCGTATAGGTTTTAAAAGACCTGTAAAGATTATCGAGAAGAACAAGAATGTAAAAGGGCGCCGAAAGCAAAACGAGCTGTCGCTCAAGGTTGACGCCGCTTTTGGAAGCACCAATCGATACGAGCTGGTGGTTTTTGATCTTGACCCTATTAATTCGGGCACGTATGAGGCGTTTAAGGAGAATAATAACTTACTGCCTACCTACATGCCAAATTATGACCCTACTTTCTGGGCGGGCTACGATATCATCGAGCCGAACAAGGCCATCAAGGAATTTACGTCACAAGTCGAATTGGGCGACTAAGACCAAGGTCTTGGGATCATCAACAGACCATTGATTGCCAATCAAGGAGCGCGGTGGGCATTTTAAACCGATGCTCAAAGATAGCCCCAAGGGTTCGATTCCCTTATAGGGGTCCACTTTCCAAATTTTTTCGCTTCCTGCTGTAACCTTTTGTAATTTCCAGACTATATACCAATGAACACCAACTAGGAAACCGTTGAAAGAGCCTTCGAACGAATTAGTGATGCAGCAAGTTGCAAATGGCAATCTTGATATGCTAAAGGTGCTATTTGAACGCCATCATGTGCATGTATACAACTTTCTGTATAAGATGTCGAGGGACAGGATGTTGAGCGAAGACCTAACGCAGGATGTTTTTTACAAGTTGATGAGGTACCGCAAATCGTATAATAACGGCAACTTTGTCTCCTGGATGTTTACAATTGCTAGAAATAGTTTGAATACCCATTTCAGACGGAACAAGGAAAACAATGAGAATATCGATACCGTTGAATTTCGTTTGGCGAATATGCCCGAGGAGAAAGAAGAGGCGTATTCACATTTGCACATGGCACTGGAAAAGTTGGAAGCTTCCGATAGGGAACTAGTGATCATGAACCGCTTTCAAGGGATTCGATACGCAGAGCTTGCGCACATCGTAGGAAGTACCGAAGGCGCCGTAAAAACAAAGGTGAACAGGGCCTTAAAAAAATTAAAAACGATTTATTTTGAAAATGTATGATGACCGAAAAGAAACATATCACCGATTTGCTCCCCGATTACCTGGACCAAACCTTGGATAACGAACAAAAACAACAGGTGGAAGCCCACTTGCGGGAATGTTCGGCCTGTGCCTCCGAGTTGGAAGAGTTCAAGCTTCTTTTCGAAGCAATGGCCAAGGAGGAAACTCTAGTGCCGACAGAGCGGGTGCGCAGCACTTTTCTGGAACACTTGGAGCAGGAGAAACGTCAAGAACGTGAAACAGTCGCCTTATCCCCGAAAGACGAGGCCACCAGGTTCCCATGGGCAAACATATTGAAGGTAGCGGCCAGCATCGTTCTATTGGTAGGGGCTTTCATGTTCGGAAAGTATCAGCAAGAAACGGAATCCGAGATTGAGATTGTGGCGCTAAAGACCGAAGGCCTCGAGGCCAAGCAGACCGCTATGCTGTCGCTGATGGAGAACCAATCGGCCAGCAAACGAATCCAAGGAGTCGGTTATATCAACGGATTCACCGATCCCGATGATGCCATTGTAGAAGCCTTGGTGGATCGCATGCATCACGATGAAAATGCAAATGTTCGCTTGGCCGCATTGGAGGCATTATCCGAATTTACCAAGTCCGAAATTGTAAAGGAGGCGTTTATAAAAGCGTTGTCGACCGAGAAAAACCCAAGTATACAGATAGCATTGATTCAAAACTTGGTAAAAGTCCAGGAAAAGAAGGCAGCAGGCGCCCTTAAGGAATTATTGGAACAGGAAGGGACCCAACCGTTTGTCAAAGCGGAAATAAAACAAGTATTACCAGAAATCATATAACGATCAAAAAACGAAAATCATGAAAAAAATCCTTGTATCCATTGCGATAGTAGTCGCTTCCCAAAACCTTTCGGCACAATCGGATTTCAGCAAACCGCTGAACGGAGTCGAATGGGTAAAAATCGAAACCAAATCCGAAATTACATTAAAGACCCATGACAAAGAGGAACTTTTGATTAAGGTGTCCCAAAGCGAACCGATTCCGGAGAGGGCAAAAGGACTCAAATTGGTCGGCGCGGGCGGTACCGATAATACCGACATAGGTTTCAACGTAGTACAGGCGGGTAACAACATGATCGTCACAAACCTGATGAAGTCAAAGGGAGCGGAGATTTATCTGCCAAAATCCCAAAACGTATCGGTCACCAATACGTGGGATGGGGATATCCGTATCGAAGGCTTTACCGGGGAAGTAGAGGCAAATGCGAATTTGAATGGCGGCCTTATTTTGGAGAATGTATCAGGTCCCATAACCGCCTATTCCTTAAATCAGGGAATCAAGGTGGTGTTTGACAAAATTATGCAGGACTCGCCAATTATCATCACCACCACCAACGGAGAAATCGATGTGACCTTGCCCGGGAATACCTCGGCCAATATGGAGTTAAGCTCTTGGAACGGGGATATTTATACGAATTTTGACCTGAGCAGGCCCGAGAAAGATGGACTGAAGTCCATTTCCGGGAGAAAGGTGAAAGGACAACTGAACAACGGCGGCGTGGCCATCAGGCTAAAGTCGACCAATGGAAATATTTATCTGAGAAAACAGTAGGGAATAACTAAAACAATTTAGTAAAAGAAAAAACGAACAGTCATGAGAATTAGTATTACACTATTCCTAGGCCTCATCAGCCTAGCACTTTCAGCACAAAAAATAATTGAAAAGAACATTGATTATACCAATCAGTATATTGAACTCGATGTAAAGTTTGCCTCCGATATCAAGGTCAAGACCTGGGAAAGGAACCAAGTGTATCTCAAGGCGGATATTTACACCGAAGACCCTGAATTTCAAGAACTATATCAGTTGATTTTTGACGTAAACCCGACAAAAATGCGAATTACCTCCAAAGCAGAGCCGGTTTTTGAGGCCTATCGCAAAGACTGTCTCGCCAAAAACCCATCCAAGAAACGAAACTGTTACAATACAGGCGATTTGACCGAATTCAACTATGCCCTCTACGTTCCAAAAAATGCGCGTTTTAAAGTGAGCAGTATCAACGGGGATTTAACATCAGAGATCATTGAAGGCGAATTTACCGCTGACCTGATCAACGGTGATATCGAAATCGCCAAGTATTCGGGTACCTTGGACCTTTCGACCATTAACGGGGAGATCGATCTACGAATGGTGAATACGAGCCTTACTGCGGAAACCATTCACGGGAACATATATGCGGATGAAAAACTGACGTTCAAATTCTCAAACCGGCATATAGGACAAAAAATTGCGGGGAGCACGGAAAACGCCACAAGTAGCTTGCGCTTGAATACCATTAACGGGAACATGTATTTGAGACTGTGACGCGAGGGGAGTGTGGTATACATAGGTAAAGCATAGTGTTCGGAGGAATAGTCCAAAACTATATGAATTCCTCGATAAAATAGTAGAGCAACAGAGCCCAACCTAATGCGAGAAAAAGCCCTCCCAAGGGTGTAACGGGACCCATTATTCGAAGTTTTTTCCCTTTTGAGGCACTGAAAGTCAATGCGTAGATGCTAAAGGAAAACAAAAAAGTACCGAGTACAAAACAGTAGATCATACTGCGCTCCAAGGTGGTTTCCAGGTTGAGGTTAAAACTTAACACCAGCAGTAAAATGGCATGGTACATCTGATACTTGACCCCGGTCTCGAAACTTTTGAGTTGCTCGGAGGAAAAAGATTTTTTCAGGGCATGGGCACCAAATGCCCCAAAGATGATGGCCAACAAGCCATATAATGCTCCTACGAACTGCGCTAAAAGAACCATGGAAAACTGTTTGGCCCAAAGATACCTATTGCATGGGGAATGGGTACAACCTCAGTGCTATTTTCAATCTATAGGACGATTTGACTAAAAAGGGATCAAAAGGAAAAACCCACCAGATGCTTCACATTTAGTGGGTTTTTCATATGTTCGGCAAAAGCTATACCTGTACCATTCCGCCATCTACCTGTATTTCATGACCTGTGATAAAACTGGCGTCTTCGCTAGCTAAAAATAATACGGTTTTTGCAATCTCCGAAGGTTCCCCAAAACGATTCATTGGTACTTGCGACAGGATGGCCCCCGCCATTTGCTCTTGCTGCTCTTGGGGAACCCCGGCTTCATTGAAAAAATTGGTCCCGATGGGTCCGGGGCTCACGGCATTCACACGAATATTCCGTTCCTTTAATTCGTTGGCGAAACTTTTGTTCAGGTACTGAACGGCACTTTTGGCCGCCCCGTAAACACTGGCTCCGGGCATGGCGATATCGGTTACGACACTGGTATTGAAAATAATGGAACCTCCATCCGCAAGTATCGGAGCCAGTTGTTGAACCGTGAAATATCCACCCTTGACCAAGGCGTTGAATTGACTGTCGAATGCTTCTTCGCTGGTTTCTGCCAGGGAATTGAATTTACCAAAGCCCGCATTGACGAAAAGAATATCAATGGCGTCGACATGCTTTTCCACTTCTTCGCGAAGTTTCCACAAATCGGAGGTTTTCCCGGCGTCGCTTACGATTCCCTTGGCGTTGGCCCCCAGCTTGGACAAAGTGCTGTCGATATTTTCTTGTTTGCGACTGGTGATGATTACATGGGCTCCCCTTTTAACAAATTCTTCGGCGGTGGCAAGGCCGATGCCACTTGTTCCTCCGGTAATTACTACTGTTTTTCCACTAAAATTGCTCATTTTACACTGATTTTACTTCCCCTGAAACGGGGAGATTATACATATTACTTATTTGATAAAACTGCTTTTATGAAACGAACGTTTCAAAAATTGATAAAAAAATTACTTCAACAAATCGATTGTCTGCTCGATAATACCTTTAAGAACAGTCCTATCCTTTACCAATATCCCGGTCATTCGAAACCCTTGAAAGGTATTGAACACATAGTATGCATACGTTCTACAATCGAGTCTTTTATTGATGATGCCCTGTTCTTGACCACTCTTTATCAAATTCTGAAAAAGCTGTAAGGACTGTTCCTGTGTGTTCAGGAGCCACTGTCGTATATTCTTGTCCTGATTGCCCATTTCCGCTTTACAGTTCATCGAGTAACAGCCCTTGCTTTTTTCATCGGAGATAATCTCCGGTAGGAAACTCTCAAAAATTAAACGAATTGCCTCTAGGGGGTTTTTAGCCTTGACCAATGCTTTTTGGAACATTCCACCGGTTTCTTTCTGATAATGTTTCAAGGTGTCTTGATACAGTTCCAGCTTGGAACCAAAGGAATTGTAGAGGCTAGAGCGGTTCAATCCGGTTGCATCGACCAAATCCTGCATGGAAGTGCCATTATAGCCCTTCTCCCAAAAAACGTTCATGGCATTCTTGAGCACCGATTCCCTATCAAATTCCTCTATTCTTGGCATTTATCAAAAAATATAGTACAAATATAATGAAACAATCGTTTCAGAAAAGGATTTAACACTAGTTTGGCACAAATTACATTGAAACGAAAACAAAGAGGGTGTCTAAAAAATCCATTTGGTCTTGTTGTTAGGTTGAGCATGTCGAAACCGATTTTTGATTATCAAAACCTTCTATATTTCGACAGGCTCAATATGACATTCAGGCTTGCTTTTTAGACACCCTCTATTTTAATTTTATCCTTTTTACAAACTAGGGTATTACCCCTGTTCGTCATAGAAGAATTGCTCTTTCACAATTTTACCTTCCTTTACCTCATAGACCGCTATTTCCGATGTGGTCGAACGTTGTCCCGACGGTTTGTGGGTAGTGTCCATCTCGAATTTTACTGAAAACCAATTATCTGCCACAATCGGTTCGGAAACACTTGTATTATGTACTTCAAAATTTTCTTGCCACCATTCCCCTTTCTTTTGAATACCTTCAAAGCCTTCCACATAAGCACCCTCTCCTTTTCCGTCGTTTTCGATACTTACGATTTTGGGGCTATAGAGTTCCTGATAGGGCGATTCAAAATCTCCCTTTTTGCACCATGCTACCAGTTTGCTCGCAATTTCCTTTGTTTCCATGATTTTTGTTTTATCGATTAGTATTTCAAAATACAACATAATGATATGCCGTACAACGAATTAACAAAATCTTGAAATTTAATGGATACTTACTTGATTGTAACAAGAATCTCTTGATCTGTATCAAGCCGAAAGGCGCATTCCTCGAAATCGGGAGGGCCGAACGTCTTGAGTTTACCTTTTGAAAAACCCAGCGGTTCCTTGGGAATGCCGAGGAGGTTGGTGTCCAACTCTTCATTGGCATTCTCATCATGGTACACTGCTATGGCATAAGTGCCTTTGGGCAAATTCTCAATAACGGCAGTGGTGGTTCCTTCTTGTGCTTTTTGGAACAAGCCTTTATATATTTTATCGGCCTTGAGGAAGCCTTCCGCATCTGTATAGAGGCCGATACTGATATTCCCTTCTGAAGACTTTACCCCTTTGACAGATACTGTAAGCGTATTTTGGGAGCAAACAAGTACCGGGAATAGTACCAATAAAAAAATCGATTTAGCCATAGCGAACTCGTTATTAGAATTTTTAGAACAAAAACCTGACTACTGTTATTTGGGTTCTTCCATTGCGATTTTACTTTGTAACAGTTGAAACAGGGCCTCGGTGTCGGTCGAGTCTTTCATGTTTACATAAAGTTGTAAAGAGTCTTTGTAGACCAACCTAATTTTCTGCGACGAGAAATTATCCACGTATACGTATACCTTCTCATCGGTAAGGGAATCCTTGAACTCCCTATAAATGCCTTTTCCCTTATCAAAGGCCGAAAACCCCGTTAGCCGTTCCATCGGTGGTATTTTCTCAACCCATTGCACGCTGTCAATATCGGAAAACTGCAGCTCTTTATAATAAAATCCGGACAGTAGCTGCATTTTATCCGGTTTGATTTTGGTCCAGTTCTTCGAGTGGGCCAGAAATGCCAACAGGCATACGATAACGGTAAGCACAATGAGAAGGTTCCAAAGCCAAAGCCGTTTTTTCTTCATAATCGCTGTTTCGTCTTTATTGCTAGCATTTCGTCCGTCGGTGACCACTTGGTTACTCCTCTTGCTCAAGTGATGCCCCACCGTATTTTTCGAGCCAGGCCAAGGTATGGGCGATTTTTGTGATCAAATTACTGGGCCTGTTGGCTATACCATGGCTTGCTCCCGGAATCTCGACCAGTACCGTGGGAATCTTCCGCAACTTGAGCGCATGATACAATTGTTTGGCCTCGCTGGGAGGGGTGCGTAAATCGTTCATGCCTACCATCACCATGGTCGGTGTTTCTATAGTACCAACGAGCGAAAGCGGGGAAAATTTCCAATAACCCTCAAAATTTTCCCAGGGTTGGCCGGGATAACGGCTATTGGCATAGCCAAAATAGTTGTCGGCCACCAAGGTTTTACTGATCCAATTCATGACGGGCTTGGCGACCACGGCCGCTTCGAAGCGGTTGTTCTTGCCGATTATCCAGGCCGACATGATGCCCCCGGCACTTCCACCCGTGACGAAGAGTTGATCTTCATGGGCCCAACCCTTTTCAATACAATGATCCACCCCATCCATCACATCGTTATAGTCTTCCCCGGGGTAGTTGTTGTACAACTGGTTGCCAAACTCCTCCCCGTAACTGGTACTGCCTCGGGCATTTGGATAGAAAACGATATATCCAGCGGCGGCATACAGCTGCATCTCGGCAGAAAATCGGTCTCCATAGTTCAAGATGGGTCCGCCGTGGTTTTCTACCAAAAAAGGATATTTTTTATTGGCATCGTAGTGCGGTGGAAAGACCACCCACCCTTGAATATCACGTTGGTCAACGCTCGATTTGTACCATACCTCGGTCACCTCTCCCAACTGTCTAAAATCCAACAAAGCCCGGTTGAGTGTGGTTATTTTGGATGCTTTTTTGGTCTTGCTATTGACCACGGCCAATTCGGACGGGTATTCCGGCCTCGTTTGGGTGAAGGCGATGGTACCATTATTGGAAACACTGAAAGAGCCGCCTGCGTAGGGTCTCCCGATGGAAGTACCTCCCATATTATCCGCTAATTTCCTGACCTTCCCGTTAAGCGGGATGTGCGCGATTTTGCTATTTCCCTTATCGTCGTACGAAAAGAAAAGGCCTTCACTTTTGGCATCCCATACCAAGTTTGAAACACTTCGGTCCAAATCGCTGGAAAGTACTCTTTTGTTGCTTCCGTCGGCATTCATGATATGAAGTTTTCGAACTTGATACGCCTGTACCTTATCTTCAAAACCGATATAGGCGATATATCGGCCATTGGGCGATACGATCGGGTTCCGGTCAGGTCCGTTTCGATCGGTCAGCGACTCGATTTCTCCCGTACGCACGTCGACCGAATAGATTTCACTATTTCTGAAATCATACTCCCAATCCGGTGTTCTGTTCCCGGAAAAATAGAGTTTACGACCATCACTGGACCAGGATAAAGTTCCTCTGTGATGATAGTCTCCCGAAGTAAGCTGTCGAGGGGCACCCCCTAGTGCCGGAATCGTAAAAATATGATTGAACCCCGGCTTTATATACCCTCGCCCATCGGCCTCATGATAGACCCGGTCTGTAATCCTAGGGGCATCGGCCCATTTGGCACCTTTAGGCTTTTTGGGCATTTTGGCCAATACCGGAGCCGCCTTTTCGACATTCATCGAAAAGGCAAGTTGACTCCCATCGGGAGACCAGGTAATGGAACTGGGACTAAAAGGCAGTTGCGTGATTTTTGCGATGCTTCCTGAACCTATCCAGTACATATAGATTTCGGAACCTTCGTCCGTATTGCTTAAAAACGCTAGGCGGTCACCGGTCGGGGACCATCTAGGACTTGATTCGGAAACCTCCCTGGAAGTCAGCTTTCGATGTTGCGAACCATCGGACCGTATCATCCAGAGATTGCCCACGGTGACGTCTTTCATCACGTCAAATACCATTCTGCGATAGACCACCCAATCACCGTTTGGAGAAATTTGGGGATCCGATACATATTCCAGATCAAAGACATCGAGATAGGAAAAATGGGATTTTTGGGAGATAGCGGCCGAGGTGAGTATTCCAAATAGGAAAACTAGAAGATAGTTTTTACAATGCATGCCACGTTGATTTAGAAGTTAAACTTACGCATTAGCCTTGGTTTTGACAAGGTGTTGCCTGAGAAGTAATAACGAGGTCTTTTGGAGTCAAGTGCAATCAGTGAAAACAGTATGATGAAACGGCGTTTCCTTTCTTGGTTTCTTCAACGCAATCTTCCGGGAATACCCAATTCTTACAAATGGGCCTGTTGGATGTTTTTCTTTATCTACTAGGGTTTGCCCTGAAAAAAGGCTATCTTTATGATAGTCGTCGTATGATAAAATTTGTTAGCATAGTAGTTTCCACGCTCATCCTCTTTCAAAGCTTCAATATCCATTGGAAAGATATTGTCGAATTGGACGAGTTAATCGAGCATGCCCAATTTCACGCCGAGGAATATGGGGACAATTTCGTTGTCTTTATCTCCAAACACTATGGTGAACTCGAGGCAGAACACAGCCAAAAACATCAAGAGGAGAAGAAGGATCATGAGCAACTGCCCTTTCAACACCAGTGCCAAACAGCTTCGCTTTCCGCTTTTGTGTTGAATCAGCCAACGGAGTATTCCGCCGCTCTTGAAATCAAGTCCGACGAAGATTCCAACTATTTTTATCAAGCTTCTTACCGTTTCTTGGCCCAAGAGGGCCTTTTTCAACCGCCCCAGCAGGCGTAATCCAGGTTGTCGTACTATTTTTTTGTCAAACTAGTCTTGATTGGTTTGATGTATTTTCATTTATGGATTATGCTTTCACACATTATCAATTTCAGTATACGTAACAAGTTCATTATACTCTTGTTTACCATTTTTGTGATGGGTTTCGGGATATATTCGTTGACCCAGATTCCAATTGGTGCCGTACCGGACGTAACCAACAATCAGGTACAGGTAATCACCACTTCACGGAACCTGTCGACCCAAGACATGGAGCAGTTCATCACCTATCCCGTGGAGCTCGAAATGGCCAACCTTCCAGGTGTGATCGAAATCCGTTCGGTCACAAAGTTTGGATTATCGGTGGTTACCATCGTATTTGAGGATGACTTGGGCACGTATCTACCGAGGCAATTGATAGCCGAAAAAATTAAATCGGCCTCGGAGAAAATCCCGGAGGGTTTCGGAACACCGACCATGGGTCCGGTTACTACCGGCTTGGGCGAAATCTATCAATATATTTTGGATGTGAAGCCTGGTTATGAAGACCGCTACGATGCCATGGAGCTGCGGACGATACAGGATTGGATTGTTAAAAGGCAACTGTCGGGAATTCCAGGTGTGGTGGAAGTCAATACGTGGGGAGGGTACTTAAAACAATATGAAGTTGCCATCAAGACGGAAAAACTCAATGCCATGGACATCACGGCAAAAGAGGTTTTTAATGCCTTGGAAAACAACAACAGTGTCGCCGGTAGTGGTTATATTGAAAAAATAAACCAAGCATATTTTATTCGGGGGGAGGGTCTGGTCGAAGACTTGGAAGATATTAGGAACATCGTCATCACAACGAAAGAGGGTATTCCAATCTATATAAAGGATGTGGCAAAGGTAGGCTACGGCAGCGCCACACGTTTTGGGGCGATTACCGGGAACGGAGAAGGTGAAAAGGTTTTAGGACAGGTGATGATGCTCAAGAATGCCAACTCCAAACAGGTCATCGATGCGGTCAACGAACGGGTAGCGGAAATTTCGCAGTCGTTGCCCGAAGGGGTCTATATCAATGCTTTTTTGAATCGTAGCGAGCTCATTGCAAAAACGACCTTTACCGTTACGGAGAACCTTGTTTTGGGTTGCTTGATAGTCATTTTCGTAGTGGTCTTGTTATTGGGAAATTTCAGGTCCGGACTTATAGTGGCCTCGGTGATTCCCCTATGTTTGCTGTTTGCGCTTTCGATGATGTACGTTTTTGGGGTAGATGCAAATTTGATGAGCCTGGGGGCCATTGACTTCGGTATTATCATAGACGGGGCCGTAATCATCGTAGAATTTGTTGCCTTTCAGATTTCGTTCAAAAGTTCAGAATTTAAAGAATTGGGGAAATCGGAATTACAGCATGAAAAAGATATCATAACGTTCAACAGCGCTTCCAAGATGATGAATTCCGCTATTTTTGGACAGCTGATTATCCTGATCGTATTTATCCCTATTCTTTCCTTGAGCGGGGTCGAGGGCAAGATGTTCAAACCCATGGCACTTACCTTTAGCTTTGCATTGATCGGGGCGATGATCTTTTGCCTTACATACGTGCCCGTGGTGGCCTCCTTGATACTGCGGGCATCACAACCCTCGGACAAGAACATATCCGTACGATTAATGCGGTGGCTACATACCCGATACGAACCGACTATCGATTGGGCGCTACGGCATAAAAAAATGGTTTTGGGCTTGGCGACCCTACTGTTGCTGTTCACCGTTTTTCTGTTTTCCAGAATGGGCGGGGAGTTTGTTCCCACCTTGGACGAAGGCGATTTTGTAGTACAGCCCGTACTAAAGACCGGAACTTCGCTAGGAAAGACCATTGAAACGACCACCCAGATCGAAAAAATCCTATTGGATAGCTTTCCGGAGGTCAAACAAGTCGTAACCCGTATCGGTGCTGCGGAGGTGCCTACCGACCCCATGTCAATGGAAGAAAGTGATGTCATCATCGTACTTAAGCCCAAAAACGAATGGGTTTCGGCCAAGAGCAAGGATGAACTGGCCGGCAAGTTTAAGGAAGCCTTGGCGATTATCCCCGGTATGGAGGTGGAGTTTACCCAACCCATCGAAATGCGATTTAACGAACTCATTACGGGCGTTCGTGCCGATATCGCGATCAAGATTTTCGGGGAAGACCTCGATGTTTTAAGCAAAAAAGGAAATGAAATCAAAAATCTTATTAAAGAGGTAGATGGGGCAGCGGATATTACGGTGGAGAAAATTGTGGGACTTCCACAAATGAATGTCCGATACGACCGGGCGAAGATAGCCCGATTCGGGCACAATATCCAAGACCTTAATGACATGGTCTCGATGGGATTTGCCGGGCGAACCGTCGGCAGTGTTTTCGAGGGGGAAAAACGATTTGATTTGGTCGTGCGTTTGGATGCTAGCAACCGAAAAGACATCGACAACCTCAAAAACCTCTACGTTGACACGCCCGCCGGTGAAAAGATACCGTTAAGCGAACTGGCCAGCATCACCTATCAAAAGGGTGCGGCGAAGATTTCACGGGATGATACCCGTCGAAGAATAGTCGTGGGCATCAATGTACGCAACCGGGACCTGCAATCGGTAGTGGACGATGTACAACAATTGATCAACGAAAACATTCAACTTCCTGTGGGCTATAGCATTACCTACGGAGGGCAGTTCGAAAACCTGCAAAGTGCACAATCACGCTTGTTGGTCGCAGTTCCTATTGCCCTACTCCTGATTTTTATTTTGCTCTTCTTCGCATTTAAATCCGTTAAGGAAGCCTTGCTTGTTTACTCTGCCATTCCATTGGCCGCAGTAGGTGGGGTTTTATTATTGTGGATACGCGATATGCCCTTTAGTATTTCTGCGGGTGTTGGTTTTATCGCACTTTTTGGGATTGCTGTACTGAACGGTATTGTTTTGATAGAACATTTTAAGGAACTTAAAAAACAACAGTTCGAAGACATGGAAACACTGATCAAAAAAGGTACCCAAGATCGTTTGCGTGCCGTACTGCTGACCGCCTCCGCGGCGGCCCTGGGATTTCTGCCAATGGCCATTTCGACCAGCGCGGGCGCCGAAGTGCAACGGCCGCTGGCAACCGTGGTCATTGGAGGACTCATTACGGCGACCCTGTTGACTTTGGTGGTACTACCGGTGCTGTACGCCCTGTTTGAAACGCATAGAAAAGAGGGTTGGAAGCCTTCCCCCGGAAAAGTAATTATACTCTTGGCATTGGTGGCACTCGGTTTTTCGTCCTCGGGAAATGCGCAGGAACAACCATTGAATCTTGATGGGTTGATGTCCTATGCATTGGAGAACAATGCCGGTCTAAAGGCGGCGAAGCTCAACGTGAACCGATCTGATGCGCTGATCGGGAATGCCTTTGATTTTGATAAGACACAACTGTATTACGAGTATGATCAGAATAATCTGACCATCGGCAATCTGCCGCTGAATGTTTTGGGGGTGCAACAGGACTTTTTATTTCCTACGGTATATTTTTCAAAAAGAAAAGTGGGCAAGGCGAATCATGCGCTTGCTTCCAGTGGCTATGACATCCAGGAGAAAGCGTTACGGCGGGAGGTGAGCGCCGCCTACCATCATTATTTATATACTAGGGAGAAAGAAGCTATTTATCAACGGCTCGATAGTCTGTACCAAAATTTTGCCTATCGGGCGCAGCGGCGTTTTGAATTGGGTGAAACGAACTATTTGGAGAAAATTACGGCATCGTCCAAACAAAGACAACTACAGATTGCTTTCGAGCAGTCACGGCAAGATGTCGTTATTGCCTACAACCAACTTCGGACGAAAACTCAGATACCGGACGGTACAAGGATCAAACAGGTGCCTTTGGGCAAAATCCCGCTAGACGTCATAAATATCGCCGAAACCGTGGAAATGGCCTACTATCTGAACACCATAGACTTGGCGAATGCCGAACGAAAATACGAGACCCAACAACTGCTCCCCGATATTAGCTTCAACTATTTCCAAGGAACCAATAGCGCAGTGGACGGGAACCTATACGGCTATCAGGCCGGACTCAAAATCCCGTTACTATTTGGTGGGAATGGCGCGCGTATCAAGGCGGCAAGGATTGCCGAACAAATTGCTATCGAACAATCAAAGGAGTATGAACTTCGATTGAATGCCCGGTATGCGGAACTTCAGGTACGCTATGAGAAACACGCTAAAACGCTTGAATACTACGAGGAAGAAGGTATGACCTTATCGGAGGAAATTCTGAAAACAGCCAATGGTAGCTTTCAAAACGGGGAAATCGACTTTTTCCAATACATACAGAGCTTGGAGAACTCCTACGAAATACAGCTTGATCGGCTCGACAATTTGAATCGATACAACCAAACAGTCATACAGTTGAACTATTTAACCCTGGAATAACATATTCCAAGGGTTTGGACAGAGAACATAACCACGCCTCAATGATAAAAAATCCATCATCATGCAAAAATTGATCATCCTACTCTTGATTGCCTTATTGACGGCAATGACCACAGGCTGCGGCAAAGGAGACAAAAAATCCAACGAGGTTCCCTCGGATGTCGCCGAAACAACTATCGGAACCATCACACTCACCCAAGAACAGTTCGGGAATAGCGGCATGGCCTTAGGCGGTCTGGAAGAAAAAAGCTTCCCAGTAGTTATTAAAACGAATGGTATAATCGATGTGCCACCTGAAAATAAGGCCGTAGTAAGCGCCATCATGGGAGGATACATTAAAAAGACGCCTTTGCTCATCGGGGATGTGGTGAAGAAAGGACAGCTTTTGGTGACCATAGAAAACCCGAAATTTGTATCGCTCCAACAGGAATATTTGGAAGTCAAACAACAGCTCACATACTTGCGATCGGAGTATGAGCGACAAAAAATCCTAATGGACGAGAATATAAGCTCGAAAAAAAGCTTTTTAAAGGCTGAGAGCGATTATAAAATGGCCAACGCCAAGTATCAGGGGTTACGCAAACAATTGACGATGCTTCATATTTCGTTATCAGAGGTTGAGAAAGGGAATATCAGCGCGGTCTCGTCGATTTATGCTCCCATTAATGGAAGTATTACAAAAATGAACGTCACCAAGGGTACCTATGTTTCGCCTGCATCCCCTATTTTGGAAATCATCGACAATACGCACATTCATTTAGAACTTTCTGTATTCGAAAAAGACATTATGAAGGTGAAGAAGGGGCAGCCCATTCAGTTTACGATCCCTGAGGCTTCCGAGAAAATTTTTGAAGCGGAAGTATATCTGATAGGAACTTCAATAAGCGAAAACCGAACTATAAAAGTGCATGGGCATTTACATGAAACAGCGGAAAATAATTTTTTGACAGGAATGTTCGTGGAAGCGGGAATTGTAATAGAGACCGGTATTTTCTTGGCGTTACCCTCGACGGCGGTTGCAGAACAAGGCGGGAGGTCGTATGTGTTTCGGGTTACCGACCAGACGGATACGGGCTATACCTTTGAACAACTGCAGGTACAAACCGGAAGCACTACAAACGGATTTATCCCGATTTTGAATGCCAACCAATTTTCCACGGAAGACCGATTTTTAACAAAAGGCGTTTTTGATATTTTGGGAGAGTGATGGAGCAGGTCTTGTTAGTGAAAAAGCTAAAACGCCATTGGCTGTCGTTTTGCAAAATCCTCGGCACTGATAGGACTTCCTTTAATAGTGGTGGTGTCCCAGTCTTGTGTGATTTTCCACTGGCCTTTTATCCTTTTCAGTACAATATGAAATTGCCCATAGCTATTAGTAGTACTGTTATCCTTTGCGGCACGTATTCTATAAAACCCGACCTCATAGGAAGTGGTTTCGTTGGTATGCCTACTATCGAACCAAAAATCCAAGAAGATGGAAGTACCTTCCTCCAGGAAGCTGTTAAAGCGTTTCACGTTGGCAGCTTTAAACGAATTTTCGGTATCGATTCCATTTGGGGTTACCCGCAATACTTGATTGGCATATAGTTCATTTAACGCTTTGGCGTCCAAGGTTTCAAATGCTTCTTGAAACGGTTTCCAAACCGATGTGTTGATTTCCTGCTGAATTTGTGTAACATCCGTCTGAGCCCTTGCGTGAGGTAAAAAGAATAGAGACATTAAAATTAGCAGTCCTTTCATAAGGGTGTCGTTTTCTTTGATAGGTTCAATTTTAGCCTAGCCCCACATCCAAGGTCATCATGATAATGAATCCTCCGATAAAGCCCATGGTCGCAATATCGGTGTATTTATCCTGTTGGGTTTCCGGGATGACTTCCTCCACGACCACAAAAATCATGGCACCGGCGGCGAAAGAAAGTGCGTACGGCAAGATAGGTTCAAAGGTAAGTACTGCCCAAGCGCCCAGCACAGCGGCAATTGGTTCTACCGAGGCCGAAGCCTGTCCGTAAAGGAAGCTTTTCCATCGACTTAAGCCCTGCCTGCGTAAGGGCATGGCCACGGCAAAACCTTCCGGAAAATTTTGGAGTCCGATGCCCAAGGCCAACGCCACGGCTCCCCCGATACTCGCGCCCTCGAATCCGGCCGCAACGCCACCGAACAAAACCCCTACGGCCAAACCTTCGGGAATGTTATGAAGGGTAATCGCCAAGGTTAACAGGGTGGTACGGTGCCAAGGGGTCTTGATGCCCTCACGCTCACTTTCCTTAAAATTGATGTGCAAGTGTGGTAGGATTTTGTCCAATCCGAAGATAAATGCTGCACCTAGCAGAAAGCCTACGGCTGCGGGAATAACCTTAACGAATCCCTCACCTTCACTCATTTCAATACCGGGAGCCAAAAGACTCCAAAAACTGGCTGCCACCATGACCCCTCCCGTAAACCCGAGCATGCCATCGAGTAACGCGCGATTCATCCCTTTGAACAGAAAGACCAAGGCCGCGCCGGCCGCCGTGAGTCCCCACGTAAAGAGCGTGGCATAAAAGGCCGCCAAAATAGGGTTGATAGATTCGAAGTAATCGATTACTTGTTGCATGGCTATTCGGTTATTTTAAGATAAAGGTTGGTAGCTATCTGGTCAGAGATATGAAGGTCGTTCCCTTTGATTTGAATGTGTAACGACCCATCAAATTCTTCCTTATCAATTACAAGGATGGTATCTCCCAAGGCGATGTTGTTCTTGTCCAGAAATTTGAGAAAAGGAGCCGACGAATCCTTGACCCCTACGCAGATGCCATTTGTTCCCACAGGCACCTCGTTCAACGTCTTTTTGATGGCCCTCTTAAACTCCCCGTTCTTGGATGGGATGGGGTCGCCATGGGGGTCAATGGTAGGATAGCCCAAATGTTTGTCGAGTTGATCGACTAATTTTTCACTTTTAATATGTTCCAACTGTTCGGCCACCTCATGTACTTCATCCCATGAAAAATCGAGCTTATCTACTAAAAAAACCTCCCAAAGACGGTGTTTACGAACCAAGGAAAGGGCCACTTTCTTTCCGTATTCGGTAAGGCTTACCCCCTTGTAAGGGCGATAGTTCACGACACCTTTTTCCGAAAGTTTTTTGACCATATCGGTTACAGAAGAGGGCTTGGTCTGCATCTGTCGCGCAACGGCGTTTGTCGACACCGTGGCATTATCGCCTTTGCCCAAATGATAAATTACCTTGACATAATCCTCTTCCGAAAGCGTCATCGACTTTTTTATTTATGCGAATTTACATTTTTATATCTAAAAACAAATATTTAGATTTGTCTAAAATATAATTTAAGAAACACTTAAATCAAAAGTTTTAGAATAAATAATAGGTCCTTTTGGATTACCACCCTTTTTTGCGTAGCCTCTTTGCCTGTTTCTGGTCAGAAAGCCGAACTTCATGGAAAGGTTACCGAAAAGGGTATTCCCATACCCTATGCGAACGTGTACCTAGAAGGCACATCGCTTGGTACCGTTACGGGTAGGAAGGGAGATTTTCATTTGAGGCATATCCCCGCGGACATCTATGAACTAAAGGTGACGATACTCGGGTATCTTCCCTATTCGGAGAAAATTCGGTTGGGTCCGACCGAGACTAAATCGGTTTCCATCGAACTGCAGCCGGCTTTGGAACAGTTGAATGAAATGGTGGTTACCGGTACCTTGAAAGCGGTGAATCGTTCGGAAAGTCCCGTTCCTGTGGAAGTCTATAGTCCTACCTTTTTGAAAAAAAATCCGACTGCCAGTATTTTTGAGGCCCTGCAAAACGTCAACGGGGTACGCCCACAAATTAACTGTAATGTTTGTAATACGGGAGATATCCATATTAATGGCTTGGAAGGGCCTTACACCCTGGTATTGATCGATGGCATGCCCATTGTGAGCGGGCTTGGAACGGTTTACGGGCTTACTGGAATACCCAATTCATTGATTGATCAAATCGAAATCGTGAAAGGACCGGCATCCAGCCTTTATGGCAGCGAAGCGGTTGGGGGGCTCATCAATATCATTACCAAGAACACTTTGGAAGCACCTGATTTTTTTGCCGATGCCTTTGCGACCGGTTGGGGGGAATACAATTTGGATGTGGGAGCCAAAATCAGTATCGGCAAAAAGACCGATATGTTGCTGGGCATCAATTATTTTAACTATGATACACCCATTGACAATAATGGCGACAATTTTACAGACCTAACACTACAGGACCGTATCTCCGTCTTTCAAAAATGGAATTTTAAACGGAAAAACGACCGTATTTTTTCTTTGGCAGGTCGTTTCTTTTATGAAGATCGGTGGGGTGGTGAACTGCAATGGACTCCCAAGTTCAGAGGTGGCGATGAGATTTACGGTGAGAGTATTTATACCCGTCGATGGGAGGTATTGGGAAAATATCAACTACCTACTGACGAAAAGATGCTGCTTTCGTTTTCCTATAACGATCATAGTCAAAATTCCGTTTATGGCATCGTACCTTACCTAGCCGATCAGCGCATCGGGTTCGGGCAATTGACTTGGGACAAGACCCTTGGCAAGCACGATTTGCTGATCGGTAGTGCTCTGCGCTACAATTACTATGATGACAATACCACAGCTACCACTTTTGCCGATGAGGTCGTTATTCCCAGTTTATTCGTACAGGATGAAATGGCCCTAGCCAAAAAACACTCCCTTTTGTTGGGAGCACGGTACGATTATGACAACCGACATGGGCATATTTTTACCCCACGAACCGCCTATCGGTGGAAAATATCCGATAACGACATCCTACGATTCAACGCGGGTACGGGCTTTCGGGTAGTTAATTTATTTACCGAAGAACATGCGGCATTGACCGGAGCGCGCGATGTGATCGTCACGGAGGAATTGAAACCTGAACGTTCGTATAACCTGAACCTCAATTATCTTAAAAAGGTTTATGCCGATAATGGAGTATTCGCCAGTCTGGACGTATCGGCTTTTTATACGCATTTTAGCAATGCCATTTTGCCGGACTATGACACAAATCCCAATCAGATTATTTATGACAATCTAAACGGTAGGTCGGTTTCCCAAGGTGTGAGTGTTAATTTGGATGTTGTTTTTCCCAATGGGTTCAAGTTCTTGCTTGGGGGCACCTTTCAAGATGTGAGTCAAACAGAAAACGGAATCACTACACAGCAAATACTCACGGAAAGCTTTACCGGGACCTGGAATCTATCGTATCATTTCAGAAACCTTCAACTTTTGATAGACTATACCGGCAACCTCTATGGCCCAATGCGGTTACCCACTTTAGGGGAAAACGACCCGCGCCGGGATTTCTCACCCATATGGAGTATCCAAAATGTACAATTTACCTACAAGGGCCTAAAGGATTTTGAAGTGTACGGGGGCATTAAAAATTTGCTCGACTGGACGCCCAATCGAGGCAACCCGTTTATCATTGCCCGGGCGAAAGATCCCTTCGATAAAGACGTCAGCTTTGATGGCAATGGAAACGTAGTCGCAACGCCCGACAACCCGTTCGGGCTCACCTTTGATCCATCCTATGTGTATGGCCCCAATCAAGGGGTCCGTGGATTTTTTGGATTGCGTTATCGCTTGAATTAGAAAGAAAACACCATCTCCAATCCGTATCTTTGTGCTACCTTGGATTATCAATCTAAATAACAGCCTGCATCAAGACGAAATTTGATTATATTATTATAGGGGCGGGGGCAGCTGGACTGATGTTGGCCGATGCCATCGGAAAGGACTCTTTTTTTAAGAATAAATCAATTCTTCTTTTAGACAAGGATGCCAAAAGAACGAACGATCGAACTTGGTGTTTTTGGGAAAAGGAGCAAGGGCCGTTCGAATCGATTGTCCATAAAAGATGGCCTGCGATTTATTTTGGGGGTAAACAGTTCTCCAAAAGGTTTGAAATCGCCCCCTACCACTACAAAATGATTCGGGGTATCGACTTCTATACCTTGCATATGAAGCGTATTGAGAACTACGCGAATGTCGATTTCTTGCAAAGGGAAGTCTTGAACGTACATGATGATGGCAGCTCGGTCACCGTAACCACTTCATCGGAAACCTTTAGCGCCCAGCGATGTTTTAATAGCATCTTTACCTATCAAATGGCTACGCAACAGACAAAATACCCGGTATTGCAACAGCATTTTGTGGGATGGTTCGTGAAAACCACAAAAGAAGTTTTTGATGTGGAGCAGGCCACTTATATGGACTTTTCCATTCCGCAAAAGGGAAATACCCGTTTTATGTACGTATTGCCTTTGTCACCAACGGAAGCCCTGGTCGAATATACCCTGTTTTCAAAAGAGCTGCTTCCGCTAAAGCAGTATGAAACTGCGCTTGAAACGTACTTGATAAGAGATTTGGGCTGCGAGGACTATCAAATCTTGGAGGAGGAAAAGGGGAGTATTCCTATGACATGCTATGATTTTCAGGAGCATCATACCCAGAACATGCGATATATCGGAACGGCTGGTGGGTGGGCGAAGCCGAGTACAGGGTACACTTTTATGAGTACCATAAAAAAAGTGCCGAAGCTCTTGGAGTATATCAAAACGGGGAAAGACCTACGAAAGCTCCGCTTCAAAAATAAATTTTGGTACTACGACCTACTGTTATTGGATATCCTAGACGATGATAACAGTAAAGGCCAACCAATTTTCGAAAGTTTGTTCAAAAACCGTTCTCCCCAATTAATATTCAAGTTCTTGGATGAACAGACCAATCTTGTGGGAGATCTTAGGTTTATCTCGGCCCCCCCCAGTATGCCTTTCATAAAGGCCATGTTGGGAAGGTTGTTCTAGACTTTTCTGCGCATCAGGTTTTTGCCAAAAGCTTTTAATACGGCCTTTTTATCTTCGGAAATTTCCAGATAACCCAGCACTTCGAAGGCTTTTTCGGTGTAATCGGCTATCGCAGTTTGGGTACTTTCGGCGCCGCCGCTGGTCTCAAAAATTTCCTTTATTGACTGAATCTTATCCGATGGGTCATTGGGTTGTATCGAAAATAGTGCCTCCAGTTCTTTTCGTTGACTGTCGGTTCCCATCTCCATGGCCCTTAGATATAAATAGGTTTTTTTGTTTTCAATAATGTCTCCTCCAACTTGTTTTCCAAAAGTGTCGGGATCTCCGAAGGCATCCAGATAATCATCCTTTAATTGAAACGCGATGCCCAGATTTCGCCCGAACTGATAAATACCTTCCTGGCAGGTAGCTGAAGCATCGGCAATTAAGGCTCCCATTTTAAGGGCTGCCCCTACAAGTACCGCCGTCTTATATTCGATCATTTTCAGATACTCCGGTATGGTCACATCATCGCGGGTTTCAAAATCCACATCATATTGTTGACCTTCACAGACTTCGATGGCGGTTTTGCTAAACAGCTGCGCCAAACGTCGAAACAATTCCCCTTGGTAATTTTCGAACAGTTGATAGGCATTGATGAGCATTGCGTCACCTGAGAGGATACCTGTGTTGACATCCCATTTCTCATGTACCGTCGCTTTTCCCCTGCGCAACGGGGCATCATCCATAATATCATCGTGTACCAAGGAAAAATTATGGAATACCTCAACAGCCAATGCGGCATCCAGGGCTTTACGATAGTCCGTTCCAAAAACCTCAGCGGCCATCAAAGTCAATACAGGTCTTAGTCGCTTTCCTCCCAGTTCCAATATATAGGTGATGGGTTCGTAGAGGTTAACGGGTTCCTTGGTTTTGATTTTCGAATGGAGATATGCAATGAATGCTTCCCGGTAATGGTCAATAGAATGCATTGAAGCCGTTTTTTTCAAAAATACACCCTATTTTGATATACCACCGTATCAAGGGCTATTTTCATGGCTTGTGAAATTTTTATGGGTGAAAATGCAATAGATTTAAAATCTTACGTCTTTAAGAATGAAGACGCTGATAAAAATAGTGCGAATGGTTTCGGAAAACGAAAATCATAAAATACTGAATTCTTTTTTCAAGGAAGAATACCATTCCCTAAAGGCGTACGTGAACGCAAGAATCGACAATGCGGCGCACCGGGACGCTGAGGATGTGATTCAGGATGTGGCTTTCAAACTGTTTTCCAAGGCTGATAGTTTATCGCCGATAGATAACATTACCGGGTATGTGTACCACGCTATAAGAAACAAGGTAATAGACCTGTTGCGAAAAAAGAAGCCAAACGTTCCCTTCGAAGACGAGATGGAACAACGATTAATGGACTTTAGTGAATTGGTTTACGGAACAACCGATGACCCATACCCCGAAGACCTGAAAGTAGCGTTAAAAAGAGCCATCGCAAATCTAAAACCGGTATATCGGGATATCATAGTGGCCATCGATTTTGAGGGCTACAGCTACAAGGAATTATCGGAAGAAACAGGAGTTCCTGCAGGCACTTTAATGTCAAGAAGGCATAGGGCATTGTCGTTATTGCTCAAAGAACTGGAAACACAAAAAACGAAGATATAATTTAAATTTTTGGAAAATATGGAAGATTATGTGAAACATCAGGTAAGGAACAAGACAGAAAAATTCGTTAAAAAGGCGTTTAAAATACTGTTCTTCATTTTGGCGGCAATCGTATTCATATTCTTGTTTGCCTACGTATTTATGAAACTGTGGAACTGGCTCGTACCCGAAATCTTTGGCCTGGGCATCATTACCTATTGGCAGGCACTTGGTTTGCTGGTCTTGGCAAAAATAATCTTTGGCGGATTCGAGGGAAAATCCAAAAAAGGACCAAAGAAAAGAAACGGTGAAACTTTTGAAGGCAGGTTACGAAGCAGGTGCAACGACGACTACTCGAAGTGGAAGTTATACGACCAGTTTTGGAAAGAAGAAGGGGAAGAAGCGTTCGACGCATACGTAAATCGACTGCAACAGGAAAATACCAGTGAAAATGAGCAGCGTACGGAAAACTAGAAGAATATTGGTTCGAAAACGGTTCAGCTTTGGATGGCACACTTCATCCTCTTATGGGCACAGTTCAGGAATTTCGCCTTGTCGTATCAAGGCCCCGGTACTATTTTCGGACTAGTTTCCATTGAAACAGTGCCAAATCCAAATCTTATGGGAATGTTAAATAAATGTAAAACTTCGGAAACTTTTTATGTTTTTAAAGTTTCCTAAAATATATTTGTCGCCTGTTATGAAAGAAAAGATTCTTGAAAAAGCGACCGATATGTTTTTGAACTTTGGGTTCAAGAGTGTTACGATGGATGACATAGCCAACGAAATGGGGATATCGAAAAAAACCATCTACGCCCATTTTGAGAACAAGACACACCTAGTGGATGAAAGCACCATGACCCTGTTTTGGAAAATTTCGGCAGGAATCGATGATATCATCGCATTGAAAAAAAATCCGATCGAGGAACTGTATGAAATCAAAAAATTCGTCATGATGCATCTAAAGGATGAAAAGTCATCCCCACAGTACCAATTGCAAAAGTATTACCCCAAGATTTATGGCACGCTACGAAATAAGGAGTACGAGGTGATGTTCGATTGTGTGGTCGACAACATCAAAAGAGGGATGGATTTAGGCATTTACAGGGACAATCTGGATATTGACTTCGTGTCCCGAATCTACTACTCCGGAGCGTTTGCCATTAAGGACCATAAGTTGTTCCCGGCTACAAAATTCAAAGCCTCCGAACTGGAAGACCATTTTTTGGAGTATCATCTTAGGGGAATCGTTACCCCGAAAGGAAGAAGCATATTGAACAAAATCATCAATTCAAATCAGGAATAAATGCGTAGTTATTTTTTATTCATAATACTTTTGGTTTCAACTACAGTCGGCTTTTCCCAAGAAAAGACCTACAGCTTCACTCTGGAGCAGGCCATCGCCTTCGCTTTGGAGAACAACTACAGTGCCATAAACGCCGATCGTGATATTATCGATGCGCAAAAACAGAAATGGGAGGTGATTGCCTCTGGATTACCTCAGCTTTCCGGTGCGGTCAACTATCAAAATCAACTAAAATTACCTGTGTCGCTTATTCCGGCAGGGAACTTTGGTGGAGAACCTGGTGAATTCCTAGAGGTTGTTTTTGGAGTGCCTCAAACCCTTACCGCCACGGCGACCTTACGGCAAAAGCTGTTTGATGGCACCTATATTGTTGGGGTCCAGGCCACCAAGTCGTTTTTGAGCTATAGCGCCAACAATAAGGAGAAAACAAAACTAGACGTACGCAAAGCGGTCACGGAAGCTTATGGTAATGTGCTGCTGGCACGCGAAAGTGTGGCGATTTCCGAAAAGAACAAGGACAATTTGGAGAAGAACCTGTTTGAAACCACCAAGATTTACGAAAACGGACTCGGGGACGAGGAAAGCGTGGAACAGTTACAGATTACCCTGGCCAATGTGGAGAACCAACTGCGCAACGCCATCCGCTTAGAGGAGATTACGCTACAAATGTTGAATTTGATGATGGGTATCGATATCGACGCACCCACACAACTGGAAGAACAATTGGATGATCTCACAAGGCAACAGATAGACCTTGCCATCGTAAACGATCCCTTCAATATCGAAAACAACGTTGACTATAAATTGGCCATTAACCTGAACGAACAGCGTTTCTATGAATGGAAACAAGCCAAGAGTAGGGCACTTCCCAGTCTGGATGCATTCATCAACTATGGAAGTTCCGCTTTCGGGGAGCGGTCCGGCTTTCTTGATAGTGATCAAAGGTGGTTCGATTTCTCGACCTTTGGTGTCGATTTGAGCATCCCTATTTTTAGTTCTGGTTTGAGGAGCGCTGGTACTGCCCGTGCCAAAATCGCCCTCGAAAAGGCCAAGACCCAGCTTGAGGAGGCGGAAGCCCAGATTCGATTACAGGTAGAACGCGCAAAAAGTGACTATACCCTGGCCATCGAACAGTACGATACATCAAAGGAAAATCTGGCATTGGCCGAACGAATTGAACAAAAGAATCAAATCAAATATTCGGAAGGGGTCGCAACGAGTTTTGAACTCCGCCAAGCACAGACCCAGTTGTACGATGCCCAGCAAGAGTATCTACAATCCATGGTAGATGTCATCAATAAAAAGACCGAATTGGAAACGGTCATGAACAATAACCCTTAATACGAATTCATCAACATATCAAAATAAAACGATCGAAATGAATAAAATACTAGCGACCACCTTAACCGCCCTACTACTTTCCTCCTGCGGCGGAAACCCCGAATCTTCCGTAAGCGATTTGATCGACCAAGGCGATTTGGAAGCTCTCCGTGCCAAGAAAAGCGAAATTTCGAATCAGCAAAAATCATTGGAAGAACAACTGCAAAAATTGGACTCGGCGATTGCCACTTTTGCAGGAAACGAGAAGCTGCCACTAGTAACCATTTTTGCCGCCAATGAACAGAAATTCGACCACTTTCTGGAACTTCAGGGAGATGTTAAAACCAAACAGAACGTGTTGATTTATCCAGAGATGCAGGGTACGCTACAACGTGTCTATGTAAAAAAGGGTCAACGAGTCGGGAAGGGACAAATTTTAGCTTCCATAGATGACGGCGGAATGGGAAGCCAGTTGGCGCAATTGAAGACACAGGCAGAACTGGCCAAAACAACCTATGAACGGCAAAAGCGTCTGTGGGAACAAAATATAGGTTCCGAAATACAATATTTGCAGGCTAAAACAACCTATGAAGCCAATGAGAATGCTGTTAAACAGGCAGAAAGCCAATTGGGTAAATCTATTATAAGAGCCCCTTTTTCGGGGATTATCGATGATATTATCAAAGATCAGGGAACCGTGGTCGCTCCTGGGCCTGGTTCGGAAGTCTTCAGAATCGTAAACCTTTCCGACATGTATATCGAAGTGGATGTTCCCGAGAGTTATTTAGGAGACATCCAAGAAGGAAAAGAGGCCAAGGTTTATTTTCCGGTATTGGGTGATACCATTATGACCAAAGTCAGGCAAACGGGGAATTTCATAAATCCTAGTAATCGGGCCTTTACGGTTGAAATTCCAATTCCTAACGAAAAGGGAAATATAAAACCAAACCTGACGGCCAAGGTAAGTATTAACGACTACACCAACAACAAGGCCATTGTAATTCCTCAAAGTATTATTTCCGAAAATGCAGAAGGGCAACAATATGTGTACATTGCAGGTAAAACCGAGAATGAAAACAAAGCCGAGGTAACCAAGCATATTATCACTACAGGCAGGAACCAAGGAAGCATGGTAGAGGTGCTATCCGGTGTTTCCAATGGTGATCTGCTAGTGAAGGAGGGGGCAAGAAGTGTAAAGGATGGGCAGATTGTTGAAATCTTAAATGAGAAAACCGATGAGTAGACAAAAGAAAAACGCTGACAAAGAGTTTCGATTATCCTCTTGGGCGATAGATAACCCGTCGGTGATCTATGTAATGATCGCTATTTTCCTATGGATTGGTTTTCAGGGTTATCAATCAATGCCGCGGGAAGACTTTCCCGAGATCGTTGAGACGAAAGTGTACATCAGTACTCCTTATCCGGGAAACACTGCAGAGGATGTAGAGCGCTTAATTACCGACCCATTGGAAGACCGTTTAAAAAATATGAGTAATGTGGTCGAAATTACTTCTACGTCCCAAGAGGACTATTCCATCATCACTGTCGAATTTGATGAGGATATAACCGTGGAGCAGGCCAAACAGAAGGTAAAGGACGAAGTCGATGGGGAAAAGGCTAGTGAAGATTGGCCCACGTTTAATAATGCCAAAGTAGAACCGAATGTTTTCGATTTGAACCTTTCGGAATCATTTCCGATCATGAATGTCAATTTTACAGGAGATTATCCGGTAGAAAAATTAAAGGAGTTTGCGGAATATATGCAAGACGAAGTGGAAGACTTGCCGCAGATAAAGGAGGTAAACATTCGTGGAGCCCAGGAAAAAGAGGTTGAGGTGGCCGTAGATGTATATAAAATGATGGCGGCTAAAGTAAGTTTTCAAGATATTATTAGTTCCATCGGTAATGGGAATACCACCATGTCGGCAGGTAACATTAAATCGGGCGGGCAACGACGTACCATCCGAATTCTCGGCGAAATAACAGACCCCGAGCAGTTAAACGATTTCGTGGTAAAATCGGAGAATGGGGCCGTATATTTAAAAGATATCGCCGAGGTCACATTCAGTGAGGAGGAAAAGACCACCTATGCCCGTGAATTTGGGGAAAGTGTGGTCATGCTTGATATCAAGAAACGTTCGGGCAAGAATATGATAGAGGCTACCACCAAAGTACGTGAACTGGTAAAAGAGGCCCAAGAGAATTATTATCCTGCTGATTTGAACATAACCATTGCGAACGATTCTTCCGGAAGAACCTTAAACCAAGTAGACGACCTGGTCAACAATATCATATTCGGAATCATCTTGGTGGTGACCGTATTAATGTTCTTTTTAGGGTTCCGTAATGCACTTTTTGTCGGATTTGCCATCCCGATGTCGATGTTTATGTCGTTTATGATATTGAACAATTTGGGGTACACGCTGAATACCATGATTCTTTTTGGAATGATCATGGGGCTGGGAATGATGGTCGATAATGGTATCGTGGTGGTGGAAAATGTATATCGTCTAATGAGTGAAGGAATGTCCCGAACGGAAGCGGCAAAAAAAGGAATCGGGGAAATCGCATATCCCATTATCATCTCTACCGTGACCACCGTGGCCGCTTTTGTACCCTTAGGCCTTTGGCCCGGAATTTTCGGCCAGTTCATGATTTATTTCCCAATCACCCTATCCGTGGTGTTGGGTTCATCGCTCTTCGTAGCCATCTTTATGAATTCCATGTTGGTTTCCCAGTTTATGGAAATCGGTGAAAAGGAACTATCACTGAAGCAATTGATACGAATAAGTGGCATTTTAGGTGGCTTTGGTCTTTTCATACTTATTTTTGGTGGACCCATGCGAGGCTTGGGTAGCGTCATGTTGTTAACGGCCGTCATGTTCTGGCTTTATAAATATGTACTTAAAAAGTGGGCGGTCAATTTCCAAAACAATGCCATGGTGCGTTTTGAGAATTGGTACGAAAGACGTATCAAGCACGCTCTCAGAGGTGGCAATGTTTATTGGTATTTCGGCATCACTGCTTTCATGTTGATCGCGGTTTTTATGCTTTTTGGATTGTCGTTGGGCAGCGGGCGAACTAAGGTTGAATTCTTTCCCGATAATAAACCCAACGAAATATACGCCTACATTGAATATCCCCAGGGAACCTCCATTGAAAAAACCAATGAGCTCACCAAAGCCATAGAAAAAAGAGTCTACGAGGTCGCGAATCAGGATAAATACACCAACGGCGATTTTAACTATCTCGTAGAATCCGCTGTATCCCAAGTCGGTGAAGGCGCCGGAAACCCTCAGACCGATGGTGGTTCCGCAGCTGAGATGCCACATAGAGGTAAAGTAACGTTGTCGATGCGCGAATACAAGTATAGAAATGGCCTGGATACCGAAGT
The DNA here is from genome assembly GCF_009371985.2 of Pelagihabitans pacificus. Taxonomy (GTDB): domain Bacteria; phylum Bacteroidota; class Bacteroidia; order Flavobacteriales; family Flavobacteriaceae; genus Pelagihabitans; species Pelagihabitans pacificus. The sequence goes on from NZ_VIKU02000004.1 coordinate 132,927, forward strand.
GTTAAGGGGAGAAATCCAAGAGGCACTTACCGGTATTTATCCAGGGGTGGCCATCTCTGTTGAAAAAGAGGCCAACGGTCCTCCTGCAGGGTACCCCATCAATATCGAATTGGAAGGGAACGACTATACCGAATTGATAAACACCGCAGAAGACATTCGGAATTTTATCAACACAAAGAACATAGCAGGAATCGAAGAACTGAAAATCGATGTGAACAAAGGAAAGCCCTCGATGCAAGTAGTGGTCGACCGTGAAAAAGCAGGAGAGCTTGGAGTTTCGGTCGGCCAGGTCGGTCAACAATTAAGAAGGTCCTTATTTGGAGAAAAAGCCGGTGTTTACAAAGTCGATGGGGAGGATTACGATATCAACGTTCGCTTCGAAGAGGATATTCGCTACAACAGGAGTGCACTGTTCAACCAGAATATCATTTTTCGAGATCAAGCCTCTGGGCAGATTAAGGAGGTGCCAGTGTCAGCCGTTGCTTCGCAAAGAAATTCCTCTGGTTTTAGCGCCATAAAACATCGGGATAACAAAAGGGTCGTTACCGTTTATTCTCAATTAAAACCTGGTTTTAGTGATGCCGGGGCAATAGTGGCTGAGATTCAACGGGAAATGGAGGAGTATGAGGGTCTTCCTGCCGATATAAAAATTGATTTTACAGGTCAGATTGAAGAGCAGAACAAGCAAATGCAGTTTTTGGTCGGTGCTTTTTTCTCTGGACTGGGTCTGATTCTATTGATTTTGATTTTTCAATTCGGTGGTATTTCAAAGCCTCTAATTATTATGATTGCCATCTTTTTAAGCTTTATTGGTGTCTTTGGAGGGCTGATGTTGACGGGATGGCCTTTCGTGATCATGATGACCATGATGGGTATTATATCGCTCGCGGGTATCGTAGTGAACAACGGGGTGGTGTTGCTCGACTATACTCAAATATTGATAGACCGTGAAAAAGTAAAGCTTAATATGAATGATAAGGAACTTTTGAGTATGAAACAGGTGACTACAATCATTACCCAAGCGGGGAAAGCCAGGTTGCGTCCGGTAATTTTAACGGCTATCACTACGGTACTGGGATTAATCCCATTGGCAATCGGACTCAATATCGATTTCTTTTCGCTCTTTACCCAATTTGATCCCAAGATATATATTGGTGGGGATAACGTCATCTTTTGGGGGCCGTTGGCCTGGACGGTCATTTTCGGCTTGATCGTAGCCACCTTTTTGACCCTGATCATCGTACCGGTGCTCTTTAATATCACCTACAGGATAAAGACGCGATTAAGAGGTGTAAAGAAAGAATTTATCGAAGAGGAAAAATTACTGGAAAAGGCCGCTTGATTGTAATTGATAAAAAGGAATTCCTAGGGGCACGTTGCGCGCCTAGGTTTTTTTGTGTGATTTTCACAAAATCAATGGCTTTCCGTGGCAGCTACTGCTGAATACTTCTTAAATTTGCGGCCTAAAAAATATCCTACCATGTATAGAAGCCACAACTGCGGGGAATTACGGGAAACCCATATCGATCAAAAAGTTACTTTATCGGGATGGGTGCAAAAAACCAGGGATAAGGGTTTTGTCAACTGGGTCGATTTAAGGGACCGTTACGGGATCACGCAACTGGTATTTGACGAAGATCGTACGTCGAGTAAACTTATTGCCCAAGCCCGGGATTTGGGGCGTGAATTCGTAGTGCAGGTGAAAGGCATGGTCATTGAAAGGGCCTCGAAGAATCCCAAGATGCCCACCGGAAATATCGAGGTTTTAGTGGAGGAACTCACCGTTTTGAACAAATCCAAAACACCTCCATTTACCATAGAAGATGAGACCGATGGTGGGGAGGACCTTCGAATGAAATACCGGTATCTTGACATCCGTAGAAACCCCGTGAAGAACAACCTCATTTTTAGGAGCAAGGTTACGATGGAAGTCCGTAAGTATCTTTCAAGTGAAGGTTTCATAGAGGTAGAGACCCCCTATTTAATCAAGTCGACTCCAGAAGGCGCACGGGATTTTGTAGTACCGAGTCGTATGAACGAAGGACAGTTTTACGCCTTGCCGCAATCACCCCAGACCTTTAAACAGTTGCTAATGGTGGGTGGCCTGGACAAATACTTTCAGATCGTCAAATGTTTTCGGGACGAGGATTTAAGAGCCGATCGTCAACCGGAGTTTACCCAAATCGATTGTGAGATGGCCTTTGTGGAGCAAGAGGATATCCTCGATGCCTTTGAAGGATTGACCAAACATCTTTTACGGGAAATCAACGGGGTCGAGATTGAAAAATTCCCTCGAATGACCTACGACGAGGCCATGGAAAAATATGGGAATGACAAACCCGATATCCGATTCGGGATGGAATTTGGAGAACTGAACGCAGTGGCACAACACAAAGATTTCAACGTTTTTAACTCGGCGGAGTTGGTGGTCGGGATGGCCGTTCCTGGAGCAAACTCCTACACCAGAAAAGAAATCGACCAACTGATCGACTGGGTTCGAAGACCACAGATAGGTGCCAAGGGAATGGTATACGTGCGTTGTAACGAAGATGGTAGCTATAAATCATCGGTCGATAAATTTTACAATCAGGAAGACTTGGCGAAATGGGCCGAAACGACCGGCGCGAATAAAGGAGACCTTATTTGTGTGCTTTCAGGGGAAGCCAATAAAACCAGGACCCAATTAAGTGCCCTTCGGATGGAGTTGGCCGAACGGTTGGGCCTTCGAAAGCCTGATGAGTTTGCACCGCTTTGGGTCATCGATTTTCCCTTATTGGAATTGGAAGAGGAAACCGGGCATTACCATGCGATGCACCACCCGTTTACCTCGCCCAAACCAGGACAGCTCGAATTGTTGGAAACCGACCCTGGGGCCGTACGTGCCAATGCCTATGATTTGGTATTGAACGGGAACGAAATTGGTGGGGGGTCTATCCGTATTCATGACAAAGAAACGCAAGGCATAATGTTCAGGCATCTTGGTTTCACGCCGGAAGAAGCCAAAGCCCAGTTCGGGTTTCTAATGGATGCCTTTCAATACGGCGCCCCGCCGCATGGAGGGATTGCCTTTGGGTTAGACCGCCTGGTAGCAATTTTGGGTGGTCAGGAAACTATTCGGGATTTTATCGCCTTCCCTAAAAACAACAGCGGCCGCGACGTCATGATCGATGCTCCGGCTCCTATTGATGGGGAACAGTTGAAGGAATTGCATTTAAAGCTCGATATACCTCCGAACTAGAGAGTGTATGATAGGCAACAACTATGACCACGCTACTGGTATTGACAGATTCACCTCCCGAGTCCTGAAAAACTAAAACAAGCCATTCTTCACTAGAAATAAATACCTTTACCTCGCTTAATTCGCGAAGTACATGCCAAACCGAATTCACACGCTTTTAACACGGTTTTTAAAGTGGAGATACAAAAACATCTCCAACAAGACCTTCACTCAGATTTTAAGCGTTGCGGTAGGTTTTTTGGCAGGCCTGGCATCGGTTACCCTCAAGAACATTACCTATTTCATCGAAGCGTTCTTGGAAAAGGGCATCCTGATATCCAATGGCCTTTATTTCATCCTTCCTATCCTCGGGTTGACACTCGTTTATTTGTATGTAAAGTTCGTACATAAGGAAAAACTGGATCATGCTATATCATCGATATTGTTCGCACTTTCGAAGAAAAAAGGAATGATCCCTCCAAAACAGATTTATACCCAATTGATCGCAGCGCCTTTAACGGTCGGCTTTGGGGGTTCGGTAGGGCTATTAGGTCCGGCCGTTGCGGCGGGTTCCGCCATCAGTTCCAACTTAGGAAGACTATTTCATATCAACGCCAAGACCCGCTCCCTGCTAATTGCCTGTGCTTCGGCCGGTGCCATCTCCTCTATCTTTCAGTCGCCTATTGCCGCAATCATTTTTGCCGTAGAGGTATTTAGTATGGATTTAACATTGTTGTCGGTACTTCCGCTGTTGCTGGCCTCGATTTCCGGCGTGTTGACCTCATACTTTTTCTTGGGCAACGAAGTGCTATTTAATTTTACGATTACCGAGAATTTTGAGGTAAAAGACACCTTGTTCTATATTGTTTTGGGAGTAGGCACTGGTGTTGCTTCTATTTATTTTACAAGGATGTATTTTGGCATCATCCGTCTTTTCAAACCTTTGAAAAGTCCAAAATACAGACTGTTGTTTGGTGGCTTGGCCATTGGAACGATGCTTTATTTTATTCCCCCGCTCTACGGGGAAGGTTTTGGTTTTATCAATAGTTTATTGGATGGAAATCATGTGGCGGCCTTGGGGATTACACCTTTCGACGACTTTACCGACAATATTTGGGTGGTGATTGCCTTGCTTGTGGGTATTACTATTTTTAAGGCGGTGGCGATGACAACTACCTTGGCTTCAGGCGGTGCAGGAGGAACTTTTATACCAACAATGGTGATGGGGAGTGCGTTGGGTAATGCAGTGGCAAAGATAATCAATAATTCGGGTCTTGGTTTTGCGGTATCCGAAAGTAATTTCACGCTGATTGGTATGGCAGGCCTAATATCCGGAGTATTGCATGCCCCTTTGACGGCCATATTTTTGATAGCTGAAATTACAGGAGGCTACGCTCTTTTTGTCCCTTTGATGATTACGGCCACTATTTCTTATTTGATCATGAAAAATGCCATGGACCATACCATCTATACACGTGAATTGGCCGAAAGGGATGCCCTATTGACCCATAATAAAGATCAGTCCGTACTTACCCTAATGCAATTGGACGATGTCATTGAGGATAATTTTAAGATAGTGCATCCCGGGATGAGCTTGGGCGAAATGCTTCATGGAGCGGTGGCAAAGTCTACCCGAAACATTTTCCCCGTGGTCGACGAGAAAAAAGCCCTGGTGGGTATCGTTTTGTTGGATGATATTAGGGAATTTATGTTCGATACGACCCTTTATGAGAGTACAAAAGTAGAAACCTTGATGCATAATGCCCCCGAACATATTTTTTACGGAAAGGACAACATGAAAAAGGTAATGGAAAAATTCCAGGAAAGCGGAGCGTGGAACTTGCCTGTTGTGAAAAATGGCGAATATGTTGGTTTTGTTTCAAAATCAAAACTGTTGACGGCCTATCGCAAGGAGTTGATCAACGTGACGGAATAGCGACCGGTTTCCGATGGTGCACCATGAATGTCAAACCTTCCAAGTCTATCGATTACCTATAACGGCTTTGAATTTAACCCCGATTGCATACCGTAAAGTATCCCAACTCGGCCCCTACATCCCGGTGGCAAATTATTGCCTAATTTTGTGGGCATGAAGTATATCATAACGCTTATCGTATTAGCTTCCTTCGGGGCTATCATTTATGGATATTCGTTGGACGAATCACAAGAGACACTTTCCCATAGATTCATTGGAGGGGGGGTCGTCGGCCTTTTTCTTGTGGCAATGCCCCTTTTTTTATTCAAGGAAAGCAAGGGGAAGAAGATGAAAGACTATATGTTGACAGAGGAAAATATTCGAAAAATGCAGAACAAGGAACGGGAGAATACTGATAATCAATAATTTTCGATAGAAAGTAATCGGATTTTGAGGATGCAATCGTAAAAAATCATAAATTAGTAAGGCAAACTTTTTATCATTTAATCTTTATTGCCATGACTGGAACAGTAAAATTTTTCAATGAATCCAAAGGGTACGGGTTCATTACCAACGACGAGACCGGCAAAGACATCTTTGTTCACGCGACCGCACTGAACGGCACTCAGTTGAACGAAGGCGACAAGGTAGAGTATGAAGAAGAGGAAGGAAGAAAAGGAATTGTTGCCGCACAAGTGCAAGTGGTCGGATAACCATATTGTAACCTTGAATGAACCAACCCTGACCGAAGCGTCGGGGTTTTTTGGTTTTGATACCTTGGAAAAGGGGAAAGCGTCTGATACGGAAGTGTTACAAAAACACAACCCTCAAAGGCATGGAGCAGACCTTTGGGGGTTAAAAAATATCTTCGTAGCTTCTGATACAGACTTACAGGCCTTAGTTCAGGTTTCTTTTTTGGATGAAGAAGCGTTTCAGTAGGTCAGCAGCTTCATGTTCCAATACCCCTCCCACTATTTTGGTTTTCGGATGTAGTTTGGTGCCCATGGCCCTACATCCACGTTCGACATCTGCGGCCGCATAGACTATTTTTGAAATCTGGCTCCAATACAAGGCTCCGGCACACATTTGGCAGGGTTCCAAGGTCACATAGAGGGTACAGCCTTTTAGGTATTTGCCTCCCAAAAAATTGGATGCAGCGGTAATCGCTTGCATTTCTGCATGGGCGGTGACATCGTTTAGCCGTTCGGTAAGATTGTGCGCCCTCGCAATAATACGGTCTTGTATTACGATAATGGCCCCAATGGGCACTTCGCCTTTTTCATAAGCGGCCTCTGCCTCTTGCAGGGCCTTTTTCATGAAATAGGAGTCGTCGAAAGGTAAGACCATCATTTGGTTTTGATAAGCAATAGTACCAAATATTATTTTTGGACACAAAAAACCTTTGATTAGCTAGAGGGTTCATCTAGAAACTTAAAAATTTGTTCTGTCCGAATAGTTTGCAATCCCTGGACCCTAACTGGCTACAGGGTGTCGAAGGGGTCAGGATAATGGCTTAAGGATTGCCTATTGTCTTGAATACCGTGATAAACAATATCAAACTGTGAAAAAGTGTAGCTTTGTACCTCCAAAAACGCCAATGTGTCCACCAGTATTCTAAACCGAATCAACTCACCGGAGGATCTTCGCCAACTTTCGTTTGGAGACCTTCCCGAGCTCGCCAGGGAACTACGGGAATTCATCATCGATGTGGTTGCCACCAAGGCAGGGCATTTGGGGGCCAGCTTGGGGGTTGTGGAACTGACGATTGCGCTTCATTACGTTTTTGACACCCCGAACGATCGATTGATCTGGGATGTGGGCCACCAAGCGTACGGACATAAAATCTTGACCGGGCGAAAAGATGTTTTTGATACCAATCGACAATTGGGGGGTATCAGCGGTTTTCCAAAAAGGGCAGAAAGCGAGTATGATGCCTTCGGAACAGGGCATAGTTCTACTTCGATTTCAGCAGTGTTGGGAATGGCCATTGCTTCTAAACTAAAGGGGCAGAACGAAAGACAGCATATCGCCGTGATAGGGGATGCTTCGATTGCTAGCGGAATGGCTTTCGAAGGCCTTAACCACGCTGGTGTCTCCGATGCGAATACGCTAATCATTTTGAACGACAACGCTATTGGAATCGATCCCAGCGTCGGGGCCTTAAAGAAGTATCTGACAAATGTAAAGAAGGGCACCGCCAAAGACGAGAACATCTTCGAGTGTCTTAATTTCGACTATTCCGGCCCCATTGATGGGCACGATTTTCGTGCGCTTTTTTCTGAACTACAGCGGTTAAAATCGCTTCAAGGGCCGCGTTTACTGCATGTAATCACCACGAAGGGAAAGGGACTTCGACAGGCCGAAGAGTACCAGGTAAGGTATCATGCTCCCGGCAAATTCGATAGATTCACAGGTGATTTGCCCAATGAGTCCGAGGAGGTTGGTCCGCCCAAATATCAAGATGTTTTTGGACATACCCTTGTGGAGCTTGCCCGTAAGAACGATCGAATAATAGGGATTACTCCGGCGATGCCGACCGGAAGCTCTTTAAAATACATGATGGAACAGATTCCCGATCGTGCCTTCGACGTAGGTATCGCCGAACAACATGCAGTAACCATGGCAGCAGGATTGGCCGCCGAGAGGATGGTGCCCTTCTGTAATATCTACTCTACCTTTTTGCAACGGGCCTATGATCAAGTGATTCATGATGTAGCGTTGCAAGACCTACCGGTAATTTTTTGCCTCGACCGGGCTGGAATTGTCGGTGAGGATGGGGCGACACATCACGGCATGTTCGATATGGCCTATTTGCGCTGTATTCCCAACTTAACGATTTTTGCACCCATGAATGAAAGTGAACTTCGCAACATCATGTACACTGCCCAGTTGGGGCTTGACCATCCTATTGCGATTCGATATCCAAGAGGGAGAGGCGTACAAAGGGCATGGAAGACCCCGTTTGAGAAACTGCCTATCGGTTCTTCCCAAGAATTAAAAAAAGGTTCCAGGATAGCGGTACTGACCATCGGGCATATTGGGAATAGGGTGGCAAGAATTATTTCAGAAATCGATGAAAATGCTAAAATAGGACATTACGATATGCGTTTCGTCAAACCCTTGGACAAAAAGAGGCTTTACGACGTCTTTGAACGCTACGAACACGTAGTTACCGTAGAGGACGGATGCAGGCTTGGAGGTTTTGGCAGTGCAATACTCGAGTTTGCAAATGAATTGGGAGCTTCCAATAAGGTAGAGCTGTTTGGGGTCGATGATGTGTTTATAGAACATGGCAGTACCCACGAACTCTACGAATTGGCCAAGCTTGACGATCGATCGATCAAAAATCTCTTAACACATCTACTCGATGCCAAAAAGCATTCTTAAACAAGCGGCCTCAGCATTTCTATGGATAGTATTTGTGGTGCCAACGGTTGCGCAGGATACCATTCCGCCCAAAAAAAAGGTCGACTCGATAGTGATTCCCACTATTCCCCCAAAACGGAAGGTTGATTCGGTAATCATCGATACCATGGCCATTGATACGATGATCGTTGATACATTGGTGATCAGAAGAAAACAAGAACGTATCAAGAATTTTCAAAAGGATATAGTGACCTTGAATACAACGGTTATCTCGCTAAAAAAGACCCAACCTACCGATATTACCTATAGCAGATCTCAAATACCCAGTTTCTGGCAGAAGATCAACCTAGTGGGACTCAATTTTAGCGAAGCGGCCTTTGTAAATTGGAACGCCGGGGGCACCAACTCCATTTCCGCTTTGGCCAATGCCCGTTTCGAACGCAACTACAAGTTTCGGAACATTCAATGGGAGAATATTCTAGAGATGCGATACGGCATCAACTTACAGGACAATCAAAGACTACGAAAATCGGATGATGCGATCCGTATAAGTTCCACCTTTGGGTACCGCCGTGACACCATAAGCAATTGGTACTATTCGGCCAAGGCCAACTTCAACTCCCAGTTTTCCGATGGATTCAAATACCCCGACAGGGATACGCCGATTTCAAGACCGCTATCACCCGGCTATTTCTTTCTAGGTGCAGGGGCGAGCTATATTTCCAAGGAAAGGAGATTTAATCTGTATATTTCTCCCATTACCCAAAAAGCAACCTTGGTGCTAGACCAAGACTTGGCCGACAGGGGGGCCTTTGGTGTTCAAAAAGCGGTGTTGGACGCCGATGGCAATGTATTGCAGGAAGGAGAAAATGTTTTTTTGGAGCTTGGTTTTCTTATTACGAATAGTTGGGAATCCCAATTGTACAAAAATATGGGAGTGAAACACCGTTTAAACTTGTACACCGATTATTTGCGCAGCTTTGGAAATATCGACATTGACTGGGAATTGAACGTGGAACTTCGGGTGAATGAATTTATCGTCACCCAGATAGGAACGCACTTGATCTATGACGATGATATTCTTTTCAATGAAGTTAAGAACGAAGAGGGAATTGTCATCGATCCCGGAGAACCGCGCTTACAGTTCAAACAGTTATTAGGGGTAGGAGTGTCCTATAATTTCTAATACAAGTATAGATTATAGGATAAAAATCAAGATAGTCAAAAGCCAAGAGGAAAGTCTAGAGTTGTTTCCCCATAATTTTGTTGTGAATATGTACGGCTGCACTATCCGATAAACTAGCAACATAACAACAAGTATTTAAGAGGATGACGTAATTTGAGACCTCGGTTCTTTGATAGAAGTCGGGGAGGGTCTTGATTAGGAGTACGTCGTAATTCGAGGCCTTACCCTCCTTTTTGCGGATCAATGCACCGGTATAGACGTCCAAAATATCAGAAATGATTTTATACCCGGCAATCTCTTTTTCGATGACCTCCTGTGACTGGTAGATTTCTTTTGCACTTAACGAAATAATATCCTCTATTTGGGCCTTGTAGCTGCTGAGGCCCAATAGCGGAACATCAAAAGTTCCTTTCAGAATCGTTTCTTCGTTGTCAACGAAGATTTCGATGGCATCGTTGATCAAGGTATTAATGGCCAAGGCCCGTAAATAGCTCAGGCGATCTTCTTTGTAGGCAAGTGAGTTGTATTTTTTGGTATTGATGCGGTCTTTCACCAGTTTAATCAAATATTCCAACGCAAAATCCTCCGGGATGAGGCCGAGATTGATACCATCTTCGAAGTCGATAATTGTATAGCAGATATCGTCGGCTGCCTCTACTAAAAAAGTAAGGGGATGTCGGGAAAATGAAATGTCGTTGCCCGTTCTGGTTTGACGCAGTCCCAATTCTTCGGCCACTTCTATGAAGGCTTTTTTCTCTGACTGAAAAAACCCGAACTTCTTTTCGGAAACCTGCTTTGTAGGCTTTTTAGGCAGTGATTCCTTGGGATATTTCATGAAAGCCCCTAAAGTGGCAAAGCTTAATCTAAGTCCGCCATCTACCCCTTCCCGGGATTCTGTCAAAAGCTTAAAACCGTTGGCATTCCCCTCAAAATCAATAATATCTTGATACTCTTTTTGGGATAAGACCGATTGGTATTGTTGTCCCATACCTGTTTTAAAGTATTCTCCGATAGCCTTTTCACCACTATGCCCAAAGGGTGGGTTGCCAATGTCATGTGCGAGGGCGGCAGCGGCCACAATGGCTCCGAAATCATTGAATCGATACCTGTGCACCTCCTTAAGATGGGGGTGTTTTTCAAGCAGTTTTTTTCCTGCACTACGGCCGAGACTGCGGCCTACTACGGAAACCTCAAGGCTGTGGGTCAATCGGGTATGCACGAAATCGGTCTTGGAAAGCGGAATCACCTGGGTCTTGTCTTGCAAGCTGCGGAAGGCCGATGAAAAAATGATACGATCATAATCGACTTCAAAACCCAAACGGGTCTCGTCCTGTTCTTTTCTTAGGCGTTTGCGGGAGTCGCCATGTCGTTTTAAGGAAAGTAATTGTTCCCAGTCCATAGAGTATTCTTAAAAGGGGGCAAGATACATTATTTTCGATATTGACACTTGGTATTGCCCTTGATCAGTAACCATTAAATAACCTTAAAAATACCGACTGTTAATCTCGGCGTAACCATAACTTAACCTCTGACATTTTTCTTTGCAAAAGAAAACGAACATTGAATGCAAAATATTTTCCTTTTAGTAGTACTGGTTTTTTCACTTTCGCTTTACTCCCAGAATAAAGGAGTAATCAAAGGCAACATTATCGATTTGGAGGCGAACGGAGAGCCCATGTTGTTCGCAAATGTCCAAATTAAAAACACCGATTGGGCTACACAAACTAATTTTAATGGAAACTTTGAGCTGAGTGGTATAGAGGTAGGGGAATATGTTTTAGAGGTTAACTTTTTGGGCTACGAAACATTGGAAGTACCTGTAAACGTGACCGAAGACCAAATTACAAGGGTAGACAAGGGAATGACGGCGAAAACACTCAGTATGGTGGAACTCACCCAAAAGAATTCAAAAGCAGTAACAACGGCTGTGGCCAGTATCGAAAAAGAGGAATAGCTACGTAACGAAACCGCAATTAATGAAAAAAGGGGGCCGTGCTTGACATGGCCCCCTTTTTTAAGGTATAAATGCTTTTTACATTAATCCTTGACTACCACTCCCGACTTATTCTTGGTGTCTACTACGCTGGCAATGGCATTATCCTTAAATTCTACTTCCTTCATATTTCCATCGGCCCAGAAGAACCATTTTCCGGTTCGCTGTCCTTTATAATAGGTGCCTAATGAAGTTTTCTCCCCTGCCTCATTATAGCTGATCCATTCACCATGAAGTTTTCCTGCTAAATCAAAAGTCCCTTCCTGACTCACCTCACCATTGTCGTGATAATAGACAACCTCTATCAAATTGGTGTCCTTGTTCAAGGTTGCTTTCTTTTCTTTCTGTGCATAGCCTACGATAGTGGCGAATAAAAAGACCAAAAGTAATACTGTATTTTTCATGAGGAATTATTTTTAACTGGTGTAAAGATAATAAAATTTACACTAAAAAAACTATTTGTTTACATTAAATTTACATTAGAAACGCTCCGATTGTATTTTTATTGTATCATAAACCTTATTTTTTCGAAGAAAACGGAGATTGGACGGATAGGTTTTGCTTCGTTGATGCCAAAAATTGCGTTTAGCATAACTAAACGTCGTACAGTTGCTGGAAAAGAAATCCCTAACCTTTGAAAAACAGGGTGTTTGGGCCAATGAAGGATAATTAAGAAACATTTTACCCATGTACTTTTCATAACCTTAACTTAACATATTTGATAAATTATAATGGCACTTTTGTGCTTATTTGGATTTGAATGGGCGAAAACCTTTACTTGTTTATGATCGTCGCATTGGCGGTTTTAGCTATTACCGACTTAGTGGTAGGGGTTAGTAATGATGCCGTCAACTTTCTCAACTCCGCAATCGGCTCCAAGGCAATTTCGTTTCGAACAATCATGATAGTTGCCAGCGTGGGCATCGCTTTTGGGGCAATATCTTCCAGCGGCATGATGGAAGTTGCAAGAAAAGGTATTTTTAATCCGGGTGAATTCGTGTTTGCAGAGATTATGATTGTCTTTATGGCCGTTATGATTACCGATATTCTGCTCCTGGATTTTTTTAATACCCTCGGAATGCCCACTTCAACTACGGTATCGATTGTATTCGAGTTGTTGGGTGCCGCGGTGGCCATATCGCTTGTCAAGATTTTCGATTTGGGAGGAGGTTTCACCGAATTATCCCAATACATCAATACCGAAAAAGCGACCGAGATTATACTTGGAATATTGTTATCGGTAGTCGTGGCCTTTAGTGTGGGTGCGCTGGTACAGTATGTTAGCCGCGTATTGATTTCTTTCAAATTTGAACAAAAACCCAAATGGATCGGTGCGATATTCGGAGGTTTTGCGATTACGGCGATCATCTATTTCATTTTGGTAAAAGGTCTGAAAAGTGCGTTGATTTTAACTGGAGGGATGAATGAGTTTATTGCACAAAACCAGCTGCTATTCTTGGCAGGTAATTTTCTGGTTTGGACCGTACTCTCTTGGGCCGTAACAACATTACTTAATAGTAATATATATAAGATAATCATTGTATTAGGCACTTTTGCGTTGGCGATGGCATTTGCCGGGAATGATTTGGTCAATTTTATCGGGGTACCGTTGGCGGCCTTGGAAGCATTTAATTCATGGAATGCCTCTGGCACATCGGCGGCCGACTTCACCATGGAAGGCCTTTCCCAAGCGGTACAGACCCCTACCTACCTTCTGCTGGCTTCCGGTGTCGTTATGGTCGTAACCCTTTGGTTTTCCTCCAAGGCTAAGGCAGTGGTCAAAACTAGTGTGGATCTTTCCCGTCAAGATGAGGGGGAGGAGCGCTTTAGCCCAAATTTTCTGTCTCGGCAAATTGTAAAATACACCATTAAGGCCTCGGAGAATTTGGCAGGAATTATCCCAATATCCCTAGCTCGGAAAATAGATGCACAGTTCGAAAAACCATATGTGTACGTTCCTAAAAGTCAGGTACAGGACCTACCGGCGTTCGATTTGGTAAGGGCCTCGGTAAATTTGATGGTAGCTAGCGTACTTATTTCCTTGGCAACCAGCATGAAGTTGCCTTTGTCTACCACCTACGTCACTTTTATGGTTGCCATGGGAACCTCCCTAGCCGATAGGGCATGGGGTCCTGAAAGTGCCGTATACAGAGTGGCTGGGGTGTTGAATGTCATTGGCGGATGGTTTTTTACGGCACTTAGTGCATTCACCGCTGCAGCGGTTATTGCCTACATCATTCACCTGGGTGGTTTTGTGGCCATCGTTCTTTTATTGGTGGTAGCCTTTCTACTGATTGGCAAAAACTACTTGTCCCATAACAAAAAAGTAAAGGAAACCAAACTGGAGGAAAGATTGCAGAAGGCGGAGAGCAATTCGATTATCGGTGTCATGGAGGAAAGCTCCTCCAACATTTCAATGGCGATTCGAAGAGCCAATAAAATATATACCCAAACCATTGACGGACTTGCAAAACACGATGCAGATCGTTTAAAAAAGAGTCGAAGAGGCATTCAAAAATTAAACAACGAAGTCGAAGAACTTCGCGATAATATTTTCTATTTCATCAAGAACCTCGACGATTCCAGTGTGGGCACGAGTAACTTCTATATTAAGGCACTTAGTTATTTGCAAGATATGACGCAGTCTTTGGAATATATTTCAAAGGCTAGTTATAAGCACGTGAACAACAATCATAAAAAACTTCGATTCAATCAAATAAAAGACCTCAAAGAGACCGATGGGTTTATAGGGGAATTTTTTGGTGAGATCGAAGTGCTCTTCGGCGAGAAAGACTTTTCGCGTCTAACACAATTGATAACCGATAACCAAGACCTTTTCGGAAAGGTAGAGCAGAAAATTCAGAAACAGGTAGAACGTACCCGATCTGATGAGTCGAGCCCAAAAAATACGGCGCTGTATTTTAGCCTGTTATTGGAAACCAAAGATCTTTTGGTAGCCATCATGAATCTGTTGGAAATCTATAACGAATATGCCGAGGCATAGTATTATTAAGCCGTGGTAACGGTAGTCTTCGTTTCGTTTTCACTTTCTAAAAGCAAATCTTTCTTGAGATATAAAAGTTCCGCTACCGTGATGAGGTTGTCAATAATGTCGTTTACGTGATCATTGTCATTTACTAGGGAAGAAGCCATGTCTACGGTAATCAGATTTCCCCTGATCAGTTTATCGATGCGCAGGTTTCCCCTGACCTTTTTATTCTCGATATCCTCCTTAATGCCCATTATTTTTTGATAGTGTTTTTCACTGTCATCCGAAGTTCTGAAAAGATGGATTATTCGAAGTATTCTAACCACCTTCTTGCGAAAGCGATCATATTCCTTGCTGATATGCCTATTGTCAGACGCTAAGTATTTGGAAATATTTCGGCTTAAATCCCCCACATCCTTTATGATTTGTACCATTTTTCGATTGGCGACCTTTAGTTCCAAAATACGGTCATTCTGTTCTTTACTAATTGGGAGCGTACTTTGCGCCGTAGAGGCGTAACGTATGATTTCGCCATAAATCGTTTTTACCTTGGTCAAATAGAGTTGTCGTACATCTATTTCTAGTGGCTCTTTTGATTTTGCGACCACCATTTTCGGCTTGATATCGGACAAGATATCGGCCCTATGAATATTCAATGCATGGGTTACGATTTCAAAAACCGCGTGTTCGTACAAATACTTTGATTCTTTCAGGAGTGATGCTATGGCGGTCTCAGGATAACGAAGAATTTTCTCGTTCAGAAATTTTGGTTCTTCTACAGGCTTTTGGTCAACCAGTTTTACCGCCACCATTTTTTCAACGAGCTTTGCTATTGGTTTGATAAACCACAGCAATAAAAAAGTGTTCAAAACATTAAAAATAGTGTGGAAAAGTGAGATGGCAACAGGGATAGCGGCTGCATTCGTGAAAGGAGATTCCGATCCCAAGCTAAGTACCAACCAATTGACCATTCTTAAAAATGGATAAAAAAGAATCAGCATCCAAAGTACGCCGATTACATTGAAGACAAGATGTGCCCTGGCTGTCCTTTTGGCGTGGTAATTGGCGACGAGTGCCGCAATATTGGCCGTAATCGTGGTGCCAATATTTTCCCCCAACACCATGGCGGCAGCCATTTCGAACGGTATCCACCCTTGAGCGGTCATAATCAGTGTCAATGCCATGGTCGCACTTGAGGATTGAATGACCAATGTTAAAACGGTGCCTATCAATAAAAAAAGGAGTACGGACCAAAACCCTAAATCGGTATACCGCCTCAAAAACTCAAGTATTTCCGGATTATCATTGATATTGGGCATCGCTTCCTTCAAGAACTGTAATCCGATAAAGAGTATGGCGAATCCGATAATAAACCCACCCCAGTTTTTAAGGTGCTCTTTTTTGGCGAATGTAAAGGCGAAACCAAAACCAACAAGGGGCAGCGCGATGGCACTCATACTTACTTTGAAGCCAAGGATAGTGATCAACCATGCCGTGATAGTAGTACCAATATTGGCTCCCATAATTACACTAATCGATTCGGTTAGTGTCAAAAGTGAGGCATTTGAAAAACTCACGACCATCAAAGTAGTGGCCGAAGAAGATTGAATGATAGCGGTGATCAAAAATCCGGTGGTAACCCCAAGGAATCGGTTGGAGGTCATGGTGGCCAATATGGATCGCATTTTTTTCCCCGCTAGGCTCATAAGTGCGTCGCTCATCACCTTCATTCCAAATAGAAATAACCCTAAAGAACCAAGTAAGCGAAGTATGTCGGTAAAACCGTATTCCATTTTAGGATTGGCCGTTCTTTATAAATAGTGTTAACAGTTGTTCAATTTAAAGTAAATTAGACAATAAGGAGTATCTTTTGAAAAAATAGATTACAAATAATGAAATATATAATTATCATCTTATGGGCTCTTTATTTCGTTAAGACATCAGCCCAGCAAATCTCCGGTACTGAACTTTTGGAGAGGGCCATCCAGTATCACGACCCGAACAATGAGTGGATTTCGTTTCAAGGAATCCTATCAATTACGATGAAAACGCCTGACCAAAAAGAAAGGATCAGTGATATCGTCATCGACCTTCCCAAACAATATTTCAAACTTACTGCTATCAAAGAGGGGGTGCGATTGGACCAAACCTTAGATAAAGGGAAGTGCACGTTGGCTCTTAACGGTAGTAGCACATTTTCCGATGAGGATGCAAAAACACATCGTTTGACCTGTGAACGGGCGAATATGATGAAAGACTATTATACCTATCTCTATGGCCTTCCTATGAAACTTAAAGATCCTGGAACCATCATTGACCCAAACGTACAGACCAAAATATTTAAGGATAAAGAATACCTAGTACTGAAAGTAAGCTATGATGAAGAGGTTGGGAAAGACACCTGGTATTTTTATTTCGACCCTGGGACCTATGCCATGGAGGGCTATCAATTTTTCCATGACGAATCAAAAAACGACGGGGAATACATAGTATTGGATGGCATCGAGGAAGTCTCAACTATTAAAATGCCCAAGACACGAGCATGGTATTTCAATAAAGATAACACCTATTTGGGTACCGATGTACTCACTAAGGGTACTTCCCTTTGAAGCTGATTCAAAATTCAATCGACAGTTCGCCTTACCAGCTCGAGGGTAGTGCGGTACAGGTTTTTCCCTTCCATTTTGGCTTTGAGCCATGCATAAAAACTCATCACAAAAATGTCCTCTTGTTCAGGAGCCAACCATTCAAAGGCGTTCTCGACCTTTGCTCGAAAAGCAGCGGTGGACACTATCATTGGATTTTCATAATAGCGCCCAACGAAATCGAGAAAGATTAAAACCCGTTCCTCCCCTTGGTCTCGCAGTTTTTTTGGAAACCGCCTTTTGAATCGTTGTATTCTCAAAAGCACAAGGTCCAACTTATCGATTTCGATCAGTAGTAGAATTTCAATCAAATTTTTTTTCAGTACCCATTGCCAACCCTTTTTTTTCTCATACCAATCATCGCTGTGATGTAGTTCAAGAAATTGGGTATAAGCTTCCTTAAATCGTTCCTGCTGAAAAAGGCACATGAGTTGAACAAGTTTTATATCCAAAGAGTCTCCCGGAAATTCTTGGAGCAGGGAGAGGGCCTCATCGGGCTGCTCCGTATAGTTCAGGTTCAAAGCTTGAATGATGGTAAGTTGTTCCAAGAACCTGTTATAATAGGTCTGGGGCCCCTTGATCATCTCTTTTTCCATCTGTAGGGCGAAATCATTCGCTTCCTCAAATTGTTTGTTTCTGAAACTTGCAATCGCCATAAGGTTAAGGATCTTGATATGATAGTAGCGGTGTTTATCGCCCAGTGTACCTTTCTTTCGGATGATTTGGTACATTTCTTTCATATAGGGTGAAATCGTGTGGTAATCAGTCTGTAGTTTGGCGACGGTCGAAGTGATTTCCATGAGCTGGAAAAGCGACTTATAAGTAAGTGTTTCGTCGATTTCAATGCGAAATTCCGAAAATGCATCCTTGATAATTTCATTGATAGCCTTGTCCTCATCGTTCTTCAAATCCCTTTTGATGCTGGCATAGGTTATGTTCAGCTGAAAGTCCTTTTGAAATAGTTTACTATTGGCTTCCGACGCTGCCATGACATCCGATAGATTCCAATTCGCGTTCAAATGGGCATATTGTATTTTGGTGTGGTAGATTTCATTAAGAATGGAGTATGCATCTATCCTATGGGCATTTTTCTCGGCCTTTTCAAGAGTTTTAAAGGCAATTTTGTATTGCTTGCGTTCAAAAAGAATACGAGCAGCCAGAAGTAGCTTTAAAAGCTCCTGTTCTTCCGATGTCTCGTTTGAAAAACTTTTGGCAGCGATAAAATCGATCAAACAGTCACGCAATCTTTTACTAAGTGCATGGTAGGCGTTCCTTGCCGGTTTATCGTAGACCTTTACATCCAACGCTTCCGTTTGGCCAGCAGCCAAAAGCTTAAAAAGCAGGATATTCTTGGTATCGCTCCTACGGTTTTTTCTTTTTAGATGAAGGATGAACTCTTTCCGTTCTTCCTTGGTCAGCATTTCGATTAAAGCCGATGTTTCCTTCATTAAATCATGGGTATTTTACTGATTGAAGCTACTAAAAAATAGAGATTTAAGCAATAATGACCATTTTAAATCGTAAGTTTTTGAATTATTTTGATTATGCTGTTCCCAGATTGTAGAACAACTTTGTCCCCGAATTGAAACCTTAAAATAGCGTATTATGGAAAATGCAATGCTTAACGAAAAAAAGGAACCCAAAAAAGTTGAGGACTTTGATTTTAGACCAACCGATGCCTTTGTTTCGGCTTCTTGGATCGCTTTGTTGATCGGCATGGTCTCGTACTGTGTGGGCCTATGGAATGCCGATATGTGGTTGAATGAAAAAGGATACTACTTTACTATTCTGCTATTCGGGCTTTTTTCCGTGGTATCGGTACAAAAAAGCGTACGTGACCGCCAAGAAGGGATTCAGGTAACGGATATGTATTATGGAATTAGCTGGTTTACGACATTGGCTTCGATTGTCCTATTGATTATCGGATTGTGGAATGCCGATATTGACCTGAGTGAAAAAGGGTTCTACGGTATGTCGTTTACCCTGAGCCTTTTCGCAGCCGTCGCCGTACAGAAGAACACCAGGGATATCAAACTGATTAATTCCAGGGAAGAAAAGCAAACCTATCAATAAGCTTTTTTAATCGGTTTGCCAGCGGGTAAGGTGCCCTTCGAAGACCCTCTTTGACGGCAGTGACGGGCACCTTACCTTTTTGTGCAATCTTCTATTGGGTCTCAGGAAACCTAGGGCTTAATTATATGATGAATAGGGATGCAACTCATCGAATAAATACAAGTTTTTAAAGCAACTTCCGTTCTATTACTAAAGCCCAAATTAAGTCCGATGAAAACCGAACATATAGTACGTAGTCTTTTCAAGTCGACATTCTTGACCCTTTTGTTATTCATAGTAGCCTGTGAATCCGACACGGCAGTGGATGAAGAAGTGATTTCGCAGGAGGAGGAAATTCCCGAGGAGGGTAATACGCCGGGCGACCCTGTGGAAAATACGGCCCGTTTGGCCGCCAAGCAATTGTACGAGGATTACTATGCCAGTTCCAAAACGGAAAGTGGTGACGTGGCATGGACCGGTGATGAACCCTCGTGCGCTACCGGTGATGTTCCGCAAGCTACCAAGAATAAGATTTTTGCCCGCCTCGAATACTTTAGAAAAGCGGTAGGACTCAACAATACGGTTGCTGAGAATGCTACCAAAAGTGATAAGGCACAAGCGGCCGCTTTAATGATGCACGCCAACAATGAGCTCGATCATTTTCCTCCAAATTCCTGGAAATGCTTCTCTCCTGAGGGAAAGGAGGCAGCGGGCAAATCATTATTGACTACCGCTCGAAACGCCGAGTCTATCGATTCCTATATGCGTGATGCGGGAAGCAGCAACGGTCCGGTAGGACATCGAAGATGGCTTCTTTGGCCACGGCTTCAGGAAATTGGAATCGGAAATACATCCCAGGCCAATGCGATTTGGGTTATCGGTAATGCAGGGAGCCCCCCTTCAGATGCACCAGAATTCATTTCATGGCCCCCACAGGGCTATTCTCCCGGGCAGTTTGCCTATGCAAGATGGTCTTTTTCGATTGCAGGAGCGGACTTTAGTAATACGCAGGTAGGCATGAAAGATGCTATGGGAAACCCCATTTCCCTGGCTTTGGAAGAACTTGATCCCGCTTATGGAGACCCTACGATTGTCTGGGTGCCAAACGGAATACAGCCAAATGTTAGTGAGGATACGTTGTATACGGTAACCCTTACGAATGTAGAGGTCTCTGGTTCAATGAAAGACTTTGAATATGAAGTGATTCTTTTTGATGTCAACGGGTAAACGATTTTTTAGGTGTCTTCGACTTTTATTTTTGAGAGGCGGGTCGCATCCCGTTAGTTTACAATCCTAATTTTCTTCCCTGAAATCTTATCATCTTTCAAGTAAAATTGTATCTTGTTATACTAATACACACGCATGCAGATTACGGGGGGCACAAAACAAAAGTTCATTATTGAACACGCGTTGGATATCGGAAAATTCAAGTTTTTTTCGAACATGGTAGTGGGCGAGTTTTACGAAGGTGTTCACGTCACCCATGAAAATGCCTCGGAACCTATCAGGATAGCCCAACAGCTTTATGGTGCAACCGAACCCATCGTATATATCTCGCATCGGTTGAATTCCTATTCAATGGACCCCGTAGGGTATGGTAAGACCGTAAAAATGTTTCCCAATTTTATTGGTTTCGCTATTGTTTCCCAAAACAGGTACCGTCGCATGCTGGCATCTTTGGAGAAATTGTTCATCAAAAAACCGATAGGAGTTTTTCATGATTTGGACAGCGCCTTTTTATGGGCTGAAGGACTGTTGGAAAAACACAGTGCTACACATTTCTGAATAATATCGTACCCATTAATCGTCGACCTTGGGGTGCCTTCTTTCCAGAGCGATTATCCCAATTATCCAGAATTATCAATTTCATTTCACGGTGCTGTGTTTCTTTGAATCTATTTCGTATCTTTTAATAGGTCAAAAGAGGAATGGCATGGACTCGAAAGCAGATAAAAAACTTATTAAGAAGCATGACTTGGAGATCGGATCTTTTTACTTTTATCCTAATTTCATGATATCCGAAGTCAAGGAGGGCGTCGCCGTTGGCTTTGAAAATGCTCAGGAAATGCTCGCATTGGCGAAAAACTATTACGGTAATACCACTCCGTTTGTTTATATTACGAATCGCATCAATTCGTACTCATTTAACCCTACGGTTCATTTTAAGACTACTGCCATGTTCCCTAATTTAAAGGGATATGCCGTGGTTACTTATGACCCAATGAATCATGATATCGCCCAAATGGAACAGTCGTTCATGAACAAGCCAGCAAAAAATTTCCATAGTTTGGAGAAAGCCATTGAGTGGGCAGAATCGTTGATTGTAAAGGATTAGGAAAGCATTGATTTTTTGAGGCCCCACGTTAAATGCTGTTTCCTTCTTAGATGATAGTGTCCGAGCTCTTGTTAACACTATGAAATCCTTCCAAGGGTTGTTGTACGCATCGACTTGCAATGTAGAATCAAGGTGTCCGCGGAAGAATCCTGTTTAAGAACGGTAAAAATTCATCTCATCCAAATAATTCCAAACTTCATGGGGAAGCATGGGCCGAATATTTTTGCCCGCTTTGTGCTGTGTTCTGATGAAGGTCGATGATATTTCCATAATGGGGGCATCGACCCTGTTGATTTTTGAATGTGATTTGAACTGTTCAGGCACCTTGGCCTCCGAAATTCTTGGATATACATATAGATCGTACCGTTCCAGGATCACCTGGTAATTTTTCCATTTGTGAAAACTCTTCAGATTGTCCTCGCCCATGATCAGGCAGAAACGATGTTCTTCCCCATACTTCTCCTCCAAGTACACTAGCGTGTTGATGGTATAGTTGGGTTGTGGCAAGTCGAATTCAATGTTGCTTGGTTTTAATTTGGGATAGTCCTTTGTGGCCTCGTAAACCATTTGATAGCGATGATGGTCTTCCAATAGTGTTTGTTTGGTCTTAAAAGGACTTCGGGGGGTCACCACGAACCATACCTCATCAAGATCCGAGAATTCGACCAGATAGTTGGCGATGACCATATGCCCTACATGGATCGGGTTAAAGGTTCCAAAGAATAGACCGATACGTTTCACTTTTTCGATACTTTTTCTTCACCCTTTTCCAACCGAGGGGTCCCTACAAATTCCCGCACCAGTTCGTGGGCCTCTTTCAAGGCCGTATCCAAGTCATAATTCTTGATAATCTTATCAAATTGTGGCGCTGTGGCCAGTTCTACGGAGGCCTTGGCAATTCGCATGTTTATTTTATCCTCGCTTTCGGTACTCCGCTTTTTGAGCCGGATCTTAAGCTCGTCGACACTTGGGGGCTTTACAAATACGGCCAACGTTTCTTTGGGAAATTTCTTTTTGATTCGGAGACCACCTACCACATCGATATCAAAAATTACGTTTTTGCCCTCGGCCCATAAGCGCTCTACCTCGCTTTTCAAGGTTCCGTAGAAATTATCGCGATAGACCTCTTCCCACTCTAAAAAATCATCGTTTTTAATATGTTTTTTGAATTCCGAAACTGACATAAAATAGTAGTGTTCCCCATGCTTTTCCTTTCCACGCCGGGGTCTGGAAGTCGCCGAGACAGAGAAGGCCAGATTTAATTCGGGTTGTTCCAAAAGGTACCGCACGATGGTAGTCTTACCACTTCCGGAGGGTGCCGAAAATATAATCAACTTACCCCCTTCCATTATAAAACGTTCAGCATTTGTTCCTTTATCTTTTCCAACTCGTCTTTCATTTGTACCACCAATTGTTGCATTGGCGCATAATTGGCCTTGGAACCTATCGTATTGATTTCGCGCCCAATTTCTTGGGTGATGAAGCCCAATTTCTTTCCGTTCGAATCATCCGAACCAAGTGTGCTCGTAAAGTAGTCTAAATGATTCCCTAAACGCACCTTCTCCTCGGTGATATCATATTTCTCTAGATAGTAAATGAGTTCTTGCTCGAATCGATTCGCATCGACTTCGGTCTTTAGGTCGGCCACCGCCTTCTCCAAACGCTCCCTGACCGTCGCTAAACGCTCAGGATCTATTTTGGCTACCTGTTTCAGTAATTTCTTAAGGGTAGCCAAACGACTTAAAAAATCGGTCTCCAAAACCTTGCCTTCCTCCGAGCGGAACCTGTTGATTTCTTTAAGGGCTTCCTCTAGAGCGGTTTGTATGTCTTTATATTCTTCGGGATCGATATCCTCCCGTTCGGTCTTCATAGCATCGGGCATACGCAATGCCATCTCCAGCAATCTCAAATCATCGCCCTCGGCAATCGATCTTAGCTGGTTCATATATTGGCGAACGACGGCTTCATTCACTTGGGCACTGGTCTCATCACCGGTGAGCTCGACATACAGTCCAAAATCGACCTTTCCCCTTTTGAGCGAACTAGCAATAATCTTCCGAAGCTCCAATTCTTTTTCGCGATAGGCGGGAGGCATACGGGCGTTCAAATCCAGACTTTTACTGTTGAGGGATTTTAATTCTATCGTAATTTTTTTTGTGGGAAGTTGGATCACGTGCTTCCCGAATCCTGTCATGGATTGGATCATAGGTTAATTTTAGGATTGAGGCAAAGGTAACCAAATTTCACAGGTTCCTTTTGGGCATTTCTTTTTTGTCAACACGGAAATGATAGGTTTACAAGTCAAGCGATTCACCTATGGCGAACGGACGTTTGGCATCGGGATGGTTTCACATCTGTTGAAGTTCTATGGTATAATGAAAACGGCAAACGCCAAAGTGATCGGGTTTCTTGAAAAATTCTTTGTGGGCAAATCCCTACTGGCAAAAACAATCACACGGGTAGGGAATAAGCGAAAGAACCTTACTCTATATCTTATAACTCCCTAACCCAGATATTTCGATAGCTCACCCGACTATTATCCCCATGGTCTTGCAGCAGTAAGGGTCCCTTGCCATGTGGCGGATTTTTTGGCCAACCAATGTAAGGAGTGGTGCCCTTGATTTCCACATGGTCCTGGATGAGCACTCCGTTATGTATGACGGTCATGGTTCCGGATTTAATTTTACCGCCCTCTTCATTGAATTCCGGTGCATGGTAAATGATGTCGTAGGTATTCCATTCCCCGGTAGGTACCGAGGCCATCGCCAAGGGGGTGTGCTGTTTGTAAAGAGAGCCGACCTGACCGTTTACATAGGTATCGTTGTCATTGTTGTCCAGCACCTGCACTTCATAAAGTCCGTTCAAGAACACCCCACTATTACCACGGTTCTGACCATCGCGTTGCACCTCGGCAGGGGAACGCCATTCAATGTGTAGCTGAACATCGCCGAAGTTTTGTTTGGTCTGGATATTTCCGGTCTTGTCGGCAACGGTCATGCTTCCGTCGTCGTTCAAATGCCATTTGGCCGCCGTGCTATCTTGTGAATGCACCCATCCATCGAGACTACTTCCATCAAAAAGTACGATGGCGTCCTTGGGAATCCTTCCGTTTGTAGCCGGACCTACCACAGGAACTTTTGGTTCATAGAACTCCGTTTCCTCTGGTTTGGTGGGTTCGTTACCCGTATATTCCTCATGAACTATGACTTTCGGGGAAGTATCCGATGTTTGGGTAGCCGGTTCCTCCTTTGTTCGTTCTTGGCAAGAAACCGTTAAAATTGCGAGTAATAGGGCAGAAGCTAGTGAACTCTTCATGTATTGAAAGGTTTTTATGTTATTCTTGTTATACTACTTATAATTCCTTGATCTTAATATTCCGATAGGCTACCCGATCTCCGTGGTCTTGCAGCCCTATTTTCCCGGTGATAAATTTCCCAAAACCTTCCCAATCGGCAAATTTGGATTTCGACACCATTACATTCCAAAGTTCGTTTCCAACGGGAAAGGCTACTATTTTTTCTCCATTCAAAACCACTTCGCCCCTTTTCCTTTCATGGTCTACGGTAATGACCATCGTATTCCATTCCCCGGCCGGTCGGGCAACATCCGCTGAAGGAGCTTCCATGTCGTACAATGCACCCGCTTGATGCGTGAGGCCCGCCTTCGCATCGGGATGTCTTTCATTGTCAAGCACCTGTATTTCCGGACCGGTCTCGTAAGGCTGATTGTATTTTTCATCTTCCTTCACCCCCCAAAAAACACCGCTGTTACCGCCTTCCGATATTTTCCAGTCCAACGACAAAATAAAATTGGTATAATCCTTATCCGTCACCAAATTATAACTTTCACCCTGTTCTCGATTTTCAGGAGGATAAAATACCATGGCACCATCTTCCAGCTTCCAATGCTCTGAAACGCCATCTTTTAAATATTCCTTCCAACCGTCGAAGGACGTACCATCGAACAATACCGTCCATTCTGTTTCACTGGTCATTTCCACGTTCGTTTCGGCAACCGGTTCAGATTCGGTTTCCGAAGCTGCCTCCTGGGGTTTTTCCTTACAACCTAAACTCAGGATGGTGCAGAAAACCATGATTCCCACTTTTTTCATTGTAGTTATTTTAATTCAGCCTTTCGTTAAGTTCCTAAAATCTTTTTCAACATTTTCTTATCCACTTCGGCACCTGCAAAATCATCGAACGTTTTCTCGGTGGCTTCTATGATATGGTCTTGAATAAAGATAGCCCCTTCCCGAGCACCTTGTTCCGGACTTTTGATACAGCATTCCCATTCCATGACGGCCCAAACGTCGCAACCGTATTGTGTTAGTTTGGAGAAAATGGTCTTAAAATCGATTTGGCCATCGCCCAACGAACGGTAACGGCCCGCACGGTCTCCCCAGTCGTTATAACCCCCAAAAGCACCTTTTTTTCCGGTGGGGTTGAATTCCGAATCCTTCACGTGAAAAGATCGAATGAATTCATGGTAATGGTCTATATATTGAATGTAATCCAATTGTTGTAATACAAAGTGGCTAGGATCGTATAAAATGTTCACACGTTTATGGTTGCCTGTAGCCTCTAGAAAACGTTCAAAGGTATCCCCGTCGTGAAGATCTTCACCGGGATGTATTTCATAGCAGACGTCTACCCCCTCTTCGTCGAAATGGTTCAGTATGGGCATCCATCTCTTGGCGAGTTCCTCAAAGCCCATTTCGACCAATCCGGCCGGGCGTTGCGGCCAGGGGTGCCAAGTATGCCAAAGCAGGGCTCCCGAAAACGTAGCGTGTGCCTTGATTCCAAGTCGTCTGCTCGCAGTAGCTGCCTTTTTTACCACGTCGACCGCCCATTCGGTTCGTGCCTTGGGGTTGTTTTTGACGGCGTCGGGGGCAAAATTATCGAACATAAGGTCATAGGCAGGATGTACTGCTACCAGTTGACCCTGAAGATGGGTCGAGAGTTCGGTAATCTCAAGACCGTACGAATTTATTTTTCCTTTTAACTCATCGCAATAGGTCTGACTTTCGGCCGCGGTATCCAAATCGATTAAAAAGTGTTCCCAAGTTGGTATTTGAATACCTTTATATCCAAGATCGGCCGCCCATTTACACATACCATCCAGGCTGTTAAACGGGGCTTTGCTGTCTACGAATTGCGCCAGAAATACGGCGGGTCCTTTGATTGTCTTCATATTGTATTATATCTATTAATTCTTGTATATGGTCTACCGCAAGGCAGTTTTAAGAATAAACGCTATATTTAGTTTTTAAAAAAATCCTCTCAACTACCTTGTTCTTCGGGAAGTTATAAATATAGGAAAACCATCAGAATTAACATCGGAAATATATATGAATCAGGAAGTGGAATTTGATGCCATTGTTGTCGGCACCGGAATTAGTGGCGGGTGGGCCGCCAAAGAGCTTACCGAAAATGGTTTAAAGACCTTGGTGTTGGAAAGAGGGCGCATGGTGAAACACATACAGGATTATCCCACCATGAACGACGACCCATGGGATTATCCGCTCAAGGGGGAGCTTTCAAGTGAAGACCAAAAAAAGTACCATAAACAACTCCGTGTGAATTGGGCGCCTAAAGAAGATGTAAAACACTTTTTCGTAAACGATTTGGAGCATCCGTATGTCGAGACCAAACGTTTTGACTGGATACGGGGCTATCAGGTAGGAGGACGTTCGCTGACGTGGGGACGACAGAGTTACCGTTGGAGTGATATCGATTTCGATGCGAACAAGAAAGAGGGAATCGGGGTCGATTGGCCCGTTCGATATAAGGATATCGCCCCTTGGTATGATACGGTAGAAGAGTATATTGGGGTAAGTGGACAAAATTTGGGACTGAAACAGTTGCCCGACGGCAAGTTTTTACCTCCTATGGATTTAAACTGTGTAGAGCAGGAACTTCAAAAATCGATTTCGGAGAACTTTGAAGATGGTCGGGTAATGACGATTGGTCGTACCGCCCATATCACCGATCCGGATGCCACCTTTGAAGGGCGTGGGGCCTGTCAGAATCGAGACAGATGCTGGCGAGGATGTCCTTTCGGGGGTTATTTCTCTAGTAATTCGTCGACGCTACCCGCAGCCGATAGGACCGGAAACATGACCTTGCGACCCCATAGCATTGTTTATGAGGTGATATATGACGATATCACTAAAAAAGCGATAGGAGTAAAGGTCATCGACGCCGAGACCAACGAGAAATTGGAATTCAGGGCCAAGGTCATCTTCCTATGCGCTTCGGCCATGGCGTCGGTAGGAATATTGCTACAGTCCAAATCGGATCGATTCCCGAACGGCTTGGGCAACGATTCGGATGCCCTCGGCCGTGGAATTATGGATCATCATTACAAGCTGGGTGCAACGGCAAAAGTAGAGGGCTATCTGGATAGGTATTACAAAGGGCGACGGGCCAATGGTTTTTATATTCCCCGTTTTGTGAACCTTGACGAAAAAACGAAACGGGATGGGTATCTTCGAGGTTTTGGGTACCAAGGAACCGCAAGTAGACAGGACTGGTCGGCCTCGGTGGCGGAGCTTGGTTACGGTACTGGATTGAAAGATGCCATTTTACGGCCTGGGCAATGGCAAATCGGCGTGACCGGTTTCGGGGAGTTCTTACCCTATGATGATAACAGGGTGACGCTGAGCCCCACGGAGAAGGATAAGTGGGGCCTGCCACAGCTTGCCTTTGATGTAGAATTCAAAGAAAATGAATACCGTATGCGGGAAGACATCAAAAAGGAAATCGTTGCCATGTTCAAGGCGGCAGGATTCAAGGACATACAGCCGTATGACGAAGAAACAGGGCCGGGTTTGGGCATTCATGAAATGGGAGGCGCCCGAATGGGGCATAGCGCAAAAACCTCTATCGTCAATAAATACAACCAAGTGCACTTGGTGCCGAACGTTTATGTGACCGATGGCGCGTTTATGAGCTCCTCCGCCTGTGTGAACCCGTCGTTGACCTACATGGCTTTTACCGCGAGGGCCGCAAACCATGCAGTGAAGGAATTCAAGGCCGGAAAGTTTTCATAGCGAAACCCATTCCAACAATATAAAACCGACCCAAAACGTTTGCTACTTATGGAAAACGCGTCAGCCCGGAACATGTGGGGAGATTATCTGGACAAACATCTGGAGCATGCCTTTGAGGAGGCCCCTAAAGTGGTTCACTTCTGCAATAATGAACTTGATGCCAATGAGTGTGCCGCTTTGGTGAAGCAAGGAATCAAACGGGCTACTTCCCCTTCGTTATTGGGTCTCCAATATCGGAACGAACGCTTGCCTAGAATTGGAGACTTTATGGTCGTAACCGACTGGGAAGGGAAAGCGCAATGTATCGTTCGTACTACCAGGGTTCGATTAAGACCTTTCTTCAGCATCGACGAGGAGTATGCCCGTTTGGAGGGAGAGGGTGATAAAAGCCTTGCGTATTGGAAGCGCACCCATTGGGATTACTATACCCAAGAGCTGGAGCCCTTCGGACGAGTACCACGGGAGAGTATGATCGTAGTGTGCCAAGAGTTCGAAAAGGTTTTTGACCGAGGCTAAACCAAAAGAAAAAGGCCCAAAAATACATTAGGGCCTGTTCAAGTCTTGGCGGAAGGTACTGATTTATTTTTCCAAATCTACCCAAATATTTCCACCCTTATGGGATTCTACCGTGGCTTCGATAAAGTTCATGCCGCGAACGCCGTCGGTCATGGTTGGAAATTCCCCGTCGTTATACTTTCTACCGCGAATCGCTTTAGCCGCTCCCAAATAAATATTGGCCATTGAATCAAAGATACCCTCTGGATGCCCTGGAGGTAGTTTGGTGCCGTCCAAAGACAGCTTCGTATTGTATGCATGTCCCGGTTTGTAAACCTGGGTAGGCTTGGTGTCGCTCAAGACATAAAGGAAGTTGGGGTTCTCCTGCTCCCACTTGAAAGCCGCTTTCTCACCATAAATCGAAATGGCAAGCCCGTTTTCTTCGCCAGTGGCCACTTGGCTACTGCGGATGACTCCCTTGACGGTATCACTCATACGAATAAGCACTGTGCCATCGATATCCATTTTATTATCCTTATAGAGATAATTGAAGTCACTTAATATCGACTTCACTTTTAATCCCGTCGTATATTCTACCATGTTGAAAGCGTGTACCCCAATATCCCCTATACAGGAACTGATGCCAGCTTTTTTGGGGTCTAAACGCCAAACCGAGGAACGCTTCTTCTTGTCGTGAATGATCGTATTGATCCATCCCTGATAATAAACCGCATCTACTTTATGGATTTTTCCCAACGCTCCTTTCTTGATCATTTCGCGCATTTGCCGTACCATCGGGTATCCGGTGTACGTATGGGTAAGAGCGAAAACCGTCCCTGCCTTTTTATGGGCTTTCTGTAATATTTTGGCCTCTTCCAAGCTTGTGGTCATCGGTTTTTCGCAAATGACATGAAAGCCGTTTTCCAACAGCTTTAATGCCATTGGAAAATGTAGAAAATTGGGTGTAAGTACAGAAAATACCTGAATACGTCTGCTTACGGGCAGTTTCATTTCTTCTTCGACCATTGTGTCGAAATCGGGATAGACCCGGTTTGTAGGGATATCGATTTCCTTCGCAAAAGCCATATTGGACTTAAAATCGGGATTGAAGACCGCTCCGACGATTTCATAGTTATCATTGATCTGTGAGGCTACGCGGTGAAGCACTCCTATTAGCGAGTCTCCTCCCCCGCCCAAGATTCCTAATCTGATTTTCTTTGGCATGTAATATTAAGTTTTGTGTTTTACCGAATTTATGAATTTCAATTTATAAAAAATAGCTAAGACTTATAGGCAATTTTTTCGTTTTTGAAAAAGAATGCAAACAAAAGAAGAACGACTATTGCAAAAGCGGCCGGATAGTGCCAAATGGTCCTCCAATCATGTCCGCCGTCACCCAATAGATAGGCGTCACTAATTCTTCCGGCGAACCAAAAACCGATGAGCATCCCGATACCGTAGGTGGCCAATGTAATGAGCCCCTGAGCGGCACTTTTGTAGGTATTACCTGCTTTACTATCGGTATAGATTTGACCCGATACAAAAAAGAAATCATAGCAAATTCCGTGCAGCGCGATGCCTATTAGCAGCATAATTACGAGTTCATTGGGATTTCCATAGGCGAACAACGCATAGCGTAGCCCCCAGGCGAACATGGCGATAAGAATGGTATTCTTGAACCCGAATCTTTTGAAGAAATAGGGTAGCAACAGCATAAACAAAATCTCGGAGACCTGGCCGATGGTCATCTTCCCGGCAGGATTGGCCATTCCCACTTCGCCCAAAAACTGACCTGCCTGCTGGTAATAAAAAGCCAACGGAATGCAGATTAGAACCGACGCCAGAAAAAATATCAAAAAGTTTCTGTCCCTTAAAAGCCCCAGGGCCTCCAATCCTAAAATTTGGGATAGCGTTACTTTTTTGGAACGATCGACCCTTGGAGGGGTCTTTGGCAAGGAGAAACTGAAGATACCTAATATCACCGAGGAAATGGCCGACATCAAAAAGGTATTTCTTAAAACACCCTCTGAGATGCCATTTTGTGAATCCCAGTTAAAAAAACTGATCAACAAACCGGCGGCGATCCAGCCCAAAGTGCCAAATACCCGAACAAAGGAGAACTCCTTGGCCGGATCTTTCATTTGGCCGAAGGAGACAGAATTAACCAAGGCAAGGGTAGACATGTAAAGGATCATATAGACCAATAAATAGGGGTAGAAAAAGGCAAAATCTTCGGTCGCGTACAAAAGGTACATCAACAAGGCCCCTAACAAATGCAATACCCCTAAAATACGTTCTGCGTTGAAGTATCGGTCCGCGATTAAGCCTATGATAAAAGGAGCCAGGATGGCCCCCCAGGATTGAGTGGAATATGCCATGGCGATTTCCGGATCGCTACTATTGAGGGTATTGGCCAGATAAATACTCATGGTCACATACCAGCTACCCCATATAAAAAACTCCAAGAACATCATCACCGATAGCTGTGTACGTACCTTGGTGTTCATGCGGTTTTATCGTTTGTAAAAGATATAGTCCAAAGATAGCGGCTCCAAACCATTGGCCCTAAAATCAACTGCAATTTGTCCCCGGTGATGTGTTGAATGGTTGATGATGTGAAAAAGTATATCCTGTAAGGTGTTGGTGAACAACCTGCCCTCCGTATTCTCATAGTCGATGCGTTTATCAAAATCATCGGCATTGGAGGTGATTTCGAAAGAGGCGCGTTGATTTTCATAATGGAGGTCGCCCCAATGCTGGATATCGTGTATTTGAAAAACTGCATATTCCGGGGCCTTTTGCATCACCCTTGCATTCCAGATATGGTGCGCGTTGAGAATATGGCTAAAGCGCTCCAACACTTTTTGAGGTACTTCCTTCATATCACTGCAAGCGGATATCAGTTTCTTGTTGCAATGAAAATTATAATCGAATAGTTGGTCAAAAAAGACTTTCACTGATGGTGCTAATTGATAGGTTGATATCGGGATGTTGTTTAACTCAATGTATTGGCAGCCTTGAGCAAAAGCTCCCTTGTAGCGATGATACCTTCTTTTTCGCTCATTTCGCTTCCTTCATATTCCACTCCAATATAGCCCGTATAGCCAGCGTCCTTTACAATTTTGAGCATTTTTACGTAGTCGATTTCGGTTTCGTTTCCTGCAGTATCAAAATTGTGTGATTTGGCACTCACCGCCTTTGCGTGGGGCATTAGTTCACGCACCCCTTTATAGATGTCGTACATTTCAGCGCAACCGGAACGCCAGTCCGTCGGATCATTGCGTCTTATACAGAAATTACCGAAATCGGGTAAGGTACCACAATTATCCATGTTTACACTTTCCATTACATCGGCCAATAGGGCCCCATTGGAGGAAAGGCCCCCATGGTTTTCGACCAAAATGTTGATGTTTTTGTCTTTTGCGTAGGTAGCTAATTTGGTGAGTCCGTCAACGGAGTTCTTCTTCCATTCCTCGGGCACCGGGCTTCCGTTGAGGTTCACTCGAATGGAATGACAGCCCATAGCAGCGGCCGCATCGACCCATTTTTTATGTTTTTCTACGGTTTCATTCCTTTCCTTCTCGTCGTTCACGGCCAAATCACCTTGGCGATCGATCATAATCAGGACATTTTCCAAACCGTGCTTCTTTGCCTCGGCATTCGATTTCTCCACAAAGGCTGCCATAGCCTCTTCGGAATAGCCGGCCTCTTCCAACTCAGGATTGTACAATTGGCTTACGTACTCTAGACCGGTAAATCCCCATTCTTTCGCTTTCTCCGCAAACGTGTAAGGATCCACTCCATCTTGCATAATCATTTTATGAATACTCCACTGTGCCAAGGATAACTTAAAAAAAGGTTCGGATACATCGTCGACCGTTTCGGCAGATTCCTCTGCCTCACCTCCTGTCTTTTTCTGCTCTTTGCAGGCATAAACGCCCATAATGGAAATCCCTAGGCCTGCCTTAGAACTACTTTGAATAAAATTTCGTCGTTTCATCTTGGTAAGGTATGTTGTTTATTGTTTAGGTAAAATATTCTCAAGGGGATTACTAATGCTTATTTATCAGTACTTTATGATTTTTCTGACGGAAATAAAACGATATCCTATTTTCCAATACCGAAAGCAATCTCCTCAAAACTTGGTTTTTTGGCAAGAGCACCAGTCTTTAAATGTAGAAAATTAAATTAATATTTAATAAATTTAGCAACTAAACAATTCAGGTACATGGGCAAATTTTATTACAATGAAGAACAAGAATCGTATGACGCTATCGTAGTAGGAACCGGAATCAGTGGTGGCTGGGCTGCAAAGGAACTTTGCGAGAACGGACTTAAAACCTTGGTTTTGGAGCGGGGTAGGATGGTGAAGCATATTGAGGATTATGAAACGGCCAATAAGGACGATTGGGATTTTCCACTGCGGGGAGAGCTCCCTTATGAGGAAAAGAAAAAACAATTAAAACAGTCCCGGACGGGATATACCACCAAGGCCGCGAGCCATATGTGGTTCGTCAACGATTTGGAGCATCCCTATAATGAAACCAAGCGGTTCGACTGGATGCGTGGTTATCATGTTGGGGGTCGGTCTTTACAATGGGGTCGTCATAGTTATCGTTGGAGCGACATTGATTTCACGGCCAACCAACGCGAGGGAATTGCGGTTGATTGGCCTGTGCGTTATAAGGACATCGCGCCGTGGTATGATAAGGTCGAGACTTTTATTGGTGTAAGTGGGGAGCCACTTGGGCTTCCGCAGTTGCCCGATAGCAATTTTCTTCCCATGATGGAGCTGAATTGCGTGGAGCAGCACGTACGCGAAAAAGTAGCCGAGAATTTTGATGGTCGCGTAATTACCGCTGGCCGTGTGGCACATTTGACGGGAACCAAGGAATTTGAGGGTCGAAACCACTGCCAGTTTCGAAACCGATGCATTAGAGGATGCCCGTTCGGAGCCTATTTCAGCAGCTTATCGTCTACCTTGCCGGCCGCCGAACGCACCGGGAATATGACCTTACGTCCAGATTCAATCGTGCATGAAGTCATGTACGACCCGAATACCAAAAGAGCTGCGGGGGTGAAGGTAATCGATAGGGTTACCAAAGAAACCTTTGAGTTCAAGGCGAAGGTGATTTTCTTATGCGCTTCGGCCATTGCATCGACCTCCATTTTAATGCAATCCAAGTCCGATCGTTTTCCGAACGGTATGGGGAACGATTCCGATCAGTTGGGGAGAAATATCATGGACCATCATCTAGGGGTCGGTGCCTCCGGAAAATTTGACGGTTTTGAGGACAGGTACTACAAGGGGCGAAAACC
Source organism: Pelagihabitans pacificus (assembly GCF_009371985.2). GTDB lineage: Bacteria > Bacteroidota > Bacteroidia > Flavobacteriales > Flavobacteriaceae > Pelagihabitans > Pelagihabitans pacificus. Next base: position 167,490 of record NZ_VIKU02000004.1, read on the forward strand.
CAACGGAATCTATGTTCCCCGGTTTAGAAATCTCGGAGGAACTAGTGATCGTCAAGATTACAAACGTGGTTTTGGTTACCAGGGGGGAGCCAGAAGAGGCAATTGGGAAGATGCCGTTGCCGAATTGTCCCACGGAAAGGATTTAAAGGATGCTTTGCTGAAACCAGGAGGGTGGACCTTCGGTATGGGAGGCTTCGGGGAAGTACTACCCTATCAAGACAATCGGTTTACCCTTGACTATGATAAGAAAGACCAGTGGGGACTGCCCACGGTAACGTTTGATGCCGAGTTTCATGAGAACGAGTGGAATATGAGAAAAGACATGAAGGAATCGGCGGTCGAGATGCTTGAAAAAGCGGGATTGAGGGATGTAGAACCATTTGACAATCCGGGCGCATTGGGCTTGGGAATCCATGAAATGGGTACCGCTCGAATGGGGAGGAATAGAAAGACCTCTGTCCTGAATGGAAACAATGCACTACATGATGTGCCTAACGTATACGTGACCGACGGCTCGTTTATGACCTCGGCAAGTTGCGTAAATCCGTCGTTGACATATATGGCATTTACCGCAAGGGCTGCCAACCATGCGGCCAATGAACTTAAAAAAGGAACTATATAATGGATAGAAGAAAAGCACTAAAGAATATGGGACTTGCCATGGGATACACCGTGGCCGCCCCAACCTTGATCAGTATCATGCAAGGTTGCAAGACCGAAAGCGTAGCAGAATGGACCCCCGATTTCTTTTCAAAGGAACAAGGCGCGATATTGATTCAATTGGTAGATATTATTTTGCCAAAAACCGATACGCCCTCAGCTTCGGAAATGCAAGTACATTTGTTCATCGATCGTTTTGCCGATCAGGCCATGGAGCCTGAGCAACAGGAGTTTGTAAAAATGGTAACCGGTAAATTCATGGAGAAGGCGCTGAAGGATGCCGGTCAGGAAAAGCTGGGCGATTTGACTTCGGAACAGCTCGAAAAGGCACTGGCGTCGTTGCTCAAAATCACAAAAGAGGACCAAGTGAAAAACATGGAGGCACTTCAAAAGTATAATGAAGCGGTCGCCTCCGGGGATACGGATAGTATGTTGGACGATGGCGTATCGGCCTTCGCTTTTGCAAACAATCTTAGGGACCTGACCATCTGGGGCTATAAGACCTCCGAGTATGTGGGGGAGGAAGTGATGGAGTATCTCCCCGTACCGGGAGAATATATAGGTTGTGGTGACCTTCAGGAACTTACGGGAGGAAAAGCCTGGTCACTCTAACGGCCCAATGATGAAGCGAAGAATTTTTATACAAAAAACGGCCCTGACCAGCGGAGCCATTTCCCTGGGAGGCGTTCTCTCGAACGCCCATTCAAATACGAACAGTGCGAAGCACCAATTCAATTTGAAATATGCCCCCCATTTAGGGATGTTCAAACATCATGCTGGCGAAGACCCAATTGCCCAACTCAACTTTATGGCAGACCAGGGTTTTACCGCCTTTGAGGATAATGGCATGCGCACCAGGGAAATTACCTTACAGGAAAAGATGGCCAAGACCATGCAGGATCGCGGTCTTGAAATGGGTGTTTTTGTGGCACATGAGATTTATTGGAAAGAGCCGAACCTGGCTTCGGGAGACAAGGACAAACGGTCCGAGTTTTTGGAGTATATAAAGAAAGCTGTCGATGTAGCGAAACGGGTCAACGCAAGATGGATGACCGTGGTACCCGGACATGTAGACTTGAGGCAATCCATGGGCTATCAAACCGCACATGTAGTGGAATCGCTCAAACAGGCTTCGGCTATCTTGGAGCCTCATAATTTAACGATGGTGCTTGAACCCTTAAATTTTTTCAATCATCCGGGCCTCTTCTTGACCGGTTCGCCCCAGGCCTATGAGATTTGTAAGGCCGTTGATTCGCCTTCCTGCAAGATTTTATTCGATATCTACCACCAACAAATCCAAGAGGGTAACTTGATACCTAATATGGAGGCCTGCTGGGACGAAATCGGCTATATCCAAATCGGGGATAACCCAGGCAGGAAAGAACCCACAACGGGAGAAATCAACTACCGCAATGTCTTTAAATTTATCCATGGCAAGGGATATGATGGCATTCTCGGGATGGAACATGGAAATTCCAGACCGGATAGGGAAGGGGAACAAGCGGTAATCGATGCCTACAAGGAAGTGGATCGTTTTTTATAATCAAGACAAAGACGCATTTTAACAGAAAAACCACGGTCAATCGCCGTGGTTTTCTATTTCGTCGAAAAGTACTTCTAAAACGGAATTTCCGGGGTATTCAGCTTTGCGATTGAGGCATTGATGTCTTCCTGGGACAGCTCATGTTTCACTATTTTTCCATCGAAGTAATCATCATAAGCCTTCATATCGAAATTGCCATGTCCGCATAGGTTGAACAATATGGTCTTGGAAACCCCTTCCTCCTTACATTTTTTGGCTTCGTCGATTACCGTGGCAATACCGTGGGTCGCTTCGGGAGCCGGGATAATCCCTTCGGTCTTGGCGAACAACACTCCGGCTTCAAAAACCTCAAGATTGTTGTGGGCTACCGCTTCGATGAGCTCATCTTTCAGCAATTGACTCACAATTACCCCCGCACCGTGATACCGGAGTCCGCCCGCATGAATAGGAGCGGGAACGAAGTCGTGTCCCAAGGTGTACATCGGCAGTAAAGGGGTCATTCCCCCGGTATCTCCAAAATCGTATCGGAACACCCCTCTGGTCAATTTGGGACAAGAGGTCGGTTCACTGGCGATACATCTAATGTTACGCCCTTCGTCAAAATTCAATCGCAGGAACGGAAAGGCGAGTCCGGCAAAATTGGAACCGCCTCCAAAGGGGGCGATGACGATATCGGGCATATCGCCCGCTTTTTCCATTTGTTTGATGGCTTCCTGCCCAATGACCGTTTGGTGTAGTTTTACATGGTTCAGCACACTGCCCAAGGCATATTTGGTATCTTCCCTTTGGGCCGCCATTTCCACAGCCTCGGAAATCGCGATGCCCAACGAACCTGGGCTATTGGGCTCCTTGGCCAATATTTTTCTTCCGGCCTCGGTCAAGTCGGTGGGAGAAGCGAAGACGTTGGCGCCCCACGAGTTCATCATCGACTTCCGGTAAGGTTTGTGATTGTAAGACAGCTTTACCATATACACGTCGCAATCAATACCGAAGTGTTGACATGCAAAGCTCAAGGCGCTACCCCACTGTCCGGCACCGGTCTCTGTCGTAATCTTCTTGACACCTTCCCGTTTGCTATAATACGCCTGTGGAACGGCGGTATTTGGTTTATGTGACCCAGACGGACTAACCCCTTCATATTTGTAATAGATTTTTGCCGGGGTGTCCAATGTCTTTTCCAAGCCGTAGGCGCGGTACAGGGGGGTAGGTCGCCAAATGGAATAGATGTCCCGAACCTCTTCGGGAATTGCAATCCATTTGTACATGCTGACCTCTTGTTCTATCAGTGCCATTGGAAATAAAGGTGCCAGGGTTTCGGGACCTATCGGCTGTAAGGTTCCCGGGTGTAAAGGCGGTAGGGGTTTGTTGGGCATATCCGCCACGATATTATACCAGTCTTTCGGTATCTCATTTTCTTCAAGGGTAAATTTCCGTTGTCGCATAAATCATTTTTTAGCAGAAGTGTCAACCACCATGCTGTTTAAATATAAGCAATGCATATAAACATAGGTGCCTTTTATTGGTTATAGAATGGGTCATTCGTCCAAAATTTTGTTGTAGAGGTACCATTCATCGATTTTTTTGACACTTTTCGATGTACTGCACAATACGAATGTAAGATATCGCTTACGTTTATCGTTCTTTGTGTATGGTTCCCTATTTCTATCTACTTATTGGCTATTTGGCGTTACTGTTCATTTCCAAGGCGTCGTATCGTTTTTATCAAAAAAGGCGTACAGATGTCGAAAGCACTTGAAGTTTTCGAACAATAGACTATAATTTTTGGGCTTCGCTGTTGGAAAGAGTCGGAATTCCTTCTTTCCGACTATTCTCCTCAAAGAATCGTTTCAATTCTTAATGAAAGCATAATTTATTAAGGGAATCATACGTAATTGATTGATTTAACGTTATATAATTGTTATTCGGATAATCTTTTTTTGCTTTTCATCCGTATCTATTAAAGATTACTTTACAAAAGGGGCATATACATGGACAAGCATCTTGTCATTTTGATGATTTATATTGCTGCGTTCGCTTTTGCATTGGCTTTGAGACCCTACATTAACAAATAGGACTTCATTTCATTTGGGCAAAAACGTTCTCCGCCGTATCAAAAGGTGTTTCAAACATCTTAGGAACATATGCCTAAATACCCCCTGACTTTGTAGGAATACACCGTTTAAATCGAATCAATTCTATCGAGACGGGCATTTTAATAATCTCCACTAAACGTTTATCGTGGGTTGACTCCAAAAAAAAGCTCCAACAAAAATTGTCAGAGCTTTTAACTTTTTTCCTGTTGCTGTTCGAACAGGAATGAATGTAAGGGTTAGGACCCGCACATCAAGCAATCATCATCGGCCTGACCTTCCTTGGCCTTGGCGATCATGGCCTTCATTTCCTCTGGTGTCATGGGCTGTATGTCCAGTTCTGCTTGTGGCGCAACCGGTGTGGTCTGTACCTGAAGGGCGGCTGCGGCTTCCGCGGACGGTGGCGGAGTCGCTGCAGCTACCTCTGCTTCTGCCGCTACGCTTGTAGGAACTTCTTTTTTCTTCGTATTGTCCAACGTAAATTTAATGGCGTCTACCGCTGCCTTGGTGCGTAAGTAGTACATCCCGGTTTTTAAACCGCTCTTCCAGGCATAAAAGTGCATAGAGGTCAATTTGGCGAAGTTGGCGTTTTCCATGAAAAGGTTTAATGACTGGCTCTGGTCGATAAAGTATCCCCTTTGTCTCGACATATCGATGATGTCTTTCATGCTCAATTCCCAAACCGTTTTATAAAGTTCCCTGATTTCATGTGGAATGGTTTCGATATGTTGGATAGATCCGTTGGCACGCATCAATTCCTGTTTCATATTCTCGTTCCAAAGGCCTAGGGAAACCAAATCTTCCAATAGGTGCTTATTTACCACGATAAACTCACCAGACAGTACGCGACGCGTATAGATGTTTGAGGTGTAGGGCTCGAAACATTCGTTGTTCCCTAGAATTTGTGAAGTGGAGGCGGTTGGCATAGGTGCCACCAATAATGAATTGCGCACCCCATTTTTCTTTACATCCTTACGAAGTTTGGCCCAGTCCCAACGACCGGATAATTCCTCGTCCTTGATGTTCCACAAGTTATGCTGAAACTCGCCTTGTGCAATTGGCGATCCCTCGTATGAAGAATAGGTTCCTTCCGCTTTGGCCAATTCCATAGAGGCGGTTACCGCTGCGAAATAGAGGGTTTCGAAAATCTCTTGGTTCAATTTTTTTGCCTCATCACTGGTAAAGGGCAAACGAAGCATGATAAAAGTATCTGCCAAACCTTGTACTCCAAGACCAATAGGTCGGTGGCGCATGTTGGAGTTTTCGGCCTCCTTTACCGGATAGTAATTTCGGTCGATCACCTTGTTGAGGTTCTTGGTGACGCGTTTGGTGACCTTGAATAGTTCTTTATGATCGAACGCTCCGTTCTTAACGAACATGGGCAGGGCAATCGATGCCAGGTTACAAACGGCGATCTCATCGGGGGAGGTATATTCCATGATTTCCGTACAGAGATTCGATGAACGGATCGTCCCCAAATTTTTCTGATTGCTTTTGCGATTGGCAGCATCTTTGTAAAGCATGTAGGGCGTACCGGTCTCAATTTGTGATTCCAATATTTTTTCCCATAGTTCCCGGGCCTTTACCGTTTTACGGCCTTTGCCCTCCGCTTCGTATTTTGCATAGAGCGTCTCGAATTCCTCACTGTGCGAACTAAATAAACCAGGACATTCGTTAGGGCACATTAGGGTCCAGCTCTCATTGGCTTCTACCCTTTTCATAAACAAATCGGGAATCCACATGGCGTAGAATAAGTCCCGGGCGCGCATTTCTTCCTTTCCGTGGTTCTTTTTCAACTCGAGAAATTCGAAGATATCGGCATGCCATGGTTCCATATAGATAGCAAAACTCCCTTTTCGTTTTCCACCACCCTGATCTACGTATCGGGCCGTGTCATTGAAAACACGGAGCATGGGCACTACTCCGTTCGAGGTGCCATTGGTGCCTCCTATATAGGATCCCGTTGCCCTAATATTATGGATGGATAAGCCGATACCGCCCGCTGACTGCGAAATTTTGGCGGTATTTTTTAAGGTGTCATAAATACCATCGATGCTATCCTCTTTCATTGCCAATAGAAAGCAGGAAGACATCTGGGGTTTTGGGGTACCTGCGTTGAACAAAGTGGGGGTGGCATGCGTGAAGTATTTTTTTGACATCAACTCATAGGTCTCTATGGCCGCATCGAGGTCTTCCAAGTGAATACCCACAGAAACACGCATTAGCATGTGTTGCGGACGCTCTGCAATTTTTCCATTTATTTTAAGGAGATAGGAACGTTCCAAGGTTTTAAAACCGAAATAATCGTAGCCAAAATCCCGGTTGTAAATAATGGTGGAATCCAATCGTTCCGCGTTATCCGAGATTACCTTGTATACGTCATCGGATACTAAGGGAGCTTTCTTCCCAGTTCTCGGATTTACATACTCGTATAGGTCTTTCATCGTTTCGGAGAACGACTTTTTGGTGTTTTTGTGTAGGTTCGAAACCGAAATACGGGCCGCCAGTTTTGCGTAGTCCGGATGCGTCGTAGTCATCGTTGCCGCGATCTCGGCCGCTAAATTGTCTAATTCCGAGGTGGTTACCCCGTCATACAAGCCTTCTATGACGCGCATAGCGACTTTTAGAGGATCTACCAGCCCGTTAAGGCCGTAACATAACTTTCTTACTCGGGCAGTAATCTTGTCGAACATTACCTGCTCTTTTCTCCCGTCTCTTTTTACTACATACATGTGGCTACTTTTATTTTAGGTGATACGTTGGTTGGCCCCAGGATTTTTTGAAACCCGAGTGATTTTTTATTTGATATTCGTCAATCGTTGGAAGGATGGAACTACATCCCCAAAGCCCCCTAAGGAGACAATATTGTATCGTTGGAAACCAGCTGGCTACTAAAAGTCGGCGTCGAAACTGATTTTCTGTGCGTCTTCGTCTTTTTCTTTGTTGAGCACTCCTGCTTTCTGGTATTCGGACACTCTCTTCTCAAAGAAATTGGTTTTGCCCTGTAGTGAAATCATGTCCATGAAATCGAAAGGGTTGGTGGCATTATAGACCTTATCGCATTCCAATTCAACCAACAATCGGTCGGTGACGAATTCTAGGTATTGTGTCATTAATTTGGAGTTCATTCCGATAAGGCTTACCGGTAACGATTCGGTGATGAATTCACGCTCGATATCCAAGGCATTCGTCAATATTTCGGTGATGCGCTCTTTAGGTACTTTGTTTATGAGGTGCTTGTTATGCAAGTGCACGGCATAGTCACAATGCATACCCTCGTCTCTTGATATCAATTCGTTCGAGAAAGTAAGTCCGGGCATCAAACCTCTTTTCTTCAACCAGAAAATAGAGCAAAAAGCACCAGAGAAGAAGATACCTTCCACCGCTGCAAAGGCAATTAATCGTTCGGCAAAGCTCGGGGAATCAATCCATTTAAGGGCCCAGTCTGCTTTCTTCTTAATAGCAGGAAAGTTTTCGATGGCCTTAAAGAGAATATTCTTTTCTTTTTCGTCCTTTACATACGTGTCTATCAGGAGTGAATAGGTTTCCGAGTGGATGTTCTCCATCATGATCTGAAACCCATAGAAAAATTTTGCCTCGGTGTATTGTACCTCACTCACGAAATTCTCGGCCAGGTTTTCGTTTACGATTCCGTCGGAAGCGGCAAAGAATGCAAGAATATGTTTAACGAAATACTGTTCGTCATCGCTTAATTTGTTGTTCCAATCAGCCAGGTCTTGGTGTAGATCGATTTCTTCGGCCGTCCAAAAACACGCCTCACATTTCTTGTACCATTCCCATAAATCGTGGTGTTGAATTGGGAAAATAACAAATCGGTCGTCATTGGCTTCCAAAATAGGCTCTAAGGCTGTGGACATATTCTTACGTTTTTAAAATGTTAGTGTGATGGGTGAAAATTACCCCGGTGTCGGGACTGACAAAGATTGAAAAAAAGAGGCGTTTTTTGAAGGCTGTTGGAGTTTTTAAATGACAAAGTTTTTAACATAGCATGTTGAAATCTAGGCTCGGAGGTGATGTACACTGCCCTTGACAGCGAATTGGATTTAACGTAAAATTTACATAACGGTTGAACAGAAAAAATTAAACCAAAAAGTATGTTTTGGAATATACTTTTTGGTCTAATTCCAGAAGCATGGTATCAACACAAGGTCGGCGCCAATCAGCGGTTCGGTAGGCCAGAAAACCGAAATTCGCTTGGGTCCGATGGCTCCTTTGGTTGCCAATGTCAATTTATCTTATAGCCTTCAAAGATACTGCCGTTGCCATCTACCCGAGTATCCAAGCCGGCACTGTAATTTCGGAGTTGCACGAATACCTCCTGACCTGCGTTCAATCGGAAAATACCACTTATCTCGGTTTTTACATCATCCCCATCCACATTGGTTCCATCGAGCCACGATCCGATAACATTGAATTTGATTCCGAAGAAAGCATCACTAACCGCGTTGGATTGATTAACGGTGGCATGAAGAAAGTAGTAACCCGTTTCAGGCACGACGAACCGTTTGGTAGCAACATTAAAAGCGGTATTGGTGTCGTAAACCACATTTTCCCAAATATCTGCTTCAATGATCGTACCGCCATTGAGGTCCTTAACGGCAAAACCGTTTCCTTCTACCTTGAAAACTATAGGCACACTGCTCGCGCTACTACCGCTCCCAATGGTCAAGTTACCATCGCTATCGGCCACCACATTGCGCGTGCCGGTACCTGCGAGATCGTTCGAACGGATGTTCCCGTTCACATGCAGATTGGCAGCAGGCGTTGTCGTGCCAATACCCACATCCCCGTCGGCATCTACGGTCAGTTTTGGGGTTGCCCCCGTCGTTAAATGTACTTTTCCGGTGGTATTGCCGACCCCGGTACCAAAGTCCATGTCGTTTGCGGCCGTCCAGATGCCGGCGTATCCTTGGTAGCCGGCATTGTTGGAAAATGCCATGTAATTTTGTTCAACGGTAGTGGTCAAATTGAAGGAGAAATTGAAGTCGGACAGTACGTCGAGGGCAGTTCCTGGAGTGCTTGTTCCGATACCGACATAGCCCGAGGTATAATGAATACCGCTGCCATTTTCGTTCCATAGCGAACTACCTCCGCCACTGCTTCCGATGGTAAGGTTTCCATCGGCATCGGCCACCACGTTGCGCGTACCGGTCCCTGCAAGGTCGTTGGAGCGAATATTTCCGTCTACATGCAAACTGGCAGCCGGTGCAGTTACTCCGATGCCCACGTCGCCGTCGTTCTTGATGGTCATCCGTTCTTCGAGAACGGCGCTCGCCATATCGGTTCCATTTTTAGTAAAAAAGCCGATATCACCTCGAAATTGTGCGCCATTCGTTACCCTTGACTCGATACGGGCGATGGCCCCGGAGCTACCGGCCAGGCCTTCCGATAAAAAATCGATTCTTCCAATCGGTTGTCCCACGGTTTGTTGACGGCCTTGAATTTCCAGAGATCCAAAAGCGCCATCGTCGGGAAAGCTTCCGGGTGAAACGGTCAGATACTGTGCCGCCCCCGGCTCAATCCCAGTTTCGTCGGTACCGATTCCAATGTCTCCCCCGTCATAGAAAGCCGTGGTGCCATTTTGTTCCCAAATGGATGTTCCGGTACTGCTGGAACCGATGATTAAATTCCCATCTGCATCGGCGACGACATTGCGTTCTCCCGTTCCGGATAGCCCGGTGGCCTTGATATCACCGTCTACTTCAAGTTTAGTGGAAGGGTTTACGACCCCAAGACCAACGTTTCCGTCATTCGTAATATGCAAATGACTTACCCCGTTCGTGCCCAGTCGTAGCGGACCATCTTCCTGATTGGTAATGGTTCCCGTGAAACCGAAACCAAAATCATTGATCATTCCGACATACATTCCATCGGTTGGCGATGTCCCCGTATCGTTCGTAGTATAGAGGGAATGGGCTTGAAACGAGCTTCCGTGAATTTGATGCATTGCGGTAGGGTCGCTCAAACCAACGCCCACATTGCCCAATGCGTAGTATATTGCATCCCCGTTTTGGGACCAGAGCGAGCTTCCGCCCGAGCTGCTCGTCTCATCGATGCCGGCGACCCAATTTCCCAGGGCAGCGTCCCATTTGGCGACCTGACCGTCGGCAGTACCCACGAGACCGTCTATAATCCCATCGTCCCCTACCAAAAGACCACGGCGACGGGTTACATCTATTTCATTGGTCGGATCGGCATCCGCATCGGTGCCGCCACTGGGAATAGTTACCGAACCGCCATTACTAAGGCTCAGTTCGTTAGTGGTAGCATCAAAACTGATCGTCTGTAGTTCATTGGTGGGATCTGCATCGTCATCCTCGATATAGGTGCTCAAGTCAACGGAGCCCCCACCGTCTTCGATGGTGAGTACGTCTTCGGTTAAGATTAGATCCTGATTATCGGTATCGATGGTACCGCCATCGGCCAATTCGTCGATGGCCTCCTGTGTTGTATTGGCCGAAAGTCCCGATAAGGTGTTGTCATAAGGCACCTCATCTGCCGACTGTCGGCCATCCCCTGAGCTAATCGCATAGGGTACAGCCATTATTTCGGTAGTGCCGATGACCGAACCGTTGATAGAGACGGAAATGAAACTCGCCGAATCGCCCCACGGCAGGGTTCCATAATTACCGAGAAGGACATCTCCGGAACCTATTTTTAGACTAAAGACCCCGTTGGCATCCGTGGTCAGGCTATGGTTTTCCTCATAAACAGTTGTGGAGGAGGGGCTGCCAAATTTTAAGGCGACCCCAACCGTCATTGGTTCATTCGCCATTAATTGGTTTTCGGCATTGCGTGCTACCCCCTGATAGTTAATAAAGTTTTTTTGTAGTTCCTGGGACGTCGCCAACCCGGAAAACAGGATAGCCATGAGTAAATAAATGTAATTTCTTTTCATAATTTCTAGATTTTAAAACTTTCTAATTTTTGATAACCTTGAAAAGTTTTTCCTCGCTACCTCCTTTAATAACAAGGCGTAGCACATAGACTCCTTTGGAAAGGTGATGTACACCGAGACGGTGTTCCAAGCGCGAAGCCTCCACCTTTTTCTTCAATACCCTTTGCCCGTTTACGGCGAAGAGTGTAATGCCTATAACTTCATTGTTGTTGGTATATATGTTCAACTCGTCACCTACAGGATTGGGATACACGACGATTCCGCCCAGTTCTATTCCTGGTTGCAATGACTCCACAAAAAGCCCCCCTGCCCAAAAGCCCTGATCGACCGAGATACTACTGTTGACCAAACCAACAATCGGCTCCCCAATTGTAAAGTTTAGGATTGTCTGTGCGTTTGTAGTAGAGGTGCCACCATTAGAAACCACCGTTTTTTCAGCGGATTGTGATATTGCCTTAAAAACGAGGAAAAAAAGGATGTAAGGGATTAGTCTTCTCATCATTTCATTTTGTTTATTTCCCTTTCATGTTTGGGTCGGCTTTAGGTTAACACGATTTTATATTTTCTTAAAGTCATAGGAAAGATGTACTTCCTGGCATCGACCTTTACGAATGTGAATAATGGAAAACCGGATAGGAGGGAAAAACCAAAAATCCCCGAAACTTTTAAAGTGCCGCCTTTTAAGGGATAGGGAAAGATTATTTTAAACCTACAAGAGTGGAATGGTGTGGTTCTAAAAGACAAGCGGGCTATACTCCTAACAGTCCAAGTGGCAGGGAAAGGTAACTAGGAAGAGGAGTTCTTTACGCACATTGTAGCTAGGCGTAACATGCCCACTCATTCGATGATACTATTAATGGTAAAAGTGAAGGAAATAAAAAACCAGAACGATAGTTCCGGTGTCTTTGTAGCGAAATATAATTATTATGATACCGCCAAACCTGTACGACCCCCCCGAAGTATCTAAATCGATAATACCTCAACTGGTGCTGATTAAGGTAGTTCCCCCGAAACCTATCATCGAGCAAATCACCAGAACCAACAAGTTGGTCCGGTGCCCAGTGGTGGCAAACTCATCGGATGGTTGTCTTGCGACATTTCACGTTCTTTTTTAAAACATGACCGTAGAGTCGTACCTAGTGGTTGGCAGTTTCATAAATTTGCCTTGGGCTGGTTGAAGTCCCAAATTCCTTAAAAGACTACAGTATTCCGCCTGACTAACATCAAGCAGTAATAGTAATCGCGATATGTGTCGGCACTGTTGGGGGAATGTATCAGTAAAAATAAACATTTTAACATCAAAACCCCCTATAAATCAAAACTTTATGTTAAGTCAACGTTAATTTTTAAAATTTGTCAAAAGGTTTTGAAAATTTCATTAATCTTTCTGCAAAGCCCTTATTTTTTTCACTTTTTAATTATTCCAACACCATGCCCGCATTCATCGAATGCCCGTTTTCATTGGTAGCCAAATTGTCAACAGCCAAATTGCCTTGATATTTTTCCACCAATACCGCAACCAAGAGGGTGATTATAAAGACAACGAACATTATCACACATTTCTTCATTTTAGGTTCCCATTTAGAGTTCATTATTAAGAGGGGGGAACTCACGATGTTTCGGTTAACAGACCCCTAAAGTAGTTTAACATAATTGCGATCAAATTGAGTTATGTATAAATGGTACGGTTTTATGTATGAATGGTAAGTCTATGATTTAGGGGCATTCCGGTGCAACAACATACATTTAGTAGAGGAGAACATCATGTCTGGATGCCGAAAATCGATCGCTAACCGATTTTTTACCGATCATACTGCAAATACTTCCATTGATACATCTTTTTTAAAAAAAAGCACACTTAGTACTATTTTTGATTAATTTAAGAAGGTAGATTCAAAAGGAAATGATAGAAGCGGTTTTAGTAGATGATGAGATAAAGGCACTTCAGAGCCTATCATGGGAGTTGACCAATTTCAGCGATGAGATTAATATAGGAGCATCTTTTACCGACCCTATGGAAGCCTTGGGTTATTTGGAGAACAACACTCCGGACTGTCTTTTCCTGGACATCGAAATGCCAAAAATGGACGGTTTTCAATTCATTCAAAAGCTCACAAATAAGAACTTCCCGGTAGTTATAACTACGGCCTACAATCAATATGCGATAAAGGCTTTGAAAAATGAAGCGATCGATTATTTATTAAAGCCCATAGATACCGATGATTTAAAGGATACCATCGTTAAAATTAAGAAATACAACGCCAAGAATTTTTCTGCGGAAAGGCTTGAGAAGATATTGCTCAATTTTAATGCAAATGCTATCCACAAGAAAATCACCATCAATACCGATGGTAAATTACTTTTTTTGGAAGCTGACGAAATCCTTTATGCCGAATCGGACGGCAACTATAGTACGCTTTATCTTTCGGACGGCCAAAAAATAGTATTGACCAAAAAGCTAAAAGAGGTCAATGAATTACTTCCTGCGGATTCGTTCTTTAGAATCCACAATTCGTATATTATCAATCTTCATAAAATCAAGGAGTTTTTAAAAACCGACGGGTATGTTATTTTAAAATCTAACCATAAAATACCGGTATCGAGACAGAAAAAATCCGATTTTCTAGACTTGCTCTAGACACTTCTATGCAGTGGTTCATACAATACATATGCCTAGTTCCCCCAAGGGTTTTCATACCGTTTTTTCTGTTATATCTATCGCCTTGGACCATTCATCAATCCTTTTCCCAAGAGTTCAATACTGCTTTTAAGAAAACTATCGACAGTCTCATTACGGCGGCACCGAGGACCTACCAAGAAATTGATGCGGTACTGAGGCCAGCGAGAAAAGATACTGTGTTGATGGATTATTTCGCCAAAAGGTCGCGTGGAAAAAAGTATTTGGACGGCCAAGCCTATGCCTTGAACCAACTTGGTAGAAGTTACCGTGACATCTCGGAATTTTCAAGAAGCCTGGCACTGCACCAAAGGGCCTTAGAGGTTGCCCAAGAGGCTAAGAACCTGGAGTTCGAGGTCTACAGTCTTAACATGATCAGCGTGATATTCCGTAAAACCGATGCCATAAAATCTGCCTTGGACTATAGTCAAAAAGCCTTGGTACTTGCCGAGTCGGTAGAGAACCCTTCGGTCGGCCTTAAGCGGAGTATGAACGTATCTTCGAACAGTATTGGGAACATTTATCAGATATTGGGGCAGTACGATTTAGCTATTGATCAGTTTAAAAAGTCGGTCGTAATCGACCTTGGGCTCGAGAACAGGCTAGGCCTGGCAATCAATTATCAAAATATCGGAGAATGCTATGAAGCCCAAGGAAAGCTAGAAGAGGCATTGAAAAGTTTTGACCGGTCGTTGCGGTATAATGATGAAATCGATTCGGATCGTGGCAGGGTCATCTGTAAGTACAGTATTGCACATGTATATGTACATCAGGGAAAGGCTCCCAAAGCTCTCAATTTGCTGGAAACGATTTTGCCGATGGCAGAGCGTTTGGGAGATCAGTCGATCATCTCCTCGGTCTATACCAACCTGGGATGGACACTCATGCACGTTGACCGGTACGATGATTCGGACTTCTACCTGCAAAAAGGATTGGAAGTCGCGAAAAAATTCAACCTTCCCAGTGGCATATCGGAGGCCTATAAATTTCTTTCCGACCTCTGGGAAGAACGGGGCGACTTTAAAAAGGCCTTCGAGTATTACAGATTATGGAAGCATTACCAAAATGAGATTTCAAATGATCGCAACCTTCGCTACGTCAACGATATGATCGTGCGGTACGAGGCCGAAAAGAATACCAATCGATTGGAGTTGTTGGCCATGGAAAACGAAAACGTGAAGCTAAAGTTGCGCAAGAACGAGACCCTGATTCTTATCAGTGGCATTGCCTTGGCATTGCTGGCGGGTATTTTCTATATTCTGTACCGCCAATATCAGCTCAAGAACGAGAAAAAAGTATTGACCTTGGAGCAGAGCATGCTCCGAAGCCAGATGAATCCTCATTTTCTGTTCAACTCCCTTAACTCCATCAAGCTATACATTATCAACAACGAACAGAAGAATGCGGTGCATTATCTTAATAAATTCTCCAAACTTGTACGAAAGATTTTGGAAGCCTCCTCTTTAAAGGAAATCCCATTGGAAGAGGAGTTGGAGACCGTAGAGCTTTATATGAATATCGAGGACATTCGCTTTTCGAACGAAATTGATTTTAGCATCGCCGTTGAGGATGGCATCGATCCACAGCAGGTTAAAATACCTTCGCTTATTTTGCAGCCTTTTCTAGAAAACGCCCTTTGGCACGGCTTGTCCTCAAAAGAGGGTCCTAAAAAAATCGATTTAAGGGTGCGTCGGGATGGGGACGGGTTTATTGCTATTGAAATCACCGATAATGGGGTAGGGCGAGAGGCTGCGGAAAAAATAAAGGAAGGTCGGGTACTCAAAAGAAAATCTGTTGGCATCGATATCACCAAAGAACGCTTGGCCAATTTCTCGAAAGACTTCCAGAACTCTTTCGAAGTCGATATTGTTGACCTTTATGATGATGGGGGAAAGCCCTCCGGGACCAAGGTAATATTGCGTATCCCTACAATTTAAGGTGTTCTTTGGCCACTTGTTCCAGATCTTCGTACCAAGCTTGCCCAAATTTTCGAACAAGCGCTTCCCTCACAAATTTATAAACGGGCACCTTCAATTCGGCTCCCAAGCTGCAAGCCGGGTCGCATATCTCCCACTTGTGGTAATTTACAGCGGTCAATTCGGTATACTCACGTACCCGGACCGGATACAAGTGGCAGGAGACCGGTTTTTTCCACTTGGTAGCTCCTTGGTCGTAAGCCTCTTCCAGGCCACATTTGGCCGTACCGTTTTCGGAAAATATAACGTAAGCGCATTCGCTATCGTTTACTAACGGAGTTTCCCATTCACCATCTTCCCCTTTAATGAAAGCTCCCTGTGTTTCGATGGCGGTGATACCCTCGGCCCGAAGGAATGGCTTTACCTTTGGATAGAGGTCTACCAAAAGTTCGGTCTCCCCATCTTCGAGGGGAGCGCCCGCGTTTCCGTCTACGCAACATGCCCCTTTGCAAGCGGTAAGATTGCAAACAAAATCGTTCTCAATGATTTCTTCCGATATAATGGTTTTCCCCAGTTGGAACATCGCTTCTATTTCTAAGGGACAAAGATACTTTTTTGATGCTTTTGCCGACCAAATTATTTTTTGAAATGAAATGAAAACCCTTTTTGAAAGTGTAGCTTTGCAAAAAAATTATAGGAATGACATTTCATTTCAATCTTCGGGAAATTGTTACGGCGACCATGGTCCTTTTTGCGGTGATCGATATTTTGGGAAGCATTCCCATCATCATAGGATTGCGGAAAAAGGTGGGGCATATTCAATCGGAGAAAGCATCGATCGTAGCGGCTTTTTTAATGGTGGCTTTCTTATTCGTTGGAGAGGAGATTCTAAAGCTGATAGGCATCGATGTAAACTCTTTCGCCGTTGCCGGGGCCTTGATTATCTTCTTTTTGGCCATTGAAATGATTTTAGGGATAACCCTCTACAAAGACGATGAGCCCGAAAGTGCTTCTATTGTTCCTATCGCGTTTCCCTTGATTGCCGGAGCGGGCACCCTGACCTCCTTATTGTCGCTAAGGGCCGAATACTATGTAGAGAATATCATCATCGCCATCATCCTGAACATAATTTTTGTGTATCTTGTATTGAAATCCTCTGCCAAGATCGAGCGGGTTTTAGGCAAAAATGGGGTAAGCGTTATTCGGAAGGTTTTCGGGGTAATACTTATGGCCATAGCCGTTAAGCTTTTCACAACGAATATTCACGGGCTGTTGGCAACTTAACAGTTATAGACTTCAATTTTAAGGTTTAAGGCAAATGAATAAGACCCTCACCATCATACTCATCCTAGTGGCTATCGCGTTGATTGCCTATAATGTAACCTTGTTGGATTTTGAGAATCCGTTCCAGGGCAATAGCACCATTGCCTTGATAGGAATCGCGGCGTCGCTATGCGCTATCGTACTGTTATTGATTTTTATGACTTCGAAGAAAATCCAGAAGAAACTGGATGAGGACTAATTCTTACCCTCAATAGCATCAACTTCTTCCTGCGAGACGAGTGGATTGTCCAAATCCAACACTTTCTGAAGCATGGCGTCCTCCTCACTTTTTATTTTGGCATATAAATTTGAATCGAAGAGCTGTTCTGCCAAAGCCGCTTTCAAGTATGTTTTTATTTTTTCCTCGTGAGCGTAATAATCCAATTTATAACTATTTCTTAAACAGAAATCGATAAACTGTTCGAAAAGAATATCATCGGTGATAAATTCGCCCATGAATGTTTCACGAGTGTAGGTGTTGTATCTTGTACGATCGGAATCAAGATGGCCAAAAATAAAATAGGAAAAGATGCCCGAGCTATCCATCACCTCAATCGTTTCCACCTCATTGTTGCCAATGGGCACGAAAGCATCTGGAATGATTCCACCCCCACCATAAACCACTTTTCCTTTTGGGGTGGTGAACTTTAGTGAATCGGCCACCTTGATGCTGTCGACGGAAATTAATTCGCCGCTGTGATACCGGTCGGTGAATTTCTTGTAGTAATCCTTGCTACCTTTTCGATACGATCGTTGAATCGACCGTCCTGTGGGGGTATAATACCTCGAAACCGTCAACCGAACTGCCGAACCGTCGCCAAGTTCCATTTCCCGTTGAACGAGGCCCTTACCAAAAGATCGGCGGCCCACGATGGTTCCAATATCATTGTCTTGTAAGGCACCGGCGATGATTTCACTGGCTGAAGCGGATCGCTCGTTGATAAGAACATATACAGGTTTATCTTCGAAACTGCCTTTTTTAGTGGCGTACACCCTGTCAATCTTCCCCTTTTTGTTCTTGGTGAAAAGAATCATTTTCCCGTCTTTAAGAAACTCATCGGCCATTTGCTCCGCAATTCCCAGATAACCTCCCGGATTGTCCCTAAGGTCCAAGGTCAGCTTTCTGGCCCCTCTTTTTTCCAGTTCCCGAAGCGCGGTCTTGAATTCCCGGAACGTCGATTCCGCAAAGCGGTTCACTTGAATATAGCCCATGTCATCGGTGAGCATGTAATAGGCCGATACGCTTTTGATCGGGACCACGTCTCTCTTTACATTTACGGTAAAAAGCTTGTCCTCCTCTTTTCGGTACACCTGTAATTTTACAGAGCTTCCTTTTTTGCCCTTTAGTTTGTTGACAATCGATTCGCTACCCAGTCTTTTACCGTATAGGGTGTCGTTATCGGCCATCAATATGCGATCTCCCGGTAAGATACCCTTGAGAAAACTGGGGCCTTTTTCTATAGTTCGTATGACCGAAATCGTGTCTCGATACGGGTAAAAGTTAATTCCGATACCTACAAAATCACCCTTCATGTTTTCCGCTACCCTATCCATTTCCCTTTCGGGGATGTAGACCGAATGGGGATCCAATTTCTCCAATATGTTGTTTACCGTAACGTCGACGATGCTATCGGTATCGATTTCATCAACGTACTCGTAATCGATATAATCGATCAACCGGTTCAACTTGTCCTTTTTGGAATTCGTGGTAAATAGTTTCTCGGGAGAGTCATTAAAATTCAGCTTTCCACCTAAAAAAATACCGATGCCCAAAGCGGACGCGATAACGGTGGGCCATATGTAGTGAAATGTTCTTTTCATACCTAGAAGCTAAGATACCAAGCTTTCGATGATGGGTAAATGTACCAATTCAACGCCCGCCTTGCTCAAAAATTTTAATCCGGAGTCATCTTTATATGCGGTTTGGTATACCACACGTTTTATGCCACACTGGTGAATGAGTTTGCTGCACTCCCTACAGGGTGATAAGGTAATGTACAGAGTGGCACCCTCACAGGACTGGGTTGAAGCCGCGACCTTGCTGATGGCATTCGCCTCGGCATGTAGCACGTACCATTTGGTATACCCTTCCTCATCTTCGCAAAAATTCTCAAAACCGGTCGGAGTGCCGTTGTACCCATCGGAAATAATCATTCTATCCTTCACGATGATGGCACCTACCTGCTTCCGTTCGCAGTAAGAAAGCTTGCCCCACTCTTGGGCCATTCTCAAATATGCCTTATCGTATTTTTCCTGTTTGCTTTCCTTCATTTTAGAGTGGCTTCAAGTATATATAAAACATGACCAACCACTAAGATACCTGCTTTGCGATTGTCCTACAACCGAAATAGGTTAATATTACGTGAAATTCTACAACGGATAGGTTTCTATCAACATCGGTATCGTGAGAAAAATAATGAAAATTGATGCCGCCACCACAAAAACGGGTTGTTTTACCTTAATAATCGATTGGATTACGTAGGCGAGTACCAATACTGTTAATACAATCAACACTTGGGAAACCTCGATGCCCGTGGCAAAGCCGATCAGTGGCGTAAGCTTGTCGGTTTCCTCGGCCATGAGCATCTTAAAGTAATTGCTAAATCCAAAACCGTGGATCAAGCCGAAAAAGGCGGTCGCGATACCGTGTAAAAGCAAGCTTTTGTGTTCTTTTTTGGCTTTCAAATAGAATAGGTTAAAAACCGCGGTTAACAAAATGGTAACCGGAATCAAAAACTCGATCCAGCCGACATCCATTACGACTACGTTATAGACCGATAAGGCCAACGACAAACAATGCGCAACCGTAAATACGGTGGCAAGCACTACAACAGGTTTCCATTGCTCGAATGTGAAAGGCAGCGCGAGGGCGGTAAGGAAAAGTATGTGATCGTACGCATTGAAATCGAGCACGTGGTCAAGCCCGAGTTTTACATAGAACAAGAAATCCGGCATAGTTTATATTGGTTCCAATTCGATACCAAAGATACGTCGAAATTGTATTTTCATACACGATAGCGGTACCGTACCCTGAATATCGACCGTCGAGAAGGCCTTAAAGTGGCGTGGTATTTGCTGGATAGTCTGAAGAATATAGTGGCCTGGGACACCGTTTATGTGCTGATAGCGTAGCCAAAACTGTTGATTCGAATGTACATCGTACCCCATTATTACTATCTTTAACCTTTAAATCGAGACTCGTTTGTTTAGAAAATTATCCTTACGATCCAGGATATTTATTTCGATGATCCTTCTGGTGCTTATCGCATCTGTTTTGATCGCGGGTATCACCGTATATCAATATCACGAACAGAATCGGGATTACCATGATGAACGTCTGGAACGAAAGGAAGATCAGATAAAACAAAGTATCAACTACACTTTAAAGAAGACGACCTATCCGCCTACCACCGAGAACTTGGGATTGATATTTAAAGATGAAATCTATGAGATAGCGGATGTGCAGAACGTAAATTTCAATATCTATGACTTAGAGGGGGAACTTATTAAAAGTTCCAGGCCCAAGTTCGAGAGCGATTCCATCTCTAATTGTTTGGACGCCGAAGTGCTCAACAATCTGGCGGAAAGTCCTAAGAACAGATATGTTGAGGAGAATTCTGCCGCGGGGGACCGTTACCAGGCTTCGTATACTTATATCACCGATAGCAAGTTCAAACCCATAGGCATCCTTAATCTTCCTTATTTTGAGGACAACACCTTTAACGATATGGAATTAAGGGAGTTCCTTATGCGTCTCGGTGGGGTCTATTTTGTTATGTTATTGCTTGCCATTGGCTTGGCGTATGTCATATCAAAATATATTACGCGATCCCTACAGACTATTTCGGATATGCTAAGTAAAACTGACCTTACAGGGCGTAACGAGAAAATTTTTATTTCCGAACCGGTCGAGGAGATAGAAAAATTGGTTGCTTCGTATAACAGTATGATCGATGAATTACAGCAAAGCGCCGTAAAGTTGGCCCGAAGTGAACGTGAGCAGGCTTGGCGTGAAATGGCAAAGCAGGTCGCCCACGAAATTAAGAATCCCTTGACACCGATGCGTCTGAGCGTGCAGAGCTTCGTGCGTAAGTTCGATCCCAATGATCCGGATATCGAGAAGAAAGTTGCGGAATACTCGGATACACTGATCCAGCAGATCGATACCATGAGCAGCATTGCATCGGCCTTTTCCAATTTTGCCAAAATGCCTGCCCAGCAGAACGAAACCTTGAATGTGGTGAAGATTGTACGTTTGGCATTGGACATTTTTAACGAAGATTACATTCACTTTATCTCCGATGAGGAAGAGATAATCGCCAAACTAGACCGCACCCAGCTAATCCGTGTGGTGACCAATCTGGTCAAGAATGCCATTCAGGCGGTACCCGAGGTTGCGTCACCGCGAATTTTGGTATCGGTGGCCTCTGAGGGCAATTACGTGAAAATAGCAGTCGCCGATAACGGCGTCGGTATCGCCGATGACTACACCGAAAAGATTTTTGAACCCAAGTTCACGACCAAATCAAGCGGAATGGGCCTTGGGCTGGGAATGGTGAAAAATATCGTGGAGACCTATCACGGCACGATTGATTTCACCTCACAAGAGGGAAAGGGAACTGTGTTTACGGTAAGGTTTCCAAAGGAAAACATGATGAAGGCCGTCTAACATGCAAAGAAATATCCAATACTTCATTTTGGACGTCTTTGCCGAGGAAAAGTATACCGGAAATCAATTGGCCGTTTTCTTGGACCTTGAACAACGGCTTTCAGATGCCGGGATGCTAACGATAACCAGGGAAATCAATTTTGCCGAAAGCGCATTTATACGCAGCAGGGAAGCTGATGGGACTTTCGGGGTTCGGATTTTTACTCCAGAGTACGAAGTTCCCTTTGCAGGGCACCCTTCCCTGGGAAGTGCCTATGTCATTGCAAAACATTTGGAAACATATCCTCGGAATCGGTTGATACTGCGATTGAAGAAAGGCGATATCCCGATCGATATCCAAAATCCGGAGCGTTTGGATGAAAGTCGTTTTACGATGCACCAGGCATCCCCTAAGTTTGGTCCCGTATTTTCTGCCGAAACAATTGGCGAGGTCATCAACTTGCCATTGTCGGCCTTGGATGATACAATGCCTTTTGAAGTGATCAGCACCGGTCTGCCCTACCTGATCGTTTTTCTCAGCGGAATAAAGGCCATGAAGGAACTGCACCTAAACGACGAACGGGTGATTGAATTTCTGAAGGCGAACGGTCTGCACAAGAGCAACAGCTTTTCCGGCTTGACCACTTCATTTTTTTTCGTGAGTACCGAAACCTCGGCGACCCATATCGACTATCGCGTTCGTATGTTCGCGGTTGAAAATGAAAAGCTGTGGGAAGATGCCGCAACCGGTAGTGCCAATGGTTGTCTATTGGCGTATCTCCTCAAGCATTCCAAAAAATCGCAATCAGTGGTAGTGGAACAGGGTATTGAAATGGGGCGGAGATCAATTATCTATTTGGATGGGGAACTGAAACATAAGACCTATAGCTTAAGAGTAGGTGGCCAGGTAGCTCCCATCAGCAGTGGCTCCTGGGGTCACGAAGGTTTTTAAATGTGTTTTCGTGACCAATACCTGTATGCCTTTATAGCAATAGCGGACTCCACACGTTGTGGAATTACTGATTTGGTTGCCAAGGAATCGATACATATCCATGCCATCGCTGAAAATTTCGGGATGAGCAGGCCCGCTGTATCCAAGCATATCAAGGTATTGCTCGAAGCCGGTTTGGTAGGCATTGGGAAACAGGGTCGCGACCGTTATCTGTATTTGTAATTAAAAGCATTCCAGAAAGTACAATTCTGGTTGAAAAAGTATGAGTATTTTTGGAACGATAATTCGGAGCGTTTAGGTGATTATTTAAAAAAGTAAGCGGTCCGGCAAAATTCCGCACATGCAATTCAACAACATTTTAGTCGATACCCATGGAAATATCGCAGTCCTTACCATTAATCGTCCCAACAAACTAAATGCATTGAACAGGGAGACCATTCAAGAGCTGCACGAAGCGTTCAAGATGTTGGATTCGGATAGGCAGGTTAAAGTAATTATACTAATCGGTAGTGGTGAAAAAGCGTTTGTTGCCGGTGCCGATATTTCTGAATTTGCCCATTTTTCAGTGGAAGAAGGGGGTCAATTGGCCGCCAAGGGCCAGGAGCTGTTGTTCGACTTCGTCGAAAACCTGTCTACCCCGGTCATTGCCGCTGTCAATGGTTTTGCGCTCGGGGGAGGGCTTGAATTGGCCATGGCCTGCCATTTTAGGGTGGCCAGCCACAACGCGAGGATGGGGCTTCCCGAAGTTTCCTTGGGTGTGATTCCCGGTTATGGGGGTACCCAGCGATTACCGCAGCTAATCGGGAAAGGACGGGCTATGGAACTCATCATGACTGCTGGGATGATCGATGTAGATCGGGCCTTAAATTACGGGCTGGTGAACCATGTGGTCTCGCAGGAGGAATTAATGGATTTCTGCAAAAAATTAGCGGGTAAAATAGCGAATAATTCATCCGTAGCCATTTCACATGCAATAAAAGCCGTAAATGCAGGTTTTAAGAATACTAGTAACGGATATGCTTCCGAGATTGAATCCTTTGGGGCCTGTTTTGGAACCGCCGATTTCAAGGAAGGCACTACCGCCTTTTTAGAAAAGCGAAAAGCTGATTTTCCCGGTATGTAGCGTATCCCAAATAACCTACTTATGAATCTTAGAAAAGGCTTGTCCCTAATGCTTTTTCTTGCGGCCTTTGCCATCTGTGAGGCGCAGGAAATGCCTATTCAATATACTTTGGGAGAGAATTATTCCGATAGGTATAAGTTCTCTACGGTACTTTCCATCAGTGCGGGTTCCGCAGAAAAAACGGTATTGATTCGCACCTACTACGGCGGCATGCCATTGCGACCCAAAGGTCATTTTATCGAGTTGTACGATGCGGACATGAATCTTGAGCGCGACTATAACTATAAATACGCCGGGGAGCACATGGTCGATGGCTTCGTACGAAACGGACAACTGTACCTCTTAGAATTAAAATATGATTGGAATAAAGAGGCCTACGATTATATCGTGCATCAAAGTCCGTTGCACGAGTTCAACTTTACCGAAAGAACCTTGCTATCCGTTCCTTCCAAGGAAGTCTTAAATCCTTTGGCGGCGAACAAATACCATAGGAATTTCAAGAATGGTTTTTCCACATCTACTTTTTTTAATGATGAGCGTACCGCATTTGCGATCACGGTACACCACAGGCAAGGAAAGGAAGAGAAATATACGATCTATTTGTTCGGAACCGATTTGAAAAAACACCTCAGCTACGATTTCTCCGGGCAAATCGCTGAAAAGAACTATGCCTTTGAGAATATTGAAATCAGCAAAGATTTGAAAACCATTTACCTCATGGGGAAGGCTTACTTCAAGAAAAGAAGGTTCGATGCCAAGGAGCGCCGTTTTCAGTACGAGTTGGTTCGTTTGGACAACAACGGACATCGGATACAGGAGTTCGCCGATACAGGACGTTTTCCCGAAGCCTTGAAACCCCTTTTGGTTGATGGGCAATTGACCGCGGTAGGTTTTTATGCAGATCGGAAGGATCGGCGCTACAACGGCTTGGTGTACTACAAACTCGATGCGCAAAATCTCGACATCCAATCAAAAAAGTACAATCTCTTTTCAAATCAGTTCATGCTGGATAAATTCGGTCGCGAGGTAGATGCGGAAATAAAAAACCTCATTTTTAAGGATGTGCACATCACCCCGAATAAGGATATTCTTTTCAGCGCGGAGGAGTATTTCGTGACCACCGGAACCGATATCAGTGAAGGGCACACCAGAAAGGTGCAAAACTATCACTACAATGATATCGTTTGTGCCAAACTGGACGCTAACGGAAACATGGTCTGGGCACGGAACATCAATAAAAATGAAGTGACCAGGGGCGATGAGTCCTACGCGTCCTATTCGGCTTTTGGGAAAGATGGCGAGATGTACTTCTTTATCAATTCCGGGGAGCACCCTCAAACCTTGGGCAAGAACCGAATAGTTTTTAAACAAGGCTACAGCAAAAATCCGAACATGTTCGTAATTCGTTTGAACGGCCAAGGTGAAATGGACTATCGGAAACTGATCGATGATAAGGAGGTTCGCCTTCCCATTATGGTGTCCCGTCCTTTGATCGATAAAACAGCCAATCAATTGTTGTTCTATGCAAAAAGGGGAAGCAAAAAGCAACTCATCAAGGTTCGGTTTGGTGGCGCTACCAAGATTTCTGAAGGTAAATAGCGCATTTGATGACTGCAGGTTGTATGCGATTGACAAAATCCGAATTGGATGCTCTACATCACATATTCCTGGTCATAATTAACATAAATGTAGTATTAGTAATTGGATTTATTCCATAAATTTGGAATAAATCCAATTATTTGAAATCGGAGGACTACATCAAAGGTCGTGGGGCACAGAAAAAGGTACCCAACAGGTTTTTGCGGCATATCTACGAAACCAGGGATGACTTCCTGGAATTCTGTCACATAGAAGGGGAGGAATTCGATTCTAACAAGACCCAGTACCTTCCCATTTTTCCCAAGACAATCATTAACAAGGTTACGAGTCCCGATGTAGGGATGCAATATTCCATGAACCCCTATCAAGGTTGTGAACATGGTTGTGTGTATTGCTACGCACGGAACACGCATGAATTTTGGGGCTATGGTGCCGGCCTCGATTTTGAACGACGGATATTGATTAAGAAAGATGCGGCCAAACTCCTTGAAGCCAAACTAAAAAGCAAAAGTTGGAAGGCCGAAACGATTGTACTATCCGGCAATACCGATTGCTACCAACCAGCGGAGCAGCAGTTCGGGATTACCAGGGCCTGTTTGGAAGTGTTTGCAAAATACAAACATCCGGTAGGCATCATCACTAAAAATGCCCTAATACGTCGCGATTTGGATATTTTGAAGGAACTGGCCAAAGACAATCTGATTGGGGTCAATGTATCGGTGACCTCGTTGTCGGAGGAAACCAGACGCATTCTTGAACCGCGAACAGCTTCCATAAAAAAGCGCCTTGAAACGATAAAAATCCTTTCGGAAAACAATATTCCCGTCAATGCGATGTTGGCCCCTATTATTCCGGGTATCAATAGCCATGAAATCATGGGTCTTGCCGAGGCCGTAGCCGATCATGGGGCGCGTTCTTTTGCCTTTACCGTGGTACGCCTCAATGGAGCCATTGGGCAGATTTTCACCGACTGGATCAAGAAAACCTTGCCCGGCAAAGCCGAAAAGGTACTAAACCAAATCAAGGAGTGCCATGGTGGCACCCTCAATGACAGTCGGTTTGGTATTCGAAGCAGGGGCGAGGGAAAAATTGCCAAACAAATACACGACTTAATGAGGTTGGCACAACGGCGTTACTTTGCCAACCGTAAATTTCCAACTCTCAACAAGGATTTGTATGGGCAGTATAAAGACGGGCAATTTCGACTTTTTTAATTTTGAATTGATCAATAGTTCCAGAGTCATTCCCTTTCGGCCAGCTGATCCTTTCCCAATACCATAGTTGCCTGGTGCGCTTGAACCAAGGTTCTTATACTATCAATGAACTCGGGATGCTGTCCGGCAATGTCGAACTGTTCGGAAGGATCCTCCCCAAGGTGGTACAACAAGGGCGGGTCGTGCCGTTGCTTTTTTCCGAACATGCCATAGGCGCCTTCCGTGATGTAATGAAGTTTGTATGCTTCGTGACGCACGGCGTACAATTCGGTACCCCGATAGTAAAATATTTGTTTCCTAGGACTAGTGGCATTCTTGAAAAGGGCCGGACTCAGGTCGAATCCGTCTAACACGCGGTCTTTGGGAAGTGGAACTCCCGCCAAGTTGCTGAAGGTGGTAAAAAGATCTAGGGTACTGCCCAAACCAATGGTGACTCCGCCTTGTATGCGTCCCGGATTCCAAAAAATAGTCGGTACCCGCATACCCCCTTCCCAAGTACTTCCTTTTCCCGCTCTTAGGAGTCCTGCACTTCCGCCATGGGTGCCAAAGGATAGCCACGGACCGTTGTCCGAGGTGAAGACGACGATGGTGTTTTCGGCCAGATCCTGCTCCTCTAAAAACGACAGTATTTTACCGACCCCGGCATCGATTTCGGAAACGACGTCCCCGTAGAGTCCTCGCGCGCTCTTTCCTACGTACTCTTTCGAGGCGTACAGGGGAATGTGCGGCAGATTATGCGCCAAATAAAGAAAAAAAGGTTTTGTTTTATGAGCTTCTAGAAAGGCCAGGGCCTCTTCCCCGTAGCGTTTGGTGATGGTGTTCTGATTAGCGGGCCGCTCGATAATTTCCGTATTTCGCATCAAGGGAACGTCAAATAGCCCGGTAGGTACCTCTTCATTGTCTGCTATTAGGTCGCGATAACGTTTGGTGCCCTTAAAATCCATGTCGTTGGAATACGGAATCCCAAAATAATAGTCGAATCCGTTTTGGGTAGGCAAGTATTCGGACTTATGGCCCAAGTGCCACTTCCCGATACAGGCGGTAGTATAGCCTGCTTGCTTCAGCTGCTCCGCCAGGGTGATTTCCCCGGAAGGAAGACCGTTGACCGAGTTGGGAAAAAGTACCCGGTGCACGTCGCTGGCCATTCCGCTTCGAACCGGTAATCGACCTGTCAACAAAGCGGCCCTACTGGGAGTGCAAACACTGGCAGCTACGTAAAAGTTCGTCCATTTCTGTCCTTCTTGCGCCATTCTATCCAGGTGTGGCGTTCGAATCGTGGGATGCCCAAAAACGCCTAAATCCCCATATCCTAGGTCATCTGCGAAAATGATGATAAAATTGGGTGGTCTTTCCTCACTAGACTGGCCTATGGCAGACACCGTCGTTAGTACGAGAAAGCACAGCGACACCAAGCTATGAAATAGGGATGAGTTACGATTAACTGAAAGCACCATGGTTTTATGAGATTTCCCAACCTTTACGATAACTTCCTTTGACCCACTCATTGGCCAGGTCCCAGTTGGTGACTTTCATTCCGTCGCCGTCCCATAGAATTTTACGTCTTCCTGGATACTCGAACGGATCCCAATCACCCAATTTCTTCCCATTTTTCAATTTCTTGAACTGAAATGCCTTAATCGCGAGGTTACCCATAAGCACCGCTTCGGTCAGGGGTCCGGAACGTCTAAAGTCCGATGAGGTTTCGGTACCATTCAAACAGCCTTCGACAAAGTTTCGTTGGTGACCGCCGGTATCGCCTTCGATTCGCGTGAGATACGGAGTTGGAGGATTCAACAGTTTCATGGTTTCAGAGGGTAGCAATCGCGCGTTACGGGAATAAGTGTCGCATACCAAAATGCCCCGGGATCCGTAAAAAATCGATCCACCACCTCCGTCACCGATGGTCTCCCCATCCTTCAGTTCGTCAGGAAGATCGGGAAGTAGTCCGCCATCATACCAATTCAAGGCGATAGCGCCGTGTTCTTCGGTATTGAATTTTAAACGTACAATAGAGGAGGCCGGACAGGACGCGCTATAATTGGCCTCGACGAAATCCCCGACCCAATTGGTCGTGCAACTGGCTTCCGCCTCGGAAGGATAGCCCAGATCGAGCACCCCAAAGGGAGTTTCCATAATGTGACATCCCATATCACCGAGCGCACCGGTACCAAAATCCCAAAAGCCTCTCCATTTAAATGGGAGGTAGGCGTCGTTATAATCGCGCATTTCGGCAGGACCCAACCAAAGATCCCAATCCAGTTCTTTTGGGACAGGGTCTTTTCCTTTGGGAACCGGTACTCCTTGAGGCCAAACGGGTCGGTTAGTCCAACAGTCTACCTTATACACTTTTCCGATAACACCCGATTGAATCCATTCCTTGGCCTCTCGACTACCATCGCTCGAGGCGCCTTGGTTCCCCATTTGTGTCACGATGTTATTTTCTTTCGCTACCTGGGTCATCATTCGAGCCTCATTGATGTTATGGGTCAAGGGCTTCTCGACGTAGGCGTGCTTTTTGGCCTTCATGAACGGTAATGCGATAGGGGCATGTGTATGATCGGGGGTCGCCACCATTATGGCGTCGATGTCGTTCAGATGTTTATCATAGACTTTTCTAAAATCCTTATAACGAGAGGCTTTGGGATAGTTTTTGTAAGTCTCCGCAGCCCGTCGGTCATCGACATCGCATAGGGTCACAAATTTGACTTTATTGGTTTCGGCCAAGCCGCGCATCACTCCGGCGCCCCGTCCACCAACACCGAACGCCCCTATATAAAGCGTGTCACTGGGTGCTACATGGGTCTTTCCCATGACGAAACTGGGAACTATTGAAAAAACGGTTGAAGCTGCCGCCGTTTTTTTGATAAATTTTCTTCTTTGCATTGTTAAGGAGATTCTCTATTTGAATTTGGAAGATACAAAAAAAAGTACTCCCGTTATAAGGAAGGAAACCGTGAGACAAGGGGGCGATCATGGGCAAGGGCTTTGATTGAAGGGCGCCTACATTGGTCTGGGAAAGCAAGGATTACCCACTAGCGACCCTCCCATTCTTTATAAAATTGTTCGAGGAAGTCTAGCATAAACCGATGTCGTTTTTCGGCCATCTCTTTACCTGTTTCGGTATTCATCCTGTCTTTGAGCAACAAAAGTTTTTCGTAAAAATGGTTAATGGTAGGGGCCGTCGTTTTTTTGTACTCCTCCTTGGTCATATTGAGGTTTGGTACAATCGCTGGATTATAAAGTTCCCGATTCTTGAATCCGCCGTAGTTGAACGCCCGGGCAATTCCGATGGCGCCAATGGCATCCAAACGGTCCGCATCTTGCACAACTTGAAGTTCGGGAGATGTGAACGTTGTATCCCCCTTTTTTTCTAAACTATTTTTGAAGGAGCTATTTTCCATAATCCGGATGACATGTGAAATGACAGCCTTGTCGACATCTATTGATTTCATAAAATCCCTCGCAATCCTTGGTCCGACCGTTTCATCGCCATCATGGAATTTGGCATCCGCGATGTCGTGTAACAGCGCGCCCAAGGCCACGGTTAGGCTATCTACTTTTTCTCCCTTTGCAATTGTACGGGCATTTGTATATACCCTTTGAATATGAAACCAGTCGTGGCCTCCTTCGGCTCCTTCCAGTTCTTTCTTTACGAAGGCGATGGTTTTATCAATGAGCAGTTGATTGTTCATTTGAATGAGTTTATACCCGAAACTACTACCTTTTCAACTTCGACCAAAAGCTCATCCAGATTTCCCTTGATTTCCAACGGAGGATGTACATCGAATGTAATGTGGTTGCCAATACCGTTAGGGAATTTACCATAACGAAGCATTTTCCAGGAATTATTGATGCTGATCGGGATGACCAAGGCCGAAGGAGCATTTTTCATCAAGAGTTTGAGCCCGGTCGTTTTGAATGGTTTCGGATGCCCATCGCGGCTTCGGGTCCCCTCTGGAAAAATCACTGCGCCCCGTCGATGTTTTTCGATATACTTTCCCAATTTCGAAATCTCGCCAAGGGCCTGTTTACTATCCTTTCGGTCGATAAGTACCGAACCGCCATGCCGAAGGTTGTACGAAACACTGGGAATGCCCTTACCCAATTCTTTTTTGCTAACAAACTTTGGGTGGTGCTTGCGCATGTGCCAGATCACGGGGGGTATGTCATGCATACTCTGGTGATTGAGTACCATGATGCTCGGCCGATCGGCTGGAATGTCATGCGGATTGTTAAAGGAATAGGTAGTACCGAGAATATGGGTGCAACGCAGAAGACAGAGGTTCAAAATCGACACACTTCTTTTATGCGCCTCGTATCCAAATAGATTGAAGCAGATCCATTGTACCGGATGAAAGACCAATAGGCACAGCCCAAAGAAAATCAGGTACAGGATACTCAGTGGATAGGCCAGTAACTTTCGCATGGGACAAAAGTAAGATTCTGTCTGATTTTTTGGAATAAAAATAAAGACCGTTTCAATAAAGAAACGGTCTCACAGTTTTACATTTTTTTTCCAGACATATCGTCAAATCCCTTAAAACTTGACCTTGTGGTCGGGATTGATCCAACCTGCTATTTCGCATAGCGACAAGCCTATGCAAGATGGTTTCCCATTAACAATACTCGTCGTAGGCGCCCTTAAGATTGTCGGCAATCATTTCTGCAGGTCTTCCTTCGATGTGGTGACGCTCGATCATATGCACCAATTCCCCGTTTTTGAACAGGGCCATGCTGGGTGATGAAGGTGGAAAAGGCACCATCAGATTTCGGGCGGCATCCACTGCCTCCGTGTCCACACCGGCAAAAACTGTCACAAGATGATCCGGTTTTTTGGCATGCTGTAGACTTATTTTAGCTGCGGGTCGGGCATTGGCGGCAGCACAACCACAAACAGAATTGACTACGACAAGGGTAGTACCGTCCTGATTGATCGCTTTTTCAACTGCTTCGGCCGTATATAATTCTTCGAACCCGGCCATCGCCAAGTCGTCTCTCATAGGTTTTACTAATTCTGCGGGATACATAGTCTATTTTTTTGTTAGGGTTCAAATATACCAATTTTATGATGTTTTTTCGATGCCAGTTAACGTTTCATTCTGAAATAAAAGATAGGAAGATAAAACTGGAATAATTTGTGGACCCAGGTTCATGTGAATCGTTAAGGCGGTAAATAGCCCTTGAATTTTATTCTACCTAAAATCCTATCTTTGGCAAAAACCGGACGTTTTATGATTAAATGGATCGCAGCCCTGCTGGGCTACTACCTTTTTCGTTTTCCTGGAGCTATCGTAGGTTTCTTTTTGGGAAGCTTTATAGACAACATGAAGGATAGTGGTGGTCAACCTCGAAGCGTGTTGCGTGATATCACTCGTCAAAGTGTTTCTCCGGCCGATTTTGAGTTGAATCTGTTATCGCTCTGCTCCTTGGTCATCAAAGCCGATGGGAATGTAAGTAAGACCGAGATGGACTATGTGCGCCAATACTTCATTAGCACCTATGGGAAGGATAAGGCGAATGCCATCTTCCGGACTTTTAACGATATCAACAAAAAGCGGGAGATTTCGGCATCACGGATCTGTAACTACCTCAACCAACGTACCCGCTACGCAGTACGACTACAACTATTACACTTTTTGTTTGGAATCGCTCAGGCCGATGGCACCGTAAGCAAGGCGGAAATCTCGAAAATCCAAGAAATCGCAGGTTACTTGAAGGTGTCTTTACGGGACTTCGAGAGCATTAAGGCGATGTTTGTCAAAGAGGCCGATACTGCCTATAAAATCCTTGAAATCGATAAGACGGCCACCGACAATGAAGTCAAAAAAGCGTACCGGACCATGGTAAAAAAATACCATCCAGATCGAGTAAATACCCAAGACGAGGCCATCAAAAAAGGAGCCGAGGAAAAATTCAAGGAAGTCCAAAAGGCGTACGAGACCATTCAATCGGAGCGGGGACTATAAAAGCTCAAACGCAAGCTAGAGTATCAATTCGAAAATAGCCTAGATAGATTCCAGCACAAGGAAAAAGTAGCTTTCCCAAGCGATCCTAAGTGCACTGTTCAAGGTACAATCCTAAGGGCTCAAAGCTATGTTCTTAAATTCTAAAAGCCCTTTTTGCAGATAGCCTTTTGTTAAAGACAATACTGGACTTCTGTTTGAACTTGCTATTTGAACCAGTTTTTTAGGCTTCGGGATTCTTCTCCCGCACTTTCTTATAAAGTTTTATTCCCAACATCAGCAATACCCCCAAGCCTATGATCCCGACCAGTCCGAAAACCCAATTGATAGCGCTTTTAAGAACTACCAGAAAAACCACGGCGAAGAGGATGATGGTGGCCCCTTCGTTCCAGATACGCATGTAGTTGCTGGTATAGTTGACTTCATTGCGCTGTAGTTGTTTGAAGATAAGGTGGTTTTTGATATGGTATGCGAACAACAAGGCCACGAAAGCCAGTTTCACATGCATCCAGGGTTGCTGCAACCAAGCCGGTATCAGTAAAAGCAACCATATCGCCGTAAGGGTGCATAATATGGCAGAGGGCCAGGTTATGATGTACCACAGGCGTTTGGTCATCAGTCGCAACTGTTTGGTCAAAATTTCCTTTTCAGGAGATGCCTTTTGAGATGCTTCAATATGATAAATAAACAGTCGAGGAATATAAAAGAGCCCTGCGAACCAGGTTACGACGAAAATCAGATGAAAGGCTTTGACGTAATTATACACGTACTTTCCAGGTTTCGGTTGAAAGTTCAAAGTTACGGAAAAAGGACCCTTCAATTTAATCCTTTGTCCTTATAAACGAATCGCTCCGATTCCCGCCTCCCAAAGTTTTTTATTGAAATCGGGAATGGCGGTTTTCATAAAAGTATTCGCCTGGCTTTCCAACGTTTTCCATTGGGCGTCCAATTCGGCTTTTCGGTCACGTGAAGGTTGGTTGACTCGTGGAATGGCACTGTTTGTGGCATCTATCAAGAACAGGTATTCCGCGGTGAATTTGTTGGGGAAGTTCTCTACATCGTCATAGGCCTGCGATTTTCGTTGTACCATCTCTTGATCCCAAGCATCCAACTGTGCAAGCAGTTTTTGGCCTTCGGCCTTTAGTGAGACATCCACGAGGTCTTCCAAGATGGTATTCAATTGTTGTTGGGCTTCGTACAACGAATTCACCTTGTGGTGCATTGCGGTGAGCGTTTGTTCCAACCCCGTCATAAATTCGTGGTACGCCTCGTACTGCCCCTCGCTGGTTTGATAGGTGGGCATTGGGGCAATAGCGCCGACTGCGCTGATGGTTTTCCCATCAACCTTTAGATCAATGGTGTAGTCCCCCGGGGGAACCACATGGCCTCGAAACCCTGATTCAATGTACACTCCTGGAATCCCAGGTAACAAGGGAGTGCGCATGTCCCAAACAAATCGGTTAAGTCCGGGATTTGTAGGGAGCACCGGAGCAGGCGGTGGACCGCCACCGTTATGGGGTCGGTAGTGCTTGTCTTTTTCTGAGGAAAAGCTTCGAACAAGACCTCCCTGAGCATCCTTTATTTCCATGGTAATGATTACGGAATCTTGTAATTTGGGTAATTCGTAATAGAGCACCATGCCGTTGGCAGGGTTCACCCCATGAAAGTCCATCGACCCATCAAATTTTGACGAATCCCCGTTTAAAGGGCTTCGCCAGGAACCATTCAAGGCTTCGGCGGGCGCGTAAAGTTTGGCTCCCTGTTTCTCAGGGTCGTATTGTGTCAACACGGATAGATCATCCAAAATCCAGAATGAGCGGCCCGAAGTGGCCACGATCAAATTGCCGCGATGCACCTTTAAATCGGTAATGGGGGCGGTAGGAAGATTTAGTTGAAAGGAGGTCCACGATTTCCCGCCGTTCCAAGAAAGGTAAAGGCCTTTTTCCGTCCCGGCGTACAACAAATCCCTGCGGTCTTGGTCTTCCCGTACTACTCGCGTGTAGGAGCCGTATGGAATGCCCGTAGTGATATTCGTCCATGTTTTCCCGTAGTCGGTCGATTTGTATAGGGCCGGCGTATAATCGTTAAACTTGTATTTGGTGGTGGCTATGTAAACCGTGGCCGGATCATGGGGCGATATCTCGATGGCATTCACCAAGGTCTCACCCAAATTCTTGGGTGTGATATTCTGCCAGGTTTCCCCGTTGTCTTTACTGATATGCACTAGCCCGTCGTCACTACCGGTATAGAATACCCCAGCTTCATGGGTCGATTCGATCATATAGGCAATAGTGCCATAATTCTCCGCTCCGACGGCTTCATTGGTATACGGGCCGCCGCCCTTCCCTTGTTTTTCGTCGATGTTCCTTGTAAGGTCGGGTGAGATTTCCTCCCAGGTAATACCCATGTCCCTTGTGCGCATCACTAGTTGGGCGCAGTGGTAAAAGGTATTGGGTTCGTGCTGTGATTTGATGATGGGGGCGTTCCAATTATATAGATATTTCATGTCCCGGGCTTCCCTTCCCAGATATTGTATTGGCGCTGCCATGACTTGGGTCCCGACTTTGGATTCGGAATCCAAAAGTTCAATGGTGCCCAGATAACTGCCGCCCATGACGTACCTCGGATTGTCGGGGTCGAAGGCCAAAAAGGCACTTTCACCTCCTGCAGAGTCGCTCCAATCCCGTTCGCTAATGCCGCTACTTCCCACAGATAGACTTGCAATTTTTACGGAGGAGTTGTCCTGTTGACCGCCATAAATATTGTAGGGAAATAGATTATCAACACTAATTCTATAAAATTGGGCCGTAGGCATAATATCCTGGGTCGACCAATGTTTTCCAAAATTAAAACTGATGGAAGCACCCCCATCATCGGCTAGTACCATATTATCCGAATTATCGGGATTGATCCAAAGGTCGTGGTAATCGCCATGGGCTACATTGAGGTCTTCCCAAGTCTTGCCGCCATCGATGGAACGCAAAAAGGGTGCGCTCATTACATAGACCACGTTTTCGTTATTGGGGTCCGGAAATACTTCAATATAGTACCAAGCCCGTTGCACTAATCGATTGTCACCGCTGACCATACTCCAACTTTTTCCGGCATCGTTGGAAACGAAGAGTCCGCCTTTATCGGCGTTACTATCGCTCTCGATTAGGGCGAATACCTTGTCGGAGTTGGCCGGACTCACCGCAATAGCCATTTTCCCTTTTTCTTCGGGTAGCCCTTGGGTTAACTCGGTCCAAGTTTCCCCCGCATCCGTCGATTTGTAGAGACCACTGCCTTCACCGCCGCTGATCATTACATTGGGGTCGCGTTCATGGTGCCATAATGCCGCATAGAGTATATTCGGGTCGGTGGCATCCATGGAAAGTTCCACACCACCGCTCAGTTCATTTTTGTAGAGCACCTTTTTCCAAGTCGCTCCCCCATCCTCGGATTTGTAGATGCCCCGATCGGGTGTCGGACCGTATAAAGCCCCTTGGGCGGCAACGTACACGATGTCCGGATTTTTTGGATGGATGACGATACGTGAGATATGCTGGGTCTTCTCCAAACCGATTCTTGTCCAGGTCTTTCCTGCGTTGGTCGATTTGTAGACGCCGTCGCCATAGGAAGCCATCACACCTCGTGGTGCATGTTCCCCCATCCCACAGTAGACTACGTTCGGGTCGGAAGCCGATACGGCTACCGCGCCGACGGAACCCATTTCAAAAAAGCCATCCGAAATATTGTTCCAATGCTGTCCCGCATCGGTCGTTTTCCAGAGTCCGCCCCCGGTGGTTCCCATGTAGTAGGTCAAGGGATCGCCAATTACCCCTGTGGCACAGACGGAGCGGCCTCCACGAAACGGTCCGATATTCCTGAATTTTAGGGGTTTGAAATACTCCTCTGCGGTCTGGGCAAAGGTGAGGGTGGTCGTCAATAAGAGCAGTAGGAGTAACTTTTTTTTCATGGGTATCAAGATTTTTAGAAGAAATTTAACCCCTTAATACGGAGGACTGTTTTTTAACTTTTTTGTAAAGTATCAACAACGCGCTATTCCTCCCCATCCTCCACGAACAAATACTCCAATTTCAACTGGTTGAACTCTTCGTTAAACTCCCCAATTTCTTCGGAAATCAAGCGATCGAAGGTCGTTAGTTGTTCGTTGATTTTGCCGGTCAATTCGTTTTTCACAGCGATGTCCTGGTCCGTCGGAGGAAAATCGTCCAAGGCGACCAAACTGTTCAAATGTCCAAGCTTATTGGTCAATCGAATCGGAAAATTCAGGGGATCCTGATTACTGCGGTTTTTGGTCTGGTAGAGGGCTTTTTCGACTTCCCCGAACCTTTCTTTCATTGCCTTTGCCTTTTCAACGAGTTCCTTGGTCGCTTGGTTGTCTTTGTACTGCTTCGTAAAGGCATCCAATTGGGCATTGATCTTCCGTATTTTTTTGATGGATTGATGTGCTTTGTCCACGGTGGCATTCACATCGCTGACAAAATCGTATTGCTTCTGCATATCGGCAACTGACACCTCGGCCCTTGGGTCGGGGATGATATTAAAGGTTTCCGAGAAGGAAGTGCCGTTCACATTCAAATGTACCTTATAGGCGCCGGGTACCGCTTTGGCCCCATCGAGATTTGCCCACCAAAGAATCATACCATCAAGCTTCTCGGCTCCCTTACCACGGGTATCCCAGACATGGGTATTGCCCCCTTTTTTGACCTCCAGCTTTTTATCCTTTTCCTTGGAAGTATTGCTGAAGGAAGCCAGTGTATCACCCGCTATGGTCGTGTAGGTGATGAATACACTGTCTTTCTCTGCCATATCATTCAAATAATAATGGGTAATGACCCCGTTCGGATGGTTCTGCCCCTCGGTCTTGCTCGGTTCTTTTCGGGCACCTCCCTTGGTGCGATAGCTGTCCTTGGGTTTGTACAATATGGCGTTTTGCCCCTTTTTACCGTCGTCTAACTGGTGGAGCACGGTCAGGTCATCAATAATCCATAGGCTACGGCCTTGGGTGGCTACGATCAAATTGTTGTCCTTAATGGCCAGATCGGTGATGGGTACTATGGGTAGGTTTAATTGAAACGGACTCCAATTCGCCCCATCGTCAAAAGAAATGTACATGCCCGTCTCCGTACCCGAATAGAGCAGGCCTTTTCGTTTGGGGTCTTCCCGGACTACCCGCGTGAAGTGTTCGCTTGGGATACCGTTCGTAATCCCTGTCCATGTTTTACCGTAGTCGGTTGTTTTATAGAGATAGGGGGTGAAGTCGCCCAGCTTGTACCTTGTGGCCGCTACGTAGCAGGTACCCTCGTCAAAGGCGGAGGGCTCAATGCTGTTCACCATACTCCATTCTGGCATGTTCGATGGGGTTACGTTTTCCCAGGTCTGCCCGCCGTCCTTTGTTACGTGGATGAGTCCGTCGTCGCTTCCGACCCACAACAGCCCCTCTTTTAACGGACTTTCATTCGCCGCAAAGATGGTGCAGTAATATTCTACACCGGTATTGTCCTGGGTGATTGGTCCGCCACTGCTGACCAATTTGTCGGGGTCGTTGCGGGTGAGGTCATCGCTGAGGAGTTCCCAACTTTGACCCTCGTTGGTGCTAAGGTGTACATGGTTCGAGAAAGTATATAGTTTCTTCGGATCATGTCTACTGAAGATAATGGGGAAGTTCCATTGAAAACGGTACTTCATTCCTTCGGCCCCGTAGCCCATGGGATTATCCGGCCATACATTGATTCCCCGTACCGTATTGGTCTTGTGGTTCACCCGGGTAAGGAATCCGCCATAGCTTCCACCGTAGACAATGTCGTTATCGGTGGGGTCGATGGCGATATGGGCCGATTCGCCCCCGGCCGTAGGTTCCCAGTCATCCTCCGATATTCCGAAACCGTCGCTGCGGTGCTTCACACGAATAGTGGAATTATCCTGTTGTGCCACATAAATACGATAGGGGAACGAGTTATCGGTCGTTACGCGGTAGTACTGGGCAGTAGGCTGGTTGTAATAGGTACTCCAGGTTTCCCCTCCATCGTACGAGATTTGGGCGCCACCATCATCCCCAATAATCATCCGCTGACTGTTTTCCGGAGCTATCCACAGGTCGTGATGGTCACCATGTGGCGCATTGAATGTGTTAAAGGTTTTACCACCATCGGTACTTTTATGATAACGAACGTTGAGCACATAGACGACATCCTCATCCTCGGTATCGGCATACACGCGGGTGTAGTACCAGGCGCGTTGCCGTAATTTGCGTTCCTCGTTCACACGCGTCCATTTTTTGCCGCCGTCGTCACTGCGGTAGAGCCCCCCTTTTTCCTTGTGTTCCACTATTGCCCAGACGCGATCGGAGTTTTTAGGGGAAACGGTTACCCCGATGATACCCAAGGTATCCTTAGGAAATCCCTCGTTCTTGGAAATCTGCGTCCAGTTCTCCCCACTATCGGTACTCTTCCACAGTGCGGAACCTACGCCACCACTGCTAAGGCTGTAGGGCGTTCGTTTGGCGCGCCACGTGGAGGCGTAAAGAATACGTGGATTGTTGGGATCAAAAACGAGATCGACCGCCCCGGCCTGGTCGTTGACAAAAAGCACCTTTCGCCAGTTTTGTCCTCCATCGGTACTTTTATAAATGCCCCGGTCTTGAGTGGGTTTGTAAATATTCCCGAGTACCGCCGCATAGACCGTATTATGGTCGGTCGGGTGAATGCGAATCCGCGGCACATGGCGACTGTTCTTTAGTCCGGCAGAGGTCCAGGTCTTTCCGGCATCCTCGGTTTTCCAAATACCATAGCCTGAGGAGACATTGCCGCGCAGGGTTTTTTCACCGCCACCTACATAGATGACGTTCGGGTCACTTTTTGCAACCTCGACCGCGCCGATACTTCCGCCAAAATAGCCGTCGGAGATATTTTCCCAGGAACGTCCGCCATCGGTAGTCTTCCAGACCCCGCCTCCGGTTGCCCCAAAATAAAAAAGGTTCGGTTCGCCAGGTACGCCGGTCACAGCGGCGGAACGCCCACCGCGGTGCGGACCAATGGAACGGTATTCCAAACTGGAGTAGAGCGCTTCGGGATACGCTGTTTTAACGGCGGTTGTTTTTTTTCTTCGTTGCGCTTCGTTAGCAATTGGCAATAAGAAAAAGACCAGTATAAGCAGGCCTAGTCGCGTGTAGTGAGTTTTCATTTTCATCGAAAGTAGATTAATCCTTTAGTTTTAATTTGAGCGATTCTTGTGATACTTTTTCGGCCAAAAGCATTGCACTATGGGCGTTTAGTATTTTTCCTGTTTTGGATAGCTCTGAAAAGGGCAGCATTTCAACGGTATCGTCCTCTTTGAAAATTCGGACATCGATGTTAATCGGAGTCCCTGATTCCATGATAATTTGCTTTAGCTGCGCGGCCGATAAATTCGGATAATAAGATTTTACAAGTGCCGCGACACCAGCGGTCAATGGACTCGCAAACGAGGTTCCCCTAGTAAATTTGTAGGTGTTATCAATATCCGGCGCATACACCTTTACTGCCGGCGCAAAGATATCGACCGAGTTTTTTCCGTAATTGGAAAAGGAGGCGATCAAGGTGGAATCAAGGGCATATCCGTGTCCCCCCGCCATGATAAAATTGTCGACGAACTCGACTCCGTTCAGGTTGTCGTTGGGATAATTGATCTCGATATCGGTATTCTTACCATCGTTGCCCGAGCCGGAAACGAGCAATACGTCGTTGTCTTCCGCATATTTGAAGGCATCCCGTACCCAATCGGCATGCAATGATAGATATTTGCCCCAACTCATGTTGATGATATCCGCACCGTTATCGACCGCATAGCGAATGGCCAACGCGACCTCCTTATCGTTTTCATCCCCTTCGGCCACCATAACCACTGGCATTATCTTTATGCTATTTGAGATTCCATCGACTCCAATGCCATTGTTACGGGTGGCGGCCATTAGTCCGGAGACCGGTGTGGAATGCTGAAAGTAAAGGTCGTTGTTGATTAGAATATTATTTCCGTAAGGCACATCCGTTAATACGTCTGGATTGTCACCCAACACCGACCGCTCATCGTATTCCAGGGAATATAGCGTGCTCATCCAATCAGTAAAGAGGGCTATACTTTCATCATAGTCCGATTCGGAGATATCATAACCCATCATCTGCGACAAAAAACCCAGATCGCTTTCGAGTGTCGGATAGGCCTTGGCTAGACTATCTACTTCGGTCGTTGTATAGGAGTTGGCAGATAGCAAGTTCGCTACCGTGTCCTTGGCACGGGTGAAGACGACTACAGCCGAATCCAAATATTTCAAAGTTTGCTTGGTTTCGGCAACATCGGTCTCATATATTTGTTTGGCTTTTTGATACAAACGGTAGGCTTCCTTTTCGCTTTCAGGTATGTCTTCCCTGTCTCTGGATTCATAAAGCGGTGCGTACTTTTTTACGATTCGGGTCGATTCCGCCGATTGTTTAACCACATCAGCACCCTTGGCGTTGCCGAGAAAATTCCATCCATTGATGTCATCGGTATAGCCATTACGGTCATCATCGATTCCGTTACCGGGAATTTCATCGGTATTCACCCAAAGCTGGTCTTTGATATCCTCATGGTTGACATCGATTTTAGTGTCGAGTACGGCTACCACTACTTCTTCCCCCTTTCTGTTGGCCAATAATTCTTTATAAACCCTTTCCAAACCAATACCAGGAATGGTGTCTCTCCCTATATCCTTTAAATGCCAGGTCTTAAGCTGTTCTTCGGTCAATGCTTGTTTCTTTTGTCCGTTGCAAATCATCGGCATAAAAACAAGAATCACCCCAAAAAGGACCATTTTTGAGAAGAAAAAATCCATTAAGTTTCAAGTTCAAATTAGTCAAGCTTAAATGTAAGGAAAAAGCATTGAATCGGAAACGGTTCAATCCCGGCTTTTTTGGCATATTATTTTAAATACAATGGATAACGCCAGGAAGGTAAAAGATGATGAATGATTTCACCACTATACCATTTGAAGGAGAGCGTTGGACTAACAAATTAATGCTATCTTTAATAGGAGAAAATTTGGCCATGCCCCCGGTGACCGCAACCTGAACGTACATATGAAACCACTGGGAACCCTTCTAAAGGACAATCGATGGGTGAAGATTGCCGAGCTGGCCATCTTGTTCGCGCTGGCCGTCCTCTTTATTAAAGTATTTCTTCGTGAGGGCGATGAGTACCTTATTTATAATCAAATAGTGTTGTGGGTAGCCAATTTGTTGATGTTGGCTTATGTATGGGCAGGCATTCGCCTTCGTGGCGAGCGTTTGGCCGATTTTGGCCTACACTTCAAAAAACCTAGTAGGAGGCAGGTGTTGCGTACGTTTCTTTGGTCGCTGTTGGTCTTTGTTCTTGCGATGATCGGTTTCGTAGTCGGAAGTATCATCATGGCCAATATAACGGGTATTCCGCAAAATACTAACCTGGGCGGATACGACTACTTAAAGGATAATTTCGGGATGCTCATACTTACACTTTTCGGAGTGTATCTGGTTTCCTCTTTTGGGGAAGAGTTGGTGTATCGGGCTTTTTTAATCAACCGGCTCCAACAACTGGGACTGAACGGCAAATGGGGGACCTACCTTGCAATCGTCATTGCCGCAATTATTTTTGGTCTCGCCCATTTTGGTTGGGGGCCTATGGGTATCGTACAGACGGCTTGTATGGGGTTGGTTTTGGGCGTATGCTATATTTTTCTGAAAAAGCGTCTGTGGATACTCGTTTTGGCCCATATGTATATGGATACTATTTTGATGGCACAGCTCTATATGGCCAGTAATACGCCGCCCTAGGACAACTTCCCGTACTGTCCAAAAAATTGTACTTTAGAACTGGAAATCCCACGCTAATGGCATACAACAATACCCTACCTTTTCAAATAGACCGCCTGGACCATGTCGCTTTTTACGTAAGGGATATGGAGGCCTCCGCAAATTGGTATAAAACAGTCCTTGGCTTACAGCGCTATCAACCTGCCGAATGGGGTAGCTTCCCTATCTTTATGTTGGCCGGAAAAACTGGGCTGGCCCTCTTCCCGGCCAGTGCAGATGCGAAACCTTTCGAAGCAAGTTCGCGCTATGTTTGTATGGAGCATTTTGCCTTTCATGTGAGCAACGAGGATTTTCGAAAGGCACGAGCCCATTACGAAAGCTTGGGATTGGACTTCGAATTTCGAGATCATCACTATTTTCATTCAATCTATACCGAGGATCCCGACGGCCATACGGTGGAGTTGACGACCTTGGTAGTCAGCGTTGAGGATTTTTACTGAATTTTAACCCCTCCGCTTATCGCTGCCATCCCTCCTAAACTGCAGGCACCTTTTCTCCGATTAGGAATCGGAAGAGCGAGGTGTAGTG
The DNA here is from genome assembly GCF_009371985.2 of Pelagihabitans pacificus. Lineage (GTDB taxonomy): Bacteria > Bacteroidota > Bacteroidia > Flavobacteriales > Flavobacteriaceae > Pelagihabitans > Pelagihabitans pacificus. The sequence continues at coordinate 210,514 of NZ_VIKU02000004.1, forward strand.
GGATAGTCCTAGAACACCTTCTTTACATTTTGTATTTTAGAGCATATTTATAAAAACATCTTATGAAAACATCGTTCCTTACCACTTGCTGTCTATTGCTATCCCTGCATATTGTGGTTGCTCAAGATCGTGTTACGGGCGAAACCTTCGCTACCCGTTCCGTGGTATTGGCCCAAAATGGTATGGTAGCGACCAGCCACCCCTTGGCCACCCAAATAGGCCTTGATATTCTCAAAAGTGGGGGTAATGCCATCGATGCCGCCATTGCGGCAAATGCGGCACTCGGACTCATGGAGCCTACCGGTTGCGGTATTGGGGGAGACCTCTTTGCCATCGTCTGGGACGGTAAAACGCAAAAGTTATACGGGCTCAACGCCAGTGGCCGTTCACCCCAAAGCCTTACCCTGGAGTATTTTGAAGAACAGGGGATGGAAAAGATTCCTTCGCACGGACCGCTACCTGTCAGCGTTCCCGGTGCCGTGGACGGCTGGTTTGAGCTACACGGCAAATTTGGCTCCAAACCAATGACAGACCTCCTCGCCCCTGCCATTGAATATGCCGAAAAAGGCTTTCCCTTAACCGAGTTGATCGCCTGGTACATACAGCGAACCGTACCTTTCTTTGAATCAAAAGGGTTCCCCAATATCGATGATACCTATAGGCAACAGAACGGTGGAACCCTCCCTGATGAGGGCGAAATCTATAAAAACCCGTATTTGGCCAATACCTATCGTGCGATTGCCGAAGGTGGCCGCGATGCCTTCTACAAGGGCGATATCGCTAAAACCATCGGTAAATTTATCAAGGAGCAAGGCGGTTTTCTCTCTGCGAAGGACTTGGCCACCCACCGTTCGGAATGGGTAGAGCCGGTCTCGGTCAATTACCGTGGGTACGACGTATGGGAACTGCCTCCGAACGGGCAAGGTATCGCGGCTTTGCAAATGCTACAAATTTTGGAGGGCTACGACTTTGCGAACATTGAATTTGGCAGTGCCGAACATCTGCATCTCTTTACAGAGGCCAAAAAATTGGCCTTTGAGGACCGCGCCAAATACTATGCCGATATGGACTTTTTCGAAACACCTGTTGAACGATTGCTTTCCGACACGTATGCGGAAGAAAGACGCCAACAGATTGGAGACCGCGCCAACACCTACGGCGCCGGGGAGATCAGTGACGGGGAAACCATTTATATGACGGTGGCCGACAAGGAAGGTACTATGATTTCGTTGATACAAAGCAATTACCGCGGCATGGGCTCGGGCATGGCACCCCCTAAATTAGGGTTCATGCTACAGGACAGGAGCGAGCTTTTTAGTCTTAAACGCGGGCAGGCAAACACCTATGAACCTAACAAACGGCCCTTTCATACCATCATTCCTGCCTTTATTACCAAGGATGGAAAACCCTGGGTGAGTTTCGGGGTGATGGGTGGCGACTTTCAACCACAGGGTCATTCACAGATCGTGATGAACCTGGTCGATTTTGGCATGAACCTGCAGGAAGCGGGTGATGCACCAAGGTGGGACCATACGGGCGGGGCGAGCCCAACAGGTCGCACTACCGAAGACACTGGGCTGGTCCGGGTAGAATCGGGTATTCCATATACCACCGTTCGGGGTATGATGGACAAGGGCCACCGGGTCGGTTTTACCCGGGGTGCCTATGGGGGCTATCAGGCTATTTTATGGGATGCCGAAAATCAGGTCTACCAAGGAGCCTCCGAAAGTCGTAAGGATGGGCAGGCGGCGGGGTATTGAACTGTATAGGATAGGCGATTTTCTACGGGGCTTTATGAAGTGGGGCAATGGGTTTTCTTCCTGATTAGGGTGAAAATTTCTTTACTTTACAGTATCTTATTCCAAAATTACTTCCATGTCCGGCGCAGGTTTTGCATCCCATGCTTCCAACGTACTAAAAGGCAACCGGGTCTTGCTCAAAAGACGCAAGTACAAGGACATTAAGGAATTGGTTTATGAAACCGCCGGGAAGACCCAGGTCGAATTCAAACATATTGGCAGCGAAGAGCTGCAACGCATCAAAGAGATTATTCGAGAGCAACATCGATTACAGGTTCGTTTTGAGTTACAGCTGTATGGACTATGTCTGTTGCTGGCAATCGGACTTGTCTATTTTTTGGTGTGGTTTTTTTATTTGTAAGAGGCGTCGAATACTATATACCGGTTACCCGATGCAGGATGTTTTGAACACTGTACTAAATCCCCCGCTGCTTGTACACAACAACAGGAATCTATGATGAACAAGGGCGTTGCACCTATAATGCTTTATTACCCTGCCCCCAAGAAGACCAACCTTCCAACTAGGCTGGATGTAACAAATCTCCCGTTTTTTCTACCCTTCATTAAACCAACATGATACCATTATGGCAGGAGGAGGTATTGCGGGAGCGATTACAAGTCTTAAGAACAACCGCGACTTACAAAAAAGAGGCAAGCTAAAAGAGAAAGGGGAGGTCTATGGACAAGCAGGCATCAGAAAACTCCATTTGAAGGAGTCTACGGAACAGGACATGCTGAACATCCAAAAGAAAATCGCCGAATACAAGCGATAGGAACTTAGAACGTGGGTGATAGCGATGCTGGTGACCTTGGTAATTTTGTATGTGCTGTACGTATGGTTATTTGCCGGGTAGTAAACAAAATAACAAAGTTCCAGCAAACTTTTCCGCATCGAAAAATCGTCGTAAAGAGTTGCGCAAAACTTCTTGCTTCGGGGGCATCCCTTTGATTGGGTCTTCTGTAAAACCTTTGTGGAACTTGGAATTTACACCTTTGTGTGCTTGTATTCCAACAACCAGTCAAATTCCACATATTCCAACGCTTTTTCATGGGTTGCCTCCAGCACCACCTCAGGTGCTTTTCCTACCAGATAAGCTTGTTTCCAGCGGGAGGCGCAGAGGCACCATTGGTCTCCAGGTTTTAGGCCTGGAAATTTAAAATGGGGGATTGGGGTGCTGAGGTCGTTGCCCTGCGCTTTTGTATAACGTAGAAATTCGTCGGTCATGATGGCACAAACCACATGGGTACCCACATCCTCGGGTCCCGTTCGGCAATAGCCGTCCCGATAAAAGCCGGTCATGGGCTGAAAACAACAGGACTGTAATTCGCCGCCCAAAATGTTTTTAGCCATGCTGTTTTTTTGATCCCTCGGTATTTTTCACTTTCTTTCTTTGAGAACGTTTGGCCTCTAAAACGCGCTCATTAAAACGTACACCGTCGGCATGCATGTCGGCCAATGTAGCTTGTTCTTTGTTGTCTTTCATGATATTAATTTGATTTGTTCCCAAGTTACCCAATTTTTTGTCTAACAATTATAAAAAAATCTTAAACATTCATTGATTGCTGGAAAGAGCCCATACAAATATGACCAGGTTGAGCAGAAAATAGAAGAAGGCGGGGAACGATTTGATGAATCCATCCTTGATTCGCAGCCGCACCCCAAACCCTGCCGCCATTAACAAGGCGAGTCCTGAACTGGCAGCCAACAGCAACGGAGTGTGGTAGAGTCCGACCAATAACCCGATACCTCCGAAGATTTGAAGGAATCCGTTCGGTATCCTAAATTTTTTTAGTCCGTATCGTTCAAATTCCATCACCATATAGGGAGCAAATAGACAGCTGACACCGAAGAAAATAAAGGAGATTCCCGAAAAAAGCACCAAGCCTGTCAAAACGGAAAATAAAGGATTGGGGTTGCCATCCATCATAAAAATATGTATCTTTTGATTCCAAACAAAAGTAGTATATACCCTATGGAATACATCATTATCGCCGCGAAAGTCATCATTTTTATCAGCATCATCAACGTATGGTTCTTTCGTTTTAACAAACCCACCGAGTGGCGTGGAGGCAGTGCTAACAGTATGAAAGAGGAATTCAAGACGTATGGGCTTTCCGAAACCATGATGTACCTCGTTGGGGGGTTGAAGGTGCTGAGCGCCGTTTTGTTGTTGGTCTCTATCTGGATGCCTTCCTTAGCCCTTTATGGTGCTGCGACGATGGCAGTATTGATGCTGGGGGCCATAGGCATGCACCTCAAAATAAGTGATCCCATCAAACGCTCATTGCCCGCTTTTATCTTTTTAGTGCTCTCCCTGCTCATTCTCGCCGGGCATTACGGGTATCTGTAGCATTTATATTGGTTGTCTTGTTTTGCTTTTTTTGGCCCAATGCGGTTTGAAGTAACAAACTCTCCTTTTTGACTACTAATCAACTAAAGATACTACTATTCCGTATGCCATTATGCCTCAAACCAAATCCATAACCCCAACCGATTATGCGACCCTAAAGGCTGCCAAGCGTAAGATGGAGAACGTGCATTGGGCGATGCAAGGCCTTAACAAGGTAGGGAACGTCATCGAAAGCCGTATCAGCCTTTTACCAAAAAAACAACAGCAGTGGTTGCACCAGCTCAGTTATAAGGTTTTGCATAGTGTTGTGAAGGCCAACTTGGCCTCCATGAAAAAGGGCAAGGTGAAGTCCGACCCCTGGAACAAAACCTACAAGGCGCTGGTCACCTCCTCGGGTTTGGTCGGGGGGGCCTTGGGGGCTTCGGCCTTCGCGGTAGATTTGACCTTGGCGACCAAGCTGATGATGCGCTCTATCATGGACATTGCGCGGAGCGAGGGAGAAGACCTCACGGAATTCGATACCCAACTGGCCTGTCTGCAGGTCTTTGCCCTAGGCGGGAAAACAAAACATGACAATAGTTTGGAAACCGGCTATTACGCCTCTCGAATCGCCATTGGCTCCGCTGTGAAGGGTGGGACGAAAGCCTTGGAAGGACTCCTCCGCGGCAGTACCAACCCCCTGTTACAGTTTATTGCCACGGTGGCCGCCCGTTTTAGCGTGCAGGTATCGGAAAAATTCGTTGCACAGGCGATTCCGGTATTGGGGGCGGCCGGTGGGGCCTCGATCAACCTGGCGTTTATCCATCATTTTCAAAACATGGCCCAGGCACACTTTGCCATCCGGCGCCTGGAAAGAACCTACGGGGCGGAGACCGTAAAGACGGCCTACGAGGCCGCTTGAAGCCCTGTTAAATTTTAATGGGCACACAATGGGTCTTAAGTAAACGTTTAATAAAATACATTTGAAAGAAGGAGGTCATGAGTATCTTCTTTCCCGCATCCAATGAGTGCAATCGGAGAAAGGCATAGCAATGGGCTGTCAGTGGGTTGGCACAGCATTAGTCTTCTGTTTTCTCGAACCAGAGATTCCGCACGCGACCCGTAGAGACCTTGATACCCGAAATGGCGTTGGAATTATCCCTTACAAATTCAGTGACGATATTGTCGTGCCTAAAAAGGTCCTGCTTGATGATTTCCATATCAAGATTACTATTCCGTCTGTGGGTGGCGGTCAACTTTCCGTCCACAATCGTGTACCGATAGGAAGTGTCGAGCTCAGGACTGTAAAAAGTACCGATATAAGGTGTTAAATCAACCTTTTTAGGGTCCACTGGTTCATACGGGGATAAGGTAATGGTAGGCGTATTTTCCTGATATACGTTCATGCGTTGTTCACCAGCTTCCTTTAAAAATTCTACGTAAACCTTAGCCGGCACCCGAAGCATCCTGAATTTAGTTTTGGATATGGGAGCGAGTGGCGATTCGTTTCCTATGCCACGGACATATCGTAGGGTATCATTCTTGAACACTACTTTTCTAGGGATTCGCTGTTCTTCCCACCAATAGTTGTTTTCAAAGGATTTCAATTGCTCGGGTCCTAAACTAATAAAGGTTTCGGGTTTGGATTCGGTCTGTGATGTTTCCTCCTTAAAATCGTTGGCAAGAAAGAGGTCCACCACCTGTAGGGCCAAGGCCGCTGGATTCGAGTTCCCTCTATTCGTAACTACCGAGACGGCAAAGTCCTGTTCCGGAAATCGACTCAGATAGGAACGATAGCCGGCGTCGCCCCCGCTGTGTTGAATCTGTAACAGACCCTTGTATGGGTCTACAAACTGCCCGTAGGCTCCTCCAAAAGTTTCCCCGTTGTTCAGGACGGCCAACGTATTCATTTGTTCGATAATTGCCCGGCTGCCTACTTTAGGATCTTGAAAGTTCATCGCCCACTTACTCAGGTCTTCGACCGTGGTGAAAAGACTGGTCGCACCCACGTTGGCAAAACTTAGCACGGCCTTTTGAAATCCATTATCGGTCGGATTATAGGAATAGGCCCTATTCTTTACAATTTTTTCATGGTCATCGTAGAAGAGGGAATGCCGCATGTTCAAGGGTGTAAAGATTTCTTCCTGGCCACTACTTCGGCCAGAAGGGTAAAACCCGTATTACAGTAGAGGTATTGCTCGCCAGGTTTAAAATTGAGCTCTTTTTGTTTCCCCACCAATTTAAGGATATGTTCCTTGGTAATCACATCGTCGAAGCGCCAACCGGCCATGGCCAACAAATCCCACTGATCGCGCATGCCACTGGTATGGGTTGCCAAGTGTCGAAGTGTAATCAGCTCTCCGAAATCCGGTACTTCGGGAAGGTATTTACGAATATCGTCATCAAGAGAAAGCATGGCCTTTTCCTCCAGCAATAAAATGGCAAAAACGGTGAATTGTTTAGAGACCGAGGCCACGTGAAACACAGTGGTCGGGCTAACGGGAATGTCATATTCCAAGTTGGCGCTTCCATAGCCTTTTTTGAAGATGATTTCCCCATCTCTGACGACCGCCACAGCTGCTCCTGGTTTTTGAATATCGTCAAAGTCCACAAAAATTTGATCTATACCCGCTTCCACGTACGCGACCTCCATCTTGGGTTGTGCAGACTGGCCAGAAATGATTGCAGTGTTGGCCGTTAAAAATAAGAATAGGAGGAATCGAAAATGTTTTTGAAGTTGGTTCATGACGCTCTGTGTTTTGTTGATGGATGAATACCGCTCAAGATATCGAAATTCAGTCTCATAATCACAGGATGTTGAGAAAAGTTTGGGGTTCTTGCCGGAAAGTATATCGTAGCCAGCAAAAGCAAATGGCAAATGGTGGTCAGTGTTCGGCTTTGCTATCTCCCATTTTGATATTCTACCTGTCAACGCAGGACAAACTATCATTTCTCGAACATTCTTTCTACTTTTAATCCTATGACCAAAGAAGCTGTCATATTGGTGTTGAGTTGTCTAGGCTTGGCGCAGTCTTTGTTCCTTACACTATATTTGCTTACACTTCAAAAAGGTAATCGACGGGCCAACCGCTTTCTGGCCTTCCTACTGTTGGGTCTAACGATTCGTATCGGGAAGTCTGTTTTAAATGTATATCTAGATTTAGGCCCATGGCAACGCAATCTGGGGTTATCCGGTATTCTAATGGTAGGTCCGTTTCTTTGGATGTATGGCCAAGCGTTGTTCGACAAGAAGAAAGACTTTGGTTTAAGGGACTATCTCCACCTGGTTCCCTTTGCCTTGTTTGTGCTGTTATGTACAGTGATACCCAATAGTTTTGGTTTTTGGTCCTTCGCTTTTTACGTAGGCGTGTTCGTCCATTTGGCGGTATACGTGGTTGCAGCCGTTCGCCAGCTGATCCTTTGTCGCGAAACCGCGAATGCTTCCGTATTTAGCTGGTTTCGGAACCTGACGTTGGGAGTAGTCCTTATTTGGGCGTTTTATATGGGCAATTTGACGGGAATCATTCCCTACTATATCGGTGGGGCCATTTTCTTTTCGCTCTTGATTTACGTTTTTTCCTTTTTGCTGCTAAAACACGCCTCCTTTCCAACAGAAAAATATGCCAATTCTTCGATGGACAAAGCGACTTCCCAACGACACCTTACCCAATTGAAGACCTTACTCGAAATGGAAGAAATCTATCTTGACAGTCGTTTGAGCCTAAAGCAGACCGCCGAGAGGTTGGGCATTGCTCCTAGGGAACTCTCCCAGGCCATTAATGAAAACGAACAACGGAATTTTTCCGAGTTTGTCAACAGCTATCGTATTCAAAAAGCAAAGCAACTGTTAGTCGATGCCGGTTATGCCCAGGAAAAAATTGCAACCATTGCCTACGACTGTGGCTTTGGAAATGTTACTTCTTTTAATCTTGCTTTTAAGTCGGCTACCGACCACACGCCTTCCCAATATCGGAATCGGTATGCTATGACGTAACGGTTTTGTAGACGGTGTGCAAAAGTACGGGAAAGCCGTTCCCCGGTTGACCGCTCAAAACTTCCCCTCTTCGCTTTTTTTGTTTTAAGAATCATGATTTTTAAAGCTTTTATATCGGTTACCTAGCATATTTGTCCAAACAAAGATTACGATATGGGTAAACTCATCACAATGCTCTTTTTGCTACTCTATCTCGGTATTCACGGCACCCTTCGGTCGCAGGATCAGGATATTTCCAAAATGCACAATCCCGCCAAGGAAATCATCGTAGACGGACTCTCCCGTCCATGGAGTATGGCTTTTTTATCCGAAGAGGAAGTATTACTCTCTGAAAAGGATGGGGATTTGTTGTTTATCAATATACATACGAAGGAAAAGAGACCCATCAAGGGATTTCCTCAAGACCGTTTTGATACGTTGCTGTATGTAAAAGAGAACTTTAAACCATTGACATTTCCAGCTAGCCTGCCCGACAGTACCAAGGTCACCTTCAATGCGGGTATCTTGGAAGTGGTTCTAGATCCCGATTTCAAGAACAATCGCCAGGTGTACATGTCCTATGTTGCAAGAGGTGAAGGCGGAACTACCACCAAAGTGATACGAGCCGAGTTACGGAACGATTCCCTAACGCAGATACGACCGTTATTCGTGGCTACCCCCTTTTCAGAAGGTTTGTTCCACTACGGTGGCGGCATAACCTTTGGCCCGGATGGCAAACTTTACATCACTGTAGGTGAACGAGTTTTTAACGAGCTTGATGAACCGGCTCTGCCAGTCGCCCAAGATGTGACCGATCGTCGCGGGAAGATCTATCGACTCAATCCCGATGGGAGTATTCCAGATGACAATCCTGATTTTGGACCTGATGCCGTTCCGGGTATCTATGCACTCGGGATTCGTGCGGCTCAGGGGATTACATTGCAACCGAATACCGGTAAGATTTGGTTCAGCGAACACGGTACGCGCCAAGGGGATGAGATCAATATACTACGACCTGGCAACAATTACGGCTGGCCGGTAGTCACTTCGGGAGGCTATAGAAGCTCGGAATACCAGCCTCCTACGATAGAGGGAGTTGAATTTGCCAATCCTGTTTGGTACTGGTTGCAGACGGTTGCTCCGACGGGACTTTGTTTTTATACTGGGAATGAATTTCCCTCTTGGAAGAACAACCTGATCGTACCTGGACTTTCCCGTGGTAGTTTATGGCGTGTTCGGGTGGAAGGAGAGACGGTGAAGAGCATGGAGGAACTTTTTGTAGATGATCGCGAGCGCTCGCGAAAGGCGGTTATGAGTCCTAAAGGAAAGCTTTACATCCTTACCGAAGACCTTGAAAATAGGACAAACGGAAAAATCGTTCGTATTAAGCCAGAATGAAAACCTAAAAAAATTAGCCTATCATGAAAATTCATTTTTTTACCATCTTTTTAGCACTGATCGGTTGTTTGTTGAATGCCCAATTGGAAGAAAAAGCGATTCGGGCATCGCTTCAGGGATATATCGATGGTAGTTCGTATAACGATCCCGAAAAGATAGTGGCCCCGTTTTATGAAGATGCCCGCATGTTCTTGTCCAAAAAAGACCAGCCTATTTATATACTATCCCCCGCAGCATATGCAGCATTGTTTGAAAAACGTGAGAAGGGAGTCTTTAATGGTCGTGTTGGAACTATTTTGGGAATCGATCAGCAGCATGACATTGCTACCGCTAAAGTGGAAATTTTGATGGCGAAAGAAAAACTTCGATTCATAGACTTGTTCCTTCTTAAAAAAATGCAAGGAGAATGGAAAATCATAAGCAAAGCCGCTACCTTGATGCCTGATAAAGATTAACAAGGTTCAACCCTTGCAAAGGAGTTGTTTCTTAAAAGGAATTAACCTCTTTTAAGAAGTTGCCGGGCTAAGCGTCGTTCTGATTTCCCTTCTTAAATAAAATCCAGTTACCACGGTTGCCAAGACATCGGCGATGGCGAAAGAAATCCAAACACCCAGTTCGCCTAAAAAATTGGGTAGTATCAAGATAAGGGGAATGAAGAAGAAGCCTTGGCGTGTGAGGGTGAGCAAGAGGGCAGGGACGGCCTTCCCGATGGCCTGGAAATAGGCGGCCCCTATCAATTGTAGCGCAATGATGGGGGTTGCCGCAAAGACCCAACGCATGGCGGTCGGTGTATGTTCCAAGACAAACGCGTTGATAGCCAGCTCACTTTCGGGTAGCCCTTCCTTACTGCTCAGGAAGAGCGAGGCAATTTCCGAGGGAAATAGAAAGAGCCCAATAAATACGGCCGTGGCTAGCACAGAGGCATAGAGGATCGCCTTGTTGATACTTTCCCGTACCCTTTGGTACTTCTGGGCCCCGTAGTTATATCCCGCAATGGGCAAGAATCCTTGGGTAACCCCGAATACCGGGAAAAGAGCGAACATGAGCATGCGGCCGATAATGGCATAAACGGCGACCATAGCCTCACCGCCGAGACCAAACAAGATGTTGTTCATCAACAGATACACTACACTGGTCGTCGCCTGTCGGGAGAGTGTCACAAATCCCAGCGAACCGATTTCCTTAATGATAGGGAAGTCCAGGACAAAACACCGCGGGGTAAGTTTTAGTTCCGAATTTTTCGACCTGAAAAAGTAGAGAATATAACTAAAGCAAAGGATGTAACCAATCGTAGTTGCCCAAGCGGCCCCATGCATGCCCCAATCGAAAAGATAGATGAAGATATAGTCCATCAGTAAATTCCCCACCGAGGGAATAATCATGGCGATCATGGCGAACTTCGGTTTTCCTTCGGCACGGATAACCGTATTCCCCATCATACAGAGCGCCAAAAAAGGAATACCGTACAATACGATTACGTAGTAGATTTTGGCGGGTCCGAAGATTGCCCCCTTGCCGCCAAAAGCGGGAATCAGCGAATCCACGAAGTACAGTCCCAAGGCCACCATCGAAATGGTGAGCAATAAGGTCAAGGTAATCTGATTCCCAAAGGTCTTGACAGCTTTGGCATGGTTATCGGCCCCAAGTGCCCGGGAAATAATGCTAGAGCCCCCAATGCCGATGGCCATTCCCAAGGCCCCGATAAAAAAGGAGACGGGCAGCACTACGTTGATAGCGGCAATGGCGACGCTCCCGATCCAGTTGCCTACAAAAATGGAGTCGACCAGAATGTTAAGTGACATCACCAAAATTCCGATGGAAGCAGGCACCGCCTGTTTCACCAAGAGTTGCCCGATAGGTTCGGAACCGAGTTGTTCTGCGGAGACTTTGGCCATCTGATTTTGCACTAAAAAGTTAAAAAACCGTCACATCGAGCGGAGTCGGGATGTACTTTTGCATGCTGTTTCCAACTACTCTTCCGATAGGCGTATAGCGTTTCGAGAAGCACTGCGAACCAAGTGAGGGTAACCGAAAATCAGCGGTTCACTATTGACCACGTTCAAGACCCTATACAGGCAACACTTCGTTCTGCTGCCATTCGTTTACCCAATTCGCCATCACCTGTACCCAGGCATCGCTATCATTCAGACAGGGGATGTGTTTGTACTGTTCACCCCCGGCTTCCTCGAACTGCTCCTTGCCTTCCATGGCGATTTCTTCCAGGGTTTCCAAACAGTCACTGACGAATGCCGCTGTAACCACCGCGAGGCGTTTTTTGCCTTCCTTTGCCAATCGCTCGAATTCATAATCGGTATAGGGCTTGAGCCATGGGTCGCCCGCCAATCGCGACTGGAAAGAGGTGCTCACCTTTCCCTCCGGCAGTCCTAAATGGGCCTTTACCAGTTCGGTAGTCTCATAGACCTGATGACGGTAACAGGTGTGGTGGGCCACCGAGTTGACGCTACAACAGCTTCCATCGATTTTACAATGGTAACTTGTGGGATCGCTCTTGCGGATATGCCGCTCTGGTATTCCATGATAGGAAAAGAGGATATGATCGTATTCGAAATCCTTCAATCCCTCCGCAATACTTTCCGATAATACCCTTATGTAATCGGGACTCTTATAAAAGGCGGGTAGGGTAGTTAGTTCGATGTTCGGAAAATGCTTCTTCTGCACTTCCATGGCCTTTACCACTACTGTCTCATAACTTGACATGGCATAGTGCGGATAGAGCGGTACCAACAATACCTCATCTACTCCTTGGCCGGTCAATTCCTGTAAGGCTTTTTGAATGCTCATACTACCGTAGCGCATCCCTAGTGCGACAGGTATGTTGGTATGCTGGCGCAGCTTAGCGGTGAATCGTTCCGAAATCACGACTAAGGGAGAGCCTTCATCCCACCAGATCTTGGCATAGGCCTTGGCCGATTTTTTCGGACGTGTCTGCAAGATGATACCCCGTACCAAAAGGTTTCTCAGCAACTTGGGCACGTCGATGACCCGTTCATCCATCAAAAATTCGTCCAAGTAGGGCTTTACATCCTTGGGGGTAGGGCTATCGGGCGAACCCAGATTTACGAGTAGTACTCCTTTCATTCCATTAGCAATTTAAGCTGCAAAAATAAGGTTTGAAAGACTTCTTTCAATCGGTTTGCCGAAATAGTTTCTCAATAGGGGTATAGAGCGGGTCGATGCCTTAGGGCTCAAAGTCTCATGTTCCATGTCAAAATGTCGGACATACCTTGTCCCGGTTTCTCGAAGACAGCTGGGTAAGATTCATTTTTTAGGTATTTCGGCATGTTAAAAGGGGGCTGTTAAAAAATATGCTGGCCTAAATTCCGTTATACCAAAAACCCTAATGTCTTTTTAGCGGAAAATAGGGAGTTCCAGCCCCTATTTTGTCGTTTTCTTTGTTGAAGAACCGCTAAAACGTACTCAAATCTAACCGAACCTATCAATGCGTAAACTACTTACTCTCTTCGTATTGGCCCTAAGCTTTGGCATGAGCGCACAGGAGGCCAATAGCCTACTTTGGGAAATTTCTGGAAACGGACTACAACAGAGTTCCTATCTCTATGGAACCATGCACGTTAGCAAGCGTATCGCCTTCCGCTTAGACGACGTTTTCTATGAGGCCTTGGACCAAAGCGAAGTAATCGCCTTGGAGTCTGACCCCGGTACCTGGCTGGAGAATAGCGATTTGATGGGTCTTCGGGGATATGGGATGCAAAATGGTTTCCGTGCCAAAGGTTTTTACATCCGTCCGTTTAGGGTAGATAATCCTAGAAAGGAAGCAATGGCGTCCTATCTTGCATTCGACGATAGCCGCGTGAACGGGATTTTGTATCGCAGCAATGGCAATTCCCAGGATTTTGAAGAGGAGACCTATTTGGATATGTTCATCTATCAAGCGGGCATCAAATTCGGAAAACCGGTCGTGGCGTTGGAAGATTTGGAAGAGTCCGCCACTTTGGTAGGCCGTGCCAGTATGAACCCGATGAAGAAAAAGCCGGATGAGTGGTTACAAAAAAAGATGCAACAGCAAGATTTTATGACGCTCTTGCAAGATGCCTATCGTGACCGAAACATCAATTTACTCGATTCTATCGATAAAGGTATGTACACCGAGCACTACCTCGAAAACATGCTTTTCAAGCGTAATCGCAACATGGCAAAACGTCTGGACTCCGTCATTCGTACCACCAAGACCTTTACCGGAATCGGAGCGGCCCATTTGCCGGGTAAGGAAGGTGTTATCGAAATGCTTCGAGACATGGGCTATACCGTTAAACCGCTGATATCCAAATCGACCCAAAAAGGAAAGCGGATCAAGGAGCGTTTGGAAAAGTCGATACGCGAGAACGAATACCAAACACAGCGACCCGATGACGACTTTTTCAGTATCTCGCTGCACAACAAGCTCTATCCGGTATCAGAAAAGCCAACCACTACATATATTTCCCCCGATTTGGCGAACGGCAGTTATATGATGGTCAATCGAATTCCGACTTTTGCGCATCTCAAACAAGAGACGGTTTTCGGCTTGGAAGATTTAGATCAAATGCTTTTTGAGAACATTCCCGGTACCATTATGGAAAAGAAGCGCATTGAGAGAAACGGTTTCCCCGGTCTTGATGTCAAAAACCGTTTGAAGAATGGGGACCATCAGCGCTATCATATTTATGTGACCCCTCTAGAAATAGTTATCTTCAAGATGGGTGGCGATGGCGACTATGTGACACAACATTCCGATTCGATATTCAATAGTATCTCATTTCTATCGAACCAAAAGAAATCGGTAACGGTTTCGCCGGAGTTCGACGATTTTGAGGTACGGGTGCCCGGTCTTTACAGTTTTCCCAATCGTTCTCGAAATGGAGACCGAACCATACAGGGCTATGATTCCATTTCAGACAGTTATTATTTCTTACGGAAATCTACCTTGAACGATTTTAATTTTATCGAGCAAGACACCTTTGAACTTAAGCACATTCAAAAACGCTTTTACCAAGATCTTGAGCTAAGCCCGGAGTATGATGATTTTAATGGAAAATCGCTCACTTCGCATGCAATTATTGATTCTATAGGTGAAAAGCGGTTGCACTTAAAAACTACCTTCAAAGGAGGCGAATATTATCTGCTGGCTGCGGTGACCGACAAGAAGGGGTTAGCGGATTCATACTTCGAGTCCTTCAAAATAAAACCTACCCGCTATGCCAAAGACTTTGAAAAGGTTATTGATACCGCCATGTTCTTCACCACGATCAGTCCGGTGAGACCTCCCAAATTTGTCGAGAACAGCAATCAGTACCTCAATGGACGCAATCGACCTAAATCGTATAGTCCGTATACCAAGAAAACGATTTATCAGAACCGAAATAACGAGGCAATTACCGTTGCTTTGAACAAAGGCCACGACTTTATGATGTTTCCGGATGTAGATTCGGTTTGGACGCTTCGCAAGGAACAGTATGCCGACAAACGTTTTACCATTCTGAAGGAAGAAAGAAGTAGTGGTGCCGATGGCCAGTATCAATTGGAACTGATCCTCGCCGATACGGCCAGTACCCGGGGAATTTTGATAAAAAATGTCCTTAAAGGCGGGCTTCTTTACGAACTAAAGGCCCAAGTAGATACCGTCGAAATCCCCAGCGATTTTGTCTCGGAATTTTTCGGGAATTTCAAGGTGATGGATACCGTAATCGGCAGGGATCTATTGGTGGATAAAACCCCGGAGTTTTTCGATGCCCTTCGTAAAAACGATAGTATCGTGCTCGACGGATATCCTTTTATTCATTTTAGTGAAAAGCACCTTGATTCGTTAAAGCACTATATTGCCGAATTTGAGTACCCCGATGATAAAAAGCACATACAGGCCCATTTGATCCAACAACTGGGTAGACTGCAGCATCCTGACGTGCTGCCTTTTTTAAGATCGTTCTACGGTCGTTCGTACAATAACTCGGAGGCCCAGGCGAAAATTTTGCAGGCGGTGAGTTGCAAATCCGACGAAAAGTCGGTAGCTCTTTTGAAAGAGCTGTTAGCGGAGGACTTGCCATTGGTGTCAAACGGTTTGGACATTCACCATATTTTTAGACCTTACAAAGACAGCCTGCCCTTGGCGAAGCAACTGTATCCAGATCTCATGGATTACAGCACTATTCCAGAATACAAATCATCCGTTTTTTCGATGTTGGCGCGTTTACGGAACAAGGGATTGATAAAACCCAAAAACTACAAGAAGTACCGAAAACAGCTATTAAACGATGCCAAAATACAGTTGAAACGGGAGTTGGGAAATCATTACAACCAGAATGAAAATCGATACTACGCCCAGTTACAAAAGAAGGGTGACAATGAGCTCGAGGATTATGCGATGCTACTATATCCTTTCAGGAATGAAAAGGATGTAAAACTGTTCTTCGACCGTTTGCTGCAGGTAAAAGACCGTAAAATACGTACTACCCATGCTATGTTGATGGCTAGGGAAGGAAACCCGATGCCGGAGGGAATACTGGAATCGTTAGCTTCCGATATCAATAGCAGGGCATTGTTGTTCAGCAAGCTACGACGGATCGGTAGGGCTGATTTGTTTCCGCTAGAGTTCCGTAGTGAAAGATATTTGGCGGAGTCACTGCTCTACGAGTCGGGTCATTTCGATGCCGAACAGGATTCGATTGAGTTCATTGACCAAAGAGACATTGGGTACAAGGGAAAACAATTGACAGGCTATTACTTCAAGACCAGAAGCAATGATGGGTACGACTCCAATTTTAGTATGAATTTGGTGGTATTCGAGAAGGGGGATGCACTCACCGCCCAACCCTTTTACAAAAAACAGGGCATGCGTATCGAGGATACCGATACCGATTTGGAGGCCATCGCGTACATCACCGAGGAGTTCTTGCTACAAGACCGCCAACGCGCCGAAGTATATCGGCCGAATAGCTATAATGGATATGGGTTTTATGGGTATTGACCAAGGAGATACCCTGGTGTAAATTAAATGCCAGGGAACTGACATCGCTTAGATGCGGATTTTTCGTATTACGGCAAACTAGAGCGGCTTTTACGGTTGGTATTTTAAAGGATTGGAAGGACCTCGGAATAAGGGAAAAACCTCCTCGTCCCATAAATCGTTTGTAAACGGATAATTTGTATATTGTTATCATCTTAAGCCAGTATAATGCGATTATTTCCAGCTTTGTTCCTGTTTTTTTCTATTTCGGTATATACTCAGAATACGCTTTCCTTAGAAGAAGGTAGCGCTTCGCCCAGGGCAGACTTATCACAAATTTCGTGGATGGAAGGGCACTGGAGGGGCGAGGCTTTTGGCGGTATCACCGAGGAAATATGGAGTCCGCCCATGGGAGGTTCCATGATGTTCTCCTTTAAGCTCGTGGTCGAGGGTGCGGTTTCCTTTTATGAACTGGGCCATATACGACAGTTGGATGACACCTTGGTGTTCGAGTTAAAACATTTTCATGGTGATTTGAAAGGCTGGGAGGAGAAAGAGGAGGTACAGCGTTTTAAGCTAGTAAAAACCGAGGGGAACCGTTTGTATTTTGAGGGGTTTACCTTTGAGAAGGTCAGTGGGGATGAAATCAATATTTATGCATCGATCCAGCAGGAGGATGGTACCCAGGAAGAAGTAACCTTTAATTATAAGCGACCCACGGAGTGAAGAAAAAATGCTTGGAGTGTGGCGCCGAAATTATAGGTCGAATAGACAAGAAGTTCTGTTCGGACTATTGTCGCAATGCCTACCATAACAAGGTTAATAAAGACAGTAAAAACCTGATTCGAAACATTAACAACCGCCTGCGCAAAAACTATCGGATTTTGGATGGTTTTGAGCTCAAGGACGGTAAGACCAGAACGACACGAACCCGCCTGTTGGATAAAGGTTTTGATTTCGACTTCATCACCAATCTCTATACTACCAAAAAGGGGACTACCTATTATTTTGTCTATGATTTGGGATATCTGCCATTGGACAATGATTACTATATGATCGTGAAACGGGAATAGTCCCAACAAGAAAAAAAAGAAAGCTTTCCATTGGAAAGCTTTCTTTATGCGTAATAATAGGGGTACCCACTTTGGGGCTAGGGGGCTACCAATTCTGTCCACTTAACCTCAGCGCTGCGACTACGATATCCTTCCGGCTTATCTGCCCGATAAGCAACCCATCTTTCATGACGGGCAGCCGTCTGCGGTTGCCTTTGTGAAAAACACCCGCAGCATCAAAAATTGACATGTCATGTGGAATGGTATCCACCTCCTTGGTCATAAAATTCTCGACACTCTTATCCAGTATCGGTTGATTGAAATAACGGCTTTCGGAAATCTGTTTCATACAATCGGCTTCGGAGATAATCCCAACCAAAAAGCCGTTGCTATCCAACACCGGTCCCCCGGAGATATTGTATTTCGTAAAGAGTTCCATCACCTCTAATATAGACTGTTCGGGTGTAAAGGTCACAAGCTTTTTGGTCATGTAGTCGGTGACCATGATCGGGGCATTGTATTCCTTCTTTGAATCCGGTTTGGCCCTACGACCTTGAAAACTCTTGATGCCCATGATAATTTACTTTTTAGGTTGTTTCCTACAATATAGGTAATTTTCGAATAAGATGTAAAAAAAGTCGATGTAATGCCCTGTGAAATTAGATTTTCATATTTTTAGGGAGCAAGAAATATTGATGAAAAAATTTCCTTCTACCCTTACCCTTCTTTTGATTTTATTGGCCATTTACTGGGTATTTCGAGCCTCGATGCCAACGTATTCCCCGGATAGGGATGCCCCTGCAACCGATTTTTCGACCGACCGGTCGTTGGTACATGTAAAGGCAATGTCCCAAAAGCCCCATGCAGTAGGTTTTCCAGCGCATACCGAGGTACGGAATTATGTGATTGGCGCGTTGCGGAAAATGGGTCTGGAAACTTCCGTCCAGGAAGGCTACACGGCTGGTGACTGGGGTAATTTGAGCAAGGCGACCAACATTTTGGCCCGTTTAAAAGGGAGCGGTTCTGGCAAAGCATTAATGTTGTTATCACACTATGACAGCAATCCGAATTCCTCTTTGGGAGCTAGTGATGCGGGGAGTGGGGTGGCGACCATTCTGGAAGGGATTCGTGCTTTTTTGTCTGAAAACAAGACGTTTAAGAACGATATTATTGTGTTGATTTCCGATGCCGAGGAATTGGGACTCAACGGTGCGGATCTTTTTGTAAATCAACATCCGTGGGCCAAAGAAGTAGGGCTTGTACTCAATTTCGAGGCTCGGGGAAGCGGTGGTCCTAGTTATATGTTGATCGAAACGAATCGGGGTAATGGCCGATTGATAGAGGAATTTTCCAAGGCCGATCCCGAGTATCCGGTAGCCAACTCCTTGGTATACAGTATTTATAAGATGTTGCCCAACGATACCGATTTGACCGTTTTTCGCGAAGATCTGGATATTGAGGGCCTCAACTTTGCTTTCATCGACGACCACTATGATTACCATACCGTTCGGGATAACTATGAACGCTTGGACCGT
This sequence comes from Pelagihabitans pacificus, assembly GCF_009371985.2. GTDB lineage: Bacteria > Bacteroidota > Bacteroidia > Flavobacteriales > Flavobacteriaceae > Pelagihabitans > Pelagihabitans pacificus. The sequence continues at coordinate 229,562 of NZ_VIKU02000004.1, forward strand.
AAGACTTTGGCCCATCAAGGAACCTACCTGATGGCGTTGTTAAAACATTTTAGCAATGCCGATTTGAACAATCTTAAAAGCTTGAACGATTTTGTGTATTTCAATATCCCTTTTTTTCGATTGGTTTCCTATCCCTTTGAATGGATCTGGCCTATGTTCGCCCTTGCCGTGTTTTTCTTTGCGCTCATTATGATGAAAGGATTCCGGAAGAAGACGCTCACGATACGGGAAATAGGTATAGGATTTGTTCCCCTTTTGGCTTCCTTGCTAATAAACGGCGTGGTCGGCTTCTACAGTTTCACGGTCCTGAAATGGCTTTATCCCGATTATACGGATATGCTCCATGGCTTTACGTATAATGGGTATACCTATATCGCCGCTTTCGTTCTTTTTGCGGTATCGGTCTGTTTTTATACCTACCATCGGTTTAAGTCGGTTACCACTCCAAATTTATTGGTGGCGCCTCTGGTACTATGGCTTGTGGTTTGTGCCGCTGTGGCAGTTTATCTCCCAGGGGCGAGCTTTTTTGTAGTTCCGGTATATGCATTGCTGGCAGCCTTTTTTATTACGAACAACCAAAAGCGTCCCAACGCCTTTTTGTTGGTTTTCCTAATCTTGCCGGCACTTTGGATCTATGCGCCATTTATCAAAATGTTCCCAGTGGGTTTAGGACTTAAAATGATGGTAGCCTCCACGCTACTTACTACACTGACCTTTTTTTTGATGCTACCCGTTTTTGGATATTACAAACGAAAAAACGGTTTGGCTTTTTTAGGGATGTTTCTTTTTGTTGGCTGTATGATAGTGGCCCACTTTCAGTCCGATTTTAATCCAGATAAGGCGAAGCCTAGCAGCCTTTTATACGTGTTGGATGCCGATACCAAGACCGCTAAATGGGCCACCTATGACCATAAACTCATTGCTTGGAACGCCCAATTTTTAGGGAAAGACAAACGGACGCCCGAGGTCTTGGCCAAACGGACCATCAGTAGTAAATACAGCTCAGGTTTTAGTTTTGTTTCAGATGCACCCCTCAAGCAAATCGCTACGCCCAAGATCGATATCGAAAGGGATACTATCATCGGCGATTTACGGCACATCGAACTTTGTATTACGCCACAACGTAAGGTAAACCGATTGGAAGTGTTTACAAACGATATCAACTTCAAAGCTGCCTTGGTCAATGGTATCGCGCTTTCGGACTACTATCTGAAAAATCGAAAAAGGGGTAAATTGATCAGTCATTATATCAGTAACAACGATTATACCGAGCTACGGCTTGCTATCCCCAAAAAAGCCCAGCTGGAGCTTACGATTTATGAGGCGTCGAACGATTTGTTGGAGAATCCTCAGTTCACCGTTCCCAAACGACCGGAGTTTAGCATTCCAATGCCATTTGTCTTGAACGATGCCGTTCTGGTTACCAAAACCATCCGATTTGAGTAAGATAGCTGTCATGGGTTGTGGATGGTTGGGTTTACCTCTGGCAGCATCTTTGTTGAATCACGGTTACCAAATAAACGGAAGCACTACCTCCGAAGAAAAACGAAGCTTATTGGATGAAAAGGGTATCAAGGGTTTTTTGATTACCCTTAGGGAGGATGGAATCAAAGGTGACATAATCGATTTTTTAGAGGAGGTAGAAATCTTGATCATCAATATTCCGCCTAAACTACGCGGGCAGAAAAAGGGAAGCTACGTTCAAAAACTACGGCACTTGCACAAGGCTATCAAAGTATCGAAAACCCGAAAAGTAATCCTGGTCAGTAGTACCTCGGTCTACGGTGATGTAGAGGGGGTCGTTACCGAAAATACGAAGCCGAACCCTGCTACCGAATCGGGGAAGCAGCTGCTAGAAGCCGAGACACTATTCATAAAAGATAACGATCTGCAGGTAACCGTGATACGTTTTGGAGGGCTCATCGGTCCCGATAGGCATCCTGTGTATCGGCTTTCGGGTAAAAAAGAGTTGACCAACGGAAACGAGTACGTTAATCTTATCCATTTAGATGATTGTATACGAATTTTGGAGGGTATCATACATCACCGATGGTGGAACGAAATCTTCAACGGGGTTTATCCTGATTACCCTACCAAGGCAATATACTATCGCTCAGAAGCCATAAAAAGGGGACTTCCGTCCCCCGAATATGTGTCCAAAAGTGGAAAGAAGAGCAAAAAAGTGGTCCCAAATAGGCTTTACAATGTTAAAATGATGACCCTCGATACTTCAATCCACCTATAGTACACAACAGAAAATTGCACTTTCACAACAAAGTCAGGCTATTTGTGTTAACGAAAAGCGCATTTCATCGACTAAACCGTAACTTTATTATATCATTTAAAAACATTTTGCCATGGAAAATCTTAGTTTGAGAGGGCGAATTTTATCCGAGATCGAAAGCCTCGTCGCCCAAAGCTTTCCGAAGCAAAAGGTTCCCCAAAATGTTGAAAAGCTGCACGTGGCACTTGTTAAAAAGCACTACAATGCGGCCGATGTCTCTATCGATTATCACAGAAGAAGGGTCGAGATGGATATCGTTATGGATGATCGGGCGTACGATCCTACAAAGGTCAACACCGATCTGCCAACCTTGCACGCGAACCTCTGGTTCCGGAATCTAAGCGATTTCTTGAAATCATGCCTAGATAAAGACAACAGAAGTCTCGCGTTTTATGCCAGTCTACTAAAATCATATCGGAATAACGATATGATAGTGGTGGCCTAATAAGACCAACGACCAAACCAATATAATTAGAGGATCCTATTGAAGGGTCCTTTTTTTTATGCATTAATTTTCAGGGTGCATCTTTTTCGATACACCATTTCATAGTACTCTTGGCGGGAAAGCGTTGCGTTTAAACGAGTATCTTACTAGGCAGCCGTATTTTACGCTTTTCGTTAACAGCTTGTTATCAATATTTTTAATAGTTTTGCCCACCAAAAATAAACACCAATCCTAAAGGTAGGACATAACCGTTCAAAATAATCGATGATACTCTGGTGGTAGTATTTTGAATGGATTTTGTTATAAGGTGACTCTTAAAAATCAGTAAATATAGACACATGAAACGGATTGCGATTACTTTATTGCTGCTTATGGGTTTTGCGGCAAGCGCCCAGACCAAAAGTGAACTTCAAAAACATTACGAGGCGTTTTACAATGAAATGCGGTTACAAGGCGATGTTACCGGTGTGATTAATGCCATGACGCATTTAAACGTAATCGCACCTTCCAAGGAACGAAAAGATACCTTGGCCTATATCTATGCCAATGACAACCAGCATTTACAGGCCTTGAATACGATTGGTATTGAAAAGAACGAATCGGATTCGGATTTAGCCGTGCAGGTAAAGGCCATCTCGTTGAAGGCCCTGAGCCAACCCAAACGTGCTTTGGAACAGTTTGAAATCCTTTATAACAGAAAGCCGAATCCCTACCTCGCCTATGAACTGGCCGATTTAAAAATCCAAGTCGGGGATACCGATGGGGCCGGAACCCATATCGAATACGGGATCGCGAATGCAAAAGACGAGATGAAATACGCTTTTTATGAAAGGCAACAACCCTATGAAGTTCCCTTAAAAGCAGCGTTCCTACACTTAAAGGGATTGATGCAGTACAACAAGGATAAGAACAACATCGATGCGGCCATTACCTATATTGACGAGGCCTTGAAAATCGACCCGAATTTTAATTTGGCTAGTTTGAGCAAACAGGCCCTGGAGTCACGAAAAAATCCGCCCGCCGCTGCGGAAAAGAAAGACTGATTATCCTGACTTGCGTCAGATGGAAATCCAATTCCACTTTTTTTAATAGTTAATGCCCTTTTTTGTTCAAATTTTGGGACACGAAAGTAGCCAAGTCGTTCAAGGCGGTCCGGGTATTCTTTTTAAATACCCTTTTTAATACTAATGCGATCAGGGCTTTTTTAAAGGGTGATTTTGCCGTCCAATAGGTCTGTAATTCCAAAGCGCATGAGTCCTTCGAAGTGGGGGTCAGTACGTAAAACTGATACAGCGCATCGACTGGTGGTGGAGTTGTCGTCATTTCACCATATACCAGCTGCCCAGGCTGTACTTCCTTTGTGACGGTCACAAAATTCAAATGCTTACCATTGACGACACAGATATGTTCGGAGCCCAAACGGGTTACCTCATGTTCATTATACTCGAACTTGTCGGCACCTTTGACCCAATGATGGCGGTATCCGTAGTTGGTGATATATTCCAACAAAGAGGAAGCCGATATCGGAAATTCCTTTTTTTCACATAAATTAGGAGGCGTGCCGAAGCTCACTTTTTTTCCTTGGGAAAAGGTGGTGAGGTTTAACTTACTTTGGTCGATCAGCGAGTAGATATAGGCCACTTCCTTACCGTCGTAGGTGTCTTGCCCCTCTTTGAACCGAAATACCCTACTATAGTAGTAGATAGGTAGTTCGATAGCGCTCGCCAATTCCCGGCTGACCAATGCATAATTCTCACTATCGATCGAATTTTTGAGCAAACGATGCGCTTCAATCACCTCTTGTCCAAAAGGTTTTCGATTCCCCTGTACCTCTAAGTATTGCAATTCGCCGCAGTGTGCAACCAGCTTCAACTGCAGATTAGGTGCTGAAGCACAGGCGTTACAGGGGCAAATCCGATTTTTTTCCAACAGTTTCAGATGGCTATAGAAAGCTATAAACATTGTTTCGATCTGTGCCAACAGGCGTTCTTGGGAAAGTACTTCTCCTTCTTTATAGAAAAATAGGGCATCGCCCTCTATTTCGGCCAGTTTTAACTCTTCCGTATTGGCGTCGATGAGCACTTCCAGCAATTCGGCGATTACATGTTGGCTATGCGCTACCTCTGTAGTCTGCACAAACTTGGTGAAACCAGAGATATCCGGAATAAAGAGTAAAGATTTTGCCATCGCGTAATTAGTATAGTTTCTACCTCGATCCTTGGCGTACATACCATCGCCTAATGGATGCTTTCCCGATCCGGCCTTACTTGTCTAAAATAAGTTTGGTATCCAATGTGTTGTTGACGATGATATTGAACTGGTCACGAAAAGCGTTATAGGCCGCAATCATTTCCAATACGGAATTTTCGGTATCCAATCTATAGATCAAGTCCCCTTTCACCTTTAGCACAAAGGTTTTGAACATTTTTTGTCTTCCTTTAATCTGGGGTTTGTCGAATGGTGTAGGGTATTCGGAACTCTCCAATTCTTTCTGTTTCTCGATAAGGCCCTCGATGACCAAACTAAGGTCTTCTCGATTCTCGACGGTGTAAAGTACATCAAAGCTGGTTTCCAACGCCTTGTATTCGACCCAGTCGTTTAGAATAGATTGTGCCTTGGCATTGAGGGCGGTTTTTTTGGGCCATTTTTCAGTAGTTATTTCAAAGGATACGGTGTCTGAAGCTACGGTTTCGGACTGCTCTTGTTTACAGGAGGAAATCAGTAAGAGAGATGCCCAAAAAAAGAAGAATCTTCGCATGGGACGAATGTACAAATTTTAATAAAAGCTATCTTTACGGCCCATTCATTTAACGCGACTTTAATGAAACATACTATATTGATTATCGGTGCATGTGGCCAGATCGGCACGGAACTCACGTTCAATCTCCGACAGAAATACGGTTCTGACAAAGTGATTGCAAGCGACATACGCGAAGGCAGTGAAGACTTGATGCATTCCGGGCCTTTCGAAATATTGGACGCCACCGATTATGATGCTTTGGAAGAGGTAGTTGCCTACTATGAGGTGGGAGAAGTATATTTGATGGCGGCCATGCTGAGTGCTACGGCTGAAAAGTTTCCTGAACGTGCCTGGAACCTCAATATGAATTCGCTGTTCAATGTGTTGAACCTAGGGAAGGAAAAGAAGGTTGAAAGAATATTTTGGCCATCGAGCATTGCCGTATTCGGACCAAACACCCCTAAGGACCAAACACCACAGCATACTATGATGGAGCCCAGCACGGTCTATGGTATCAGCAAACTGTCCGGTGAACGTTGGTGTGAATATTATTTTAAAAAGTTTGGAGTCGATGTAAGAAGTGTTCGCTATCCCGGCTTAATCAGTTGGAAAACCATGCCGGGTGGGGGCACTACCGATTATGCCGTGGAGATTTATCACGAGGCCGTGGCGGGTAATACGTTCAACTGTTTTTTAAAGGGCGATACCAAACTGCCGATGATGTACATGGAGGATGCCATTCGTGCGACCTTGGAACTTATGGAGGCCGATGCCGAAAAAATCAGAATACGCTCCTCTTATAACCTCGCTGCGATGAGTTTTACCCCAAAAGAAATTGCCCAAAGCATTCAGCAACGATTTCCTGATTTCAAGGTTGTGTACGAGCCCGATTACCGGCAAGCCATCGCCGATTCCTGGCCCAACAGTATAGATGATTCCCTTGCCCGAAAAGATTGGGGCTGGACACCGGAATTTGACTTGGAAAAGACAACCGGTGAGATGTTGGCCCATCTAAGCTAGGGAACTGAATTTCAATTTTTTCTCGATGGCCATAATCATCGAATTGGCAATATCCTGTCCCGTTGCATTTTCGATTCCTTCCAAACCTGGTGATGAATTGACTTCCAATAATAACGGGCCTTTATTCGAACGGATAATGTCCACCCCAGCGACCGCCAAGTTCAATACTTTTGCTGCCTTTAGGGCCAATTTCCGTTCTTCCTGGGTTATTTTGATGATGGACGCTTTGCCACCTTGGTGAATATTGGCTCTGAATTCACCCTTTTCGGCCTGTCGCTGCATCGAAGCCACCACTTTCCCATTGACCACGAAACAACGAATGTCCTGGCCGTTAGCCTCTTTAATGAATTCTTGGACCAGGATATTGGTGTTGACACTTTTGAACGCGTTGATAACGCTTTCGGCCGCTTTATTGGTCTCTGCAAGCACCACCCCTTTTCCTTGTGTACTTTCGAGAAGTTTAATAATCAACGGCGCTCCGTTGACCATTCGAATAAGATCCTTGGTATCCATTGGTGATTTGGCAAAACCGGTTATGGGAATATGGATGTCGTTTTTGGAAAACAATTGCGAAGCGAACAATTTATCGCGGGACTGGGCAATCGCCTCTGCAGAGTTCTGACAATATACGCCCAAATTATCGAACTGTCGTATCAATGCACAGCCATAAAAGGTGACCGAAGGTTTTATTCGGGGAATGACCGCATCAAATTCGTTGAGGATATTCCCCCCACGGTACCGAATCTCGGGCGAACGGGCATCCAATTTCATGTACGCCAATTCTACGTTGAGAAACACGATTTCATGTCCTCTGGCCTCCGCTGCCTCGACCAGCCTTTTATTGCTGTATAATTCAGGGTTGCTCGCCAATAGGGCAATTTTTAATCCAGTTTTTTCCTTAAAGTAAGGAGCATAGATCGAATTCAATTCTTCTTCCTTGAAGTCCTGGATCGCATAGCTATCGGCAGGATTAACCATATACCTATTGGTGAGGGCCTCCCGCCCTAGGAGCATTCGAAACTCCATAGTATCCCGATTGGCCAAAGTAAGCTCTATTCCGAATGTATCATGGCCGAGGGCAACCGGTGTTTTGACTACTAAGCGCTCTTCGGAGATTCCCGAGGAGCTTTTTACCATGCGTCTATCAATCAGACGGGCATCGCATTCAATGGCAATGCTTCGATTCTCCTGTAGGGGGTTCACCTCAAATTTTACCCACTCCTGGGCTCCCTTGTTGTATACCTTTATATTGGTCGCCTGGATCGACGAGGTTTTGGCACCGGAATCGACCCTGGCCTTAATGGCCGGAATCCCCATATCGGGAAAAATGCACCATTCCTCACTACCTATAATTTTTAATTTTTTCAATCTGGTTGGGTATAAATGTAGTTTCTTGAATAAAGACGTATTTGCAGGGGGATGACACCGTCAAAAACAGACTATTGACTGAACATTTCGTTTTGATCTCTGAAGTGTTTGAACTCTACCATATAACCGTTGGGATCCTTTACGAAAAAGGATATATGCTCCCCCGATTGACCCCTTAAAAAGGTAGCTTGGGTAGTCACTTCGTATTCAAAGGATTGCAACCGATCATGAAGCCGCTGCCAGGTATCCTGATCGACGATGACCCCAAAATGAAATGAAGGTAATACGGAATCTTCAAATTTGTAGGTTTGGTACGAAAAATTAAAACCTCCCGATTTGGTAAAGGTAATTTGATTTCCAAACAGGTCGATGTCGAGCCATTGTGATGTGTTCCTACCCAGGTCGGCACCAACAACCCCTGTGTAGAATTCCTTCGTCCTGCCAATGCTCAAACACGGCAGTGATAAATGAAACGATGCGGTTTTCATAGGACGCTATTTTAAAAGATGAAATTTTAAATGTTCCGAACTATTTTTGTTTACAGACTAGCTTATCAATAGCACAACCCCCTTGTCCAAATAAGTCTTTTGTCGATTGCGAAGCGTACGAACGGCGCCAAACTGGTTCAATTCCCTTCGTTACAGCAATAACTACTTCGGCAATCAAGACTATCCCCGTATAGAGGGTGGTGGCCACCGCGTTGATGCCATTGGTCGGAAATGAAAAGTGACAGGGCGTAATTGTGCCCAGGCCCGGGCCATCGAGCATGAATACTACCTTGCACCCTTGAGAGTTATCCAACAGTGTTTCATTATGGCCTTCTTCCCAATAAGGGTCCTGCGTATTTTGGTAAGACGGTATCATGGCTTTCCTGGGCTCCTTAGAATCCCCTACGTCCAAAAATTCAAGTCCAATATTTTCGATTTCATCCATTTTCATAATGGTGGTCTTTCGCCAGTTTTGGGTACTGCTTGGCTAGACACTAAAATTTTCATGAAAATGGATACATTGCCGGTCAAAAAGAACTAATACTGTGAGTATTCGGAAAGTAATAAGATTTGCCCAACGGTATGTTCAGATGTCATCGTTTTCGTCGGATAGATCCTCCGGATCGGGCTCAACTACCGCTGTGGGATCGTCATCTTCAAAATCGGCATAGTCGTCCTCATCGTAGTTTTCCATGGTATACTCGAGTTTGGCACTGATCTTCACCAGATACTTGGTATCCTCGGTAAGTACCTCGACCGCCTCGATGCGCTCCCCGTGGGAATTTCGAAACGTGATGATGTTACGATCATCGTATCCATCAGGGTAGCGCTCCACCAGAAGTTTGAGAACCTCCGGGGTCAGCTTCTTGAAATCAACGATGACTCTTTTTAAGTTTGGGTGCCTGTCCATAATTACATATCCAAAAGGTAAGCAAAAATTAGGGGAGCCACAATAGTGGCATCACTTTCAATGATAAATTTTGGAGTATCGATGTCCAGTTTGCCCCAGGTAATCTTCTCATTGGGTACCGCTCCGGAATACGACCCGTAACTGGTGGTACTGTCACTGATCTGACAAAAGTAACTCCAAAAAGGCGTATCGGTCCGTTCCATATCTTGATACAACATCGGCACCACACATATGGGAAAGTCGCCGGCAATACCCCCACCTATCTGAAAAAATCCGATACCATTGTCGGCATTGTCGGTATACCAGTCGGCCAGAAAGGTCATATATTCGATTCCCGATTTCATGGTGCTTGCCTTTAGTTCGCCTTTGAGCACGTAGGAGGCAAAGATGTTGCCCATGGTACTATCTTCCCAGCCGGGGCATACAAGCGGTAAATTTTTTTCAGCGGCTGCAAACATCCAGGAATCCTTGATGTCGATTTCATAATATTGTTCCAAGACCCCTGATAAGAGCATTTTGTACATAAACTCATGGGGGAAATAGCGTTCTCCTGCTTCTTCCGCGTCTTTCCAGATTTTAAAGATATGTTGTTGTAGGCGTCGAAAGGCTTCCTCTTCGGGAATGCAAGTATCGGTGACCCGATTGAGTCCCTTTTCCAATAAGGCCCATTCATCTTTTGGTGTCAGATCACGATATTCGGGCACCCGCTTGTAGTGCGAATGGGCCACTAGGTTCATAATATCTTCCTCCAGGTTTGCACCCGTACAGGAGATAATATGTACTTTTTCCTGTCGAATAATCTCTGCCAAAATCTTCCCCAGTTCGGCGGTCGACATCGCACCGGCCAACGACACCAACATCTTGGCTCCTTTGTTGAGCTGCGCTTCGTAACCTTTTGCCGCATCGACGAGGGCGGCCGCGTTGAAATGCAGATAATAATTCTCGATAAAATTTGAAATAGGCCCTTTAGTCCTCATCATGGTTAAATTTTTTGTTCGGCGCTACCGGTTTCCGGGCGGTGTCATACGTATTGTCGTACTCATCCTCGGCGGCCTGCCCCATGAATTTATAGCTCAACATTTTATAATAGAGTTTGGCAGCAAGAAAATCGCTATGCTTATCTACCTCGTTCGGGCAAAGTTCTACCAGGTCAAAACCGACCACATTTTTCTCCTCGAACACCTGTTTAAGAAAATCGAGGGTCTCGTACCAGAATAATCCTCCCGGTTCGGGTGTGCCGGTCGACGGCATGATGGAAGGATCCAAGGCATCGAGGTCAAACGTGATGAACACATTTTCGGTTAAGGTATCGATGGCTTTATCCATCCAATATTCGTCATTGGCCATTTCGTGGGCAAAAAAGGTCTTTTCTTCATCCATGTAAGTCTTTTCGATGGCATCCATGCTTCGGATGCCTACCTGCACCAAATTGGTCGTTTGGCTAGCCTCATGTACGGCACAGGCATGGTTGTAAGGTGTGCCCTCGTAGTATTTTCGGAGGTCGGCATGCGCATCGATATGCAATACCGAGAGGTTATCGAAACATTCGTTAAAGGCCCGAATAGTCCCGATGGAAATAGAATGTTCCCCACCGAACAGGGTTACGAACTTGTTTCTTTTAATATACTCCTTGGTTTTTGTATGTACTGCATTGACCATTTCCTCCGGGCTACTAAATGCGGTAATGGCTTCGGCTAAATAAATGCCTTGCTCATAGACTTCGGTATCGGTCTCGATATCATAGAGTTCCATGTTCGCCGAAGCTTCCAAAAAGGCTGAAGGCCCTTTATCGGCACCTTTACCCCAGGTACTGGTGCCATCGTAAGGGACGGGTATTAATATTATTTTAGCTTTTTCCAATTGCGCGAACTCGTCAGGAATTCCAGCGTAATTCTTAATTGCGTTCATTTTTTATTTCCTTTTATTTTATGATTCGTTACTTCAGGCCACTAGTCTGCAGTGTTTCCGCTTTTGACGCTTTCTTGGCTTTTTCCTGCCCGTATCCCAAAATGTTCAAAAAGTCTTCGGCTTTTTGTTGGGGGCTGAACAGTTCATACATTAATGTTCCGTTTGCATCCCTGTTGATCAGGATATGCTTGGGTTGTGGTATCAGGCAATGTTGCAGGCCTCCGTACCCTCCTATCGTTTCCTGATAGGCTCCGGTATTGAAGAAACCGATATACAGCGGTTTGTCTCGCTTGTATTTGGGCAAATAAATTGCGTTCATATGCTGCTCACTGTTGTAATAATCATCACTGTCACAAGTAAGCCCACCCAATAAGACCCGCTCGTACTCGTCGTACCACCGATTAATGGGCAACATGATAAAACGCTTGTTGATCGCCCAGGTATCGGGTAAGGTGGTGATGAACGACGAATCGATCATGTTCCATTTCTCACGATCGTTCTGCTGTTTCTGGTACAGAATTTCGTAAATGGCCCCGCCGCTTTCGCCTACCGTAAAGCTTCCGAACTCCGTGAAGATATGCGGTACCGCTACATCTGCTTCGGCACAGGCAATGCTGATTTGGTTCAAAATCTCATCGACCATATACTGGTAATCGTACTCGAAGGCCAAGGAGCTTTTGATGGGGAAGCCTCCTCCGATATTTAGGCTATCCAACGATGGACAGATTTTTTTCAACCGTACATACACCTTTAGACATTTTGCCAATTCGTTCCAGTAATACGCATTGTCGCGGATGCCGGTATTGATAAAGAAGTGGAGCATTTTGAGCTCGACCTTGTCATGGTTCTTAATTTGATTTTCGTAGAACGGAACAATGTTCTTATAACCGATTCCCAAGCGGGAGGTATAGAATTCGAACTTGGGCTCTTCTTCCGAGGCGATTCGGATACCTACCTTGAAAGAACCATCGATGGCCTCGGTCAGTAAATCGATTTCCTCATAATTATCGATGATCGGGATACAGTTTTCATGGCCTTCGTTGATCAAACGGGCGATGTTTTCGATATAGTGGTCCCTTTTGAAACCATTACAGATGACGTAGGTGTCGTTTTTGATTCCCCCGGTCCTTTTAAGCTGCTCTACAATATTGATATCAAAGGCAGACGAAGTCTCGATATGGATGTCGTTCTTTAAGGCTTCATTCAACACATGATGAAAATGCGAACTTTTGGTACAATAACAATAGTAGTATTTTCCCTGATAGTCTCTTTTGGCCATGGCCATTGCAAACCAGTTTTTAGCGTGCTGGATGTTTTCTGAAATCTTGGGCAAATAGGTGAATTTCAAAGGACTTCCATAGCGTTCAACGAGTTCGTTCAGGGGAATGTCGTGAAAGCGAAGATATTCGCCCTCCAAGGTAAACTCTTCCTGGGGAAAGTAGTATGTTTGATCGATCAGATCAATGTATTTGGTATTCATTTAAAATACGAAAGTGTTGTTATTAAAAAGGATGAAATTCTCGTAATTTCCAATCAATAAGTAGCAACAACGATCAAATCTGTATTTGGCTTTGGGTAGTGGCAATAAAAAAGTATTCGTGTTGACTGCACACGATCGAAGGTGTCTCGGAAGTTAGCTTTAAAATTCGGCCACCTATCTGATAAGTCATTGAGGGGTTTGACTTCCTAATTCCCCCCAACCCGAACGTAGAAACACGTTTCATGATGTTCAGCTAAAAGCATAAAGGTGAATCGAGGCGAACCACGATTAGAGAAAGCAAATGAAAACAAAAAAAACGAAAAAACAAGGGTTTTTAAAAAAATTACGCCGAGGATACCATTTTGTTCTTTACGGTAGTATTTGAATAGTGTAAATCTTATAATATTCTTATTTTAAGGATATTAATTTTTACTTTTAAGGATTAAATCAATTTCTATGAAAACAACAAAAAGTGTATTGTGTATTATTCTGTTGTTAATCCTTACTGCTTCCGGGGAAGTTGCTGCACAAATTGCCAAAGGAGTGTATCATTTTGATCAGGAAAAAGAGGGTTCGACCGTACACCACGAACTCAAAATAAGTGACTCCTATTTTATTCATTCCGTATACGAAAAATCGCCGGCTAAGTTCATCAAAACCTTGGGCGGATTTTATGCCGTCGAGAATAATGAACTAAAGGTCGACCTGGAATTCAATTCGGATTACGAAAAGGATAGTATAACGGAATTGGCTATTCCCTATGTCATTTTCGATGGAAATTTGATTCTCAACACGAACAATAAGATGATCTTTGTACGTGCTGAAAGCAACGAACAGGAGTTGGATGGCCCCTGGCTATTTGCCACCCGTGGTCCGGACGAGGGGCAGAAACGAAGGGGGGAAGCCGATTCCCGTAAAACGTTGAAATTCCTGCTTGACGGACGCTTCCAATGGATTGCCTTCGATACCGAAGGTTTTCAGTTTAAAGGTACCGGGGGCGGCAGCTATACGGCCAATAATGGAACGTACGCCGAAAGTATAGCATACTTCTCAAGAGACAATTCCCGTGTTGGAGCCACCTTGCAATTCGATTATGAAGTAAAAGGCGACGATTGGCATCATAAAGGAAAGAACAGCCAGGGCGAACCTATGTACGAGATCTGGGGAAAACGGGGTCCAATGTAGGCAGACATCAGTTTCACAGGGCTGGGAGCCGCTGTTGACAGGAAACCCATCTTATGGTCGGATACCTGCTTCGCTGCCCATCACTTGAGACTTGCGTTTCAACGTTTTTCAGTGGCCCCAACAACTCCTGTGTATCAAGGCCTGTTTTTCTTAAAACGTTGCCTCTCCCCTTTAGGTAGGGATCTAGTTTCGATTTTATAGTGTTCGATGGATTGATAGGTAAGCGTTAAATAAAACCAAAATAGGGCGTATTCCCCATTTTTGCTTGAACGTATGTCACATTGGAAAAGCGGGTATTGGTGAGAGGATAACGCGCTAGAGCGATGATAACCTCTCGCTTCTATTGAGACTTTTGTCGATCCTTCCAATTCCAAGAACAGCGTTATCAGAAACCATAAAACTGGAATGATCGGCAACATCAACCATCTTACCAAGTATCCCGTGAAAGGCGAATTATAGGGACTACTAAAAGAGACCGGGTTTGGGAGACGATAGAAGAAGTTTTGTATGTTCCAAAGCTGTCCTTTAAAACGGCCAATTAACAAGACCTCTATAAGACCGCGAATAGGAGACGATGCTAAAAGTTTAGCGCTTCAGAATAGCCGTTTTGTGAAGCACATAAAAGAACAATTAAAAATTTAGAAAAAATATATAAAACGTATCTTTAAAGTAACAACCTATCAAAGTGCGTTATTATGCGGGGGACCATAAACGCAATAATCGTTGATGACGAACAAAAACATCATGAAACCTTGGGAAAAATGCTTCAAAATTTTTGCCCAATGGTGCATGTAGTTGGATATGCCTATTCCGTTCAGGAAGCGTTACCCCTGATTAAAACCTTAGATCCAAACCTTATATTTTTAGATATTGAAATGCCATCGGGCAACGGGTTCACATTATTCGATTCTTTTGAGGACCCACCTTTTGAGGTAATTTTTACCACGGCATATGATCTTTATGCTATCAATGCCATAAAATATGCGGCTCTCGACTATTTGATGAAACCAATCAATATTCAGGAATTGAAAGGAGCTGTAGCGAGAGCGGAAAAAGTAAGGGCTAAAAAACAGTCGCAAAGCAGCGCCAAAATCGATGCTCTTAAATCAAATCTGCAACTTAAGGACACAAGATTTACTAAAATTGCTTTGCCATCAGCTGACGGTATCGACTTCATTGAAGCCAACACTATAATCCATGTTGAGGCAGAAAGGTCTTACTCCAATTTTTATCTTGATGGTGGGAAGCGAATTATGGTTTCTAAACCACTAAAAGAATATGAAGCACTACTTGAAGCTTGTAATTTTTTTAGGATACACAAGTCACACATGGTAAATCTAAATCATTTGGATAAGTACATAAAGGGCAAAGGGGGTTATGTTATTATGAAAGATGGTTCCCATGTGGATGTGTCGGTTAGAAAGAAAGATGCGCTTCTTCGAAAGTTAATGTAAGTCATTTGGAAAGACGAGTACTACCCTTGTTCCCGTTGGCCTGCCCTTGGTTTCTAAATCTACTATACTTACACTAAATTCCTCTTTCTCCATAACCGCATTAAGCATTTCTAGTCGTGCTTCTATGTTGGCCATAGCAACTGAATGATGTTTTTTTGGCTTATATTTTATACCCGCTTCACGTCCGATGCCATTATCTGTAATAGTACATTTGACAATGTCGTTTTCTTCCTGTATGAGCAAATATAGTTCACCGTGTCTATCCAGCTTACCAAGTCCATGAATGATTGCATTTTCAAGATAAGGCTGTAACAACATGGGAGGAATCATGATGTCTTCCGGGTTTTCTACTTGAACGGAAATATTATATGAAAAAGATTTTTGAAAACGAATTCTTTCCAACTCCAAGTATTGCTTTATAAACTTTATTTCATCGGATAATGAAATATACGGGGTAAGTGAATTTTCAAGATTCAAGCGCATTAAACCAGCAAATTCTGAAAGGTAATTAACCGCATCTTCCGTTTCTTGTGTCATAACAAGTGATTGCACGGAGGCTAGGGCATTAAATACAAAATGTGGATTCATTTGCGAAGAAAGCATCATCATTCTCGATTGCATCGCCTTCTGCTTTTCTAACCGTAGTTGTTGTTCAAGGAATCGTTTCGTAGTAATTGCCGAACGAACACGTGATTTCAGGGCGACTTCATTTATGGGCTTGTGGATATAATCGTTTGCTCCAAGTTCAAAGCATTTGGCAAGCGTATCCCGTTCATCTTCCGCAGTAATCATTATTACAGGTAAATTCTTGTGCTTGGAATCTGATTTTATTTCCTTGAGCCAATCCAATCCATTTTTCCCGGGTAGATTGATATCCAATAATAGTAAATCAAAATTTCCCTTTTCCAATCGCTCCCTAAGAAAATCGGACCGTGGAATGAATGCGACCTGATACCCCTCACCACTTAGAAGTTCTTTAAGCTGTTCTAGAACTTGACGATTATCATCGACTATTAATATGGAATCCATTATCAATACTGGTTTTTAATTTGGGCAATCAAGTTTTCAAAACCCCGGCCATCACCTGAGTAGATAATTTCCAAGAGTGCTTCCTTTAATGCACTTGAAATTAGATCCGATAACGTCTCAGCGTAGTCTACCAACTTTTCGGTTTCATAAATAGGGGTGCTTTTCAGTGATTCCAAAACAGTTTTTAACTTTTTACTTTCGCTTTTGGTAAGGACTTTTTGTTCTTCTCGAATATTGGAATCTTTTGTGCCCAGAAATTGATTCAAACATTGTATCAAAATATCCAATTGAATAGGCTTTGTGATATAGGACGAGAAACCTGCGGCCATTGCTCTTTCTTGTTGCTCCTTAAAGGCGTCAGCTGAAAAAGCGACAATGGGTGTTGATGTGTCTTTCTCTCGTATACGATGCATAGCTTCATACCCATCGATCCCGGGCATGTGTATATCCATAAAAATGAGGTCAGGCTTGTATTTGAATGCCATTTTTACTCCTTCTACCCCGTCATTTGCGACCAAAATATCATGATTGATTTCATTGAAAAAAGCCTTGATCATATCTTGATTCATAGGATTGTCTTCAACCACCAGAATGCGTGATGTTTTGGGAATGGAAAGTGCATTTAACTTTATCTGACCTTGATCCAAATCATTTCTCTCTGGTGCATGATAAGGGACGGTTATTCGAAAAATAGATCCTGTGCCAAGTGAACTCTCAAGGGAAATAGTCCCTCCCATCAAATCAACCATATTCTTGGTTATGGATAGTCCCAATCCTGTTCCCCCATATTCACGCGTTACACTCGCATCGGCTTGAACAAATGGATCGAAAATGGTGGATTGCTTATCGGGTTCGATTCCTATTCCTTCATCCCTGACCTCAAAAAGAAGATGTTTTTCCTCCAAGCTTGCATTGAGGAAGATTTTTTTTCCTTCGGGAGTGAATTTAATCGCATTACTCAAAAGGTTCATAAGAATTTGTTTCAGCTTGCTGCGATCTGACCGAATGAAATTTGGGGTATTGGGTCGGAAGTTATATTCTAAAACTATATTCTTTTCGTTTGCGGCGGCCTTATTCACGTGATATATCGATTGCAACATTTGCTTCAAATTCATGTCCTCTTCTGAAAGTGCAATTTTGCCCGCCTCGATTTTCGAAAGATCCAAAATATCATTGATAAGTTCGGATAGGTTCTGACCGCTGATCCTGATATTGTCCAAATAGTTTTCGAATTGCGTATCCAAGTCAAATTTCTTGCTCTGATTCTGTAAAATCTGGGAGAACCCGACGATAGCATTTAATGGCGTTCTAATCTCATGGCTCATATTGGCCAAAAATTGGGACTTGGCAATATTGGCAGCTTCCGCCTGCTCTTTAGCGTCTCGTAGTGCACTTTCAGTTTTTTTGCGTGCCGCGACCTCTGAGGCCAAATCTTTAGTTCGCTCTTGCACCTGATATTCCAAGTATTCCTTTGATTCGGCCAGTTCGGCTTCCTTGGCCTTAAAATATTTACCAATGAGTAAATTGAACAGCACCTGGGAGCCAAATTTTTTATCGACTTGTCTTAGAAAAGTTACCGCAAAGCTTGCCGCAATGGCATACAAATAAAGTGGTATGACCAAAGGCGAGATCAGAAATGCAGGCATTTCGCTCATTACGCTTGAAAAACTTTGTCCTTCGACCAATACTTGCCCAGCAGTTCTGCCGGCAACAACTGCGATGAGCAGTGCTCCAAAAAAAGCGGATAACTTAACGAACAGAATCTGAAAATAGCTTTTTCTTGAAAGGCCCGATTTGTGGAGCGCAACTTCCAAAGCACCGAACAAAATACCAACAACGGTTCCCCCGACCAAAATATGGACAAGGTGCAATTCCGTTTGCCCCAAATGAAGGCCGTTTTTGACCACTTCCCCTGCACCGTACAACCGTATTATTTTATAGAATAGAACAGCCAACATCCACAAGCCGATTATGAACAAGCTGCTGCGTATGAACATGGCGATATTCTTTGTTTTTTTTTGGGTTGTACCGATCGTGCTCATCACATTTTATTTATGGATTTGATCTACTGCAAATTACTAAGTATTGATTCCAAAAGAACCCCGATGGGAAACCCAAAGAGGACGTTAGGAAATTGAGGGGGAGTTAAACTGAAAAACGCGCAATAATTTCATCCGATTAACAATGCTAAAAATGAAGAAATTCAATAGTCTATATCGGCTGAGTGCTAAAATACAAAATCAATTATTCAGGCGAAAGAACAATTCTAAATGGTTGTTGGCCAGTATTGTTCTACTATTGCTGTTGCCGATTCTAATACAGCTTTATCCAGATTATCGAGTTATCCTTTTCCAAATTGCATTGTCTTTGTTTGTGTTTACAGGAATCCAACTCATCTCGAATACCTTAAAACATTTCGTTGCGGGTATAACAATTGGGGTGATAGCAATATTTTTTATCTGGTTGGGAGCGGAAAATTCAACTGGTTTTTTTATAAAACTGGCTAGGACCCTATCTGCAAGCTTATTTCTTCTCTTCTTGGGATACCGGCTCTCTACTATTATCGGAAGGAGCAAAAAGATAACGCTGAATATAATTGCTGCGGCAGTTTCAGGGTATTTTTTAATCGGACTCTTCGGGGGTCAATTGTGTCAGCTATTGAATCTGATTTTCCCCAAGTCTTTTACTATAATTGACAACGGCTACTATCTGTACGGCCTTACTTACTATTCCTTTACCACATTGACTTCACTTGGTTTTGGGGATATTCTACCTGTGAGCCCACCAGCACAATCCGTTTCATTATTGATCGCCATTGCGGGCCAGCTCTATCTTACTATACTAGTAGCTATTTTGGTTGGCAAATATCTTATTCAAGATTGAAAACTCAGCGCCATCTAAGGTTTCAATGTCATACTTCATAAACGTTCGGAAATCAAAAGAGCACTTTAGGAAACTCGTGCAAGTAAATCGATTGTCCCCCATCTAGTTTTACCTCATAATTGATTGAATCCAAGATTTTTTTGAAAATGAAACAAGCAAAGAAAATAAAGTACCTCGCAATCTTGTTGCTAATGGCCTTTACACAGGTCATGTCTCAGTTGACCGAGGAGGAGTTGGCTAAAATCGCCCAGAACCCCTTAGCAAATATCATAAGTGTTCCGTTTCAGAACAACACCAATTTTGGAATAGGTCCTTTTGACAGAACACAGAATACCCTGAACATTCAACCGGTTATTCCCTTGGCAGAGGGTAAATTCATTATTCGAGCTATTCTTCCCATTATAAATCAACCCAATATCCTATCCGAGACAGGAAATTATAATGGGATAGGCGATATTTCGCTATCGGCATTCTACACAAACAATAAAGGAAAAATTAATTGGGGCGCAGGTCCAATAATCAACCTTCCTACGGCAGGAGAAAATCTTGGTATTAAGGAATGGGGTGTTGGTCCATCCATTGTCGGGGTAATAAAACCTGGGAGTTGGGTAATAGGTGTTTTGATAAATAATGTTTGGTCCTTGGAAAGTGACCTATCGGCATTTACGTTTCAA
The DNA here is from genome assembly GCF_009371985.2 of Pelagihabitans pacificus. Lineage (GTDB taxonomy): Bacteria > Bacteroidota > Bacteroidia > Flavobacteriales > Flavobacteriaceae > Pelagihabitans > Pelagihabitans pacificus. The sequence goes on from NZ_VIKU02000004.1 coordinate 249,430, forward strand.
CCTTTCATCAACTTTAACCTGCCAAACGGTTACTACTTAAGCACCTCCCCAAAAGTTACCGCAAACTGGCAAGCCGACTCTGGAAACAAATGGACCATTCCTATAGGTCTTGCATTCGGAAAACTTATCAAACCCAAAGGGTTTTTACCCTTCAATATACAAGGTGGGGCATATTACAATTTAGAGAAACCCGAGTTTACCGGAGCAGAGTGGCAACTGCGAGTTGCCATCACTGCACTAATACCCAAAGCAATATTTTAGAAAAACCCCAAACCAATTTATAAAACTTAAAACGTGCAAAAATGAAAACAGTAAGATATTATCAAATTTTGTTTGCCTTTTTTGGGTTGTGCATCAATAGCTTGTTGGCACAGGATGCAACCAAGGAAAGGCCGAACTTCATCGTCATCGTTGCGGATGATATGGGTTTTTCCGATATGGGCGCCTTTGGAGGGGAAATCAACACCCCTAATTTGGACAAACTCGCATTGGAAGGCGTACGTTACACCAACTTTTATGTGGCCCCAACCTGTTCACCGACACGTTCCATGCTTTTGACTGGAATAGACAATCATTTGGTCGGCTTGGGAAATATGTATGAATATCCCGCGCCAAATCAGCTCAATGAAAAGGGGTATGAAGGCTATCTTACCAAGGATGTCCCCACTATTTCAGAAATACTAAAGAACAACGGCTACCATACGTATATGGCAGGTAAATGGCATCTTGGCAAGGATTCGGAACACATTCCGGCAGCGCAAGGTTTTGAACGCTCTTTTTCAATGTTATCAGGTTCGGGAAGCTATTTTTCTTTTAACGGACCGGATGAAGATGCCACTCCAAATCATTTTAACGAAGACGGAATCTATCTTAATAAACTTCCGAAAAACTATTACGCGACTTCCACTTTTACCAATAAGATCATATCCTATATCGACGAAAACAAAAATGATGGTAAACCATTCTTTGCCTATTTAGCACATCAGGCCCCGCATGACCCTTTGATGGCCCCGGAAAAGTACTTGCGAAAGTATAAAGGTGTATTCGATAAGGGTTGGGATGTGCTTAGGGATGACCGACTCAAAAAAATGGTCGAACTGGGCATTCTATCCGAAAAAACCGAGATGGGTGAACGCCTTTGGTATGTTCCGGGATTTGACAAGCTCAAGCCACTCACTCAGGTTGTAACCGCCCGTAAAATGGAAGTCTACGCCGCCGTTTTGGATTATATGGATATGGAAATCGGGCGGTTGATGAAATACCTTAAAGACAATGATTTGAGAAAGAATACCTATATCGTCTTTTTCTCAGATAATGGTCCAGATGTCAATGATAAATCTTCGACCTATCGAAAATATCCGGCCACAGCTGCCGCCAATTGGATGGCCAAGACCTACAGGCATGGTTTTGAAAATTGGGGTAGAGCCGAATCTTTTACTGCCTACGGCCCTTCTTGGGCGCAAGTATCCACTGCACCCTTTTATGGATTCAAATACACGACCTACGAAGGAGGTATACGCTCGCCTTTGATAGTAGTCACACCAGATAAAAAGGGAGCAGGCCAAATCAATACGGAAGGCATTATGCATGTGAAAGATATTGCACCAACCTTTTTGGAGCTTGCCGGAATCGAACAACCAAAAATCTACAAAGGAGTCAAGGTTTTACCGATGCAAGGGAAATCTTGGGTACAAACGATCCGAGGAGAGAATACCTCCCCAAGAACGGAAACCGATTATTTAGGCACAGAACTTTGGAATGCCAAATCAATTCGAAAAGGGAAATGGAAGATTGTAAATGTACCCGTTCCCATAGGGACAGGGGAATGGCAACTTTATGATATTGAAAATGACCCCGGTGAACGCGCAGATTTAGCTGAACAAAACCCCGAAAAGCTGGAAGAGCTAATAAATGATTGGAATTCCTATATGGAGGAAAACAATGTCATTTTACCTAACCGGACCACTTATGACGGAATGGCAGATAAACTTCCTCCGAGACCACCTGTATACGATCCCGACTTCGGTCGAGGTAGTGAAAAAATAGAGGATAACTAATCAAAAAGAAGATCATGAAGAAAGCGATAATCATATCAATAATAGTTATTACCACATTCAAAATGCATGCTCAACTGGATGGTCCTAGAACTTATTGGGCCCTTCCGAAAAACTTGAACATACTGAGTGCACATGTAATCAATGCAAAAGTTAATGCCTCGGTGAATAATTTGAGCTTCGTTAATCCGAGTGTAACCGTCGATAATAATCTATATATGCTTAGCTATACTCGAAGTCAACCCCTATTTGGAAGAACTTTTTATTCGACATTGATTCTTCCTGCCGGGAATATTACCGCGGATGTCAATGTGGGCCTTCAGGGTCCGGCTGCTACTTCCACTACAATATTTCAACACGGTTTTGGGGATATCATTTGGTCCAATACCATTAATTTAATCGGTGCAAAAGGACTTATGATCAAGGATTTTGTAAGGCACGAAAACCCGACCTTGGTTTACTTACAAGCCGCTATGACCTTCCCTACGGGGAAGTACGACCCCAGTAATGCTATAAATATAGGAAGCAATCAATTCAAGTTTAAGTTGGGCTCACCGATTGTTCAACGGATAGGCCCATGGGTGGAAGGTCAAAGAACGACTTTGGAGCTATTTCCATCCTATAATTTAATCTCGAAGAACGATGATTTTCAAGGACAAGAAATCGATCAAAAGGGAGTTTTCGTTCTCGAAGGACATTTGACCAGGGACATCACAAAAAAGGGATTTCTCTCGCTCGACTATTCCTATATCAACGGCGGAAGTTCTGATTTTATATCAAAGGAAACCGGCGCAATCATTGCGGAACAAGCTGGCCAAAATGCACACTTGATTGGCGCAACAGTTGGCTTTAATATCAATGACCGTCTCAATCTTTTCTTGACTCATAACCAAACTTTTTCCTCAGGCAATGATAGCGTATCCCTAGAAGGTACGGTAACCAAGCTGACACTAAGCTGGAGCTTCCACGATTTCCAAGAAAAATTCAAAAGCTATATGGATAGTAATTAAATGAGTACTAAAAACTACATATCATGAGAACAAAATTTTACCCTTTGAGCGTTGCATTTCTGTTAACTCTTGTAAGCTGTGGCGGTTTAAGGGTTATAAGCGAGCAAAGTGAAACTGCAGATTTAAACAAGTATAATTTCTATACGCTAACAGATATTGAGCCAGGCTTTTTGCCAGATGTAAATCCTACCCAAAAAGCGCAAATCGAGAGCGCCATAACTGCTGAAATCGAAAAATTATCCACTGTAAATGGAAATTCTGGTGTAACCGGGCCAGATATTCTAATCAGTTATTTCGTAATAGTGGATACCAAACAAGATGTTGATACCTATACCAATTACTACGCTCGTCGTCGATGGCAGTACCAAATAATAGATGTGGATATAAAGGAATATAAGGAAGGCACCCTGCTACTTGATTTTATAGATGCCAAAACAAATGAAGTGGTATGGCACGGTAGTGCTACAAGTATGGTTACATCAAATTCCATTCAATTGGAAAAGAAAATAAACGAGGCAGTAATGGCTTTGTTCGAAAAATACAAAGAAGACCAAAAAAATGAGTCAAAATGAAAAAAGAAATTATACTATTCGTCACACTGCTGTTCATCATGACTTTGGTAAGGGCACAGGAGGAAGATTTTAACCTAGCGGGATTGAGTTATACGCTAAATCCGGGGGTAGGATTAAAAAACCCGTCAAACCAACAACTGAATGACGTCGAAATAAACTTATCAGAATTCAGGGCATTTCTTTTACTACCGTTTCGTCTGAAAAATGATAAGACGATCTTGCTGGCCGGGGTTGATTATCTATTTTTAGGGGGACCTCTAGAAGATCTGCCAAATGACAGGAAAGTAGATGCCAATTTACACGCGTTGCGCGTAACTGTAGGGATTAACCAAAAACTTGGAGAACAATGGGGATTTCGAGCATTGCTCTCACCAACCTTGGCTTCCGATTTTTCGGGAAATATAAGTTCCGACGCATTCACATTACAGGCATCCGGGGTCATTCGAAGAATTACCGAACGTGGATTTAAATATGGTTTGGGTGTTGCCTATACCAACGGATTTGGAGAACCCCGAGTAGTACCATTGGCCGAATTCATCTATAAAAAAGATAATTTTGACGTGTTGGTTTTGGCGCCGGTACAAGCCACTATTAGGTATAGATTGAACAAGTTTATTCTAGGTTTTCGAGTAGATTTACAAGGAAACGAATATGCCTTGAATGTAGATAGCAATCTTCCTAATTTGCAACAGGTGGAAAGCGTCAAATTTTCGAGATATAACGTTGGCCCGACTTTGGCCATGGATATATCGAAGGATATTAGGCTTCAGTTATCAGGCGGACTTTCCCTAAAAAGAAAGCTTACTTCGACCAATGCTGATCAAACGACTGAAGACTACGGCTTAGAAAATGGAGCATTTTTTAAAGCTAGCTTTTTACTCGTCAAATAAAAAGGGTGTAAATCTTTTGTAGCTACATAAGGTATCTTTATAAGATGGAGGTGCATCCAAAATATAGGCGGTATTTTTCAAGAATCGTGAGTTTTGGACTAATCTGGTTGGTCTTTGGATTGGCCTATAGTTTTGTGGAGTATGGTATTATGGGGCGGGAGACTATATATCCTGCTACCGGAAACAAATATAACTTCCAAAGTACGCTGCTTTATGCTGGGTTTGGAAGCTTTCTTATGGGACTCTTGCAAGGATGGATTGAGGTCATCTGGCTCAGAAAACGTTTTGAGAATAAACCTTTTTGGCTTAAGATTATTGTAAAGGGTAGCTTCTATGTTACCCTGATTATATTCTTTTTGACATTTGTTGCCATTGCTACCAACATGGAACATTTAAACAGTGGCCCCTTTGACCCTGCTGTTCTAGACAGTCTATATAGATTTATAAGAAGATTCTCGTTTTGGAGCATAATTATTTACGTCTCCCTTATTCTCGGAGTCTCGCTGTTCTATTCGGAGGTAAGCGAATATCTGGGATTTGGCGTTTTGCGTAATTTTTTCATTGGGAAATATCATAGTCCAAAACTGGAAACCCGAATATTTATGTTTCTTGATATGAAATCATCAACTACCATAGCAGAAAAAATAGGTCACAAGAAGTTCTTTGACCTGCTTAAAGACTATTATGCCGATATGACCAATGCCATTTTGGAAACCTCGGGTCAAATCTACCAATATGTCGGGGATGAGATTGTCATTTCTTGGAATAAAAATGAGGGTTTATATAAAAATAACTGCCTTCAATGCTTTGTAAAGATTTTAAATGCAATCACCGAAAACAAAGAAAGCTATTTAGAAAAATTTGGTGTCATTCCAGAGTTCAAAGCAGGCTATCATATCGGAGAGGTTACAAGTGGTGAAATAGGAATTCTCAAGAAGGATATTATCTACACAGGTGATGTTTTGAATACAACGGCACGTCTTCAGGCGCAGTGTAATAGATATAATGCCAAGGCACTTATTTCTGGGCAGTTGTTGGAAGAATTGCAAATGGATGATTCCATTTCCTATTCAAAAATTGGCGAATTAGCCCTTCGTGGAAAGTCGGAACTTATAAGCTTGTATAGTTTGGATTTTCAAGACTTATTAAGTTAAGGGATTGTGCCATAATAGGAACGTTTTTTAAGACTTTGCTATTCTTTCCAACCAGTTTTGTTAAACGGCCTATTTATAGAGCGACTTTGGCCGGGACTGGAATAACTATCATTACAAATGTAGGGTTTGGCAATTTAGCTAGCATTAAAACTGCCCCTTTGCCTTGGGGCAGTTCATTAAATACTATCCTTTTCATAGCCAACAGTATAATCAAAGAGTCTTGAAAACCTTGTTAGCTGCGATCAAAAGCAGTGGTTTTTTTAAAGTATCCAAAACAATGCCATGGGGATTACCATAGGGTTCGATTAATTTTTATCACGTACCTCTTTTATCGAACAGGTACTGATTCCGAAAGGCGCATACAGCGGACAAAAGCTGATAAAGCTAGTTAAAAGGAATACACCCGCTAAGACTAACAACACTATGCCCAAAGTTCCCGTTATGGTTCCTGTAAAATACAACGCTGCGATTATTGCGGCGATGATGAATCGAATAATTCGATCTGAGTTACCCATGTTTTTTTTCATGTCGATATATTTTAGTTAGACAATTTTTGAAAGACAAGAACAATACCCGAAACTACTACTATGCAGATTAGGCACACCCATAAAAATTGGAATACTTTCTTGCTCATGTTTCTTTTTATCAAAAGTACTCAGGTAATTTTAGCTGTGCTGTGACTGTAGTCACAGCTACAAAATTTCAATACCGTTGACATGCTGTTTTACCAATCCTTCAATCTCCAGTTTCTTCATTACTCGACTTATGACTTCTCTTACGGTTCCCAATTCATCGGCTAGCTGTTGATGTGATAATTTGAGCGGATTCTCTTCCCTGACCAACGTTTTGGTCTTCAGATGGTCGTACAATCTTTGGTCCATCTTGTTGAAAAGTACGTGGTGTATCGTATCGAGAAGTTCGCTGTAGCGTTGTTTATATTGTTGAAAGAAAAGTGTATTGATGTCTGGAAATTGCGCTATCCATGTCGAAACTTTTGCGACCGGTAATAATAAGGCTGTGGTGTTTTCCTCTGTTTCGGCGAACACTTGACTCGGTTCGTTTTTTATACTGGCCGAAAAAGACATGATACAACTTTCATCGGGACGTATGTAGTACAACAAAAGTTCCCTATCCTGATACCGAGTGTACACTTTTATCAAGCCTTTTAGTACTATGGGGATGACTTTTATAAATTGGCCTTCACGTAGTATTTGGGTGTTCTTTGGAATTTCCTTTAAAATCGATGCCTTTTGTATCCGTTCTACAAGTTCAGGGTTTAGATAGGAAAGCGATTTTGAGATATCCATAATGGCAAGGGGTTTTTGTAAAGGCACGATAAATATAGAAATTAAAACTGCCCCAATGAGCCTTGGGGCAGTTTAACAAAAAACCTTCCTTTTTCATAGCGGGGAAACTTCATCAAGGAATAAAGAAGATTTTTGCGGTACAACTAAAATCGGGGAACACTAGCCGGCTTTCACCCATAAGCAGGTCTAATCCTTTTCAAAGGTCAATAGGTCGGTGCCACCATTTCCCCCGCTCACATGCTTGAGCTCGATTTTGGAGGCAGAGTAGGATACAATATTCCAATCCTCTGAAAGTTCGTTGAAATCCTCAGGTGCTGCAAAAAATATGTTGAAATCTATTTCCCCAGTAGAGTTTCCACTGTTAAAGTTGCCCAAGGTACAACCGTTATTGAAACGTAATCGGTCTTCTCCGTTTATTCTCATATCAACTTTGGATTCTCCATTGTATAATTCAATTTCATGCAATGTCCAAGTATCCTGAAAATCCGCCAAATCGGCAACGGTCAGTACAACTTGAATGTTGTTGCCACTTCCGGTGGCTTCCCAACTCCCAGTATAGTTATTGGAGCCAGTACTTACCGTAACGGTGCCATCGGCGGAAAAGTTAAAACGATAACTACTATAATTATCTTCCAAATCATTATCGTTACGCTCTAATTTATCCACAAACCAGTCGGTACATGCGGTCAAAACGTTAGTAAGTTGCTCAACCGTACAAGCATTGCAATCATCAACATTATCACCACTTGAACTGTCGTCATCGGAGTCATCACTGACATCGTCATCTATTGTTATGGACCAGGTGCCCGTAACGGTGGTGTTGCCATTTTCTGCCACTAGGCTTCCATCTTGGTTAAAGGTAAAACCATAGCCCATAAAATCAGCCGTCTCATTTTTACCGGAATCAACAAAGTTCGTAATACTCCATGCACCGGAGGTAGCGGTAACGGTGATTTCCTCAACGTCTGCTTGTAACTTGGCAAGATTGTCATTATCGTTGTCATCGCTATCCGATGAGCAAGCATTCAGAATCAATGCCGTTACTAAAATTCCTAGGTTTACAATGTTCTTTTTCATAGTGTTCTATTTTTAATTATTATTTGGGTTACTGTTTTGTAAAAACCAACATGTCAATATCTCCATTACCACCACTTACGTCACTAAGTCTTATCACTGTTTCAGTTGCCAAGATGACGTCCCAGTCATCGTTAAATTCATTCAAGGGTATTGTGTTACCAAAGTCCAATGTTAGTTGGTTATCGCCATTTTGTGCTGCCCAGGTGCCATTTGTGGTACCGCCATTTGAGGCGATAACGGTACCATTGGAATTAAAATCAAAGGTAAAGCCGGCATAATCGGTGGTCTGATCAGTTCCATTATCTCGATAAGAAGATACTGTCCAGATACCGTCAATGATAACTGTACTTAAATCGGAACTGGTATTGCCATTGTCTATTGGGTTTCTCCTAAAGGTCAAGAAATCAATGTCATCCGTCCCTCCACTAATGTCCTTTAATCTTATAATATTGTCGTTGGCTTCAAGAACGTCCCAATCTTCCAGTAGTTGATCAAATGGAGGGTTTGTTCCAAAGTTCAGGTTCAGTTCCACATTAGTTTCGTTACCCATGTTGGTAGTCCAGCTTCCATTGGTAGTTGTACCAGTTTCACTGGCGGTGGCGGACCCATCCAAGGCAAAGTTGAAAACCAACCCATCAAAAAGTGCAGTCTCGTCACCATCATCAAAATAATTGGTCACATACCAGTCACCTGTGGTCAAGACCTGTACCAGAGCACTGTCGTCAACATCGTTGTTTGAAACACAGTCACTTTTAAACCTAAGGCGGTCATCTCCCATTCTTAGGTCGACCTTACTTTCATTTTGGTCCTGTTCTATTTCGTTGAGGTTCCATGTGGCATTAAAGTCCGGAAGGCTAGGTATGTTGATTGTAACCGAAATGTTGTTTCCAGAACCATTGGTTTCCCAAGTACCTGCAAATGAATTTGTGTTGAAAAGAGCAGTTAAGGTACCATCGTTTTCAAAACTGATCAGATAATCTGTGTAATTGTCTTCCAGGTCTTGGTCATTTCGCTCCAACTTATCCACTCTCCAATCGGGACAATCCACCAATACGTCCGTGAGTTGGCTTGTGGTACAATCATCGCAATCGTCGTCGTCAAAATCATTGTCATCATCTTCATCACAACTGTCTTTGGCATTCTCTATGATACTTTCCAGCTCGACTAAACCAAATACTTCTTTCTCGGTACGATCGTTCAATATTACGATGATGGGGAAATCAATGCTAACAATGTCCTCTGGGTCCAGATCCAGGATAAAATTATATAGCATTTGATCGTTCTGTATGGAAATGGTGCTTGTTAGCTCACTATTAGGATTAAAGAGAGAAGCCCCAAAAGGATATTTAATATCTACACATTCTATATCATCATCTTCCTGATTCTCCGGACCGCAAGCTTGTGCAAGAGCGTCCAGCTCATTCTGGTCTGATACGGTCAACTCTGTAAAATCATTTAGTGTAACAGCAATTGGAAAAGTAATTTCCAAAGTGTCATTGTCATCGTCCATCAGTTCAAAGATATCCTCGATGGTATCAAAATCATTAGGGGTTTCCACAACGACCACCGTACCATTTACCGTAACGGTAACCGGCAAGACCAGCGTAAGACAATTTGCACCATCAATTATATTGTCATCGGACCCATCCTTTAAAGAAATCCTCTGTAGAAGGTTGGCAACGTTTGAATCTGGAGGTAAAGCCTGTTCCGGAGGGGTTCCTATAAACTCAAACTCTTCCTTCTTACAGGAGAGGTTGATGAGACTTAATACTAGTAATAAAAGACCAATAAGCTGAACACCATTTTTCATTGATAAACTATTTTATCATTTTGTGACTACCTATAGAACAACCAAACGATAAAAACTCCTGAAAATTTTTGTTTTTTTTTAAAAATCTAGTTTCCTTACTTTTAACGAATAATTAAAAAGTTTCTTGAAAAAAGATTTGCATAAGGATATTTGTGAGGAAAAGGTGTTCGCTGGCATCTATAACAAATACGCCAAAAGTCTTCATGATTTTCTTTATTACAAATACGGGGAAAACTTGAACCCCGGTGACAAAGCACAAGATGCTTTTGCAAAATTATGGGAAAGCTGTAAGAAGGTAACACCTGAAAAAGCCAAATCGTTTTTATACACTGTAGCCAATAATTTGATGTTGAACGAAACAAAACATCAAAAAGTAGTTTTAAAATACAAAAGCGAGGCACCCAAAGGTTATACAAACGAAAATCCGGAGTTTATTTTTGAAAAGGAGCAATATTATAAAAGATATCAGGCAGTACTCGCCAGACTATCCGAGGAACAGCGGACCGCATTTATGCTGAACAAGGTTGAAGGAAAAAAACATGAGGAAATAGCGCAAATTTTAGGGGTAACCAGAAAAGTCGTGGAGTACCGTATTTATTCAGCTTTTGACCAATTGAAAAAGGAATTGGAAAATTTTAAGATAAAATAATCGGGAGAATTAATAGTTCGGTTGTTATATATACAAAGAGCCGTATTGATGGATAAGGACAACTTAATACAAAAATGGCTGTCGGATGAATTGACAGTTGAAGAAAGAAAAGCATTTGAAGCCATGGAGGATGCTGCATTCTATGAAGATATCGTAAAGAACGCGGGTATGTTCAAGGCGTCCAATTTTTCTACTGTAGCGGATTTTGAGACCTTTAAGAATAGGGCAGTTAAACCGGATACACCAGTAAGAAAACTTCATTGGTTAAAGCCAGCACTTAGGATTGCAAGCATTCTTGTAGTTTCCTTTGGGCTGTATTACTTTTTAACCTTAAATAAATCCATTGAAATACAAACACTGGCAGCCGAAAAAACAACCATAGAATTACCCGATGCTTCAACGGTGGAACTAAATGCCCTTTCCCAAATCAGTTACAATAAAAAGGAATGGGACAAGAAAAGGGAAATTCAACTAGAAGGTGAAGCCTTTTTTGATGTTGCGAAGGGAGCTAAGTTTGATGTGGTTACCTCCCAAGGTACGGTAAGCGTTTTAGGAACGGAGTTTAATGTAAAGCAACGGGGCACTTATTTTGAAGTTGCCTGTTTTGAGGGTACGGTACGTGTTGTTGCAGGAAAGGATGTTAAAATCCTAAAAGTAGGCGATAATTTTACCTCCATTAACGGTGAAGTTGTTTCCGGAAAAAATACTTTTGAATCACCTCAATGGACCAAAAACATCAGTTATTTCCAGCGCATTCCTGTATCAGAGGTTATTGCGGAATTGGAAAGACAGTATAATATAAAAGTAACAGTTGAAAATATTGATGCTGATTTACTTTTCACAGGAGGTTTTGCCCATGGCAATCTTGAGAACGCTCTATTAGCTATAAGTGAGCCCCTTGGGCTTAATTATGAAATACTAAAGCCAAACAAAGTACGTTTTAGTAAACGTGAGAAATAGACTACTGGTCCTACTTTGCGTTACAATATTAGGTTGTTTATATACCGCGGCTCAAGAGGCAGAGCCATCCAAAAACCTTGATAGCGTTCTAATCCAGTTGCAGGAACGTTTTGACGTACAATTTAACTATGCATCAGTACTTGTAGATGGAATATCCATATATCCTCCAGATGCATCACTTAATTTAAAGGAATCCCTCAATTATATAAGCGAAAAAAGCAAGCTCGACTTTGTTTTTGTGTCCGACCGAATTATTTCGATAAAGTTAAAAAAGATACTGCTTTGCGGTTATCTAAAGGACAAGGACAGTGGTGAGGCTTTGCCTTACGTAACTGTCCAGAATGGCTCGAATGGAGTAATTTCCAATGAGGAAGGTTTTTTTGAACTCGAGATAAAAACTATTGAGGATATTGTTCAAATACGCCATATTGGCCATAAACCTATTCGTAGGGAAGCCAGATTTTTTAATGCAGGAGAATGTGGAACAATATATCTGGTGCCCAATCAGGAAAAATTGGCGGAGGTTACGCTTTATGATTATTTAATACGCGGAATTGACAAACTTGATAATGCTGCCTTTCAAATAGACTTTAATAAGTTTAGCATACTTCCAGGTCTAATAGAGGAGGATGTTCTACAATCCGTTCAGGCATTTCCAGGGATTCAAAGTGTTGATGAAACCGTTTCCAATATTAACATAAGAGGAGGTAGTAACGATCAAAATCTTATCTCTTGGGATGGAATAAAAATGTATCAGTCCGGACATTTTTTCGGATTGATATCCATGTACAATCCAAATATTACCCAAAAGGTAGAGCTACGTAAAAATGGTACGAGTGCTTCTGATACAGACGGTGTTTCGGGTACCATAGCCATGCAGACCGAAACCTATTTAAATCCTAAATTGAAGGGTAATATTGGAGTAAATCTTTTGGATGCCAATGGTTTTGTGGATACTCCTTTAGGCAAAAACATGTCCCTGCAAATAGCTGCGCGTAAGTCCATAAGCGGTTTTGTGGAAACACCGACCTATTCGGAGTATTTTAATCGTATTGCCCAGGATACCGAAATAGAAAGAAATAATGGCACGGTCACTAATTCGGACTTGTCATTTGACTTTTACGATGCTTCCTTTAGATGGTTGTACCATGCCACGGACAAAGACCGTTTTAGAACCAACTTCATATATACTACGAACAGTCTAAATTTTAATGAAAATGCAGATGTATCGGGAACCACGGAAATCCGTGAAAGTAACCTTACTCAAAGTAGTATAGCCGGTGCATTTAACTATCAAAGGGAATGGACGGAAAACTTTTCAACAGAAGCGAACTTCTACGAAACCTACTATAAGTTAAATGCCGTTAATGCGAATATTTTGGAAGATCAACGATTTTTACAAACCAACGAGGTTTCGGAAACAGGAATTAAGCTAACAGCCAAGAACAGGATAGCGCAGCAGATTCATTTGAACAGTGGGTATAATTTCATAGAGACAAAAGTGACAAATCTAGATGATGTGGACGATCCGAGATTTGTAAGGTTGGAAGGAGAAGTGTTACGGGCACACGCAGTTTTTGGAGAAATGGGTTTTTCCTCGGAAAATTCAAAGACCCAACTTAATCTGGGGGTTCGCTATACGTATTTGGAAAAATTTAAAAAGCAGCTATTGGAACCCAGATTTGTTCTCAATCACAGCTTTGGCCAAGGATTTAACGTAGAAGTGCTTGGAGAATTTAAACATCAAAATACTTCTCAGATCATCAATTTCCAAAATGATTTTTTAGGTGTGGAAAAGCGAAGATGGCAGTTGTCCAATGACGAGTCCATACCGGTTATTACAAGCAAGCAAGCATCCTTGGGTCTAAGCTATAATAAAACAGGCTGGTTGATGGATCTGGTTTCATTTTATAAAAAAATAGACGGGATCACTACACAGAGTCAAGGATTTCAGGATAGTTACGAATTTGTAAGAACAGCCGGGGCTTATGATGCTACAGGCATTGATGTCTTACTTAGAAAACAGCTAAATAAAAGTAACGCCTGGCTTAGCTATGCTTACCTTAAGAGCAACTACTTTTTTAATGAACTGCCGGAAACAGGTTTCCCAAGTAATTTTGATATTACCCATATAATTACCTTAGGTGCCAATTACACTTTAAATGATTTCCTTTTTGCGGCCGGATTAAATTGGCGTACTGGAAAACCTTTCACACAACCTATTGCCGACAATGAAGTAACTGATGGAAATATTAATTTTGGCAATGCCAATGAAGCGAGGCAGGATGATTACTTGAGGGTGGACATTTCGGCAAAATATGAATTTAAATTTGGACGTAAAACAAAGGCACAGATAGGAATGGCCGTTTGGAATGTACTGAACCGAGATAATACAATCAATACTTTTTTTAGAACAAATTCTTTGAACCAATTACAGATAATTGAACAAAGTTCTCTTGGTATAACGCCCAATGCCACTTTCAGACTTTTCTTTTTATAAACACGAATTACCGGATTTATAAAGTAAGTTTCTTTTCTATCCATAAACTAAAATGTGGTCATAAAAAAACTGTGCCCTGGGGAAACAGGCACAGTTTTTCATCTTATATTAAAATAAAAGTAGGTTCTTTAAAAGGGGGTTGGGTTTTAAGCTATATTAGTACAAATAGTACCCCGAATTGCAGAACGGTAAAGGCGATAAGTCCTTTTAAAAAAATACTCTGACATTCAAATATTCTATCTATTTCTTCTTTTTCTTCTCTTTTTAATACAAAGGTTGATACGAGCTTTTTCATTATGTAATTTTTTGGTCTGTTTGTATATAAAACAATCCAAAGGCAAAAACTCCTGAAAAAAAATTGATTTTTTTCGAAAAAATCTGTAATCCAAGTAAAACGGGCCATTACACTAGGTAATACAAACAAGAAAATTCTGAATAATATTGGCATTTTTCGCTGAATTGACGCATATTTTAGTATGGTTCTAATGAATCTTGTTTAAAATAGGACGATACCTTTAGTCAAATTAGAATACGTTTTTTGATTTTTACCGGAACGGTTAGCTTGATTAAAATTCATTGGGTATAACGCCCAATGCCGTACTGAGGATTTATTTTTAATATTCAAGGCAAATTAGACTGTAGGGCCGGAAAAGTGGTAGGAAATAACTGTTTAAGAAGTCCGGCCAACGAACGTTTGACAAGACTTCTACATTTTCTTTTATATGATTCATTAAATGGCCGCTATATGGTTTGGGGTACTATTTATTGCCATACGAACAGGAATGCCCGCTCTACTTGCGGGACGCCCAGAATGTTTGGTGATGATATTTACCGTTGTATTACCCGTTCGGTAGAAGTCCCTGTGGTATTAGTTCGGTTACAGCCATATCTCGGAAAGTGGCACGAACTGGGGCAATAAGATATTTTAATAATTAGGTGGATTTACAAATCCTTCGGTATGTTTGGATACCAATTTTGCGAAATGTAGTAGATCGGGTTCACTCCAATAGGGCCCAAGCACTTGAACCCCGACAGGCAATCCTTCCTTACCAAGACCCAATGGGATACTTATGGCCGGGTGACCACTTGCATTGAAACAAGCGTTGTACGGATATACATAATCAATGTATTTCATGGTTTTTCCCTCATAAGTAATGGGTGTTCCAATTTTACATCGCTTATATGCAGGACCAAAGCCGGGCGGGCATACCAAAAGATCGAATTCTTCGAAATAGGTTTCCCATTCCTTGATAAGCTGCATTCTTAGCCCTATGAGCTGTGAGTAATCCGAAAAGGTATCCTTGAATTTCCAAGGGATAGTTCCCATGCCTTTTAAATATCCGTTCTTTAATCCCTTTACCATTAAAGGTTTCACAAACCATGGAAGATCTTG
Source organism: Pelagihabitans pacificus (assembly GCF_009371985.2). Classification (GTDB taxonomy): domain Bacteria; phylum Bacteroidota; class Bacteroidia; order Flavobacteriales; family Flavobacteriaceae; genus Pelagihabitans; species Pelagihabitans pacificus. The sequence continues at coordinate 264,806 of NZ_VIKU02000004.1, forward strand.
CATAATGCTCATAAATGACAACCTTTGATGCAGCTCAAGTGTTTGGCGATGAAGATCTGGTTTAGGAATCAATTGCCGGGTATCTCCTCCTTGGTCCTTGATCAACTGTATGAATCTTTCGATTAGGTGTTTGGTCTGTTCGCTGGTTTCATAACCTTTCCAACCATGGACCCAAGCCACTTTATAATCACTTATGCTCCTTTGATCGGGTGTCTTCCAATGGATCGGAGGAATTCTTCGATCGATTTTATCGGCGCCCTTCAGAATGTGCCATGACAACTCCAGATCTTCCGGTGTTCGCGCCATAGGCCCCACCACTGCCATTTCGTTCAGAAAACCTTTGGCTTCTTTGGGTTTGGGAACCAGTCCATGGGTGGGTATCGTGGATTCTGTGGTCTTCAAGCCGTAAACACCACAAAAGTTTGGAGGTATACGAACTGAACCTCCCATATCACCGCCCAATTCAATAGGAACCATCCCTGTAGCCAAAGCGACTGCGGAACCCCCTGAACTTCCACCGGGAGAATAGGCTTCATTGTATGGGTTAACACATGTGGGATAGATGTCCCCATCAACCTGGTAGTCCAACATTTCCTTGGAGATATTGGTTTTCCCCAATAGTATGGCACCCGCTTCCTTTAAGCGGGTAACGACCAAAGCATCTTCCGGGGCTATCCAGTCCTTCAAACGATTACTATTCAATGTTGATTTGAAACCTTTTAACCAAAATTGTTCCTTAATGGTCATGGGCACTCCATGCAGTGGACCTCTAAATTGCCCCTTCTTCGCTTCCTCGTCACAAGTCAGTGCTTCCTTTAATGCTTCTTCTTCCAATAACAGGACGACCGCGTTTAATGAGGGATTGTGCTTTTTGATATGCGCGATGTGTTCTTGTACGACCGCTGTGGAGGTAGCTTTTCCGTTGCGAATAAGCCCGGCGAGTACTATGGCGGATTTAAAGATAAAACGACTCGACATCTTCCGGTATTAAACAAGTATCAAATATCGAAAAGGTGCGGTGGCATTCAAATGATAAATATCATCTGTTTGAACTTTAGGAAGTTGGATCGATGAATCCGTTCACAGGGATAATTTTGTAGAACCAACGTTTTACCGGACATAGTCGTTCTTTTACATTTCATTTTTATTATTGGCCGTTCGTTTATAAATAAGGCGGTAATTTACGTTCTATTTGGTCACTACCTTCCCGGTCAAATAAAACTTCCAAGTACTGCAATTCAGTAGAGAAGAAGGGAAAGTTGCAGAAACAATCGTGTCGGTAGCAGAAGTGGTCTAAGCGCTGGAAATCGGGTTAATTTCAACGCTATTGAAATACCTCCAAAAGGTAAAAAGTAGCCTCGGCAAGAATCGAACTTGCATCTAAAGTTTAGGAAACTTCTATTCTATCCATTGAACTACGAGGCCATTGTACATAATGGAGGGCAAAAATAAAATATTTTGGTAAATTTTTCGGCTTTCCCCAAGATTAAAGCGTTTTTAGGTAATCAAGACTCCGCTTTAGGGCTACTTCGGGCTCTTTTACCAGATCCTGCTCCACAAAAAAGTGTTTGGCGCCGTTTTCCCGGGCGGTCTTTACGATTATTTCCAAATCCAACTCCCCATCGCCTGCCGTGGTCATATGGGGAAAAAGCGACATCCATTGGGAGGCATCGGAGCCGTCCCCTGCAAAGTGGGCTTTGGGTTTCATATCCTTCAAATGCATCAAATGGTAACGGCCTGCATATTTTTTTAAGTAATCTACCGGATTGGCCCGGCCGGCAACCGTCCAAAAAATATCCATTTCCAGGAATACCAGATTAGGGTCTGTTGCTTCGATCATTGTTTCGAAGGGTACCTGGCCATCGACCTCCTGTAGACCATACCCATGGTTGTGGTACGCGAATTTGAGTCCCATTTTTTGGGCATTTTCACCAATGGTGTTAAAGGTGTCGGCCATTTTTTTGTAAGCGTCCAGGGTAGTTCTTCGATCGTCGGGGATGGCGGGAATGGTTACATACTCAAATCCCAACGTTTCCCTGGCTTCGGAAAATGCTTCGATATTGGTTTCCAAGGTATCCAAATCGGTATGTACCGAAGGTATGGTCATCCCGTTTTCGTTCAAAATAGCCTTTACCTCATCTGCAGAGCGGCCAAAAAAACCGCTCCCGCTAAAACCCAACATAGGTGTAATCGCCTGCCAACTGGCCTTGGCACTTTCGGTACTAAAGGAATACGGACCAAAGAGCTCCAGTTCGGTATAGCCCATTTTGGCTAGCAGGGCGATACCTCCTTCAAAATCGGCTTCCAGTAGCTTCGGCAGCGAGAACAGTTGTATGCCAATAGTTTTCATAGGTGCGTTCGTTTTTTTCGTGAATAGTTGGGCCAGCAAGTGATCTGCCCCGAATAGGCCCATGGTACCTGCCAAGCCTGCTTGTTTCAAAAAATCCTTTCTTTTCATTGTTGTGGTTCTTTACTTCTTTGTACAACAAAATCCAATAACAACGGAATGGCCGGGTACACCATATCGTGTCCATACCCGTCCAATTCCATTAGCTCGATGTCGGGATGCCCTACCACTTTCATCATCCGATAGAAATAGGCGTTCTCTTCATAACGCCCCAATAGTTCCAATTCCCGATTTCCGGTAATTAACAAGATGGGAGGGGCATCTTGTCGCACGTGGTACAAAGGGGCATAGCGGTCAATAAGCGGTCGGGTGCCCGCAATGCCCATCTCTTTTCGGACAGTGAAGTGGGTAATGGTATGCCCACTAAAAGGGATGAGCCCGGCAATGTCGTCGGCATCGATATCGTGTTTGGCCAAATAGGTGGTATCCAGTCCTACCATACTGGCGAGGTAGCCACCGGCCGAATGCCCGGTGACAAAGATTTTTTTAGGATTCCCGTTATACTTTTCAATGTTTTGAAAGGTCCATGCGACAGCAGCGGCGGCATCCTCGATATAGCTTGGATGTTGCACCTTGGGGTATAACCGGTAGTTGACCGTAACCACGATGACCCCTTTCTCTCGAAGTCCGTATGGAATGTGCTTTTCCCCGAATTCCAGACCGCCTCCATGAAACCACACGATGGCCGAGGTGTTGAGGGTATCCTTTGGGTAATACACATCGAGTTTACATCGTTCGCTCCGATAAGCATCCCCGCTTTCATCGGCCTGCTCGAGGTACGACAGGTCGTTGATGTGTTCATAAGCCCTTTTCTGGGCGGCTACCATCCAAGAAACAAATAGGCAAACAACAAAACATGTGAGGTTCTTAGTCATCTGAACGAACAGTAAAGGATTTTTTGCGATTCATGCGCCCTAGCGCATCTCTTTCGCTAATTTATACAATTCCGATAGGCCATCCCTTAATTTTTTGTATTTTCCATAGCGTTATCGAGGTGGTGATTTCGAAGGTCATTGCAAGAAACACCACCAACAAACCAGAAATACTAGGCAATTCTTATGGCAAACCACAAGGTCGGGGTCCTTGGCCCCATTCCAAGAGATCATATTACCACCCATCGGGGAGAAGTCATTGAAAAATATGGCTGTGCCACACACACGGCCATTGGTCTTTCAAAATTGTTGAACGACGATGGTACGGTGTACCTTGTTTCCCATCTACGACAGAAAGATGAGCAAGCGGTCAAGGAAATCTTGGGTGTCTATCCAAATATCAATTTGGATCACATTACGTCCGATGCCGATCAAGGGGATGTCATCAGTCTACGATTTGTTGACCAGAACAACCGCCTTGAAAAACAAACGGGCTTTATGAACCCCATACTCCCCGAGGATATTGAAGGGTTACTCGATTGTGAGGTGTTCATCTGCGTCCCGATTACCGATTTCGAAATTCCTTTGGAAACCCTCAAGTATATTCGGGAGAATAGCGAAGCCATCATTATTTTCGACGCCCACGGCCCCACCAATACCTGTACTACATCGGGTGATCGACTTACTCGATTTTGGATCGATCGCGACCAATGGTTGCCTTATATCGATGTGTTGAAAATGAATTTGGAGGAGTCAAAATGTTGCTGGTTCGAGAAAGAATATGAGACTGAAAATCTAGGTCGTTTTGATGAGGAAGATACCTCACACCTCCCTGCTTTGGCGGCCCATGTGCTCGATAGGGGCGTCAAGTCGTTGATTGTGACGCTCGATGCCGGTGGGGGAGTGGTTTTCTATAAAAAGGAAGGGCGGATCCAAGAAGAAATCGTCCCATCGGTGAAGGTCGATCATGTGGTAGATACCACCGGATGCGGTGATTCTTTTGCAGGTGGTCTGGGATACGGCCTCCTGGAAGACCCTACCGACTATATAAAGGCCACCAAATATGCCAATGCCTTAGGGGCGTTACGCACCCAAGGGCGTACGTTCGAAGTTTTTAAATCGAAGCAGGAAACCGACCGAATCATCACCGAGACCTACGGTAGTCTCTGATTCCAGCGGCTTAGTCATATACTTCCACTACCATTTCGACCTCGACGGCCATATTTCCAGGAAGTGAACCCATTCCCACGGCTGCCCGCGCATGCCTGCCCTTTTCGCCAAAGACTTCGACCATCAGATCGGAATAGCCATTGATGACCTTGGAATGATCGGTAAATTCGGGTAGGGCGTTCACCATGCCCTTGACTTTTACGATTCTTTTTACCTTGTTGAGGTTCCCCAACTCTGCTTTTAATACCGCCAATTGATTGATTCCGGCGGTCCGTGCCGCTTCGTACCCTTGTTCCAGGCTTAGGTCGGCACCCAATTTGCCTACGATATTTTCCCCGTCGGCTTTTTTGGGACCCTTTCCTGCTAAAAACAAGAGGTTCCCCGTTCGAACGGCGTGCACATAGTTGGCGACCGGGGTCGAAGGGGTCTGGAGCTCGATTCCCAGGGCTTTCAAGCGTGCCTCCGGATTGTAACTTTCATCGATTTCGACGGTTGTGGGTACTATGTCTTGCATCGCTTCCTTATCTTCCCGTACCGAATTACAGGCAAGGAGACATAGTGTTAGCATGCTTAAAAAGGCTACTGTCTTCATAACATTATTTGGATTCGGATTTCTGAAAATCACCTGCGTTGACCACCGTCCATTTTTCATAGGGTAAGATGTACTTTTTGATAGCCGCGTTTACATCGGCCACGGTCAGTTCGGCAACTTTTTCTTCCAGTTTTTTGTGGAAGTCCATATCCCTTCCGTAGAAAATATTGTTATTCAATACGCTGGAAAGCTCATTGTCCTTGGCCCTGGACACGCTCTGCGCCTGGATCCAACCGTTTACGGCATCGGTGAGTTCCTCTTCGGTAATGCCGTCTTTGATAAAGCGGTCGATTTCTTCCTTAAGGCCCAACTGTACCTTCCCGTAGTTTTCAGGGGCATAAATCGCATAGATATTTAAACTGGAATTTCGATCGTTCTTACTACCGTCTCCATTGAACCAGGCTCCGGCACCGTAGCTCACCCCATCTTTTTGCCGTAAACGGTCGGCGATACGGGAATTCAAAAAACCTCCGCCCAAGATGGTACCCGCAATATTCATGGCGGCATAATCCTCATCGTATTGGCTCATTTCGATTCCCAGCGTGCCCCAGGTCATCGCATTTTTCTTATCCGGGGTCAGGATATCCTCATTGGCGGCCTTGGTCGGGGTATAGGGGTCGGGAATCACGGCGTACTCGTAGTTACTTTCGAAATCGCCAAACTCCTTTTCGATAAATGCCTTGACCTCCTCGGATTTTACATTTCCGATACCGATTAAAATCGATTTTCCCAAACCATAGTAGTCGTTGTAAAAGTTTTTCACATCCTCGATAGTCACTTTTCTTATGGCTTCTTCCTGTTCTTCGATGGTCATCGTGTAAAATGGATGCCCCTTTGGATGCACGTTATTGATTTCCGAAGCCCGTTGACGTGCCAAAAATTGGGGCTCGTTCTTATAACTTTCAATTTGTGCCAATTGCTCGGTTTTCAATTTTTCCAACTCCGCGGGATCAAAAGCTGGGTTCTTGAGCATGTCGGCCATCAACTCCAAGGTAGGCATCAGATTTTCTTCGGTTGAATTGATGGTCGCATAAATGTTCCCATTGGAACCTCTCAAATTAATGGAGCTTTTTAACTTGCTCAGCTCATCCTCGATCTGCTGTCGCGTTCTGGTTTTGGTGCCTTTGTTCAGCATGTTCGCTGTAAAAGACGGAATCATTCCCTTGTTCATCAGGTCGTCAACGGTCGCGTTGCGACCACTAAAGCTAACGATGACCGTATTGCCTCGGTTGTTTTTTTCAATAAAACCGTATTGTACCCCGTTTTCCAAGGTGCCGCCCTGAAAACGTTCCTGAATAGCGTTGTAGGCTACATCAAAGGCTTCGCCCGTGCCCATGCCCTCCTTACCCTCATAATTGGATACCAAGGAATCCAAATTTTGGACATGCGCAATAGCGACCCGTTCAGGGGTTTTGGTGGGGTTGAATCTGCCAACGGTACGGTTTGTGGGTATCAAATATTTATTCATGGCGGCATTCACTTGGTCCAAGGTCATTTCCTCGACCCGGTCTCTTTGAATAAAGGACAGGCGCCAGTCACCGGCACCGATAAACTCGCTCATGTAGGTACCTAGGAATCCGGAGTTTCGGGTGATTTCATCGATCTGCTTGGCGATATTGGCCTTGGCACGTTCTAATTCTTCCTGGGTAATCGGGTTGTCTTTTAAACTGTCCAAAGTGTTTCGTAGTATCCTCTGTACCTCATCGGCATCCTTATCGGAAGGAACTTCCACATTTATGTAAAGGAAGCCAGGCTCTTTGGTAAAGGGGGAAAAAGACCACAACGAAGAGGCTTTTTGGGTCTCTACCAAAGCCTTGTACAAACGGCCCGAAGGTTCATCGGTCAAAACATTTTCCACGATGGCCATGGCCGCATAGTCGATGTCGGACCCGGCAGGGGTATGATAGAGCGCGGCAACGAGCTGCAAATCGCCCACCCTGCTCACATTCACGAATTTCTCCCCATCCTGTGGGGGTTCCTCGGTATACGAATCCCGAATATGAGTATCGGGCTTTTCAATGTTACCGAACTTCTCTTCGATAAGTTTCAAGGTTTTTTCCTCATCGAACTTTCCGGTCACCATCAACACCGCATTATCAGGGCGGTAGAATTTCTTATAAAAGGCCTTTAGGTTTTCGATAGGTACCCGTTCGATGTCGGAGCGGTTTCCGATGGTCGAGTTACCATAGTTGTGCCATAGGTAGGCTGCGTCGGTTACTTTTTGTAGCAATACCCTGGTCGGGTTGTTTTCACCGCTCTCGAATTCATTGCGCACCACACTGAATTCCGACTCCAAATCTTCTTTGGCGATATAGGAATTGACCATACGGTCGGCTTCCAGGTCCAAGGCCCATTCCAGGTTTTCATCGGTCGCGTTGAAGGTCTCGAAATAATTGGTGCGATCGTACCAGGTGGTACCGTTGGGGCGTGCACCATGGGAACTCAGCTCTTTTGGGATGTCTGGGTGGTTCGGAGTGCCTTTGAAGACCATATGCTCCAAAAGATGGGCCATCCCTTTTTCTCCATATCCCTCATGTCTCGAGCCTACGAGATAGGTAATATTGACGGTAATGGTCTGGGACGAATTATCAGGAAAAAGCAATACTTTCAACCCATTTTCCATCTGGTATTCCGTTATCCCTTCCACCGAAGTCGTCTTGGTCATTTGGGCCATCAACAGGTTACTAAAAACAATGGCCGCCAAGCAGCTGAGCAAAAATTTTATTTTCATTGTACCGTGTTTTTGATGTACCTCAATGATACGAAAATTCTTCGTTAAAGGAAGGTTAAATTTGGAGGCTAGTGTCCTGCAAATACAAGCTTTACCAATCATACGAGGTATTCACCCGTGAATCGTGCCTGATAATTTTTCGGATGCCTTCCTGGAGTAGATCGTCCTAACTATCCGAAACTTTATACTCCTTTACGGCATCGATAAACGCCTTTGCGTTTTCTACGGGGATATTCGGTAATATGCCATGCCCCAGGTTGACCACATATCGGTCCTTTCCGAATTCATGGATCATTTGGGTCACCATTTCTTTGATTTTGGCCGGAGGCGACAATAGTCGCGCGGGATCAAAGTTTCCTTGCAGGGTAATCTTACCTCCGGATAGATAACGGGCGTTTTTGGCCGAGCAGGTCCAATCGACCCCTAAGGCGGCGGCTCCCGATCGGGCCATTTCACCCAAGGCGAACCAACAGCCTTTCCCGAAAACGATGACGGGGGTTTCCTCCTTTAGCGCATCGACAATTTGCTGGATATATTGAAACGAAAACTCCTGATAGTCCACAGGCGATAGCATACCGCCCCATGAATCGAAAACTTGAACTGCATTTACACCGGCATTCACCTTGGCCTTGAGATAGGCAATCGTGGTATCGGTGATTTTTTGTAATAATTCGTGCGCCACCATCGGTTGGGTAAAACAAAGTTCCTTGGCCTTATCAAAGGTTTTGCTGCCTTGTCCTTGAACACAATAACAAAGAATCGTCCAAGGCGAACCGGCGAAACCGATTAAGGGCACTTCATCGTTCAGCTTTTCCTTGGTTTCCTTGATGGCTTGCATCACATAATCCAGAGCGTCGCCTACTTCTGGAACAATTACATGGTCCAGATCTTTTTTGGAACGAATGGGGTTGGGTAAATAAGGTCCAAAATTGGGTTTCATCTGTACTTCGATATTCATGGCTTGTGGAATCACCAAAATATCGGAGAAGAGTATTGCGGCATCCATCCCGAATCGGCGAAGGGGTTGCACGGTGATTTCGGATGCCAGCTCCGGGGTCTGACAGCGGGTAAAGAAATCGTACTTCTCCTTGATTTCCATAAATTCCGGGAGATAGCGGCCGGCTTGGCGCATCATCCAAACAGGTGGACGATTTACGGTTTCTCCTTTCAAGGCTCGAAGAAAAAGGTCGTTTTTTAACATAGTTGTTCGTTCATTTCCGTAAACACGGAATCAATTTTTTAAGGACTATCAAATGATTCATTCACCAAGTCGATGACACTTTCCACGGTAGGTATCCTAGCCACCAATACTTCAGAAAAATGTTTTCGGGCTTCCTTTGCAGTGGTTTCCCCAATACAATAAACCATCCTGTTTGTCCCGTTTTCCAAGAGATAGCTTTCAACGGCTGATGGACTGAAAAATAGGACCCCTTGCACGGTATCCTCCATTTGAACGGGATTATACTTGGTTTTATAGGCTTCTACCTCGTGTACCGTAATATTGTTGTTCGCCAAAATGGTGGGCAGCTCGTCTCTTCGAAGATTTCCGCAAAAATAGGTAACTTCCAATCCTTCCATATATTCGACCAAATATTCCGCTAATTTTTTGGCATTCTTGGCTACATGCGTTACGGTACCGATACGGTTTTCAATCAACCGCTTGGTTTTACGGCCGACACAGTAGATATTGTTGAACCGCAATTCCTCGGGAGCAAAATTTGTTAGTAGCGATTCTACCGCATTTTGACTGGTAATAACCACATTGCGAATTGGCGACTTCACAACCGAGGGAGCAATACGGGATGGACTCACTTTGATGAAATCTTCCGATTTCACTCGAAGTCCGTCTTTAAAACGTTGTAACTGCCCCTCGGTCAATTTTTTAGTCGAAAAAAGCTGGGCGGAGGTATCGGTACCATGCATTTCGTTCATCAACCGTTTTCCACCACGGTTAAGGATGTATTCTGCACAAAGCCGTCCTAAATCTTCGTGTTGGCCCAAGGGTGCCTTGAACTCGACCTCCAGTTTTTTAGATCCGTCGATGCTGAGCAATATGCCCTTTAATGTCACCTGTTCCTCCTCGTTGATTTTGGCCAAGGCCCCAATAGGTGCGGTACAGCCGCCTTCCAATATCCGCAAGAACTCCCGTTCCAGGCCTACACAGATTTCGGTCGGTTCATGGTTCAGTTGGGCACAGGCTTCTTGTACAAATTCATCGTTTTCCATGGCTACGACCATGATCGCACCTTGGGCCGGTGCGGGAAGCATCCAAGTGAGGCCTATCGTATTTTCCGGTTCCAGACCAATGCGTTCGAGTCCTGCTGCCGCAAAAATGGCTCCGTTCCAGTCGTTATTTCCCAACTTTTGGTACCGGCTGTTCACATTGCCCCGAAGGTCGACCACCGTATGGGTCGGATAGCGGTTGAGCCACTGTGCTTTTCGACGCAGGCTGCCTGTGGCTATTACCGCCTCCCGTTGTGCCAAAAACTCTTGGTTATGCTTGAAGGCCAGGATATCCAGATAGTTGGCACGCTCAAGAACCGCCGCTTGCACAATACCTTTAGGAAGGGCCGTAGGTACATCCTTCATACTATGAACGGCGATATCGATATTGCCATTGAGCATGGCAACATCCAAAGTCTTGGTAAAAATTCCGGTAATACCCAGTTCGTAAAGGGGTTTGTCAAGAACCAGATCGCCAGTAGATTTTACGGGTACCAATTCTGTTCGATGTCCCAGGGTTTCCAACCGGGTTTTTACGGTATTTGCCTGCCATAATGCCAATTCACTATCGCGGGTACCGATTCGGATTACCTTGGTCATACGTGGGAATCGATTTCGAGTTGAAAAACTTTTTGGATGAGTTCCAAACTGGTATCCGCGTCGATATCCCCGTCTTTGAGATGGTTGGCGAACTGTTTGGTGATCTTTTGGATGATGCGGTTCGATACCACCTCTGCCTGTTCCGCATCAAAATCGGACAACTTTTTGGACTGGTAGTCCAATTCTTCGTCCTTCATGGTCTTTAATTTCTTTTTGAGCGCTTTGATTACCGGTGCAAATTTCCGGGTTTCGAGCCATTGGATAAAATCCGATTTTACCGCTTCGATGATGATTTCGGCCTTTGGGATGAATTGCTTTCTGCGTTCCAAGGTCTCATCGGTCATTTGGGAAAGATGGTCAAGATGAATAAGGGTAACATTTTCCAATTCTGCCACATCGTCGGCGACATTTTTCGGTATTGAAAGATCTAAGACCAACAAAGGTTTTTTGGAATAAATGAGTTCTTTCGAAATCGTAGGGGCCTGGGCTCCCGTGGCAACGATCAAAATATCGGTCGTGCGGATTTCGGTCTGCAGGTCCCCATAATTCTTGACTACCAAGTTGAATTTTCCAGCAATTTTCTCCGCCTTGTCCTTGGTGCGGTTGATAAGGGTGATGTGATTGTTCTTGGTATGTTTTATAAGATTTTCACAGGTATTTCTTCCTATTTTTCCGGTTCCAAAAAGGAGAATATTTTTTTCGGAAACCTCCGGTACGTTTTTAAGGATGTATTGAACCGAAGCAAAGGCGACCGATGTGGCACCGGACGAAAGCTCTGTTTCATTTTTGATGCGTTTGCTGGCTTGGATTACCGAATTGGTCAGGCGTTCGATGAAAGGGTTGGCTATTTGGTGCTTTTTGGAGCGGATAAAACTCTGTTTCAGCTGGCTGATGATTTCAAAATCGCCCAAAATCTGACTGTCTAGTCCTGTACCCACTCGAAAGAGATGGCTGATTGCATCGTTGTTCTTGTAAACGTAGGCGACCTCCTGAAATTCTTCGACGCTACCCCGGGTGTTGTCGCATAGCAGTTTGATCAATTGAAAGGGATGTTGCGCAAACCCGTGCAACTCGGTACGGTTGCAGGTAGAGGTGACCAAGAGTCCGTCGATACCCTGTTCCTTCGCCTGCCGTAACAACACATCCATCTTGTCAGCTCCAAGGCTGAACTTTCCACGAACTTCGGCATCGGCCTTTTTATAACTCAGCCCGATGGTGTAGAACGAGTGATGTCTTGAAATATGGTAATCCTTCATGTGTACCTGACAAACGTTGGCAAAAATACGTTTGCCGTTCGCAAAAAAATAACGCTAGCGGAACTTTTAATGCCGTTTCGGGTTTTTTAAGCCCATTTTTGATGAGAAACGCTAAAAATCTGCTATTTTTAAGGCGTTCTGAAGCTTAATCCTTGATTTTATTTAGAATGTTTCTAAATAGATAAGATGGTAAATGGAAGTACTATGGAAGAAAAAAATGTCGCTATCGGTTCTTTTCAGGAAGTCTTGATAGAGGATGGTTTTTTTGTATTCAAAATTCAAAACGACTCCCCGCAAACACAGAAAGTTAGCCGTGCCATCGACAGTACCTTCATCCAGTTTCATTTCTGTTTGAAGGGTGACGCCAAATTCGTTTTCAATGAAGGTCGTTATGCGCTGGAGGTGAAGGAGGAAAATTCGCTGTTGCTTTACAATACCCAAATGGACCTTCCTTTGAACCTGGAGTTACAGCCTAACTCTTGGCTGGTTTCCGTGGTGATGACCATTCGTAAGTTTCACTCGCTCTTTTCCAGAGAGGCCGATTACATACCGTTTTTAAGTGCCGGCAACAAGGATAAAAAATACTATACCCAAGAAGCATTTAATCCGGCCATTGCCGTTATCCTGAGCCAGATAATGAACTACAACTTGCATCCCTCCATCAAGTCGCTCTACATTAAGGGAAAGGTATATGAATTGATCGCCCTATATTTCAATAAAACCGATGACCTCGACGTGGAGCAGTGCCCGTTTTTGGTCGATGAGGACAATGTACATCGCATCCGAAAGGCAAAGGAAATCATCGTCGCCAGAATGGCCGAACCTCCTACCTTGGTCGAACTATCGGAAGAGATTGGGCTATCCCTCAAAAAACTAAAGGAAGGCTTTAAACACATTTATGGCGAACCCGTTTTTAGTTTTCTCTTTGACTACAAAATGGAGTATGCACGCCGTATGTTGGAGGCGGGCCAACACAATGTGAACGAAGTAGGCCTCAAGGTGGGGTATAGTACTGCCAGCCATTTTATCGCCGCCTTTAAGAAAAAGTATGGGACCACTCCGAAAAAGTATTTGATGACACGCTCCAACGGCTAGTTTTTAGCGGCGGGTCATACGAAAATCAAAGGTTTTACGGTTATCTATATAACCTAGTAGACGAGAACTACCGTAAAACAAGTCCAATGCTATTCCCAAAAAAAACCGTTCCTGTAGTTTTGTTTACCCTTTTTGTCTTGGCGTGTTCCGAAGACACCGGGGAGTTTTTGGAAGAAGCCCCTTCCCAAGATGAAATCGAAGAGGAAGATGGGGAGGATGATATGGGAGACGGTACGGAAACCGATAGTATTTTGATATTCTCCAAGACCGAAGGATTTCGACACGGGTCTATCGACAAGGCCTATAGCACCCTGGAAAATTTGGGAAAAGACCATGATTTTATGTTGGAACGAACAGAAAACGCCGCAGATTTTAATGACGAAAACCTTAAAAAGTACGCCGTGATAGTGTTTTTGAGTACTACCGGCAATGTGCTCAACGAAGAACAGCAAACTACCTTTGAAAACTACATACGGAACGGCGGAAACTTTATGGGCATTCATTCGGCCACCGATACGGAATACGATTGGCCCTGGTATGGCCAACTGGTCGGGGCCTATTTCAATGGTCATCCCAGTATTCAAGACGCGCGTATCGAGGTATTGACAGACAATCATCCTGCTACGGCACATTTAAAAGACACGTGGGATAGGAGGGACGAGTGGTACAATTTCAGGGATATCGATCCGAGTCTTAACGTACTTTTGAACTTGGATGAAGACAGTTATGACGGGGGCACGAACGGAGATAACCACCCCATCGCCTGGTATCATGAGTTCGATGGAGGACGCTCTTTCTACACGGCCGGTGGTCATACAGAGGCCTCCTACGATGAACCGGACTTTCAACTGCACTTGCTGGGAGGCATCAACTATTGTTTGGGTAGGTAACAATACCGATTTTACAATACTAAGGGCCTTAAGGTCATAAGGGTCTCGCAACCATAATTCCGGTATTCTTTTTAATACCTTTCAAATAGTCGGCCAACGGACGTTTGGATACCTCGACCTGCATCGACCCGGTAGAAGCATGCAACAAATGGATACGCCCATCCTTTTCGCGGGTAGCGATGCCGGTGTGGGTGATGTCGAGTCCGTCGACAGCGGTCGTCAAAGCAATAATATCCCCTGATCGGATCAAATGCTCGTTGGCTTCGATTTGGTCTTGGGGTAGTATACAAAGGGCCTGGTTATTTAGATACTCTTCGGAGACTTGTATTTTTTTGAAGTTCTCCTCGTCCTCTTTTAAAAAGGGGTACAACTCCCGATGGGTACTCATAAAGTTGATTTCTTTGGTGATTTCGGTACCCCCAATTTCCGAGGTAACATCCTTCAGTACGCCTTTGGCCTCGTTGTTGGCGATCCATTCCGAAAAATAGTGCAGACGTGAAGCATAGCCATCCAGGTTGCCATCCTTGTAGCGAATACGTTCCAAGGTCTCGGTAAAGGTATCAAAGTCGGACTTCCCCTCCCTCAACAACAAACTAAAGGCAAGTACGTTTTCAACATAGGTGGTACAATCCAACCCATGAAGGTTAATGACCAAGGATTCCGTTTCGCCCACTTCCAATGTTTTGGCAACATAGGGGGTTTCCAAGAAGGTCTTCCCGACGGCCACAATCGTTTTTCCAAAATTATCTTCCAGCAGTCCGTCGATTTCGATGGTCTTGTCCTCAAAAGCTTGCCTATCCTTTAATGAGCAGACGATGTCTTGGGCAAATCCTATCTGAAAGCAGGTTACTAATAAGATCAGTGTCTGATAGTGCCTCATAATACTTTTTATTTAAGCTCAAAAATAGCGATTTCAATCGTTCCTAGCATCCCATAAAAAGCACTTATCCGGGTATAACGAGTGAAAAATGGGGATGATGGCGTAACAAATCCGAAGTTTCTTCTACTCATAAAACGAACAGTTCGGCGATCCTGCTTTTACACCTCGGTTTTTTTGCCGAAATTGGAACACTATTTACGAACCCCCGGGTTCTATTTCACTCGATAATCGAGAATTATTTGCTTCAGCATGTGCGCCGGAATAACGTGTTAAATTTTCTTTTAATGTTTTCTGTGCATGCCTAGAGGTTATTTATTAATCCATAAAAACGAAAAACCATACTATGGCCGATGATTTTGATTTATTAGAAACCGATTCCAACTCCAAGCAAGAACAAGTTGATGTCAATTGGGGAAAGACGGTCGACCAAATGAAGTCTAAACTTGCCCAGGAAGACGACCCCGAGATACGACAGAAAATATTGAACGCGACCCTAGACGATGTGGTAGGGATGGCCGAAAAAGACCGTGCTACCCTATTGGATGCCATAAAAGACCTAACGGACTATCAGGATGAGGTCGGGATTATCTTTGAAAAGTTTTCCACCTTGAACGCTGCAGAGCAAAAGGTGATAGATGATGCACAGAACGCATTGGACCGGGCCAAACAGGAATTGGAAGAAGCCGAAAAGGTCAAGGATAACTGGTGGAACAACCTTTGGGGACGTAAATCAAAGATAAAGAAACGACAAGCGGAACTGGATGCCGCCCAAAAGGTACGGGACGGGGCCGATTTGAAAGCCAAGGCGATGTTTCAGGAACGAATTGAGTCGGCCGATATACAGACCTTGTTGAACGAACTTTCCTATAAAAGTCAGGCAGCAGTGGGCCGCCTAAAAAATCGGGAAGTCGAAATTAAAGAGGTCGAGGACAAACTGCAGGTCGCTATCGTAGAGGCCAGTAAAAATCATACAAAAGCACTCGAACGAAAAAAGGAAACCGAAGAGAAGCTGGAAGAGCAATATGCGCTTCTCAAACAGGCGAGGCAAACACTGGAGGAAATTTCCGATAAGCAGTCCTCCGAGTATTCCGAGGCAATCGGTAAAGTAACCCAAATCGAACAGAAGGTCGAGGAGTTGGAGGGCCTCAAAAACGCCTATACCACCTTGGCGGCCAGTAAGGACAGTTTTGTACATAAACACAACCTTACCATTAAGGTACTGACCTCCTTGCGAAGCAATCTGCAATCGCACCGGGCGAAACTAAAAAGTGATACCGATGAGCGGTTGAAATATTATGATGGTTATGTTGTGGCCTTGAAGGCAAGGACCGATCAGGAATTTGCCGCTATCCTGGAGCACTTGGGTGTGAAGACCGATGAACATATCGGCCAGACCTTGGCCGCGATGCATACGGCCAGTGCCAAGGCGAGACAGGAGATGATGGACAATATTCCGGTGCACGAAAAAGTAATGCAGGGGGTGTACTCGAGCTATGCCGAATCGCTGCAGGAAATACGGGTCAAGGATGCCGAAATACAAAAGAACTTCGCCGATCGCTACGGTATCGATATGAAGGAAATCTTCGAGGAATACTATGCGACCGATGGCAATGCACCGGCCGATGGTGGCGGTGACGATACCCCTATGCCCCCGAAACCCTCGGTCGAAGACGACTTACTGAGTTAGGGCAGTAGCGTTTTCTATGATGGTGGTCACCGGGATATGTGTACGCTCTTGTCTATGTACCTATTGTTGGGTGGGAAGGGTATCTACGGAAACCCGTGTGTGATGACCCCCATCGGTTTTGGGCACCATTTCTATTCGTGTAATGATACGAACAAACCAAAAAACGACTTAAAAGTCAATTCCAATGTCGATTAACCAAATAGTCACTCCTTTGGATAGTGCTGTTCTTGAGACCAAAGAACAGTATAAGGTGTATTTTAAAATTGTGACGCACGCTTTTGAGGAATTGGTGAAAAGTATCGCCGACAAACGCTTGTGCAGCGAGATCGAGGCCAATTTCGTAAAACAATACTGCGAACTGATTACCTATTCTTTGGAGGCTTTTCGCATCAAGTACCTCTATGACGACGAGGAAAAAATGCGGATCGACTTGACCGAATCTGGTTTCCCGAACTATCTGGAATTTCGCTACTTGTACAACGATTTGGAATTGAGGCAACAGCACATTGGTAAGTTGCCGAAGGTAGAGGAACTAAAGCAGGAGTTCTTGGATACCCTGCTCAAAAACAAACGACCCATTCCGGAGCGTCGGTTACAGCAGGCAGCATCGATTATCTATTATTCGTCGGTGGAGCGACAGTATATTTTCAAACGTTTTGTACAGGGTAAGATCGTGGAGCTGGGCAATAACGCGGAAGCTCCTTATTTAATTAGTTGGGCGTTCTACGACGTTACCCATAACCGGCCCTTCATCTGCTTCATGTATTTTGATCTGTACAAAGAAAAGCTGGAGGCCTATCGCCAACGGATTTATCAAGTATTGGAACAGACCGCCGACCGCAATATGGACCTCGATATGATGGCTTATGCCATTGACAAAAGATTACCCAAACTCTTGCCGAAAAAAATCCGCAAGATCGATTTGGGACCGTTGCACAATGTATTTGCCAAAGATGAGCTAATTGTTACCCACACCGTTTTGGAGGCGATAATCAAGAAAACACTCGACCTCTCCGCTTTCGCGGTTTCGTTGCGTATGGATGAAACAGTTTCCACAGGGGATTTTGCCGAGGGGAATTTTTTTAGCAAACAATACCTGCAAGTCTGGGCACCTACCAAAGTCAGTACCTATTTATTGGCCCCGCATCGGGTCATTCAGGTTTTCTATGATAACATACCCGAGGCCTTACATGAATTAACACAGGAACCGATTGAAATTTCGGCCTTAAAATTACAAAATGGAGCATAACAGTACTTTTCCAATAAAGCTAAACGAATTGGAAGCCCTTCGCAACGAGGCTACCTCTTATCTGAAGGGGGTGCAGTGGGAACAGGGAGGAAAGGCAAAAAGCCGTGACAAAGACCAGAAAGACAGTTCTATTCTATTGTATCTCTCCAAGGCGAATGGCACTGCGGCCAATGAAGTCATCTCGGTCTCCAAGACCATCCTTTCCCTAAAAAAAAGGCTGTTACCCGATTCCGTTGCCATTCCGGTACACTTAAACCAAGCGCTTTATTCCCTGCAAGAGGGTCTCACGATGGGTATTTGGCTAAAAGACAGTTATTACGACGCTTCAGGGCTTTCTTCCCTGAACGAACGAAAGAGCACCTTGGACAACTCGCAACGTCGGGAATATGATTCCAAGCTACAAACTGCCACTGCTTTTATGCTCTATGGCATCGCATACCGCATTTTGTACGATTTGAAACCCATGGTCTCCGACGACCTAAGCGTCATGAAGAACAAATTTGCCGGTATTCCCGAGGTTTCCCTGATGTCGCCACTCAAGGGTGTTTCGTGTATGCTATTCTATTTCGATAAGTACTTGGGCCATCCCGAAATTATTACCTCCGATGAAGAGGTACTGCATTTTACGGTGGTGTATTTCGAAGCGCTAATTGCTGAGATACAGATGCGCATCAACAGCCTGGAATATACCGAAACCATCACCGATCGTACCTACAAGCTTGAAAAAAGTGAATTTGCCGTTTCAGGCTGGGAGAATGTTTTGGAAGGAACCGCCAAAAGTGTTGAGTTCAATAAAATTCAATTTGAGGAAATTGTGGGCAATCGGGATGCCAAACATTTCGCACGCAGATTAACGGAGCGTATGCTGAGCTACGATTTTGTAGCCAAGAAGAATCCCTTTCAGGAATTAGGTGGTTTTATGCCTGTATTTATGGGCTATGGCATTCCTGGAACAGGTAAAAGTATGCTAATCGCGGCCATTGCGACCCGACTCAAGGAGCATTGTGATGAATTGGAGATTCCATTTCTGTTCCATCCCATGCCAGATACCTTGATATCGACCTTTCAAGGAGGTTCGGCCGAGAAAATGGTACAATGGATGAAGCCCTTACAAGACCCGAGTAGGCTCATTTTTGCGCCGATAGACGATGCGGAGAACAATTTACAGGAACGTACCGCACAAGGAGTATCCGCCGGGGTTAAGGAAGTAATCGGGGTATTTTTGCGTTATACCGAAGGGGCCTATGCCATAAATTATGGCAACAGCTCTATCGGACTTTTTACCAACCTGCCCGAAATGTTGGACAAGGCGGTCATATCCCGTGTGCAAGGACGTTTCAAAATCGATGGCGCCCGGACCATTCCCGATTTTGTCGACCAGGACTACCTCTGGTGGCGTAAGCTGAACGACAGCATGCCAAACTTCGTTAACATGAAAAACCCGGAGAAATACGAGTTCCTGAGTGAGCAGGGTCTTGCCAAAAACTTAGGGGAAATTCTCGACCAATCCGATAAGCCGACCGAAGAAAAGGTCTTGGAGATTTACGAACAGACCGAGGCGAAGTACAAAACGGACACGCATTTATTTTTTGCAGAACTCTACAAAAACATTCAAAAGGCCTTCCCTTTCTTTTCTTCAAGGGACATTCGAAACATTCAGAGTGCCATTTCATTACGGCTCACCGATTTCGATTTGCCGGAAGCGTGGTTCACCGATGCCTCGTTGTACTTTAAGAAAGACTACGATACCAAGTTTGCCATGTTGCAAGAACTGATGAAGCAGAATATGAAAGGGCTCGATTTTTCGGATATCCGAAGGCAAGAAGTAGTAAGGTATCTCGATAATGTGGCCACCATTGCGGACACCGACTTTAAACGGAAGGTCGAGAGTCGGGTGCACGACATGAACGTAAACCTGGAAGCTAACCGCATTTTTGAAAACGGGGGAAGATAAATTATGGACAAACTGAAGGAAGCAGGATTGATCGATGGGGCCTTGGTGGCGCTTTCCGGCTCCTTGGTGGTACGCTACAATGAATGTTTGGCCCTGTTGGGTGTGAAACCCACAAAACTAAAACAGTTTTCCATCGATGGCATGGGTTGGAGCAAGGAGGTCGCTGTCGAGAAGAAAAACAATTGGTATTTGAATACAGGCGAGGCGAACGTCAACGCCATCGTATTATCACCAGACCAAAACGGAAAGCCGGTGCACATGCCTTCGCACAGTTTCGACCGGGACGTGATGACCGCTGTATTCGCTGCCTATGGTAGGGAAATCAAGGATATCACCAAAGACGCTGCGCTGATCGTGCATTTAGATCAGAGTATCGATACCTTTTTCGATCCCTTTGACCTCTTGCGCTACGATACTATTACGGTGCGCTTTACGCTACTGAACAAACTGCATGAGAAGCAACAGGAACAACGTGCCCTAATCCAATGGTTCAATCGTAAAAACAACTTTATCGATCGGGAGGTGCACAAGAAGTTATTGGAATCCGCCAAAAAATATGGGGACCTTCGAAAGCGAAAATTGGACTTGGATCCCATTACCTTGCCGGTCAACTCTTTTTACACCCGAGCCTTTGGAGGGGTTTTTGTGCTAAAGGATTTTATAGAGACTATCTTGGTATTTGAGGATGGGAAGTGGTTCAAAAAGGCCACCAATGATACCGCGCACGAAGTACTGCTGTTTCATGTAAGCCATGATGAATTGATAGAGACCTTAGTGCGTCATTTAGTATTGGAAAGCAACTTGAAAAGTTCGGTTCGTAGCTCGCGCTATGAGCGTATTAAAAAGCATTTGTTTTCCGAAGAGCTGACCAAAAAAGAGCATTCCATCAAAGAAATATTGGAGAACAAGTTATTGTTCAAAAAATATTTGGACCAAATGCCCTTGGAGGTCAAGAAAAAGATATCGGGTACGGAGATCTATTTCCAACGCCTCATCGTAGACCGGTCGTTGAAGCTTGAAGAGTTTGTCGATACTGCCTATCGAAAAGCGTTGCATCGACCGCATTCCTCTTTGTTGGAAGAGCAGAAAGAGCTGATATGGAAGCTTTTGGCAAAGATCATGCCCAAAGATCCCCTACATTTATATTGGTATGACAAAGAGGCTTTTTACAAAGCCTATGAAACCTGGGACCCTACCTATCAGGAGTGGGTCATCGAGGATATTTTAAGGAACAATAACAATCAACCATCATGACATTAGAAATCATCGTATTTGTACTAGCCATCCTTTTTGGGATTGTATGGTATTGGAGGGAGTCAAAAAATAATAAGCTATACCGACTGGCCAATAAAATTACCCACTCCAAGGAGTTGCAAATGAAGCCCGACAATAAAAAAGGGTTTGTACATCAACAGAATTTCCTGTTACGTTTGGTATGGATAACGTTTCTTTTCGTGATGGCTTCGGCCATCATCACCTTTCTCATTCCAATTAATTTATTTTTTATACAGCTCTTCGCTTCGGCTATCGTTGGCACATTGATCGGAACGTATATCGCGTCCGGGTTTATATTGGCCCAGGACAGAACGAGTAAGGAAAATCTGGAGAAAGTGTTTGACAAAGGTAAAGAGCTTTTAGAGGATTTGACGGACGGTAATGAAACGGAAGCGGCAGAACAAAAGTTGGAGGAAACCCCTGAACCGGAAAAATTGGAATCAAATCCGGAACCCGAACAACCCAAATCGGCAAGAGATCGTTTAAGGGACAAGGGAATGATAAAATAGTAGACAGTAATGAATACGAAGTAATCGGTAGTTGGTATCTGATACTTTATACGCTGTACTAACTACTAAATACTAAAAGAAACATGATCAAAACATACTGGCAAAAGGGAAAAAAGCAAAAACGCATCCTCGTAGTAATAGGGATCATCGTGTTGGGACTATTATTTTTCCTTAGGGATGATTACCAACCAGCCTTGCTTTTTCTTCGGAAATATATTTTCATTATCCTCCTTTCAGCAGGATTCCTTTGGTTCACACTCTTCAAGTTTCGAGGTGCCGCAAGCGCTGGTAAACGGATACTGATCTTAGTCGGAATCGTGGCTTTCTTCACCACCCTTTGGTTTTTTGGATGGAAACTGAGCTTGTACCAATACATGCAGACGTATAACGTGTACAAAAATTTAGATTTGGTAGAACTTCAGGAATTACCACTCACCCAAAATGAACGGATACAGCCTTTCAATAACATCGTGACCATGGCCTATGAATCCATTGGGGAAACTCAGGAAGTATCGCTGCCTCAGTTGGTTCGACTGGATGGTAGTAATCAATGGACGATGGCCGTACAGCCTGCCAAGGAATATACCTGGCAACGTATCAATGACAATACCGAGGAAGTGTTCACCGTGGAGAGTACCTCCCCGTTCCCGCGATTTTCGAACGAAAATCGCATTCCGGTTACTTTTTCGATCGGGGAGTCATTGGCATTCAGTCGCAATACCTATAATGCCGTGGTACAGCGTTTCAATCTCTTTCAATTGTTTACGCTGGAGCCCAGCGATGTATTCTATATGAAGAACGATCAGGACCAATGGGTACAGGTCGTGAATCTCATTAAATGGAAGGGATTTTTCTTCCCGTATCCGACCTATGGGGGCGTAATGGTCATCGAGGCTGGCGAGCACGATTTTAACGATTATCTGGAAAGGGTCACCATTGGTAAGGGTACCTATATTCAACAATCCGAAATCAAAAATTATCCGTACTTGAAGGGGCAAAATACGTTGGCGGAAAAAATTTCCAGAATCCAGGCCCAATCATTGCAGTTTTTGGGAGGGTTTACCGACCCCCTTCCCTGGAACATGAAAACAGCGGTTAAAATACCCGAACTACCCGAAGACCAAAATCAGCAACCCTATGTCACCGACTTCAACTTCGAGGGAATGAAAGTGGATGCTTTCGACGGACTCTACCACTGGTTCGGTCTGGAACCTATTGGGGACGAGCGAACAAGTCTTGCCTTTAGCGTACTGATACCAGCCGATGGCACCGACAAACTCTATTATTACAATCATTCCGCAAAAAAGGAGGGCTTTGCAGGGGTGTCGGCCATGCCGCTAAAGGTAATCGAATCACGGAAAGAATACGATTGGTCTGCCAACAAACCCGTGGAGTTTCGCCCCTTCATAAAAAAGATTGCCGGTAGAAAAAGATTGTTCGTGCTCGGTACGGTTGCTGCGGTTCGCGATAGTAGTAAACAGTTCGATGGGGCCGCTACCCCGGATTTGGCACTAGTGGATGCCGAATATCGCGATGTTATCTGGATCGATGCCAAGCACCCCTCGCAGTGGACCAGTACCATTTTACATCAGTTGGGTGAAACTTGGAAGGCATCGGAACGCCTGACGGATGCGGATCTTTATCCCGACAAATCCGATAGCGATATGAACCCGTTGCAAGAGCTGGACAGTGTTCAAGGCGATACCATTAACACGACCCAGTCGGAAGTGGTTCTTGATAGTTTGGGAGCCAACTAAGTATTTCATCAAAGGAAGAAAGCGTATTTGGAATAGCTTGTGTCATCGTTGTAAAGGGCCATTTATTCTAGAATAATATCGTATTTTTTTAAGAGGCCCAACACACCGTTTTTGGAAAATTGGGCTTTTTTTAACCGGTTTTGTTCGGGATCGATCGTAAAATGTATGGCGGTCCTAAAATCGGCTTGCTCCAGATTGGTTTGTAAAAAAACGGCCCCCTCCAAATTGCAGGTATCAAAGGTGGCCGACTCGAGATCCGCCCCGGTAAAATCAGTCTGTATCAATCTACAATCACTGAATTTTTGATTTTTGAGTGCCAGTCTGTGAAAAGAAGAATGGTTCAAGATGCAATCGTGAAAAGTGAAGTCCATAAAAATAGTATTGCATTCCTCGAACTGTAGCCCCAGCAACTTACAGTGTGAAAAGGTGACCTCCTTAAAGATCGTATGGGCCAGGTTCGCATTGCTCAAATTGCAATCGATGAACTCACACTCCATGAAGTTCTGATTGTCCACATAACCGTTGGAAAAATCACAGCCCTCGAACACACAGTTTTCATACTCCGCCTTGGGAAGCCTATTTTCGGTGTAGTCGATTCCCTTGAAGGTTTGGTCGGTGATGAATTCCAAGTTCATGGTTTGTTATTGGTGATCATTTGTCATTGTTATTCCGAGGCTCGAGGAATTTCTTGAAAGTTTAGGGAGATTCCTCATTTCATTTGGAATGACACTGAACGGTTACTGTTCAATGAGTATCGCCGGCAACCCCAAGTCCTTGTACATGGTATTGTAGGCTACCATTTCCTCATCGACAATCGCATTTCGTTCGGTCTCGAACTCCTTCCACTGCTTTTGTAAATCGCTCCAGCGTTCCTTGGCTCCTTCGGTGAGCTTGGGTTCTGCCACATCTATATAGCCTTTTAGATGCAGCAGCTGGGCGTTCAGTTTGTTGTTAAAATTGATGACATCTTGAAAGGTCTTTTGTTTCGGCTGGATGAGGTTCTGCTCCCAGGTATCGATGCGTTCTATGAGTGATTTTCCTTTCTCCAAAAGTTCGGAGGCCTTCTCATTGTCTTTCAATAATTTGGCATAACCTTTCAATTGCGACTTGGCCGAACGCATGGTGTTGACCGATTCATGAATGTTTCTAACGGTACGTTCAATGTCTTGCAGCAATGCCTGTTGCTCTTCATATTCTTCCATGGTGGCTTGTATGTTGGGATTGGGCAGTATTTTGACGGAAGTCTCGGAAGTGAGTTTATCCAAGGTCAGTTTTAAGGTATACTCCCCAGGGCCGACACTAGATCCGGCATGGCCCCCGAATACGAATACCTTATCGATCGAAGGGAGATTTTCCCGTCTAAAATCCCAGGTGAAGCGGTTATAGCCCTTTTTTGAAGGAAGTATTTTTGGCTTCGAAGGTCCACCCGGCCAGGATTTAAAATCTTTCGGTTTTTGGTTCGAATAGGTCCGTAGCAGTTTGTTATCCTTATACACCTCAAGGGTCAAATCAAGGCTATCCGCATTCGTATCCAAATAGTAATCGAAGGTTACTCCTTGTTTGGGGTTATCTCCCAGCCCGGGTCGGGGTTTATCGCTGCTGCCACCAAAGAGAAGATAGGTGTCTTTTGGTTCGAATATCTTCACCGGGGCCTTGGGAGTTTCCAATTGCTGTACCGCACCGAGGTCATCCAAAATCCAAAAGGAGCGTCCGGCCGTAGCCGCTACCAAATCGTTGTCCTGGATGGTCAGGTCGTTGATAGGCACTACCGGAAGGTTTAATTGAAAGGGTTGCCAATGTAATCCATCATTCCAAGAGACAAAAAGGCCCGTTTCCGTTCCCGCATAGAGCAGTCCCTTTCGCTTGGGATCTTCCCGAACTACGCGCGTAAAGGTATGGTCGCCATTAATGCCATTAACGATTTTGGTCCATGTTTTTCCGTAATCGGTTGTTTTGAAAATATAGGAATTCAAATCCATTGACTTATACCGCATCACGACCACGTACGCAGTAGCGGCATCATGAGGTGATACTTCAATACTGTTGACAATACCTTCTGGAATTCCAGGTGGCGTCACATTTTCCCAATTCTGGCCTCCATCTATTGTCACGTGTAGTAGGCCGTCGTCGGTTCCCGCCCATAGCACTCCTTTTTCATGCGGCGATTCGGTCAAATAACTAATGGTATTATAATTTTCACCTCCTGCCGCTTCATTGGTATACGGACCTCCACCAGGACCGTGCTTGTCCGTTTCGTTTTTGGTCAGATCGGGACTTACGACCGTCCAGGTCTGGCCCTCGTCGGAAGACTTGAACACCACATTGCCCGCATGATAGATAGTACTACGGGCGTGGGGAGAGGTGATGATCGGGGCGTTCCAATTGTAGCGGTATTTTGAATCTTTGGGAGCAATGCTCAAACCAAGTTCCGGATACTCTTTAATGGGTTTCGATTCGCGGGATTTGGCATCCCACTTGTCAATATTTCCTTGATAGGTGCCTCCGTAGATTACTTCGGGCTTGTCGGGGTCAAAGGCCAAGAAAGCACTTTCCCCACCAGCGACGGCATACCAATCTTTCCAATCAATGCCTTGATCATTGGTGCGACTGGCAATCGCAACGGTAGAATTATCTTGTTGGCCACCGTAGACATTATAGGGAACCAAATTGTCGGTAATCACGCGATAGAATTGGGCCGTATTTTGGTTTTGTTGGGTACTCCAGCTTTTGCCCCCATTATTCGAAATGTTGGCACCTCCGTCGTTCGAATTGATCATTTTTTGGTTGTCGTGTGGATGAATCCATAGATGGTGGTTGTCACCATGCGGGGTTGGGAGGGGAGTAAAGGTGCGGCCCCCATCGATCGATTTAGTGACCGGGGCGTTCAGGACATAGACCACATGTTCGTTTTGGGGGTCCGCAAAGATTTCCATATAGTACCACGAACGGGCGATGTTGATGCGGTCTTTGTTCACCTGCGTCCATTTCTTTCCGGCATTGTCGGAACGGTACACGCCGCCTTTGGTGCCTTCGGCTTCTATGACCGCAAATACGAGTTCATTGTTGGCTCTTGATACCGAGATGCCCGCTTTCCCAAATTCCTTTGGAAGGCCTTCTTTCATTTTTTTCCAGGTGCTTCCACCATCGACCGATTTGTATAATCCCGAATCTTTCCCACCCGATTCCATAATCCAGGGATAGCGACGATGTTGCCACATAGCGGCGTAAAGAATCAGAGGATTTTTCATATCCATCGAAAGGGAGGAGGCCCCTGTATTTTCATTTACGTAGAGCACTCTTTCCCAATTGGCACCACCGTTAGTAGAACGATAGATGCCGCGTTCGGTCGAAGGGCCGTACTGTGCCCCTTGGGCCGACACAAAAATAATCTCGGGATTCGTCGGGTGGATGATGACATCCGAAATATGTCTTGTGTAATCCAAACCGATGTGCTTCCATGTTTTTCCAGCATCGGTCGATTTGTAGACGCCGTCACCCATTGAGGTCATTACCCCACGGGCAGCATGTTCGCCCATCCCCGCGACGACGATATTGGGATTGCTTTCGGAAACGGCAATAGCTCCTACGGTACCTGTTTTTAGAAATCCGTCAGAGACGTTTTTCCAAGTAATACCATCGTCTACGGTTTTCCATATACCCCCGCCAACGGTACCCATATAATAGGTCATCGGTTGCCCGACGACGCCGGAGGAAGCGACACTACGCCCCCCGCGAAACGGTCCGATATTTCGCCATTTGAGGCCGTGGAACAGGGAATCCTCGACAACAAGCGTCGGTGACGTATTCTTCTTTTTACGCTGGGCTTGTAGGGACAGAGGAACTATGAGTAAAGCAATCAATACTAGTTTAAATGGTTTCATGGCTATTTGAATTAGTCGGTGATTTGAATATTTTCGATTTTTTAATTGGCAAGCCCTTCTTTTTTCATCGCACGGCGATAATTCATGGCGACGGCGTCAAACTTGAGATGTAATTCCTCGGTAAAATCAAAAGGTACCTGCTCGGGTCGTTGCGACTCTACGATTCGCTTGTCCTGATCGAATATGACCTGTTCGAAATCCTGTAAGATGGTATCTGGATCCCCTAGGTCATAGTTGCGGCCGATCACGCAGTAGCCACGGCACTTATTGGCAGAAACGGGTTGGGAAACAAAAAAATAGATCATCCCTTCCTCTCCACCCCATCCCAAACGGAGTACGATGGTATAGGGGAGATATAAACGGTATAGGCTCCGTCGTTCTGGTCGTATCACGTCATCATTGGCAAAAACAGGATAATCTTCACTGTTGCTTGCCTCTGGCCGTACTATTGAATAATACAATACGCCCTCTTTAATTTCTACGTTGTAATCTGGGACTAGGGGCCGTTCGGGATCGCCCAATAACCCGGGATGTACCCATGGAAAATGCCCGAAGTCGGTAAAGTTCTCCACTTGGCGCGAGGCATCACTTTTCCACTCAAACGGACCTGTATTTACCCATTTCCATTCATCATCTTTATATTCGGGTATATCGGGTAAAGCGTATATCGGGTCTTTAATGGCTACCCAGACCAAACCGAATTTTTCCTGACAGTGATATACGGGCGTTCTTGCCTTTTTTGGAATTTCGGCATCGGGTGCCTGTGGAATGTGCACGCAAGCGCCGTTTTGGTCATATTCCCAAGCATGATAAGGGCATACCAGGCAATTTTCCCTGATCCAGCCCAATGATAAGGCGGTACCTCGATGAACACATAGGTCCCGCATGGCATGGGCCATACCGTCGACGCTTCGCCAAATGACCACCGCTTGGTCCAGTAAAAAAGTGCCATAGGGAGTATCGCCAATTTCATGACTATAGCCCACCGGATGCCAGCAGGAATAAAGTTTTTCTGGAAAAGTACGGGTCAGTGGCGTCATCAATTTAATGTTTTCTCCTTTGGAAGGTCAATCCTTTCCGCCATCCCTGTTGGCTGATCTTGGTTCGGGCCAAACGCCTTTTTTTCCGGTCCGTGGATCGATGCCTAGCACTGCTTTTTCCCGAGACGTTTTTTCGGGGTCTTCACTAGCCATATAGGCTAAGACAGCTGTAAGGATGGCGTTGTTTCGAACATCGTCGAATACAATTTTATCATAGGTGTCCAAATTGGTATGCCAGGTATAGTCCCGGTAGCTCCAGCTGAGGGAACTCAACGAAAAACCAGGAGCGCCTTTGGCTACAAAAGAGGCGTAATCGGAACCTCCACGACCCGGATTCCCTGGAAAGGTAGTTTCGATATGCTGGGTGATTTCTTTAGGGACCGCTTCCAACCAACGGCCCAAATAGTCATACGAATGCAAAAATCCTTGTCCTGAGATTCGTACTACCCGTCCCGTACCGTTGTCTTGATTGAACAAAGCCTGAAGGCCTTCCACGACTTCTGGATGGTCTTCCACATAGGCCCGCGAACCGTTGAGTCCCTGTTCCTCGCTTCCCCAATGGCCGATAACGATGGTGCGTTTGGGGTTGGGATATATTTTTTTAAGAATGCGTGCCGCTTCCAACATGGTGATGGTACCTGTTCCATTGTCGGTGGCTCCCGTAGCACCGTCCCAAGAATCAAAATGGGCCGATAGCACGATGTATTCATTGGGTAGCTCCTTGCCGGGAATGGTTGCTATGGTGTTGAATGTGGGTACGGTGCCTAGTTCCTTCGATTCGGCTACTACTTTGATAAGTGGTTTTTCACCATGCTCTACCATGCGATAGAGCATACTGTAATCTTCCAAGGAAAGGTCCACCACTGGGACTTTTTTGGTACGGGCACTAAAGATTTTATTCGCACCAAACCCATCGGACCAACGGGACTGTACAATACCAACGGCTCCGGCCTCCTCCAATGCAGCATTGATGGTTCTGCCGGTATAGCCCGTATTCTCAAGGTTTTGACGCCATGCTTTTTCTTGGGATTCTCGGGCGGTTTTCATTTTTTCCAAGGATTCCGGCGTAGCAAATTCTTCCCAATTGTAATCGGGACGGCCCGTAGGTTGGTTCATTGAGACAAGAACGAACTTTCCTTTAACAGCAGGCAGCCATTTCGAAAAGGCCACAGAATCGGATACTTCAGGGAGTGTGATCAGTGCGGCGGTAATTCCTTTTTTTGAAGTACTTGGGCTCCATGCCAACTGCATTCCGCTTAGGGAAACCACACGGGGCGCAACTAAATCGATATGGGTAATGCCCCGTTCCCAACCACGCCACTCGCCCCAAGTTTCGTTCGTTGCTTCGATACCCCATTTCGAGTACGTATGAACCGCCCATTCATGGGCCTTTTTCATTTGGGGGGTGCCGACCAATCTGGGGCCGATCACATCCATCAATTCATAAGCAAGCTGTTCTAGTTGGGAATTCTCGGTGGCTTCTTTTTGAATTTGTGCGACAATTTCCTCCGTAGATTGTGCAGGGGAAAAGGTGCTTGTGAGTAGTAAAAATAAAATGGCAATTGGTAATCTTTTTTTCATAATATGGGTCATTTTACGCAATCTGCTTTACTAAATATAACAATTAAGAAAGTGTCTTGATTCTGTTTCATCTTATCTTCAACGAATCGATATAGCTAGGTAGGCTTTCCTTAATAAAATAATTCCATCCTGCGGTGCAACTTTCCCGTGTAAATTCGGGAACATCGTCGGGATAGCTTTCGATACCATAGCATCGGAGGGTCAAGATCGATTTTTCGCCTTTTTGTTCAAGCTCGAAAACAGTGTAAGAATCGACTTCGTACCCCATGAAAGACCAGCTATATACCAATTGTGTGGGTGGCCGAACTTCGGTTACCTTCCAAATATGTAAAAAATCCCGTCCATTCGATTGCACGTTGAATCGGGTTTCAAAGCCCACCTCGGGCTTAAAGGCGGGAATGTTATCAAAATACCAGCACTTCATTTGATCTACCTCGGTGATGGCTGTCCAGATATTTTCCAAAGGGGTGTCGAATTCCTGTGTAACCACCACGGGTATGGGAGGTTTCATACGATTTTATTTTAATGTCTTGTCCAGCGCCAACAGGGTATACAATAAAACGTTGGCCCCTTTGGCCATATCTTCGGGGGAGGTGTACTCTTTTGGGGAATGACTGATACCCCCCTTACTGGGAACGAAAATCATTCCCGTGGGAGCGATGGTCGCCATATCCTGTGCATCGTGCCCCGCGCCGCTGGGCATTTGATTGGTGGACAGCCCCAATTTTTCAGCTGCTTTTTTGATTTCCTCTTGAATGGAGGGATCGGTCAAGGCAGGATCGGCCGTCGTATCGAGCGGTCGAAATTCGATTTTGACATGGGAAGCGTCGGCAATTTCCTCCCCTTTTTTCTTGATTGCCTGGAACACTTCTTCAATAACTTCGGAAGAAAGATCTCGAATCTCCAGGCTAGTGACGACCTTTCCTGGAATGACGTTTGGTGCCCCTGGCTCGGCCTTGATACGACCCACGGTGCCCACCTGTCTTCCCTCAAAACTATTGGTGATGTCATTCACGGCAACTATAAATTTCGCAGCGGCTAAAAGCGCATCCTGTCTGGCGTTCATAGGGGTGGTGCCGGCGTGGTTGGCAAAGCCTGTAAATTCCACATCCCACCATTTGAGTCCGACGATGCCTTCCACAACACCGATATCAATACCTTTTTGCTCCAGAATTCCACCCTGTTCAATGTGCAGTTCCAGAAAGGCGGCCATCGCCCCTTCGTCGCGTTTTACTTCCGCAATTCGAGTGGTGTCCCCTCCGAGACGCATGATACCTTCGCCCATGGAGTAACCCGTACTATTGACTACTTCAAACGCTTTTTCGCTCAGATGCCCGCTTATGGCCCGACTTCCCATGACCCCGCCTTCCTCATTGGAAAAGATGATGACTTCCAAGGGATGTTTGGTCTGGATGTTATTTTCGTTGAGGGTCTCGACGACCTCCAAAGCGGCCATCGATCCTACACAACCGTCGTAATTGCCTCCATTCGGTACGCGGTCGATATGGGAACCAAAGGAAATGGGTTTGAGGTCTTTTTTTCCTTTTCGGGTGCCAACGATGTTTCCGGCGAAGTCGATATGGGTTTCCAAGCCCAGGTTGACCATGGTGTTCATCACCCACTGTCGAGCCTCGATATCGGCATCGCTAAATGCCACCCTCTCGGTTTCCCCGTTTTCTTGAAGTCCATAACTCGCAAGTTCCAGGATGCGGTTTTCCAAACGTCCTTGATTGATCAAGGGTTTGGATTTTTGGGCAAGAAGGGTACTACCAACGAAGAATAACAGTACTGAAAACAAGCGTAAAGGCATGGGTTGGATAATTTGCCCTTAAAGTATGAAATAAAATTTAGTGTAAGACTGCTATCAATAACCAAATATCTCCGGTTGCCTTAACCTAATTTCTCAGGTCGATCACGCTGATCGGTTTTCGGCCCAATTTCGACAACCGCAACTTCTGGATCTCCTCTATCGGTCGGAATTCAATGCCCGGGGTGACCCTAAGCTTGGAACGAAAATGGTCTTTGATTCGGTGCAACAGATCGTTGGAAGGTTTTTTTGTAGCTAATTTGATGCGTATTTCGTCCGTTCCGATTTCGTTGTAATAGATTTCGATTACAAAACTATCCACTTCGGTAAAATCGTTCAATGCATTATGCATCGCCGGTGGATACAACGTGGTGCCCTTGTATTTGATCATTTGTTTTTTTCGCCCGAGCACCGGTCCCAACCGTAGGCTGTTACGACCACAGATGCAGGGGTCGGTATGGGCGGTGATAATATCCCCCGTCTTAAAACGGATCAGCGGCATGGCCTGCACTCCCAGGGTGGTAATCACTAATTCACCTTCCTTTCCGTTGGGAACGGGATTCTCATTTTCGTCCAGTACTTCCACAATAATCAATTCGGGATGTTGGTGTCCTCCTTGTTGGGCGATGCATTCAGTAAAAGCGGTACTCATTTCAGTGGAGGCGTAGGTCGAATAGAGGTCGATATCCCAATGTGATTTGATGTTCGCTCCCAGCGTGTTTAGCGAAAAGTCTTGGTTTCGCAACGGTTCCCCGATACAGATGGCTCCCTTTATGCCGGAATCGGATAACGAAATGCCATTCGCATGGGCGTATTGGATGAGTTTTAGAAGAAAGGAAGGTACTACGATCAGATACGACGGGTGAAATTTGAAGATGGTATCCCATTGCAATTCGGGAATGCCCGCACCGACCCGGATGATACCCGCTCCCAGTTTCCGTACCCCTAAAAAGTAAGCGAGGCCTGCCATAAATCGGCGGTCCATGGTGGTGGTAAGCTGTAAAATGTCGCTCTCTCCTATACCGGCACAGGCGAACGAAATGGCTTCGTTATAAGCTAAACGATCTAGGTCTTTATCTGTGAGACCAATGGTCACAGGTTCGCCCAGGGTCCCTGAAGTGGTCACAAAATCGATGATCTTTGACTTGGGTACGCACAAAAAGTCATCATTGTACCTTTGCAATTGATCTTTGGTCGTGGTCGGGATTCCGGTGAGGTCTTCCAAGGATTGGATGTCCAAGATGTTTATTTTGTGTTGTTTGAAAAGCCTTCGATAATAAGGGGAATGCGCACTTACATAGTGCAGTACCTCTCTTAACTTTTCTTCTTGGAAGGATTTGATTTCGGAGGGAGTCGCTTGTTCAATTTCAGGAATACTCAATGTAACCGTCGTTTTAGTTTACGAATATAGCGTTCTACCCGTTCTCGATCGGGAATAGTGGTAATTTCTTTGGTTTCGGCCTTTTGAAATGCTTGAAACGCCAGCGTATCGTAGCCTCTATTATAATTATAGAGCCCGATGAGATAATGTACTTCCCAGAACTCGGGATTGCTTTCTTCAAAGGCCTTGAGAACCGATGTTTCCAAACGGGTGCCGGTTCCTATGGCTTTGGTCACCAGTTGGGATAGTTCTCGATAGCGCTCGTAGTCGCGATAGGCCTCTGTTTCGAGAAAGGGATCCTTGGGAATATTCAATTCGTTTCTGGCAACTGAACTTACTTGCGGATTGGTGTTTCTTTTCTTAAAGATCTCGTTCAAATCATAGGCAACGAATTCCCCTAATTGATAGGGATTGCCCGATACCCATACCAATAGGTCCTCAGGTTGGAAAACAATGCCATGGTGCGCCATTAGCTGGTTCAAGGCCTTTTCGTTACCATAACCAATGGCTTTTTCATCGAGGCCTTCACGGTCCCGTAACAGGTCTACCGCTGATTCCGGGGTCATTTTGGATTGCTCTTCCAGTAGCTCTTCCATACGTTCGTAACGGTACTGGGAGTGACTTTCCAAAATATGTTTTTGGTTGTCCTTGTCATCGGCATAGGCGGCACTTTGAAAGTGGTTCGAACAGATTAGTTGGTCGGAGTTTTCCACTTCGTAAACCCCGAATTTTTTCGGTGACACCTCGATGACAGCCGCTTTTTTATCCTTCGCGCTTCCTACGAAGATAGATTCCGAGACAAAGACCTCACGTTTTTTGGCAATAGTGATGGCTTCCTCGATGGTGGAGGCGTATTGCAGTATTTCACGGGTTACGATGGAGATGGGAGTCTTGGCCACCAAAGGAATGGAAGACTTGCCGGCATTGATGGTCACCGTTAACCCCTGGTCATTCATGCCGGAAAGCACCCCGATAAAGCCTCCCCAGGTAACCGACATGAAGTTGTGCCCTTCATCGGGGGCAACAAAGGCGATAATCTTGTTCTTGGCAAAGTCGTCCCCAGCGTAGAAATCGAAATTACGGCCGATAAGTAATTTCCCATCTTCCGTCTTGTCTCCCCAAGCTGCGAACGAGGAACAACCCACCAACGCCAAGTCCTGTAGCGCATGTCCGATATCATGTGCCCCATGAAAATAAAGGACCCGTAGGTAGGGTTCCGCTACATGATCGTAGCCCTCGGAGGCGTATTGTGAAAGTCCGTAAATCTCGGTTTTGAACTGTTCGTCTATGTTGAGATACATCTTTCGATTGTACCACGCCAAAAACTTTTTAAGGAGTCTTTGCTTCCCCTCTGAGGGAACCAACTCATTGATTTTGTCTATAAAAGTTCGCTCTTGAAATTGAAAGAGCTCTTGTGTAAGGCTTCCGGTCTTCAAACCTATTTCAAATGGATTGCCATCGACATAGAGTTCCCACAGTCCTTGTTCGTTTTTGGTCAGGAAGTTGTTTCCTAAGGTAAAGGTGGAATCGTTGAGTTGTTGGCGCTTTGGGATTTGGATCTGGTATTGACTTGTATCGGGCAGGTCTTGCAGTGATTTTTTTACCCCACAAGAGGTCAGTAGGAAAAAGATTCCTACGAATTGAACAATAACTTTTATGACCCTGTTTGGCATCACTACAAATAATAACGATCTGAATGTACGGCCGTTTTTTTTACCCTTTCCAAGGGCTTCTTTGGGCTCGGAGGCATCGCATGATCAGGAGGCCATATTTTTCTCGGTTCTTTTGATTGCAAGCTCCTCTTTATAATCCAACCATTTTTGACCCCAATACTTTCTGGTGAAATTATCGATATTTCGCATTATCAATACGTTGTACAACATGGTCGCAAAACGGGCCGGCTTTCTTGGGAGGGCTCGTAATGTCATCGAAAAGCCCCCGTTTAGATACCGAATCGAATGCCAGTAACCACTTGGCATATACAAGGCATCCCCGTGTTTCATTTCGGCCCGAATGCCTTCTGCGTATTGTAAGGCAGGATATTTGTCAAAATCGGGATTGTCCATGTCGATGTCTTCGATGTTGTGAATCGAGAAGGGCACTCTATACAGATACTTGGTCTGGGCAGGTGAAAACAGCGTTACAGTCTTATCACCGTCAAAATGAAAATGCATGCTGTCGGGGAGGTCAATGTCGTAGTGCATAAAAACCTTGCTTTCCCCTCCCCCAAAAAATAGGGCAGGAAGCTTTTTGAAGAATTTGAGACCGATATCCGGATACTCAAAATCCTTGAGGAGCTCTGGCATTTCCTTCAAGATGTTGTAAAAGAAAATGCGAAGGTCTGTCGGTTGGGTCTTAAGGATCTCGATATAATCATATAGTTTCATCTCTTCGGCCGGGGCATAGACACTCTGCTTATCCTTGGCCGGTTCGTTATTGTACAAAGGTACGATTTGGCCCCCTGCACGTTCTTGTATATAGTCAAGTTTCCACTTTTCATAAGCAGGCCAATCTTTGGTAAGACCGGTAATCAATACAGGGATTTGGGGTTTGTAGAAATTTTCTACAAAGTCTTTTTTCGAAATATGCGCTACCCGCGTTACCGGGCTGATTTTAAACTGTCCCATTTTCAAGTTCAAGTGTCAAGTTCGGATACAAACACAAATTCAAAAGTCAAATACAATTTCAAACCACGTAGTAAAGTCTTTTTTCTCTTCTCTATTTTCTGTTCTCTTTCTACTCTTCCAACGTTGTTTCCGGTAATTCTACTCCTTTCGTAATTTTATTCAACAGGTATTCCCCGCCTACTATTTCGGAGCAGGTAAGCACGCCGCTAATGGTCACCCCTAGAATACCGTGCATGTTAAGGCTTTGGCCCGTGAAAAACAGATTTGGAATTCGGGTACGGGGCGAAATGAACGATTTCAACGGATTGGCCACATCTTTCACATAGCCGTACATCGACCCCCGGTTACAACCGATATAATCCCTGTATGATAAAGGTGTTGAGGTGTGCACCGATTGAATGCACTCCCGTATGGTCGGAAACTTCTTTTCCAGTTCATCCAGAAAGATTTCGGTCTTCACCTTTTTAAACTCTTCGTAGGTCTCCCCACGACTGTTCTTGTTCGCCACCGTATTGAAGGTATCGGTCCAAGGCGCTACTTCCTCGTAACGCATATAGCTGATAGCGGTCAGCTGGTCGCCCCATTCATCTTGGTTTTTACGAACGCCCATAGAGACCATGTAGGTTTCGGGCCAACTTTCTTCCGTGTATTGATGGCCGTTCCAAACGGCATTGTAGTCCTTAAAATGATAGTAGTTTTTGTTCAGGTACGGGAAGGTCTTCGGTTTCAGTACGATGTGGACACTAAAGGCCGAGATTGTGCTGTCGATTTCCTCTATACGCTTGCCATACGATTTTCTAAAATGTTGCTCTCCCACTAATTTTACCGTAGTCTTAGGTTCTATGTTCGAGATAAAAAGGTTCCCTTTGACCACATCGCCTTTTTTGGTCGATACTGAAACGACTTTTTTATCTACAACCTCAAAATCGACCACTTCTTGATGCTTATAGGCCTCACCGCCATGTTCTTTTAATTTCCGGATAAGCCTTTTGGTGATTTGGCTACCGCCATTGGCACAACGATACGCACTTTCGATATAGGAATTGACGGAGAGCGCATGTACGTAAAAGGGACTCTTTTCGGCATCACCCGCATACAAGAGGTTCGATCCTGCTAGGACGGCCCGCAACTTTTCGTTTTCCGTAAGGGAGTCGATATAGGGTTTTGCCGGAGTGGCGAACATATCGGAATCCTCATAATAGGGTTTCCCGACTTTTAGATTATAAAGTGGAAATTTTTCGCAGGTTTCCCGTAGTTTGGCCGTATATTTTTTGATTGCGTCGGCCTCTTCAGGAAACTGGGCGATCAAGCTATTTTCAAAATTCTCGTAGCCCTGTGCATGGGGATATTCCTTGGGATCGTTGTCAAAAGTAATGATGTCAAAACCATCCTCGTTGAGCTGAATAAACTCAAGGCCGTCTAAAATATCCAAATACTCAAAATATCGGTACAGGTTCTGCCCTTTGGAGAGCCCACCCAAATAGTGCACCCCCGTATCGAAAATGGTTTTCTCACGGACGAAGGTTTGTAGATTGCCCCCGTATTGGTTGTTCTTTTCGAGCACACAGACCGACTTTCCCTCTCGGGCCAAAATGTTTGCCGCCACGAGTCCGCCCATACCGCTTCCGATAATCACTACATCATAGTGCTCCTTCATGCGTTTTTTGCAATTTTTTTAAGGCTATAAAGTTATGATTTTGTCCTTTAGGAACGAAATGGGTTTAATTAGCTAGTTGGTCAACTGTGCATATTCGGTCCAGGAGCCATCATAAATGGCTTTGTCATTTCCTAAAACCGATTCGCTGGCTAGGGCTACGATACAGGCGGTAATGCCCGATCCACAGGAAAAAACCAAGGGTTTTGTTTCCCCTTCCAATCCTCGAAGCACCTCTTTTAGCTGTTCTTTCGACTTGAACTTCCCGGCTTCCAGTACTTCGGTATACGGAATATTGATAGCTCCTTTGATATGTCCGCTTCGCAAGTCGGCTCTTGGTTCGGGTACCCTTGAATGGAAACGATCGGAAGAGCGGGCATCGATGACCAGGGCCTTGTTTTCCTCGATGTTGCTTCGAATAAAGTCAAAATCCTTTACGGCTGCTGGATTCAAAGTTGCCTTAAAATTTCCGGAAACATATTTTTGTTCCGAAACCGGTTCGGTTTCATACCCCTGGTTTTCCCATTCGGGCAGTCCGCCATCCAAAACGGCAACCTTGTCATGTCCCATGGTTCGGAACATCCACCATGCCCGTGGACTGGAATAGATACCCCAATCGTCATAGACCACGATGAAACTAGTGGTATTGATTCCCAATTTTCGGCATTCCCGCTTAAACTGCTCCGCCGTGGGGAGGGTGTTGGGAAAAGCGCTGGTGGCATCGCTGAACGTCTTCTTGATATCAAAAAACCGGGCCCCTTTGATACGACGCTTTTCATTGGTCGATACCGAACCTGCCACTTTGGGAATGGTGGCGTCCAGAATAACGAGGTCGGGTTCGTTCAATCGTCTTTCCAGATCGGCTGCGCTGATGATATGTTTCATTTTGCTCAAATCTTTTTTCGTTTATAGGAGAGATACCCTTCACCTTGAACAACCGGTTCAAAACCGAATGCCATGGCATCTTGTGGCGTCATCGACTTTCCATCCTTTAAAATAATCAAAATATGGATCGCCGTCATAAAAGATTCCGGTAGGGACGTGGGGTCAATGCTGTCGGTATCGATGATCAGTACGTTGGGATTCACGCTAAGTACTTCTTCGAGTGAATTCACTACGCTAATCTTGCTGTATTGATGGGTTAGAAAGTTGTTTTGTACAATTTCCCTAGCTTCCATCTTTTCAAGGTACAATGAAATTTTCCTATCGATTGCATCCAACGATAACAAAAGGTCGAACTGGCCATAGTTCTTCGAAAGATGTACGACTCGGTCTTTTTCCCCGAGTTCTTTTGCAATTTGGTAATAGGTGTTCGCCTGTTTTTTTAAATCGTTCTTAACGGCGCTGTAAATCGTATTGCCCTTATACCTATAATGCTCCAAAATGGTCTTGTGCCAGTAAGTTTCGGTTTCTACCGTATTGCGTAGCCTGCGGAACTGTTGTTTGAAATAGGTCCCGATAGCTTTGCTTCGTGCCGAATAGGTCCTGCCAAAGCTTGGATCATCGGCCTTAATTCTCGGAAGTATTTCGATGGTAATGCTTCCATCCCTGATAATAAAACTTCCCTTGGGCAATACTTCCGAGTTACCATGGATCAGGACCGGGAGGATATCGAGACCAATTTCTTCCGCTAGGTAGAATGCCCCTTTATGAAAACGTTTGATTTTGTTGCTGGTAGAACGGGTGCCCTCCGGAAAGGCAATTAAGCTGAACCCTTGTTTCACCTTTTTCCTCAGATAGCTCTCCCCGTGTTCAATACCTCCTGAGACGGGGTAAGCGCCGGCCAACTTGGCGGCCCAACCAAAAACAGGCGAGTTGTAGACCCAATCGTTTACCAGAAAAACAATCTTGGGATGTAGCATACCAATCGAAAGAATATCTAAAAACGATGTATGATTGGCAATGATCATCACGGGTTCCGAGAAGTTTTCATTGTGTGGATTATTGATTTTCTTGGTGACGAAGGGGTTGGTGTACAAAACGGAACCCATTAATTTGGAAACGATGGTATGAAACCCGTGGTTCTGCTTCATCCTGCTTTTTGGGGAAATTGTCAATACGACCCACGCATACATCGAAAGCAAGAAACCGCCTATCCCAAAATAACCGAACGATAGGATCGAATGAACCAAGTAACGCAGGGAAATCGGCCTCTTTTTACGATCTCCGATAAATAATCGAAGTAACAGTGGTTGAATGGTAAAGGCTACGAAAGCCGCGCAAAGGATACCGATCAGCGAGACCACCGAAATGGTGTAGAGCACCGGATGTTTGGCGAAGATCATTACCCCCACCCCGGCAATGGTGGTGATGACCGATAAAATGATAGAAGTCTTGTGGGTGGTGAGGGTCCGCTCCCCGGAGCGGTACTCGGTTAGGAGTCCATTAGTGATGAATATGCTGTAATCTACCCCCAAACCAAAAATAAAGCTACAGATGATAATGTTGAAGATGTTGAATTCGATATGGAAAAGGCCCATGATACCCACGGTCAAAAACCAGGTCAGGAAAATGGGAATGCTGGTCACCAAGGTCAATGACAAGCTTTGATAGAAAAAAAGCAAAATCAATAATACGACGATCAACGAATACCCGATGAGGCTGTTGAAATCGTTTTTAAGATTGCCCAAAAAGGTTTCGTTAACCTGCTGCCGATCTATGAGTAATGTGTTTGGTTCACCGGCAAAACGATTTCTTATGGCATCAATATGTGCTTCATCGACCTTTACCAAAGAGGTGATGGTGGTGCCATTTTCATCTTGAACGATGTAATCGTCGACCGCAAAGGATTTGACAACTTCGAAATCGTTGATTTCCATGGGTTCGAAATCCGCTTCCAACAATTCATAGAATTCTCGGAAGGTATTTTCCTTGAAGCCAAGGCTGTCGCCACTTTCGATGAGATTTTCCTTGGTCGTGGTTATTTTTTCAGCCTGCCAGAAATCGTTCCAAGCCTGGATTTTTTGTTGTTGTACCTGTTTCGACCGCACCAAGGCACCAATGGAACTAAAGCTTATGATCTCATTCTTTTGTTGCAATTGCTCCAAAGTTGCATACAGCGAATCGTTTTTACGTAATACCTTCTCTTGATCATCCCCGTAGGTAGAAAGATAAATCGATTTGGAACTGATATCGGTAAGTGTTTCCAATCGCTTTCGCGCCTCTGAAAGTATCTCGGGTTCGTAGTTGAGTTTGGTCAAATCCTGGTTGAAAACAACGGTCCCATAGGTGAACATACTAATAATCGTTATGGCAATAACTCCAAGAATGCTCCAGTTGCTCTGATGCACGTTGTACGCCGCCAACCGATCGAGCAGTGTTTTTTTGGAAGGAGCCTTGACCGTTCTATATACTTGTGGAATGAACAATAGCGCAAATACCGAGGCTCCCGTAACGCTCACTGCGGCAAAGATGCCGAGGTCTTGCAACGCTTGGGATTCCAAAAACAAGAGGCACAGAAAGGCCGACGCGGTCGTAAGGCTGCTCATCATGATCGACGGGGCCACATCGTAATATAGGCTTTCCAGACTCTTACCATTTCGAATATGTGTAAGTATGTGTAAGGCATAGTCCAAGGTAACCCCCAGTAAGACCGCCCCGATGCCTAGGGAGATAACCGATATTTTTGTTCGGATAAGGCAAAGGAATGCCACGGCAAGCAACACACCGAATAGGGTAGGTGTAAACAAGATCAATGGCAGTGCCCATTTGCGGTAGAAGAAAATCATAAGTATCAAAAGCAAGGTCATCGCAATGCTTACGGTAAACTGGATATCCTTTCTGATTTGTTTGGCGTTGGCGACAGCCACCAGCGCCGCACCGTAGTATTCACTTTGGATTCTACCTTGGTATTTAGTATTCAGTTGTTCTTGCAAGGCATATAGTTGGTCTGAAAAGGGAAGGTTTTTATCGGTGGCGTTCGAGCTATGGGTAGGGGTAATAAAGAGTAGGATATTGGTTTCTCTGGTGTCGAGTAGAAATCCGTTTTTCAATTTAAAATCATCTCCGATTCCGAGTTGCTGCAATTTTTTTAAAGCGACGAACGATAGCCCGAAGGGATCTTTCAGAATGGTTTTTTTAGCGACGATTCCAGAGGGTGAGATAAGTGTCCGGTAGTTTTTTTCGGTAATTTTTGCAATACTATCCGATGAGAGCTTTTGTTGTATCTGTTGATAATCGCCCTCGTCTAAAAATAGCGGCAGGTTGTTATAAATGAGGTCCAAGGTTATGGGCAGGTCGTCTTCATTCACCCTGCCCTGGATATTT
The DNA here is from genome assembly GCF_009371985.2 of Pelagihabitans pacificus. GTDB lineage: Bacteria > Bacteroidota > Bacteroidia > Flavobacteriales > Flavobacteriaceae > Pelagihabitans > Pelagihabitans pacificus. The sequence continues at coordinate 306,190 of NZ_VIKU02000004.1, forward strand.
TTGATGAATTCAGCGTTGTTTTTTTGAACGCTATCCAAAAACTCCGTTGCATATTGGGTAAGGTCTTCAACGGTACCTTTATCATCTCTCTGGACATTGACTACGATTTTGTCAGTGAAGGTAATCGACTTCAGTACTTTTTGAATGCGTTTTGCTTCATCGTTGGCGGGAATCAGGGAGGTAATATCGTCTTCGAATTGAATTTGTCGAACAATGGCCAGTAACCCTAGAATTATCAACAAAAGACCCAGAAGACTTGCCCAACTTTTTTGACGGATCACTTGGTATGTTCGAAGAAGAAACCTACCCATTGTCAATCGCCATTTTTCTTTTTGCCATGAGGGTAACATATCCTATAAAACCAAATAAGGCAGCCGCAATAGCTGCCAAGGCAAAGCTTCCGATGACATAGGTTTTCAAGTGTTTGAGCACCTCGAAATCCAACTTGGGATTGTCCATAGAAAAAGAAAGCTGTTCCCCGGTCAGTAGCATGCCCAATTGTACGCTTCCGTAAACAATAAAGGGAATAAATGGTGGTATGCTTACGTTCGAGAAAGCAAAGGCAATGGCTTTGTTCAATTTTAAAAAAACTGCTAAGAACAATACAAGAAGTGTCTGAAAACCCCAAAACGGACTAACGCCTATAAAAACGCCCAAAGCAATGGATAAGGCCTTTTTTTTAGGAGAATCGTTATGATGTAATACGTCTTCAATCAAGAATTTTTTAAATCCCTTTTTTCGAATTTTTCGAAAAAAATTTCGTGGTTTTATGTAGAATAAGGCCACAATGACAAACCAAGTGTTAAGCACACTGATACGCGCAAAATCGGGTACGGTCCTAAAATGGGAGACCCGTTCGTCTTCATCATAGGAGATTTTGACCGGAACATTTTCTACCAAGGTGCCGTTCCAGGACGCTTTTACGATGACCTCGATTTCGAATTCGAACTTGGGGGTTCGTAGGCTTAGTTTTTCGATTTCCTTTAAAGGATACAAACGAAAACCACATTGGGTGTCTTTTAACCGCTTGCCGGTTTCAAACCAGAACCAAAAATTGGAAAACTTGTTTCCAAAACTACTTTTTCCGGGCACGTCGGATTGGTCCATGTTTCTCGCGCCAATCAACAAGATATTTTTGCTTTCGCTCTTCTCCAAGGTCTTCAAAAAAACCGGAATGTCCTCTGGAAAATGCTGCCCATCGGAATCGATGGTGATGGCATATTCATACCCCAAATCCAACGCCTTTTTAAAACCTACCTTTAAGGCGTTTCCCTTTCCTTTGTTTTCGGGGAGCCGTATTTGATGAATTTGTTTGTAGTTTTTAAGGATATTCGCGGTGCCGTCGGTTGCGCCATCATTGACCACAATGATTTCGGAGGTCAACCTTAAAATATTATCCAAGACTTTTTGTAAGGTGCCTGCGTTATTATAGGTCGGTACCAGCACACAACAATGGAGCCGTTTCATGGTTTCTTGTATCGATGGGGTAACGGTCGGCACGGTTAAAATAACTAGGTGACTGGGAAGCCACAATTTTTCCCAAAGATACGATTACACCGCTTAATTTGTAGTGCTAGCAAATAAGGGAATGCTTTGAAGGCCGGATTTCTATATTATGGGTGGCGTATACCGGTTGGGTAGGCTATAAATCTGCCCTAGTCGTCAAGGACCGATTGCTTTTCAGACTCGTTAAATATCTTCGATTGCGAAATATAACCTTTGATGTATTTTTTTATCTCCGGGTTTTCAACACTTGATAGGTGGTTGAGAATGAAGTCTTTGTCTTCGTCCAGATTCTTTTTGTAGCCTGTAATCTTTGGGGCATTTTCCTTTACACTGAGGCGAACGTACCTGATTTCGATATTGTTGGGGGCTTTCTCTACCGCATATTCCAAAAATGTTATCCCTTCCTTAAAAAACATTTTCTTCTCTTTTACCGTTTTCGCATATTTGGCCAGCATCGTAGTCACTCCGCCTTTGTAGGCGATGAGCACATCATCTTCCCCTTTTGAAATAGTTGAAAGATCTTGATATAACCGTGTCGCGGCCTCCCCATCCGTGGAAGCTTCACGATAGCTTTGCCGCACCTCGGAGATATCCGGAACGGGTAGGATAGAGAATAGTAATCCAACAATCAACGCTGCCACTTTCATCACTAGCCGACTATTTTAAAGGTTGCACTTAGTTTTAGTGCCAAAGTATCCTCAAAACTTACAGAACTTTTTACTTTTACGAAATCTTCCTCTTCGGATGTATCCAGTATCAGTTGAATCGTGTCGTTTTTTTCCGGGTTGATGATGGCCATGAACTTGATATTGGAGGCTACCGATAAAAAAAGCTCTTTCCCGGTGGCCTTTTCGGTGAGTTCTTTTATCATTTGAATCATACATACCCCGGGCATTACGGGATTTCCGGGAAAGTGTCCTTTAAAAACCGCATGCTCTTTATGCAATTTTACCGAAACCAGGATTTTTTGCACCTCTTGTTCGAAACTTACAATGGAATACAATCCTTTTATCAGCATGGTCGCAATTTAAGGTTTAAATAGCTTTAAGGCTAATTTTCAGTTTGAAGTTGTGGTGCTGGATGTCAATCTTCTTTGCAATGTTATTACTTATTCCCGAAAAAAGGAAAACTACTTTTTTCTTTCCATTTTTAGCTCTTATGATTTGTAGTAATCGGTCATTTTCGAACACATAATAATGGTTTTTCCCCAAAATCGAAGCCTTTTTGAGCATCTTGGAGGCTTTGCTAAAATTTTCGATACTTTGAATACTTTCCGTGGTTAGGGCCAGGAAGTCTCTTTTGAGCACACTGACCAAGATTTTCCTATCGAGTTCCTTGATAATTCTATTAATGGTCAGGTTATCTCCCTTTAAGGAAAAATCAAATAGGGTATTCCCCATTTCGGTCGTAAACGCTATACGGTGGTGGTCTTGGCCTAACTTCTTAATGACCAAAATACCACCGAACGAACGGTCGAACACCTCTATGTTCGATTTATATACATAATCTATGGATGGATTTGAAAAGTAAGGGTTGCATACTACGGTTGTTTGGACCTTTGAAGCCACGTATCCGTTTTTCTTTGGATAAGAGGCACAGCCTACCAATAAAAGAAAGAGACTACTGAGTAAAAACCGCATCGGGGAGGGGTTGGTTCTGTGTTCGGTTGCTGAAGATGATCTGGGTATAATCGCCGGAAGGTTCAATCATTTTGACCTCCTCGACCTCTCCGACCGTACTGAAGGTAATGTGAAAAGCACTTATAAATTCTGCAAACTGCGGGTCTTTAGGAATAAAATGTACCAAGTCGCCATTGTCTTCTTTATAATAGGAAATATCAAAAGTGGCATCGTCGAACATATCCCCTCTTATACTGGCCGCAATCAGTTGGTTAAGTTGCTTAAAGATTTTATTATTTCCCAAATCCATATTGCTCTTTTTACCATCGTCGTTAATATAGAGGGTCTGATTTTTGAACAAGACAGCATAGGAAAAGGGTTCGGTATATTCCCACTTTACCCAATCGGGTGCCTTGAAGGCCAAGGTCCCTTTTGATATGATGTCGTTCGACAAAAAGTCCAAATGCTTGTACTGTGTAAAGTCGCTGCTGATCGTTCTTGTGGCCTTGGCGACGGCTTTGACCTTCTTTCTCAGTGCACTTGCTTCCCCAGTGTTCATTTTGGTCTGCGCACCAAGTGGCAAGGAAAATAGAAATAGCCACAAAAATCCGATTGGGATGAACAGTTTCTTGGGAACAGAGTTCAAAAAGGGGAAAGGGTTACGCATACGCTTTTAACTGCAACAATTTGTCCACCGGGACCGATTGTAAATGGTTCTCCTGCAAAAATAACAATAACTGTTCCAAAACGGCGATTGTTTTTTCGCTGGTGTCGTGAAGCAATACGACATCCCCTTTTGAAATTCTGGAAGTAATTCGTTTTAGAATATTGGAGGCAGTTCGTGGGGTCGTATCCAGCGAGCGTACATTCCAACCAATGGAATAAAGCTCCCGGGCCTTGACCGCTTTTTCTATCTGGGGATTGGTTACCCCAAAGCAAGGCCTATAGAGTTTCATCTCGAGCCCCGTTAGGTCCTTGACAAGCATGTTCGTTTTCCTTAACTCTTCAATCACCCTGTTCAGCCCAAAAAAGCCGAACGATTTGGAATGGGAATAGGTGTGGTTGCCAATGCTGTGACCATGATCGATGATATCCAGTAAGATTGTTGGATGCTTTTCTACTTGTTTTCCTATACAGAAGAAGGTGGCCTTGGCATTGTATTGTTTCAACAATTTCAACACTTTTGGCGTAAACTCGGTATTCGGACCGTCATCAAAGGTAATCGAGACCCAGTTTTCATCAATTGTCTTGTTGGAGTGGTATGACTTTAAATGATAGTTCCAACGTATCAAAAAAGAGCCAAAAAGGGTAATTACCAACCACGAAAAAACCGTCAGGACAAACCACCACCATGAAACGGGAACGAAAAAACTAGTAATGGCAAGTGTTGTAAGGACACCAATGGTCAATGTATTTAAGGCACGTCGTTTTAGCATCGGCGGAGTAGTACCAGGCTGTGATTTTCACCACGATACTGATTGTATAATAAGATCGTCTTAGGTCGGGATACTTCCAATTGATTCAGTTTCACTGCTGTGGGAACGGTTTGGCTTTTCAGGATTTTGGCGGCCAGCCAAAAACCGAAACCACTGGCTGTATCAAATTCTCCGGAAAGGTGTTTGTAATAGGCTTGAGGCGTGTTTTTGAAAATACCCTTGCCCAACAGTTCGTAATAGGAATCAAAGTCGATGTCGCCGTTGTTGCCAAATATCGCCAAATCGAGTTCTTCGGGGGTCAATCCGTTCTGTCCCAAAAATTGGGATACCTTTTCCGAGAGCACACTCTTGGATAAGGTATTGTAGGTAGTTATAGCAACCAATTCCCCATAAGTAGAAGACTGTTTTTGCCCGGAAAGGACAAAAAAGTGAGCACCTTCGGCCATGACACAGCCCTTTGAATTTGATTGCAGTAATTGGCTAGAATCCACCGGTTTGTGCTTAATATGATCGATGAGTCTATGGGTATCCACGTGGTGGTCTACCAGCTCATCGACTCCACCGACCAAAATATTAGTGGCTTCCTTATTTCGAATCTGCATCAGGGCGTCGAGCAGACTTGATTCGAAAGAGATCGCGGAATGTACGTAGGTGAAGTTATAGCCCTTGCAGCCGACTCCCAAGGCTATTTGTCCCGAAACAGTGTTATGGGATGATTGTATAAAGCGGGTAGGGGTTAGGAATTGTTCCTTGTTGTCAATGATGGCGCTCACGAATTTCTCCGAATCCCCGATACAACCGAGTCCGGTACCTACAATGATGGCGTCTATATTTTCCACTCCGGCCTCCTCCATTGCCGTTTTGGCACTTACGGTACTCATTTTGATGCCCTTGGCCATTCTACGAGCGGCTGCGGGCGTAATGTATGCCTTGTAGTCGGGCTCGATCACCCGAATCGTGGTATCATTATAGGTGACGATTTCCTCCAAAAAGTCCTCGTTGTTGAAGGTTTTCTGGGCAGAAACCGAGCCGACGCTATTAATATAAACCGCTTTCATTATGCTTTTTTGGAAAATAGCAGGGTGGTACAGTTACCTCCGAAACCAAAGGAATTTGATAGGATGACATTCAATTGTTCTTTTCTGAGTTCGGTCTCCGGTACCAGTTCGAACTCTTTCATAGGCGTTTTGAAATTCAGGTTAGGGTAAATCGTATCGTTCTGCAAGGCCAGTACCGAGTATACGGCTTCGACAGCACCGGCGGTTGCCAAAGTGTGGCCCGTAAACGCCTTGGTAGAACTGAATTTGGGTACCTTTCCTTCAAAAATACGAAGCATGGCACGACCTTCGGAAAGGTCGTTATTAGGAGTAGCCGTGCCATGGGCGTTTACATAGTCGATTGCTTCGGGCGTCAAACCTGCCACTTTTAGGGCCTTTTCCATCGCCAAGACCGCGCCATCCCCATAGTCAGAGGATGCCGTCTGATGGAAGGCATCATTGGCATTGCCATATCCTTTCACATAACCCAAGACCTCTTTGCCTTCTTTCTCGACCAAGCTGTCCGATTCCAGGACCAAGTAAGCCGCTGCCTCTCCCAAATTGAGTCCTTTTCGGTTCTCATCAAAAGGAGTGTTGTAGGTATCCGATAAGATCATTAGGGTTTTAAATCCATTGATGGTAAATTTTGAGAGACAGTCGGCCCCACCGACCACGACTCGATCTAGTTGTCCCGATTTGATCATGCGGGCACCCAACATTATGGCATTGGCGGCGGAAGAGCAAGCGGTACTGATCGTAGTGGCGAAACTTTCTTCCAATCCCAGGTTACGGGCAATCTTTTGGGTTGAATCCCCTGCATGGAGCCCATTGATGTGATGCCAGGCATCGTTGTTCTCAAAATACTCGTAAAAGTATTGTTCGGATTTGTCCATTCCACCGACGGTAGTTCCGGAAATAAGGCCGGTTCGCTCTTTGTTGATGTCCGATATTCCTGCTTGCGCTACCGCCTCCTTTGCGGCGATAACACCTAATAATGAAGTTCTGGACCACGAATTCTTTGGAAGCCCGAGTCGTTCTTCCAATTCGGAATTGGTCAGGGAGACTTCGCCGACCATGATCTCGTTCTTATGTACAGTTTCTATTTGGGAAATCTTCGAAATACCGATTTGCCCGGAGATGAGCGATCGATAATTTTCCGCCACGTCTTCACCGATGGCGGAAATAATTCCCATACCGGTAATTGCTACCCCTTTACCCATACGAACGCTTCATCTAAATTTTCAGCCGTAAAAATACGAATATCCGATGTTTAAATCGAAGTTTTGACAGGTAGCTTTTTGATTCTGGATATCTTCCAAAAAATAGCAATCAGGTGTTTACTTAAAGAACAGATCTTTGAGAAGAAAGAAATTGGGGGTCAAGCTCCTTTTTGTTGTGTAATGTAGGTCGCCATGGTTTCGACCGATTCAAAGATTTGCCGACCTTCCTTTGGATCGGCCAATTTGATGCCGTAGTCTTTGTCGAGCATCACAATGAGCTCCAGCGCATCGATAGAATCCAAACCAAGGCCCTCACCAAAAAGGGGATCGCTGTCCCCAATGTCATCGACCGATACATCTTCCAAATTAAGTTGCTCAATGATTTTCTCCTTTAATTCTAATTTTAAATCGGTCATGAAGTCTGGTATAATTGGTTTATCTTCTTCTTCGAATGGGTAAAAATACCATTCTTTGCCACAACGTACAAAAAGGCATCATATTTTTCGTTATCGAGGTCCATCCATCCGCATAACACCTTTTCCGCCCTCTGCATCTTGAGTAGACCATCGGCATAATCAACCAACGGGTCCGCCCTGAATTGCTCAAATACAAAAAAACCATTTTCGGAAAATAGTCGATGCTTAATGCTAATTTCCCCCAGACAGATATTGGGTAAGGTATAGACGAATACGGCCGGACTCGGATAATAATGATCCGCCTCTTCAATGCTTTGCTGATGTCGACGATCTGTATCCAGGCTTGCCGCACGATTCGATAAGACCAAGGCGATGTTTTTCTCGGTCATATTCTTCAGGAGCAGGTCGGAAGCGATCAGGGCAAGCTTGCTCAAGGCATCCATCTTAAAGAACTTGGGGTATTGGGTGTCCAGAGTCTTATAGGCTTCTTTTATAAACGGTAAAAAATTGGTTTCGGCACTTTCAAAGACCGTAGCACCATTTAACGAAATTCGCTGATCTTTGATGCGGCAGTAACTCTCGATGTGATATTTTTCCATCATTTTTCCGCTACTTTTTTAAAAATAGCCGCCGTATTGCATCCCCCGAAACCGGAGGCGGTCTTCAAAAAGGTTTCGATCGGTTTGGGGGTTGTTTTCTTAATGATGTTCAAAGGCTCCGATACCCCCAACTCTTGGAATCCTTTGGAGGCGAACAACGTATTTTGATGAAGGGAATGCATACCGATGATCGTTTCCAATAGTCCGGAGGCCCCAAGCGTATGGCCAAAATAACCTTTTAGGCTGTTCATAGGGGTATTTTGCAAGCCAGACCGGTTGAAAGCGATGGCTTCCATTTCGTCGTTAAACAAGGTCGCCGTTCCATGGGCCGAAATACAGTCGATGTTGCCTGCATTCAGTTCCGACTGGGCCAGGGCGGCCACTATACTCCTGTAAAGGCCTTCTCCTGTTCGTGAAGGGCCGGAAATATGATTGGCATCATTGCAGGAGGCTTCCCCCAGCAATACCACCGATTCTTCCGCTAAATGAGTGGTTTTTTTTGTTACCAAAACGCTGGTTCCGACCTCTCCGATATTGATTCCCGACCTGTTTTTATCATAGGGTCTGCACGGTTCATCGCTTAGTGCCTGAAAAGCATTAAATCCTGATAGGATAAATTTGGTGACCAAATCGCCGCCTACCACGAATACTTCGTCATAGGTGCCTTGTAGAATAAAACGTTTCGCGATCGCGATGGCCAATACTCCCGATACGCAAGCGTTGGAAAGCACGAGGGCTTCGTTTTGAAAACCGAAAAAATGTCTGATTTTTTCACCCAATTGACCGAGATAGGCGCGACTCTTGGGAAAGGGGTTCTCAGGCTCCAGCACATCGATATTTCCTTTGGTCGTAGAAATGATCAGGCCTACTCGGTCGGTTAATTCGAGTTGAGAGGCCCTAATGGTTTTTTCGAGGGAAACGAGTAGCATTTTTTCCAAGTGCGTATGTGCTTCCTTTGGTCGAAGTTGGGCATAGGCTTCCTCCAGTGTTTCGCTAGCTACTTTGGAAGCACAGTAATGATTAGGGAGTAGATGCTTATCATGAATTTGTCGCAGGCAGGCATCTTCTTTTTTGATGCCTTCGACCGCGGCCGCCGTATCGAAGCCATAACCTGAAACAATGTTATTATATGAAAGGTACACCTTATTCACTGAGAAGGCCCATTTTTTTCTTCCATTCCATAAAGAATTCGGGAATAACCAAAGAGAGTTCCCCTCCAAGTTCAACGAAAACCTGGACAGTCTTTCCCATGCAGACGACCTGTCCTGCGGGATTTTTGATTTCGTATTTAAAAATCATCTTTGCGGCTGCGGTGTCAATATAAGTAGTCTTTATTGTAGCCACATCGCCGTACGTCAGCGGCAACTTATGCTCGCATCTTGATTCTACGATGGGAGTGGAAAAATTATGTGCTTTTTGGTCGAGATAAGAGATGCCGTGATGGCGGCCAAAGGCTTCCCGGCCATCTTCAAAATACTGTATGTAGTTGCCATGCCATACAATTCCCAGTGGGTCCGTTTCGGCGAATCGCACCCTTACCTTACTTGTAAAGCTGATTTCTCTTTTGGTTTTAGACGGCATTTTTTCTTGCATAATAATAGATAGCGATAAGGGTGGTTACGATGAAAAAGCCACCTAAAAGGGCTAGTTCGGGTATGATGTCCGAGAAGCCCACATTTCGCAAAAATACATCATAAAAAGCATTGAGTCCCCAATTCATGGGGGAGAGATTGGATACCGTTTGCATGAACTTAGGCATGGCAAACACCGGTACCCACACACCGCCTATTGCCGCCAGGATCACCACAAAAGTTGCTGCAAAGGGGGCCGATTGCTCCTGTGTCTTCGCGATAGTGCCCAATAAGAGTCCGAGCCCTACCGCTGCCAGTCCCGCAAAAAAGGCAACTACAAACAAAAGAGGCAACTTATTGGCGATTTCAAGCTTGGGCAACCCTATTAACGGGAAAAGATAGAGGCCTACTAAAAGCATCAACGCAAACTGGACAAGGGCCACCGATAAAAAAACGATTGTTTTTCCACCCAAGACGGTGGCATACGGCACTGGTTGGGTGCGAAGGCGTACAAAGGTGCCCTGGTTCTTTTCGTTTACCATGTTAATGCCCAAGGGCAAGATGATAAAGAATATAGCGAAAAGTGTCCATGCAGGAATGTTGTGTTGCGTGGAATTCGGAACAACCGGTTTTTGGTTGTTGCTGGGATCGATTTCCCTAAAAGTAATGAAATGTTGCGTATCGAAAATCACTTCCGATTCGTCATCGGTCAGCTGCTCTTGAAAAGCTTTGTAGATGGTTTCGCTCTCTATTTTTGAAATCATTTGGTCGATGTTACTACGTACCGAGCTTTTGAAAGACTGTTGGGTAGCGGGATCGAAATAGAGCCGCACCTCTTTCGGCTTATATTTTGATCTGACCAAGGGAATGTTTTCTTCCTCCATACCGAATCTCGAAAGGATATTCTCGACATTTTCGGCTACTTTTTGTGCCAAGTCTTTCGAAAGGTCTTGTGGGATTACGATAGCCAACTGATACAGGCCTTTTTGCACGTGCTCTTGGGCTTTTTCCTCATCAGTGCCTTTTACCACCTCAAAAAGGTCGGAAGCATCCAAATTCGCAAGGATGCTTTCGGACACCGTCCCTTCATCCTTATCAATGAGCAATATTGGAATCTTTGATGTCTCCAAGGTCTTAAAAGTACTGTCCTGAATGGTGGTGATGGTGATGACTAACAAGAGGGGCATTAAAAACAAAACTGCCAAGCCCCCAAGGTCTCTGGTTAGTAATAGTATTTCCTTGTATGTGGAGGCCCAGAGTTTATGCATGGTCTCTCATGGCTTTACCGGTCAGTTTCAGGAATAGGTCCTCCAGATGTCGTATTTCGTGTTGATTCGCAATTAGCTCCGAAGGTCGCCCTTGACAGATGATTATCCCGTGGTCGATAATGGCTACCCTGGTACAGAATTGTTCAGCTTCGTTTAGATGGTGCGAGGTATATACAATGGTAGTACCATCTGTATTCAGTTTTCGTAGATGGTCTATGATAACGGTCCGGGATTGTACATCGACCCCTACGGTAGGTTCGTCGAGAAACAACACTTTCGGACGGTGTAAAATTCCCGAAATTAGATTCAGGCGCCTTTTCATTCCCCCAGAGAAGGTTTTTGTTTTTTTTTGGGCAAAGTCGGTAAGCCCTAGGATTTCGAGTTGTTTTTGGATAGTATCTCTAAGTGATTTTCCTTTTAAACCGTACATCGAGCCAAAATATGTAAGGTTTTCAAAGGCGGTCAGGGTAGGATACAGGGCATATTCTTGGGGAACGATACCAATGAGCCGTTTTAACTGGTTTTTATGGGAGTGGTAATCCAGTCCGTTGATGGTGAAACTTCCCGAGGAGGGTTTCAGCAAGGAACAAAGCATTGATATTAGGGTGGTCTTCCCCGCTCCGTTTGGTCCTAGGAGCCCAAAAATTTCACCTTCTTCAACGGTTAGGTCCAAATTGTATACTGAATAGTCGGTAGCGCCTTTATATTTTTTGGAAAGTTGGTTTATTTGAATCATTGCATTGCTGAATTCATCCGGAGGGATGGTTCTTAATTACTGTTTGACGCCTTCTATACGGCTCGTTTCAACTTCCCAAAAAAATCAGCTTCCCTTTTGCCAAGGGCTTCAAGTTGATCGGCCACCTTGTTGTAAGCGTCGTTTTGCACACTTCGATTCTTATAAATTCGAGAGGCATCCAAGGCAAAATCGCGCCATTGATCCCCGATTTCGGTCATTTCTTGGGAAAGCTCAAAAAGCATGCTATTATTCAATAATTTGCTGGACTCTTGTAAAAAAGCAGCGTAAATGTATCGAAAACCACCCCCTCCTGTTCCGATTTCCTCTTGCATGCGCACTATCTGACCCAAATAGTGATTGGCCTTTTTGCTTCCATGTTTCTCGGGCCATTTACGAATCATTTTCGCAACCGTTCGTATTCCCTTGGCCCCCACAATAGGAACTGGGGCCAACATATCCCGGCAAGTGTGTTTGATTCCCTTTCTGATTGCCGGTTCCAATTCGAAGGTTTCGGGAAATGAGACAGGATAGTACATGTGGCCCTTCGGGGCAAAAGGACCTTTGGCATAGCGCACTTTTTCCAGTTGTTCTTCGGTAAGGGTGGTCACATGTTGCATCACGGGATCACTGATCAAATAAGTATCGTCTTCCTTACCGTAGACCACCAGATTATGGGCATTGAAGTGAAATCGATATTCGTCGGGAAAATAGACCAGGTTATACACGCCTACTTGTAGCCCTACCGGATTGTTATTCCTCAGATTTTCATCGAGTCTTGCTTTCGCCTTTTTGGGATCATTGAATTTTTCCCGTTTTATTTCAACGCCTACTCTTTTGGCAAAGCGATTGAAAATATAGCCGGCTAAGGCCCTGTAGGTAATCAGGGGTGCATAGTTGATCTTTAGAAAGGGGATATAACAGTACAAGAGTCCGGAACCAACGCCGAACACCATCGGCTCGCTTACTTGATAGCCATTGTGCCTCATTAGGTTGGAAACCACTCCATTTTCACAATGGGCCGATTGTTGGTGCTCGAAGTCTATTTTCATATATCGGTACTCTCTATGTTTTTAAGTCGCTCGACACTTATATCGAACACCTCGGCGTATTTCCGAAGGGTTTTTTGACTCAACCTTTTGAAGACCGAGGGCTTAAAATGTCGTTTTACCCGCCATTGCCACATTCCTACGTAACTAGCGAGTATGGCAGGCTCCATTTTACAAACCTCCATATAGTATTCGATAGGGCTGGTCTTGTTTTCCAATACTCTTTTTTTGGCATCGGCAATCCGTTCTTCAATCGCTTTTAAGGCATTGTCGAGCGCAATGGTTTTCGCCTCCCATCCAGAACTCAGTGCCGTAGTGTAGTTGCCTTTATCGTCTACCGCATAGCAGAGTTCCTTGCCATGCTCTTCCCTGAAAAAACTCTTGTCCTGAGGTACTTCTTCCTTTTTCACTCCTTGGAGGGTTTAACGGCTATCGTATTCCGTGGATTAAAAAATTAAAAGTACAAGCTACGATTAATTCTCCTTTTCTAAAAGTAGTAGCTTCCATGGTACAAAGGCTAAAGCTTTCATCGTCATATCGAGACAGTAGTTTTCCCTTGGTGACAATACGTTCATTTACCGATGGCAATTTCTTGACCTCAATTTTTTTGATGGCACTGATATAGGCAATTGCGTCACCAATTTTTTGGTTGTTTTCATCGTCGTATACATAGCTCTGGGCAACAATGGCAGCGCAGCTCTGCGCAGCATTTTCGATAAGTCCCGATTCAGAGAGCAAATCGTTCCGAACAAAAATACAGTCCGGTTCGATGTCGAAACAAGTCTCTACCGAGGAGGCATCGAGATACGGCATCGAAGTCGTCATGAGCATCGGTTTCCTATGTGGCAGATATTTTCTTAAATCGATATTACGCCTTATTCCCTTCACTTAATTTGCCAATGCGGTTTTCATTTCACTTCGCGCAAGAACTACCCCATCGCAGCTAACCTTCGCCCGCACCAAGGTAATACCCATAATATCATGAAGTATTTCCACAGAGGTCTCCAATCTGTAGCCCACCTCGGGCAACGAAAGTACTTCGGCTTTTTTGATGGCGCCGATATATCCTATTGGCGCTTTCTTTTTCTCCAAAAAACATTTATATCCCGTGTGCAGTGCAACGGTTTGCGCCATATTTTCGATGAGTCCGGGAGCAAGGAATCGATTTTGGAAAACAAATAGATGATTGTTTGGAATGGTGAAGCCGGAGACAATCTCGGTCTTGGAGAAATGATAAAGGGCATCTACCATCACAAAGGGTGGTTTCTGCGGAATGAGGCTTTGAAGAAAGTCGACATCCGTAATATCCTTTTCCAATAGATTCATTTAGTGTACCGTTAAATAGGCATATGTATAAGAAAAACGGGCACTTTCGGGAACAAACAGTAGAATCCTGTCTCCTTTTTTGAGTCTTCCCGAATCCACGAGTTCCTCTAACATCACGTAAATCGAAGCAGCTCCGATATTCCCAACTTTTTCTAGATTCAAGAACCATTTGTCCCAGGGCATTTCCACGCCTTCATTTTTCATCTCATCATAAAATCCCTGCTTGAAGTAGTTCGATGAAATATGGGGCAGATAGTAGTCGATTTCTTTTGGTGAAATGCCGTGTTTGGCATAAGCCTGTTTTAAACTATCGACAGCTTTCTGGAGAATGAATTCATCCAGCAGTTTCACATCTTGCTTTACCGCGAAAAGCGATTGTTTTCCCCACTGATCTGCCGGATAATCGCTCCAGGGTTTTAAACTACCGTCCGCTAGTTTTTCGCCGCCGGCATACATGCACGTCTCCATTTCGAAGGCATAGGAATATCCTTCCATCCATTCGATTTTCAAGGAAACCGCTCCTTTGGGCTGGTTCTCGAGCAAAACGGCACCTGCCCCGTCAGATAGCATCCATCTTAAAAAGTCTTTTTCAAATGCCAAAATAGGATTGGCTTCCAATTGCTTCAGTGTGGCTATTTCCTCCTCGAAAATATTGGTCCCCATTCTTGATGAGGATCTTTCCGAGCCGGTACAGACAGCATTATCCACCTGCTGCGATTTCACCGCAAGATATCCGAATTTAAGCGCATTCATACCAGAGCAGCAAACCCCGGAGGCCGAATTGATTTCTAGATTTCCATTCTTTAACAAACCATGCACCATGGCCGCGTGGGAGGGTAACAATTGATCAGGGCTCGAGGTGCCGCAGGAAAGCAATTGAATATCGTTGAGAGTGAATTGGTCATTGCATAGGTTTCGTACGGCCTGTTCGGTCAATTGGGCATTGTTATGGGTAATCTCCCCATTTTTATCAATGGCATAGTATCTCGTTTTAATCTGGTTACTACGAAGCACAATGCTCTTCGCCCTTGACGGTCTACCATTTAAAAGACCCAGGCGCTCTTCCATTTGGTCGTTGTCGACCGGTTCGTTGGGTAAAAATTTGGCTATTTTAGTAATGTAAACATCTTTCATAAGACAATGCCCCTGCTTTTGTGGTCATTTGTAAAAAATCTTTCGGTCTGCATCCTCATTTCTTACGAACCTTTTATTCGTAATCAAATGTAACATCCTACTTCAAATCAACCGAGGAGTAATACTTGATATCCTTTTGTATTTTTCTATAGAAAAGTACGTAAGTCAGCAAAAATACGATAAAAACGATAGGGGCAATAATCCAAATAGCAAATTGTAAATAGTATTTGAAACCCCTAAGCCATCGTTTTCTGCTAGCGGTACCCGCTTTACTTTTTTTGGTTACCAATGCAGCCCATTTCGAAAAGATAACGTTCCCTCTTTTATCGGTTTGAATCAAAGCCGGTTTTATCGTTACCGCGTTCAATCCAAGAAGTTCATCCTGAAGTTTGCTAAAATCTCCTGAAAGCAAGCATGCTTTGATAGGCCGCCCGAATTTTTTTGCCTCCGAAATGTCTTTTTTTGAGACTCCCGGTTTGGGAAAGATACCGAGGTAACGGTCTTTCTTGCCCCTGAGCATCCAATGCTGAATGGTAATTACGCTAAGGTGGTTGATATGTCTATCGACCAGGGCGATATTACCAACCAGCTTCGCCTTGCAATTGATTAAAAGCCTCTTCAATTTTTCCTGGGATTGATACCACATATTACGGGCGCCGATCACGGTCACGACCTGGGTGTCGTGCAGTAATTTTTTGGCTGCATCGGATTTCAGGAATGAATTTAGTGGAATTGAGGGCGACAAATACCAAACTTGGTGTCCTAGAATGACCAAGTCGTACTTTTTACCCATTACCTCGGGTCTCGGTGGATGGACTTCATGGGGAGTCTGAAGAAATGAATCCGGAAAGGCATCCAAAAAATCTTCTTCTTTCCAAGGGAAAGGGAACGGTTTTTTGGGAATGATCTCATGATAGGTGATGTTGATATTTTCGTCCTTTAGGGTCGAGACAATATTGTTGATAATATCGAACAATTGTCCCGTTTGGGAATAGTACACCACTAAAACTTCTTTCATTGCTGGCTCTTGTCGTTCCAAAAATCAAAATAATTAAACCACTGTAAGGGATACTTCTCCAGAATCCATTCCAGATTTTCTGTGTATTCCTTTAGTAACGCATCGGCATCCCGTTTTTTTGCGGTCGAAGTTCTGGCATAAAGATGGTACTTTTTTTTGGGTTCCTTCATGACATAAACAAACAAGACAGGTACTTTCAGCCGGGAGGCCAGTAAAAATGGTCCTAAGGGAAACTTGGCTTTTTTTCCTAAAAATAATTCTTCTTGAAACTTTGAACCCTCTAAGAAACGATCCCCGGTAAAGCAGACCAACTCCCCTTTGCTCAGGCTATCGTGAATTTCAAAAATGTGGGACAGATCTTCCTTGACCAAAATAAACTTTACGTTCGATTTGGCCTTAACGGTCTCCATGTACGACTTGATCTGCTCGTGTTCGGTATCCCAAGTTACCACACTTATCTGCGATATTTCACTTACGTCTTCCAGGAAATATTCGGAAACCTCGAAATTGCCTGCATGGGCACTTAAAAGAATGCCTCCTTTTTTTTGTACCAACAGTCGTTCTATGTTCTCGATACCATCAAATTCGTAAGTAAAGCGTTCCCTAAGACCTGCGGAAATCGTAGCGCGGTCAATAAGCGTTTGTCCGAAAACGTAGTAGCTTTTATAGATGCTGAAAAGGCTCTTGGTCTTTGAGTAGCCTTGTCGTTTGCGAAGATAATAGTAGATTGCCCTAGAGCTTTTAAGCGAAAAGATACAGTAATAAAAAACGACGAAGTGCAGTAAGAGATACGATGCGTTAAGGCCTAAATATTTAATGAAAAAGATATATATCTTATAGCCTAATACGGTTCCCTTGGATTTTCCTTCCCACTCCGCTGCCATTCATTGTCATTGTTTTGATCGATTAGTCCAGCTTTCTTTCGATCAAGTCATAAAAGTCTTGGAGGGTGACTATGTTGACAAAGTCATCGCCCACTAACTTCACTCCGAAGTTACTTTCAACGGCAACCACCAAATCCACAAAATCCAGACTATCCAACCCGACGGATTCTTTCAGATTTGCACCAGGGACCAGTTCTTCGGGATCGACTTCAAATTCATCGATAAGGAAGGCATCGATTTTTTCAACAATAACTTGTTTGGTCATTATCATCTTTCAATAGCATTTTTTACGATCAAAGCGGAATTCGTACCACCGAATCCGAATGAATTGGACAAAAATACGTCAATTTTTTTATTTAACGTTTTCTTAACGATGTTTAATTTGGCCGAAATCTCATCAGGGTTTTCCAGATTGATATTCGGTGCTATGAACGAATGCCGCATCATGAGTATCGAATAGATGATTTCGCTTGCTCCGGCCATCCAACACTCGTGGCCCGTCATTGATTTGGTCGAACTAACATAGGGATTACTGGCACCAAAAACCTCCAAAATGGCGGAGGCCTCATTGGCATCGCCCACTGGTGTGGAAGTGGCATGGGCATTGACATAATCGACATTGGCAGCCTCTATATTCGCTTGGTCCAGAGCCCGGTTCATCGCCCTTGCCGGACCTTCAACATTCGGCGTGGAAATATGGTCCCCATTCGATGAAAAACCATACCCTATGATTTCACCCAAAATAGGTGCTTTGCGTCGTACGGCCGACTCGTAACTTTCCAGTATTAGGGTTGCCCCACCACCACTGGGTACCAACCCGTTTCTGTCTTTATCGAACGGTCGGCTGGCTTTCCGAGGGTCATTTTCATGCATGGCGAATACACCGAGGCCGTCAAAACTACCAAAAGCCAAATGATTTACTTCTTGGGCACCCCCGGCGATGATACATTCTTGTAGGCCACTTTTTATCAAATGGTAGGCCGTACCTATCGAGTGAGATCCACTTGCACAGGCGGCACTAATCGTGAAATTTACGCCCCTTAGCTTAAAAATGGTAGAAAGGTTCATGGTCACTGTAGAGTTCATGGCCTTAAAAATGGCTCCCGAACCCACCAGGGTGGTATCTTTTTTCTCCCGCATAATATCTATCGATTCAATGACCGATCGGGCAGTACTGTCATTCCCATAAATGATACCTACTTCATTCCTATCCAAGTAGTCTTGATCTATCTTGGCGTTTTCCAGGGCCTCCAATGTGGCTACATAGGCATATTGGGCTTCCTCGCCCATACTAATGCGCTGTCTTCTGTTAAGCAATCCTTTTAGGTCTGGTTCTTCCACGGCACCGGTAAGGGGCGAACGATAGCCAAAATCAGCACGCTCCTGGTCATATACGATTCCCGACCGGCCTTCATAGAGCGATTTCTTCACTTCGTCTAGATTCTTGCCGATGCACGAATAAATGCCCATTCCCGTAATGACAACTCTCCTCATTGCTTTTTTGTAGGATGTTACGAATAAATACCGCCGTTGATGTTGATTACCTCCCCTGTGATATATCCTGATTTAGAGGAAGCCAGAAACGATACGAGATGTGCTACCTCCTCGGCTTCCCCAAAACGATTGGCGGGCACCATTTTCTTTAATTCCGCTTCGTTCAATTCGCTGGTCATGTCGGTTTTGATGAATCCTGGTGCAACGGCATTTACAGTAACGTTTCTTTTTGCAACTTCTTGTGCAAGTGCTTTAGTCGCCCCAATAACCGCCCCTTTTGCCGCTGAATAATTGGTTTGACCCGGAGTGCCTTTTAATCCGGAGACCGAAACCATATTGATGATCCGGCCATATTTGTTGACCAACAGTTTTTGAATCAACGGGTTGGTAACATTGTAAAATCCATTTAGGCTGGTGTTGATGACATCGGACCAATCTTCTGGTGGCATCCACATGAACAATCCATCCTTGGTGATGCCGGCGTTGTTCACCACTACCTCAATGACCCCATTTTTATGGTTTTCATGCCAGTTGTCCAAACTCGATTTTACTTGCTCCGTGTTCGCCACATCGAACTGGATCAATTCCCCTTTGCCTCCGGCCGCTTCTACCAAGCGAAGGGTTTCCTCGGCCGCCTCCTTACTACTGTTATAGTTGATCAGGATCTGATAGTCCAAATCCTTTGCCAACTGCTCGCAGATGGCGCGACCTATTCCGCGCGATCCCCCGGTAACCAAAGCGTATTTCTTTTTTTCCAATTTGTCGGACATATCGATACTTTTACCACATTGGCAGGCTATTTCACGCTAACAAATGGTTCCGCGTTCTCAAACCACTTGTTTCCGAGAAGCTCTCCTTTTTCATTTAGAAAACCCCATCCTTTCTTTGATTTGATACGGGCCATTCCATCGACAAACCCTTTTTCCTCCGCACCTTTTAAAAAGGCAAGGCCCGCGGTGATGTCGTACTCCATGGGGATTACCAAGTTTCCGGTCTTGTCGATAAAGCCCCATCGTTTTTCCTTAACAGGTGCCAGTCCATTTTCGGCAAAGATCTCCGCATCCCGATATTTAAAATCAACAACGGTTTCCCCTTTGTCGTTGATATAGCCCCATAATTTACCGTTTGCCACTGGTGCCAGACCGCCTGAAAACGCCCTTGCCTTGTCAAAAGTCGGGGCGATTACCCATTCCCCCTTGCTGTTTACAAAGCCTACTTTCTTATCCTTCCGGGCATAGGTCAAACCAGAGTCTCCGTGAAAGTTCCATACCTTATCGGCGCCTTCAACGGGATGAAAGGTTCCATCGGCCACCACTCCGAAAACACCGTTCTTTTTGGCATATACCCCTGCGGGATGATAGGTATTTCCTATTTCTTCATATTCTGCGGGGATTATCTCCTCTCCCTTGTTGTTGATCATACCCCAATACACCCCTTTTTGAACCTTTGCGTGACCATTTCTGAACTTTTTGATGGACTCGTAGGCAGGTTCCGCTACCAATTTACCGTCGGTGCCCAAAAGGCCCACTTTATCCATTTTTCTATAAATGGCTACCCCATCGTTAAAATCGTAGTACTTATCGGTAGCGGGTACGTCCAAAACCTCGCCAGATTTTGTGATGTACTGCCACTGGTCGTCTTTGTTGACCAGCGCAATTCCGGAATCGAAATACTTTACCTTGTCGAATTGAGGTTCAATGGCCCACTTACCGGAAGCATCGATATAGCCCCATTTATCGTCTTTTTCGACTGCTGCGAGACCATTGGAGAAACTCTTGGCCTTTTTGAATTGGGGTTCTATGGCATAGTTCCCCGATTTGTCGATATAACCGAAACGGTCGCCTTCGCGCACCAAAGCGAGCTCTTGGGCATAGGAAGACACAACTGTCAATAGTACAAGGGAAAGAATCGCATAAATTTTTCTCATGATTTCTTATTTTGATGGTTGATAATATAGTTCTTAACAGCATTTACATAAGGATACATAATCAGATCCTCTTTGAATGGGGGAACTATATTTCGGACTGCATCGTACATTTTCCTGGTCTTGGTCGATACCTTATCCTGTACGCCGAGATATTCAATGGCCTGCACCACCGTAATCATTTCGATGGCTATAATTTCAAATGCATTTTCAATCACCCTTTTGGTAATTAGGGCTGCATTGGTGCCCATACTCACGATATCCTGATTGTCGTTATTGTTGGGGATACTATGAACATACATGGGGTTCGATAACATTTGATTTTCAGCAGTAGTCGAGGTCGCCGTGAACTGAACACCCTGCATCCCAAAATTCAGACCCAGGGTTCCCAGATTTACAAAAGGGGGTAGAATATCGTTCAACTTCGAATTTAATAAATAATTCAACTGCCGCTCTGCAAGCATGCCCATTTTAGTAACCACGATTTTTAACTTGTCCATTTCAAGGGAAACGTAGTCACCGTGAAAATTACCGCCATGGTAAACGTTCTTTTTCTCGAGATCCACTATGGGGTTGTCGTTGGCAGAGTTTACCTCCTCGATCATAATTCGCTCCACATCGTTCAACGTGTCCAGAACCGGCCCCAGGATCTGGGGCACACATCGCAGGGAATAATACTCTTGTACCTTTTCCTCAAATACTTGTACTTCATCGGTCGCCACATATAAATGATGTTCCCTTTTCCTCGTCAAGGTACTATCCTTAAGATGGCTTCTCATCGACCTTGCTATTTCACGCTGACCCAAGTGTTTTTTGGTTTCGTTGATTTCCTGGCTCAAGTGATCATCGTAGGCCTGAACAATTTCATTGATGGCAGAGGAGCAGCAAATCATCCATTCGAGCAGTCTACGGGTGTAGATGGTATTGACCACGCCGATACCGGTCATCACCGAAGTGCCGTTGATCAAAGCTAGGCCCTCGCGTAATTCAACATGTATCGGTTTTATTCCCTCTTTCTCGAATACGGTTGCGGTAGGTTGTCTCTTCCCTTCATAAAAAACCTCTCCCTCTCCTATAAGGACCAGGGCCAAATGGGCCAATTGAACCAAATCCCCGCTGGCCCCCACACCCCCATGTTCATAAATAAGCGGCGTTATATTCTTGTTGATCAAGGAGGTCATTACCTCGATTACCGATTTGTGGACACCTGAATTCCCTAGACTAAGCGTATTAAGCCTTGCCAACATCGCTGCCTTAACGTACTTGGGGGGAATAGGGTTTCCAGTGCCCGAGGCATGGCTGCGAATCAGATTGTACTGCAACCGAATGGTTTCTGAATCCTTGATTTTGTACTGGGCCATGGGTCCGAAACCTGTATTTACCCCATAAATGATCTTATTCTTGGAAAACTCCTTTAAGAAATCAAAACTCTTTTGAACAGTCTTGAAAACTTCCTTATCAACCTCGATTGGTTCTTCGTCAAAAATAACACTGTAAAATTCCTTTATTCCTAGCTTTCCTTTAATTTTCGGCATGTATGGTTGATTCTGTCGGGTATAAGTGATACTTTAGTAAATAAAAATAGGGATTTTGGTTGGCAAATTTATAATAATTGGTGAATCTATTCCCCAATTTTAAAAGGAATGAAGTAAAAGTTATCCGTCGCATACCTTGTAATTAAACCATTTTTCTCGGTCACTTGTAACCAGCTAAAAACCAGTTCATGCAAAGCGAAAATGTTGATGTGTTGATTATAGGCGCCGGACCCTCCGGTTCAGTGGCCGCTGCCTATCTTCATAAACAGGGATTGTCAATTAAGGTAGTCGAAAAAAACCGCTTTCCACGTTTCGTTATAGGGGAGAGTCTAATCCCTCGCTGTATGGACCATTTCGATGCCGTGGGGCTGCTACCTTGTTTGAAGGCCAAAAACTTCGAAGTCAAAAGTGGGGCTCGCTTTATCAATAACAAGGGAGAGATTTGCGAGTTCGATTTTAGCGAAAAGCATGGGGATGGATGGGATTGGACCTGGCAGGTACCTCGAGCCGATTTTGATATGACCCTCACTGATGAACTACAGAAATGGGGTGTAGCCATTGATTTTGAAAAAGAGGTGGTTGGAGTTGATTTTGAAAAGGATGGCTCCTCGACAACCACCCTGAAGGATGTAAACGGAAACCTGAGCACCATTGACGCCAAGTTTATCATAGATTCCAGTGGATGGGGAAGGGTATTGCCACGTCTACTTGATTTGAACAAGCCTTCCGAGATACCCGAACACGCTACCATTTTCACGCACGTTAAAGACACCAGAAGACCCAAAGGCCGGGAAGGTACCATGATTACTTTTGATGTAATCGATACGGATACCTGGTTATGGGTGATTCCCTTTTCGAACGGGGATTGTAGTATAGGGTATGTAGGTACTATTGAATATTTGGACTCCTTTGAAGGAACCCCTACGGAAAAGCTTCAGCAAATGATGAGGCTTTCAACGTATTATTTTGATCGTTTCGACGGGTTGGAGTATCTTTTTGAACCCCGAACGATTAAGAGTTATTCGGCATCGGTCAAGCAATTGTACGGTAATGGTTATGCGCTTACAGGGAACAGTGCGGAGTTTTTGGACCCCGTATTTTCGTCCGGGGTAACTTTTGCCGCAGAATCTGCCCATTTGTCGGCCCAATTGATCGCGAGGGAGTTGAAAGGGGAAACCGTAAATTGGCAAGAGGAATACACCAATTATATTATGTACGGAGTCAACGTATTTTCGACCTATGTAAAGGAATGGTATACAGGCAATCTGCAGAAAATCTTTTTCCATAGTACGGTGAACACCGGTATCAAAGCGCAGATTTGTGCTGTATTGGCCGGCTATGTTTGGGACCTTAGCAATCCGTTTGTAAAAAACCATGACCGTTTGGTCAAAACCGTGGCCCACATCGCCGATATGGAGATGGAAAGGACCCTTGATTCCTAAATATCGTTCGAACCATGTACAAAAAAACGGACCACCTAAATCGAGTGGTCCGTTTTTTTGTTCTATCTGAATTTAAAATGCTTTCTTCGAAATGAGTTTGGCCAACGACTTTGCGGTTTTGGCATAGCCTTCCCCGACCCTGCTTTCATTGCTATAGTTATTGCCCCATTGATCTCCAGGTGCATTCTTGCTACTGACCTCCAGTAAAATAGTGTCCTTGTTGGAAGTCTCTACGAATTTAAGATTGGTCGTCACCTTCGCAGGCTGCTTCATAATCCCTGCATCCCAACCGGGATAAAGCCATACCGTTTCTACGATTAAGGTATACGGGGTATCCGAAAGATCTTCGGCAAAGTAAATGTCTTGTTCATTGCCCAGGTATTTGTTTATTAGTTCGAGAAACTTTGGCTGCCAAATGAGGGTGGGGCTGCTTTCCCATGCTTTTTCCCAGGTTTTTCCCTTTCCCCTCGCTTTTTCCTCGAGGTCGGCCGAGCGATTGGTCACGTATTCCTCATTGGTGAGATTGTCTTTCATCAAGCGCATGTTGTCGTATACGAATTCTACGTTGATTTCCTTTTGACCTTTTATGAAATCGAAACCGCCTTGTTCGACTTTCATTTTTTGTGCCTGTACCGCGAAGCAAGCAAGGAATGTACAAAGAGTAATTAGCTTTTTCATGGGATAATGTGTTTGATTTTACTATTGGTTAATGTCTTTAAGGCACTGAAGTTAACGGAAACATTCAAAAAAAGACAAAAATTACCGTAGTTATTTCAGTCATCTACTGCAGCAAATACCATCTGCCGAAATTTCCATCCGGTATCGTCTTTAACCTCCCCCTGGGTCTGTTTCATTAAAATACCGATGATATTCTCCTGGGGATCGGCGAAATATTGTGTATTGAAATAACCGCCCCAATCGAAGGTCCCGGCGCTGCCTTCACCGCCCGCATCCTGCCCCTGTAGGGTGACCACGCCGAACGCAAGACCGTAGTGTTTGGTGCCTTCGGTGAATTTTTCTCCGGTCTGGTTCCCCATTATACTTCTTACGGTGGTTCGACTTAAAATCCGGGTGCCGTTGAGTTCTCCCCCGTTGAGGTACATTTGAAGAAAAGTGGCGTAGTCTTTTGCAGTACTCGAAAGTCCCGCCCCGCCGGAGAAAAAGCATTTGGCCCCTTTGATAGGATAGTCGGTATCGTAGAAGGTAATTGGATATTTCCGCCACTCGCCATCTACCTTGTGTTGTACGGTGACCAATCGGCCGTACTTTTCTGGCGGAAGGTAGAACCGGGTATCGTTCATGCCCAAGGGATCAAAGATGCGGGTTTTTAAAAACTGATCGAAGGGCACGCCCGATACTACTTCGATGAGGTAGCCAAGTATGTCGAGCCCTTCGCTATAGGTGAATCGATCACCTGGATTATGGTGCAATGGAAGTTTTGCCAATTTTTTTACGCTTTCTTCGATACTGATGTTTTTGGTTGTAAACAGATCGGTAATACCTGCTTTCGTGTAGATTTTTTTGAAGCGCTCGTCGCCGTCGATGACACCATAACCAATACCCGAAGTGTGGGTAATCAAATCCCGAATGGTTATTTGATCTTCTGCCGGTTTGGTGGTGTAGGTAGAATCGGTTTCGTAAAAACTGTCTAGGATTTGTGCTTCCCCAAATTCGGGAATGTATTGCGAGATCGGGTCGTCCAAACGAAATTTCCCCTCTTCCCAAAGCATCATGACCGCCGTGGAGGTAATGGCCTTGGTCTGGGAGGCGATGCGAAAAATCGTATTCTTTTCCATGGACTTTTTGGCGCTGTTGTCGGCCATTCCATATGCCTTGTGAAAGACGATTTTACCGTTCCGGGCGATAAGGGCCACTGCACCCGGGAGTTCGTTTTTATCGATGGTTTCTTGTAACATGCCATCGATTTTTGCCAAACGGTCGGGAGACATTCCTACCTCGGTCGGGTCCGCTTCGGAAAGTGTGGGTGATTTTTGTTGCGAGGGGGTTTGGGCCGTTGTCGTAAAGACAAAAAAGCATAACAATAAGGTTGCAAGTCTATTTTGCATAAGGTTTTTTTGATTAAAATACTTGGAAACGACATCCGTCAACCAGGCTTAACAAGGTAAAAAAAAATCGTTTCAAAAAAAATTTAGAGAGGATGGTAAGTACATGGTCTTAACAACTGTATCATCAATATAAGGCGACACTACTTGGGAAGGATTGGTTTTGGATTCATCCTCTTGGCAATTAGTACAAAGTGTTTGTGCGGTTACTTTAGCTAACTGCAAATTCCTACCCTTAAGTGAAATTGCACCTCCCCCTACGTTCCAAAAGATTAAAAAGAACAAACCCCAGAAAATAGGCGACGACGTCGAGCCAGTCTGCCGTATACCGGAACTCGATTTTTGGCAAATACCATTCAAAGTAAAAACAGAACAGCACTGTAACGATGACTTGGGCAGGTAGGGGAAGGGTGATTTTGTCACAAGATTTGATGTAACTCGCTGCCTTTTGAATTGTCTTAAGAACAAGGGGCATACAAAGGAAATCGTTTAAATGGTTATTGACCATTTGTGGGAGGGGATATCCGACCTGTTGTAAGATATAAATGAAGGTTGCCAGGGAAACAAAAAAGGGAAAGTACCAACCTTTCAAAAGGATAGCGCCCTTTATTTTGATAGCATTGGATGGTTTATTTTTAAGCGGCCACATAACCAATGATAAATGCCAAAAATGAGCCTATTGCAATAATTATTACCCAAATTGAATAGAAAAATTTAGCGGTGAGGCGTATGAGCGGATTTTCGTTTTTTGTCGCCTTCTCAAAGAAAACGGTGATACGGTTTTTTGGCCGTTTTTCAATAGAGGCTTTCTTTTCGACTGCACTTTGTTCTCTTTGTAATCGCCTCTTAAGATTTATATTTATTAGTTCTCCACACTTTTTACAGTAGTCGCGATTTAAATTCGTTGTTCCACAATTCTGGCAGATTCTATACTTTTTTTCGCCCATATGATTAGTTCAATTAGTTCACCTGAATTCCTGGATTTTGCACGGTAAAAAGAATGTAGTCATTAGGTAGAATGCTATGAAAAACTTCTTGTTGCAAAGGTAGTCATAGCCATGAAAACAAGTATCGGATACGAATTGAAAAGGGTCTCATTTCAATGTGTTTTCGATGGGATAACCTTGGCCTCTCAACGTACACGGACGAAAATTACATGATTGGCACGGTTTTTAAAGCGCTCGATGTTGGCAAGAACCGATGGTATTTATTGAAATGTGTATTCAAAATAGAAAGAATACCATCTGGGATACTCGGCCAACTACCTGCTATTCTTGTTCCATAAGCTATATAGTTCCCTTAGTAATTATCCGAAACCAAACTTTTCTTTTAGTGCAAGTGTTCTGTTAACCTCTGATAATGAGTTACATATACGTTTACAAACGACAACAAACGTTTACAAACGAAAGTAAGTACTTCCCAACCGAATACCATTTGGGCACTGATATAGGTTTGCAGTGTCAAGTCAAGGAGGCTTGATAGTATTAACTGTTTAACATTAAAATATTTAGTATGAACGCACTTAAAAACTCAGTACAGTTGATTGGAAACTTGGGCCAAGACCCAGAAATCGTAAACTTGGACAATGGTAGCAAGCTTGCCAAATTCTCCATCGCCACGAGCGAGAGTTACAGGAACGCCCAGGGGGAAAAAGTGGAGGACACCCAATGGCACAATATCGTTGCATGGGGGAAGACCGCCGAAATCGTCGAGAATTATCTTGTAAAAGGCAAACAGGTAGCCATTGAAGGAAAATTGGTTCACCGGTCATATGAAACCAAGGAAGGGGAAAAGCGATACATCACCGAAATTAAATGTAATGAACTGTTGATGTTGGGGAAGTAGGACCCCATTAGTATATTGTTATCTTCACATATGGGCAACCTGCCAGACGCTTGTTTCAAGGTCGGCAGGTTGCTTTGTCTTACTAGGAACCTTATGAAAAAAGTACTCTCCATTATACATTTAGAGGCCCTCAATTTGCGGAAATCCCTGCTACTAACGAAATCGATTAGGCAAAACAGGCAGTGGGTCGATTATCCAATGCATCGGATGTAAATCCTATTTTGGGTACGCCAAGGAACGGCGACCTTATTGGAAAATTCGATGGGCATCCAAGTGTGTCGAAAATGACGTAATGGTCTTCGACTAAAATACTGCAATACTTTTGCCAATTTTACCAAAATGTATCGCCTTGTCCCGTAAATAGGGCATTTGCAACGATTAAACCCTGTAAATAGCTTTATATTTTGTAATATTAGGGGCTTGAATTTTATATAAAATCCCATTATGTCCTTACTGGATAAAATCAACGACTTAAAAAACATAAAAACACTTTCAAAACATGAACAGTTGGTGCATGGGGTAATTGAGGCTATCGATTCCGGTATTTTGGTTTCAGGCGACCAGCTGCCCTCAATCAACCGAATGGTAGCCGATTTGGGATATGCTAGAAAGACGATTGTCAAGGCCTATGAAGAATTGAAGGACAGGGGGTTGGTAGAGTCAAAGAAGTTAAAGGGCTATTTTATTATAAGTCAAGAAACGAAGGTGACCTTAAAGGTGGCCCTACTGTTGTTTGCGTTTCAGAAATTCCAGGAGGAATTTTACAATACCTTCCGAAAAGAACTGGGAAAAAGGTTTCAAATAGATGTTTTTTTCCATCATAACAATGTGGCCGTTTTCGAAACCATATTCAATAATATAACGGGTAAGTATGGAATGTATGTTGTAGCCCCTATTCCAGATCCATCGATTCGACCCTTGTTAATGGGCATTGAACCTTCCAAATTATTGATTATTGATCGGTTTTATTCCTTACCTGAGTCCTATTCCTATATTTCCCAGGTTTTTGAAGACAGTATGTACAGCAGGCTTGTTGAATTGTTGCCCAAGCTAACAAATTACGAGAAGTTGGTGCTTATCGCTTCCGATGAAAGTTATTATCCTACGGGAACAGTTAAGGCCTTTGAAAATTTTCTCAACGATTTTGACATTGATGGGTCTGTTCAAAATACGTATGAAAGGGGATCCTTGAAAAGGGGTTATGTATACTTTTTTATTGGAGATTCGTTTTTATGGGAGGTATTAAAGGATTGTGGAAACCATGGCTATAAGGTTGGAAAAGATATTGGTATTTTGTCTTGTGACGATCATATTGTAAAGGAAATTGTTTCAGGTGGCATCACCACCATCTCGGCAGACTTCGAGGAAATGGCCATCAAGGCCGCTAATTATATTAAGAATCCTGAGCCTACCCACGAGATTGTTCCCATAAACCTTATAGAACGGGGTTCCCTGTAATTCACTTTTCTTGGAGCCTTATTTTTGTAATGATGTGCTGCCCTATTTGTTGTCCTTGGGTGATTCCTAGTTCAATGGCAGGACGATAATGGATTCCCCCGTATAATCTGCTAATGGCTGCCTCTTGGGAGGCTTGATGAAAAGAGGAAAAGCTGCGAACGGGTAATCCGTAGGGGACCTCGGTGGCATCTACAAACGCATAGTTCTTACCAAATAGATGGGTCAGCACGGTTGCCGCGGCATTGGAGGCTACACTATGACCCGAAGTATGTTCCGGAAATGCCGGGGTCTGTAGTATGGGCATCCAGTCCGGGTCGATATATTCATTGATAAAAGTCTCTGGACGCGTGAGTTGGCTCCGGTATTTTTGATCCCAACAACTTATAAACGCATCGGCCACCGCGATGCCCACCATAGACATGGTTTCCGCCGCTAAAACAGGATCAGCTTTTTGTTCTTCCAGTACTTGGGCGGCGATATGCATCCAGTGTCCACCCGGGGAAATCTGCTGTTGGAAGTACATTACATGACCTTTTGTCGTTGATATATTTGGGTTGCAGTCCCAAAATTTGGCAATCTCGATTTCCACCGTGTCCAGTTGTTTTACGGTTTCATATACTTCCATAGCCTCCTGATAGAAACGGGAGCCTTCGGAACTATCGAAAGTGGTCGGCATGCCCGGATCAAACTGATTTGCGGAATCCAGTACAAAAGGTCTAATGGTATTCCAATGCGGTTCTATCGCTTCCATATAATCCGGGGGCGTTGGTCGCCAACGGCCTGGGTCGTCGGTAACGCTATATCGTGGCAAAGCCGTACGTCTCAGGTATCCGTCTTTGGCCGCCCACCCCAGAATCGCTTCGGCCAAGTTTTCTCCGTATGTGATTGAGTTGTCATAAATTTCCTTGTCGATTCCAAGCTCCCTCGCTTCCTGGAGGATTTCCTTTTCCACTTGATCTACTCTTTCCAAATCATACACCAAGGCCTCCCCGACATTCATAAAAGCAACCATCGATACCAACGGATAATAGTAATTTTTGTCGTTATCGGGTAGGGGTAAGGTATCCAGGCCGTTCAATTGTCCTACAAAGGAAACCTTCGTCGAATCAAGAAAACGGATACCTTCGTATGCGGCGATATTGGGATAAGCATAAATACGGCTGGCCACCGGTGGCGTAAAAATATCCGCTACGATGACCTCGGTTAGTTGCCGGTTGTAGCGCGACAGCCCATTTTCGAAGTACGCATCAAGTTTTTGTAGATCGTGTTTAGGGCTACAGGCCGATAGTGCCAGTATTAAAATAATACCAAACTTATTGAATCGTTTCATCTGCATACACTGTTTTGGTGTTTCCTCTTGCATTGGTAATCGCAATCTCTTTGATAAGGTCGTTGACGGTAAAGCTTCCGGTACTTTGTGATAAATAGCCCGAACCATTGTAGAACTCCATTCGATACTGTTTTCCAGTATGTAGCATTACGTTGGCAAATTGTGCATCGCCATCAATAGCAATGGCCTTTCGTGCAGCGTTTTGGACATTGGACTCGAATATCCTTAACGGACCATCATTGTTGGCTGCCAAGACATACCATCCTCCTCGAGCGCTTTGCATGACGGCCAGGCCGCTACCATCCAAATCGTTCAAAAAGCCACTGGCTTCCCATTCGATATTTTCAAATGTTCCATCGCCCTTCCCTTTGAGGAAACTACCCATCATGGCATCGTATCGTCCTGTTGCCGCCTCGGTGGCATATGAGTTTCCGGTGAGTAGAAGGTCTTGTATTCCGTCACCATCTATATCCTTTACCACGATTCCCTCTATTGGAGCGGTCTGCAGGGCTAGCGGTAACGATTGTAGTTCAAATCGCCCTTGCCCAAGGTTTTCTAGATAACTATTGGCAAAATTATGGCTTTTTACGACATAGGCTCCTTCCAACTCTTCCGGTAAGAACGATTTTTGGAAAGAGGTTTCCGCGTAGGATTCATAGGTGCGAAATCGGCCTCTCATCGCATTGATTTGGCCGATGATCTCGTCCCTGGAATGGGCCAGATGATTTTCGCCATCGATATAATAACACATCACGGGATCCAGGCGTCCATCCTTGTCATAGTCATTGGCATAGATACAGAGGGGTTCTTCGGCTGTAGCACGGTATTTGGTGTTGAGTCCAAGATTGCCCAAAATATAATCGGTATCGCCGTCTTGGTCAAAATCGCCTCCATTGATACTGTTCCACCAACCTTCCGATTTTTCTAGTCCTATAATCTGGTCAGGGGGTTTCAAGTGTCCCTTTTCATTTCGGAAAATAGTAATGGGCATAAATTCCCCTACTGCGATCAAATCGGTCCAACCATCCTGGTCATAATCCGTCCAGAGTGCGGAACTGACCATGCCAAGTTGCTCCCAATCCGTGATCGTGTCACTAATATCCACAAATTTTAAATTAGCTGGATTTCCATCGGAACGATTTTCCAGGAGATAGCTTTTGGCAGGCATCGGATAATTTCCCGGGTCGATTCGACCTGCTACGAACAAATCCAAATCACCATCCTTATCATAATCGGAAGCGATAACGGAGGCGCCGCTGGAGGTTATCAAGGGGAGGGCCTCGCCCAATGAAAAATTCCCTTGCCCATCATTGAGGTACAGACGGTCTTGATAGGGGTTAAAGTCAGAGGGGGCGATACCGCCGCTGACTACATATAGATCTTTATCCCCATCGCCATCCGCATCGAAAAATAATGCGCCCATGTCTTCATATTGGTCATCAAAAACGTGGTTGGGTTCAAAACTTCCTTCCGGTTTCTGTAGAAAGAGTTGCCCCGACTGCTGGAAAGCCCCCCCGATAAAAAAATCCTCCAATCCGTCCGCATTCACATCCGCCACCGCGATACCCGGACCGCCTCGAGAGTGCATATGTGGAAGTATGGGTTGTAGCTTGAAATCTACAAGTTCGTCTTCCTGGTGGGAGAAGTCGATTCCTAGACTGTCGGTCACCTCCACAAAAAGCGGTTCCCTGGTCGGATTTTGAATGGGACGCCGTTGGGAAGCTTCCGATTGGTCGATGATCAGCAGTTGATTGGCAGGTTGTTTTTTGATTGAATGATAGCTTCCGTCGGGCCACCAGACTTCGATAAGATCAACGGTGGATAAAGTATCCAATCCGAAATGTATGGTGGGGTCTACACTTGACTCGTACCCCCTGCTTAGAAAATGTTGGTAATATTGGTTTGTGTTACCTGTGGTAATTTTAACCTTTGTCCCGATACCCTGAAGGTTTCCGACTTTTCCTTTTAGTGCCAGTCTTAAAAAATTGTTCCCTGGTCTCTGTTCACTTAAATTTCTGTAAACAAAGGCGGGTTGGTCTACATTATTGACCAAAAGGTCGAGATCCCCATCATTGTCCAGGTCGGCAAAGGCAGCTCCGTTTGAACAGCTTTTTTTGTCAAATCCCCATTCCTCGGATACTTTCTCGAAGGTCATGTTCCCCTTATTTCTAAAGGAATAATTGACCAAATCTGCCTTTGGAAGCTCTTTTATGGAGTTCTTTTTTTGTTCGATTTTTGCCTCGGCGGTCCCCAATGGATTGTCATAGATACCTTGGTAGTGTATGTAATCCAAGTTACCTAAATCCCGTAGGAACCCGTTGGTCACATAAAGATCTTTATGGCCATCATTGTCATAATCGGCCAACAAAGGACTCCAGCTCCAATCTGTGCTGCTGATTCCCGCCAAAAACCCGATTTCACTAAATTTTCCACCACCTTGGTTTATCTGCAAAGTGTTGCGACTGTACTGCGGATTGTAGCCAGCTTTCAGCATCAATTGAAACCGGTCATAACCGGTCGAGGAAATGATTAATTTTTGTCTTTTGTTGTCTTCGGGACGCATATCGAGCACCATGATATCAGGATTCCCATTATTATCGATATCGGCCAGGTCGTTACCCATGCCGGCATAGGAGGTGTGTTTGATATGTTCGGTAATCCCGTCTCTGAACGTACCATCTTTTTGGTTGATATAAAGAATATCGTTTCCAATAAAGTCGTTTGACACATAGATGTCCGGCCAATCGTCGCCATTGATATCCGAAATACCTACTCCCAGGCCATACCCTTCAACTAAAATCCCCGCTTCCAAGGAGACGTCGACAAAAGTTCCGTCCCCCTCGTTTCGGTACAGGCGATCATTACTTACAGATTGGCCATTGAGCTCCCTCGGTTTACTCACATTTACCTTATATTCGTAGGCCGCCGGGTTGACCAGTAGATACATATCCAAATCCTGATCTCTGTCATAATCGAAAAAGGCGGCATGCATGCTTTGCCGGGTGTCGTCCAAGCCGTATTCGGAAGCTTTTTCCGTGTAGGTCAAATCGCCATTGTTGATATAAAGTAAATTGGCTCTTTCCGAAATCTTGCCACCTCCGGAAACGCACACATAAAGGTCTAGAAAACCATCTTGATTAATATCGACCATGGTAACCCCCGTTTCCCATCTGTTGTTCAATAATCCGGATGTTGCAGTGATATCCTCGAACTTAAAATCCCCTAAATTACGATATAGTCTACCCGACTCCATGTTTCCACCGAAATAGACATCTACAAGGCCGTCATTGTCAATATCCCCTACTGCCACACCAGCTCCCGTATAGACATTCATATATTGAAATACATTGATGCTGTCGTTCTCAATGATAGTATTTCGGAAGTCGATTCCGGTTCGTGAGGCTGGTAATAGTTCAAAACGTTGCGGTTTAGTTTGTTTGCACCCACCCGCTAGTATCGCCAAACCAATAAGCAGGTATGTTTTGAACATCTTCATAGGATAGGCAGTATTTCCGTTTGATCCCCGTTGCTATCAATGATTTTCACCGAGGTGGCATCTGCAGGTATTTGAAGCGTACGACTGGAGTGCGAAAGATATCCTCCGCCGTAGTGAAATTCTACCTTATGTCTTTTGCCATCTTTGAATTCTATAAGCGCACCAACTTCATTTTGTTCGGGCGTGTAGGTTCTATTCGTTTTAGGGCCTAAGAAAACCTTCAATGTACCGTCGTTGATGCCCACCACGGTCAGCGGACCCTTGTCGGTTTGCAGCGCTACCATTCCTTTGGCATCTCCCGTCACAAAGAATCCACTTTCGGAAACATCGACCGATGAGAAGCCCCCTTTTCCGTCACCTTTTAGTAGCCAACCAATGGAGGCATCATAGCGGCCCGAGAAGACTTCCCCACTGTAAAAATTACCAACGGCCAGTATGTCCAGATTGCCGTCGTTGGTATAGTCCTTTATGAGCATCCCATAGATCGGTGCTATTTGTGCCTTCATGGGCAATTCGGACAGTTTGAATTTGCCTGACCCCAGATTCTCTAAATAAGAATTGGCGAACGTCTCGCTCTTCACAACATAGGCATCGGCAAGCTCCTCCTTTAAGAACGACTCTTCAAAGGTTGCTTCGGCATAATCGGAATAAGTGCGAAAACGTATGCGCATGGCATTGATTTGATCGATGAGGTCGTTTCGTGAGTGGGCAAGATAATTTTCTCCATCAATATAGTAGCACATCACCGGATCGATCTGTCCGTTTTTGTCATAGTCACTGGCGTACACACATAAAGGCTCTTTGGCGCTTGCCTTATATCGGCTATTTAACCCTAGATTTCCGAGGATGTAATCGGTATCGCCGTCGTTATCGAAATCACCCGAGCTGATGCTATTCCACCATCCAGTAGTATGTTCAAGGCCGGTTTGATCTGTAATCTCATTCAGTATTCCCTGTTTGTTTTCAAATAGGTGAATTTTCATAAACTCCCCAATAACGATTAGGTCTTGCCATGTATCGTTGTTAAAGTCGGTCCAAATGGCATCGGTAACCATGCCGAGTTCGTCAAATTCAAGGTCAACGGGCTGCGGATCGGCCTCAAATTTAATCGTGCCGTCAGCACTATGGTTTTTTAGAAGGCAGCTTGCAGACGGCAGGGGATATGCCCCTGGCCGTATGCGACCCCCCACGAACAGGTCGAGATCGCCATCCTTATCGTAATCCGATGCGGCGACCACCGAACCACTTACAAACGATTTTGGAAGCGCATCCGACAAAACGAATATTCCTGAGCCGCTATTTTGATAGAACCGATCTCGGTATAACGAATCGTTATTCGGAAGGGACGAACCCCCGCTGACCACATATAAGTCCTGATCGCCATCGTTATCGGCATCGAAAAATAGGGTGCCCATATCTTCGGTCTCGGTTTCGGCCATTGCATTCTGTTCAAATGAGCCATTGGGTCGTTGTAGTAAAATGCTGCCAGACTGCCCTCTTGCGCCCCCTACGTACATGTCTTCCAAACCGTCATTGTTTACATCCGCGACCGCTATACCCGGGCCATTGCGGGAATGCATGTGTGGTAGAAGGGGTTGAATTTTATAATCGACAAATTCGTTTTCAACATGGGCGATATCGAGTCCAATACTGTCCAACGCGTGAAACAGCGTGGTCATTCGGGTCGGTTCGGCTATGTTCGGGGCAGTTCGTGCATCCTGGTAACGCAGAACCAGCTCTTGATTAACCCGTAAAGGACCTATTTTTTGCTTTTTTCCATCTGGCCAAATGACCTTTAGACTGTCTATCCGGGCGGTGGCTCCCAGGCCAAAATGAAGTGCCTGCTCCACGGTCGACAAATAACCACGGTAAGGGGTATAGTATTTTTTCTGTCGTTTTCCTTGGTAAAAGATTTCCACTTGACTTCCTATCCCTTGCCTATTAGGCATTTTTCCTTCGAAACGGAATCGGATGTAGTTGTCGTTTCCACCTTCCGCGGTATTTTGGTAGAGACCGGCCGGGTCATCGATATTGTTGATGATCAGGTCTAAATCCCCGTCATTGTCCAGATCGGCATAAACGGCGCCATTGGAATAGGTGGGTTTTGAGAATCCGCTTTCCTCGGTGATGTCCTCAAAGCTTAGGTCCCCCTTATTTTTGAACATGAAATTATGTATCTTGATTCCTGGTAGTTTGTTCAACTCGTTCAATCGTTGTTCCCTATTTGCTTCTTCCGTTCCCATCGTGAGTACATTGTTGCCATAGACCATAAAGTCGAGATTGGTAATGTCCTGGCGATAGCCATTGGTCACAAAAAGATCGTTGAGGCCATCGTTATCGTAGTCGGCCAAAAGAGGACTCCAGCTCCATTCGGTCGCTGAAATTCCTGCGATTTGCCCTATTTCGCTGAAGGAACCGTTTCCATTGTTCAACTGAAGGGTATTGCGGATGTATTGGGGCTGATATCCATCGGAAATACTGTTTTGGAATTCGTCGTAATTATTGCCCATCATGGTGAGCTTCCAGCGTTTGTTATCGGGCGGAAGCATGTCCAAGACCACGACATCCGGATGGCCATCATTGTTGATGTCGGCAATGTCGTTGCCCATTCCATTAAAAGTCAGGTGTCTAAAGTAAGACGAGGCCTCGTTCGAGAAAGTCCCGTCTTTTTGATTGATATAGAGAAGGTCATCCGTTAGAAAATCATTGGAAACATATACATCGGGCCAACCATCTGTATTCATATCGCATATTTCGACCCCTAGACCGAACCCTTCGATTAAAATTCCTGCTTCCTTGGAAACATCGGTGAAGGTGTTATCGCCATTGTTACGGAAAAGTTTGTCGGCAGAGGGGGCTTTCCCGGTGCGGTCTTTGGGTCTGGGGGTATTGCGATTGAAATCGACCAAGGCATTGCTCAAAAGGTACATGTCCAGGTCACCGTCGCCGTCGTAGTCGAAGAAAGCCGCTTGCACCGAATAACTTTCGTCTGCAAGGCCCCATTCCTTGGCAGCTTCGGTAAAGCCAAGTCGCCCCCCTTTGTTTCCGTTGTTGATAAAGAGGAGGTTGGCACGTTCGGCTCCGGTTGAACCGCGATGCCCACCCTTGCATACATAGATATCGGGATAACCATCTTGGTTAATATCTACGATGGAAACACCGTTCGACCAGTTTTCGGACCCGACCCTGGCCGATTTGGTAACATCCTCAAATTTCCAGTCACCCAGATTGCGATACATACGGTTACTGACCATATTTCCCGTAAAATATAGGTCTTGCAAGCCATCTTGGTCAAAATCTGCGACGGCGACTCCTGCTCCGTTATACATGTACTCGAACTCGAGCACTGAGGGATTGCCCCCTAGAACAAGGGTATTACTGAAATCTACCCCTGTAGTCGATGGTGACATTTCCTTGAACGAAGTATCCGCAATATGTTTACAGCCTACCAGGGTTAGTGCAAGGGGTATAAGAAAATGAAATGGTCGTCGCCTCATTATTCTGGTTTGGAGCATAAAACGAATATAACAACTACATGTTAAAGAAAAGGAATCCAATCTCATAAAAGATTGGATTCCCAACGGTCTATTAGACCCCTTAACAAACTACAAAATTTTACTCGATAAACGAGATTTAAATGCTCCGACGTCCCTACGACAGGTGTCAGGCCAGGCCTGGGTCGGAATCTATGTTAATTCCTTTTAATACCTCGTGGGCTTGTCACTCCTTCACGTAGCCGTTTGTGCCTCCGCTAAGGCTATGGCGACACACGGACGGCGGACGAAGGCCCCTAGTTCGTTTTCTAGTATCCGGGATTTTGGGTCAATAGCCCTCCGGAGCGGTCTACTTCGGATTGAGGAAACGGGAATACGTTATAGTTGTCGTTCCAAGCACTGCCGAAAATGGTGGCGCCCAAATTCCAACGTACGATATCGAACCATCGATGCGGTTCCAAGGCCAGTTCCACCCTTTTTTCCTGCATCATGGCCATCAATAAGTCCCCATCGGCCGCAGTGGTGGGAGCAAGACCGGCCCTTTGCCTGATGTCATCAATTTGGGTTCTTGCGAGCCCCAAATCCCCGCCACCAAGGATTAAAGCCTCAGCGTATAATAATTTCAATTCTGCGAAGCGGAACCAGCGCTCGTTGTTAAAATCGGCCTGTTGATTGGGCGCATGGTTAGCGGGGTCGATATTTACTTCGCCTCGGTATTTCTTGAGGGTATAGTTGGTAGATGACCAAGTAATGTCGTAGGGTAGTGAAGTGAAAGTGGTAAAATAGGTATCCCCATCTTGATAGAGGATGGTACTGAGTCTTTCATCACCCTCCTCAAAAGCATCTACCAAATCCTGCGTAGGTGCCCACCAGCCTAATTTACCGCCCGGCGCTCCATTACCAGCATCCCAATACCATCCCCTACCTGTGCCTTGGGAAGCTTTGAAATTCTCCGAATGTGTATCATCAAAAACCCAAAGGTTGTCATCCGATTGTGGTCCACCATATTGTACCTCAAAAATAGATTCGGAATTGTTTTCATTGGTAAAGGCAAAGACATCTTCGTAGCTGGGTACCAGACTATATGGTCCATTGTTGACCACGTCTTCAAAAGCCGTAATCGCGGCTTGGTAGTCTTCCCTAAAAACGTTCACCTTGCCAATAAATGATTTCGCCGCCCAAGAAGTGGCCCTACCGGTATTGCTCGAATCCCAAGACTCTGGTAAACCCGAGGCCGCGGTGTTAAAATCTGCCAATATGAAGTCGTAAAGGGCTTCCTGCGTTGCATTGGGCAATGCAAGATCATTGATATCCGTCAATACTTTATCGGCAATAGGCGGGGTGCCGAACATTTTGAGTGCTTGAAAGTGAAACCAAGCTCTCAAAAATTTCGCCTCTGCTTCCAGAACCGTTTTGTCCTCGGCGGTCAACTCATTTTCGGCATCCAAATTTCCCAATACCAGATTTGTCCGGTAAATCCCCTCATAAATCTGTGTATAAACCGCTGCATAGGGGGTATCCGCAGCCCTCAATTGCAAATTATCGATATCAAGGGATATTTGGTCGCCGGCCGCGGTCACGGGGTCGGCGGCAACATCATCGGTAATGACCATCGATAACTTCCAAAACTCACCTCTTTCGGATAGCGTTTCGGTACTGGTGCCCCAGAAATCTTGGATAGACGAATAGGCAGCAAACATAGCCCCGTCAAAATCACCCCTGGTTTTATAAAATGACTCCACTGTGATACTGTCCAAAGGCTGTAGGTCCAATTCATCGCTGCATGAGAACGTCACCAAGGAGAGGATTGCTGTAAGAATTAAAATTTTTGCTTTCATAATACCTTTTTCTTTTAATATAACAATTTTACTTAAAACTAACCGACCATCCGAGTTGGACAATTCTTGGCAGCGGTGCCTGCCCGTCGTCCTGACCTGTTGCAAGCGGGTTGTTTCCCTTTTGGAAGCTCTGCGCCCTACCGACCTCTGGGTCAAATCCCGAATATCCCGTGAAGGTAGCCAAGTTTTGGGCACTTACGAAAAAGCGCATGTTTGAGATAAAACCCCCTGTCCAGCTTTGCAGCCGATCTTGAGGTAGCGTATATCCCAACTGAATGTTTTGAATTCTCAAATAGTCGGCATCTTCGATAAATCTATCGGAAAGTCGATTGTTTTGATTTGGATCTCCGGGAGCCAGCCGTGGGTTGGAACTTGAGTTTGTAGAGCCTTCCCCATTCCATCTGTTTACCACCTGGGTACTGAAATTGTTGGTGCCTACCATGCCTTCCAAAGTAATTCTGGAGGAGTTATAAATTTGACGATCTCCGACACCTCTCAACAACACTGAAAAATCGAAACCTTTGTATTTGGCCTGCAAATTGACACCATAGAAAAAACCAGGATACGGACTACCCAAGAAAGTTCGGTCATCGGCATTCACCTGACCATCCCCATTGATATCTACAAATCTGATATCACCTGGGGAAGGTGTTCCATTGGCATCAGGCAAGGCGGCGGCCACTTCCGCATCATTTTGATAGAGGCCATCGGTCTTGTAGCCAAAAAAATGACCCAAACTCTCCCCAACGATCGTTCTGTGTGATTGGGCACCCCCGACACCCGCAATAATCTGCTCTACCGGACCGAGACTTTGGACCGTATTTTTTACGGTCGTCAAGTTAGCACCGATTCCATACTCAAAATGATCCCCAATTTTATTTTGGTAATTGAGAGCCAATTCAATACCAGAGTTGGTGATTTCTCCGGCGTTCGTAGGTGCCGGAAGGAAAAACCCGCTGGTAAAAGGTAACGGAAGTTGAACCAATGCGTTCTCATTGGTTTTCTTGTAGTAATCAAAAACCCCTGTAATTTTACCTTTTAGCAAGCTAAAGTCAAGGCCAATATCAATTTGTTTCGAGGTCTCCCAGCCGATAGCACGGTTCGCAAAGGTGGTGGGCGCCGGACCTACCACGGTTCCCTGACCGTCACCGAGCACATAGAAGATATTGTTGTTCAGAGTGGTGAGAAAGGGAAATGTGTTTGCCGTACCGTCCCCTAAATTCTGGTTGCCCAGTTCGCCATAGCCCACTCTTAATTTGAGATCGTCCAAGAAATCTAGTTCGCTCATGAAATCTTCCTGGGAAATTCTCCAACCAACCGATATGGAAGGGAATACACCATCCCGGTTGTCTTCTGCAAATTTTGAGGTAGCGTCACGACGAATGTTGGCAGTGGCCAAATACTTACCCTTGTAATTATAGGTTAAACGTCCGATGATACCTTGAAGGGTCCAGAGATCCGCTTCGTTGGCACCGGCGACGGCGGTCCCACTGGCTGCGAAGTTGTCGTTGAAAAGATTTCGTCCCTGTAGGCGTACCTTGTCAAACCTAAATTTTGTTTGTTCGAAGCCGAGGAGTGCCCCGATATTATGGTCGCCAAAGGTTTTATCGTAAGACAGGGTGGCCCCGGTGGTTATTGTCAATTCTATGGGGC
Source organism: Pelagihabitans pacificus (assembly GCF_009371985.2). Lineage (GTDB taxonomy): Bacteria > Bacteroidota > Bacteroidia > Flavobacteriales > Flavobacteriaceae > Pelagihabitans > Pelagihabitans pacificus. The sequence goes on from NZ_VIKU02000004.1 coordinate 346,578, forward strand.
GGGATTGAACCAACAAGGACTGTCGTGGCGAGTTTCCGTCTAGCGTAGTTTCGGCTTGAAAGAAATCCCCTGTTCCTACATTATAGTCAATACCGATAGAAGGGCGGAGCTTCAGATTATCTATGATTTCCCACTCGCCAAAGAAATGGCCCAACACTTTGCGATTTTGAATAGTAGTACTGTTAATCCTGGTATCGGTTAATTGAACCAGGTTTGAAGTACCTCCGGCAGCTCCCCTGGTATCGGGATTTGATAGATTATATCCCAACGGACCGTCACCGAAAATCTGAAAGAACGGTGCGTTCAATGCTGCATTGAGACCTGCGTTGAGGGCTCCCTCGCTTTGGGTGAGGCGATCGGACTGACTAATCTGTAGCGATTCGCCGAATTTTAATCGTTTTCCGATTTTGAACTCGGTATTGACCCTTAGGGAGTATCTTTCAAATGCCTGGGCTCTTTGAATACCTTCATTATCCAAAAACGAACCGGAAATGTAGTATGTTCCGTTTTCGCCCCCACCGCTAACACCGACATTGTGGTTTTGTACAAATCCATCCCTGAAAATAGCATCCTGCCAATCTACGAAAGGTTGACCACTAAACGCGGAAAAATCCCTACCGAGCTCACTTTGAATGGATATGTACTGTTCAACGTCGAGGACACTTAATTGCTCCCTCACCGTGGCGATGGATGCATAACCATCATAGGTGACTTTTGGATCTCCTCTAGTGCCCTTTTTCGTAGTTATGATAATCACACCATTGGCTCCTCTTGCCCCGTAGATAGCGGCCGAGGCGGCATCTTTTAAAACATCGATCGATTCAATATCGCTTGGATTAATACTGGCCAGCGGATTGGAATCCGTTGTAGAAGAGGTATTTACGGTTATGTTATTGGTTCCTACAAGCGGCACACCGTCGACAACATAAAGTGGATTCGCATCGGCACTCAAGGTTCCTACACCACGAATATTCACACTTACGGGAGCACCGGGATCACCGCTTCGGTTTGTAATGTTGACTCCAGAAATTGTCCCTGCCAAAATTTGATCGGGGCTTACAATGGGTTGCTTTACAATCTCCGCCGCTCCGATGGACCCCACAGCACCCGTCAGGTCCGCTTTTCGCTGGGTACCATACCCGACAACGACTACTTCGCGCAATGCCTCGGCATCCTCGACCAGGGTAACATTGATGGTCGATTGTCCATTAATGGCTACCTCCTGTGTGGCGTATCCTACATAAGAGAATACCAGGGTATTTGCGTCCTCGGGGACAGCGATCGAATAGTTTCCGTCAAAATCGGAAACTGCCCCCGTATTCGTTCCTTTAACTACGATACTCGCCCCGGGCAATGGCCCCTGTGAATCGGAAACCGTACCCGAAATCGTGGTTTGGGCATTCATTGAATGTACTCCAAATAAAAGAGCCAGGATAAATGTGAGGTAGAGAGCCTTCAATCTATCCTGCTTAGAGAAGCTTTGTTCCATAATCAAATAGTTTAAGTTAGTTAATCTTACTGCTAGGGTCTGTAGAACAACATGTCATATTTTATAGACTATGATACACTATGCTACTAATCAAATGTACTATAAAAAAATCAATCCTTTAAAAATTTTCACTTGAAAAATTATAATATGGTAATAAAGTAACCTTTAGCCTGAATAATCCATAGTTTTAATTATGCCATTTCTTATTCAAAAATCTTTTCGTCAGAATACGTTTCAAACGGTAGCGGTTCGATATTGTAGCAGTTGATTCTTTTGGTCGCAACCTATCTCTTTTGGGGGAGTTTCCGGTCACTTGAAGTTACAAAACATACGATTAGCCTATAGAGAACTGTTTAACTTGTACCCAGGTTTAGTATAAATATCATTTTTTTAACTAAATTTAATTCATTATTCTATATTTGCGGACAGTTTTGATAAATAGCATAGTATATCATAGTATATTACACACTACATAGACCTGTTACCGGTCCACTAAGAAAATCGGATCTGGTTTTCCAGACCCTTTTAGAATTAGGCGACAGTGTTTTTCAAATTAATGGTGGCGTTATTTTTTGGTTGGTATGCCATTAGTGGAAAAGGGTGGAGAAACAATAAATGATTTTTTGAATTGAGTTAGTTATGTAGTTTGACGAAGCCAAGTGATGTTGATTGCTTGGCTTTCGTCAAATTAAGAAAAATTTCCCCGTCGCCAGAAAGATGTCTCCGCAATAAGCTATACAATGAGTACGTTTGCATCGAAAAACAAGTATATGACCCGCACATTGGCTACCGCCGTATCCGATATCGATATTCTTGGCGTCCAAGCCGGTGTTGAAACCATCTTGACCAAGGTATATGAAGTCAATGATGTAGTCTTATACGATTTTCAAGTTTCTTCGGAGGCACCCCTTTATCCGAAACCTATTACGTTAGGTTGGAAAGTGCCCGCTTTTAATGTGAAGGGGGTTTGGAAACCGACCGCTGACTTTTCAAAACGCATCCAAGCCGATTGGGAGCTAGATCATATGCAATCCAGGATATCCGTTGATGCCCCCGTCATTGGACTTTTTGGAAACGATGACAGCAACTTGCTCACCTTCGCCTGTTCAGACCCCATCAGCACCTTGGAATTGAATGCCAGATTGCGAGAGGAGGACAAGCACTTTCATTACCATATCACTTTCTTTTCCGAGCCAGAACAGCCTATAACCGATTTTAAAATACAGCTGCGTTTGGATTATAGTAACTCACATTTTTCAAAGGCACTCGACGCGGTTTCAAAATGGTGGGAAGGCTTTGAACCATTAAAACCGGCCTATGTGCCAGCGATTGCAAAGAAGCCTCTCTACTCCACGTGGTACCAGTTTCATCAAAACCTGGATTTAGAGGTGCTGCACGAGGAGTGTAGGTTAGCACATGATTTGGGTTATAAAGCGGTCATCATCGATGATGGGTGGCAAACGAAGGATACCAATCGCGGCTATGACTTTACCGGTGATTGGCATCCCGAAGGAATTCCAGGGATGGCTACTTATATTGATCGCCTTCATTCATTGGGGATGAAGGTCGCCCTCTGGTATTCTGTGCCTTTTTGTGGAAAGAAATCGAAGGCTTACCAAAGGTTCAAGGGCAAGTTCCTTACAGAGGATCATCGTTGGGCACCGGTATTCGATCCCCGTTATCCCGAAGTACGGGACTATCTCATTTCCGTATACAAAAATGCTTTGAAAGAATGGAAACTGGATGGGTTCAAGCTCGATTTCATCGATGACTTCCGTTTATATCAAGATACTCCTCTTGGGCGCGATAATGGTCGTGACTATGCTTCTATCAATGAGGCCGTAAACCGTTTGATGAGCGATGTCATGAGTACACTTCGCGCCATCAATCCGGAAATATTCATCGAGTTTCGACAAAAATATATTGGTCCGGCGATGCGAAAATATGGCAATATGTTCCGTGCTTTTGATTGTCCGGGGGATGCTACCATGAATCGGGTACGGATTGCGGATATTAGAATGCTTGCCGGGGATACTGCTGTTCATGGGGATATGATTACCTGGCATCCCGGGGAATCGGTAGAAGTCGCCGCACTTCAATTAGTGAACACCTTGTTCGGGGTTCCGCAGTTATCGGTGATGCTACAAGATCTCCCGGCATCGCATCGGACTATGATTCGATTCTATACCAGCTATTGGAATACCCATGGCAAGGAACTGACATCGGGTGATTTCGTCCCGCGGAAACCCCTGGCCAATTATCCTATCCAGAAAGTTGCCAAAGGGGCTTACACTATCATTGGAGTATACGATGAATATGTCGTCACCCTTGAGCATGTCGACATCCATTTGCATTTGTTGAACGCACAGATTGCAGACCGATTGACGGTACATTGCGTGACCGATTTTGGTAGCTATCTGGGGGTTGTTTATGATTGCCAAGGTACTGTTGTTTCGGAAGGGCTGTACAGTCTTTCCAAAGGATTGGTTCAAATCTGGGTACCCCCATGTGGAATGGTACAACTTAGAAAGAACACCTAGCCGGATATGGCAATTGAGCGCCTAGTTTCATTCCGACGCTGTGGATGTGCAAAATCATTTAACTATTTTCTTGGGCAAAAAATGCCACCAATAAAATTGGATGTGCTATTTTAGACGCTGCACCATCAAAATTCGTCGAAGACCCACAGGTTCATTTTTAATCGGGTTTTGAGAACAATCGACAAATTGCAAAATTGACCAACCAAAAATCAGAACTATGTTGCCCATTCTCTCTTTTGCCGGCTTTACTTTATTAGTAGCGTTCATAGCGTGGTACGCTACCAGAAGCACCAATGAAAAGACAGCCGACGGCTATTATCTAGGCGGTAGAAGTCTTGGTGCCGTTACAATCGCAGGTTCCCTTTTGCTGACTAACCTATCTGCCGAACAAATAGTGGGTTTGAACGGACAAGCCTTTACGGAGGGCATCTTGGTGATGGCTTGGGAAACCCTGGCGGCCATCGCGATGATTTTAACGGCCATCATACTGTTGCCCAAGTATATGAAAGGAGGTATTACCACCATTCCCCAATTCATAGAAAATCGTTTCGATAAACAGACCAAGGCCATTTTGTCGGTCTTGTTTCTCTTTGCCTATAGTTTGGTCTTATTGCCTACTATTCTTTATTCGGGTTCCCTAGCCTTTAGCTCGATGTTCGATTTACCCTCGATGCTGGGAATGAGTCAAAACGCTACTATCTGGTTGTGTGTTTGGAGTATCGGCATTATCGGGTCGATTTACGCTATTTTTGGAGGACTCAAAGCGGTCGCGGTCTCCGACTTAATAAATGCCATTGGTCTGATTGTCGGGGGATTGCTTATTCCCTATTTTGGATTGAGAATGATTGGTGACGAGAATATTGGTCAAGGACTCGACATTCTTTGGAACAACCACCCTGAGAAATTCAATCTGAAAGGGGAGGTCGATTCATCGATTCCGTTCGGCACCATTTTTACAGGTATGATTCTGGCACAGGTGTACTATTGGGGTACGAACCAGTCGATTTTACAACGGGTATTTGGCGCCAAAAGCTTAAAGGAAGGGCAGAAAGGGGTTATTCTTGCCGCTTTGGTAAAATTTCTGATTCCTATTGTTGTGGTGCTCCCAGGGGTTATCGCTTGGCATGTGTTCGACGGGGATTTGGCCAATGCCGACCTGGCCTATCCGGAATTGGTCCGTAAAGTATTACCACCGTCCCTCGTCGGTTTTTTTGCGGCGGTTTTATTCGGTGCGGTCCTCAGTTCCTTTAATAGTTTATTGAATAGTAGTGCTACCTTGTTCGGCTTTGACCTTTTCAAACAGTATTTTAATCAGGAAGCTACGGAACTACAGACCGTAAAGGCAGGAAAGACATTCGGGTTGATCTTAGCGGTAGTATCGATGACCATCGCACCGTTTATCGCATCGGCCCCCGATGGCTTATTTGCTTATATCCAGGAGTCGTTGGGGAGTTTAAGCGTCCCGATCTTAGCGGTCGTTTTTGTGGGAATCTATACCAAACGAGTACCTGCATTGGGAGCAAAGATTGTTTTGACCGTCGGGGTGGTGATGTATCTTATTAGCCAATTTGTACTAAGCCCAATTTTGGTCGAAAGCGCTTTGGAAGCTGCTGCTGCCAGTGGCATTACGGATCCAAAGGAATTGCGTGTAATCGGGGCCAAGGCCTATCCACACTTTTTACATATCATGGGAATTCTATTTGTGGTGAATGTGGGAATCATGCTTCTGGTCGGTAGACTAAAACCGAAGACCGACGTTCCGACTGAACTACAAACCGACCAAATTGATACGACCCCTTGGAAGTACGCCCTTTTGGCGGGTGGCATCATTACCGCAATGGTCTTAAGCACCTATTTGATTTTTTAGTAGTGTGATTCGGTCCAAGAAGAATTAGAATCGCATGACGAGTCCCACCTGTCCTGGTCCGAAACTAAGGTCATAGCTTATTTTTTTGGCTTTGTCGTTGTACTTTTTGTCATACTTGGTGTCTAGGTACCGGTCAATGGCCTCGACGGTAAAAATACTGATAAACACGCTTAGGGTCACGTCGGAAAGCCAATGTTTGCCTTCCCACAATCTGGATATCGCGGGAATGGCTCCCAAGGTATATATGCCGCCCTTTACCCATTTGTTCTTGAATTGTTTGGCGATGGCATGCGCATTGGTCATAGCCAGAATAGCATGACCTGAAGGGAAGGAGTGAAAATCCCTGTCACCGCCCCAGAGTGGATCGAATGTATCTTTAGAATACCCACTTAGCGGCCTTGCCCTTCCGACAGCCGACTTTAAGAATTGTTGCAGTAGGCCAGCGGCACTAGCCGAGGAAATGAGCAATACCCCCGTGCGCCTTAGTTTCTCATCCTTAATGGCCAGTCCGGTAAGGTATATTGCACCGGTAAGAATATAATTGTTCGAAGGACTTCCGTACTCAAAACCGTAGTCACGGATAAATTGTGGCACATCGTCGCGAATGCCGCCCATATAATCATTTACGGGGTTGTCGACCAGATAAGAGGCGCCAAAAGCAAGTGCCGTAATTCCGGCGTCTTTCCATTGGGGTCCTCTCCAATGGAAGGGCCTACTGTAGGCATAACCAATTCCTTTAAAGACGTTTCCAAAATCATATTTGGCCATCTGCCAGCGTGTCCCGGTGGAGTCGATTTCGAAATCTTGGCTCTGAAGGGAAAAAATAGTCGATAGGCAAACGACATAGATAAAAAATTTCATACTTTCTTTTGGTTATAAAGATAGTTTTTGCTCGTAATAAGGTTAGCTTACATCCAATTTTTACGAACTCGAAACGGCAGATTAGTGGTGGGTCTGAACTAGAACGGGCTTCTGTAGGCTACTATAAAAATCATCAAGAATCCCGGTCTTGTCGAAATTTTCCCAAAGAATGATTTCCCTTTGGTTTTCGGGTCTATCGACCCACTGGTTGTCGATAAGTATAGGAGCGGGGATACGTGTGGTCTCGCCCCAGGAGTTATTTTTGAGAATGGCCAAGGCTACCATATCAAATAGGGGACGGGAATTTTTAGGGCCATTATCACCGATATGGTCAAAAATGTGCTCGAAAAGACTAATAGAGTAATCACCAAAAGTACTAAAAGAACCTCCATGTCTTCCTGTAATAGGCTCTGTGGCTTTCGGGCCAAGGCCGGGCATTTTCTCATTTATTTCGGTCTTGGTCACCGAAACCGCATCGGTCCCCGATGGTTTTCCATAGCGCACCGTGACCATTTCAAACGGAATGCGGCTGTTGAGCACGTAATTCATGGCCACGGTATCGTTGTCTTGATTATACTCTCCGGGCTCGGGATAGTTGCTGCCCAACCAAACAATTTTGGTGCGGCCTGCCAACGATGGTTCTTTCTTCAATGCCAAGGCAATATTGGTCAGTTTCCCTACTGCCACGACGATTATCGAATCCTCTTCGGTGGCTTCCAGGATAAAGTCTACTCCTTCCTGTCCGTCATAGCTACCAGGGTCAAAATCTTCGGATATCTCTTTAAAGTTACCCTCTGCTCCTTTTAAGAGTGGTACGGAATCCTTTAAATTGCACAATTGTAAAATGCGTTCGGCCTCGTCATAGTGTCCCTGGATTCCTTTTCCATTGATGGTGGCGTTCACCGTAATGCCCACAACATCGAACGTGTTTCCGTTCAATAGCATGTAGGCCAGGGCATGTTGGTCATCTAGCTCATTGTTGGCATCGGTATCGAAAATGAGTTTTATTTTGTTATCGGTGGTTGTGTTCGCAAGGTGTTTTTCTATTCGTTGGGATTGGTTTTTACAGGATATCGAACAAAGAAACAACAGGCTTACGGCCATTGGGATAGAGAAAACTTTCATAGTAACAAGGGCTTTCGATTAGAAGTGGCAAAGTACAAAATATTCCCGTCCTACAGGAAGCGGATGACTCAAGCAGGTAGTTGAAAAATGGGGTGGAGGTACTGGGAATCAGGCTACTTTTTGAAGAAGGTCGAAACAGGGGCACCGTTTACAACGTTTGTGTTCCCCTTTTTGGTATTTCGAGCAACATTTCGGTTTGAGTTTCGACTTTTTTTTGACAGGTTCGTTGGCGACCTGTAATTTCTTTAAAGCCTTTTTTAGCTTTTTCCTTTCCTTTTTAGCCGCTTTCTTTTTATTACCCATCGATTCTCGGATAGGCCGTAAAAATAATTATTTTAATTCAATCTAAATAAAGACAATTGTTAAATTATTCCTCCCCACTCGCTGCGGCACTTTCCACGGTAATCATCTTAACATCCCTATCGAAGAGATAGAGGCCGCCTTTATCGTTTCCGATCAGGTTGATCTTGTCTAAAATTGTCCGCGCCAAAGCCTCTTCCTCGATTTGCTCGGCAACGTACCATTGTAAAAAGTTATGTGTAGCATAATCTTTTTCTTCCAAACTTACGTGCACTAGGTCATTGATGCTTTTGGAGACGTAAATTTCGTGTTCCAACAGCTCTTCGAACATTTTTTGGAAAGTCCCAAAATCGGTTTTCGGCGCCTTGAGTTGGGAAATTTGGGCATGTCCTCCCCGTTCATTTACATATTTAATCAATTTGAGCATATGCATTCGCTCCTCGTCGGAATGTTTGTACATGAATTGGGAGATCCCTTCGAGCCCTTTCACTTCTGCCCAGGAGGCCATGGAAAGATAGGTTTGTGATGATTCCGCTTCGATTTGGATTTGCTTATTCAGCGCTTTTTCTAATTTTTTTGATAACATGATAGGTCCGTTTTGTACAAAGTTACATATTAACAGCCTTTTATATCGGTAAGGGCAACGGCAATTAAAAAAAAATCCCCTGTGCGGTCCGAAAGGTGTTGGCATGGGCCTCGACGATAATTTTAATATCCGGGGAGTACCCACCACCCATGCTGCACTGCACCGGTATTTGATGGCGGTGGCAGGTCTGGAGCACCAATTCATCCCTTTGGTTGCATCCTTTGACCGAGAGGCCCAAGGTTCCTAATTTGTCGGTTTCGATGATATCTACCCCACAGAGGTAGAAGATAAAATCTGGCTTCACCTGATCGATCAATTTCGGAAGTATCTCCTTAAGGATGGATAAATATTCATTGTCCCCAACTCCCTTTTTTAAGGGAATATCCAAATCGGATTCCTCCTTTTTAAAAGGATAGTTCCCGGCACCGTGCATGGAAAATGTAAAGACCGATGCATCGTTCTGAAAAATTTCCGCCGTTCCATTCCCTTGATGAACATCCAAATCCACGATTAAGATTTTCTTTGCCAGTTTCCGGTTTTGTAGATAGCGGGCCCCGATGGCCTGGTCGTTTAACATGCAAAATGCCTCTCCCCGATTTGTATAGGCGTGGTGGGTGCCGCCCGCAATATTCATGGCAATACCGTGTTCAAGGGCGAATTCACTTGCTTTCATGGTCCCATCGGCGATAATGCGTTCTCTTTCTACCAAGTCTTCCGTGAGCGGAAAACCAATTTTCCTAGCTTCTTTAGGGGGAATTTTAATATTGAGCAGGTCGTAAAAATACTCTGGGTCGTGCACCGCCACGATGTGCTTGTCATTTGGCACCGCCGGCTCGAAAAAATTCTCCGCCTCACAGGTTCCTTCATGCAGTAGCTGTTTGGGGAGCAACTCGTACTTCAACATTGGAAAGCGATGCCCCTCGGGAAGCGGGTGTTTGTAAATTGGATGAAAGGCTATTTTGAGCATAAGTAGATTACCGGTACAATCAAATCGAAATACAAAGATAGGACCCACTGGCCCACTAACAAAGTCATCAAAGACGGATTCTCTTTTTAAACAAATGACAAATGAAAAAGCTACAGTACCTTTGCCGATATGAGCAGCGCGATTACCACGGATATTTCCTTTTGCCAGCAACTACTGAAAGAGGGGCAATTGGTCGCCATACCTACTGAAACGGTCTATGGTTTGGCAGCGAATGCCTTTGATAAAAAGGCCGTGAAAAAGATATTTGAAATGAAGGGTAGACCCTTTTTCAATCCGCTCATCGTTCATATTCACAGTCTGGAACAATTGAAAGATTTAACCGAATGCATCCCCGACAATGCATTAAAGCTGGCCAACGCATTTTGGCCCGGACCGTTGACCTTGATATTGCCAAAAGGAGATAAGGTCCCCGATATCATCACCGCAGGGAAATCTACGGTTGGGGTACGTATGCCGAATCATCCTTTGATGCTTGCGCTTTTAAAGGGACTACCGTTTCCCCTGGCGGCACCAAGTGCCAATCCTTTTACCAGGGTCAGTCCAACTTCGGCGGCCCATGTGGCCGATTATTTTGGTAATCGAATTCCAGCTATTCTGGACGGTGGTGACTGCCGAATCGGATTGGAATCGACCATTGTCGGATTCGACAATGGGAAACCTATGGTTTATCGAAAGGGCGGTATATCGATAGAGGCCATAGAAGCTGTGGTTGGTCCTGTAGACTTAATGACCGAAGACGACACGGCGCCCCAAGCACCGGGTATGTTGTCTAAACACTATTCGCCCCGTACGCCGTTGATCGTAACCGAGAATGTATCGGAAATCCTGAATGACTATCGGTCAAAAAAAATCGGGGTGCTTTCCTTTTCGAAAATTGATTTCCCAGATGCGACAGTAGTCAAGGCGCTGTCACCTAAGGGAAATCTCGAGGAGGCGGCCCAATCGCTTTTTGCAAGTCTTCATGCATTGGATAGCGCAGGCCTCGATGTAATTGTTGCCGAGCGCTTTCCTGAGGAAGGTTTGGGACGCAGCATCAATGACCGCTTGCGTCGTGCGCAGAATTAGTACTTCGGGTAATCCTATTCCCTGTGAAGCGCCAACTGAATCCTCTTCCTTGGAATATCAACACTTAGGACTTTCACGATAATTTGTTGGTGTAGATGTACATGGTCGTTTATGTCCTTTATATATGTATCCGATAGGTTTGAAATGTGGATGAGTCCACTTTCCTTGATACCGATGTCCACAAAACATCCAAAATTGGTGATGTTATTCACAATGCCCGGTAACAACTGACCCTCCCTAAGGTCAGTGATCGATCGAATGTTTTGATTAAAGGTAAATACTTTTGCCTTTTCGCGGGTGTCCAGTCCCGGTTTTTCAAGTTCGTCGAGTATATCAGTTAAGGTGGGCAGACCAACGGTCTCGGAACAGTACGAGTTCAAGTCGATACGTTTCAGCACCTCTGTATTGCCAATCAGTTCTGTCAATCCCAAATCCTGGTCTTTGGCCATCTTTTCTACTATCCTATAGCTCTCGGGATGCACCGCGGAATCGTCCAGGGGATTTTTGCCCCCTTTGACCCGAAGGAACGCTGCACCTTGCTCAAAGGCCTTTTCACCCAATCGATGCACTTTCTTGATTTCGGTCCTACTGGGGAAGCTGCCATTTTCATTGCGATAGGCGATAATATTCTCGGCGAGTTTTGGCCCAATACCCGAAACATAGCTGAGTAGGGAGACGCTGGCCGTGTTGATGTTTACCCCAACCGAATTCACACAGCTTTCCACCACCTTATCCAAGGAGTACTTTAGTTTTGTCTGATCCACGTCGTGTTGGTACTGGCCCACGCCAATCGATTTGGGGTCGATCTTGACCAACTCGGATAACGGATCGGCCAAACGGCGACCAATCGAAATCGCACCACGTACCGTTACGTCATAGTTCGGGAATTCATCCCTAGCAATCTTGGAAGCGGAGTAGATGGATGCCCCTGCTTCGCTCACCACGAAAACCTCTACCGGGTTTTTAAAGGAGGTTCGTTTGACCATCTGTTCGGTTTCCCTGGAAGCGGTACCGTTCCCAATGGCGATAGCCTCGATTTTATAGGCGTCACAAAGGGAACTGATTTTTTTCATCGCTCCGGATCGTTCATTTTGTGGAGGGTGCGGATAAATCGTCTCATTGTGCATCAATTCACCCCGGGCATTAAGGCAAACAACTTTGCAACCGCTGCGGAAACCGGGATCGATGGCCAAAATTCGTTTTTCACCCAGGGGAGCGCCCAGCAACAATTGCTTCAGGTTTTTGGAGAATACCTGAATGGCGTCGTCATCGGCTTTTTCCTTGGCATTTTTTAAACACTCATTTGAAAGGGATGGAAAAAGCAGCCGCTTATAGGCATCTTCCAAAGCCTGTTGTATGTGTGGCGTACAGGAATTATTGGATTTAATCAGACGCTCCGAGATGCGGGCCAACAAGCGATCTGTGTCAATTTCGATTTTTATGCGAATGTATTTTTCGCTTTCGGCACGAAGGATGGCCAATAAACGATGCGATGGGCAATGCACCAGTGACTCGCTCCAATCAAAATAATCGCGGTATTTCTGTGCTTTCCCATCTTCTTTTTTCGTGCCAATCACCTGGGTCGTTATTTGTGCGTACCGCTCCAATTGATGCCTGATCAAGTCTCGGATATCGGTGCGTTCATTGATCCATTCCGCGATAATGTGCCTTGCTCCTTCCATGGCCTCGTCTATGTTCATGACCTTTTGATTCAGATAATTAACGGCAATAGACTCAACAGTATTTGTGCGTTGGGCCATGATGATTTTGGCTAAGGGCTCCAACCCATTTTTTCTGGCTACTTCGGCTTTAGTCTTTTTCCTTTTCTTGTAGGGCAGATACAAATCTTCCAACTGATTCATATCGGCTGCAGACTCAAACCTTTTTCGAAGTTCCGGGGTTAAGAGTTGCTGCTCATCAACAGCTTTAAGGATGGCACTTTTTCGTTTTTCCAACATTTCGAACTCCATCTTGTATTTTACAATGTCCCCAATCTGTACTTCGTCGAGATTGCCGGTTTTTTCCTTGCGGTAGCGCGCTATAAAGGGAATGGTACAATCTTGGTTTAAAAGGGTTATCGTGTTTTGGATCCCTTTAAGGGGAAGTTGGGTGTGTGCCTTGATGTATTGGAGGAGGTTCAAAGGAATTCGCTTTTTTATTTTATAGTCTTTCAGGGCCAAGAGCAAGTTGCAGACCCCACAGCTTTTCGAAAGCTTTGGGATCTATGGAAATAAGAGCCTATTCTAATAGATATTCGTTCATCTTTTCAAAAATTTCACCCGATTTTAGTTGATGTATATGTTTAAAGTTCGCTATGTCTTCAAACATGTCCAGGATAAACTCCTTTGAAACTAGCGTTTGCTGTTCGGACAAATAAGCATGATAAGATGTGTGCTGGTACAAATCAAAGTATTCCACCAATCCATGATGCTGTGCGTTGGTATGGATATAAATTAGAAGATTTTTGAGATAAATTTCATTCTTTACTCGAATTCTAGAGAACTTTCTTTTGAATAAGCTACCACTTCGACCATATGCTTTATTAATCGCTTTTGCATACGCATTGAAAAAAGTTTGAAAAGATTTGTGATATTGTTTTTGTATCAGCATCCTCATTGATTCTAATAAGTAAATGAAAATGATTGGTCAACAGGCAGTAAGCAAAAACTTGGATATGCGGGATAATGTGTTTTTTCAACAAAGATAGGAAGTAGGCGTAATTTCGATTTTCAAAGAAGATATTTTCCTTGTTATTTCCTTGATTGTAAATATGATAGTAATACCCAGGTTCTAGTGGTTCGTATTGCATGTTTTAAAGATATGTACCGGGACTAGACCCCAAAGGTTTTCAAAACCTTTGGGGTCTTTGCCTTCGATTTGGCTATTTCGGGCTTCATGAGAGCGTCGTAGCTATCGTGATTTATGGAGCCAAGTTTGCCACTATGGCGATTTTTCACTCATAACCTCATGATGCAGGATATAGAACCTGAAGGTTTTGAAAACCTATAGGGGTCAGGCTTCCCATTTAGTTGATTCCCGCTCCATTGCCTACATCATCCTGATCGGGGTTGACAAAAACCAATTTCCCATCGGCATTCTCTGTCATCAATATCATGCCTTCACTTTCCACACCCCGTAATTTCCGGGGGGCCAAATTCACCAATACGGTCACTTGTTTGCCGATAATGTCCTCTGGTGCGAAGCTTTCCGCAATTCCGGAAACGATGGTACGGGTATCCAAGCCGGTGTCGACTTTTAGTACCAGCAGTTTGTTGGCCTTGGCCATCTTTTCCGCTTCGACGATGGTACCGACCCGCATGTCCAATTTTGAAAAGTCATCAAAGGTAATGGTATCTTTTTGTGGCATAAGTGTTTTACCATCCATACCGGACGGAGCCTCGTTGGCTTTTTTGGCAGCCTCCAATTTATCGAGCTGTGCCTGAATCTCACTGTCTTCGATTTTACGGAAAAGCAGCTCACCTTTATCGATTTGATGGCCAGGAGCAAGAAGCGTTTCTTTTGAAGCTACATCTTCCCATCCCAACCTCTTGAGTGTATCCGTGTCGTTGGTGTTCAAAGTACTGGGTGCCACATTCAAGATGTTTTTCAGTTTGTTGGACGTAAACGGTAAAAAAGGCTCGCTCAAAACGGCCAGTCCCGTAGCGATTTGCAAGGAGACGAATAAAATAGTCTGTACACGTTCCGTGTCTTCCTTGATTACTTTCCAAGGTTCCTCATCCGCTAAGTATTTGTTGCCTAGCCGGGCAAGGTTCATTAATTCCTGACCGGCCTCCCTAAAGCGATATCGTTCTATGGAGCTTGAGATTATCCCTGGAAATTTTTGAAGCTCGATGAGGGTCTCCTCGTCGACTTTTAACAGGGTTGTCGCATTCGGAACAATTCCCTGATAATATTTGTTCGTGAGCACTACCACCCGATTGATGAAATTACCCAAAATGGCGACCAGTTCATTGTTGTTGCGGGCCTGAAAGTCTTTCCAGGTAAAGTCGTTGTCCTTGGTCTCGGGCGCATTGGCGGTCAAGGTATATCGCAAGACATCTTGCATATCGGGGAATTCCTTCAAATATTCGTGCAACCAAACCGCCCAATTTTTGGAGGTGGAAAGTTTGTTGCCTTCTAGATTCAAGAATTCATTGGCGGGTACATTTTCCGGTAAAATATAGCTGCCTTCAGCCTTCAACATCGACGGGAAGATGATACAATGAAAGACGATATTGTCTTTCCCGATAAAATGTACCAACTTGGTATCCTTGTCTTTCCAATAGGGCTCCCACTCTTTTCCCTCTTTTTGGGCCCATTCCTTCGTCGATGAGATATAGCCTATGGGTGCATCGAACCACACATACAATACCTTGCCTTTCCCCCCTTCCACAGGTACCGGAATTCCCCAGTCGAGGTCGCGGGTAACCGCCCGTGGCGCCAGTCCCCCGTCGATCCACGATTTACACTGGCCGTACACATTGGTTTTCCAGTCATGTTTATGTCCTACGAGAATCCATTCCCTTAAAAAATCCTCATACTGATCTAAGGGTAAAAACCAATGCTTGGTTTCTTTAAGTATTGGGATACCCCCGGTAATAGTGGATTTAGGATTGATCAAATCGGTTGCATTCAGTGAGGATCCACAGTTTTCGCACTGATCACCGTATGCTTCTTCATAACCACATCTTGGGCAGGTGCCGATGACAAAACGGTCCGCAAGGAATTGTTGGGCTTCCTCATCGTATAATTGGGCGGTAGTTTCCTCCTTAAAATCACCCTGCTGGTATAATTTCCTGAAAAAATCCGAGGCCGTTTCATGGTGCACCGCGGCAGAGGTCCTGGAATAGTTGTCAAAAGTGATTCCAAAATCTTCGAACGACTTTTTGATGATCGCATGGTATTTGTCAATGATATCCCTGGGAGCGACCCCTTCTTTTTTAGCCTTCATCGAAATGGCAACCCCGTGTTCGTCGCTGCCGCACACAAAGGCGACGTCGTTACCCAACAGCCGTAGATATCGGGCATAAATATCGGCAGGCACATAGACCCCTGCCAAATGTCCAATATGGATGGGACCATTGGTATAGGGCAAGGCTGCCGTGATGGTATATCTTTTTGGATGGTCATTCTTTTTGGCCATAAACACGGTGATTAGGGCACAAAAATAGTGTTTTTTATGAGCCTCCTACGAGGAGACCCTAAAAAAGCAAAGCCTCCGTTGTATCTAATCGATACCATCAAAGGCTTTGAACATATTGGGGGTAGATTCAGGGACGAAAATGGTGTAAAAATACCTAGTTATTCGATATATCAAGACATCATGACCGATTTACTCATTTTTTGGTCTTGGACTTGAATTCTATAAATATACTTGCCGCTTGCCAACTGGGATTGAACGCGTTCACGTATGTTGATTTCTGCAGAACCTTCCATCATCATCTCATTGAACACCGTGCCTACTTTTTGACCCAAAATGTTGAATAGCTGAATATCCACGTGGGCGCTAAATGGCATCTCCAAATAAATATGGGGCGTGCTATCGGTAGGATAATAGGGTCGATGAACGATAGCGTTCAATAACTCCGGATTGGGATCGGTAGGGTCCGTCGACTCCGGTTGGGTAGGCCTTGTGGGTTGCCCGTCGCTATAGGCAATATCCGGAAAATCCGTACCGCTACAGCTAAAGCCAAGATTTACCGGGGTGTAAGACTTTTCATTGAAGAAGACAAACTCCTCTACGAGTGGAACGTCTATACATAACCATTCGGCCATTACAGTAGCGTATAAATCCCTAAAATCCATGGTGTAATCCAGATTACCACGACCATCACCATTTTCCACATCGGGATGTTCACCTACGAAGGCACTTCCGTTTAAGCCATTTCCAAAAAACAAGGTAGGGGCCGCTTTACCGTGGTCGGTACCATTAGAACCGTTTTCGAAAATTCTTCTTCCGAATTCCGAAAAAGTCATACTCAATACTTTCTCGTCTTGTTGGGTGAAACCAAGGTCTTCGTAGAAATTATTAACAGCTACCGACAAATTGGTCATTAAACGTTCGTGCGCCAAAGGCTGATTACCATGGGTATCAAAACCACCCATAGAAATCATATATACTTTGGTGCCCAAATTACCTTTGATCAATCTGGCCAAAAGGGCAAGTTGTCTTGCAAAACCATTGTCTTGATATTCGACATCGTTTCTGCCGGCTTCGTAAGCTTCGTTTATTTTACCCGCATAGTCATAGGTAACATTGGCAACACCTCGTAAAAAACGCAATTGGTCGCCGTACATACACTCATCAAAAAGGGCTTGTTCCACATCGTATTGCAACCCCCTCATGGCAATTTCCTCCAATTGGTCAACGTTGGATGCGGTAAACGCATAGTTTGTCTCTTCGCCTTGGAATACCAAGTTCCCGAAACTTCCTATTTGTACGGCTGCCGGGGCATCGGGTCTTCCACCTCGCATGAGATAATTTGGATACAGGTTTTCGAAGTGCCTACCCATCCAACCCGTATTCAAACCTGAAAAGCCGGTAGTTTCCAAATCGGTATTCGCAAAAATATCGGATCCCGTAAAGTGAGACAAGCTCTGTCCTTCATAACCTACTCCGTGTACGGCTTTGAATTGGCCTTCCTCCCACATTGGTTGCAAGGATTGCATATAGGAAGGAATACCGAACTCATCGGTTAACTTCAATACCTTACTCTCAGGAATATATATGTTGGGCCTTGCATTGGCATATGAATCATATTGTTCGATGGGGATTACCGTACTAAGACCATCATTACCGCCCGATAGGCGAATTAATATGAGAATATTATCGGTTTCGGCCGCTGCAATGGCTTGGGTGAATCTTGATGGAGCGGATGCCGTAAGGTAATTGCTGCCAAGCATCATGGAACCGCTGCCCGCAATTCCCAATGCTTGTAGGAATGAACGTCGACTCCAGACCTTGTGTTCTTCATCATGGCCTTCGTGTTCTTTGCCCATATAGGGACTATTATCATGGATATCACACATAATCGTAGGTTTTATTTTAATTGGAATTCGGGCTCACTTGCCATATGGATCAATAAGTCTTTGACTTGCTGGGGTGCTAAGGGTAAGTTCATGTTCCAAGAACCGTTTTGATAAACCATATCAGGTTCATAGGCTGCCCTGAACTTGTCGATAGCTGCGCTATAGTCTACAGGTGTTAACAGACCCTTTGGGGTCAATGTGTCTATAATGGCCCTAGCAACCTCATCAGGGTCGTTGGTAATGGCCCCATTCGGTCCGGCCGCCGCTATTCCAAAAGTTCTAAATTGTTCGGTATTGCTGTTCCAAAAATCTTCGATGAGCATCTCACAGGTAAGCCACCGGCCTATAATGAAGTTGGTATTGATCCAAGTTCGGTCTCGTTGCCAACCTGCCACATCAACGGGAGAAAACAGCGTTTGACCCAATAAATTACAATTATTCAGAATCTGACTTAGCATATCGTCATTATAGGCAAAGCCTGTTTCCTTGATTAAATTGAGATAGAGGTCAAACGGACTCTTTATGATTACGCCAATCGTGGTATCGTCGAAAAAATGCTCACTCTTGAACAATTGTCGCAACACTGGAGCGATTTCGAAATTGTTTGCCAAGAAGGTATCCGCAAGGGCATTAATGATTCCCTGTGGATGCCCTACTGGATAGGTACCGCCTGGATTGTACTCTTCCCTTTTACTATCGGGATGCACGAAGAATTCATACAGTTTGGTACAGACAAACCGGGCTATGCTATCGGCCCGCTCTTCGAACAAAATGTTGATAACATCGTCATAGCCCCAATTACCGGTTCTACCAAAAATGGTTTTGGTATCCGTATTAAAACGTTCCGGATTGAAAGCGGGTTTTGTACATCCCACTTCACCACGATCTGTATACCCCGTAAGGGCTTTGGAAGTTTCCTCGATGTCGGTTTGGTCATACCGGTTTCCTTCGCCCAGGGTGAACAACTCGTAAAGTTCACGAGCGTAATTTTCGTTGGGCCTGTTGCCATTGTTGTATGCACCGTCCAAATAGAAAAGCATGGCACTGGTAAGGCCAATTTCACTCACAAAGGTCCTAAAGTTGCCGAGGGCGTTTCTTTGCAGGCAATCGGTGTATTCAGCAAGAAAGGCAGCGCAATCATAGACCGCTAATTCCGTAACAAAATGATTGCTCCAAAAAAAGCTGAGCCTGTCTTTCAGGCCATTATTCAACAGCGCATTGGTATACGCAAGTTGCCAGTCGCTTATTTGGGCTCTCCTGAGCTGCCGTGCCTGATCATCGTCGGCAGGATAGTTGGCATTGGTCCAATTGGCCCAAGCAGGAGCTGCCAAAGGCGCTGTGGCAATGGCTTGATTGACTAAAGCATCCACCAGCGTACCTGCATTTTGGCCGGTCGCTTGGTCGATTGTTTGTACTGAGGCACTAAACCCCAGTCTTCTGTACAAATGCGCCGCCTTGGTTCTATCCAAGGGAGTTCCGTACGGCGCCAATGTAGCAGTGTTACAATTAACGAAGTATTCCATAGTTTGTAGGCTTTAAGAACGTTCATGTGTGTAGGGGCTAATTCTTAACGCTTAAACTTTTTGGATAGTATGCTAATCCTATTATTTTCGATGTACGGTTGGGGAATTTACGGTGAGGAGATGAAATACGACGATTAAATGATTGTTTTTTCGACGAAATGCACTTTTTTAACATATCTATAGGTCACTTATGGGGAAACACAATGAGTTTGGAAAGGAAGGAGAACAAATTGCGGTAGAGTTCTTGATTGAAAAAGGATACCGCGTACGACACCAAAATTATCGATACCTTAAAGCCGAGCTGGATATCATTGCCGAAAAAGACGGCGTCTTGGCCATTGTGGAAGTTAGGGCCCGCAGCAATGACCAAATAATCAATATTGCCGACACCATCACGAAAAAGAAGATTCAGCTATTGGTAATGGCGGCGGACCACTATGTTACTGAAAGTGATTTGGATATGGAAGTGCGTTTCGACATCATCGCAATTTTAAAGAACAAAAACATTTTTAAAATAGATCATTTAGAGGGAGCATTTTATCATTTTTAAATATTTGTTTTATTTATAACAAATTGTTATTTTTGAATAAAATCAATCAAAGTGAAGACCATTTCCTCCGTAGTTGAAGCGTACATCAAGAAAAAACCATTTTTACAGAGTGCTTTGGCCCAGGGCATTATCAACCTTACCTCGCTTTCCAGAATCGTAAAGCCTGAAATTCAGGAAGAATTGGGCAAGGAAGTCCGTAACGGTGCCATTGTAATGGCATTAAAGCGATTATCCGATGATTTGGAATTTCGGGCTACGCACAAAATTGTAAAGGTTTTGAAGAATATCGGTGAAATAACGGTGCGGTCCTCACTCACTGATTTTACGTTTTTGGTCTCTGACACAATTTTATCCCACCAAGCTAAATTATTGGAGGAAGTCAATACCAACCAGGATGTGTTTTATACCTCCTCAAGAGGGGTCAACGAGATGAACATCGTGGTCAGTAGTAGCATGGATGCTGTAGTTGAAGAACTCTTTAAGGCGGAACGATGTACCCAAAAGGCTGAAAACCTATCCTCTATTACCGTAAAACTACCTGCGGAAAATGTATCTGTCCCCGGTATTTATTATTTTATTTTTCAGCGTTTGGCGTGGGAAGGAATCGTGCTGTACGAGGTCATTTCCACCACCAATGAATTTACGATTTTGGTTAATGATGATCAGGTAGATGTGGCCTTTAAAACTATCAAGGATTTAAAAACCTTGTAAACCAGGTAGCCTCCTCGGAAATGATTGTCTTGCTGCTCGTAAACAGACTAAAATAGCGGCCCCAAAAAGCTGCCAACTTATAGTTACTTTTCTCCGTCCAGAAGGGAAATAACCTCTTGATCGTTCGTTGGTTTGGCAACGATACGTTTCTGATCATCCAATATAAAATAGGTCGGGGTCTCTTGAATCCCGTATAGTCTTGCATAGGTGCTTTCCCATTTTCCCAGGGCAATCGCATGTTCGAATTGGTCCAGTTTGGTGGATTCCTCTTTCCACGAGGTTTCCTCATCTTCCAAGCCGACGGCGATAACCTTCAATCCTTTTCTGTTTGTCAGTTCTTTATGTAGGGCCGGCAGCTCTCGCAAACAGTGGCTACAGGTACTGCTCCAAAATATCAATAGGTATTGGTTGGCCCCTTGGAGGGTACTTAGTTTTTTGACTTCCGTACCATCGACCCATTCGATCTCCGGGGCGACGGCGCCCAATCTCAGTCGATTGTGCAATGCTATCCCATCCAGGATTTTCATTTCCTCGATACTATGGGCCATCCGTTGCAAGTAGTTGTTAAAGATATAGTCCGATACCTCGTCGAATTGGTTGGTGGCAGTTCGTTTCCAGACCGTATGGAACATCCCGAATTGGTAGGCGATGGGCAGACCTCTCATTTTTTGCTTGAGGGTATCCACGTTTTTCTTCATCACCGTTGCTGCCTCCACTGGCGATAAGGCTTTGTAGGGAAGGGCGGTCAGTATGTAGTTTACCGCCTTATCTTCGAGAAATCCCGAAGCTTGGAGCACAGGATTCCCAAAATCGATGGCGTCGAAATAATGTTGTTTTCTATTTTTTACGTAGTCCGCCACGGGTTCGATCTTTTCAGGAATATAAGGGCTATTGGCAGCTATAAAATCATAGGCGTATAATCCGTTCGCCCGTGCTTCATAGGATGTTTGAAGCGTTTTTAATTTAGTGATGATCGTATTAAACGCAACCGCATCCTTTTGCCCCTCGGTATAATAATCGATGAGTTGTCGTTCAAGGGCATTGATATCGGTAAAATAGTCTTTGAACAGGCTATTTTCCTTGGAATTGGAAAAAGAGACCCCTTGCTGTTCATCGAACCGAAGACCTATGTCTTGCGCCCCATTGTAAATCAAATCAAAATAATATTCGTCTTGGGGTATGGCATAGACCATTCGGTACATGCCCTTTTCGGCATTTTCCGGGAGGGCCATGGTAAATTCCCCGTTATTGACGGCGGTATCGGCGATATACGATTGGCCGGAGGGAGTCAATCTATAGGCGATCAACCAGCTAAAGTCTTCGGCGGGCGAAAAAGTACCTGAAATGGAACGCTGCGACTGCAACGATGCCACCATCAAAAGTAAAAGCAATCCCATTTTATTTTTCATGGCAATCCAGTGTTCAAAAACCACACCAAAAGTACGGTTTTACTCGATAATAGGGATGTAAACACTGCGAGGCCTACACGACAAGTGTCCAAGCGGGCTTGTCACGCCTTCACGTAACCATTACGGCAGACGAAGGCTCCGAGGTAGCTCATTTACTGGTTGGATTCGATTGGGCCATAAACCGCATCCCGAAAACTTTTATGAAGTCCGATGGGGTCGTACGGAAATAATTGTACGAATAACACGGCAGTCAACTCGTTTTTGGGATCTACCCAGAACAAGGTACTGGCCGCTCCGTCCCAAAAGAATTCCCCGACCACGCCATTGTTTTCTTCCGAAGACGAAGGAGGCGCTACACGAACGGCAAAATCGATCCCAAATCCTACTTGCCCTTTGCTGGGCAAAAAATGCCGTTCCGTAACACTGTCGGCCAGCTGATTGGTTGCCATCAATTCAACCGTTTCCGGCCGTAGTATCTGTACCGAATCGATGGTGCCCCTATGTACCAGCATTTGGGCAAAGCGCATATAGTCGTCAATGGTTGAAGTAAGTCCCGAGCCCCCGCGTGTCAGGGGCCAAGGCTTCGTGTAGTTACCATAGGTAACCGTATCCCGTTCCAGGATTCCTTCCCCCGTTCGGCGGTACAGGGCCGCAAAACGATGACGGTCATTTTCGGGAATAAGGTATCGGGTTTGCTGCATACCTAAAGGGTCTAGCACGTGTTCGCGCACATAGTCGCCATAGGGTTGGCCCGAAATACGTTCGACCATAAATGCCTGCACGTCGACACTAGGACCGTATTGCCATTGTTCGCCGGGGTGAAAGAGCAGTGGTGTTTTTCCCATGATCTCTGCCATTTTTTCCAGGGTGTTGTTACGATTAAGGGCATCGGCCTTGGCTATGAGCTTTCCTAGTTTGCTGTTGTCCGCATTTCCAAAACCAGCGGTATGTCGTGTTAAGTCCCGAATCGTGATTGGGCGGTTCGTTTCCTCCAAAATTGGATTTCCGTCAGCATCCTCTCCTACGTACACCTTCATATTGGCGAACTCCGGTGCGTACTTCGCCACAGGATCGTCCAAATCAAATTTTCCTTCTTCGTATAAGGTCATTAGGGCCGTACCGGTAATCGGTTTGGTCATCGAATATATCTGTACGATGGTATGGCGGTCCATCGGTTTTTTGGCCTCCCGATCGGCATCGCCAAAAGCATTGAAATAGACCTCTTTGTCCTTTTCAAAAATCAAGGCGGAAACCCCGGCAATATTTCCCGAATCGACGAAAGCCTTTAAAACGGAATCAATGCGACCCTTTGCTCTTTCGTTGATGACTAAATTGGAATCATCTTGCCGTGCATCGGACTTGGGCGTTTCCTTACAACAAGCTAGAAGCAGGAATATGGTGAAGGTAAGAAGTGAACGGAGAATTCTCATATCAATCTGTTTTTACGACGCGTTTTTGCCAGCAACGGCTATCATTTATTCTAATATAAGGCGATAAACCTATCTATTGGACTTCTATACCAGCCTTTGTTTGAATAACTATCATAAAGCAATGTCAATTGCTAACGGGACTTCATATATAGCAGGCGAATAGTTCGCTAATTATTTGGGTTTTGGCCAATGCCCATATCGGTCAAGATGCTGGTCATCAAGGCTTGCTCTTTTTCGTGAACGAATCCATCCGATTTTGCTACGTCTTCCAAAATAGCCGCCAGTGCTTTTTTCTTGGCCTCGGGCATTGCAATAAGGATCTGCATGCCTTGGGCCGTGTCGATGTTCCTGGCATCTGCAATAAAGTTACTGTCAAAACCAATTTCAAGCATCAATCGGCTTAAGGCGTTTATTTCCCCGTTATGAACGACCTCATCGGCGATGATTATTGAATCGATGACTTTGACAATGGCCAACTTTTCCGCAAGATCAAACTTCATGTATTTGTTTTTCATTGGTTAAACTAGTTGTTTTTCGGTTATTTCGAAAGGGCTCAGTGCTTTTAAGGCTTTTTTGATCGAGGTTATGCCTTCAAAAATCAGTAAGAGGCGTAGACCGTTTCGGGTTTGTTTTTCCTTTATTTTACAAGCCTGTGGATGGCTTTGAACATATTGTAAGACCTTGGTGAAGGAGGGACTCTGGTAAAAATCCGATTGCTGGTCGGCAATGAAATAGCCAATGAGTTTACCTCTTTTCATAACCACCCGTTCCAACCCTATGCCTTTGCCTATCCACTTGATGCGAACGGAGTTCAGTAAATCCACCGCTTGGGTCGGCAGCTCCCCGAATCGATCGACCAATTGGGCCTCGAACTGCTTAAGGCCGACCTCATCGTTCACTTGGTTCAATTCGGTGTACAAGGTGAGTCGTTCGGTGATATTATTGATGTAATCATCGGGGAAAAGTAATTCGAAATCCGAATCGATCTGGGTTTCTTTCACGAATACCTTTTCGTGATGTCCCTCGACTTCCTCGTATAGTTCCTTAAACTCGTTTTCCTTCAGTTCATCGATGGCCTCCGCCAGTATTTTTTGGTAGGTCTCGAAACCGATGTCATTGATAAACCCACTTTGCTCGCCTCCCAATAAATCACCGGCCCCACGAATCTCCAAATCTTTCATCGCGATATTGAATCCGCTTCCCAATGCCGTGAATTGTTCGAGGGCCTCAATTCGTTTTCGGGCATCCGGGGTCATTACATCGTATGGGGGGGTAATAAAATAACAGAAAGCCTTTTTGTTGCTGCGCCCCACACGACCCCGCATCTGGTGCAGATCACTCAGCCCAAAATTATTGGCGTTGTTAATAAATATGGTATTGGCATTGGTTACATCGAGTCCGCTTTCCACGATGGTCGTCGACACCAGTACATCGAATTCCCCGTTCATAAAGGAAAGCATCAAGGTTTCCAATTTTTTTCCTTCCATTTGACCATGGCCGATTCCAATTTTGGCGTCGGGTACCAATCGTTGAATCATACCGGCAACTTCTTTGATATTTTCAATTCGATTGTGGATGAAAAATACCTGTCCGCCCCGTTGAATTTCATAGCTGATGGCATCTCGGATGGTTTCTTCGTTCAAACGAATCACCGAACTTTCTATAGGGTAGCGGTTGGGTGGGGGGGTGTTGATTACCGACAGGTCACGGGCCGCCATCAGGCTAAATTGTAGCGTTCTTGGAATTGGAGTGGCGGTTAAAGTGAGCACATCTACGTTTTCCTTGATCGATTTCAGTTTATCCTTGACCGAAACCCCGAACTTTTGCTCCTCATCGACAATCAATAGTCCCAAGTCCTTGAACTTCACATTTTTGTTCACGAGTTGATGGGTGCCGATGATGATATCTACTTTTCCTGCCTCCAGTCTTTCAAGGGTTTCCCGTTTTTCCTTTGCGGTTCGGAACCGATTGAGGTACTCCACGGTCACGGGCATTTCCTTGAGTCGTTGGCAAAAGGTGCGGTGGTGCTGAAAGGCGAGAATGGTGGTCGGTACCAAAACGGCTACTTGTTTCCCGTTGTCGACCGCTTTGAAAGCCGCCCGAATCGCGACTTCGGTCTTACCGAATCCTACATCCCCACAGATAAGACGGTCCATCGGCCTTTCGCTCTCCATATCTCTTTTAATATCCTCGGTGGCTTTGCTCTGATCCGGAGTATCCTCATATAGAAAAGAAGCTTCAAGTTCATTTTGCAAATAGCTGTCTGGTGCGTATTGAAACCCTTTTTCCAGTCGCCGTTTTGCATAGACTTTGATGAGGTCGAATGCTATTTTCTTTACCCTGGTCTTGGTTTTTTGCTTGAGTTTTTTCCACGCCGCGGAACCGAGTTTATAAATTTTGGGGACGGCTCCGTCTTTCCCGTTAAACTTTGATATTTTGTGAAGGGAATGAATACTCACATATAGGATATCGCGCTCCCCGTACATTAATTTGATGGCTTCTTGCTTCTTGCCCTCCACATCGATTTTCTGAAGCCCTCCGAACTTGCCGATTCCATGGTCGATATGGGTTACATAGTCCCCGATTTCAAGCTTGTTGAGCTCCTTCAGCGTAATCGCCTGTTTTTTCGCATAGCCATTTTTAAGGTGGAATTTATGGTACCGCTCAAAAATCTGATGATCCGAATAGCAAACCAGTTTTTGGTCATCATCGATAAAACCTTGATAGAGTGGAAAGACCACCGTTTCATAATGAACATGTTCATTGACTTCCTCGAAAATTACATGAAAGCGTTTTGCCTGCTGCTCGCTGGCACAAAAGAGGTAGTTCGTATACCCTCGCGCCTTGTAATCATTCAGATTGTCGATCAACAGGTCGAATTTTTTGTTGAAAGCCGGTTGTGGTTTGGTGTTGAAGATGATATCCGTAGTACCCATTTCCGTCGCACCCGTTGAACCGTTAATTGGTAAAGATGTGGTTGAAGCTCCGAAGCTTATCAATCCGAATCCTTGCAGCTGTTTTTGAAAACTATGGCCGTTCATAAAGAGTTCTTCCGGCGTGGCACGTTCGATGACTTCCGAGAGCGTGCCGAATGCCTCTTTCGCCTTTTCGAAAAAATCGTCCAATCGGTCAGACAGCATGTCGATGTTTTTGGTAAAAACAAGGGTACTTGGTGAAATGTATCGCAGAAAGCTTTCCCGTTTTTCCTGTAAAAACTTATCGGCCACATTTGGGATAACGGTGATTTTCTTGACTTTATCGGTCGACAATTGGGTCTCCACATCAAAAGTTCGGATGCTGTCGACCTCGTCTCCAAAGAATTCGATTCGATACGGCTCGTCATGCGAGAACGAGAACACATCCACGATACCGCCACGGACCGAAAATTCACCGGGTTCGGTCACAAAATCGACTCTTTTGAATTTGTATTCAAATAAGACTTCGTTCAGAAAGTCGAGAGAAAGGGTATCTCCCAACTTGATTTTCAAAGTGTTCCTCTCGAGCTCCTTTCGTGTGACGACCTTTTCAAACAACGCGTCGGGATAGGTGACAATGACCGCCGGTTTTTTACGGGAATTGATACGGTTGAGTACCTCCGCCCGCAGAAGTACGTTGGCGTTGTCGGTTTCCTCGATCTGGTAGGGTCTGCGATAGCTGCCGGGGTAAAATAATACATCGTTTTCCCCTATTAGACGTTCTAGGTCATTGAGGTAGTACGCAGCCTCTTCCTTGTCATTGAAAATCAATAAAAAAGGAAGCTCGGAACTTCGAAAAATGTCGGATAGCACAAAAGAAAGGGAGGAGCCGGCGAGACCCTTTAAATGTACCCTTAAGGGGATGGAACCATCATTTTTGGAAATAGCCTCCCGCAGTTTTCCGGTTTTGGAAGACTGTGCGAATAGGTGTTGAATGGTAGTATGCGTCAACCGAACTATTTTGTGCAAATATACGGTGCGGTGTAGGTTTGTTCCAATGGAAAGGGGACAAAAACGTTATTGCCGTTTTGAAATACGCTCCTGTAGCTTTGAAAACGGATTGGTATGTCGATTCCGGTAGCCGTGTATCATTATGGCCATCAGTAGTAGGATACTGCCTGCCAAAGCGGTATAGGCAATGTTTTCAAAAGAACTTTTATGACGGAAAAAAATTGCGAACAACGCCCAAACACCTACTGCGGCGAACTCGCGCATGTTTCTTTTTTGGATGATCGCCAGATTTAGTAGTGTTGCTATCACAATCATAACGATGGTCCATGTTGATTCGGAAAACGGCGTGCCGTCCCAGCCAACTTTCACAAGGTAGGCCGAAATGTTGGCGATGGTCGCTACCGCAATCCATCCACTGTAGATACAGATGGGCCACCAAGCAAAGGCGATTATTTCAATGGGTGCATCAAAACGCTCCATATCGGTGTTCAAAATGATTTTTATGAGCGAAAACAGGATGCCCAGCATGATCAATACGGAGAGGCCTGTGTATTCGTAGACGAATGCAAATACCCAAGCAGCGTTCAACACATTCGCCAAAACAAACCAATACCCGGTTTGTTCAATGAACCCACTTTTCCTATCACTGAGGAAGGCACGTTTTATTTGAAAAAAAGCATAGGCGAGCAATCCCAAAAATATAAGGCCCCAAATGGCAAAGGCATAGGAGGCCGGCGTAAATAAATTATCATATCGAACACTGATCTCGCCAATCGTAGTATTGTTCAACCGAAGGGCCTGGGAGAGGTAGTTCACCGCGATGACCAATACTACCGATAACAGATTCAAAAGCGCCAGCCTTTTTTTCATGCCGTATCGTTTTGCTAAAAATACAATAAGAACTTCAGCAGATTTGATCCGATAACAAAAAAACGGACTATTTTGAAAACCGTCTTCGGCGCTTCGACTCTTGGAACCGAACTTGAAAAACGGCATCCTTGGTCAAGGCGTACACTTCATCCCGGGAGTTGGGCTCCAAAACATAAGTGCCTGTAAAGGCACCGAAAGCCGGGAGTATCAGCTGATTTTCCGACTTAAAAAAACACGGTAATCGGAGTGATTGCCTTCCACCGCCCCTTAGGCAAACCGCCGGATGAATGTGTCCTGAAAAATTGAAAAACCCTTGTCGTTCCTCAGGATGGTGTGTAAGCAAAAACCCTTCCAGTTGAATTTCGGAAACTACCCGTATTCCCAGCTCCTCATATTTTATGGGAGAGATAATGTCATGGTTCCCGGCCACCAGGATTATCTGTAAATCAACTTGATGGACCCATTCCTCGAATAATCGCCATTCCTTGTTCAGGGATGAGTGAAAAAGATCTCCCATAAAACAAAGGGTTTGGGGATTGAAATGGAACAATGCCTCCGTCAAAAGGTCAAAGTTTTTGCGGACGGCCGCCTGAGGCACGGCTGCACCGAATTTTCGAAAATGTGATACTTTACCGAGGTGCACGTCACTGATGAGCAACATGCTTTTTTCTTTCCAAAAAAGAATGCCCGACGGGTGCATGACGAAGTTCTGGTGCCGAATTTGAATCGATTGCGTTTCCACGGCTTCAAAGGTACTAAAAGCCTCCTTGTTTTTATGGTCCGTATTCGCTACTTTGTAACAATAATCAACGGACTCTTAGTATGCCAAAAATTACTGTTGTCGGAAGTTCGAATACCGATATGGTGGTCAAGACTACCCGTTTTCCCGAACCGGGGGAGACCATCATCGGGGGTGATTTCTATATGTTTCCAGGGGGAAAAGGTGCCAATCAAGCCGTTGCGGCTGCACGGGCGGGGGGCGAAGTCTCTTTTATTTGCGCGGTAGGGGATGATCTCTTCGGACAAAATGCGTTGAAAGGGTATCAAGAAGAAGGTATTGATGTATCGGATGTCTTGGTGATCAAAAATGGGGCGTCGGGCGTTGCCCTGATTACGGTCAATGCCGAGGGGGAAAACGAAATCGTGGTCGCTTCCGGCACCAATGCACAGCTTTCCGCCGGACACCTAAAAAAGACCCTGGACGACAGGAATGATGCGGATATCTTCTTGACCCAGCTTGAAACACCGATGGATTCGGTCGGTTTTCTGGCTGACTACTGTAAAAAGTCCCGTCGGAAATTAATTATCAATCCGGCTCCGGCTCAGGGGCTTTCGGACGTTCTCCTAGACGGACTGTTTTTGATTACCCCCAACGAGACCGAAGCAAAGCTATTGACGGGTATCGAAGTGACGGATGAAAGAAGCCAAATGGCCGCCGCCGATGCCCTATTGAAAAAAGGCGTGCAACACGTGATCATTACCTTGGGAAGCAGGGGTTCTTTTTTTAAAAACACCGATGAAAGCTTTACAGTGTCCACTCCGAAAGTGGAAGCAATGGATACCACTGCTGCCGGGGATGTATACAATGGGGTACTGGCTGTTTGTTTGGCCGATGCGATGGGCTGGCGTGAGAGCATGGAATATGCCGGAAAGGCGGCCGCCTTATCGGTAACCAAGATGGGCGCACAGGATACGGCACCTACCAGAGAGGAAATCAACCAATTTTATTAATATGTTCATTATAGAAAACTATAGCATTGCCGTCGTATTTTGTGTCATCACGATGTTGGCTTGGGGGTCTTGGGCCAATACCCAAAAACTGGCTCCGGACTCTTGGCGGTTCGAGTTGTTTTATTGGGATTATGTAATCGGTATACTCTTGTTCTCCCTTTTATTTGCTCTTACCGCGGGAAGTTTGGGCGATGGCGGAAGGCCTTTTTTGGAGGACTTGACACAGGCCGACTCCAGTAATATCGGATCGGCGGTCTTGGGAGGTGTCCTGTTCAACGCCGCTAATATACTGCTGGTGGCGTCTATCACCTTGGCCGGGATGTCAGTCGCTTTTCCGGTTGGTATCGGGCTTGCATTGGTCGTTGGGGTGATCGTCAATTATATCGATGCTCCCGTGGGAAACGCGACATTGCTTTTTGGTGGTGTCGGCTTCATCGTGCTGGCCATTTTACTGAACGCAAACGCTTATCGGAAGCTCACCGCACAACAGCAAAAAGTACCGACAAAAGGGTTGTTGTTGGCCGTGGTAGCCGGTCTTTTGATGGGGCTGTTTTATAAATATGTGGCGAATTCGATGTTTCCCGATTTTAAAAATCCGCTTGTGGGAAAATTGAGTCCGTATACGGCCGTATTCCTATTCTCGTTCGGGATATTTGCCAGCAATTTTGTTTTCAATACCCTATTGATGCGGAAGCCCTTTGAGGGTGCTCCGGTAACTTTTAAGGATTATTTTGCGGGGTCGGGAAAGACCCACTGGATGGGAATCCTTGGCGGCGTTATTTGGTGCATAGGGATGTCTTTCAGCATATTGGCTTCGGACAAGGCAGGCCCGGCCATTTCCTATGGATTGGGGCAAGGAGCGACGGTCGTGGCGGCACTCTGGGGAATATTTGTCTGGAAAGAATTCGAAGGGGCGCCCAAGGGGGTGTCGGGCATGTTGAACCTGATGTTGCTGTTGTATGTAATCGGGTTGGGACTGATCATCGTGGCGCGTTAGCATACGATGAAAGTGGGGTCGAAGGGCGGGATTCTTAGGTTTATCGCTTCGCCAACAAGGCTGCCATACGCTTGATGCGATCGGCCAGTTTTTCGCTGGAGAGCTTTTCACGGCTCATGCGGTCGGTAATCAAGGGAAAGGAGAAGGGGGTGGGATTTTCGCATTGCTTCCAGACGATCTGTTGTGTTTCGATGCGTTCCAATGATATGCGCAAGCGGCCTTCTTCCAACTGATGCTCAAAGGTCTCCCGGAAGGCTTGTTGAAAAAGCAGATTGTCATCCTCGTAATCCCTGAAGACATTGAAAAGGAGTTGTGAGCTGCTCTGTAGGTGCTTCATTTTGACCCCTTTGTTCGGATAGCCGGTAAAAACCAGTCCACTGATGACGGCAATATCGCGAAATTTTCTGCGGGCCATTTCGGTGGAATTCAGGCTTTTTTCAAGGTCATCCAACATATAATCCGTGGTGAAAAGATCGTTGTCGATCACTTGTTGTACATCGAACGCTTTGTCTGACAGCAGTTCGAAGCCGTAATCGTTAAAGGCCAAAGAAAAAGTAATCGGAGAAAGGAGGCTGATGCGATACCCTAAGAGGCTTCCCATGGCCTCATGTACAAATCGACCCTCGAACGGGTAGAAAATATAGTGGTAGCCGTCCCGGGTTTTAAAACTTTCGATTAAGAACTCATCGGGTTTGGGAACGATGCTTTCCTGGCGTTGCCGCTTAAAGATATGCGCGAGCGATTTAATTTCGACCGATTGTTTTTTCCCTTCCTGGCTAACCGTGTACAACTCGTTGCGCAACAGTTCGGACATTTGGGCAGAGAGGGTCAAGCGGCCTCCCATCCAACTAGGGACTTTGTTCGTTTTTTTGTTGGAGTTACGCACATGTACCTGCATTTCCTTGATTCGGATGAACTCGAGGTTACGCCCTGCAAAGGTGAACACATCGCCAGGGTTTAATTTGGAGATGAAGTATTCTTCGATGGTTCCGATGTAGCCCCCTTTCTGGTAACGTACCGTTAAGTTGGCATCGCCCACAATGGTCCCTATCTGAAAGCGATGTCGCATCGCTACCCCCCGATTATTGACCTTGAACTTGCCACCTTCTTCGATTTCTACCTTTTTGTACTCATCATAGCTCTGAAGGCTTTGACTGCCCATGACCAAAAAATTCAACAACCATTGCCACTGGTCTTCGGTGATGGCCTGGTAACAGAAGGTCTGTCTAATTTCGTGAAATATTTCGTGGGGATAGAAGCCGTCGGAAATGGCCAATGTGGTCAAATATTGCAACAGCACATCAAAACTATTGAGGTAGGGGATGCGATCTTCCACGGCATTCTCTTTGACCGCCTTTTGCAGGGCCGATGCTTCGATGAGTTCGATAGCATGGGTCGGCAGAAAGTATATGACACTTTCCTTACCGGGGCGGTGGCCACTTCGCCCTGCCCTTTGTAGAAAACGGGCGATGCCTTTTGGTCCGCCGATTTGTACGACGGTCTCTACCGGCGCAAAATCTACGCCCAGGTCCAAGCTCGAAGTGCAGACCACCGCCCTAAGGCTTTCGTTTCGAATGGCCTGTTCGACCCAGAGTCTGGTTTCCTTATTGATGCTGCCGTGATGCATGGCCAGTTCCCCTGCAAATTCAGGATGCTTTTCCAGGATTTTTTGGAACCAGATTTCACATTGGCTCCGGGTATTGGTAAAGAGCAAGGTAGTTTTGCTGTTGTTGATAATAGGGACCACATCTTCCAATAATCGGATACCTAGATGGCCGCGCCAAGGAAAAGTCTCCATTTCCCTTGGTATGATACTGCGGACCGTAATTTTTTTATTGAGTTTGGCTTTGATCAACACAGAGTTTTCCAGGGCCTGACTGAAGGGGCCGAGCAATACTTCCCTCGCTTGTTCCAGATTACCGATAGTAGCCGAAATACCCCAAATACGAAGCTCTTTGGCAATGGTTTTGAGTCGGGATAGGCCCAATTCCATTTGTACCCCGCGTTTGGTGCCCAATAGTTCGTGCCACTCGTCGACGACGACGGCCATACAGTCCTTGAAAATTTTATCGTAGCCCTTGGTAGCCAATAGTAGCTGTAAACTCTCAGGGGTGGTGATCAAAAGGTCGGGCATGTTTCTTTTCTGGCGTGCCCGCTCATTGGTAGTCGTATCGCCCGTGCGGATGCCCACGGTCATCTGGGTGCCCAAATCGGCCGTTACCCGTTCCGCGGATTGCTTGATTTCCTGCGATAGTGCCCTCAAGGGCGTGATCCAGATAGCCTTGAGTCCCTTTTTGTGCTTGGTTCGATAGTCCGGATTTTTTTTGATGTAGCTCAGTACGATAGGAAACCAGAGCGCATAGGTCTTTCCGCTGCCCGTAGGAGCGTTTAGAAGTCCGTTTTTACCTTGGAGGAAGGCTTTCCAGGTATTTTTTTGGAAGGGAAAAGGTTTCCAGTCCTGTTGTTCGAACCAGTCTTCCGCTATGTTGTACAATTGATCTCTTGTCATAGCCATTTTTAAAGGCAACCGAAAGTTACTGATTAACTTTTACCCGTGTAAACGATTGCAGCGGAAAACCCACAGCCGCTTGGAAACGGCGAGGATTTGAAGCGAAAAGCGTGACCCCGCTCCCGATGATAATCGGGGGAAGGGGAACACCAAAATAATCAAAAGGAAGCTCTCGAATAACCTTATAAAAATTTATATTTGTTGCATAAAATTAGCGATATGTCATTTTTAAATTTGTTCGATACCGGTTTTAAGAAACGCAATCAGGATCATTTTGCGGCCATTGTACGTGTGGCGATGAGCGATGGTGTAATTACGGAGGACGAGCGTGCATTTTTGCATCGTTTGGCGGCCCGTTTGGATATTACGGAGGAAGAGTACAAGAAGATCCTGAAGGATTATAAGTCGCATCCGATCAATCCGCCGACCAGTTACGACCTGCGTTTGGAACGTTTGTACGATCTGGCTCGGATGGTCTATGCGGACGACGTACTGGGGGAAAAACAAACAGCTATTTTGGAAAGGCTGGGCATAGGACTCGGTTTTTCGACGGGAAACATCAGTTACGTGGTCGACAAGGCACTGAAATTGGTGCATGCCGGGGTCGACAAGGAAAATTTTATGGATGAAATAAAGCACATGAACCGCTAGGTCGGTAACAACTTTTAGTAGTATTAGGCGGGGCTCATGCCCCGTTTTTTTTGGGTTGCATTTTTCTCGATAATCGAGATTTTAATGCTCCGACGCCCCTACGACAGGTGTCAGGGCAGGCCTGCGTCGGAATCTCTGTCGAATTTCCTTTTAATGCCTCGTGGGCTTGTCACTCCTTCACGTAGCAGTCTGTGCCTCCGCTAAAGCGATGGCGACACGTAGACGGCGGACGAAGGCCATCGGTTTTTTACGCTAGGGAGTAGGGGTATTGCAGTTTAGGATCGGTACCCCCTTCGCACAATAGCCTTTCTTTGTAACCCAAATTGCCGTAGGTAAGGCCGATTCCTTTTGCGAACCTCTGCATATGCTTGGTTATTATTCGCGGTACTTATCCAAAAACTCGTGAAGTTTTTCCATCATTTTTTGGCTTCCGCAAAAGAACGGCACCCGTTGATGTAACTCTGTCGGTTGAATGTCCAATATTCGGGTTCTGCCGCCAGTGGCCAGTCCGTTTGCCTGCTCTGCGATGAATGCCATTGGATTGCACTCATATAGTAATCGCAGCTTCCCACTTTCGGTCTGGCTACTTTTCGGGTACATGTATATACCGCCCTTGATCATGTTCCGGTGAAAGTCGGAGACCAGTGAGCCGATATAGCGCGAGGTGTAGGGCCGATCCCCCTCTTCTTGTTGACAATATTTGATATAGTCCTTAACGCCTTGTAAAAAGTGCACATAGTTTCCCTCATTAACCGAATATATTTTTCCTGTTTCCGGGAATTGCATGTTCGGATGCGAAAGATAAAAGGTGCCGATAGCCGGGTTGAGGGTAAAGCCGTTGACCCCATCGCCCGTTGTATAGACCAACATGGTGGAGGTGCCGTAAACAATGTAGCCGGCCGCGACCTGATCTCTTCCGGGCTGTAAAAAATCTTCGAGGGTTACAGGCGTACCCACGGGGGTAATTCTCCGGTAAACGGAGAAAATCGTCCCGACCGAGACGTTGACGTCTATATTGGACGAACCATCCAAAGGGTCGATCAAGACTACATATTTGTTTTGGTGCTGCTCGTCGTTGCTGTTGATTGAAATGAAATCATCTTCCTCCTCGGAGGCAATGCCACAAACGATTTCCCTATTTTTCAGGGTCTGGATGAACTTATCGTTCGCAAGTACATCCAATTTCTGTTGGTCTTCACCTTGTATATTAGTGTCACCTGCTTTGCCGATTATGTCGACAAGACCAGCTTTGTTTACTTCATGATTGACGACCTTTGCCGCTAAGCGAATGGCGTTGATCAGTTTGGAAAGTTCGCCCGACGAATACTGGAACGCGGCTTGATGTTCGATAATGAATTCGCCTAGCGTTTTATTTCTATTTCCAATCATGGGATGGTTGTTTGGCACAAATATCGGGTATTTTGTGAAACTACATCGTTTTCGTCCTGCGTTGATTTTTTAAATTTATAACTTTGTGTTTTATTTGTAACAATTATGGATGCCGTTATTCGTGAAGCCAGGGCGGGCGATATGCCCCAAGTGTTGCGTTTGATCCAAGAACTCGCCTCTTTCGAAAAGGAGGAAAATGCCGTGGAGGTAACCGTAGAGGATTTGGTGAGGGATGGCTTTGGTAGCTCGCCCCTTTTTCACTGTTTTGTGGCGGAGGTCGATGATACCATTGTAGGGATGGCATTGATCTATCCGAGATATTCTACGTGGAAAGGACCGGTAATTCATTTGGAAGACTTGATCGTTACCGAAAAAATGCGTGGTAGTGGTCTTGGGAACGCCCTGCTGACCGAAGTGGTGAAATACGGCTATCGGATGGGGGTAAAGCGAATTAGTTGGGAGGTGTTGGATTGGAACGAGCCCGCCATTAAATTCTACGAGAGAAAAGGGGCCCGGGTAATGCGCGATTGGGACGTAGTGCAGTTGAACGAGGAGGGAATGGCAGCATTTTTGGGCAATATGATGTAATACGATAATCTCCCGGGTACATCGAGAGAAGCGATACAAGAAAAGAATGTCGCCTTCGGGGTAATGAAAATAAGCTACTTTGTTTATGCGGATATTTAAATTTGGTGGAGCCTCCGTGAAGGATGCGGAAGGTGTCAAAAACCTAGTAAAGGTGCTGGGAGAAACCGGACATGAAAATACGCTTTTAGTGGTTTCGGCCATGGGGAAGACAACCAATGCCATGGAAGCGGTGGTCAATGCCTACTTTGAGGACAAAAGCTCATTGCCATCGGCCATGGAAGCGGTCATAAGCTATCACAACGATATCCTGGGGAATTTGTTTCCCAATAAACAGCATCCCGTTTATCAACGGGTTAAATCACTTATTGACGAGGTCAACGGTTTCCTGGCTTGGAACAAATCGCCCAAATACAATTTTGTTTACGATCAGGTAGTAGGGTATGGTGAACTTATTTCCACTACGATTGTCAGTGCCTATTTAAAGGAAGTAGGCATTCAAAACAATTGGCTTGACGTTCGCGATTATATAAAGACCGATTCCAGTTATCGCGATGTGACCGTCAATTGGGAAAAGACCCAGGAAAGGGTGTCCCAGGGTATCGATAGGGAACGATTGAACATTACCCAAGGATTTTTGGGGAGTGACGACAATAATTTTACTACCACCTTGGGGAGAGAGGGATCTGACTACACCGCGGCTATTTTGGCATATTGTCTGAATGCGGCTTCGGTAACCATATGGAAGGATGTGCCCGGTGTGCTCAACGCCGATCCCCGATATTTTGAGGAAACACGCTTGTTGAACAAGATTTCGTATCGAGAGGCGATCGAATTGGCGTTCTACGGTGCTTCTGTCATACACCCCAAAACACTGCAACCCCTACAGGGAAAAGAGATACCGCTTCATGTGAAATCGTTCGTGAATCCCAAGGATGCCGGTACTACAGTGGGCAAAGGTATCGGGATCGAGCCCAATGTGCCCTGTTTCATTGTCAAAAAAAACCAGGTGCTTATGAAGCTTTCCTCCCTTGATTTTTCCTTTATCGTGGAGGACAGTATCGGCGAATTGTTCAAGTTACTTCACGAGCATAAAATGAAAGTAGACTTGATTCAAAACTCCGCAATCAGCTTTTCCGTTTGTGTCGATAATACTTTTGGTCGTCTTCAAGACTTGTTGGGACTTTTGAAGGGCCGTTTCAAGGTAAGCTGTCACGAAGGGGTATCGCTTTACACCATTCGTCATTTTAACGACGAAGCGGTGGAATCGCTTCAGAATGGTCGAAAAGTACTGCTGGAACAGCGTAGTAATGAGACCTTGCAACTAGTCGTGAAATAGCCAATATATTACTTTTTTCGGAATGTTAAAATAGGGGCGACCTTTAACGTTTTTCCTATCTTAGCGGCTGCCTAATCTAATAAATATTATGGGTTTAGTGACCGCCAAGGAAGTGGCCAAAGCGACCAATCTCGATAAATTCGGTTTTGTAGGTACTTTCCTGGCGTGGACAATTCTTCGAGTCACCAAGATTTCCCAACTGAACCGCACGTATAATAAAATAAAACATTTAGAGGGAATCGAGTTCGTAGAGGCGATTCTGGACAGATTTGAGATCGATTATGAGATTCCCGTCGATGATTTGAGGCGTCTTCCCAAGGAAGGCCCGTATATCACGATCAGCAATCATCCCCTGGGGGGGATAGATGGGGTGGTACTGCTAAAATTGATGCTCAACCATCGGCCGGACTATAAGGTGATGGCCAATTTTCTCTTGCAACGTTTCGAACCCCTTGCACCCTATATCTTGCCGGTGAATCCGTTTGAGGATCACAAAGATGCGAAAAGTAGTCTGCAAGGCTTTAAACATGCCATGTTGCACCTAAAAGAGGGGCGCCCCATCGGTATTTTTCCGGCTGGCGAGGTGTCTACCCATAAGGAAGCCAAGATGGTGGTGGATAAACCATGGGAGGAAGCGGCCATAAAGTTGATTCGGAATGCAAAGGTACCCGTGGTGCCCATTTACTTTCATGCCCGGAACAGCAAGTTATTCTATCGGCTTGCCAAGATCAGTGGCGTATTTCGAACGGCAAAGTTGCCCTCTGAATTGTATACGCAGAAAAACAGGCCGATCAAGGTACGAATCGGCCAACCGATATCGGTAAGCACCCAAGAAGAACAGGAGAGCTTGGAAGAGTATACCGAGCTGCTGCGAAAGAAGACCTATATCCTTTCCAATGCCTATCAGAAAGAACGTTTGATCAATCAGATTCCCACGACGCTGAAATTGCCCAAACAGCCTAGAAAAATCGTTAAAGCGATTCGTACCGAGGTCATTGAGGGTGAAATAGAAAAGCTTACCGAAAAGGATAGGAGACTTTTGCAGAGTAAAAATTACGAAGTGTTTTTGGCCCCTGCCAATGAGATGCCTTTTACTTTAAAGGAAATAGGAAGGCAGCGCGAAATAACTTTTCGGGCGATTGGCGAGGGCACCAATAACTCTATCGATATTGACAAGTTCGATTCGCATTATCACCATATGTTCCTTTGGGACAGTGAAGCGAAGGTCATTGCAGGAGCCTATCGTATGGGTCTGGGATCGGAGATTTTTGCAAAGTATGGCATCGATGGTTTTTACCTCCAAGATCTCTTCCGTTTCGAACCCGAACTTTTTGGGATGATGCGACAATCAATCGAAATGGGAAGGGCGTATATTATTAAGGAATACCAGCAAAAACCCATGCCCTTGTTCTTACTCTGGAAAGGTATTGTACACACCACCCTTCGACATCCGGAACACAAGTATTTGATTGGTGGGGTGAGTATTAGCAATCAGTTTTCGAACTTCTCAAAATCGTTGATGATCGAATTTATGAAAAGTAACTATTGGGATCCGTATGTGGCGCAGTATGTACGACCCAAAAAGGAATTCAAGGTAAAGTTGAAAGATGCCGACAAGGAATTTGTCTTCGATGAGACCCAGGCCGACCTTAACAAATTCGATAAGATGATCGATGAGGTGGAACCCGGAAACCTTCGGTTGCCCGTACTGATCAAAAAATACATTAAACAGAACGCCAAGGTGGTGGCGTTCAATGTGGATCCCTTGTTCAACAATTCCGTGGACGGATTGATGTATATCAAAATTTCCGATTTACCCGAAAGTACCGTAAAGCCGGTAATGGAGGAATTTCAGGCCGAACTGGAGCGCAAATTGGCCGAAAACGGGCAAAACACCGACCGTTAGTTCAATTCTTCAGCGATAAAGTTTCTACAGAATTCCCGTATCTCGTTTCTTGCTTTTAAAAAAGCGGCATGTTTTTCCGATTCGCTACCGTTTACCTTTGAAGGGTCGAAGAAATTATGATGGATACGTTTTGCTTTTTTTGAGGGTATAAAAGGACAATTTTCCTTGGCGTGGTCGCAGACGGTGATAATAAAGTCCCACTCGATACCTTGGTATTCGTCAACATGGTTGCTGGTATGATGGCGGATATCGATATTGTCTTCGGCCATGATCGCTACGGCCCCGGGGTTCAATCCGTGGGTTTCGATTCCGGCGCTGTAAATGTTCGCCAATCCCGTTTGAAGTTTGTCTAGATATCCGTGGGCCATTTGGCTTCTGCACGAATTACCGGTGCAAAGAACTAGAATGTTTTTCATTCATACACTGTTTGTTCAATCCCGCTGAAACCGGAATCGATTTTAATCAATACCCACCACCTTGCTTCGGCGTTCAAATAACA
Organism: Pelagihabitans pacificus; assembly: GCF_009371985.2. GTDB lineage: Bacteria > Bacteroidota > Bacteroidia > Flavobacteriales > Flavobacteriaceae > Pelagihabitans > Pelagihabitans pacificus. The sequence goes on from NZ_VIKU02000004.1 coordinate 386,453, forward strand.
AGTTGTCTTTCCAAACCCCGTCTAATCTCCCGACGCGCTCCCTTTTGCCGATATATCGGAAACCGACCATCCCATGGAGTTTGATGCTTGCCGTATTTTCCGGAAAAATTCCGGATTGTAAGGTCCATAAGCCTTGTCGTTCGCTTTCGCTTATGAGCCTTTCCATCAAAACTTTGCCTACGCCACGTCCTCTCTGGTTCTTGCCTACATAAATACTTACTTCGGCGACACCACCGTATACGCAACGACTGGAGACCGGCGATAAGGCCGCCCACCCCAGGATTTGCCCATTGTCGTTGGCCACGAAGCGACAGGATTTCATGTGAGCTCGGTCCCAAGCCTCGTAGGAAGGAATGCTTTTTTCAAATGTGGCAAAACCGGTATCGATTCCTTCTTGATAAATTTTCGAAACCGTATGCCAATCCGATGGTTCCATTTCTCGTATTTCCATGGCTGGGATCATATTTTTTAGCAGCAACCCGCATCCGGGGAACAGCATGCTTCGGCGGCTGCTTGAACAGGTACGCCACAAATCTCCCTCGCTTTACAATTGGTCTGTTCTACCCCGAGGGTGATCATGATCCGATTGTCGTGTACCGAAACGTCGTTGACAAACAGTTGGGCGGTGTGAAATGTAGGATTGCTGTATTCAAATTTAACTTCAACTTCCTTTTCCATCGGTTTGATCCGGTCAACTTTGTTGAGGATTCCCAAGGCCTTGAAAGCGCTCATATACTCATCGCTTTCATGTTCGTCCGGACTTTCCCAGAGTTGAATGATGGTCTCTTTCCAAAAATCGGTTTTTGTACCGCAATCAACCGAGTCGATGGTAACGTTCTTGACCTCGGTGATATGATAATTGGCGCCCACCTGTTTTCCATGGGCATATTCAAAGATAAGGTCCTTGTTGGGATGCTCTTTTAAAAGGGCTAGGAATTCATTTGTTTTCATAGTATCGCTTGTAGGATTAACAACAGTTGAACTTGGTTTTATCGAAGAAGGAATTCAAAAGTGTTTGAATTTCCTTCCATTTATTGAGATTGATGCAATAGCATACTTTTTTTCCTTCGATTTCCCCAATAATCAAATCGATGCTTTTCAATTCTTTCAAATGTTGGGAAATGGTAGGTTGCGCCAAACCGATTTCTTCCACGATATCATTGCAAATACACGCTTTTTGGCTGCTGATATACTGTAATATCGCTATCCTTGCCGGATGGGCGAGCACTTTGAAGATGATGGCCAACTCGTTTTGGCGTTCATCGAATATTTGTGTTTTGGTGAGTCCCATTACATATTTTAATATTGCAATATTACGATAATAAAATGTAATGGAAAAGTCAGATGCAAAAAATCTGACTTTTATTTTTCTTAGAACCAAGGTTTTCTACCCACCTGATAGGTATTGTAGAATTCTTCATCCGATTTGGTCAAATAAATGATACCTTCTATCAGCCCTATGACTCCTGTTGCCATCAAGATAAAGCTTCCGACTACGAAACAAAGCGTGATATAACCTATTATCGATGCTCCCAACAAAATAAATCCTTCTTTTTGATAGCCAAGGATAAATTTATGCACTCCTAGCGACCCCAAAAATATGGCCAGTAGTCCCGCGAGCATTTTCTTATTATCCCCTCCGGCGCCGCTGAAAGTTTCTTTGGCACTTGAGGTGAATTCATCGGCCGTTTTTTTGGCCTCGTCGGCAAAGTCACTCGCTTTTTCCTTGGCCTCCTCGGTAAATTCCTTGGTAGCCTCCTTGGCATCCTCAAACTTTTTACTTGCCTTTTCGCCTAGTTCGCTGGCCTTTCCTTTGGCTTTGTCAAAGGCATCCTCTGCCTTGTCGCCCAAATCTTTGTTATCTTCTGACATGATTGTTTTTTTGGTGGTTAGACAAGTTTAAATGTAACGATTATTTTTAAATCATAGAAACGCCTTGTCTATGGGTTCCCAAAGCTCGAGTTTGTTACCATCGGGGTCAAGAATCCATCCAAATTTGCCATAGTCGTACTCCTCGATATCGCCCACCACAGTTACCCCTTCCTTCTGCAGTTCAGCTAAAAGTGCTACTAGGTTTTCGACCCTAAAGTTCATCATAAAAGACGATTTGCTGGGGGCAAAATAGGTGGTATCGTCTTTCATGGGGCTCCATTGGGTGGAACAATCGTTCCCTTCCTTGTCTTTCCACCAGAAAGTGCATCCATAGGCATCGGTGTTCAGTCCCAGGTGGTTTTTGTACCACTCTTTTATCTTGTCTGGATTTTTGGTCTTAAAGAAAAATCCGCCTAATCCTGTTACTCTATTTTTCATTGGTGCGGGTATTCGTTTTTAAATTATCGCTTTACATTTTTTTCATATAACGTTATCCATTGCTCTACGGTCATCTTGGTCGCCAGTTCCCCGATCAGTTCGAAGGGTATATCCTCCATATACTTAAAACGGATACAGCTTTTTCCCATATCCAGTTTGCGTTTACAGTGTTTGGGGTATTCCGCCACAAACCAATCGTACAGTTCGGGATCGGCATAGATGCCTGAATGGTATACTGCGACAAAATTCTTCTGTGATGCCAAATTCATAAAGGGCAGAGGCAGTTTGGGGTCGCAATGATAGCCGTCGGGATACTTGGAATGGGGTACCACGTAGCCTAGCATGCCATAACTTATCCGCTCATGGAAACCCTCCGGGATATTGTCCAAAATCGTATGGCGTAACTCCCTGATTACTTTTTGCCTTTCCGGTGGTAGCTGTTCAATGTATTCTTCCGGTGTTGCTGCTTTGTATTGCATGGCCTTAATTTTTACGTTGTAATAGCAGTGCGGAAATTAAGGAAATTATGAAGCCGATTATTAAAACGGTCAACGCCATCAATAAAAAGGAAAATATCGGATTTGAGAATAATTCCTTTTGGGATTCCAATTCCGCAAGTTTTATTTTGAACTCCTCTGCAGGCAGGGTGGCCTTCATGTCTTCCGTGACATGGGCGTAATATTCCGTTGTAAATTCAGGGTTGATAGCGATATAGAATACGTCCAGTATCCCGAATGCGATAGCGGTGATGAGACTTATAAGCACTCCGATAGTTAGTGCCTTTTTGAAACTTATAGAGCCATTGTTCTCTTTGTCCCGAAAATGTTTTATTCCTACATATACGAACCCCAGTGAAACGATCATTGAAGCATAACCAATAATTTCTTGGGTAGAATAATCGAGGTTTTTACCGGCAAACCATCCCAAAAGAAATAAAACACAGATGGTAATAGCACCGTATAGACCGTAACGTACTACTGTTTTTTTCATGATTTCTCAAGTTTTTATGTTATGGCCCAAAAGTATGTTTTGAGCCCGGAACGGCACTCATACGAAAGTACCATTCCAATGGTACTTTCGACGGAAAAGACATTTACACAAAATAAATAGTACAACAAGCCTTCATATTCATTTGGTATTATACGGGGATAATTTGCAGTTCTTTTGCCTTTTGTAGGGCTTGCGTTCTTCTTTTGACATCCAATTTGACCAATATATTGGAAACATGGGTCTTGATGGTGCTTTCGGTAACGAACAATTTTTCCCCGATTTCCTTATTGGATAGTCCTTTTGAAATCTCTAGTAGCACCTCGTATTCCCTTTTACTAAGGCCAAGTTCTTCGATTTTTCCATGATTTACGGCCCTGTTGGTCGGGGTAACCACTTTTTTCGACCGGCTTTTATTGATATAGAGACCGATGAATAAGAAAACAACCGCTACCACTGCGATAATTGCTTCAATGGAAGCATTGCCCCTGGCATAGGAATATTTGCTTACTTGAAATAGTGCCAGTAAGGCAAGTATCAAGGCCGAAAAGACAAAAATAGTTTTCTTCACCCTTAAATTTAGCAAAATTTGGCTTTTACCTTATCGACAATCGTCTGCGCCAATTTTTCTTTGCTTTCTAGGGTCCAGCCTGCTACATGAGGTGAAAGGAGTACGTTTTGAGCCTTTATGAGCTTCTGGAATGCGGCTGGCAGTTCATGGTCTGCAAACAGGTTTTCGAACGAGCTTTTTTCATATTCCAGCACATCCAATCCGGCACCCAGTATCTTTCCAGATTTTAGGGCACCCACCAAATCTGAAGTAACCACACATTTCCCCCGTGCGGTGTTCAGCAACCAAATAGGTTTCTGAAAATTATTTATGAATTCGGCATTCACCATCCCAATGGTCAAAGCTGTTTCAGGTACGTGCAGGCTTAACACATCGGTCTTTTGTTGTAGTTCCATAATCCCGACCTGTCGTGCATTATCGTCGCCGACCCCACCTTTGATGTCGTAGCAAATCACTTCCACTTCAAAACCACGAAGTTTTTTGGCAAACGCCCTGCCCATATTCCCGTAGCCGACGATGCCTACGGTCTTACCATCCAATTCGACTCCCCGATTGCCTTCCCGGTTCCATTTTCCCGACCGTACTTCCCGATCGGCCTTGTTGAGTTTGTTAAATAGCGAAAGTAGCATTGCCAGCGTATGCTCGCCCACCGCGTTGCGATTTCCTTCCGGAGCGGCAGCCAGGAAAATCCCTCTTGATTTGGCATATTCGGTATCTATATTTTCCAAACCTGCACCCACCCGACCAATAAACTTGAGGTTGGTGGCCTTTTCCAAAAAAGGGGCGTCAATACGGAACCGACTTCTGATGATGAGGCCGTCATACTGCCCAATTTTATTTTCTATTTCTGGCTTCGGACTGGTATAATCCTCGTGGTTCTCGAATCCCAGTTTGGAAAGCTGTTCCAACAATAGTGGGTGGTTGGTATCTAGATGAAGCACCTTCATGGGGAAATTATATTTTGGGATAATGGCTTTGCGTCAATTCGTGTTTTACATCGCCGGTATGGGCAGTACTTTGTTTTTCAAACAGGAGAAGGTGTACTTCCTCCCCGTTTTTGGTCATGGGATTGTGCTCGACCCCCTTGGGCACTACGATGATCTCGCCTTCCTTCACTTCCTCCGTCCGGTCGCGAAACTGCATGTACAAAGTTCCTTTTAGTACTTGGAAAAGTTCATCTTCGTGCTCGTGGGAATGCCAGACAAACTCCCCTCGTATTTTGGCCAAGATCACTTGCATATCGTCCACTATAGCAATTTGATGGGGATGCCACTGCTTGCTGAAAGCGTTGTGTTTTTCTTTGAGATTAATAGGTTTCATGTGTAAACGTTTTTGAACCAGAGCTTTTTATTGCAAGGCGGTATCCTTATATCCCCAGAACCAACTTGGCGATCAGGAAGTAGATAAGGATTCCAAAAATATCATTACTGGTGGTGATAAACGGCCCCGTGGCGATAGCCGGATCTATTCCCCGCTTATCAAGGAACAGGGGTACGAAAGTACCGATAAAGCCCGCTACGATAATGACCGCTATCAGGGAAATCGAAATGGCCAGGGCGGTCAAGAAATCTCCTTTCCAAATCCACGTAAACAATAATAAGAGGGCCGCCAGGATCACGCCATTCAATAGTGCCAATAGCATTTCCTTTATCAATCGGTCACCGATACTACCTTTGATATCATCGTTTGCCAAACCTTGGACGATGATTGCGCTTGATTGTACCCCGACATTTCCGGCCATGGCCGCAATTAATGGGGTGAACAGAAAAAGCACGGTGTATCGGCGAAACATTTCTTCGAACCCCCCCATTATTACCGCCGCTGCGGCCCCTCCAAAAAGACCTAGTATCAACCAGGGTAGTCGGGCGCGGGTTAAATCCCAGATACTGTCATCGGCCTCCACATCTTGTGAGATACCTGCCGCCAACTGGTAATCCTTGTCGGCCTCTTCCTTGATGACGTCTACGATGTCATCGATGGTAATGCGACCCACCAAGCGACCTATTTCGTCTATAACCGGGATTGCCTCCAAATCGTACTTGCTCATAATTTTGGCGACTTCCTCAGGTTTTTCGTTAACATTCACCGAATCGACCTTTGGGATATACACTTCACTGATATGCGTTTTCGTCGAGGTGGTCAAAAGATCTTTCAACGAAAGCCTTCCCTTTAGCTTGTCCTCGTTATCCACCACGTAAATGGAGTGCACGCGGGTTACATTTTCGGCCTGGGCCCGCATTTCTTTAACACAGGTGAGCACATCCCAGTCTTCGCGCACCTTTACAAGCTCCTTGGCCATAAGGCCTCCCGCTGAGTTCTCGTCATACCGTAGGAGGTCTACGATGTCTTTGGCATGCTCCCTATCCTCTATTTCCGAAATAACCTCCTGAACAATTTCCTGTGGAAGCTCGGCTACGATATCGGCGGCATCATCGGTATCGAGTTCTTCGAGTTCTTCGGCGATTTCTTTGGATGATAGATTTCCGAGGATTCCCTCCCGTACATCCTCATCGAGCTCCGTAAGAATATCGGAAGTCTTATCACTATCCAACAGCTTAATAAGATAGGTGGCTTCCTCTTTATTAAGCTCATTGATGATTTCGGCCACATCGGCAAAGTGCACTTCTTCCAACAGTGACTGAAGACTGGCGTCACTTTGGTTCTCGATGAGTTGTTTTATTTCGGCTAAGAGCTCGTCTGTGAGTTTAAAGGGTGTCATGATGCTGCTATCGCCTTATGGCAATCAGCGCAAAGCTAAAGAAAAAAGGTGTAAGGGTAGGGCGGCTTTTTGGGTTTGGGTCAAAGTTGTTTTTTGATTTGGTTCGCACGCCGGTGATTCGGCTAGAATTATTTGCTACCGTATTTTAAATCAACTTCAATTTTTTCGGTGAGTTCGATAAAATCCTGAACGCTCAGTTGTTCCGGACGCTTATCAAAAACAGTTTCTGCCCTGAGCTTATCGGAAAGCCCGAGGACTTTTAAACTATTGCGGATTGTTTTTCTCCGTTGGTTAAATGCAGCCTTAACGACCCTAAAGAACAACTTCCCATCACACTGTAGCGTTGCATCTTTCTTTCGTACAAGCCGAATCACACCGGACTGTACCTTCGGAGGTGGATCAAAAACCTGCGGGTGTACCGTAAACAGATATTCTGCCTCATAAAAAGCCTGTACCAATACCGATAGGATTCCATAGGTTTTGTTTCCTTCCTTTTCACAGATACGTTTCGCCACCTCTTTTTGGAACATCCCGGAAAATTCAGGTACCTGCTCTCGATGCTCCAATAGTTTGAAAACGATTTGCGTAGAGATGTTATAGGGAAAGTTCCCCGTTATGGCGAAGGGTTCATCGCCAAAAAGTGTTTGCAAATCGTAATTGAGAAAATCTGCCTCCACCACTTTTAACGAGCTGTTCCTTTCCATAACCTTAGGATGTTCCAAGGGAAAACTGTGCTTGAGATATACAATCGATTCCGCGTCAAGGTCCATGGCTACCAAGTTCACTTCCCTTAGCAACAGGTATTTGGTCAATACCCCGGTTCCAGGACCAATTTCGATGACATTACGGTATCCATTTAAAGAAAGTGTTTCAGCAATTTTTTTGGCAATCGACTCATCTTTCAAAAAGTGCTGCCCAAGATATTTTTTAGCCTTCACGGGACTATCGGTCCCGATAGACTTTTGACTTCTTTCGGAATAGGGTGTTTTTCTCTGTTTATTTCTTCTGGACATCGCCTATCGTAAGTTTCTTGTAGTTAATGGGACCTGCTCAAATAGATCCAGGCTTTTTTACCCGATACCAGCGACACTTCGGTACGCTCGTACGCATGGCCCTCATAAGCATCTGCCTTTAGTAATTCCTCCTGTGACAATAAAAACACCTCCCCGGTAATCGAATCGGTTTGGAGGGCGGAGGCAACGATGTTGGGATATCTATCGGCAACTTTTTTGTCGCTCATCCTATACTGGGTAAGAGTATCCGGTACGCCTTGCAATACTCTTGAAAAAACAGCCTGTTGCACTTCCCTTTGTAGCAACGTACCATAGGCGAATACAAAATGGGTGGCGGCCAAATGTTTTGTGCTATGCTCACTTACGACTTGCAACTCTGTTCTAAACGATACGAATTTGCCGGCGAAAAGGCGATTTGCATCTTCTCTCAGGCGTGCGGCATCCTGGTCGTAATACTTTTGGAGGGTTTCCCGATCGGCGACCGTAAACTGAACCGAATACGTTTGTCCCCCCAACTCTTCCTCCACCAATACCTTGGTCATTTTGGCATCGAGGAATTTGCCGGTTGCCAAGACATCGGGAATATGGCTTTCCTTCATCCATCGCAGCCATTCGTCATGCACGCTTTCCTCGATGTTGGTAGTGACGTTGTAAATGAACATTTTTATAGGTCGTGTTTAAGAATCATGCAGTAGAAGCTAGCTTATTGTTCCTCTGTTTCGGTTTATTTGCTATCGATTGACCGGTTTGCAATTGGATGGTACATCTTATCAGTTGATACTATCCCCTCGGAGCATCCTGAAGTTTTTTCTTGCTTGCGGAAAATAGTAGCTATCTTGATGGTTGTAAATTATTTTTTCGTACTGGCTCTTGGCTTTTTCGGGCTGTTTCAGGATTTTTCGATATAATTCCCCCAGCGCAAAATGGGCATCATCGGCCAGTATCCCATCGGCATAGAACTCCGTAATCTTTAGATAGTTGAATTCGGCTGCTTCGTACTCCTTAAGGTTCTCCAGCAATTCACCCTGTTTCAATAGGGCATCATCTTCAATTTTTTCACCCTTATGGTTTTGTAAAATATCATCCAGGGTGTCGATTGCCTCCCGGGTCTTGTTTTGATACCCTAACAAATCGGCGCGGGCGTACTTCTTGAGGGCCGTTTGGGTAGAATCTTCCAATGAATTATCCGAAATCAACAAACTTAGTTGCATGGCATCATTGGCGATCAACTGTGAAGTAGAACCCCGCAAAACCTTCAGCTGTGTTAAGGCCCAGTCGAAATCGCCCTTATAGAAACTGGTCTGAGCTACCTTGAAACGGGCATCCTGGCCAAGTACATCGTTTTTCAAGCCTTTTTGAATCTGTGAAAAATATATCAGGGCTTCGTTGAACTTCTGATCGTAGACCAATATATCGCCCAAGGCCAGTTTGATAAAGGCTTTTCCCCGTTGGTTTAAAGGGAGTTCCAAGCTCTTTTTCAGAATGTCGATGGCTTCTGCCGGCGTATCTTTTTTAAAGGTGAGAAAATTGGCAAATGCCACTTGAAGTTGCAAGGTCTGGGAATCGTACCCATAAATTTCCATTAATTCTTCATATTGTTGCTGCACCGCGTTGATGGTCTTTGCGTTGGCATCCAACAATTGAAGGTCTATAAGATTCAGCTGGGCATTGAGCCTGGTATTTTTATCGGCCGTATTTTCTACAATATATTCGAAAATTTCTTGGGCAATTTCGTAATCGTTCTCTTCAAGGGTCAACTCGCCGAGACCTTCCAAACGCTGCATCGAGCTACCATCCATTCTTTTATAAATGGCTTTTTCCTGTCGAAAGGCGCTACGAAACTGTTTTTGTTGCACAAAGAGCCAACTTAATAGCTCGTTCCAAAGGATATCGGGATTTCGCTGTGCATTTTCAAGCAACACTTTTTTAAGGGTTAGGTTGTTCCCATTCTCGGGATCGGAAGAAATGAAATCATCGATACTTCGTAAAACATTCGATTTCGAAGTTTTACCCTCACTAATAAGGGTTAGGTACGAGCGATACATTTTTTCGACATCTCCTTGCTCCCCGTAAATCTTGGCCATTTGATAGTTATAATCCAGTTCGGGATTTAGTTCCATGGCCTTCGAATATGCCGAGAGCGCCCAATCTAACAAAGCATATTTCTGGAAACGGAAGCCGATACCATACCCATAATTGGGATTCTCCTCGATACGGGCCAGTGCTTTTTCATAGTACTCCCTTGCCTTATCATCTTCATTCTGTAGCGTATGATTATAGCCCAGTTCTACATAGAAAGTGGGGTAGGCCCTGGGATTTTCCAACTGTTTCAGCAAGTACTTCTCCGCATCCCCATACCGTTCCAATTGCTGATAGCAAGCGATGAGTCCTTCACCATAATCGGTGCGACGGGGATTTTTTAGCACCAATTTTTCGTAGAAAACCACTGCTTTTTCAAAAGCGCCGTCATTAAAATATTGTTTGGCCAGAAAATCTTCCTGCGATGATACCGCAGTCAATAGGAGAAACAATAGAAAAGAGAAAGTAGTGCGCATACCTGAATATAGCAAAATTAGTCAAGTTGAAATACAATAGGTGTCAAGAAAACCTTAAACTACCTTTCTAGGCCTATAAAAGGGTCAAATCATTGGCTTCATACGTGATAAAACCCGATTCTGTTGGCGTTCGTTTGATTTCCAATGGTAAAGTGCATCTTTCAAACTCTTTTTTGGTTTGTCTTCCAGAAAGTCCCGTACGTATTGCGCCAACATATTGTTTTTTGCGATGACACGTTTAGAATCGGGATTTTTTTTACGATTCTCCAACCCATGCCACATAAGAATCGCTTCTTCGAGCGTTCTTCCGGGATTCAATTTTGCCCAATCCATAAAATCACTGTGGCAGGTAAATTTAGTTCCGATTTGTAATCTCATAAAATTTCCAAAATTGGGTCCAAAACGGATGTTGTCGGTCTTTTGGTTTGAAGGGCCCGTTTAGATCTGGCCCAGTCAAATTTGGATTGTTGTGCCGGCCTTTCCTTTTCTGGCAAGGGTTCTCCGGGATGTTCCAAAGTGAATGTGATACGGTCCCTAAGTTCAAATTTACGCCCACCTGTAGGTAGGTCCATCCGTTTGCAAATAGCAACCAATTCTTCCCTAAGCCAATACCATCTATTGAACGCGGTACCTGAATCGATGTTTTCAAAGTCAGGCCTGCCCACAGGAATCAGTCGATATGGGTGAATCCACAATAGGGGACCAAGACTTCCGGGATTTTAATCCCATCCGGGGTCTGAAAGTTTTCCAAGATTCCCGCCAGCACTCTTGGCAACGCCAAGGAGCTGCCATTGAGGGTGTGGGCCAAACGGCTTTTACCGTTCTCGTCCTTGTAGCGTAGTTTTAATCGATTGGCTTGATAGGTCTCAAAATTAGAGACCGAACTAATTTCCAACCAACGTTCCTGGGCGGTCGAAAACACTTCGAAATCATAGGTGAGGGCCGAGGTAAAGCCCAAATCGCCGCCACAAAGACGCAGGATACGAAACGGCAGTTGCAATTCCCTCAAGATAGCCTTCACATGTTCGACCATCCCATCCAGGGCCTTGTATGACTCCTCGGGATGCTCAACACGTACAATTTCGACCTTGTCGAACTGGTGCAAACGGTTCAACCCGCGCACGTGGGCCCCATAACTCCCGGCCTCCCTTCGAAAGCAAGGGGTATAGGCGGTATAGCAAATCGGAAAATCATTCGGGTTGAGTAATTCGTTGCGAAATATATTGGTTACCGGTACTTCCGCCGTCGGAATTAGGTAGAGATCTTCCTCAACAACATGGTACATCTGCCCTTCTTTGTCGGGTAATTGACCGGTACCAAAACCTGAGGCTTCGTTCACTAAATGGGGTACCTGCATCTCGGTATAGCCTGCTTCCGTATTTTTATCCAGGAAATAGGAAATCAAGGCGCGTTGCAGTCGGGCGCCCTTTCCTTTGTAGACCGGAAAGCCAGCACCGGTAATTTTTACACCAAGCTCAAAATCAATGATATCGTACTTTTTGGCCAGCTCCCAATGGGGAAGGGCATCGGTTTCCAAGGTTGGTATCTCGCCTTCCCTAAAAACCTCTTCGTTATCTTCTTCCGAAGTTCCAAGCGGCACCGAGGGGTGGGGTACATTGGGAATTTGATAGAGCACCTCCTGTAGCTCTTCGGCAGTTTGGTTCAAGGCCTCACCCATGGTTTTGGAATCTTCTTTTAAAGCACTTGTTCTCTCTTTGATAACGTTCGCTTCCTGGGCTTTCCCACTTTTGTAAAGGGTCCCGATTTCTTTCGAAAGTTTGTTCGATTCGGCCAACGTGGCATCGAGTCGGGTCTGAAGGGCACGTCGCCTCTCATCCAATGCTACTACCTTTTCTACCAATGGGGCAGCATCTATCGAACGCTTTTGCAAGGCATTTATAATCTCTTCTTTTTGTTCCCTTATGGCTTGAAGCTGTAACATGATGCATTGTTTAAGCTGCAAATTTAGGGTTAATTGGGTAATGTCCCAATGAGGTGGGAAATCAATTTTGAACCGGGTCGTCGACTGATGAAGGTAGTATAAATGCATTGTGCCGAAGATGGTCCCAAGCGGTATTGGCAAGATCTATTTGGGGATCTATAAAAGCCCTATACGGTTTTCCGTTGACGCTCACCTTTGCGTTTAGCGCATACACGGATACGGGGATGCCTTTTTTTGCATATTCCTTCTTTAAATACTGGGCAAACTGCCAGATAAAATCCGGATAGGCCCCGATTCTTCGGTTTTGTTTGGGGGTGAGATAGTCTTTGGTGTTGATCCATTCGGTTTTGCCGGTCTCGTTATTTCTGACCTTGAACTGTATTTTTCCCGACCGACTGCGAAGCATCATTCTCCAGCTTAGGCGATGACCTTCCTCTGTCCATAAAACATCGTCGGCAATAAAATGATGTCTAACAGGAAGCATCAGTTGTATCAAAAAGTACAAGCCCAGGGCTGCCAAAAGACTATTTTTATAGGAGGGTACTTCGATGTTACCCTCATTGTAAAAAGATTTCTTTTTGAAAAAGATATTCCTAATGGTTTCGGGTTCAAAAAAGAAAACGATAAACGCCAAGGAGAGGTACGGGAAAATACCTATCTGGAAAACAATGGAGTTAAAAAGGTGAAAGAAAATTGAAGCGATAAGGGCTATTTTTCTGGTGGGTTTCCATAAAAGCGCCGGAACCACCAATAAATCGAAGAGAATCCCAAAAACACCCACAGCTTTATGAACCCAAGGCTGTTGCAACAAATCACCGATTATCGGATAATTCGCCTTATCCTGCATCAATATTTTGATGATTCCAAAATCCAACCAATCCCCATACATCTTGGCGATGGAAGCATATGTATACACGATGAACAGCTGCAATACCACTGCCCATTTGACCCAGCTGGGCATACTAATTTTTTTTATGGATGGATTCCTTTTCGCATCCAGGGAAAAATACCTATTCGCCGGAAAGAATACCATAAAGCCCGAAACCAAAATCAATAAGTAATAATGGTTGTTATAGGATGTTTTTTGCATGAGGTATACCGCCGTCCACATCAAGGTAAAGGCAATAATACTGAATCGATATTTGTAGCCTAGGGCAATGAGGACTCCGAAGGTACCCATCACAAAAAAGTAAACATACATACCATTTCCGGGGAGTGGCTGCAGCCATTCAAAACCGATAAAACTAAACGTAAACCGGGGCTCTACCAACGTTCTACGTACCCACCCCGTGATGATGGCGCCATAGCTTTCCAAGGCGCAAAGGACACCAAAGAGAACCCTGAAAATGATGAGAGGTGCATTGTCGATTCTTCTAAAAAGCAGTCGATCGAGCATCATTTTGAAATTATCGCCAGCGAGGTGTTCCTATCCTTTTCCAGTTGTTTTTTTAGCGCCTCGATGGAGTCGAATTTGTGTTCGTCCCGAATGCGCTCTAGAATATCGATTTGGATATGGAATCCATAAAGGTCTTTGTCGAAATCAAAAAAATGAACCTCGATACGCTGTTGCCCCTCCATAGTGTCATTTCCTATATTGGAAACAGTAGGGTTGTGGCCAATGTTCATCATGCCAAATATGGTCTTCCCCTCTATAACGCTGCTTACTACGTACACGCCATTTTTTGGAATTAATTTATAGGAAGCTTCGATTTGTAAATTAGCGGTCGGGAAATTTAGTTGTCTGCCGAGGCCTCTGCCCTTTCTTACAACCCCTGTGAGCATGTAGGCATATCCCAAAAACTTATTTGCAGTTACCATATCACCTATTTCAAGGGCCTTGCGTATTTTCGTAGAGCTGACCGATACCGCATCCACTTCTTGTGCGGGAATTTCTTCCACCTCAAAATCCAAGGCGTTTCCAAAGGCTTTGAGGTCTACGATATTGGCTGTTCGGTTTCTGCCGAACCGGTGATCGTACCCGATGATAATCTTCTTTGTTTTCAGTTTATTTACCAAAATGTCCCGTACAAATTCCGTCGCCGTAAGGCGGGAAAATTCCTTTGTAAACGGATGCACGACCAAATAGTCCAAGCCCAATTCGTCCAAAATCCTTGATTTCTCCTCGATGGTATTCAAAAGCTTGATATCGCTGTCTTTTTGTAACACCATTCTCGGATGTGGAAAAAAGGTGAGCACCGTTGATTTGATTCCAAGATTCCTTGCCTCGGCTATCAATCTTTCCAAGATTGTCCTGTGGCCAATGTGTACCCCGTCAAAGGTGCCTATGGTGACCGCCGTGGAATGCTGTTCGTCGTATTTTGAAATGCTTTGGACTGTTTCCACTTAGATGGTAATGAGAAAAATACGTATATTCGATTTTGGTAAAATCCCCTTGATGGTCGCTAAATTACGCTTAGTTTTTTCATTTTCCATATTATTTCTTTCCTTTTACGGCTTCACACAACAGAATCATTGGCGTCGGCATACTTCCAAGGATGAGGTTTCAAAACAGTTGTCAAAGCAGTTGGAAGATACCGATGGAAAAGAGTTTCTATTGGACGAAAATGCCTTTCGAAATACGTTGAAAGGTATTTCGGTTGCCAAGGGTAATTCCAAGGTGGTCTATTTCCCTGACGAGAAAGGGAAATTTTTGGCTTTTGCCGTCTCGGAATCTCCTGTATTGGCCCCTGAATTAGCTGCTAGGTATCCCGAGATAAAATCTTACCAGGGGTATGGGGTTCAAGATGGAGAGAAGAAGATTCGTTTCAGTGTTTCCCATAAGGGTATACAAAGTATGATCGTACATTCCGATAAGAGGAAGTCTACCTTCATGCAAAAGAACAGGTCGAACGGTTACATTGTGTATGCTAGGGACACCTACACAAAGCGGGAAGTAGATTTCATCTGCAAGACGCGCTCCGATATGGAAAAGGATTTGGGGGTATCGGTTTTACGACCGGTCGACGGTCAGGTGCTTCGAAAATATCGTTTTGCTGTCTCGGCCTCAGGCGAGTACACCGACTATCATGGGGGGACCGTAGCGGATGCGTTGGCCGCCATCAATGCCACCCTAACGAGGATTAATTTGGTTTTTGAGACCGACCTAGCAGTTCGATTGGAGTTGGTTGCCGATAACGATAAGGTTATTTATACAGATAGTGATACCGATCCCTATGAGGATAATCTAAATGCCGAGGTACAAAATGCGTTGACCAATGAAATCGGTGAGGCCAATTATGATATCGGGCATCTGTTCCATCGAGATCAAAACGGCGGTAATGCCGGATTTATTGGTCGAATATGTGTCGATGGCTCCAAAGGAAGTGCCTATTCGGCGGCCCAGATGCCTGAAGGCGATACTTTCGACCTCGACTTCGTAGCACATGAGGTGGGTCATCAATTGGGCGCCAACCACACTTGGTCTTTTGAATCCGAGGGCACGCAAGTTCAGGCCGAGCCAGGGAGCGGTACTACGATTATGGGCTATGCGGGAATTACCGGTCCTAACGACGTTGCACTGAATAGTGACGATTATTTCCATTATTACAGTATAGTTCAGATTACGGAGAACTTGGAAAGTAAAAGTTGTGGCGAGCTCATTGCGCTTGCCAATAACCCCCCCGTGGTCGAAGCGGTTCCCGACTATATTATTCCAAAATCGACTGCATTCGTACTTACCGGAAGCGCTACTGATTCGGATGTGGATGATGTGTTGAGTTACACCTGGGAGCAGATCGATGCGGGGGTAGTGACCCAGGTCTCTTTTGGTCCCACGAACCCCAGTGGTGCTAATTTTAGGTCGGTAAAACCAGGTCCTGATCCAAGTCGCTACTTTCCTCGATTGGCACGGGTGCTGGCGGGGCAATTAACCCAGACCGAGCCTGCTGTCAACTCGGCATGGGAAACCGTTTCCGAGATAGAACGGGAACTGAACTTCGCGCTGACCGTTCGGGACAATGCGTCCGGTGGAGGACAAGTGGTTTCGGAGCTCACCAAAGTTCAGGTAGTCAACGCCGCAGGTCCTTTTATGGTCACTTCACAAGAAACAAGCACAAACGTTGTGGCGGGCGAAGTGCTGGAAGTCACCTGGGATGTGGCCAATACCAATTTGCCGCCGGTAAATGCCCAAAGTGTTGATATCTTGCTTTCGACCGACGGTGGACTTACCTATACCCCGGTGGCGGAGGGTGTAATGAATGACGGCACCCATTCCATCATAGTGCCGGGAGCCCCGACCACGCAAGCCAGGCTTATGGTCAAGGCACAGGAAAACATCTTTTTCGCCGTGAACGCCTCGAATTTTATCATAGAATCGGCTCCGGTGGTATTGAATTTTTCCGAATTGGATTATGATGTTTGTCAACCGGACGAACTTTCGATTGCTTTTGACTATCAAACATTCGACGGTTTTACCGAGGAAGCCACATTCAGTGTCTCGGCTCCCCCGGGATTGGCCGTTGCTTTTTCACCGGCCACTGCTACGGATAATGATACAGCGGTGGTGATGACCGTTTCAGATACTGAAAATGTTGCGGTAGGTTCATATACTTTGCAAGTAATTGCGACCACCGCCAGTGAAACCAAGCAGGTGCCTTTAACGTTGAACGTGTTCGATGGTATTTTTTCGGAGGTGGTGCTGGTAGCTCCTGAAGACGGGTCGGCCGATGTCAACACTTCAGAATCGTTACAATGGGAAGTTGGTATCGAAGCTACCTCCTACGATATCGAAATCGCTACCGACCTTGCCTTTACGAATATTGTTGAAACGGCCTCCACTTTGGAGAATAGCTATGTGCCGATTTCATTGGAGAATCAAACTACCTATTTTTGGAGGGTACGACCTAAGAACATCTGTGGTGAAGGTAGTTTCGGCACTCCTTTTAGCTTTACGACGATTCAGTTTAACTGTACTACGGTGCAGGCAGTAGGGCTTCCTTTGGAGATTTCGTCTTCCGGCACCCCGACCGTTACCTCGAAAATAACCTTTTTTGAAGACCTGCCTTTGGCTGACCTCGATATCAACTTGGAACTCGACCATTCCTATCTCGAAGACTTGGTGATTACCCTTATATCCCCGTCGGGCACCTCGGTGGCATTGATCTCCAATTCCTGTGGTGATTTACAGGATATCGACGTTACCTTCGATGATGACGCCAACAGTTTTACTTGTAGTGGTACTCCTGCAATAAGTGGTACCGTTAAACCTGTGGGTGCTTTGAGTACTTTTAATGGGGAATCGATTCTTGGGGAATGGACCTTGCAAATTTCCGACACCGCGCCTGCCGATGGAGGTTTCCTGAGGTTGTTCTCAATGGATGTCTGTGTCGAGGGTTTCTTTAGCCCCGACGAGGATGGTGATGGCATTTTTGATTCGGATGATCTTTGTCCCGGGACCCCGGCCGGTCAAGAGGTCGATTTAACCGGTTGCGCGATATACCGGTTGCCAAGCGATAACTTTGAGGTCGCTATTGAAAGTGAATCCTGTAGGGCCAATAATGATGGGGCAATTGCTATTGACGCGAACCTGCCCTTGGAGTATGCCGTTACCATTACAGGCAATGGAACCGACATAACGGACAGTTTTGACAGCACCTATACATTGGGCAACCTATCCGCGGGCACCTATACTATATGTATCATAGCAGTGGATGGTTTGATTACCTATGAGGAGGTGTGTTTTGAAGTAACCCTTTCCGAACCGGAACCTCTGGCGGTGAGTTCTAAGGTCGATGCTATAACAGGATTGCTGAACATTACCTTGGAGGGCGCCGATTTGTACCGTATCGAGTTCAATGGTGAGAACATTCAAACTACGGAGGCAGCATTGGTTCTCAATTTACAAAAGGGGACCAACAGTCTAAAAGTCACTACCGACTTGGCCTGTCAGGGAAGTTATGAGGAAGAATTCTTTTTGTCGGATGGGGTGGTAGCCTATCCGAATCCGTTTATCGATTTGATTATGGTGAATGTACAGATTGCGGGTGTCTATGTAATGGAGATTTACGCTTTGAACGGGCAGAGAATAATGCGTGAGACCAAAGAGATCAGCGGAACCGAGGCGGTATTGGATGTTACCGGATTGTCAGCGGGCACTTACTTTCTTAGGGTTCAGGGAAAAACTCGGAACCAAACCGTTAAAATGATTAAGCGATGAGGAAGATTCTAACCATTCTGATATTGGGGATGCTGTTGGTGGCTTGCAAGAAAGATCCTAAGCCACCCAGCGCCGTTTCCTTGGTAGCACCTGCCAAGAACAATGAATGCAACCCAATAGAGTCCGTATCCGGAAATAAAAGCGTCGTAGCGTTCAGGTGGCAGGCCGGCGCCAATGCGGAGAGTTATGAACTGAGGGTCACAAATTTGATTACAAATACTACCCAAACCAAGACAACATCCGCATTAAGTGAGACACTCACATTGGATCAAGGGGCCCCCTTCTCTTGGACAGTCATATCAAAAAATAGCGAAGTCGCCGAAACTGCCGTTAGTGAAACCTGGTTCTTTTACAACCCTGGGTCGTTGACCACCTTTGCCCCCTTTCCCGCTGAAATTCTTCAGCCACTTCCGGGAGGGCGTGTATTTATGGATACCGATAACGAAGTTACCCTGGAATGGTCTGGAGCTGATCTCGATGGTGATATAGAAGGTTATGACCTCTATTTTTCTTTGGAAACCCCGCCACAGACCTTATTAGCCTCCCCGACCGCCGGCACCACTAGTCAAAAAGTAAGTGTTTCGGGCAATACCTTCTACTATTGGAGGGTCATTACCAAGGATAGAGAGGGGAACACCTCCGATTCCGGAATTCTGAGCTTTAAAGTGTTATAAAACTTAGGTGCCGTTGAATTGATTCATGGTTATGGATACCCCCGACAATACAAATGAGTGAATGAGTTCCACACTTCGGGCAAGTCGCTCTTTCAGTGCAGTTTGTTCCTCCGCGTTCCATTTCCCGAGTACGTAATTCACCTGTCTTCCTTTCCCGAAATCGGCACCTACACCGAAACGGAGCCGGTTGTATTTGGTTGTTTGAAGTAGGTTCTGAATATCCTTTAGACCGTTGTGACCCCCATCGCTTCCCTTTGTCTTTAATCGTAGGGTTCCAAAAGGTAAATTAATGTCATCGGTAAGGACCAAGACATTCTCAAGAGGAATTTTTTCTTTTTCCATCCAGTATTTCAGCGCCTTGCCACTTCGATTCATATAGGTCGATGGCTTAAGGCAAAGCACACTCCGCCCTTTGATCTTAAAGCTTCCTATTTCCCCCAGTTTAGCGGTAGCGAAAGCAAAATCCTCTTTGGTCGCCAAGGCGTCCAAAATCTTAAAACCGATGTTGTGGCGCGTTTCGGCGTACTCCTCACCGACATTGCCGAGACCTACGAGTAAAAATTTTTTCATGGGGTCTGTTTCGTTTAGGGATGCGGACTTTGGCTTAAATAGCGATTTTAGGAATTGAAGCATGGAACGGTACAATGGACATAAAAATACGAAAGCATCCCGAATCCCGAATAGCATTCGGGAAGGGATACTTTCGTATAAGTTTACAAGAATTACTCTTGGGCTTCCCCTCCTTCGGCTGCAGGAGCCTCCTCTCCAGGGGTTTCCGCACCTTCTGCACCTTCCACACCTTCTTCTTCATCTTCCTCGTCGTCCATAACAATTGCAGCACGTGCAGTCTTGACCTGCACAACTACGGTGTTATCGGGGTGTAAGATGGTAAAATCATCATTGAGTAGGGTGGCCACCGAAATATTTTGTCCGATTTTTAGCTTGGAGATATCCACATCAAAGAAATCGGGCAGCTTATCCGGTAGGGCCTTGATGGCCAGTTTACGCTTTCTGAACAACAAACGGCCCCCGTTTCGAACACCTGGGGAGTTCCCCTGTAGCCGAACCGGTATGTCCATCGTTACCGCTTTGTCCGGGAATAATTGGTAGAAATCAATGTGTAAAATGTTGTCGGTCACAGGATGAAACTGAATATCCTGCATAACCGCGTCAATTTTAGTACCGTTTTCAAATTCAACCACGACCGTGTGTGCGTTGGGGGTGTACACCAAATCCCTAAAATCTAGCTCATCTGCCGAAAAGTGTACAGGCTTTTCCCCTCCGTATATCACGCAAGGAACCTTTCCAGCATTACGTAGGGCCTTCGTCGCCTTTTTGCCCACGCTTTCTCTTTCTGATCCTTTAATTGTAATTGACTTCATTATATAGTTTAAAATTAATACTTACTTTCTACTCTAATTGTTCCCACGAATCATCTACTCCCCTCCAGAATGAGGGGGGACTACATCAAAAATTTCGATGCAATCGAGGTATTATGGTGTACCCTATGCATCACATCTGCAAACAGCTCGGCACAACTTAATACTTTTACTTTATCATTCTCTGTTTTAATGGGAATGGAATCGGTAACGATTAATTCCGATAACTGCGATTTTTCAATTTTTTCATAGGCATTGCCAGAAAGCAGCCCGTGTGTGGTAATGGCCCGAACACTTAATGCGCCACGCTCCATCATCAAATCCGCCGCTTTGGTCAAGGTGCCCGCCGTATCGACCATATCATCGACCAGGACTACATTTTTACCCTGAACATCCCCGATAAGTTCCATATGTGATATCACATTTGCTTTGGCGCGTTGCTTGTAACAGATTACTACGTCGCTTTCCAAGGCCTTGGAATAGGCATAGGCTCTTTTCGATCCTCCCATGTCGGGCGATGCAATGGTCAGGTTGTCCAGATTCAGCGATTTCAGATAGGGCAGGAACATGGTCGAAGCAAACAAATGATCGACCGGCTTCTCAAAGAAGCCTTGTATCTGATCGGCGTGCAGGTCCATCGTGATAATACGGGTAGCACCGGCCGCTTCCAACATCTTGGCAATCAATTTGGCCGCAATAGGCACCCTTGGTTTATCCTTCCGATCTTGACGGGCCCATCCAAAATAGGGGATGACAGCGGTGATATGCCTGGCGGAGGCTCTTTTGGCCGCATCCAGCATCAGTAGCATTTCCATCAAATTCTCGGAACTCGGATGGGTAGAGCCGATGATAAAGATACGCGCCCCGCGTACCGACTCTTCAAAGGAGGGTTGAAACTCCCCATCACTATAGCGTGAAATGTGAACGTTCCCCAGTTCGGTACCGTAGAAATCAGCAATTTTTTCCGCTAATTCCCGGCTGTCGGTACAAGCAAAAATTTTAGGTTCCGGAACTTGGTATGGCATGGCTTTTCTGTTCTGTCCTTAGTACCGATGGTGGAGACTCGGAAGTCCCTGTTTTCTAAGGAGGTGCAAATTTAAAAATTAATTTGTCTTGCTAAAGGATAATTGTTGTTATTTTCATTCCATAAATAAAAATATTTTTTAGCTTTGCAGTCCTATTTTGAGATGCCTTGGTGGCGGAATTGGTAGACGCGCTGGATTCAAAATCCAGTTCTTTCGGGAGTGTGGGTTCGATTCCCACCCAAGGTACTGAAAAGCCCTCCGTTCGGAGGGCTTTTTTTATGCTTTGAAAAGAAGTATGGTTCCTTCGGGCTTCGTGGCTGCGAACATTTTCTGCAATGGATAATAGTCAAATTTGTGTACCTATAGCGAATTTCTCTTTGTCTAAAACTATTATTAAAACCATTTTAGGGGTTGCGGAAGGGACGGGAAGTGCGGCTGACGCGATTTTAAGTTTGGGGGAAAATCCTACCATATTTCCTTGACCTTAATTGTCATTGGTTTTCTTTTTCTCTACCAATCCCTTAGTGAATTCGTTGAGCGTCTCCACTTTTTCTTCAAAATCGCCCTTGATGGTCTTTCGGTATTCGTTTAAATTCTTTACAAGATCATCAATATCCTCCGGAATGACATCCTCAAAGAATTGGCGAAGCCTCTTTGCCGTCGTGGGGGATTTCCCATTGGTTGAAATCGCTACCTTCACGTTGCCCTTTGTTACGATACCACCCATGTAAAAATCGCATAATGGTGGATTATCGGCCACGTTTACCAAGATTTGTCGAGCCTTGCAATCGTGATATATTTTTTCGTTTACTTCGACCCGATCGGTAGTGGCGATTACCAAATGTTTTTGATTTAAGTATTTCGGATGATATGCATCGGTATGCATAGGAATCCCGGATTTTTCTGCCAATGCGGCAGTTGCTTCACGGTACATAGTCGAGACCATCGCTACCTGTGCATTCGGGCTCGATTTCAACAAAAAGGTCAATTTTTCCTCCGCAACATTGCCGCCTCCAACGATTAAAATGTTCAGTTGTGAAACCTTTAGAAAAATCGGATATAAATTATTCCGTTCCATAGCGTTTCTTTTTACATCCGTTTTGTAATTGATGTTGATCTTGGTCGGGTCCTTATGTTGTAATTCTTACTGAATCATTAAGTGCCTTCGAGTAGACGGGAGCGCTCTTTGACAGAATGAATTTGGCCTCCTTCATCGTTGTAGTTGTTTGCCAGCTACTTATGATTATGTTTCTTTACTCCCCCAACTCCGTAATTTTCTTTTCGTATAATTTTTTACTCTCTACTACTGCCATGTTCAATTCCTGCATTATTCCGTCGACACGCCCTTCGATGCTTTTCATTTGATCGTTGATATTGTCAAAAGAATTCAAAGCAGCGGCTACTTCAAGAGCTTTCACCACCTCCACGGCATCCCCGTGCAAAAGACGTAATTTTTCAATTGCCTGGGAGGTGTTCGCCAAGGTTGCATTGTATTTGGTTCGCGCTTTTTCGATGGCGCTTAACAGTGTTTTTTTACTAGTTTCATCGCTTAGGCTTTTGGTCTGGGTTTCCATTGCGGTGAAGAGGTTGGAAGCTTTGGTTTTTAAATCCCCATATTCCTTGTTGAGGTTTTCTACTCTTTTGTTGACCTTCTCCCAGTCGCCATAAACCTTCGCGAACTCCTTATCCTCATTTTTGGTATCCTCTAGGGCACTTTTGAGAGCGCTTAGTGATTCGAGGCCCCTGTTGACATTTTTATTAGCGGTTTCCTTGCGTTTTTCAAAAGTTGCGACCTGTGATTTGAAACGGTCTTTCAAGCGGATGAGATCCTCGGGGCTCTTATCCTTCCAACAAGACATACACAAAAGGGATACTAGGACAATACAAAACGATTTTTTCACCATGGTCGGGAATTAGTTAATGGAAGTGTAAATATACAATTTCCAACGGGTTTCGCCTGTGCATGGATAGTCACTTAAAAATGATGATATGTAGCATTTTCTTGGATGTCTCGGTGTTCACCAACCACATATCAAATCTTTTCGTTAGCTTTAAAACATGACAATTATCATGGATTATGCGCTTTTACAACACTAATTTTAAACCATTCTTATCCTTCTAAAAAAGAGAGATTTGCTGTGCATTCAAAAATAGTATCGAAAAGTACAGATCTAGTAGCTAAACATGAGAATCAACTTAAAGCAATTTCAATGGAACAAACGAAAAAAAGGTGGGATCTCAAAGATACCCTGGTAGTGTTGCGCCTTCTTGTCGGATGGCATTTTTTGTATGAAGGGGTAATCAAACTCTATAATCCGGATTGGACTTCTTTTGGATACTTGGCTTCGGCCCAAGGGCCTTTCGAGTCGTTCTTCCTATGGATGAGCAGTGAATCAATGATCGGTATTGCCGACTGGGGCAACAAAATCGCCTTGATTTTTGTAGGCCTCACCCTGTTGTTGGGGGTATTTGAAAGAGTGGGGGCCTTGGTCGCCATCGGGTTATTGGCACTCTACTATTTGGCCCACCCGGCATTCCCGTGGGTGACCCAATTAAACGTAGAAGGCAGCTATTGGTTCGTGAACAAAAACTTGATCGAATTGGTGGCCTGTATCCTCCTTTTTCAAATGCCTACCGCCGACCGTTTTGGTCTCAAGCGGCTTTTTAATACTAAAAAAGAAATCACTAAAACCGAACTATCATGAGCTGGACAAGAAGAGATGCCCTCAAGGGGCTTGGTGGAATCCCCATTTTAGGTGCTGTTTGGTGGGCAGGTGCTGCAAACACCGTTTCCAAGAAAAAAGAACGTGCCGCCCTTCTGGAACAATTGAACATCCAACCTTCCTTACCCCCGGCGGTACCCGGTATCGGAGGTGCACCCGTGCGCGTGGGTATCATCGGTTTTGGAATACGCGGGGAGCAATTGTGCCGCTCCTTGGGGTTTGCCACCAAGGAATGGATAGAGGATATGAAAACGGCCGAGGCGGAGGCCGAGGCAGAGGGAAAGAAACATACCGCCCTAAAGGATTTTATGGCCCAAGAGAAATTGAACGTCGAGCTGGTCGGAATCTGTGATATCTTCGACTACCGTGCCAATAAAGCGTTGGCCTCGTTTAATACGGAGGATAACAAAATGGAACGCTTCAGAACGCATCAAGAAATGATCCGTAGCGGAAAGGTCGATGCCGTAATCATCGCTACCCCTGATCACTGGCATGCACCGATGGCCATTGATGCCCTTGAAAACAATGTGCATGTTTATGTGGAAAAACCAATGACCCACACCGTGGAAGAGACCTATCGTTTACGGGAGGCGGCCCAAAAATCGAAGGCTGTATTGCAAGTCGGTCACCAACACCGACAGACCCTTAGCTTTCAAACGGCCAGGGATATCATGAACAAGGGCACGATCGGCCATGTATCGCTAATTCAGACCAACACCAACAGGAACGACGATAATGGGGCCTGGAACTATCACATTCATGAAGATGCTAGTCCACAAACAATCGACTGGGAACTTTTCCTGGGATCGGCACCTAAAATACCCTTCAACAAGAATCATTTCTTTAGATGGCGAAAATGGTGGGCCTATGGATCGGGACTTTCCGGAGACCTGTTATCGCATGATTACGATCGGTTGAACTGTGTACTCGAAATGGGAATCCCGGAATCGGTGACCACCTCAGGAGGTATCTATACCCATCGGGATGGTCGAAATGTGCCCGACGTACTTCAAGTAAATATGGAATTCCCGAATTTTACTACGGGAAGTAGCCAAAAAGCAGGTAAAGAAAAGGGAATGACGTTCGTCTATAGCGCCACGCTCGGGAATGGCTTTAGTCGTCCAACCATCTTAATGGGTCATGACGGAACCATGGAGTTGGGCAATCGGTTAACAATTTGGCCCGATGGCCGCTCCACAAGGTACGCCGAGATGATCGAGGCGGAAAAGATGAATCCCAACATTCCGATTTACCAATACAATCCGACCGCAACGGTTCCCGATGCAGTGGCTTCGGCCACTTCCCAGTATTTTGCCGATAAAGGTCTTATGTGGACCTATATCAACGGCGTACGGGTCGACTCTACCTTCTTGCACATGCGCGAATGGTTGAGCGCCACCCGAAATGGAGGGAAGGTAAGTTGTGGTATCAAAGAAGGTTTCGAGGAAGCGATTGCTTCCCACATGGCCGGACTCGCTTACAAACTTGGAAGACGTATCGATTGGGATCCGGAATTGGAGATTCTCAAGCCTATCGAAGGCATTGATTTTGACCAAGCACTGCTTGCCAACCCATTTGAAAGCCAGTCTTTGTTGACTTCAACTTGAAAAGACACATAACGCAAAGGGGGAAACCGAACAATTGGGCAGCACCAACCATTTTATGAAAGTGATGGTTCCGGCTGACTTCCATGATCCATCACTTTCGGGTTCCCCTTTTTTCATCGGTCAAACTTTTCTCCACCTTCGACATTTCATTGTATACAATGCCTCGAAGAAATGGATGGTTGTACCAGTTCTGTACAATAGTCGGTATCTCTAGTTCAGTACCGATCTTCACTTAATCAACTGAGAATCGGGCCGGTTTATTACAACAGGCCCAGGTCCCGTTCGGGGCTTACTTCCCTACCCGACTAATACGCTATAAAAAGAATGCATATACCGGTTACCATCCTCCAGAATTACGTGATTTTCAAAAATTGGAATTTGGAGCAGCAAAAAATCCAATTTTTGTACGATAAAATTATAAACATGACAAATGTCATTAAAATCCTGCTGGCTACGATCTAATTTTAGGTAAATAAAATCAATAGTCATGGAAGTCAAGAAAAACCCTAAAGCAGATTTGAATCGTGACAGTGGCCTTTTCTTTGTAATTGGCCTTACCATAGTGCTTTTCATCACTTGGAGAGCCTTGGAATACAAAAGTTATGAAAGTACTGAAGAGATTGTTCAGTTACTGGATGTACAGGAAGATTTAAAGGAAGATGTCCCTATGACGGAAACCATCAATACCCCACCACCCCCACCGCCACCTTCGGCCCCGGAGGTTATCGAGATTATCGAGGATGCCGCCGAAATAGAAGAGACGGTTATCGAAAGTACTGAAATTAATCAGGAAACAGTGATTGAAGAAGTTATACAGGTCGATGACGTGGAAGTCGATGAGATAGAGGAAGAGGTTTCCGTTCCCTTCGCCGTAATCGAAAATGTCCCTGTTTACCCTGGATGTGAGGATGTACAGGGAAATGAAGCAAGAAAGGCTTGTTTTCAAAAGAAAATACAGGAACATGTGATAAAAGAATTCAAGTACCCCCCAACCGCACTTGAGTTGGGTATTCAAGGACGGGTATACGTACAATTTGCAATCGACTCCAAGGGCTTGGTTACCGGGATTAGAACCCGCGGTCCCGATAAGACGTTGGAGAAAGAAGCAGGTCGTATTATCGCCGCCTTGCCACAAATGTCTCCTGGTCTGCAAAGGGGCAGGGCTGTAAAAGTTCCCTACAGTATTCCTGTAACCTTTAAAATGGCGCAATAAAGAATAGAATGAAGTGTAATAGTAGCATATGAACACTTGCCCCGCCTTTTTGGCGGGGTTTTTTTGATACCGGGGTTTTTGCCAAGCGATTTTACGGGAGATTGTTTCTGGATTTTTGACCCGGGGCCGGACCGCTAGTCAGCGGCCTCCATATAGTCGGTTAGGTTCTGAGGGCCTTCCAACAGCACACGGACAATTTGCAGCGTGCCGTCATCTTTGGTGGCAATATGCCACTTGATCAAAGAAATCTGACCCTTTTCGATTTCGATTCCGGTGATACTTCTGGGATGCACGCAACTTCCGTCGTTGAATAGGGGAATGTCTCCCGGTTCCGGAAATCGTGGTCGATGGGTATGACCGACGATGGTAATCAACAGGCCGTTATTCAAAATCCACTTTTTAATACGACGCTCAACCTTAATGAGCTCTTTATAGTTCTTGGCAGGACTTGTTGGATCGGCAATGCCCCACACTTGCAACGGTTTCCATAGCACACGTACCAAAAAACGTCCCCATCGCCAAAATGTATAGTTCCACCAGTCGGCCTGATGGCCATGGGTCAGAAAAAGCTCTTGTTGGGTTTGGGTATGTTTTAAAATGATACCCTCATGGTAGACGATATCCCCCAATAACTCCTTTTCTCGACCTTCTACCCGATCAAAATAGGTCGAAAGATGTTTTTTGATATATGTAGGATCCTTATAGACCATATCATGGTTGCCCCAAACCATGTGCAAACGATTTTGTAAATGAAATTCCCGGAGTAATTTGTACACATTTTTATGGGCTTGAAAAATAGGCTCAAAATGCAAATTTTCCCAGAGCTCGTCGCCATCTCCAAGCTCACAATACTGAAAACCTTCCCTGAAATAATGCTTTAGGGCATGAAAATAGATATTGCGGTTGTTGGCAAAATCGTCGGCAAAACTGTTATCGCCCCTGTGACAATCACTAAAGAGTACGAATTTCGAACTGTCATCGAATGATATCGCTTTCGCCTTTTCGTACGCTCTCGACAACCTATAATTAGAAGACATTTTTCAAGTTTGTATAAATATCCAAAAAAATACTGGCATGATGTAAGGTTTCTTTTAACAAAATTTGAGCCTATCTTTTGTAACTTTACCCTCTTTAGTACGTCTAAGAACAAATAGATGGGTACGTTGAAACATAAGGAATCACCGTTGGTACAGCTAATTAGCTTTAACAAATTGTTGGAGCAATACGACGCTATGGCTGAAAGTAAGGATGAATTTCTGGCCAAAAAAGCAAAGCGTATCCTGAAAGCGCAAGAACCTTATCCCGAACTGCGGGATGGTTTCAGTGACCTATCCTTATTGAAGAAGTATGAAAAGGTGATTCATATTATCCTGCAGGACACTTTTTCGGAAGTGCTTACCCATAACGAGATAAAAACGGCGTCCTTGCCCTTTGACGATACGGTGTTTAACGCTTCAAAACGATTTCAAAAGATTTTGAAGGATGCAGGGGGTGAGGCTTTCAAACCCCAGTTGAGCGGTTTGTCCGATCATATGTACTATATCGTGGCCTGTACGGTAATCCTTGGAATGCATTATGGGCATCCGGTCGACTTCAAGAAGCCCTTATTTTACGATATTCCCGATGCCCATGGGGTGATGCGGCATTACCGTATTCTCTATAATGCCGATTTTATTGAAATCCTTCCTACCGAAAAAGCCAAGGAGTTGTCCAAGGCCGATATCGAGGAGTTGTTGGAAAACTACGATAATCTGGAACTTTGGAAAGATAAAATTCCGCCCGGTAGCTTTATTTCTAAAGGTTTTGTCATTTCTAATATGTTCGATGTGACCGCCGAGCATTCGATTTCGGAAATCAAATCGGCACTGATCGCCAATGAGAAGAAAAACGAGGGGGATAGTTTCATGACGGAGCTACAGGAAACCTTCCGATCTTTCTTTAACTTAAAAACGGTTACCGTAGGCTTTGTGGCCTACAATCACAAACAAGATCAGTTTGAATGTGTTCATGGGAATGGTATTAGTAGCATCATTCTTGGGGAAAAAGAGGTAATTTCAAGCGGTAAGGCCCTCTGCCCAAAATCATATCAGTCGATGATGCAGAATAATTCATACTTTGCCATAACCGACGTAGATAAATATTACGAGCTATCAGGGGGGATGGCTCCCTATAAGAACTTAAAGGAAGAGGGATATAAAAGTGCCATTTTTGCACCTATCGCCGATAATGGCAATCTGCTTGGGATTCTTGAGCTGGGTTCACCCAACAAAAATGAGCTCAACAGTGTTAACGCCAACAAGTTGCAAGACATCATGCCTTTCATCGTAACCGCAGTTTTACGTTCCAAGGCAGAGGAGGAGAACTTGATCGATGCGGTCATTCAGAATGAATGTACCTCGGTACATGGTTCTGTATACTGGCGGTTCCAGGAAGAGGCAAAGAATTTTATCAAAGACAGTCTAAAGGGGTTACAGCCTTCGTTCAATGAAGTCGTATTCAAGGATGTAAGTCCCCTCTATGGGCAGGTGGATATTAAAGAGTCGTCTCAAGCAAGAAATACAGCTATTCAACGTGACCTAATGATCCAACTTTCAGAAATCAAAACCGTACTGTCAAAGGCGTTGGAAAAAACGAAACTACCAATCTATGAAGAACTCATTTTTAGGGTCAACAATCACATAGATGGTGTTAAGGAGACACTTCATACGAATACGGAGCAGGCCATCTTTAATTTTGTAATGGAAGAGATCAATCCCGTTCTCGATCATTTGAAAAAAACAGATCCTTCCTTTAACAGTTTGATTGAGACATACGAAGCGCAGATCAATCCCGAGACCCAGAGTTATTATGATCACCGAAAGAACTATGACCAAAGTGTGATGGCCATTAATCAGAAGCTCAGCTCCTTAATCGATAAAAAACAGGAAGATGCCCAGGCCATGTTTCCCCATTATTTTGAACGGTACAAGACCGATGGTATCGAGCACAACATGTACATCGGTGAAAGCATCGCAGAAGGCGGGAATTTCAGTTCGTTGTACCTGAATAATCTACGTTTGTGGCAGTTACAGGTTATGTGTGAAATGGAAAATACGCACTATGCCCTCAAACCGAAGCTTCCCGTACCTTTGGATGTGGCGTCATTGATCTTGGTATACAATACCTCGCTCTCTATTCGTTTCAGGATGGACGAAAAACGATTCGATGTCGATGGCACCTACAACGCCCGTTATGAAATCATAAAGAAACGAATAGACAAGTCGTACGTAAAAGGTACCAATGAGCGTCTTACGCAAACAGGCAAGATGGTTATCGTTTATTCCCAAAAGAGCGATGAGCTCGAGTATTTGAGATATATCAAGTTTTTAAAATCCAAAGGATATTTCACAGGTAAAATCGAAATCGTGGAATTGGAAGGATTACAAGGAGTGGCGGGACTCAAAGCCATACGCGCCGAGATACTCTACACAAAAGACAAGGAGTCTGAGAAAACATATACCTACGATGATTTGATGGAAGAGTTGAAAGCTTAGCGAACACTACCACTACCTGTCGGGACCAAAGAAATGAAATCCGACGGCGAAAGCAATTACGGAAACTACAATACCGATCATGAAGATAGTATAGGTCCACCGTAAAATATTATACTTTCTATTGAGCACCAATCCCAAAAAGTAAAGATCCTTGGTAAGGCTAGTGTAGATATAGTTCTTATCCTTTACGAGCTCCTGAATGGCCCATTCGTAATCGGATAAACTCATCTTGTGAAAATTTCCAAAAAACAATAGATTCACCTTCTTGTTCTTCACATCTTCCTTATCGAACTCTCCGCTTGTTACATTGGGCCGGGTGGCCAGTACCGCTAAAATCATGGAGATTACACTAAAAGTAACAAAGATGACCGTTGGGTAAATCAAATATCCGTTCGAAGGATTGTCTAATTTCGGAATCAAGTTTGAAAGTACGACCGAAATGATAATGGCGTTCACCGACAGCAGTATGTTGGCCTTGGTGTCGGCAATATCACTCAAGGTAAGGTGATTTTTTAGCGTAACGCGGAAAAGGGTCTGTACCCCACGATCGGGACTCTCTGCTTTGAATTGGGCTTTTAACTTTTCCTTTTTGGCAATTTCCTTTTCTGTTTTTCGATCTTTCTTGAGTTTTTTAAGGTTTTTTTTCTTGCCGGGTTCCCAATGTTCCTTGGCGTAATCGGTATAAAATTTTTGCTCGGATTCGAACATTTTAATGTTGGCATTGCGCCACTCACTGGCACTATAATCGGCCAATCCCAAAAGGGATAGTTCTTCCCTTAAATGCTCGGAGGTTTCCAGGTAGCTGTCTTTTCCAAAATGGGATGCATCCGCATCCCGTAAAATCCGTTCCAAAAGATTCTGTGGCTCATAATAACGTTCGGTTGCCATAATTAGGTCGGTCACTCGGTCGATATTTTCTTTTTCATACCGTTGTTTTTCCAAAAATTCCCTGGCAATTTTACAACTTTGCTCTTCATGTTTCTTACAGCCTTTGGTATAACCGGTATCATGCAGCCAAGCGGCAAGCAGTACTGTTTCTTCCTCTTTCCCTTCAAGTTTATAGTGGTCCAGTAATTCTTTAGTATTTTTAACGACTCTTTGGGTGTGTCGAAGATTGTGGTATAGAAATTTGGGATCTAATTGATTGGTCAACAAATCGGTTGCAAAGAGTTTGGTTTTTTCGATAATCTCCGACATATGGATTGCACATTTTAGGACCCTCCAAAATACGAAATTCTTAACGTTACAAACACGCTATGAAGAAATATCTCCAAACCATTCTATTGGCTATTTTATTGACTAATTGTGCTACCTATAAAACGAAATATGGTACAACGGTGAATACCCCGGAGATAAGAAATGATAAGAAATTGTCCCACACTTACTACTTGATTGGGGACGCGGGTCTTTCCCCCATTGGTGGTATGAATCCAGTGTTGCGGGCGTTCAAGCAGGAATTAGATCAGGCAACTGAAAATAGCACCGCGATTTTCTTGGGGGATAATATATACCCGGCCGGCTTGCCCGACAAAAAAGATTCAACCATCGCGTACCGGGTGGCGAAGAGCCATTTGGATGCGCAACTGAACACCCTAGAGAATTATAAGGGCAGGCCGTTGTTCATTCCCGGTAATCACGATTGGTACAACGAGGGCTTAAAAGGCCTTGAGCGCCAAGAAGATTATATTAAGGAAAAGCTCGAACAAAAAAATCCTTTTCTACCCGAAAACGGTTGCCCCTTGGAGGTTGTCAAAGTAAACGAGCAAACCGTTATAATCGCTATCGACACCGAGTGGTATTTGGCTGATTGGAACAAACATCCGACCATGAACGATGAATGCGATATTAAAAGCCGTATTAAGTTTTGGGAGGAAATAGAAGGAGCCATTAAAAAGAACATTGGAAAAACAACCATTGTCGCGCTACATCACCCCATGTTCACCTATGGACCCCACGGAGGGCAGT
This sequence comes from Pelagihabitans pacificus, assembly GCF_009371985.2. GTDB lineage: Bacteria > Bacteroidota > Bacteroidia > Flavobacteriales > Flavobacteriaceae > Pelagihabitans > Pelagihabitans pacificus. Next base: position 418,823 of record NZ_VIKU02000004.1, read on the forward strand.
TCTCTTTAAAAAAGCAATTCTACCCCAGTAGTAGCAAAATCCCATTACCTATTTTGGGGTCTGTCATCAATCTGCTGCGAAAAACCACTGGTGCCTCTAGGGAAGACCAGCAGAATAAGCGCTATCGGGAGTTCAAAAACCGTATGGTTACTTTGGCACAGTATTCCGACAAGGTGATATTCACTTCCGGTCACGAACATACCTTACAATATATCGTTGAAAACAATACCCCACAGATCGTAAGCGGATCCGGGGCGAAAAAAGGGATGACCCGATTGTTGGGAGGTAGTAAGTTTTCAACTGGTCACAGGGGTTATGCGGTCTTGGAAGTGTATACCGATGGGTCGTCCTTGGTCAACTACTTCGGGGTTTCCGATAGCGGTACGAAAACCTCACTGTTTACTACACAGGTATTACCACCAGATCGGGATTTCAATGAGGATAAATACGATTCCGATTTTCCTGCGGAGGCCAAAGCATCGATATATACGCAGGAAGAAATAGATAAAAGCGGCTTTTTTAAAACGCTCTGGGGCGAGCGATATCGCAAGTATTACGGCGCCGAGGTCACGGCCCCAACCGTCAATTTAGACACCTTGTTCGGTGGATTGACCCCTGTGCGGAAGGGTGGGGGACATCAATCGAAGTCGCTCCGATTGCGGGATAAAAGCGGTAGGGAATATGTGATGCGCGCTCTACGGAAACTTTCGGAACTCTATCTTCAAGCCATGGTGTTTCAAGACCAATATATTATGGAAGACTTGGAGGACACCTACCTACAGGCTTTTATGCAGGATTTTTATACAGGCGCCCATCCCTATGCGCCTTTTACGATTGGTCCATTGGCAGATGCAATCGACATTTATCATACGAATCCGGTCTTATACTATGTTCCCAAACAGCCGGCTTTGGAAGACTTCAACAAAAATTTTGGAAACGAGCTGTATATGATCGAGGAACATGCCGGCGATGACCATGGGGATCAGAGGAGCTTTGGATATTCCGATAAACTGATCAGCACCGATGAAATGTTCGAGGACCTACGTGACGATGAGAAGTACGAAGTGGATGCGGAAACGTATATACGAGCCCGACTTTTTGACATGATCCTTGGTGATTGGGATCGCCATGTAGATCAGTGGCGATGGGCACGCTTTAAGAAAAAAGGAAGTAGCAAAATATCTTACAGGCCTATGCCCCGGGATCGTGATATGGCCTATTCGGTGATGGGTGATGGCCTGTTCATGGGGCTTGCCACCCGGTTGGTGCCACCGCTAAGGTTGATGGAGGGCTTTGATGACCATATTCGCAATGTGAAAGGCTTTAATTCCTCCCCGAAAACCTATGTACTTGATAATGCCATTTTATCGGAAACGACCCGGGAGCAGTGGCAGCAGCAAGCAAAATACATTCAGGAAAATCTAACCCCTGAGATAATCGACAAAGCCTTTAAAGCCTTTCCAACGGAAGTACGCGATGAAACGGTCGACGGTATTAAACGTATGCTGTTGTCAAGAACAAAGGATATTGCCCAAGTTGCAGACACTTATTTCGGTATCCTGAACAGGTATGCGGTGGTCACGGGTACCGACAAGGACGATTGGTTCGAAGTCATGTACCTAAGCGCTAGAGAGACAGAGGTGAAAGGCTATCGAATCATTGACGGAAAAAAGAAAAAGAAGTTTTTCGAAAAAATATTCTTCGCAGATGTGACCAAAGAAATATGGATTTACGGTTTGGACGATGAAGACCGATTTGAGGTAAAGGGTGTGCCGAAGAGCAGAATAAAAGTACGGTTAATAGGCGGGCAGAACAACGATATTTATGACATTCGGGAGGGTGCCAAAACCCATATTTATGATTACCGAACGAAAAAGAACAGCTTTAAGGATGTTTCCAGGGCCAAGGTAAAGCTTACCGATGACTACGTGCTCAACACCTATCAACCCTTGGGGCTCCGAGCGAGTACCAACCAAATAATACCTACCATTGGTTTTAATCCCGATGACGGAATTAAGATCGGGGCGAGTAATACATATACTTATAACGGATTTCGACAGAATCCTTTTACGCAACAGCACCTTGTTAATGGTGCGTTTTATTTCGCTACCAGCGGATTCGAATTGGGCTACCAAGGGGAATTCGCCCATTTTATCGGGAAGACCAATTTGGAACTGGCAGCCCGATTTACGAGTCCTAACTTCGCCATCAATTTCTTTGGCTTCGGCAATGAAACCGAGAATTTTGATGACGAGCTCGACCTGGATTTTAATAGGGTAAAATTAGAGACCCTTCGATTTTCACCCTCCTTAGTTTGGCGGGGAGCTTTAGGATCCAAGTTCAAAGCAGGGATATCCTATGAGTCCATAGAAGTCGAGGAGACAGAGAATAGATTTATAAATACCTTTTATCAGGAGAACGGTGCGGAGGCCAGCAACGATTTTATAGGAATGGATGCGGAGTATACTTTTGAGAACAGGGACAATTCAGCGTTCCCGACAATCGGGATGGCTACTTCGTTACAGGCTGGATTCAGGAGTAATGTGGATTTGGAAGGAAGGAATTTCGGTTATATCATTCCAACACTGGCAATAGACCATAAACTGGTGCCCAATGGACGATTGGTGTTTGCGACCAAATGGAAGGCCCACTTTATCATTGGGGATGGTTACGAGTTTTACCAGGCGGCAAGTATCGGAGGGGTCGATGGCCTTCGGGGATTCCGCAACCAGCGTTTTACGGGTAAGAAAGCCTATTACCAGAACACCGATTTTCGACTCAATCTGGGTCGTTTGAATACGGGGATTTTGCCTACCGCAATCGGATTGTATGGAGGGTTCGACTACGGCAGGGTATGGCTCCCGACCCAAGATTCCGGCCGATGGCATACCTCTTACGGAGGTGGTTTCTTCTTGAATGCTGCCAATGTGGCGTCTATCAGGACAGCCTTGTTCGGAAGTGATGACGGGTTGCGATTTACCTTTGGAATCGGTTTTGGGTTTTAATGATGTCAAAAGAAAACACTGAATTTTAACCCTATTGCAACTATCTTCATTGCCATTATGATTTCCAATAACCGTTTCGATAAGCTGAATGTTCGGTGGGTTTTGTTTTTACTGCCCGGTCTTCTCCTAGGTCAGCTTTCCGATTTAGCCCGTCTCGAGTACACCAATTTACCGTCCTTATCAACAGATTTTGAGTTTGTACGCACCCGCGCCTTGGTAAACTATCCGATAAAGCTCGACGGGAAGGGCAGCTATTTGCTTATTGGTCTTGACTACAGCAATATCAACCTCATTTTAGGAAACGGGGAACGTCCTTTTGAACAACGGGAAATCGACGGTTTTCAGATTTTTGATTTTAATATTGGATATACCGCAAAAATTAACGAAGATTGGCGGTTTGGTGTGCGCGTTGTCCCCGGATTCAGTAGCAATCTCTCTGCCCAAAAGTTGGGTTTTGATGATGCAGTACTGTCGGGGGATTTGGTATTCATAAAGGATAAAAAGTCATCCCCTGGTATCGATACCCCTTTTCGACTCATTGTCGGGTTGTCGTATGGCGGTAATAGAGGGTTTCCATATCCTCTACCTTTTATCAGTTACTACAGAAAGTTTCATCCGAAATGGTCATATAATTTAGGTATCCCCAAGACCAATCTTCAATACCACATCTCTGAGAAACATCGGATGAAGGCCAATCTGCAATTGGATGGTTTCACTGCCAATATTCAAAACGGACTTTCGCTTACTACAGGACAGGTGGCCGAGAGTATTAATATGTCGTCTATTTTATCGGGGCTTCAGTACGAATTCCATTTTAGTGAACATCTGGAGTTTTTTCTCCGTTCTTCGTATATCATCGTTCGAGACTTGCAACTACGGGATGGTCAAAAAGATAATATTTTATTGTTGGACAATAGTCACGGGCTATCGCTACGCACTGCCATTCGATTAAAGATTTAAGAAAATGAGCAATAGCAAAACGCTAATTGGCTACTTTAAGCGGTGTAGTCATTTTAAGTTGAAGGAATACAGATTTCTACCTGTATTGGAGCGTTCCTCATCGGAAATCAATAAGGTGTGTTCATTCAAAAAACAGACGGCCTCTAACTGGGAAGTGGCCTTTAGATCAATGGTTTTCATAGTTCCTTTCGAGAAGTCATCTCCCGAAAAATTGGAAAAAATCCACAGTTTACCTTCTCCCAATAGTACGATGGTCTTCCCATCATCGGAAATGGTGGCGGCCGTTACACGGCAACTTGCCTCTTCCATACAGGTGGTAAATTCGCCAACATACACCGCCTTGTATTTTCCTTTTTTGGCGGGTACTTTGTAGATTCGGGCTTTCCCGGTGAAAGGGTGGGTCCGGTTCTTCGTAATGATAAAAAGGTATCCCTTTTTATAGAAAAGGGCCTCTGCATCGAATTGTTCCTTCTTGTTCTTAGGAGGGAACTTCTTTTGATCAGGGTAACGGAATTTTATTTTTTGGGCATCGATTTTGTCCCCTTTTTCAATTTCGGGATTGGGAACCTTGTAGATAACCAAGTCTTTTCGATCGCTATCATTGTTTCCGAAATCCCCGATGTAAACATTTCCTTTTTCATCTTTGGCCAAGTCTTCCCAATCTACATTCTTTCCATTTTTTACTTTAAGCTCGTTAAGGAGGCTTCCATCGAGCCCAACTTGATAAAGTTCATCCGAATTACCCCCGTCTTGAATAAACCAGACAGTCGAGTCATTTAGGTGAAGGATCCCGGAATTCTCATCGAGCTTTTTTGGAAGTTTGGTCACAAAAGTCAATTGGCCGTAATTGGTGCAACTGAACAGCAGACCTATAACCAGGAGCGAAAGAAAGTATTTTTTCATCTTACCATGAATTAACGGCTATGTCGATCAAATGAAAGTGTTTGGCATGGCACTTGGGGGAAGGGCTTCCGACCCAAAAATGATTGCTTATACCATGGACATAAGAGGCCATAGTCGCTATCGTCGAAAATCGATTGAACCGATGAATTTCAGTTGTTTAGTCTTGGTTTGAGGCCATCGAAGGGCTTGGGGTCATCTTCACCTTGTTCATAATGTATTCTCCTAAGTCACGGCCTTGTTTCACTCCGACTTCCACCGCGGCACGGTAATGAATGCCTCCGTACATGCGGCTAATGGCGGCTTCGTCGGCAGCTTCCTCGAAGGAGTCAAAACTCCTGACAGGAAGCCCATAGGCAACCTCGGTATCGTCATCGAAAGCGAAACCATCCCCAAAAATATCGGTCAAAGCCACCGATGCGGCACCCGAAACCACGCTATGCCCACTGGTGTACTCGGGAAAGGGAGGTGTCTGTAATACTGGCTTCCAATCCTCATCGATATTTTGGTTGATGAGTGTTTCGGGGCGAATGAGGTTACTCCGATATTTTTCATCCCAACAGCTGATAAAGGCGTCGGCAATGGCCATAGAGGTTTTGGTATAGGCGTAAACCGTTTTGTCAAAATCACTGTTGGTCTTTCTGGAGGCTATCTTTACGATTCCGATCCAGTGTGCCCCGGGAGTAATTTTTTTAGTGGCGAACATCAGATGTCCCCGGGTAACCGACACATAGGGATTACAATCCCAGAATTGGGCTATCTGTATCTCTTCCGAACTGTCGCCTTCCTTTTCGATTTTTTTACTGATATCGTAAACCTCTTTTAGTTCTTTGTAAAAGTTGGATCCTTTTTCCATCGAAAATGGGGGTGGGGGTACAGGTTTGAACTGTTCGGCAGAATCGATCAAAAATGGTCTGATCTTGCTCCAATGGGGTTCAATTCCCTCCATATAGGCTGGGGGAGTCGGCTGCCATCGGGTTGGATCGTCGGTGTTGACGGTGAACTTCGGCATTGTACGTGTTTGGGCGTAATTGTCTTTACCCATCCATTCCGAAATATGATCGGCTACGGTAAGCCCATAGTCTTTTGAGCTGTTAAAAAGCAACGGGTTTTTTCCCTCCCAAATGGTGTAAAGACTATCCCGATACTTTTCCATTTTCTGCTCGGAAAAAATTAACTGTTTACTCAGTTCCATATGCGCGACCAAAGCAGCCAACTGGTAATTGATAGGTTTGTCTTTTTCTGGCTTTGGTATGGCGGTCAGGTCCGTTACCTGACCCGCCAAGGAGAGGTAGTTGTCACTTTCAAGAGCGATGATTTCGTAGGCTGCGATATTGGGATAGGCAAAGATCCTACTTGCCACGGGCGGGGAAAATATATCGTGGATCATAATTTCCGTAACCTTATCGATAGCCCCGTGCAGCTCGTTCGGGGTTATGACGATTTCTTCCTGTTTCACCGATTCTTTCTTGTCTCCGCAAGATCCCACCAAAAAAACGGTAAGCGCCGAACACATAATTTTTTTCATGCTTTTTCTTTTTCTATTTCTCTCTAGGCTTGTTGAACCAGCGGCTTGTACCCGATACCAACAAATTCTCAAGACAGAAAATTGAACTAGAGGGCAAAATTACATCATTTTTGCGTTCTATGCAGGGATTGTGCCAAAGAAGACGCGTTCGGGTATGTTAATATTTTCTTGAGCTTGTGGTACTCTTTTGATGAATTTCGGTTAGGGATTGTTTTTAGGGCTAAACGCGAGGTTTTATTCCCATGCATTCGTGAAATTGACTATCTTAATTAAAAAAACAGGTATAACCGGAAATTACGTAAAACAAAGGATGCTATCGAAAAGGGTTATAAACCATTATCCAAGGCTGTTCCTCGTAATCATAGGGGTTATTTTCCTTCCGTGCTGCAATCCTTATAATATACCGCTGCACCGGTATCACCAAAATACAGTGGAACCAGGATTTGATGTCACTGAATGGAAATTACGTGATTTTTATCAACTTTTCGGCAGGAAGCCGATAAAAACCACTTTCAATTTCGGATTTGGTCGGCTTTGGTCCAGAAAATCAGTTTTCTTCGCCAGAGGATATATCAAAAAGATACGAATTGTTGTCGCTCGAAACCACCAAGAATTGATCGTTGTCCATTTTTACAATGCTGCGGGCATTCAATCCAGCGGGCAGTGGAAGATACGCTTCGAATTGGAAACCACCTTCCTCTGTAAACTTCAGTACGCCCCCACTGTTTGCGCTGCTTGGCCCCAACTCGGTCACATAGTCAAGATAGTTTCCCACGAAATACACCTGCTTTGTGCCAGGATTGATATGGAAGTCCTCAATGGTGCTCATTTGCGCTTGTCGAGGAAGGGCCCTTCCCTTAAAGGTAGTGCCGGAATTGAAGTAGACCATGGAACGAAGTTCCGAAATACGTTTGATTTCCAATAGGTCCGTTTCCTTTTTACCTGTTAACGACTCTATGGAGGTCACCTTGGAAAAGGTATCATAACTAAGGAACTTCTTTTTCAAATATGGAAGTTGATCCGTTAATTTGTCCTTGGATGCGAAGGGAACGTTTTTTCCAAAAAAATCGTAGAAGATGATGGGATCGGGTTGGCTATTGTCATCAAAATCGTCCAAATACAGTTTCACCGGTTTTTCAGGGGAAGCCTTCCACTTAAAATTGAGCCCGGCGTTCCCGACGATTATATCCTTAAAACCGTTTCCATCAAAATCCGCGATGGCGACGGTATTCCACATTCCTTGGGTACTTTCTAGACCTAATTCCCTAGTTTGATTTAAGAAACTGGAATCACCCTGATTGATAAGCACGGTTACCGGCATCCAGTCACCGACGATTACCAAATCCAATAAATCGTCATTGTTGAGATCGGCCCATTTACTGTCGGTTACCATACCGATTCTTTCTTGTTGTAGCACTCCGAATTTCCCAGTACCATCATTCTTGAGAATATAACTAAAGGGCGACAGGCCATAGCCCCCGGGGATCGATCGGTTGCCTATAAAGAGATCTACGTAGCCGTCCCCATCGAAATCGGCCGATGATACACTACCGCCATTACTCTTTAGAAGTGGAATTTTAAGTCGTTCGAACGTGCCGTTTCCTTGGTTGATATAGATACGGTCTTCCAAACTGGGATTCCCTTCGGAAGTGATATTGCCACCACTCATAACGTAAAGGTCCAAGTCGCCGTCATTTTCAATGTCAAAGGCGGTCGCATCCACGTCTTCGTACATGATATCCTTTCTTAGGATACTGTTTTTATCTTCTTTGTAACCTCCATTTTGCTGGGCGATGAAGAGTGATGGAGACTGATATTTTGCGGCCCCGATGAACATATCTATAAGGCCATCACCAGTAAAGTCTGCTTTGACCATCGGCGGCCCCTCTGAGGAGAGTTTTTCGGGCATTAAAGGTTCTCTTTCGTAATCTAAAAAGTTGTCCTCGATATGCACATAGGGGAAACGTTCATAGGCATTGCTACGGTAGTCGGCAACTGTAGTCTGTTTCGATAGCGAATCGGACTTTTTAATCGTATGAAATTGATCTACCGCCAGGTCTGTTTCAATCTGTACGGTACCATCCAACCAACGTATTTTCAAGGAATCGATTCGTTCGATGGCTCCGAGGCCAAAGTGAAGGCGTCTGGTAGAAGCCGATTGAAATCCTTTGGTAGGCGTCAATTCCCGCGAGAATACGTCGTTATCCGCATAGAGCAACAGCTTGGTACCTGTTGGGTTTTGTACAGTGCCGCTACCTTCCAAGCTGATCGAAATAAAATGGTTTTGCGCCAAGGCTGGACTTTGATTTTCGAGTAGAAATGCAGGTTCATTGATATTGTTTACCACCAGGTCCAGGTCTCCGTCATTATCTAAGTCGCCATAAGCAGCCCCGTTGGAATAGGAAGGCCTGGTGCCAGCGCTTTCGGTAAGCCTGTCGAATTGTAAGTTGTCGTTATTATGAAATAGAATATTGGCTATATTGAGGGTTGGCATTTTGTCGATGAGCCTTCTCTCGATCTCATCTTGTTGCGTTTGGTCGTAATTCGCATAATCGACGTTACTGATGTAGTTGATATAATCCAAATCGTTCGGACGTTTGAAGATACCGTTGGTAATATATACATCATTTTTTCCATCGTTGTCATAGTCCTGGAGCAACACCGACCAGCTCCAATCGGTAGCATAGGTTTCGGTCATCAGGGCGACATCGGAAAAAAACCGATTTTCACGGTTTAATTGAAACGTGTTTCGGGCGTATTGATCTTCATAGCCGAAATTCTTTTTGATTTGGTTCACCTTGTCGCTGTCCTCTCCGCCGGACTTTAAGAACACCTCGGCGTCAAAGGGCATCATGTCCAAGGTGAAGATATCAGGTCTTTGGTCATGGTTCATATCGGCGATATCGACGCCCATGGTAAATCGGGTGGTATGGTTCAAATAGTCGGCATTTGATTCCTTGAACGTCTTATTGCCTTGGTTGATGTATAAATAATCGTTTTCGTGGAAATCATTTCCTACGTAAATATCGATAAGACCGTCGTTGTTGATATCGGAAGTGGTCAAGGCCAAGCCATATCCTAAAGCGCTGCTGTAAATGCCCGATGGATCGGTGACATCCTTGAACTTCAAAATGCCTTGATTCAACTGATTTTCGTAGAAACGGTCTCCTGCGAGCGAATCGACCTTTTCCCTTTGTTCGATACCACCGTAGCTTCGGGCGGTATGAACGGAGTGGTTCATCAAATACATGTCCATATCGCCATCATTGTCGTAATCCAAAAAGGCCGACTGGGTAGAGAGTCCGGAAAAATCCAATCCGAATTCGGAAGCCGACTCCCTAAAGGAACCGTCACCATTATTGAGGTATAGAAGGTTATGGGCCTGAAGGTTTTTATAGTTGCCTACTTTGCAAACATAGATATCGAGATGTCCGTCGTTGTTAATATCTTCCATAGTAACGCCGGAAGACCAGGTCGAGTCGACAGTGATACCCGCCTCTTCGGTGATATCCTTAAATCTTAAGCCACCCAGATTCAAATACAACCTGTCCGGGGTTTGATTAGCGGTGAAGTAGATATCTTCGAGTCCGTCGCTATTGATGTCGCCGATGGCTACCCCACCACCGTTATAATAGTAAAGATATTCGATGATGTTAAGATCAGCGGTAGGTCGTAAAGTATTTGCGAAAACAATGCCGCTACTGTCGGAAGGTATTTCTTTGAAGTAGATGGCCCCTTTGGTCGTGGGCAATACACTTTCTTTTTCGGTACAGCCCGTAAGTAGGTATACCAAGAAGGCAACAGGTAAGATGTATTTCATTTATGACCGTTATTTAATGTTTTATCGAGTAATCTCACTTTGTACGAACTGCTGTGCTTATGCGCCGTTTATCCGGGGCAACCCTCATCAATACTTGAATATTGCCAACGAGTCGTTGTTTCGGGCTACATAAAGCAAGGAGCCGTCGCTGACGATATCCCGTATTTCGCCTTTGATGGCGAAGCCATTCCCTCCCTTATGCGATTGGAATCTCATTTCCCCCAGATTTTCAAGATATACCCCATAGGTGGCATCATATCTGCCCACCTCCGGCTTTACACCGTAAAGGTTCCCCCCCAAGACGATATCTTGATCACCGTCTTGGTCAAAATCCTCCGTGGCGACGGCATAGACGGTTGAAAACTGGGCTTCTATCGGAAGCTTTTCTACCCTGAACATCAGATTTCCTTCATTGATCAGTACAACCGATGCAAGCATATTGGCGGTTAGCTGTTGCGCTCCCTGTAGCTCTTCGGGGCTAAAGATATCGCTGATCGAGGCATTTTTGAACGACTTGTAGTCGGGAAACCTTTTCGCCAGCCCTTTCATTTGATCTATGAGGTCGTGGCGCAAAGCATAGGGGTAGTTCTTCCCATTTTCGGCTTTGAACGCCAATATGGGATCTATAAAACCGTTGCCGTCGAAGTCTTTTGAAAACAAGGTGATGGGATGCTCGGCACTAGCACTAAACCTGCTATTCAGCCCGTGGTTACCAACTACGAAATCGGTATCTCCGTCGCCATCCAAATCCGCCGGGTGTATGGTGTTCCACCAACCTTTGTAGTCTGCCAACCCGTTTTCAGCGTATTTGGACAAAAAACCGTTCTCATTGAGGAGTATTTCGATTCCCATAAATTCACCCACAATGATCAAATCGTCGTCGCCGTCCCCATCAAGGTCTTCGAACAAAGCATCGGTAATCATACCAATTCCACTGAGATCGGGAGCATATTTTTGTGTACTATCGGTAAAATTTCCTTTTCCGTCATTTTCGAGGATGAAACCGGAGCAGGGCACCCCATGTTTTAAAGGTACAATACGCTCACCCACGAAAAGGTCTTGATCCCCGTCCCCATCAATATCCGAGGCGACTACCGTGGAAGTACTGTGCACCGTGGCGCCAGTGGGAAGCTTTTGGTCTGAAAGGCTAAAATTTCCAGAACCATCATTAAAGTATAAACGGTCGACAAAGGCAGGGGCAAATTGCGAAAATTCCACACCACCGCTACAGATGTAAAGGTCTTGATCACCGTCGTTATCGGCATCGAAAAAGAGGCTTGCCATATCTTCGGAACCACTTGACTCTTCGAAAACGGATGTAGCCTGCGGTCGCATACCATTCTTACCCCCAAAAATCAAGGTGGCCGCCTGACCTTTTGCCCCACCGATCAGAAAATCGTTGTAGCCGTCCTGGTTCACATCGGCCATACTCATTTTTGGCCCCTCGGTACTGCACATATGGTTGAGCAACCGATCACGGTCGAAATCCACAAAACGGTTTTCGCGGTGTACAAAGTCAAATTTCGGGTCCATCCGTACAAAAAGTTGCTTTTCTTCAGAGGGAGTCGTCTCCTTGGGGTCTATGGCATCCTTTTCCGAAAGCACTAGGGTTTGGTTTACGCCCACTTTGGCCAACTGGGTGACCTTTCCAGAGGGCCATGTCACTTTTACAGAAACCGGATCGGATGTTGGAAGGCCTACATTAGGGCGAACATCCATACTCGATTGGAATCCCCTTACCGGTTGGTTTTCGACGGAAATGCCAAAGGGTTCGATTTCAATTTTTGAGCCTATTGCATACGTATTTCCGTTTTCACCATGGAGTGAAAATTTCAAGTAACTCTTTTCGGTCTCCTCGTTCGTGGTGTTACGGTATACGAATGACTCCATATTCAAATTGTTGACCACCAAATCCAGGTCGCCATCGTTATCAAGATCTCCATAGGCCGAACCATTGGAGAAACTGGGTGTCTTTAGACCGGAGGTCTCAAAGTCCTCAAAGTTCAAATCACCCAAATTCCTGTAGGCGTGGTTTTCCACTTTGTTAGAAGGAATTATGTCTATCAATTTGGCATAATTGATGCTATCCTCGGAAATCATCGACCGGAGGATTTCCTCGTTTGAAATATATTGCAGGTAGTCTTGGTCGGTAAGGTCTTTATAGGCACCGTTTGCTATGAAAAGATCCTTAAGGCCATCATTGTCCATATCGAAAATCAATGCACCCCAACTCCAGTCCGAGGCCTCGACACCGCTCAACCTTCCAATTTCGCTGAAAGAATTGTTCCCGTTGTTGAGCTGAAAGGTGTTTCGGGTAAACTGATGGTAATAGCCCGAATTCAAGTTCAACCGATATTTGTTCCAGTTCTCAAAAGTGGTTACCGATTTTAACCTTTGGTAGTCAGAGGGGAGCATTTCGGTCACAAAAATATCGTTGTAACCATCGTTATCGATATCCGCCATATCGGCTCCCATCGAGGCTACGCTGGTCGCCTCTATTTGCTTTTCCAGCTCTTCGGAAAAAGTACCATCCTTATTGTTGATGTACAGGTAATCGCGTTCAAAGAAATCGTTGGACACATAGATGTCTTCCCACCCATCATTATTGACATCACCGACCGTAACTCCCAGGCCAAAACCGATGACGCTACCGTAGATTCCTGCTTTTTCACTTACGTCGATGAATTTGCCATTTTGATTTTCCATCAGTTTATCTCCACCCAGGGCATCCCTTTTATTGCGTTGGTTCAGCTTTAGGTCAAAGCCTCCTATCGCTTTATAGGAATTGTTCAGAATATAGGCGTCCAAGTCTCCATCCTTGTCATAATCAAAGAAAGAGGCATGGGTAGAAAATCCTTGGTCATCCAAATTGTATTCAGCGGCCTTTTCGGTAAAAGTCACCTCTCCCATACTTCCCGAAGGGCCATTGTTTATAAACAGCTCGTTGTGTTTGTTTTCACCGTTCAGATCGCCCGAATTGCAAACATATATATCCAGGTAGCCATCCGCATTGATATCAACCATGACCACCCCGGTAGACCACGGTTTGTTCCCGCCGACCTGTGCTTGCTCCGTGATGTCCTTGAATTCGAAATTTCCTAGATTGAGGTAGAGACGGTTCGGTTGTTGGTTGGCCGTAAAATAAATATCGGGTAAGCCGTCATTATTAACATCACCAATGGCAACCCCCCCTCCGTTGTAATAATTTCGGTACAGATATACGTTGAATTCGTTATCGTAGGATAGGGTGTTGGCAAAGTCTATACCGGTGCGGGTAGCGTCCAAAAGTTCATACACTGTTTTTTCGCCACTAATGGCCTTGGTTTGCTCGGAGTTCGGGCCACATGCATGGAAAAGTGCACAAATCGTGAAACACCAAAAGCCTTTCATAGGAGTGCTGTTTACTTTTTTATTTCTCCAATACATATCTGAGATCATCTATACGTGCTTTTACGATCCGTTTATCATCCAAAGGCCGGATGACTATTCGACGATTGCCATCTACCTTTACCCACAGTTCCATCGAGTCTTTTTTCATGGGAATTTTTATGAATTCGTTACCGGGATACCACTTTTGAAGCGTGTCTTTTAGGGTATGGACCAGTTGGTCTGATTGCAGCTCTTTGTTCCATATCGACCAAGCATCGTAATAGAACTGTAGGTCCATTCCGATCATTTTGTTTTGGTCATCGAAATCCCCATAAAAAAGCATCGTAATATCGTCAACCGATGTTGCGTCATCCTTGGAAGGGAGTTGGTATTGCACCAATTGCGCTTCGGAATTAGTGACCTTTTTTTCTAGGTTCAATTGCCAGCAGAGATCAAAGAACTGCCGTTTGGTCTGGCCTAATTTCAAACCCAGGAAAAGCGAATCGTATGTGACCCCAGAGGCCATTTCTTCCTTGACCAACTGGGTATATTTTGATTGGGTGCACCCCAGCATCATGGTCATGCCGACCAATGCTATGGCAGTTAATCTATTTTTCAAAACCATAGAACTTAACGGTATCATTGTTAATGGCGGTAACAAGTATTTTGCCATTAGTATCCTTTATCCATTTCATTTCTCGAATTTGTCCTTTTATTCGAAGAGGAAGCGGCCTTCTTAGTTTTTTTTCTTTTTGAATGTCACCGTAAAGTACCCATCCAAAAGAGGCATCATAGCGTCCGAATTGCGGCTTCACCATAAATTGGTTTCCCCCCAAAAACAAATCGGGATTCCCATCGGCATCGATATCTTCCGTGGTAATCGAATACACGGGTGAATACTGGATTTCAGGGGGTAATTTCACGGGTACAAATTTACCGTTCTCGTTGTAGAAGATGGTACTTTCTAGCATCTTTATTTCTACGGTGTACGCTTTTTTAAGAATTTCTTTTGGAAACAGTGTTGCCATATCTGCTTGTGCATATTCGTTATAGTACAACAATTTCTTTTTCAATGCCGGAAGTTGCGAAACGAGTTCATCCTTGTCCGCTATTGGGTAATATTTGCCGCCAATATACTTGCAAATAATCTGTTCTTGAAAACCGTTCCCGTCAAAATCGGCAACGAATAGCTTCATTTGGGGCTCATAAAAATTGTTGGCACCCATATTCCCGGCAACGATGTCTTCGTCTCCATCTTTGTCTATGTCGGTAACGTGAATCGATTTCCAAAGCCCCGAGGTACCTTGAAAACCATAGGCTGTGCTTTTATCAACCAGCTTCCCTTTTTCATTTATAAACAATTTAATGGGCATCCATTCTCCAAGAATAATCAGGTCTGGCCATCCGTCCGAATTAATATCGGACCATTGCGCGTCGGTAATCATTCCCATATTTTTGAGGGTGTTTTCCTGTTCGGCTTTAAAATGACCCTTGCCATCATTTTTCAGCAGATAGCCCGAACCCGGTAAGCCATATCTATTGGTTTTATATCGTTCCCCTACAAATAAGTCCAAATCCCCATCTTGGTCATAATCTGCCGACACGACGACCGAAGAGCTTATAGGATTGGGAAATTCGGGCAACTCCCCTTTTTCAAAACCATTTTTTTCGTTGGTATAGAAGCTGTCGTGAAGGTCGGTAGAGTAGGGAGAGAAGGCCCTTCCGCCGTGGCAGACATACAAATCGAGATCACCATCTTTGTCGGCATCGAAGAACAGGGCGTCCGTATCCTCGGAATTCCGTTCGTTGCTGAAAGGATGCGTTATTTCAGTATAACCTGAGGTATCGGAAAGGAACAAACTCCCCGATTGGTTTTTTGAGCCCCCGACGAAGAAGTCGGTTTTGAAGTCCCCGTTGAGATCGGCCACGTCAAAGGCGGGACCCTCATTACTATACATCTGGCCCAAAAGGCGCTCGTTGTCAAAGTCGATATAGTTGTTCTCTTTGTGGACAAAATTGAACAAGGGGGCGATCGCCTTCGCTGCGGACCTGCGCCCAGGATATTTATAGGCAGCCTTGGTGCTATCTCTTCCCATTGGATATTCCAGGGTGTAGATCTGGTTCGTGGGTAGGTCGGTCTCGACCGAAACGGTACCGTCGGGCCATGTGATCCATACCGAATCGATTTTCCGAACGTTCCCCACTCCGAAATGGGTGCCCTCGGCAACACTGCTTTCGAATCCACGGGATACATAGTTCTCACTATAGCTCAAAGTACCATCCCCATATTTAATGACCGCCTTCGCGCCAACGGCTCTTGAATTGCTATTATCTTGGGAGAACTTGAACCGGATACCCCGATGGGTCAAGGTGTCCGTTTTGTTCTCGTAGACAGAGGAGGGCATGTTTACGTTGTTCAACACCAAATCGAGGTCGCCATCGTTGTCCAAATCGCCATAGGCACTGCCGTTGCTAAAACTTGGCGTGTTCAATCCCCATTCCGACGCTTTGTCCTCAAATTCGAAATTCCCTAAATTGTGAAAGGCGGCATTCGGAATAGCTTTTGAGGGCATGGCATCGATCAATCGGGTGATGACGTCTTTTTCATTTTTCGCGATACGTATTTTTATGGTTTCCTCGTTGGCCTCAAAGTTGAGGTAATCCCTGTCCAAGAGATCTTTGTAGATTCCGTTGCTGACGAATATATCGCGTAATCCATCGTTGTCCATATCAAATAATAGGGCGGCCCAGCTCCATTCGGTTCCCGAAACACCCGCTTGTCTTCCTATCTCTACAAACTGGTCGTTTCCCATGTTCCGTTGAAGCGTATTTCGCGGATATTGATGGTGATAACCTTGTCGCACCGCCAGTTGCTGTTTGTCCCAGGACTCATAAATGGTCTTGGTCTTTTGTCGTTCGTGGGTAGTTGGAAGCATTTCGGTAACCATGAGATCCGTTAAAAGATCGTTGTTCAGGTCGGCCAAATCGGCACCCATCGATCCCATGGATATCGAGGCAAAATAATCTTCCAACTGTTCGGTAAACCCTCCTTTAGTGTCATTGATATACAAATAATCGCGTTCGAAGAAGTCATTGGATATAAAAATATCCGTCCAATTATCATTGTTAAAATCGCCCAGGGTAATACCCAGTCCAAACCCGATTTTGCTAGTATATATCCCAGCTTCCTCTGTGATATCGACGAAGCTACCTTGGTCATTTCTAAAGAACTTGTTCCCGTTTCCGCTTATATCGGGGATGGTTCGTTGGTCTTTAACCAAGTCAAAGGCACCTATGGAGCGCAGGGAGTTGTTGAGGATATAGACATCCAAATCCCCATCACGGTCATAGTCGAAAAAAGCGGCGTGTACCGACAGGCCTTCTATGGCCAATCCGTACTGTTTGGACGCTTCGGTAAAGGTAAGATCCCCGTTATTTATAAATAGTTCATTGTGGCGATTTGCGCCAGAGGGCTTCCCTGCCTTACATACATATAGGTCCAGTAGGCCGTCACCATTGATATCTGCGAAAGTGGCTCCCGAGGACCATACATTGGGACAGGAAACCCCTGCCTTTTCGGTAATATCCTCAAATTGCCAATTCCCTTTGTTCAAAAATAGCTTGTTGTCTACCATGTTGCCTGTAAAGTAGATGTCTTCTAGGCCATCGTTGTTGATATCCCCAATAGCAACACCTCCGCCATTATAAAAATTACGGTATAGATACGGATTGAAGCTTTCGTCATAGGTAAGGACGTTTTCAAAGGAAATGCCGATCGTGCTATCCTTTAACACGAAAAGCGGGCTGGATTCCTTTGACGGCACGGGAGCAGTACAACCGCTAAAAACGACCATCAAAACTATTGCGACTACTTGTTTCATGAATGAACTCCGTTACTATGCCAAAGCTGTGGCAAATACATGCAAAAATACAGATCAAGATTTGTTGTATCAAAAAGGGGTTGCCCTATTTAAGAGCAACCCCTGTTAAATTGACTTTTTATTAGATATTAATACCCTGGATTCTGGGTTAGGGTACCGTCGGAAGCGTTGATTTGTTCGACGGGTATCGGCATTAAGTTTTTAAAGGAGTCGGCATTGGTCTTTTCCCACCAAGAATCTTGGAACTTTCCGAAACGGATTAAGTCGGTTCTACGGCTCGATTCCATATGCATTTCCCTTCCGCGTTCCGCCAAAAACTCATCGGCGGTAATCGTACCAAGGGCGGTGGTCAAACCGGCCCTGGCTCGAATAGCATTCACGTCAGGCAAGGAAAGATTCCAATCTCCTGCCGCTCTTGCCCTTGCCTCGCCTCTAATCAGGTGTACGTCACCCAATCTCACGATAGGATAATCGTTGTTCATATCTTGACGGCCCAACACCTCGAAGCTGAATTTTTTCAAACGAGCTCCTCCTTGTCGGAGTGCATTAGGCTCCAATTCGTTGATAGCGGGAGTGTAAACGACTTGCAAGTCGTCGTCGTCCGCGGCAAAGTCAATTAAGGGATTTCCTGAAAAATCGGTTTGAGGGCCTACTAAGAAATTAGCTTCCTTTCTCAAATCACCGTCCTCATAGCTGTTGTAGAACTCTTCCAAGGTTACAAAACCGTTCCATGGTGCTGCGTCCAAACCAAAAGTTAATTGGCTAGGCCCATGCAAAGTCATTTGTGCAAAATTCATTCCACCGGCACCGATTGAAGCGTATTCAATGGCAAAAATGATTTCAGGATTGTTCTGATTGGTAGGTGCAAAAATAGCCGCATAGCCTTCCAACTCGGCCGGGTCAGACTCTACATCGGGACGTTTGGCCAAGTTAGGCTCTACACAACCTTCCGCACATAATTGATACGGACTGTTATCGATGATATAGGTCGCTGCCCAATCGGCCTCCTGGTACCTTGGGGTACCGGTATAGACCTCCGCATTCAAATACAATTTGGCCAAAATGCCCAATGCGGCATATTGATTGATGCGATAGTTGGAAATCTCAGTGTTCAGATCACTTCCTGACAGATCCATACTTGCGGTGACCGCAGATATGCCCAGGGTAGCCAATAATTCACTTTCCACGAAGTCAAAAACTGCTGTCCTTTCTGACTGTGGTGCATCACCCCCTGGAGAGGTAATAATTTTCACCCTTCCAAAAAGGTCGAGCAGCCTCCAGTAAAAATAGGCGCGTAATGCCCGTACTTGGGCGGTTTGGTTGGCATCCAAGGAACCACCATCCAAGGCGATGTTACATTCCCCGATACCCCCGTAGGCATCATTCCATGCGTTTTCAATTTGTGGGTGGGCGGCATCCCACGTATGACGGTGCAATTGGATCCATACACCACCATCGAACCAGTCACCTCCTTTTTGCGGTACGGCCATGTCATCACCAGGTACCCCTTGCGAGGCAAAGAAGCCGTTGTTGGTGGCCGATCCGGCACGTAAGCGTCCGAAAGTAGCCAATAGTGGGCCGTCTGAACCGCCGCCGCCTGTGGATACACCATCCACAGAAAATTCCTCCGTAAGGGTATCCTCTAAAGGATCATCAAGGTCCGTACAGCTGAACGTAATCAATGCCGTACTGACCAAAGCAAGTTTAAAAAATCGTTTCATAGTTTTTTTTTTAAAAGTTAACATTTAAACCAAAGGTTATGGTTGTAGCGGTATAGTAAGCTTCCCTTCGTTCGATACCTGGTATCAAAACATTTGGCTGTGACTGACTTACCGTTTGGTTTGGATTATTACCTCGAAGGTTACTCAACCCTAAACCGCCATCTTGGAGGGCAGGATCTGGATCGACCCCATCGTAGCCAGTGATGGTAAAAAGATTTTGTGCGGCAAGCGAAAGTCGTAATCCCTTGATATAACTGTCTTCGTTTAAATCAAAGTTATAACCAATAGACATATTATCCAAACGGAGGAAATCGGCTTTTTCTACATAATAATCGCTAAACTGGGCCGTCTTGATATTCGGGTTGGCGTTGGCGGTGTTTACAAAGTTGTAAGATGCCTGTGAGCCGATGATAGGCTCATAGAACGCCCGGAAACTATTCACTAGGCTATGGCCCAATACGGCGCGGAAAAATACATTGGCGTCCCATTTGCCAAAAGTCACTTGGTTGGTCCAACCTATTTCCAAATCCGGCAGGCCGGTACCCAAGACAGCGAAGTCGGCATTCGGGTCCAAGGCACTTCCTTGCCCTGCGATTACCTCACCGTCGCCATTGATATCGCTCAAAATGGGTGTGCCAGCAGCGTCAACATTGCCGGACCATACTGGACCCCAGATTTGTCCGATTTCCTCACCTTCCCTTACAAGGATAACATTGGTGTTGTTTTGTCCGGGTGCTCCAAGATTGCCCAGTACCTGATCACCTTGCGGGTTTTCCTCCAAGACGTTTTTGTTGTGCGTAAGGATAACCCCCGTATTGTAGGTCAAATTGTCTTTTTTTATCAAGTCATAATTGGCGGCAAATTCGATACCTTTAACATCAACAATACCAGAATTTTCCCAACGTTGGCTGAAACCGTTGTTTTCTGCTGCGTCTACGTTGGCCAAGATGATGAAGTCTTTGATGTCCCTGGAGAACAAATCGAGTGTTGCTCCAAAACGATCCGTAGCAAATTCGAAACCAAGGTTGATTTCAGATTTTTCCTCCCATTTCAAATCAGGGTTGGCGGCCCGCCCTTGATCTTGTGTGGTTGCGGCACCACTCTGGCCGTCCGCCCCATTCTGTACGTTAAATATCTGTCGATACAAACCTACTTCTGGAGGAATAGATCCTGTGACCCCCCACCCCAAACGGGCTTTAAGAAGGTTTACATTATCCAATTGTAAATATTTATTTAAATCGGCACCGACCGCTACCGCAGGGAATATACCCCACTGGTTTTCCGAACCAAAACGGCTTGAACCTTCCCGGCTCAGAGCGGCATTCAAATAAATGGCGTCATCAAAGGTGGCGTTTACCCGGCCGAAGAAACGGATAATGCGATCCCCGTCCTGTCTTTCACTGTTGGCAACGATTCGACCACCTTCCAACAAATCTTGGGCCACTTGAATGTTATTGCTAAAATCAAAATCCACTCCTGGAGGGAAATCACCTATCTGGAAGTAGTTGTTGTTATAATCAGTCTCTTGAAAAGAATACCCACCTGTAACCGTTAAACCGACCAAGTCACCAATTTGCCCTGTGTAGGTAGCATAGGTTTCAAACAATTGGAAATCCTCTTCTTCCGTAAAAAAGTCGGCACGACCGCGGCGCGTAGGGCTCAAAGCGTTTCCACGCCATAGACCTGTAGTTGGGTAGTACTGGTTTCTATTGTTCTTCCTGTCCTGCTCGGCGTAATTAACGTTGAGGGCAAGAGCATCTGAAATGCGATAGTTCAAATTAATATTGTAATTCAAGGTGGTGGAAGAACCATCGTTCCGGTTTAGCTCCGCAATGGCCACCGGGTTAAAACTGTCGAACAATCCCAGGGTTTCAAAATAGCCCCCGAATTGTGCCGAATTAAAGGGAAAAGGTGCATCATCCCCAAAAACGGGAGCGGTCGGATTGTAAAGGGTAGCATACCGAAAGGCCTCGTTAAAATTAAACTGCGTATCCCTCGTCGTAAAGGCCGTGTTTACGGTCACTTTTAATTTATCATCAAACAACCTTCCTGTGAAATTGGTCCTGAAGTTGGCTTGCTGGAACCCGGAATTAATCAGAATATTATCCGTATCCCTAAAGTTGGCTGCGATGCGGTAGGTCATGTCGTCGGTACCACCGGCAGCAGAAATATTATGTACTTGGGCAACGCCGGTCTGAGTAATTTCATCCCTCCAATCGGTGTCACTCCCTAAATCATTCCCTCCGGCCGCAAGAAATTCTCCGCGATCCATAATTTCAATTTGGTTGGCAATGCTTTGAACACCAATTTGACCATTGTAGCCCACTTGTAAAGGCTGTCCACTTTTTCCCGATTTCGTGGTAATCACGATTACACCGGCAGAGGCTCTGGAACCGTAAATGGCCGCTGCAGACCCATCCTTCAACACCGTTATGTTCTCAATATCGGAAGGGTCGACACTGTTAAGTGAGCCTCCAAGAATTCCATCGATTACAACTAGAGGTTGCTGGTTACCACCTACTGTAGAGATACCTCTCAAGCGGATTACAGGATCGGCGTTGGGGTTTCCACCTCGGTTGACCACGCTCAGCCCTGCAACCTTACCTTGTAAGAGCTGGGTAGGTTCTTGCACGACCCCTTGGTTAAAGTCTTCGACACCCACACTGACTACCGCGGTAGTAATCTCCTTTTTCGCTTGGCTACCGTATCCTACGATGACCACCTCGTCCAAGGCCTGGGCATCTTCCTGCATGACCACATCGATGGTCGTTTGCCCTGCAACGGGGACTTCCTGGGTGCTGTACCCTATGTAGCTAAAGACCAAAACAGCATCTTCGTCCAAACCGGATATGGTGTAGTTGCCATCAAAGTCGGTTTGGGTTCCGTTGGTTGTTCCCTTTACTACCACACTGGCGCCCGGTAGGGGTCCTGAGGCATCGGAAACTGTACCGGATACTTCCTGTGCTTGAGAAAAAGCAAAGCACAAAAAAGTGCCTACTATCATCAAGCTTCTTAAGAGTGTAATCTTCATAAACAGTTAATTTAAAGTTGAGTTAATTTCGATTCGATTTAATTTTAAGAGTTAAAAATATGTAAATTCTATGTTAATCTCCGAGTTGTACCAGTTTCAAAAGTTACGCAAACGGTTTCGTGTTAATAACTTTCTGAAAATAGCACAATAGTAACTTACAATCGTATAAAATGCATTTTTCGCATTTTTAATAACTTTTCGTTGCCCGATTGAGAATACGTCACAAATATAGTATTTTTTATCATTGTTAAAAGTTTTCACATATTGGTCTGGTTCACTGCATACGGAAGTGTTAAAAGATGCCAATAACGATTAAATGGTTAATTTTACTTTTGAGGCATATTATTAAAGGGAAAGTTTGAAACAGAAAATCACACTGAAGCACATTGCAAGGGAGTTGGAGGTTTCCATATCTACCGTTTCAAAAGCACTCAAGAATAGTGAGGAAATAGGAAGGGACACCAAGGAGAAGGTACAGGCATTTGCCAAGCTTTACAACTACAAGCCAAATAATATCGCCATTAGTCTTAAAAACAAACGCACCAAGAACATTGGGGTCATTATTCCGGATATCGTGCATCACTTCTTTACGACCGTATTCAGAGGTATCGAAAAATACGCCAATGCGCACGGCTACAACGTGATTGTCTGTGTTTCCGACGAATCGTTTGACAAGGAAGTGATCAATATGGAACTGCTGGCCAATGGAAGTATCGATGGTTTCATTATGTCGTTATCAGCCGAAACCCAACAAAAAAACGATTTTAATCATTTGAAGGAAGTCACTGAACAAGGTATTCCACTCGTGCTTTTTGACAGGGTCACCGAAGAAATAGATTGCGACAAAGTGGTTATCAATGATATGGAAATTGCCTATCGGGCTGTGGATAAGCTGATCAAGACCGGCAGAAAACGGATTGCCCTGGTCACCACGGAGAATTATTTTAACGTCAGTAAGAAACGCGCCGAAGGATACCAAAAAGCATTGGAGGATAATGGGCTGAAAATGGAAGAACGCTTGGTGCTTAAACTTCCCTACACTGAAGTGAACGACGAGATGATAACCAAATTTTTCGATACGAATGAAATTGATGCAGTCCTCTGCGTAAACGAGCTCTTTGCAATTCTTTGCATGCGTTTGGCGCAGAAGAAGGGCCTCCGCATTCCGGAGGATATCTCATTTATCGGTTTTACCAATGGCATTCTTTCAAGATACGCTACCCCAACCCTCACAACTGTGGAGCAGCATGGCGAGAAAATGGGACAGATTGCGGCCGAAATGTTGATAAAAAAAATTGAAAGTGAGATAGACGAAGAGGAAGAGACGTACCGTACGGAGGTAATAGAGGCTACACTAATAGAAAGGGAATCTACTCCCAATTGATCAATTTAATCGTAGAGGATGAACAAAACCGGATTTATATTCGATTTAGATGGCGTTATTGTCGACACTGCTAAATATCATTATTTGGCATGGAAAAAGCTGGCCAATGAATTGGGAATCGACTTCACCGAGGAAGACAACGAAAATTTTAAGGGCGTTAGTCGCAAGCGCTGTCTGGAAATCTTATTGGAGATGGGTGGCCTCTCTGTTTCCCAAGAGCAATTCGATGCTTGGCTGGTCGAGAAGAACGAAGACTACTTGGAATATATTTCAGGCATGGATGAAACCGAAATTCTTCCCGATGTTACCAAAGTACTCGATTATCTGAAAACCAATAAGGTTCCAATGGCTTTGGGCTCGGCAAGCAAAAATGCGCGACCGATTTTGGAAAAGGTAAAGCTTTTACCTTATTTTGACGCAGTGGTCGATGGGAATTCTGTCACCAAGGCCAAGCCTGATCCGGAAGTATTCCTAATCGCTTCCGAACTTTTGGGTGTGAATGCCAAAAACTGCGTTGTTTTCGAAGATGCGGTTGCCGGTATCGCTGCCGCCAACACGGCTGAAATGACCAGTGTTGGAATCGGGGAAGAACAGGTGCTTTCAGAAGCGGACTATAATTTTGCCGATTTCACCAAAATCGATTTGAAGTTTTTGGATACCTTAATTAAAGATTAACGACTAAATAGCTAGCGTAACCATTTAAGTATTTTTCAGCGAAGCGGTCTTACTACTTTGCTCTTTTATCTAACTGAAAATATGAATCAAGACTATATACAACCAGACCCTTGGAGTATTATCGAGGAAGGTTTCGACAAAGAACAGGTAAAATCTTCCGAAAGTTTATTCAGCATTGGTAACGGAGCCATGGGGCAGCGGGCCAATTTTGAGGAGCATTATTCAGGAGACACGTTTCAAGGAAGCTATATCGCCGGAGTGTATTATCCCGACAAAACCCGAGTAGGATGGTGGAAAAATGGCTACCCCGAATATTTTGCCAAAGTATTGAACGCGCCCAATTGGATCGGAATCAATGTGACGGTCAACGGAGAACCCCTCGATCTGAACACCTGCAAGGAGGTAACCGATTTTCGACGGGAACTCAATATGCGGGAAGGCTGGTACCGGCGAAGTTTTAAGGCTACCCTGCCCAATGGGGTCGAGGTCCGAATAAATGTCACCCGGTTTCTTAGTTTGGACTTTGACGAGGCTGGGATAATCCGATACGAAGTCACCCCGATAAATGCACAAGCGGAAATTAAATTTGAGCCTTATTTGGATAGTGGAATCAAAAACCATGACACGAATTGGGACGATAAATTTTGGAATACCACCAACGTGATATCGGATGGAGGCCAAGCCTTTATCGAGGCACACACTATGAAGACCCATTTCGATACCTGCACGTTTATGGAGTCCGAACTGTACCATAATGGCGAAAAGTTAGATGTGGCCCCCGCTGCGACTACGAGTGAACTATTCGTAGGTCATGAATACATACAAAAGGCCGACAAAGGGGAGACCTTGGCACTCCATAAATTTGGTGGTTACACCGTTTCCCGTAATCATAAAGCGGATGGGTTGATCACTGCCGCCAAAAAAGTCCTTAAAAAGGTTACCGATTTCGGTTTTGATGAACTCTTGGATAGGCAGAAAGATGCTTGGGCCAAAATTTGGGAAATGAGCGATATCACAATTGACGGGGATGTAAAGGCCCAACAGGGTATCCGATTTAATATCTTTCAATTGAACCAGACCTATCTAGGAACCGATAGTCGCTTAAATATTGGTCCCAAGGGTTTTACCGGGGAAAAATACGGGGGTAGTACTTATTGGGATACCGAGGCTTACTGTATCCCGTTTTATATGGCCACCAAAGATCAGGTAGTAGCCCGAAAATTACTGAAATATCGTTATAATCATTTGGGGAAGGCCATTGAAAATGCTGAAAAACTGGGTTTTTCAAACGGGGCGGCACTCTATCCCATGGTTACGATGAACGGTGAGGAATGCCATAACGAATGGGAAATCACTTTTGAGGAAATTCATCGAAACGGAGCGATTGCGTTTGCAATCTATAATTATTATCGTTTTACAGGCGACTATAGCTACATACCGGAGATGGGCTTGGAGGTCTTGATAGGGATTGCCCGTTTTTGGAATCAACGAGCTACCTTTTCAACCCAAAAAAACCAATATGTAATCCTGGGGGTTACAGGACCCAACGAATACGAAAACAACGTCAACAATAACTGGTATACCAACTATATTGCCAAATGGTGTATCGATTACACTGTGGAACAACTGCAAAAGGTAAAGGACGGCTATCCTGAAGATTATGGTCGTATTATCGGAAAAACCAAGTTAACCGATGCCGAGACCGAACAATGGCAGATAGTTGCTTCCAACCTGTATTTCCCAAAATCCGAAAAACTGGGAATTTTTTTACAGCAAGACGGTTTTCTAGATAAGGAATTGATTACAGTGGCCGATTTGGATAAGAAGCAACGCCCCATCAACCAAAAATGGAGCTGGGACCGCATCTTGCGTTCCCCTTACATAAAACAAGCCGATGTGCTACAAGGATTCTATTTCTTTGAAGACCATTTTACCATCGAGGAATTGGAGAAACATTTCGATTTTTACGAGCCTTTTACCGTTCACGAATCATCCCTTTCTCCCTGTGTACACAGTATTCAGGCTGCCAAATTGGATAGAATGGACCAGGCCTATACCTTTTATCTAAGGACTTCCCGGCTCGATTTGGACGATTATAACAAAGAGGTTGAAGAGGGACTGCACATCACCTCGATGGCCGGCACCTGGATGAGTATTGTGGAAGGTTTTGGTGGGATGCGCGTCATTGACGACAAACTGTCGTTTACCCCGAGAATACCGGATCAATGGAAATCGTACTCGTTCAAGATAAATTTCAGGAACCGGATTCTAAAGGTTACAGTTGACCAGGAGGGAAGCAAATTCAAACTGGAAGGAAAAGAGGAAATGTCGATTCGGGTCAATGGCAACCGCCTTGTATTGAATCCCGGAAGCGAAACAACTGCTTAATAAGATGTCCGCCAGAAGGTTTGGTTTAGTGGTTTTTGGCTGTACGGTTCTTTTGGCCTGTAAGACCGAACCCAAAAACATAGAAGAAAAGCGCTACGTGAAAAAGAAAGAAGTAGTTTACCAGGTTTTTACCCGACTATTCGGCAATACCAATACCACCAATAGACCATGGGGTACCATTCAGGAAAACGGAGTGGGCAAGTTTTCGGACTTTTCAGTAAAAGCGTTACGCGAGATCAAGGATTTGGGCGTAACCTATATCTGGTACACCGGCGTTCCCCATCACGCAGTGGTTACCGACTACACGGCATATGGTATTTCACAGGACGATCCCGATGTAGTAAAAGGAAGGGCCGGTTCCCCTTATGCAGTGAAGGACTACTACAATGTGAATCCAGATTTGGCGGAGAAGCCCAAGGAACGTTTAGAGGAGTTTAAACAGTTGGTCCATCGCACCCATAAGGTGGGGCTCAAACTGTTGATCGACATCGTCCCGAATCATGTAGCCCGTAACTACGAAGGCGGTAGCACTCCGGAAGGTCAAAAGCCTTTTGGGGCGAACGACGACACTTCGGTCGAATACGCCAGGGAGAATAATTTCTACTATATTCCCGATACAGCTTTCCAAGTACCACAATGGGAAAACGGATATGTGCCATTGGGGGGTCAGAACCACGAACTTGTTGATGGGAAGTTCAATGAGAATCCCGCTAAATGGACCGGCAACGGATCGAGGCTCGCCAGACCCCAGATGAACGATTGGTATGAGACGGTTAAAATCAACTATGGGGTTCGGCCCGATGGATCATATGATTTCGATAGGCTTCCACAGGGTTTTGATGCGGTCGACTATTCGGGACATTACGAATTCTGGTCCGATAAAAATATACCGGACTCTTGGATCAAGTTTAAGGATATTGCGCTGTATTGGCTCGAAATGGGTGTTGATGGCTTTCGTTTCGATATGGCCGAAATGGTACCGGTCGAATTTTGGAGTTACATGAATTCCCATATTAAAAGGAAAAATCCGGAGGCATTCCTGTTGGCCGAAGTTTACAATCCAGGTCTGTATCGGGATTATATTTACAAGGGTAAAATGGATTACCTCTACGACAAGGTCGAGATGTACGATTCGCTGAAGCATATTATACAGGGCCATGGGTGGACAGACCATATTCCTGTTGTTAAACAGGGCACCTGGGATATCGAACATCATTTGCTGCACTTCTTGGAGAACCATGACGAGCAGCGTATCGCCAGTCCGGATTTTGCAGGTGATGCCTTAAAGGGAAAACCGGCCATGGTAGTTTCCGCTACCATGACCTCGGCCCCTGTCATGATCTATTTTGGGCAGGAAGTAGGGGAGCCTGGCGCGGAGAACGCGGGTTATGGCCAACCCACCCGTACCTCTATCTTCGATTATATCGGAGTACCCCATCATCAGCGCTGGGTCAATGACAAAAAATTTGATGGCGGCCAATTAAAAAGAGAGGAAAAAGCGCTTCGGGACTTTTATAAAAGATTGCTCAACTTTACCATCCAGAGCGACGCCTTGATGGGTAATTACGAGGACATTCATTTTTATAACAAGGAACATACGCCGGGTTACGACCATCGGGTACTTTCCTTCGTACGATGGTCCGACCGGGAAAGATTAATTGTGGTTTCCAATTTTGATACGAACAAGTCCTATGACCTTGAGTTGAAGGTACCCAATGAAATTATAGAAAAATGGAAGCTTTCCGAGGGTGCACACCCCTTAAGGGATGCCCTTTATGGCGATGAAAATACCCTCAAAGTCCATAATGGGAGAGGGGAATTGGCAATCTCGTTAAATCCATTGGAATCGTTTATTTTTGTCCTAAAATAAAGAAGAAATGGGTAAAAATTGTGCAATAGTGTTGGCATTGTTCTTCACAATATACGGTTGTATGGATGAAAAAAAACCACTAGTAATCGGGCACCGCGGGGCAATGGGCCATGAAACGGAAAATTCGCTGGCCTCGATACAAAAGGCAATGGACTTAGGGGTAGACGCCATCGAAATCGACGTATTCCAAATCACCAGTGGCGAAACCGTGGTGTTCCATGATGAACGTGTAGATCGCCTCACTAATGGAGCGGGAAGAATCGAGGAGTATAACCTCTCCGACATGAAAAAACTACGATTGGATGGAGGGCATAAAATTCCGATCCTTCAACAAGTATTGAAACTAGTCGACAACAAAGTACGATTGAATATAGAATTGAAAGGTACAGGAACTGCGAATAGGGTAAATTTTATCACCGATTATTATATTAAAGAGCGTGGTTGGTCGCCAGAAAACTTCTTGATATCCAGCTTCAACTGGGATGAGCTTAGGGAAATGAGAAAATTCAATCCTAATATTGCAATAGCAGTACTCACCGAAGGGGATCCCTTGGAGGCCATTCCTGTGGCAAAAGAACTGAAGGCGGAAGCTATTAACCCAAACATTAAACGTTTGAATCTTGAGATAGCCAATCAGATCAGGGATGCCGGTTTCAAAATCTACACATGGACGGTGAACGATCCCAACGATATCAATATGGCTAAAAGATGGGCTGTTGACGGAATCATCACGGACTACCCAGAACGTGTCCGGTGATGTTCGATGTCATCGTTATTGGGGGTGGCGCAGCGGGCTTTTACGCTGCCATCCATATAGCCGAGGCCAATTCCAGGCTAAAGGTGGCCATACTGGAACGTGGCAAGGAGGTACTGTCCAAGGTGAAGGTCAGTGGTGGTGGGCGATGCAATGTAACCCACGCCGAGTTTGACCCTAGCGAATTGGTAAAAAATTATCCAAGGGGTCAAAAAGAACTGCTCGGACCTTTCCACACCCATTGTAGCGGGGATACCGTTGCCTTTTTTGAGCGAAGAGGTATTTCCCTTAAAATTGAGGAGGATGGTAGAATGTTTCCCGTATCCGATACTTCCCAGACCATCATCGATTGTTTTTTAGCGGAGGCAGGCCGTTTTGGCGTGAAAGTATTAAAACATAGTTCTGTAAATGATATCAGACAAGTTAAGGACTCATCAAAAGTTGCTTTATGGGAGGTCGTTTCGATAAAACATAGCTACACTGCAAGAAAAGTCTTAGTCGCAACGGGAAGCAATCCTAAGATTTGGAAGCTGCTCGAAAATCTAGGACACACCATCGAACCACCGACGCCATCTTTGTTTACCTTCAATATTAAAGATGAGCGAATCAATGGTATTCCCGGTTTGAGTACCAAGGCGAGGGTCGAAATCTTGGCCAAGCGCATCTTCAATCCAAAAATAACCATCAAACTAAGAAGCCAGAAAGCAACAGAAACCCTAATGTCGGCCGAAGGCCCAGTTTTGGTTACCCATTGGGGGTTGAGCGGTCCGGCCATCCTAAAGTTATCGGCATGGGGAGCTAAATTGTTACATGATTTCAACTATCGATTCAAAATTAGGGTGAATTGGTTGCCGGATTTTAACCAAGGTTCGGTACTCCCCTATTTGATGGAGATAAAGGAGGTGGAGGCGAGAAAAACAATACTTCGAACCAAGGCGGTCGACGTGCCAAGGCGTTTATGGACCAATTTGGTACGGGCTTCAGGTCTGGAAGAGACTACCAAATGGGCCGATGTCAACAAAATTCAATTACAGAATTTAGCCGATCAGCTGACCGCTTGCGAATTTCAGGTCGATGGAAAGAGTACCTTCAAGGAAGAGTTCGTGACCGCGGGAGGGGTGGACCTAAAAGAGATCAATTTCAAGACGATGGAAAGTAAATTGCTTCCCAACCTTTATCTTGCAGGAGAGGTCATCAATGTAGATGCGATAACGGGCGGCTTCAATTTTCAAAATGCGTGGACCAGTGGTTATATCGCGGCCAAAGCAATCATCGAAAAGTAGCAACCTATCTATAGAATCAAACCAAGCATGCCGGCAAGTCGATTCTCGTAAATTATCCTACTATGCAGGAAACAATAAAGTACATCGCTTTGCTCCGGGGAATCAACGTAAGCGGGCAAAAGAAAATCAAGATGGTCGATTTGCGCGAAATGATGCAGCAGTTGGGTTTTGATAAGGTACAGACCTATATTCAAAGTGGTAACATTTTATTTGAAGCTGCAGACCCGGACCCCGCTAGCGTGGCGGAAAAAATCGGCACAGCCATCACCAAGACCTTTGGTTTCGACGTTCCGGTTCTCGTAAAGACCCGAAAAGACATAGAGGGAATCATCGATCAAAACCCTTTTAAAAACCCGGAGGATTTGCAGGCCAATCGTATTTACTATGTCCTCCTAAAGGATGTCCCAGAGCCGGCTTTGGTCGAAGCATTCCGACAAGAAACCTATCCGAACGAAAAGTTTTTTGTCTCCGAAGAGTGTGTGTATCTCTGTTGCCTAAAAGGATACGGCCAGGCTAAGTTGAATAACAATCTCTTGGAACGGAAGCTTAAAATCGGGGCGACCACTAGAAACCATGGTACGATGATGAAATTACTGGAGATGTCTTCGAGCCAACAGAGATAGGAATGTGGTTGCGTACCAAATACATCGTGCACTTGGGGATTACCGAACTATTGGTCTATCTTGAAATTAGTTGAGCTCCCAAATCTTATAGTTCAATGCGGTGGCGAAACAGACCCATAGAAGATAGGGCACCATCAACAAGGCCGCAACCTTGCTCACTACTCTGAACCAACGGATCGTGAGCAAAATTAATATCAAAAGGGTAATGATGACCATCAAAGCCCAAAACGGCTCGCGTAATCCAAAAAAAACGATGCTCCATGCAGCGTTCAGAAGTAGCTGAAATCCAAAATGATAGAGTGCCGTCTTTACCCATAAATGATAGAACCCCTTGGCCCAAACGATTCCTGCCGCCACGCCCATCATGATGTAGAGAACGGTCCATACGGGTGCAAACAACCAGTTGGGCGGATTAAATCCAGGCTTGTTCAAACCCGTGTACCAGGTATTAACCGAACTTTGGGTGGCGAAACCGGAGAGAATGCCGATGACAATGCAAATACCGACGGCGATAGCGATATAGGTCAGTTTTTTTTTCAAGAGGTTGGAGTATTTCCCCTAAAATAATGATTTATTTCATTGACCCCCATCGCAAAACCCCTTAAAAACTATCTTTGCACAAATTTTTAATTTCATGACCGAAAACGATTTTGTCCCATTGCCCTACACCCAAGAAAAGTCTGAGGGAACAATTCGGTGGAAATCACCCAGTAATATCGCTTTGGTTAAGTATTGGGGAAAAAAGAAGCATCAGATTCCGGCCAATCCTTCCATCAGTTTTACCCTGAGTGCAGCTACCACCACTACTACGGTCAGTTTCAAGAAAATGGACAAAGCCACCAAGGAGTTCAGTTTCGATTTCTTTTTTGAAGGGCGACCCAAGGAAGACTTCAAGCCAAAGATTTTAGCTTTTTTTGAGCGCACCGAGGACTATCTTCCATTTTTAAAACAATACCAATTCACCATTGAAAGCTCCAACTCCTTTCCGCATAGCAGCGGAATTGCATCCTCGGCGAGCAGTATGTCCGCTTTGGCGCTATGCCTGATGGACCTGGAAAGGGAATTGAATCCCGGAATATCATCGGATTTTTTCCAGAAGAAAGCATCTTTTCTGTCTCGATTGGGTTCGGGAAGTGCCTGTAGAAGCATTAGTGGAAGTTTGATGCAATGGGGAGCACATGACGAAATTGAAGGAAGCTCGGATCTGTTCGGAATCAGCTATCCATACAAGGTACATCCAGTTTATCAAAATTACCATGACACCATCTTGTTGGTCGATAAAGGGCAAAAGCAAGTAAGCAGCACCGTAGGCCACAATTTGATGCACGATCATCCCTATGCGCCGACACGCTTTGCCCAAGCCCATACGAATCTGAGCCAATTAAAATCTATTTTTGCAAACGGGGACTTAACGGCATTTATTGAAATTGTCGAAAGTGAGGCACTTACACTACATGCTATGATGATGACCAGCCTCCCTTATTTTGTATTGATGAAACCGAATACCCTTGAAATTATCAATCGCATTTGGGCATTTCGCGAAGCATCCAAAAAACCGGTTTGTTTTACTTTGGATGCCGGTGCGAATGTACATGTGCTTTATCCCGAAAATGAGAAAGAACCGATTTATGGGTTTATCCAAGACGAATTGCTAACGTATTGTGAAAAAGGACAGCATATTTGCGACCGGATCGGGTTGGGAGCAACAAGGGTTTGATTTCAATGGTATGAACAAGATGACGTTGCGACAGGTACTTAACGTATCGATAGAAAAATGATTTTAGCGGCAATACTTCGACAGCGTCCAGTTTTTGTTTATCTTTACCATGATATTGTTGAACATTTATTTGAATAGATATAACAAAGTGTCAACAATGTTTAAAAGAATAGTATTTTTAACCGTATGAAAGGACCCCTGTTTTACTCTAAAATTCTCCTTTTTGGGGAATACGGCATCATCAAAGATTCCAAAGGACTCTCTATACCCTATAATTTTTTTAAAGGAGCTTTAAAGACCGATGGTAACGAATCGGAAAGCGCCATTAGGTCGAATAAGAACCTTCGGGCCTTTAAGGGCTATCTGGAAAAGCTTGCCGTGGAAGACCCTGAATTGGTACGCTTTGATATCAATGCAATGACATCCGATATTTCGAAAGGCATGTATTTCGATAGCTCTATTCCACAAGGCTATGGGGTAGGTAGTAGCGGTGCGTTGGTAGCTGCTATTTATGACAAATATGCCCACGATAAAATAACGGTTCTTGAAAATCTTACCAGGGAGAAACTATTGAAGCTAAAGCGGATTTTTGCGAGGATGGAGTCCTTTTTCCACGGAAAATCTTCCGGGCTCGACCCCTTAAATAGCTATTTGAGCCTTCCTATACTGATCAACTCACAGGATAATATCGAGTCGACCAGCATTCCCTCGCAAAACACCGAAGGAAAAGGAGCCGTATTTTTACTGGATAGTGGCATGACCGGCGAGACGGCGCCCATGGTACAAATCTTCATGGAAAAAATGAAGAACGAGGGCTTTAGGAGCATGTTAAAAGATCAATTTATTAAACACACCGATGCCTGTGTCGAAGATTTTGTGAACGGCAATGTAAAATCACTCTTCGGAAATTTGAAACAGCTTTCCCATGTGGTCTTGGATCATTTCAAACCGATGATCCCCGCTAAGTTCCACGAACTCTGGAAGCGGGGTATCGACACCAATGAGTATTACCTCAAACTCTGCGGCTCGGGAGGCGGTGGATATATATTAGGCTTTACCGAAGATTTCGGCAAAGCGCAAAAAGCCCTCAAGGACTACAATTTGGAAGTGGTTTATAACTTCTAATTCCTTCCCTACATGTTAAGTCGAAAGAACAAGCTCTTGCTTTTAAAGTTGTTGAGCCTGTTTTCCGTGGTGCGGGGTTACAACATTCTCATCATTGTAATCGCCCAGTATCTGGCCTCGATTTTTATATTGTCGCCCGATTTGCAGCTTAGGAAGGTGGTATTCGACATCAATCTTTTTTTAATAGTCTTGGCATCCGCCATGGTCATTGCCAGTGGCTATATCATCAACAATTTTTACGATGCCGAAAAAGACCTTATCAATAAGCCACGTAAAAGTATGTTGGATCGTCTGGTAAGCCAACGTTTTAAACTAACCACCTATTTCTTACTTAATTTTCTAGCTGTATTCGCTGCCAGCTATGTCTCCTTTAAAGCTGTGGTATTCTTTTCGGCTTACATTTTTGGTATTTGGTTTTATTCCCACAAGCTAAAGAAAGTTCCTTTTGTCGGGAATGTCGTTTCGGTAACGTTGGCCATAGCACCCTTCTTCGCGGTATTTGTGTATTACAAAAACTTTGAAACCGTCATTTTTGTACACGCTATTTTTCTTTTTTGCCTCATGCTCGCTCGGGAGATGATCAAAGACCTCGAGAATATCGCCGGGGACCTTGCCCAAGATTACAGGACGATTCCGATAATCTATGGGGCAAGAATCTCTAAAATCGGGATATCCATTTTAATTCTACTAACGTTAGTCCCTTCCTGGTTGCTGATAAAAAAATTCGAAATCGGTTCGATGGACTACTATTTTAAAGGATGCGTTCTGTTGCTGGTTCTGTTTCTAATGTTGCTTTGGCGTTCCAATACTAAAAAAGACTATGTTTGGTTGCATAACATATTGAAGTTTGTCATCATCGTCGGCGTATTCAGTATTTTATTGATCGATGTAGATCTAGTTTTAAATCGATTACTTTCATGGAAAATCATCTAAAAGTAGCCTTGGCGCAAATAGCACCGGTTTGGTTGAACAAAAAGGAGACCCTTCAAAAAATCGAAGCGACCGTTGTCGATGCCGCAAATGAAAAGGCTGAATTGATCGTTTTCGGGGAGGCACTGTTACCTGGCTATCCCTTTTGGTTGGCGTTAACTGAGGGTGCGTCATGGAATCTCAAGGTGAACAAAGAGTTGCATGCACACTATGTTCGAAATTCCATACAGATAGAAAAGGGAGAACTCGATACGCTTTGTCAGCTGGCCAAAAACAAGCGTATTGCCGTATATCTTGGAATTATTGAACGTCCAAAAGACCGTGGGGGAAACAGTATTTATTGCTCATTGGTCTACATTGATATGACGGGGGTAGTTCGTTCCGTACATCGAAAATTACAGCCCACTTATGACGAACGACTTACTTGGGCCCCAGGCGACGGGAATGGATTACGAGTACACTCCTTGAAGCAATTTACCGTGGGTGGGCTCAACTGCTGGGAGAACTGGATGCCCTTGCCACGTGCCGCCTTGTATGGCCAAGGGGAAAATCTGCATGTCGCCGTATGGCCAGGAAGCGAGCATAACACCAGGGATATTACCCGTTTTATTGCCAGGGAATCGCGTAGCTTCGTAATTTCGGTGTCCTCCTTGATGCGGAAGGAAGATTTTCCAACCGATACCCCACACTTGGATATTATCCTGAGAAAGGCCCCGGAGGTGTTGGCCAATGGGGGTTCCTGCATTGCGGGTCCCGATGGGGAATGGATTTTAAGTCCGGTATTACAAAAAGAAGGACTGATTTTTGAAACCTTGGATTTCAACCGGGTGTATGAGGAGCGGCAGAGCTTTGACCCAGTAGGACACTACTCACGACCCGATGTCACAAAGCTATCGGTGAATCGGGAGCGCCAGTCCACCACATTTTTCAAGGATTAACCCCAATCCCTGATTATCGGTAAGCATTTTCGAGCGGTTATGCCCAGGTATTTAAGAGGCGTATTCAAGAACGAATGACGAAATCCTAGGGCCGGAAGGCAAGTACATCCAAAACCCTTGTGTACCTTTGCCAAAAATGAAGCCATGGGTAGGTCAGACTTTAACAAAGACAATAAACGATCGGGAAGACAGGGGGGTGCTTATCGAAAAAAGAGCTACGCTCGCGGAAATGCCCCGATCAAAAAAAAAACGGGGCCTCGGCAACCCTCAGACCCTAATTTAATTCGCTTAAATCGCTATGTGGCCAACTCAGGGGTCTGTTCCCGGCGTGAGGCCGATATTTATATTGCGGCAGGCAATATAACCGTAAACGGTAAGCCCATTACTGAAATGGGCCATAAGGTGCGACTGACCGATGAGGTAAAGTTCGATGGGCGTTTGCTCAATCCTGCGAAAAGAGAATACGTATTGCTGAACAAACCTAAGGATTTTGCTACCACCGGACGTGACGACAAAGGCCGTCGTACTGCTCTTTCCCTCATCTCAAAGGCATCCAAATCGGAATTGAAACCAGTGGGAAAACTCGATAAAGCCAGCATGGGACTCCAGTTGTTCACCAATGACGGCGAAATGGGCAAGCGGTTAAACAGTCCAAAAAACGGGCTTCGACAGTTGTATCACGTTGAACTGAACAAACCGCTCCGAAGTGCCGATTTAAAAAAAATTCAAGAAGGGTTGCCGGTCGATGAAAAAGTGGTGAAGGTAAAGGAAATCAGTTTCGTCGATAAGGCGCCTAAGAATCAGGTGGGTGTTGAAATTTATAGTACCCGGAACAATATCGTACGTCGCCTTTTTGAGGAGTTGGAATATGAAATCGTAAAACTCGATCGGGTGGTTTATGGCGGGCTCACCAAAAAGGACCTTCCCCGTGGCCATTGGCGATACCTAAGCGAGCAGGAGGTTATTAATTTGGGAATGATACAATAACCGGAAGAGTCACCTATCCATAGAAATTACCTGTTGCATTTTCTTCCGGATTTCATCCAAACACAAATTCCCCAGACTGCCCTCATGGGTGTGTTCGATATCGCGTTTTGGGGTAAAGGTACCTTGTTGAATTTGCTGCCCCATTTGCTTATAGGCGTCGCGAAAAGGCATTCCTTTTTGTACGAGTTCGTTCAAGGTATCCACACTAAAAAGATAATCGTATTTGGGGTTTTGAAGAATGTTTTCGTTCACACGAATTTCCTTTAAACTGAATGTCAAAATCTCAATACTGGCCTTCATATCCTGAATGGCAGGTACAATAATTTCCTTTACCAATTGCAAATCGCGATGATAGCCGCTGGGAAGGTTATTGATGACCAAGGCCAATTGGTTGGGCACCGCCTGCAACTTGTTGCATTTGGCCCTGACCAGTTCAAACACGTCCGGATTCTTTTTATGGGGCATGATGCTACTACCTGTCGTCAGTTCATCGGGGAAGGAGATAAAATCGAAATTCTGGCTCATATAGAGACAGATGTCCATTGCCAGTTTGGATAGGGTGGAAGCGATACTGGCCATTCCGAAGGCGGTGGCTTTCTCTACTTTTCCACGTGCCATCTGGGCAGCGACCACATTGTATTTCAAGGTTTCAAAACCCATTTCCTCAGTGGTAAAGCTTCGGTCGATCGGAAACGAACTTCCGTAACCAGCAGCACTACCTAAAGGATTTTGGTCGACCACTTTGTAGGCCGCATCGATGAAATATAAGTCATCGATTAGACTTTCCGCATAAGCTGAGAACCAAAGTCCAAAGGAGGATGGCATTGCAATCTGTAAATGTGTATAGCCGGGAAGGAGCACCTTTTTGTATCGTTCCGCCAAATTGAGCAGCAAATCGAACAAGGTCTTGGTTTCTGCCTTGATGTCTGTAAGCTCTGCCTTTAAGTACAAATGCATGGCGACCAATACTTGGTCGTTCCGGGATCGTGCGGTATGTATTTTCTTTCCGGTGTCCCCCAGCTTTTCGATAAGAAGGTATTCGATTTTGGAATGCATGTCCTCGAACGACTGCTCAATGGTAAAACGGCCCTCTTCAATAGCCAATGCAATGGTATTCAGTTGATCGACCAAGGCTGTGGTTTCCTGCTGGGTCAACAATCCGATTTTCCCCAACATCCTTGCATGGGCCTTAGAGGCTATCACGTCGTATTTGGCCAAGTGCAAATCCAGTTCCCGGTCGTTACCTACGGTAAAATGGTCTATCTTTTGGTCGGTGCTAAAACCTTTGTCCCAGAGTTTCATTTGTTCAGATGTTAGATTGTAGACGTAAGACTAAGACCGATTCCAATGAATCTAAAATCTCAGGTCTTAATTTTTTTTAAAAATCCTTTTAAAATTTTAATATACAAATCAATTCCTTCCTCGATTTCATGTACGTAAATATACTCATTGGCCGAATGGGAACGGGTGCTGTCTCCCGGTCCCAGTTTTAATGATTGACAGCTCAGGGCCGCTTGGTCGGACAGCGTAGGCGAACCATACGTTTCCCTGCCCAGGGAAATGCCCGACCGTACCAAGGGGTGGTCTTTGGCAATCGCCGAGGAGTTTAGGTCCAGCCCGCGTTCCTGCAGCTCGCACGGGGCCTCGGACTTTAGCAAATGGGCAATTTCCGAATTGGTGTACTGATCATTGACTCTCACATCGATGACCAAATTTACCTGCGCGGGCACCACATTGTGCTGACTGCCGCCGTTGATTTGGGTTACGGTCAATTTCACAGCTCCCAAGGCTTCGGAGACCTTCCCGAAGGTATAGTTTTTAAACCAATCCAATACTTCGATCGTATTATATATAGCATTGTCGCCGTTCGGATGCGCCGCATGCGAAGGGGTGCCTTTCACGACCGCATCGAAGACCACTAGCCCTTTTTCCGCAATGGCCAACTGCATCTGGGTAGGCTCGCCTACGATGGCCACATCGATTTTTGGTAAACTGGGGAGCAAGCCCCTTAAACTGTTCTTTCCTGCGTTCTCCTCTTCCGCTGAGGCGACCATCAAAATGTTGTGGTCGAGGTTTTCGGCTTCATAAAAATACGTAAAGGTCGCTAGCAGCGAAACCAAAGCCCCGCCGGCATCATTACTTCCCAGTCCATAGAGCTTTCCGTCCTCTATGTGAGGAAGAAAGGGATCCTTGGTATAGGCCTTGTTTGGCTTTACCGTATCGTGGTGCGAATTCAAGAGCAAGGTGGGCTTTCGCTCATCGAAGTGTCTGTTAACGGCAAACACATTGTTGTTTATCCTTTGGAAAGGAATGTCGAAAGCTTTGAACCAGTCTTGAATGGCCTCAGCTGTTTGGTCTTCTTCCTCAGAGAACGATTGAATGGAAATCAATTTTTTCAATAGCTCCAATGCCTTTTCCGTGAGTGTTTCCTGTTCCATTTTTATAAGGTTATAGTAGTAAATAAGTCTGCTCCGGGCAAAATCATCGAAGTATCGCCGATACAGACTTGGTGTACGTCGTGATGCAAGGCATGAAAGCAGTTTTCGAGTTTGGGCAGCATT
Source organism: Pelagihabitans pacificus (assembly GCF_009371985.2). Classification (GTDB taxonomy): domain Bacteria; phylum Bacteroidota; class Bacteroidia; order Flavobacteriales; family Flavobacteriaceae; genus Pelagihabitans; species Pelagihabitans pacificus. Next base: position 458,273 of record NZ_VIKU02000004.1, read on the forward strand.
CCATCGGCTATGATGCCCTCCGTTGCAAGCTCTTGATATTTTTTTGAATCGATATGTTCGATGACGGAGTCCTCGTTCGAAATATCCAATAAAACCCCTTTTTTTTCAAAGCAGTAATACAGGGTGATTTTATAGCTTTTGCTCAAGCCAATAGCCAGTTCGGATGCAATCGTATCGGCATTAGTATTCAATAATTGCCCTTTGCCATCATGCGTCATGGCACAAAAAACAGGAGTGAGTCCGGCACTCAATAATCTTGAGATGGTAGCGGTATTTATTCCATCAACATCCCCTGCAAAGCCATAGTCGATATCTTTAACGGGACGTTTATGGGCCTGAATGGTATTGCCATCGGCACCGCTTAACCCAATGGCATTGCAATCATGGGCTTGTAATTCGGCAACAATGTTCTTATTGGTCAGGCCGGCATAGACCATGGTAATGACCTCCAAGGTTTGGGCGTCGGTAATGCGGCGGCCACCCACCATTTTGGATTCGATTCCCAGTTTGGTGGCCAATCGGGTCGCAAGTTTTCCGCCACCATGTACTAGGATCTTATTGCCTTCCATTTGGGCAAAGGATACGAGAAATTGTTTCAGCGCTTCACGCCCCTCTATGACGTTTCCTCCGATTTTTATTATTGAAAGTTTCATAAATCCATTTTCTTCTTTTGAGCCTCTATGTCGTCCCGGTGTAACTTCGCTGGTCAATTTCTGTTGTTATTCGATGAGTTACACCGAGAAGTTGGGTTTTTACGGATTGCTATCCAATATCTTTTTCAACACCACCTGTGCGGCATAGGTCCTATTGTTGGCTTGTTCAATGACCAATGACCGAGATCCGTCCAGGACGGCATCTTCGACCACAACATTTCTGCGCACCGGTAAGCAATGCATAAATTTCGCCTGGCCCAATTTCCCTTTTGTCATCATCCAGCTGGTATCCCGATTCAACACGCTACCGTAATCGGAATAACAACACCAGTTTTTGACGTAGACGAAGTCTGCACCTTTCAGCGCTTTGTATTGGTCATATTCGATGGTACTTCCTTTGGTAATTGAAGGGTCGAGTTCATAACCTTTTGGATGGGTGATTACGAAATCGGCCTCTTGTCGCTGCATCATCCGTACAAAAGAATTGGGAACCGCGTGGGGTAGGGCCTTGGGGTGAGGCGCCCAAGAAAGTACCACCTTGGGTCTTTTCTTTTGTGCATTTTCGGCCAGCGTAATCGCATCGGCCAACGCCTGTAGGGGGTGGCCCATCGAGCTTTCCATGTTCACTACGGGAATAGCGGCATGTTCCACAAATCCGTTCAACACCACGTCGGCGGCATCGATTTCCTTATCTTTCAAACCGGCGAAGGAGCGAATTGCGACAATATCACAGAATTGGGCCACAACCTTAGCTGCTTCCTTGATATGCTCGGCACTTCCTTGATCCATTACAGTACCATCTCCAAATTCCAGGCTCCAACTCTCAGTGCCGAAGTTCATGACCATCACTTCCATTCCCAAGTGCATTGCCGCCTTTTGGGTACTCAGGCGGGTACGTAGGCTGTTGTTGAAGAACAGCATGCATAGTGTTTTTTCTGCTCCCAGTAATCGATGGGCCCTCGGGTTTTTTTTCAACTCCCTGGCTTCGGTCACCCAATCGGGTAGTGAGTCGATGTCATTGATAGATAGGTAATGTTTCATAACTAATTTCTTTGCAATCCTTCCCTCGAAGGAGAGAGTCCATTATCCTTTATAACGTAGAGTCCAAACGGTCTCATCGGGCCTTGTTTTAAAAAAGCGCCAGGACTCGTCCCGACGCAGTGTCGATCTTAGGCTTTGTACAATTCTTTTTTAAGTGCATCGAAAAACATATCGAGATGCTCCTTGGTGATATTCAATGCCGGTAAAACACGAAGTACATGTTTGTCTTTGGCTCCTCCCGTAAATAGATGTTGATTATAAATCAATCCTTTACGCAGTTCGGCTACTTCGAAATCGAATTCGAGCCCCAACATCAACCCTCTTCCTTTCACCCGTTTTACTTGGGGTATTTCCTTAGCTTTTTCGATAAAGTAGTTCCCCAATGCAGCAGCATTTTCGATGAGGTTTTCCCGTTCGATCACTTCCAAAACGGCCAGGGTAGCGACGCAAGCCAGATGGTTGCCCCCGAAGGTGGTACCCAACATGCCGTATCTGGCTTTGATATGCTCGTGAATCAAAATACCTCCTACGGGGAAGCCGTTGCCCATGCCCTTGGCGATACTAATGATATCCGGTTGGATGTCATGATGTTGGAACCCGAAAAACCTTCCACTACGGCCAAAACCCGACTGCACTTCATCGGCAATCAATACTACATGGTTTTGCTTGCACAATCGAGCGATGTTTTTATAGAATTCGGTCGTCGGTTCATCCAGTCCTCCGACCCCTTGTATGGCCTCCAGGATCACTGCACACACATCCCCTTTATCTACCTCCCTTTTGAAGGCCGCCAGGTCGTTCAACGCTAGGAAAGTGACCTGTTGTAATTGATTGATAGGGGCATTGATGGCCGGATTATCAGTGGCCGCCACAGCAGCGGAGGTTCTACCATGAAAACTATTATGAAAGGCAATAATCCTTGATTTTCCCGTTTGAAAGGAGGCCATTTTTAGGGCATTTTCATTGGCTTCGGCCCCTGAATTGCAAAGAAATAGGTTGTAATCCCCACAGGCTGAAAGATTTCCCAACTTGGTAGCCAGTGCTGCCTGTAACGGATTTTGGACTGCATTGCTATAAAAGCCGATTTGGTCTAACTGGTCTTTCAAACGGCTGACATAATGTGGATGCGAGTGTCCGATGGAAATGACGGCATGCCCCCCATAAAAATCCAAATATTCCTCTCCCTTCTCATCGGTCACTACGACGCCCTTGGCGGAAACCGGGGTTACATCGTATAATGGATAAACATCGAATAGATTCATATTTCAAATTCAAATTCAAGTTTAAAAATCAAATTCAAGAATACAGCCCCTGCCTTTCGTTTTTGTATTTGATTTTGACGTTTGTGTTTGTTTTTCATCTCGTTTTAAATTCCGTTATCTTATTGAAAGATGCTACAATGCCCTGAATCAACGACGAGCTGAGTCCTTGATGTTCCATTTCGTTCAGACCCTGAATAGTACAACCCATGGGGGTGGTCACCCGATCAATTTCCTCTTCGGGATGATTGCCCGATTCGATTAATAGGTTGGCGGCTCCCTCGCATGTGTGCATGGCGAGTTCCTGGGCTTCCTTTGCGTCGAATCCCAGTTGAATGGCACCTTGGGTAGTGGCGCGGATCAATCGCATCCAAAAGGCAATACCACTGGCACAAATTACCGTGGCGGCCTGCATTTGCTCTTCTGGTACTTTCAGTGAGTGCCCCATTCTGTTGAAAATGGCCTTCGCCAGTTCAATACGTTTTTCACCCATGGTATTTGCACAGATACAGGTCATCGATTTTCCCACCGAAATAGCAGTGTTGGGCATGCTACGGATGATGAAGTTGTGCTTTCCGATGATTCCTTCTATTTTGGCAATGCTGAATCCCGTAATGGTGGAGATGACCACGTGTTTATCCGTTAACAGGTCTTTGGTATCCTCCAGGATCTGTGCAAAGTGTCCAGGTTGGACAGCAAAAATCAGGATATCGGAGTTTTGTACTGCTTCCCTGTTGTCGGACGTCACCACGACGTTTCCATAGTTTTCGAAGTTCTTGATCGATTCGATATGGCGTTTGGTGAGGTACATCTTGGTGGCCCCGTTGCTGTGCAAGATACCCTTGGCAATGGATAGGCCCAGGTTTCCGGTTCCTATGATGGCTATTTTCATAATCTTAGTTTTCTTATTCTGTTTTCCTTCGTTAGTAAACCCCTGCTTTTAAGCGCAGTCCCATCGTTTCTTCCAATCCGAACATCAGGTTCATGTTCTGTACGGCCTGTCCTGATGCCCCTTTCAATAAATTATCAATGGCCGAGGTAATCAAAAGCGTATCGTTGTGCTTGTGCACATGGATGTGGCACTGGTTCGTGTTCACGACTTGCTTTAAATGAATGGGTGCTTCGGCCATTTGGGTGAACACCGCATCCGCATAAAACTTTTGGTATAGTTCCTTGGCAGCCGCCTCGCTTCCCGAAAAATGGGTGTAACATGTGGCAAAGATACCCCTGGTGAAATTCCCCCGTATGGGTAGAAATAGCAACTCGCCGACGTCTTCCTGTAGCGACCGTAGGCTTTCACCGATTTCTCCCAAATGCTGATGGGTAAAGGGCTTGTACCAACTCACATTGTTGTTTCGCCAACTAAAGTGGGTTGTTTCGGAAGGGCGCACACCGGCCCCGGTACTTCCGGTAAGGGCGTTGATGTGTACATCCCTTCCTAGTCTATTTGCTTTCGCTAGAGGTAAAAGGGCCAGCTGTATCGCAGTGGCAAAACAGCCAGGATTGGCAATACGGTTTGCCCGTTGTATATCCTCCTTGTTTAACTCGGGCAGGCCGTATACAAATTGCTTTCCGCCCAAGGCGGCATCCTTCTGCAAACGGAAATCATTGCTCAGGTCGATAATCTTGGTGTTTGCCGAAAATTGATGATCACCTAGGAACTGAATTGAATTCCCGTGTCCCAAACATACAAACACCACGTCAATGTCGAGGTTCACCCCCCCTGTAAATTCCATTTCGGTCTCACCCGTAAGATCGGGATGGGCAGAAGCCACTTTTTTGCCAGCTCTTGTGGTACTATAGACAAAATCGATTTCGGCTTGTGGGTGCTGCAGTAAAATACGTATCAGCTCACCTCCGGTATATCCCGAGCCACCTATGATACCTGTTTTAATCATCATCTTGGTTTACATAGTTATAAATCTTACCAGGGTTGGAAAGGATTTTGATAAACCCTTTAGCGTCCTCGGATGTCCAGGCTTTGTTCATTTCACCGTAGCTTCCGAACGAGGCATTCATCAAATCGTGCTTTGAGGAAATACCATTCAAACGAAACTGGAAGGGGTAGAGCCCTACGAACACCTCCCCCGAGACCGTTTTTTGGGTGTCGGTCAAAAATACTTCGATATTTCGCATTACGGCGTCGAGATAATTCCCCTCGTGCAAAAGCATTCCATAGAAATTACCCATTTGTTCCTTTTGGTACTGTTGCCATTTGCTCAGGGTGTGCTTCTCGAGCAAATGATGTGCTTTTAGGATAATGAGTGGTGCGGGAGCTTCAAAACCGACCCGGCCTTTGATGCCTATAATGGTGTCGCCCACATGAATGTCTCTTCCGATCGCATACTTAGAGGCCATAGCATTTAGTTTTTCGATATTCGCGACGGGCGAATCTTGCCTACCGTTAATGGCCACTAGTTCCCCTCTTTCGAAAGTAAGTGTTACTTCGGAAGGTGTTTTCTCCTCCAATTGACTAGGGTAGGCACTATCGGGTAGCGGTTTTTCCGAGGTCAAGGTTTCCTCTCCGCCCACCGAGGTACCCCATAATCCTCGATTGATGGAATATTTCGCCTTTTCCCATGAATAATCGATGCCATGTTTTTGGAGGTAGGCAATTTCTTGTTCCCTGGATAGTTGTTCGTCCCGAATAGGGGTGATAATTTCAATATCGGGGGCGATGATCTGGAAGATCATATCGAACCGAACCTGATCGTTCCCGGCTCCGGTACTACCATGGGCAATGTACTTGGCGCCAATTTTCTTGGCATGGTTCACGATTTCAATGGCCTGTACAATTCGCTCGGAACTGACCGATAGCGGATAGGTGTTGTTCTTCAGGACATTTCCAAAAATCAGATATTTGACCACTTTGTCGTAAAAAGTCTTAACCGCATCGATAGAAGTGTAGGAACTGGCTCCCAACTGTAGTGCCTTTTCTTTAATTGTCGCAATTTCTTCTTTTGAAAATCCGCCGGTATTCACGCTGACCGCGTGTACTTCATATCCTTTTTCCCGTGAAAGGTATTTTGCGCAATAAGAGGTATCCAATCCGCCGCTATACGCCAATACGAGTTTTTTCATAATCTGCTATTCTAGTATGTCGTTTCAAGCGGAACCGGAATTGAATTTTAAGATAGGATGCATCTCGATATCCGCTCGAAACGACAGGGTTACTTTGTTTTGTTTTTACTTAGGAACAAGCTCTCTTTAATACTCTTTAATCTTCGGAAGGCCTTGCTGTTTACTTTCTTTGTTTCTTTGTTTTCCTGTTTTGCTTTAACGTTCGGGTCGTATAACATACCCGTACATAGGCACATCTTTTGTTCGGTTCTCGTGAGAATGTCAAAATTCTTACAAGTTTGGCATCCTTTCCAGAATTCGGGGTCGTCGGTCAATTCGGAAAAGGTCACGGGTTTGTAGCCCAACTCGTAATTAATTTTCATCACGGCCAGGCCTGTGGTGATTCCGAAGATTTTGGCGTCGGGAAATTTTTGTCGTGACAGTTCAAAAATCTTTTTCTTTATTTTTTTAGCCAATCCCTGCGCCCGATAGTCCGGATGCACAATGAGCCCTGAGTTGGCAACATATTTATTATGGCCCCAAACTTCTATATAGCAAAAACCGGCAAAGGTCTCCCCATCCAAGGCGATGACGGCGTTTCCGTTCTCCAATTTTTTATGGATATACTCCGGGGTACGCTTGGCAATACCCGTGCCCCTTACCTTGGCCGATTCGCCAATAGTGTCACAAATGATCGGGGCATACTTAAAATGGGACTCGTTAGCAATGACGATGTTCATTGAAACTTTTTTTAAAAATTAAATGGGAAAACTGTTCGGTCGAAAACGGAAATGGACTCACCTATTTCCAAAATTGGAAGCGCACCCTTACGGGCGACGACGAACGGGCGCAAAAGAACGTACCGGAACAATCGGTAGAAGGATAGAAATAGAATGTAGTTCATTTTGCATTACCCACCAAATGTACAAATTATATTGAATTGAAGGGATACGTGCGCTATTTTTTGCGAAATAACATTTTTTTACCCTGTCGTGTGATAATTTCGTATCCTAAAAAGACGTATACCGCAAAATACTCAATCGCCAATAGCCCAAGGTTTTCTTTAAAGTCGCCATTGGAATAGGCAAAATAACTCAAAACCACCACTGCCGACCAAAGGATAGCAAAGCGATACTCGGTAAAAATGCATAAGGTGACCAGGAAGATTAGATACCAAGGATGTACGGTGGAGGATGAAAAATAATAGAAGCTCAGCAACCAGAGCATAGAACCCATTAAGACCCCAAGTTTTTGATTGTTGCGAAAAAAGGTCAGCAACAGGGCCACCGCAATGGTTAGCCAAGGGGTAATCCTCCCATAGGTCTTGATCAGTTCCCAGGGTTTCGCATTGAACTGCACGGCCAGTTTTTTGATACCGTTGTACAAACCGGCATTGAATTCGAAGTTTGAAAACCAAAGCCCGACCGTCTTTGAGTAGTTATCGATAAAATCGGAAGAGTAAAATGGCAGTATCAACAGCGAACAGGTGACACCTACTACAACATAGAAAAGGATGCTTTTCTTGAATCCAAAATATTTTAAAAAAAGAGGTAGAAACAGAAGTGGCACTAATTTTACACAAATGGAAAAAGCATAAATAACTGCTGCAGGAAACCATTTTTTTATCGATAGCAAGTAGAGGGCCCAAACAAAAAAGAAGAGCATGACCCCTTCGAAATGAAGGTTTCCGGTTAGTTCGATGATTATTAGGGGATTCAGAAAATACCAAAAAATTAAATGGGGCGATTTGTTGAGATTACGAAGCAACTTGCGACCAAAATAGAAGAGACCTACGTCGGCGAGGATAATAACGCTCCGCATAGCGATGATCGAACCGAACACACTTTTTCCTCCCAACAAGGCTACTAGGCCAAAGATAAGTTGATTCAAGGGCGGATAGTTGCTAAAATGCCGCGAGCTCAAACCTCCCATACCCTCGTAAAGTATCTGGGCATTGGCGATGGCCAAATCGGCCTGTTGGATCAAGGTGTCGGGAAGATGTAAATAAGGGTTCAAGCCAAGACGGACCAATTCACCATCCCAGATAAAACGGTAGAAGTCTTGGGAAAGATTGGGTTCGGCCACCAAAAAAACCAGTCGGAACAGGATGCCGACTGCAAGAAGAAACTTAAAGTTCCACTTTTCGAATTGAATCAGTTTAAAACATAGGAAAAACAGAGCCGTAAAAAGGGTCAGTAGCTTTATAAAATCGGTGCGAACAAGCTGGTACGCAAAGGTGTAATAAAAGAGCCCTGCCAATAAGGCCAATAGGATCGAAGTCCTGTGCAATTTCCAATAGGTCACTAGTTGGCTGGGCACTTGTTAGCAAGGTTGTTAGTTACGGACTAATTTAAAGGTTTTTGAGGAGAAACCTAGCGGTTGTGTTATCGAGATGTTAATGTGTCAATGATTCGGATTGAATATCCTACCACCTGCGTCAAACCTCTGTACGTATATAAATTATGTATATGTATTCAATAATTATTATAAATAATAATATATGAATTAGTTTAATGATCTTTGCTCGAACAATAACTAAAACCGTATGAACATACAAGTAGCAGCTCAAGGAATAGAAAACAAAAGAACCATTAAAAAAGTAAAGATAGCGGTTGCACATGGGGATGGTATCGGCCCGGAGATTATGGACGCGACCTTGAAAATTATGGAAGCGGCAGGGGCCCAAATCGTGACCGAACCGATTCTCTTGGGGGAACAGGCGTATTTGGCTGGAAACACTTCGGGCATCGCTCCCGAAACATGGGAGGCCCTTCACGACGCTAAAGTCATTCTTAAAAGTCCCATCACCACCCCGCAAGGAAAGGGATATAAAAGCCTAAACGTTACCCTGCGAAAAACCTTGGGGTTGTATGCGAACGTGCGGCCTGTGCGTTCCTTGAGCCCCTATATACATACCCATTTCCCGAAAATGGATGTGGTCGTTGTGCGTGAAAACGAGGAAGACCTCTATGCGGGTATCGAGCATCAACAAACCCAGGATGTGGTTCAATGTTTAAAGCTGATCACACGGCCCGGTTGCGAGAAAATTGTTCGTTATGCTTTTGAATATGCCCGTTTACATGATAGAAAGAAGGTTACTTGTATGCTCAAGGACAATATAATGAAGTTGACCGATGGACTTTTTCATCGTGTCTTCGATGAAATTGCGGCAGAATATCCAAACATTAAAAGTGAAACCCAGATTATCGATATCGGGGCGGCCCGTTTGGCAGCGAGACCGGAAGAGTATGATGTCATCGTTACCTCAAATCTATATGGGGATATCGTGTCGGATATTGTGGCCGAAATCGCCGGTTCGGTGGGGATGGCGGGATCAGCAAATATTGGATTTCGTGTGGCCATGTTCGAAGCCATTCACGGTTCGGCACCCGACATCGCGGGACAGAATGTAGCCAACCCCTCCGGTTTGCTGAACGCGGCAATAATGATGTTACGCCATGTAGGACAGACAGAGGTGGCGAAAACAATTGAGGATGCTTGGTTGACCGCCTTGGAGGGTGGGCATCATACGGCCGATATCTATCAAGAAGGTGTCAGTGTTCGAAAAGTATCGACCTCCCAATTTGCCGAAGTGGTCATTGCTTGTTTGGGCCAAGAACCGCAAAAGTTAAAATCGACCAACCTGGTTTCTGGAGCTGGGAAAATGAATATGCCCTCCTTTACGCGCAAAGCGCTACAAAAAGAGTTGGTAGGGGTCGATGTGTTTATTGACTGGCAGGGTTCTGATCCGGAGGAAATCGGTAAAAAGTTATCCAAGGCGGCTGCCTTTCAGTTGAAGTTAAAAATGATTACCAACCGCGGAGTGAAGGTCTATCCTAATGGGTCACCGGAAACCTTCTGTACCGATCATTGGAGGTGTCGTTTTGTGGCATCGAATGCCCAAATCGATGGAACGCCCATTTATGAAGCAGTTGAATACGAAAGTGTGATTGCCCTCCTGTCAAAATTGCATCACGAGGAATTCGATGTCATCAAAACCGAAAACCTATATCAATTCGATGGCCAAAGAGGCTTTTCGTTAGGGCAGGGCGAGTAGTACGGTCCTACATTTACTTGAAGGAGTACCAAATATATCGATTAAAGAACGGTTAAGTGGCTTCCCTTTATGATAAACAGAGAGGAAGAAGTTATGCCCGGGCCGTCAACGACTTAAAAAAGACAAATCCAAAACCAATGAACAACATGAAATGGAAAGGGAAGAGTCCAAAGTCGTTTAGGGGAATCGCCAAATACATACCGTAGAGAAAATAAAGCATCAAGCCGAATTCCAGGAGCATATTAGGAGACAATTTCTTGGTCAGATATTTATTGCCTTTCCAACTTTCCGTTAGGCTATTGATATTGAATTTTGGGGTGCGCACAAATTCACTTCGCTTACCGATATGGCCTTCCAATACAGCGATGGAATTATGCAAAGAGAAGCCCAAGGCTACCGAAAAAAAGGTAAAAAAGAGTTTGATATAATCCACGAAGTTGTCGAAGCTGCTTCCCTGAATACTTTTATAGGTAAACCAATAGCAGACGAACAGGATTACTGTGCTCAGAATAAAGAAACTCAAGGCATCGAATACCAAATCGAACTGGGGATACATGTTTTTGATCCACATGGTGGGTATACTCAAAATCGCGACGATAAAGACGCATAGGAACATGCTACTGTTCAACAAGTGCATCACGCCATGGAATTTAGTCTTGAACGAAATGTTCTTTGCACTGATCACACTCCACACCGATTTTCTAAAGTTTTCGGCCCCACCCTTGTTCCAACGGAATTGTTGTGAACGAGCGGCACTAATGACCACGGGAAGTTCCGCAGGTGTTTCTACATCCTCCAAATACTTGAATTTCCAGTTTTTCAACTGGGCTCGGTAACTAAGGTCAAGGTCTTCCGTGAGGGTATCGCCTTCCCAGTTTCCAGCATCCAAGATGCATTCTTTTCGCCAAATACCTGCGGTGCCATTAAAGTTGATAAAATGACCTTTGGCATTTCGGCCAACCTGTTCCAAGGTGAAATGGGCATCCAAGGCAAAAGCCTGGATTTTAGTCAGTACCGAATAGTCGCGGTTGATATGGCCCCAGCGGGTCTGTACTACCCCGATTTCGGGATCTTTGAAATAAACGACTGTCTTTTTGAGCCAATCGCTGTCGGGCAAGAAGTCGGCATCAAAAATAGCGACGAAATCCCCTTTGGCTATTTTAAGACCTTCTTTCAACGCTCCGGCCTTGAATCCTTGTCGGTTTTCACGGCGAATGTGTTGAATGTCCAGTCCGGTTTCCTGAAGTTCCTTGACCCATTTGGCGGTATCGACTACGGAATCGTCCGTGGAATCGTCCAACACCTGAATTTCCAATTTGCTCTTGGGATATTCGATCTTGGCAATGTTCTCCAAGAGTCGTTGCATTACATATTCTTCGTTGTAAACGGGCAACTGAATGGTCACCATGGGAATTTCCCTTGGATCCATCAGATTGAATTTCGGTGCGTTCTGGTTTTGTTTTTTGTAGCCCAAATAGTTGATTAAAAGATTCAACTGGGCCAAGCTGTAGAAAAAAATCAATAGCAACGCGATACTGTAGATAGCGATGATGATATAAGCGATAGTTAGTCCCATGTTATTTGATGCTGTATTTGAAAATCCAACCTAATATTTTTATGCCCGCAAATATACTACCTTTTACGGTACCTGACACCTTTGAAATGCCAATTCTTCGTTTGTAACGTACTGGTACTTCGGTATATGTCAGTTTTTGTTTCAGTGCTTTCAGTTGCATTTCCACTGTCCAACCATAGGTCTTGTCCTCCATCTGCAAGGCCAATAATTGGTTGTACTTTATAGCCCTAAACGGTCCGAGGTCGGTAAATGTTGCCCCGAACAGTAATTTCATCAAGCTGGTAGCCAACCAATTTCCAAAAATTTGTTGGGGTGTCATGCTGCCTTCTTCCCTCAGTTGCTTCACCCGCGCACCCACCACGAAATCAATACCATCATTTAAAATGGGTGCTACCACTTTTTCGAGTTCTTCCGGATAATCGGAATAGTCTCCGTCGATAAATACGATGATGTCGGGTGCTTTGGACTGTTTCGCTATGTAATCCATACCACAGAGGCAGGCATATCCGTACCCCTTTTTTTTCTCGGTAAGTACTGTAGCCCCGGCATTGCGGGCATTTTTGGCCGTTGCGTCTGTTGAATTATTGTTTACAACTATTATCTCCGAAACCGATTTTGGGAGCTCCTCGATGACCTTTGCGATGGAATCGGCTTCATTGAAGGCGGGAATAATCACTCTAATGTCTTTCTCCGACATGCTATTGGTTTAATTCGTATTGATGTCTTCCCGGTCGAAGAGTCTCCGTCGTTCCGTTCCAGATGATTTCTCCCTTGATGTTTTCTGGTAGCACGATTTCGGCGAAAAGTCGACCCTCGGATCTTTTAAGGTTAAAATGAATGGTTCCCTTAGTGGTCGGCATAGACCCCTCAATGGTTTGCAGTATTCCGAATACCGGTGCAATCCGAATTTCTTCGAAGTTGTTCTCTTTGGATTGGATACCTGCCAAATAGGTCAAATAAAAATAAGCGGGCGAGGCACTCCATGGATGCACTTCCGAACGGGTGGGTTTGGTGGTCGATTCGAAACGTTCCAAGGTGGTCGTCATATGGTCGGCGACCATTTTCTCCCAAGGTTGTTGGGCCAAATCGAAGAGCTCGGGCACCCCGACCTTCTTGATGGCTTCGAACAGATAAAACCGATAGTAATAGGTGGCTTGCAGCAGGCTTTTGTCCTGTAATATACTATTTAGCAGAGATTTTTGCTCAGATGGGGCAATAGCATCCGTGAGAATGGCCATGATATTGGTATGTTGGTCGTACACCGATTTATCGGGACGCTCCGCAAACAGTTTTCGATCCGAATCGTAACAAAGTTCGTAAACGGCCCCTTTTATTTCATTCGCCCGATCAGCGAATTGTGCTGCCTGATGTGTATCCCCGGCGGCTTCAAATAAATTGGCCGCGTTCATCAATGCATGTGCATAGTGCAAGCTCACTACAGCCGAATTCTCTCCCCCATTTTTGGTGGCGGTACCTCCCCCATTGTCGGGATTTTGGTACCAATCGACAAAATAACGGTAGCGTGTCCTGTCGACCAAGTGGTTCGACTTCATGTTTTTCTCGAATCCGTTCAGGGTATGTGCAATTCCGGCTTTGTATTTTTCAATGATTGTCGTGTCTCCGGTCAAAGCATAATGGTCGGCCACCATGTCGACCCAGATAAGGGAGTAGGTGGGAAAGATAAAAGTAGACCGCAAGGGGTAGGCCCCTAGAAGATTTCCTTCGGCGTCACGGGAATGGTGAAACTGCCGAAGGGCATTTTCAGTGTGGGCAAGACTACCGCTAAGGGCTTGCCAGATGAGCGCATGTACCTTAGTATCGCCTATGTACTGCATCGTTTCATAATACGCGTCACTCAGGAAATAATCCTGCGTGCACAGATCTACGGTACGTTTGCAGATAGCAAAAATCTCATTATATGTCCCATTATCACTCGTAAAGGTAGCGGTCGATGCGAGGGTAGTGCGCGAACGGTAGTTTTGGAGACGGTCGAGCACGAGCTCCGAGGGTCCCGTCTCGATATCCAATTGGATAAAACGAAAAGTACGCATCCAAGTGGGAAGAAATTGCTGACCAGGGCTTCCGTCGGAAAGGACATGATCGAAATACCCGATCAATTCCTTTCCCTCGATTTGGTTTCGGTCTCCTTTTTCCTTTTTGGGCCCAAAGAGGTTTTCGGCATACCTTATCTTTATGGACGCCCCCTTGCCTCCGCTGAAGGAAAGTTCTGGAAACCCACTGGTGACCACTTTTTTATCGATAAGAAAGGAAGCCTTGATGTTTGCCGGAATACGCAGGTTTCCAGACGTGGGAAACGAGGTAGCACCTATGTTTTGGGAACGTACTATGGTACCAACACCTTCCTGTTCCCAGGTTAATAGAGGTAGGTTCCTGGGCTCAAGCAAATAGGCGATGGAACCACCCATACTGCCGGTACTTTCGTAGAAGCTGTTTTTTTGCCAGGCAGAATCATCGAATTCCGGTTGCTCCCAACCTTTTGGATGGTGTTTCATGGTAATGTAATCAGTTGGATTGTTGGCGTAGAAGCCCCCAATAATTCGATTTTCCCCAGGGCTTCTCCAGTGCACCTCCGAGGCTTTATACGAATTGTCCAAAACACATTTCCAACCGTCATCAGGACCTTTGGTCGTCAGCATTTTGGCATTTTCGGTTACCCCGTTGACCATTAAGGCGGTGTAAAGGCTTTGAAAACCCAAAAAACGTTTTTTGCCATAGTTCACCACTTTGACGGCGATGATATTTTTTCCGTTTTTGAGCAGGCCCTTGAGATTCAGCGATTCGAATTTCCAGTGCTGCATGTCGCCCAGCTGTGGGCCGTGGGTTACGAACGAGCCGTTTACGTAGAGAAAGTAGTGGTTGTCGGCCGAAATGTTGATGATAAAGTCTTGGTCGGAATTGTGGACGGTAAATACGTTTCGAAATAGAATAACCCGGTCTTCGCCGCCTTGAATATCGGGATGGCTTACCCAATTGGCCTTGATTTGTTCGATACCGTATTGGATATCCGGGAAGTTGAGTTCGCTTTGCGCGTGTATTTCTAGGAAGGAAAGGAATAAGGATACCAGGAGTATATAGCGCATCACCTTAGATCAGAGAGATTGTTGTCCTTTTTAAAACTGCTAAGACTATACCAAGACTTGATTTTTTTACCATTTCGATATTTTTCCGCAGCAATCAGTTTGTTGTTCCGATATTGAAGGCAAAAACCATTTTTCTTCCCATTGCTCAATTGGCATTTATGGCCCAACTTGCCCCGATCATCATAGAAAAGCCACCAGCTGGCCTTCATCCCATTCTGATAATGGCCTTCCTTTAAAAGAAAGCCTTTAGGGGTATAAAAATACCAATATTCCTGACGTTTCCCATTTTCGTAATGTCCCTTTTCCGAAATTCTTCCGTTAGAATGGTAGTATCGCCAGTAGCCTGTTTTCTCTCCATTTTTTAGCCAGCCCTCGGACTTTGTATGTCCGCTTTGATAATATTCCTTATGGTATGCCGCCATTTCATTGGAAGCATATCCGAAGAACGATACCATGCAGGCCAGAAGGAACGATTGAATAAACACAGTTTTTTTAAACTTGGTCGGGCTTATAACGATAAGTTAACATCCAACTCTTTCTTCGCTTTATTTTTTAGACTTCTTAACCGACATTTCGCCCTATTTGTTGTTTACCAATGCCATCAGGTCAGGGTCGTTGCCCAAGAGGACTTCGGTCGGGTTGATGCGACCTTCCAAAGGGCCATTTTCCAATTTTAAAACCCCGCGTGGACAAACGGCCGAACAGATACCACAACCCACACAGCTCGAACGCACTATGTTCTCGCCTTTTTGGGCATAGGCCCTCACATCGATACCCATTTCGCAATAGGTAGAGCAGTTTCCACAAGAAATACATTGCCCTCCATTGGTAGTGATCCTAAATTTGGAGAAAAGGCGCTGTTGAAACCCTAAAATAGCGGCCATAGGACAGCCAAACCGACACCAGACCCGATTGCCGAAAATGGGATAAAAACCGGTACCGATGACGCCTGAAAAAATACTGCCGATCAAGAAGCTATAGGTCGTGCGAAGCGTTTCCGACTTGAATATGAAAATGTTGCCTTCTCCACTGAAAAAATGCAATCCGATCAGCGTGATGATAACTACAAAATAGCCAATGGCCCCATATTTGGCATCTTTTTGTAGCTCCTGTCTTTTGTATATCATTACCCAAGCAAAGACCAAGGTCAAGATGGTTCCGACCCCAAGGAGGAAGGTTGACTTGGTCAACCAATATTTGGAAGTGTCGTTTCCTAGATACGAATAGACCACGGCAGTGGTCATCAAGGTAACGAACACGACTACACTATGTACGACCCAACGCTCTATTTGCCAGGCCGATTTACTCTTATCGCTTAATTGGCGAAACGCATCCCCCGCGGTTTCCGCCAATCCGCCGCAACCGCAAACCCAAGAACAATACCAGCGCTTCCCGAATTTATAGGTAAGGATCGGACTGATAATGAATATCGATGCGATACCGAATAACAACATTGCCATGCCCACATCACCTGCATCGATGAAACCGTTGACTCGGTACCGTTCGAAATTATAGTAGTTCAAGGGCCACATGTTCTTCAAGTCGTAATAGGGCAGATCTCCGTTAAGTCGAGCCATGATTTCCGGGATGATAAAGGCAAAGGCGGTCTGAAAAAACATGACACTAACCGTTCGAATTTTTTCATAGGAGTTATGTCGGTACTTCCACATGAACTTAATCCCGAAAGCCAGTATGGCAACCGTGTAAAGCGTACCATACACAAACCATTGGCTAGCCGGATTGCCACTCAACATTTTGCTCAAGGGATCGAAAAGGGCAATAACCCCGGTATTCTCACCATCTTTTACCAGGCCTAAATATTGGGGATAAAAGTAAAGCACGATATAGAATCCTGTAAGGGCAATCCCCGCCATCCAGGCCAAGACTCCTCTACTGGACATCGATTTGAACCAAACCCCATCATTTTTAATTCCCTTGGACTTGTGGCCGTATGCCGCTTTGGAAAACCAAACTACACCAACAAATATCGCTGCTAAAGAAATGGTAAGCCATAATCCACTATTTGGGAATTCTAGGTTAAACAGGTTGAGGGTTAAGATTCCCAAACCGATCATTCCCACCAGTGTCGCCAATTTTTGACCTGTGTTCAAGGCTTTTGGTGGCTCCCCTGTAAGGGCCATGTTGTTATCGTAAGTGCTCATATTAGGGTTGTTAGTGTATTAGTTGTAGTTTATAGATGGTTTTAATTCGCATGTGGTGTTATATTCTTTCGAAGATTCTTTTCCAGCTTTTTTTCTTAGGCAATATCGAAGTCCCAAGCTCGGAATTATAGCTAGCCACTATTTCTTCCTCGTACTGCGCATAAAACTCGGGGTCGAAATTGGCATCCTTCAGATGCTCCATCACATAGTGTATATCACGTTCCTCGGTCAGCCAACGATCGAATATTTCATGTCGCATACGAATACCAAATGTATTGATACCCAAAAACTTCTGTGTCTTATGACAATAGGCCATGGTGATGCATAGTTTTTCATTCGGATGTCGCCAATGGAAATGCTGCTCCGTTTCCTTCATATTGCGCTCGCTAAATACCCACCCATAAGTTTGGTATTCGATATCGAGGAATTTGGCCGAATTGAACCAATGTCCGGGATCATACTGTCTTTTATTGCCACAGATAGTATGGGCTACTGTTTCGCCCATCATCCGCCCTGTATACCATACCGCTTCTACCGGACGACGGTTGCCGATGGCTTCATGCTGTTCGGCGCAGTCTCCTATGGCATAGATGTCCGGAATATTCGTCTCGAGATACCGGTTCACTTTTACACCGCGTCCCAGTTCGATTCCCGAATCCTTCAAGAAGGCTACATTGGGGGAGACACCGGCGGTAAGACCTACGACATTGCATTCGATGGTGTCACCTTTATCGGTTGTTACCGCTTTGGCCCTTCCGTTTTCATCGGCAATTATTTCTACCAAGTTGGTATCCAAACGCAGATCGATGTGATGTTCTAGAATGTGTTCATTGATCATTTGCGATTCGCCTTTCGGTAGCACCCCATTCCAAAAACTGGTTTCCCGTACCAAAAAAGTAACGGGAATATTGCGGGTGACCAACATCTCGGCCAACTCGATGCCAATGAGTCCTCCACCAACTATGACGGCCCTTTTACATACTTTGTTATTGGGCGCATTCTTTTCGAGATTTTCCAAATCTTGCTTGTGATAGAGTCCTTGCACCCCTTCCAAGCCCTGTCCAGGCCAACCAAATTTGTTGGGCTTGGATCCTACTGCAATGATCAATTTGTCATACGCCACTTCCGATTTGTTGGAAAGGACCAGTTTTTTGCTCGTATGGTTTACTTGATCGACATAGCCCTTGACCAGCTCGATCCGATTCTTTTTCCAAAACCAGTTTTCATAGGGTTGCGTATGCTCAAATTTCATGTGTCCCATGTAAACATACATGAGCGCCGTACGAGAGAAGAAGTAATCGGTCTCCGCCGATATGATGGTGATTTTCTTATCGGAATTCTTTCGGATATGTCTTGCGGCCGTAACGCCCGCAATCCCATTTCCGATAATTACAATGTGTTCCATGTATTTTTTGTTGGTGGTTGTATGCTGTGTCGTTGATGTGGGAATGAACTTAAAATATTCCGTTCAATTTAGAAAGAATTTAAATATGAACCTATTTTGTAAGGTTCTAGCGGTGTTTTCGTACTTGTAACCTACTGATTTTGATAATCTTAAATAATTCATAAAATCGACATTCTTTTGTAGGGTCGATTCAAAAGGTTCGACCTATGCGGCAATTAAACGCTAACGAAAACCAATTGCAATGAGAACTAGGAATCACTTATTTACGATATTTTTTATTGCCATCCTCTCTTTTGGGCAAGCACAGAATACCCCTGAATTTTTTACTCGGACAGATAGTTTTTTAAAGACCCATGTAAGGGACGGACGGGTAGCCTATAAAGATATCAAGGCCGATTCTTCCGACCTGAACGCTTTGTTGGAGATGGCCCAAAATACATCGGTTTCAAAGGAGAAGGCCTCAGAATACCAAGCTTTTTGGATCAATGTGTACAATCTTGCAGTGATCAAAGGTGTCGTCGAGAATTACCCCTTAAAACAACCCTTGGATGTTCCCGGGTTTTTCGATAAGACCGACTATACGGCTGGGGGTACAAGCATTACCCTGAACGATATCGAGAATAAATTGCTCCGAGCTAATTTCCCAAAAGAGCCCCGCTTTCACTTTGTGTTGGTCTGTGCAGGATTGGGTTGTCCGCCGATTATCAATGAAGCATACACTCCTGATAAGTTGGAAGCACAATTAGAGCGACAAACGATTGCCGCCTTGAACAATCCCGCTTTTATTCAAGTGAATAAAAACAAGGTAAAAATTTCCCAGATCTTCGAATGGTATAAAGGTGATTTTGAAAAGGGGGGAAGTGTTACCGACTTCATTAACAAATATAAGACCGAAAAACTTCCTGAAAAAGCGAGGCTATCGTACTATCCGTATGATTGGACTTTGAACGAGGTCGAGTAAAAAAACATCAAAATAAATCGTGAAATTTTCTTTGAAGACCTTGGTGGAGAG
Source organism: Pelagihabitans pacificus (assembly GCF_009371985.2). Lineage (GTDB taxonomy): Bacteria > Bacteroidota > Bacteroidia > Flavobacteriales > Flavobacteriaceae > Pelagihabitans > Pelagihabitans pacificus. Next base: position 477,599 of record NZ_VIKU02000004.1, read on the forward strand.
AGGCCTCCAGTATTAATAAGTGTCCAACAAAACAATAATACAATGAGATTAATTGGAAATTATGTAATAACCGTAGGAATCTTTTTTGTAACGATGGGCGCTTTTGCCCAAGATGCCGTTCACGACCAACCCCAACCTCAGAAAAGCAACATTCAACAATACACCCCGTCTAAACTGATCGGCAAAGGGCAGGTAGACCTGAAATGGTTTAACAACCTATATACCCAGACCAGGAGTACTTTTTCCGACGCGAGGGAGCCCAGGGAGACCTTCTTCACATCAACATTGGAGGTGTATACGGGTGTTGGACAAAATAAGCGATGGAATGTCGGCGCCATTTTTGAGTTCCGTTCCAACGTCATCAATGATCGCGGTGCGTTGGAGATATTTCGGTTCGATGGTGAAGAAGGCACGGCACGTTCCGGGTTCACCTCCATTGCCCCTTCGGTGAAGTTCGTGCCGATTGCTTCCGTTAGCAACTTCAGTATCCAAAGTTCCTTTTTCTTTCCATTGGTCGATAACGAGGTTGAAAACGACGTATTTTTAGATCAGAATGGTTTTATCTGGCAAAATCGATTCTTTTATGATTACACTTTTCCAGGCGATAAATTTCAGTTATTCACTGAGTTGAATTCAGAGCTTAGTTTTGGGGATGGGGAAAAGAGTTTTGCCAATAATAGCCTTAACTTGACTCCTGGCGTGTTTTTTAGTTATTTCCCTAGTTCAAAGTTTACTGTTCTAGTGCTGGCCCAGCATTCCCAACGAATCGATTTGGGAAATGACTTCCCGCAAGATTTTACCGCTTTGGGCGGCGGCGCAAAATATCAGTTGACCGATGCCCTCAACTTAGAGTTGCTCTATACCAATTTTGTAAGGGGGAGTAATACCGGCCTTGGGCAGACCTTTAATCTGGGTCTGCGCGCTATTTTCTGAATTTTATAAATAAAATAACTTATTTTAGAGTCTTAATTGCAAATGAATGAGGGCTTTAGAATTGTTGTTACTGTGTTTTTTACAAGCTTCATGCACGGGACAGGTTGTGGAAAAAATCAACGGTGTCAGTTTTGTCGCCTCAAGGGAAGAGGCCGTTCAGGCCCATGTTGATGAGGTAATTAAGATACACGCCAACCATGCTGCGGTCATGCCGTTTGGTTTTATAAGGGATATTAGTTCCCCGGAAATCATTTTTGATACCGAAAGACAGTGGTTTGGGGAAACCAGGAAAGGGGCCAAACAGTACATAAGTCTGTTGCAGAAAAACGGTGTCAAGGTAATGATCAAGCCCCAAATCTGGATATGGCGGGGGGAATTCACGGGTACCTTAAAAATGAAATCGGAGGAAGATTGGAAGACTTTGGAGGCCTCCTATGATCAGTTTATTCTTAACTATGCCGAGCTTGCCCAGGAAACCAAGGCCGAACTACTTTGCATTGGTACAGAGCTGGAACAGTTTGTAAAGAACAGGCCTGACTACTGGAAGACGCTCATAAAAAAAATCAGAAAGGTATACGATGGAAAACTGACCTATGCCGCCAATTGGGATGAATTTCCAAGAACCACCTTTTGGGAAGACCTGGATTTTATCGGCATCGATGCCTATTTTCCCTTGTCTGAGGAAAAGACCCCAACCGTAGAGCAACTGAAAAAAGGGTGGCAACCTTGGAAGGAAAAAATTTCCCAACTCGCCAAAACGAAAAATAAACCAGTCTTGTTCACAGAGTTTGGATACCGCAGTATGGATTATACTGCCAAGAAGCCCTGGTTGGTTGATCGCAATGATGAGAACGTCAATTTAGAGGCGCAAGTGAACGCTAAAAAAGCGATTTTCTCCGAATTTTGGAATGAAAAGTGGTTTGCGGGCGGCTACGTTTGGAAATGGTTTATTCAGCACGACAGGTCGGGCGGGGCCGAAGACAATCGGTTTACCCCACAGAACAAACCAGCACAAGAGGTTATTCGGGAATTCTACAAGATGTATTGAGATGGTACGATAGGTTTCCCAATTCTGGGCGCCTGTTTACAGACCGTTGAACTCCAAAGCCATTCAAAAATGGCTGCTACAGATCGGTTTAAGGTGCCGATATCCCAAAATGCTATTTAAGGTATCTACTTGAAAACTTGAGACAGGCCATCAGAAAACATACCCTTTATAAAGTACGAAAGACAGTCCTTGGATTTTCTATAGCATCATCACAAATGTGTGATAAAGAGTGAATCCGTTTTCGGAAATTGATTTTCATCCGAAGCAATCTCGTTTGATCGGCCATCGTGATGTTTTTGTTTATGGTATCCAGTATCTTTGGCCCCGTCAACGAGTCGGATGTCCCCTATGGTTAGAGTTTTTCCATTTTTTGTCTTCATGTGGATATTCACGTTCGGGTTTTCCCAAGAATCCGTTGTCGCCGATGTAAAAATTCAGGGGTTTAAAAGAACTAGGCCTTCCTTCCTAAAAAAAATCGTTGGCCTGCAGCCTGGAATGGTGTTGGACTCTATACTGATGGAAGAAGACATGACCCGTTTAAAGCGATTGCCATCTATATCACATGCCTACTATCAGGTGTTCTCTGCTGACGACGGTCGGCATAGCGTATTCTATACTATTGAGGAAAATTTCACCCTGATTCCTTTTGCCAACCTATTCAGTTCTGCCAACGACGATTTTGCTTTTCGTGCGGGCCTGCAGGAGTTCAACGCCTTCGGCCGTAATATTACCTTGGGAGGTTTTTATCAATTGGATGTATTCAATTCCTACGGGATAAGCATCCGGGCCCCCTATCTATTCGGCAATAAATGGGGGCTGGCGTTGAATTATAATAATTTTACTACCCAGGAACCCGTGTTCTTTGCAGACGACACGGCCGACTATCGTTACAACAACGAGGGTTTCGAGCTTTTGGGGCTCTATGAGCTCAACTTCAAGAACCGTATCGATCTGGGAGGCAGTCTATTTACCGAGGACTATGAATACTTAGCGGGCGCTACCGACCCTGATGTTCCTCAAGCGCTAAAGGTCGACAAGCACTTGATAAAGCTCATTTACAATTTTGATGCTGTATCATACGAGTACCAATACCTATCCGGTTTTCGGAGTTCTTTGAACTTTCAGTACGTAGGTACTTCCAATCAAGTGTTGCCCCCCTTTTTAATCGGATTCAACGATTTTGCCTATTTCCGAAGAATCGGAAAACGGGGCAATTGGGCCACCCGATTGCGTTTAGGCTTGGCAAGCAATATCGACACTCCTTTCGCTCCCTTTACAGTCGATAACAATTTAAACATTCGAGGGGTGGGCAATACCATTGATCGGGGTACGGGTGCCATTGTATTCAACACCGAGTACCGACATACATTGATTGACAAGCACTGGTTTGTATTGCAGGGCAATGCATTCATAGATGGAGGGTCTTGGCGAAATCCGGGAGGGGATTTTAGTGATTTTGGCGATGACCAAAACATCCGTATTTATCCTGGAGTTGGCCTTCGTTTCATGCATAAACGTATTTTCAATGCCATCTTCCGAATCGACTATGGGTATGGTATTACCAAGGATGCCGATCGTGGATTGGTGTTCGGGATCGGTCAGTATTTTTAACTTGACTTTACCGCTGCCGTTGGTTGGGAATTTGTTTATCGCTTCATCAGTTTCCCTGCATTCTGAAATAACGTTGCTCGAATCGCTTTAAAGGCAGACTCAAGCTCTTCATTATCATAGATGGTTTTGTTCATGAAAATGACGATTCCGACGTTCCCCTGCGTAGTAAACAGGGTGTAGCTCATTACACCCGGGTCGGCACCGTTCACGGAAATGTTGTCACCTTCCGGGTTCACCGACCACATAAGACCCTTAGAGGTTTCAAAGCTACCCTTCGGAAAGTTTTTCCCGGTCAATTGATTCTGCATCATCTCTGTATACCAGGTCGTTGACAAGAGACTACTTTCCCCGTTGATTCCTTTGATCATTTCCATCAGATATACGCTGAAGTCGGAGATGTTGGTGAACAGTCCGCCATCGGGATAGGTAATCAACTCGTAATGTGGTATTTTGAGTCCGTTTGATAAATATAAAGAGGCGAGCACATCCTTCGGAACGGCATCGAGCGCCCAAAAGGAATGGCTCATGTTTAAAGGACCGAACAGTATTTGTTTTGTATATTCGGCAAAGTCGGTCAAGGATACTTGCTCTATGATGAACGCCAAGAGCGTAGCACCAATGTTGGTGTAGTGGTATGCAGTGCCGGGAGATACTTCCAAGAAATTCGAACTCTCATACCAAGCCCCTTCCGGGGTATAGATATTTTTTAAAAATTCGGACATGCTTACGGCATGATTGGTTTGGTATATCTCAAAATAGTCGAAGTAATCTTCTGGCAATTCTTCTTTCTTAAAATTAATTGGTCCGTGGAATAAATAGCTTTTCTCTATCAATAGGTCATCTACGCCGTCGGTGAGGCTGGACGTATGGGTGGCTAGCTGTCGAATCGTAATATCGCTCTCGGGAAAGCTCGGGTGTACAACCTTAAACGGAAGGTATTTATTAATGGGGTCATCCAGAGAAATTTTGCCTTCGTCAACCAGTTTCATTAACGAAAAAGCGATGAGGGTCTTGGTGGTCGAACCGATGTTGTGAATCGTCTTGTCCGTGTAGGGAATGCCCTGTTCGACATCGGCAAAGCCAAACCCTTTTTTGTAAAGAATCCGGTCCTTCCCAACAACAGCTACCGCGAATCCGGGAATTTCGGTGGTATCGACGATTTTTTGTAACTGTAGGCCCAAAGAATCAATACCCTGGGCTATAAGCATTTGAAAACAAAGGGTCAACAGTGTCACTAACGGTACTTTCTTCATGGTTGATGTATTACTTTTTATAAGGACGTTTCAAATTGCTCAATGTGACAAAAATAGATTTCTTGGGTTCATGATGGGAAAAAGTGCACTTTTTGGGATACTTTCCTTAGAAACGGATTTTCAAATATTTTGATGGCCATTATGGTATGATTCAAACCAATTGAACCTCAAGATTGGTTGGGAGTCCAAAGAAGAAAACCGCGAAACACGCTTTTTTTGGCATCATCCTACTCATCTTATTTTTTTCATGTTTCAAGAATGAAGGGATTCCTAATCCCGAAACGGGACAGGAACAAGAACAACAAGAATTGGAATCGTTTTCGGACATTTCCATCGATGCCGTCCTCACGACTCCCTTCGGTGACTTGTCTTACCGGGTTTCCTTTCCGTTGGAAAAGGAAGACGAAGCATTGGTAATAATAATCCCAGGGGGAGGTAACGGGTTTGGTGAGGGGCGGGGACGGTTGTTGTCCTACGTTAACTACTATGTTTCGAAAGGATATGTGGTGATACAAGTAGACCATCGGAATGCGGGCAACGATATCGCGAATATCGCCAAACTTCGGGGGAGGAAGTCAATTATCTCTCGGAAGCAATCGAGGAATGCTTGTTGGACTGTATAGGTTTTCAAGGGAAGGTAAATGGCACTAACCAGGGCTATACGGGACATTCGGCCGGTGCTATGGAAGGCTTATTTGCCGCGGGAATGAATACTACCCATGGCAACTACCGCGCCTCGGCCATCAAAGCGGTCTATGCCATGTCGCCTCCGGGATACTCGCCCGACCAGTATGGTATCACCAAGACCCCAAATGGATATAGCTTCATTAAGGACACGGCCATTTTTACGGTTGTTGGGGAACAGAAAAAGAATATGAACGGGCCCAAAACGATCAATAAGGAAAATTGGCGGTTGCAGGGCTACGATCAGATGAACGCGTCCGCACCGCGTTATCAGGTTTTGGTAAAAGGGGACAATACCGGTCATGAGGCTGTTGCCAGACTGAATGAGGGCGTGAAATTGTATAATGGAGCCAATTCCCTCGATTTGTTCGATACCTTCGTCAAGGGTTCAGATCGCAAGGCCGAAATAGGCATCTTGAGCCAACCGGTGACCAACGAACTTGAAATCAAAGTGAAAGGAAATTAGTCCTTCCGAATAGTTAGGCAAGCTTTAAAGGCATCTCCCGTAACCGTTGTCCCGTTAACCGAAATACGGCATTGGCAATCGCCGCCCCGATGGGTCCTAGGGGAGGCTCCCCGACGCCCCCTGGCGCTTCTGCGTTTTGCAAGAGCACTACATCGATTTCCTTTGGGGCGTGTTTCATTAAGGCCATCTCGTAGGGTCCGTAGATGGTGGGTTGCAATTGTCCGTCCGCTACATACATGCGTTCGAATAGCGAGGCACTCATGCCCATAATAATCGCTCCCTCACATTGCGCCTTCACCTGATCGGGGTTCACGACAAGACCGGGATCCATGGCGCAGGTAACCTTATGGACTTTGATTTCATCATCCACAATCGATACTTCCGCCACCTGCGCACAAGGGGTATTCACATCGGTAGAAGCGGCGAAACCCATCGCACGACCAGCAACGATTTGATTGGTCCATCCGGCTTTATCGGCCGCTGCTTTGATTACTTCCTTGAGGCGATAGCCCCGATTATCGTCCTGGATTTGGTCTAAACGAAATTGCACCGGGTCTTTTCCTGCTTTTACGGCCAATTCATCCATAAAGCTTTCAATGGCAAAGGTATTGGCCAGGAGTCCAAGGCTACGCCACCAACTGGTGGCAAAGGGTAGCTTCACCCGCCATGAAATAGCCCGGTAATTAGGAATGGCCCCATATTGGATCATTCCTCCACGCCAAGCACCCAAATCGGCTCCCATAATAGTCTCCAGTATACTGGGCAGCATCGGCGAACCCCAGGCGACATCACCACTGGAAACATTGTGTTCTATGGCTTCAATCAATCCTTTCCCGTTCAATTTGGCCTTTAAGACATGGTGGGTGGGCGGGCGAAAGGTATCGTTCTGGAATTCTTCCTTCCGGGTAAGGAAGCACTTTACCGGCTTTCCGACCGCTCTGGACAATACAGCCGCTTGAATGCCATTTGGGGTGTGCAATCGCCGGCCAAATCCACCCCCTAGAAAGGTGGGTACGATATTCACCTGCTCCTCATCCAACTCCAGTCTTTTGGCGATTTCGTTACGCGTAATCTTCACTACCTGTGTCGACATCATGACGGTGGCCCTATCCTCTTCTACAAAGGCCAAGGCACCATTCGGCTCTAACTGGGCGTGTGCCCCGATGGGACTTTTGAATTCCGAGACGATGAGTTTTTCATCTTCCTTCAATAGTTCTTTTGGGCTCCCTTCCTTTTGAATCACATACGGTTTCCCTTTACCTACTTCGATCATAGCCTCTATGTCTTGGGTCTGCCACACTTTGGGAATATCCCATGTTACAACGATTGCATTCTTGGCATTTTCCGCTTCTAACATGGAGTTGGCGACTACACCGACGAAATCGGCCTCCTTTACAATCTTGACAACGCCGGGCATATTTTCTGCTTTTGAAGTATCGGCATCGATATAGGTGGCTCCGATTACCGTAGGCCGCACCACGGCGCCGTAGAGCATATCGGGCATGGTAGCGTCCATTCCAAAAAGGGGTGTGCCGAACACCTTGTCCCTGAGGTCGACCCGCGAGAAGGGTTTTCCTATGAATTGATAGTCTTTGATATCCTTCAAGGTGGGAGTATCCGGGATATCCCAGTCCACAACATTCGTGGCGGCTTCGGCATAGGTAATCGTTTTATCCCCTCCCGAGATAATACCATCCTTGACCGATAGGGAACCCACGGAAACACCTAGTTTTTGAGCCGCTTCTGCCTTGATCATTTCGCGCATGGTGGCGGCCAATTCCCTAAGCGGTTGCCATAAACTTGACATAGAAGTGCTTCCACCGGTGGCAAAATCGTCCAAATTCCCAGAAGCTGACGGAGCATGGGCTACTTTTATTTGATCCATGGATATCGCCAATTCGTCTGCCGCTACTTGTGCCAAGCCTGTAAAGATGCCTTGGCCCATTTCTACTTTTGGGCTGTAAAGGATGACCTTGTTATCTTTGGTAATCTCGAACCATATAAGGGGGGAATCGGTATTTCCGAGATAGGGCGCTTCGGCGGTATCTACCATTCCTGCGATTTGTCTTCGAATCGTATTACGAAATACATAGGTCCCAATGGCCAGGACACCAAGGGTGCCCAATCCACCCCTAATTAAAAACTTTCGGCGCGATACTTTCTTTTTTTCCTTTGCCATTATTCCATTGTTTTTGAGGTGGTTCTTTGAATTTGCGCCGCGCGATGGATTGCCTTGCGCATTCGGTAGTAGGTGGCACAGCGACATACGTTGATGATGTTTCGATCGATATCGTCATCCGTCGGTTCGGGAATCTTATCGATTAGAGCGGCGGTAGCCATCATAAAACCGGGTTGGCAATAGCCGCATTGGGGTACAATTTCTTCTATCCATGCCTGCTGTACGGGGTGGGGATTCTCTTTGGTTCCCAATCCTTCAATAGTCCTAATTTTCTTTCCCTCGGCAAACTTGACCGCATAGGAACAGGAGCGCACCGCCTCCCCGTCTACATGGAGCGTACAGGCCCCACAGGCCGCTTTGCCACAACCGTATTTGGTGCCCTTGAGATGTAGCATGTCTCGAATGACCCAGAGTAGGGGCGTGTTTTCATCCTTAATTTCAATGGAATGTGGAACTTCATTTACCGAGAAAGATATTTTCATTGTATCAATTTTATGTTCGTTTACTCTTTCGGAATGATGGCCCCGTTTTCGAACCATGCTATTACGGCCGCTTTGTATTCGGCTTCGGAAATCGGTGGTGTTTCCCTTGGGATTCCCTCGTGATCTACACCCGGGTCGAAAGCCCATAGCACCAGCGAATCCTCGGTTAAATGATGGACCAATTCATCATGGGAACGATTTCCGTTTTTGGCCCTGTCGAGCATGGCCTTGGCGATTTCATATTTGTCGAGTCCTTGCCAACCCATTGATTTTGGGGCCAATGACCAATGCGGTGCTCCAGGGACTCCCGAATAGTCGTTGTTTTCCGGCTGGTGACAGGTAGTACATTGGGTAGCGGTGAACCCGAGGTTATCTTCTCCTCGCTTCATTCCGAAATAGTGTGGATGACTATCTTTCCCTTGTTTGGGAATGTTGTCATTTGGATGGCAGTTGATACACCGTTCGTGGGTCAATACCTGCATCATTTTGTCGAAAGGGGTATCCTTTAAAACCTCGTTGTTGGGAATGGTGGTCGATGAATAGCTTGAAACTACGCCGCGGGAATAGATGGCTGTCATAAGAATTCCACCGACCAGAAGAAGGATTATGGGAATACTATGGGGTATGGTTTTCATAAGCCTGTTATTTGAGATATTTCCGTAATATGAATTCTTTTAAACCTTCCTGACTTTTTCTCCCCTCGCGTAAAATTCCGATGGATATACTTTCGATGATATGGTTCAAAACTTCCGCTTCTTTCCTTGCCTGGATATAACCTAAATTGGAAAACGCCCATGTCAATTTTTCGATAAATGGCCGCATTTTATCCTGCTCATAATCGTTTTCCCATTTCAGTTTGAACTGAAGCTTCCAGAACGGATACTCGCTTTCCGGGAGGGCGAAAGGCAGGTCAATACTTTTTTGAATTACCTTTTTTGGATCTGTTTCAATAAGAATGGGTTCGATCAACAGGCGTATTCGCTCTACCGCCTGCTGAACCAAGGCGTTCAATAGACCGTTCTTGTGTTCAAAATGTCTGAATATCAAACCTTCCGAAACGCCTGCTTCTTTTGCTATCTTACTCGTAGAAGTTCCGTTGAAACCATCGTTTGCAAAAAGTTCAAGGGCAACCGCCAATATTTGCTTCTTCTTATCCGTCATTCAAGTGAGTAATCACTTGCTAAGGTATGCTTTTTTAGTCAATGTTGTCTTATAGAGATCGATTGGATTGTTGAATAAATCGTTAACTAATTTTTTATTGTCCCTTCCGCATTCCCCCTTCATTCTTTAATTTTGTATTGAAAATGTCGATTAGGCACTATTTTTGGTTTGCAAAAAAGAAATTGCGCTGGTATGATTTTGAGAATGCTTCCGTCTAGAGGATTATTCGCCGCACTGTTTGTTTTCTTGATGGGTCCGTATTGCCTTTCACAAGATTCCTTGGTGACGGTCACCGCTGAGAAAGGGGATGGTATTCTGTCCCTTTTGCGGAAACAAGGGGCGAATCCATATGAAATGTACGATGACTTTATCGCGATGAATATGGAAAACCTGCGTGACAGCGTGCATCTCTATGAGGGCCGTACCTACAGGATTCCTCTTTCAAAGGTTGATTCGGTCATCGTCGTCGATACGATCGCAAAGAGGTCAAAGGAAATCAAAAAGGTGGTTGGAAAAGAGTTCCCCATCTTTGGGAAAAAGCATGCCGCCGTACTCCCCAGGAGCGAAAAGCTCAAAGGGGCGGTTTATTATTTGGTCTCCGGCCATGGAGGACCAGACCCAGGAGCGATGGCCAATTATGCCGGGACCAAAATTTCGGAGGATGAGTACGCTTATGATATTACCCTACGTCTGGCAAAGGAGCTACTTTCACATGGGGCTACCGTCTATGTTATCATTCGTGATGCCGACGATGGTATCCGGGACGAGCGTATTTTAAAAATAGACCATGATGAAGTGGCCTATGGGGACAAGACCATTCCTTTAAATCAGGTGGCCCGTTTAAGACAGCGCGTTGATATCATCAACGAGCTTCATCGAAAGAACCGGGGCAAGTTTCAACGGTTGATCGTGACCCATGTAGATAGTCGTAGCAAAGGACAGAATATTGATGTGTTCTTTTACCATCATGAAAAGAGCAAGAATGGCAAAAAACTGGCCGAAAGCATTCATAAGACATTCCAAAAAAAGTATAAAAAATACCAACCCAACCGAACATATACGGGTACGTTTGAAGACCGAACCTCGCTCTATTTGGTGAAGAAAACACACCCGGCGATGACCTTTATCGAAATCGGCAACATCCGAAACAAAAAAGATCAACGACGCATTTTGGATCCCGACAACCGACAGGCTTTGGCTAAATGGATTTCTGAGGGGGTTATCCTCGATTTCGAGGGTGGCGAAATAGGACCGATTCGTTAGACGCTACCCTTTTTTAAATATGCGTAAATAGCCGAAAAATCTTTCTCCCCATAACCGTTCTGTTTGGCTAAGGCAAATAGTTCCTTTGAAACATTTAAGGAAGGCATTGCTAAGCCTTGTTCGTAGGCGGTAACGGTTGCCAGATGCAGGTCCTTTTGAAGCCACTGCAACGGAAAGTTTGCTTCATAATCATAGTTTTCGAGCTTGGGCCGTACCATGCTTAAGAATGGGGCGGTCACTGGTACATTCAATAAGACATCGAACAAGGTTTCTCGGGGCAGGTCCATTTCCTCGCCCAATATCATAGCTTCGCTAAAGGCCAACATCGATTGCGCCAATAGCAGGTTGATCAGCATTTTCATATTAGATCCATGGCCCACTTTTCCTAGATGAAGCGTTTTTTTCCCCATGATGTCCAGTAAAGGCTGAATCACTGCAACATCCTGGAGATCGCCCCCGACCAAGAATACCAATTCGCCCTTTTCGGCAGGACCCTTGGTTCCGGCTACGGGGGCGTCGATATAGCGGATGCCTTTTTCGGCTGAAATTATTCCCATCTCTTTGGCAAAGGACGGGTTGATTGTGCTACAGTTGAGCCAAAGTGTGCCCGAAGACATCTTTTCTAGAAATCCATCTGCGCCCAGAGCGGTTTCCCGTACTACTTCGGGAGTAGAGAGCATGGTGATGACGATATCATTGCCCATAGGGACCTCACAGGGTTTAAGTACGGTTTTTGCCCCTTTTTCCTTTAAGTCATGGGTCTTTTTCACTGTACGGTTGAAGATGGTAAGGGTATGTCCGGCTTTTTGAAGATTTAGGGCCATGCGGCTTCCCATGATACCTAATCCGATAAATCCAATATCCATAATTTTAATTTAACTCCCCGAGAGCTCGGGAAACGTGTTGTAAAGGCAAATATCTTCTAGCGAAATCAGAAAAAACCGTTGTAAATGAAAAAAATCGTGATTTTCGGTCAAAAGCTTAGATAAAGGTATTTTCCCGATGTTGTATTTGATATTGTTTAGGGGAGGTCCCGAACTTTTTACGAAAGGCCTTGATGAAGTGGGATGTGTTCCCATAACCCGCCTCGAGAGTAATTTCATTGACTGAAACGGAAGGTTCCCGTAATAGCTTTGCCGCTTTTTTCAACCGTTTGTCAATCAACCACTTTTTGGGTGAAATTTGAAATCGACGTTTAAAATCGCGCTGAAAGGTAGAGATACTTCTGCCTGTTAGATAGGCATAATCCTCGATGTCCAAGGGTTTGTCAAAGTGCTCCTCCATAAACGCGCGAATTTTTTTTCGCCCCCTTATTTTTAACGATTGCAATTGGGCCCTAAAGTCTTTACCCTTACTCGATGAGGCGACAAAATGAAGGAGTTCTACCAGTTTGGCCTTGGTAAATTGATGTTGTTTTCTGCCTCGGTACAGGGTCAGGAGCGTGTCGGTAAACAAACGAAGCTCCTCGTTGTAATCAATGACTATCGTTTCAATCTCTTTCCCGTTTTTAAAAGGAGGGTTTTTTTCCAAAAAAGTATCGGTGACTTCTTCATCAAAAAAGAAAACGACGGCCTCAAAGGCTTGGTCTTTCGGGATGATATCCGAAATCATATAAAGTCCCTTGGGTAGAAAGATCAGCTGGTTTTTCCGAACGATTTGTAGATTGCCCTCAAAGCTCTCGATCCGTAGGGAGCCATTCAGTACTAATGTCAATGCATGGGCCGAGAGGTATCGTTGGTTTTGTACGTCGGTATGCCGTACACTTTTTAGGAGGATGCAGGAAAGTCCGTCGACCATGACTTTCTCAATATGCGGATGCTGGTAAAATGCTTGCGGGACTACTTTCATAAGGAACAAAAATGAGCCTTCTCTATATAAATAAATACCATTTTTTGATTAAAACTAACGTTTTTCGGTCAATTTCCTTTTTTAACCCTTTGGCTTGAGGAATGTTGCGAACCAACGGCCTGTTCTTTTTGGAGGGGTCGCCCAGACAATCGATCACTTTTTCGAAGTATTCGAATTGCTCCGGGAGCAGGTGTCAGGTTTTGATACCGAAGGTAACGGCTTGCTGTTCGTTTACCTTCAATCCTTTACATAAAGATATGCTGGCTTGGATGCCGGCCAAATACCATTATCCTCCAAGGCGTACTCCCTTTTCCGCAATATTAAGATGGGTTGTACCTTTATATTGACCGGCAAGCCCGAACATGCGGTTATGCCGCAACGATGATGGATACAGTAGCTCCAAAAAGAATTCGTGCGGTATTGTCTTTTAATCGATGCTCATGGTTTAAAACCTGACTGGCATCAAACAAGTTGCTTTGACACCCACTACTAAAGGTGTGGGCAGGCCCTCATGACAAGTGTCTAGGGAGGCTTGCGTAGCAATCAAATGAAACTTCCTTTAAATGTTTGGTGTGTTGGTTACCCCTTCACCTGGCTGTGACGGTGAACGAAGGGCCCCAGGGTTGTATACCTTCAAGAGAAAATCTTCTATCTTACCGTTATATTTGTGCATTCTTCAACGTCAAGACCATGAAACGACTCCATCGTTTGACCGCCATATTGACCAAGTTGCAATCGAAGACCTCTTTAAGGGCCAATGAGATGGCCACTGATTTTGACGTAAGTGTTCGTACCATCTATCGTGACTTGGAAGCTTTGTCCGAAGCCGGGGTGCCCATTGGTTATGAAAATAGCGAGGGCTATTTTTTGGTCGATGGCTACCAGTTGCCTCCTATTATGTTTACCGAGGAAGAAGCTCATGCAATGCTGACCGCAAAAAAAATCGTCTCCCAGAATAATGATAGTTCTTTTATCGGCGCCTATGGCAAAGCAATGCAGAAGGTGACGGCGGTGTTGCGCACTTCGCAAAAGAAAGAGCTGCAATTGCTCGAGGAACGTATTAGTCCATCAACGGCCAAAACAATAGAGAAGAGCAGTAGCTCCGTCTCCTTGATCCAGCAGGCCATTGCCAAAAGAACCGTATTACGCTTGCGGTACCGTTCTGGCTCCAAAGGGGAAATAACCGAGCGGGATGTAGAGCCGATGGCGGTCTACTTTACACAGGATCATTGGGTGATGATTGCCTATTGCCGTTTGCGAACGGCATTACGGGAATTTCGTACCGATCGTATCCAATCCGTTATCGAAACCTCCGATTCGTTTCCTCCCAATCAGTTTACCCTTTCCGACTATTTTGAAAAGAATCCAGGTTTTTAAAAACCGTGACATAGGGTTGTCATAGACCCAATTTAGTTTTGTCGGCAAATAACAAAGATGAAACAATTAATAGTCACTACTTTATTGCTCTCTATGGGAGTGGGAAGTGCTCAAAAACAGCAAACTATGACAAATTTAGTATGTATTGAAGTGGTACGTTTTAAAGGAAACCCTGCATTTAGTACCGTACAGGTGCAGGAAGCCATGGCCAAAACGAACGCATACATCAAAGAGTTCGATGGTTTTATCAAAAGAACGATTTCGGTGAACGAGGAAGGTGAATTTTTAGATATTGTTTACTGGGAGAGTATGCAACAGGCTAAAAATGCCGCTATCGAGTTGCAACAAAACCCAAAAATCATGGAGCATTTCAAGGTCATCGATTTTTCAACGGTTACTATGAAACACTTCAATTCTTTTTCGAATTCTTCGAAGCATGAATAAATTTTAAAAGGAACGTTTTTCGGTGGGGTGATTTTTAGACCATCTTCCCTAAGAAGAACTTACTGTTGTCCATACCTTAAGGGATGGCATACGCTCAACGTTTTACGTTTTTTGAGGAATAGTTGGCCACAATAAGCCTTGTTATTGCGGGCATTCCCGAATCTGTTTTATATGGCCATCCACGCTCCGTAGGGAAATCTGAAAAAGGGGGTGCCTTTGAATTTTGGCGAGCAGATTAATTGCAGAAGGTCGATGGGTTCTTCGAAAGAGCCGTCCGAAAAACCTTATCCAGAAAGGTGTTCTAATAGTTGGAAGAATTCGACAAAGACGGTATGGACCAAGTAAGATTTCTTCTTCAAGAGGCATATCTTTTAGATGCTGGTGGCCCTAGTTCTCAAAGACTATGACGCCATTTAATTGAAACTCATCGGCTATCGCATTTTTTTTGATACTCTCAAAAATGCTTGGCGAGTTGTATTCTACACCGTAAAGCGTACGATCTAAAAGATGGTCCAAAGAGAGTTTTATCCCTTCATCAACTTTTTCCAGCTTTACCTTGATGCTTTCTTTCATTGTGGTTTTTTTAATGGTCATGTTTCCCTTTAGTACCACCTCACCTTCTTTGACCGTCACAGGTTCATTTAACACAAAGGTGGCGGTAGGATAAGTTTTTACCTCGAAGAAATCGGATCCCCGCAAATGGGTCTTTAGATTGTTGTTATCATGATCGAGACTTTTCATATCGATGGTGACGGTCAGTTTGGTAATCTGGCCATTTACCACCTTCAAGTTCCCTTTTTTGGCTTTAATGGTGCCCGTTAGCGAATAGGCATCAAAGGCCGCTTTTCCTGTCCATTCAAGGGAGCTTTTTTTCAAATTGAAGGATTGTTCCTGAGCCGTCGTAGTGTAATGTAGCGATAGCAACGTTAGAAACGATAAAAGGAGTAGTTTGGTTCTCATTCTGATCTATTTAAAAGGTTCTCGGTGGTCTCTATTTTTTCATAACCACAGACTTTTTCACCGTTCTTGCCGATTCCGATAAAGTACCAAAGGGCCCAACCGTCGTACAGCTTGCTATCGACCCGCCAATTGTCGGTCCAGGTATAGGGTTGCGACTGTAGCATTACCTGTTTTTTGGTGCCAAAGTCTTTGTCCAGTTGTTTTAACGGATAGGAACGGCGGAGATTCCATTTGCCGTTGTAGAACAGATAGGCCCCGTATTCGATTATTTTCACCTCACTTTCCTTACAAAGAATCGCTGTATTGTGCTTCCAGTAGTATTGCCCATCGATGGCGACGGGATCGATTGTTTTGGGAAAGTTGTTTACTTCGATACCTACCCTTACATTTTGGAGTTTTTCGGGCAATGGCTCATTTGTTGGGGTGCCGTAACGTACTTGCCCAACGGCATTCATTATCGATAATAGGAATACCAAGGTGTAGATCTTTTTCATAATGATGATTGTGTTTATGATGTCACAAATATGAACCGATTAGGCTTTAAAGTCGTCTCAAATGTAGAGTTGAGACCTTTTTGCCGATGGACGACGGTCTCAATTTTGAAATTGAGACGTTATAGCGTCGATTTTAATTGGGTAGGGGATTGGCCCGTACTTTTCTTAACGGCCCGGTTAAAGGAAGCCTTTGAATTAAAGCCAACGTCGAAGGCCAGCCCAAGTAGGGTGTAATCATCGTTTGTTGGGTCTTTAAGCAGTTCTTTTAGGGCTTCGATACGAAAATCATTTACGTAATCGTTGAACTTTTTTCCAAAATGAAGGTTGAGGCATTTGGTAATAAGGTACGATTTTACCTCGAGCTGTTTGGAGAGTTTGGTAAGGCTTAAATCGGGATCCCTGAACAATTGGTCGCGCCTCATGGCTTTTTCCAGCGATTGGGCGATTTCCTCCATCTGAACCTTTTCCTTTCCCGAAAGGGGTTGTCTCACCTTTACGATGATCTCGTTCCTTCGATTAAATCCTTCGATACCCAACCAATATGTGATAATGGCCATTCCTATGAACACCGGATGTGCGTAAAAGAAGTTGCTGGCAAAGTTGAAAAAGAAAAAGTCGATGAGGATGACCACCACATAGATGACCGAAAAAATGCGGAGTGTTAGCAATACGCGATAAAGCCAACGGGTTTTACCGGGAATGATTTCAATGTTTTCCGGCCCGGCTTCATTTTTCAACAGAAACTGTGCCCTATAGGTGTAATAAATGATGAGCGACCCTGCCACAACATACATGGTAGGGTAGAGCATCCATACAACGTAGCCCCAATACCCTAGCCACGAAAGGCTTTCCCGAGTGCCGTCCCAATAAAAATTCTGTGTCTTTATGAAATTACTCCAAGCAAACTCGATACCAACCGGTAAAAAGTGGATCCAATCTTTTCGACCAAGTTTAAAGGTGGGTCGTACGTAACTTTTCACGAAGAAATAGATCAAGGCGCCATAGACCCAATTGTATTCCAATAAGGTGTGGTACCAAAAGTCGTAGCGACCCAAACCAAAAATCTTCAGGGTTTCAACAAGTAGGCGGTATGAAAAAAAGAAAAGGATGGCCGCCAAAAAACGGTTCGCCGTTTTGTTGGGTCCTTTATTGTTCCAGAGGATGAATCCATATACCAATCCCTGAAGGGCACCTATGGCGAGTAGCACTACCAATAAGACTTCAACCGTTTTCACGGTTTTAAAGATAGCCAAGCCAATTCAAAAACAATCGGACAAGTCGATTTTTAGGACACTATTTTCCGTTTGTAGTAGTCTAGGAGTTGTTCCGGTCCGGCCCCTAGATAATTTTTGAGATGTATCATGCCGAAGTGATATTGCAATGAGACCTCACCTCTTTCTTCATACCGACGGGCGGAGGTCTTTACCTTTCGAGGCAAAATTTTGAAAGGGGCCAACCCATAGAGTCTCCCAATAAACTCATTGTCTTCGTATACAAGGTACTGTTCGTTGAAGCCTCCCGATTTTTGAAAGAGGTCCTTAGTGATGAACAAAGACTGATCTCCCCCACGGCACAACTTAATGTTGACACGGGTAAACCATGCGAAAAATTTGAGAAAGCGACTGTCGCTATCGAACTTCATCTGAAAACAGCCTACCTGATGCCCCTTATTTACCGCCTCTAGAATACTTTGGTCAAAATCTTTTGGGGGTAGGGTATCTACGTGGAGAAAGTAGTAGACATCACCCTGTGCATGTTTCGCCCCCGCATTTTGCTGTTTGGCCCTCCCTCTTGCCGACGAAACAACCCTTACTCCCTGTTTTTGAGCGATTTCTACAGTACGGTCGGTACTGCCGCCATCTACGACCAAAATTTCCTTTAGGTTAAAAGATGAACTGTTTTCCCGGAGATAGTTCAAGGTATCCCCGATACACTCCTGCTCATTCAGGACGGGAATGATTATACTTATTGTTGGATTATTTAGCTTCATTCAGGCTCCAATCGTAGTTTCGATAACTGAGTTTCGCGTTTTTATCGATCGTTGTATTCGCATAGTGGTCGATATACTCCAATAGCGAACCGTTTTTGGTAAAGTCTCTTTTGAACCAATTAAAGATTTCCGACAGTACTACGGTATCCGCTTCGATGGTGTTTCGTTTGGGGTCGTTGATGAAATCAATAGCCGCCTGTTCCAATTGTGCATCCATCTTGTCGGCGGTATAGGCCTTGTTCAACAATTTCGGACAGGAATAGGAAGCGCAATTGATGGCAAAATGAATACGAGGCTCGTCCATCTTTCGTAAAATCTTATGCTCAATATCTCCCAACGAGTACGAGTCGTTGCCAATGGGTATAATGTCCTTACCCCAGGGCCTGAAAATATCCTTGATGCTTTTAAGGGGATAATTGTCCAAAATCAGCTGAACGGTCCCGGCATTGTACAGATTGATGTAGTAGGCCAATCGTTCATTCTTATCCGCATTGTTGGCAATCGGATTTTTTGCCAAGCGCTCTAAATAGTTCGCCAACGCTTCTTTATCTGTGACAAAACCTTGGTAATCGACATTTCCTTCAGTGTCCACATGTTTTTGCAATAGCTCATTCCAAGAGGAATGATCTACTGTAGGGACCGTTTGGTCGCCTTTAATGACGATGGGTCCCGAACAACTCAGAAGTAGGGAGAACAAGAGTATGTAATGCATTCCAATTACTTTGAATACTTCTTTTATGATAGTAGGATGTGGTACCAAAACCTTACAAAATTACGTTTGCAGGCTAACAACATCCCCCGCCGTTGTAATGCCACGTACTCCTACTGATATGTATTTCATCGCTGGCTTTAGCCAAGGCGGCTGCCGTCTTATCACAAACGGCAAGCGGCTGATTTTGTAGGAGCACATGCCCTTTTTGGTCGTCAAAATAGTCTTCATCCCCATAATAGATTGCTGTTTTTCCGGTAAAAATGCAAGGTCCGTCTACGGGCATTGGATCCTTAATGGCCGCAATTTCGATGGATTCGATAAAGATGAGTTCGTCCGTGGGATAATGGTTCGGCGATAATACGCGGTACGATTTTCTGGCACGGATCTCAATGGTGCCGAAACCTGCGTCGGTCAATACCTTCACATACTCTTTGATAGGAATACTCCCGCTGAGGCATAGGGCCCGTAACCGATCGTCGTTTCGCAAGGTTTCGTTCATTGGTTGTTCGCACGTTGGGTCGCTCATTACCAACCGCCCATGTGGTTTTAATACCCTGTACATTTCGGCGACCGCCCTTTTTAGGTCATCCAACTTAAAAATATTGAACAAGCAGTTCTGGGCAGCTACATCAATACTTTCGTCCGCCACCGGAAGGTTCAAGGCATCTCCTTTAATAAGATTCACAAATTCGCTTTTGAACCAGTCATTTTCCTGTTCGGCGACCTTAAAATTTTCTCGGGAAGCCTTCAACATCTCATCGAGTACATCAACACCCGTGACGCCCCCTTTTTGCCGGGAGAAATAAGCAAATTGCAGGAGTTCCATTCCTCCTCCGACCCCTACATATAGAACCTTGGGATTGTTGGTCAAATCTTGGGCGGAAACGGTACTTCCGCAGCCGTAGTTCATCTCCTGCATTATTCTGGGAATCGATAGGCCGGGGAACTGCCAAATGGGGTTTGTGGTACAACAAAGGCCTACATCGGGTGTCAAGGCTGCTTCCCTGTACAAATCGTTGGTGGCGTCTAAATAGCTCATACTGAATCAAATTCAAGTTCGGATAGTAAACAATATTTATATGCTGACGACCTACGAGGTCCGGTCGTGTTTTTTTTATTTATGCACGCTCTACGCTCTACGCTCTGTGCATTATGTTGCACGCTTTGCGCTTTTACGCTTAACGCTTTGCGCATCACTCCTTCCCGCCCACTTTTCAAATTTCCTTTATCAACTCTTTAAACAACCGGATCATTTTAGGTTCCGTTTTACCGGCTACTTCGATAATCTCCTCAATATTAACAGGTTGCAGGTTATCAGGATCACATTCGTCGGTCAAGACCGATACTGCTACAACAGGTAGTCGTAAATGATTGGCGACGATTACTTCGGGAATGGTGCTCATTCCCACGGCATCGGCACCAATGATTTTGAGCATACGGTATTCGGCTTTGGTTTCCAACTGGGGCCCGATCACGGAGGCGTACACTCCTTGCTTCATCGAAATACCCTCCCTACGGGCGATGGCTACCAATCTCTCGCACATTTCTTTGTCATAGGGCGCACTCATATCCACAAACCGCTCACCAAATTGGGCCACATTTCGAAAGGCAAGTGGAGATCCTCCTTGTAGGTTGATATGGTCTTCGATCAACATAATATCCCCTTTTCTGAAGTCGAGGTTAATCGCACCGGCTGCATTGGAAATGAACAACTTTTGAATGCCCAGTTCCCGCATTGCGCGGATAGGGTAGGTAACATCCAAAAAATCATAGCCCTCATAGAGATGAAAACGCCCTTGCATAACAACCACTTTCTTACCCTCAAGGGTACCATATATCAATTTCCCACTGTGAAATTCCACAGTAGCCAACGGAAAGAAGGGGATGTGGTTGTAATGGGCCTCTATGGAATTTTGTATTTCGTTTACCAATTGCCCCAGCCCCGTGCCTAGTACGATACCGATTTCGGGCTGATCGAACCCTTTATTTTTGAGATAGGCAACCGATTCCTCTAGCTGTTTTTTAGTCATTCTTTAGATGTTTTATAAAAGGATGGAAGACTTCCACATCCTTAATGTCCTCATAGGTATCTACATCGTTTCTAATAGGAAGCAAGTGTACCTTGCCATTTTCTAAATTGGAAAGGGTGGCATCCAATACTGTGCTCTTTCCCCATTCCTTCTCTTGGAAAAGCGAAGGGGTAAAGGTTTTCATTCCCAACAGGTAGTAGCCGCCGTCTTCCGCAGGACCTATCACAAAATCATTATCGGTCAATGCGAGAAAGGCATTCTCGATATCTTGCTGTTCCATGTCGTATAAATCGCTTCCTATGATACAGATTTTTTCAAAGCCTGCGGCGAATCCTTCCAAAAAGGCATTGGCCATACGCTCGCCCAAATCTTCGCCTTGCTGCAGTTTTTTAGTGTAGGTGCCCTCATTCCAAAGATCATCGCTTCCGATGCTTTCGGAATAATACACGTGTTTTTCTACCGCTAGGTTTTCGGTTATCTTGGCGGTGTGTGCCAACAGAAAGCGGTAGATTTCCAAAGCCGCTTGGTTACCTACGGTGGCCGCCAATCGGCGCTTGCCCTTTCCCAATTCTGGATTACGGGTAAAGATGATCAACAAGTTTCCAGGGACCACTAACCGATAGTGCACCGTTTTTTTGTCAAGTTCTTTTTTAAATGGATTGATAATGCCCAAAAGCGATTATGTTAGTTTTACTTCAAGTATCAAATTCAAGGATATGTCAAAATCAAATGCGAACACTAGGTTGGGTAGAAACTACTTACGGATTTATAAATTAAGGATAACACCAAGTTTGACTACTTATTACTGTATACTTTCTCCCCTTTTTTCAACAGTTCCCCCCAGTTTTTATTAAAGGCATGAATTTTCTCGGTTTCCTTTCCCTCTTGATCTACCACGGAATACTCGTTGTTCTTCCATTCAAAAATTCCGCCATAGAGGTTTTTTACGTCGGTATAACCAAATTCCAGTAATTCTTCCCCGATATCTTCGGATCGCACTCCTATACTGCAATACACTACTACGGGTTTATTTTTATCGGGCAGTAGGGCTAGCACCGAATCGATTTCGAATTCTTGATGACCTACCCAAAGCGCGTTTTTCAAATGACTTACCTCAAACTCCTCCTTGGCCCTGGCGTCGAGTAAAACCACATCTTGCATTTTTGCGACTTCGGTCACCCCGATATAGGGAACGCTTCCCTTGTTCCAGGTCTCCAGCGCCTTTTCAATGGATTTTTGCCCTAAAATGGGACTCAGTCCAATTAAGAAAATGACTAGGTAAGGTAAAAATTTCATACGAATCGAATAAAAGAGGTGCAAAGATAGTATTTTAGAGGTTTTCATGGAATCACTATTATGTAGGTATTGCAAAAATTGTGTGATGAGTGTATTCATAAAATGGGTGCTGTTTATTTGCATGTTGGCCGGTTTAGCGGCTTGTAAAAACAAGGAATCCAAAGTCGAGCCAACTTTATTGGAATCAGTCGATAGTTCCTACAAGGAAGCCTTCCGGCCCCAATTCCATTTTTCCCCTCAGGAAAAGTGGATGAACGACCCTAATGGTATGGTCTACCATGAGGGTATCTACCATCTTTTCTATCAATACTATCCCGAAGACATTGTGTGGGGTCCAATGCATTGGGGCCACGCAATCAGCACCGATTTGGTACATTGGAATCACAAACCTATTGCACTTTTCCCCGACGAACATGGGTATATCTTCTCTGGAAGCGCGGTGGTCGACACGAACAATACCTCCGGTTTTGGTACTGCCGACAATGCACCTTTAGTGGCAGTTTTCACGTATCACGACATGGAGGGCGAAAAAGCGGGAAGAAATAATTATCAAACCCAAGGAATTGCTTATAGTCTGGATAATGGTGATACATGGACAAAGTATGAGGGAAATCCGGTCATAGGCAATGAAGGCCTAAAAGATTTTCGGGACCCAAAGGTGTTCTGGGACGACCAAAGCAATCAATGGATTATGAGTTTGGTAGCCGGTGATCATTTGCAGTTGTGGGGCTCAAGCAACCTGAAAGTTTGGTCCAAACTAAGTGAGTTCGGTAGAAACCAAGGAGCGCATGGCGGGGTTTGGGAATGTCCTGATCTGTTCAAGGTAAAAGTTGAGGATAGTGACGAGGAAAAATGGGTCCTGTTGATCAGTATGAATCCCGGCGCGCCGAACGGCGGCAGCGGCACCCAATATTTTGTAGGCGATTTTGATGGAAAGCGGTTCACTACTGACCAAAAAGGTACTCGATGGCTCGACTGGGGTACCGACAATTATGCAGGGGTCACTTACAGCAATGCCCCTGATGACAAACCAATTTTTATCGGGTGGATGAGCAATTGGGCCTACGCCCGGGAGACCCCGACCGAAATGTGGCGTAGTGCGATGACGGTTCCCAGAACCCTCTATTTGGAGAAGATAGCAGACGAGTATACCTTGTTCAATTACCCTATAAAAGCCTTGGAAACATTACGCACCGAACCCCTAAAGAAAGAGGTGGAACTGGAAGTTGGAGCGAACGAAAACATCGAGCTTACCAATTTGAGTCAGGCCGAAGTGAAGTTCACCACTTCCGGTAGGGATTTCATACTCAAACTCAAGAATTCAAATGGAGAAGAAACCGTATTGACCATGGATAGTGGGCAACAACTTTTTCTATTGGACCGGATAGCGTCGGGGAAAACCGATTTCAACGAGAGGTTTGCAAATACCATGCAGCAGATACCCATTGAAAACCTTCCAGGTGGGGAGTATGAGGTGCGGATATTGATCGATTGGTCCTCTGTTGAAGTCTTTATCGATAAAGGACAGTATGTGATGACAGCACAAATATTCCCTACGGAGCACTATACTACCGTGGAGGTCCAAAACACGTCCAAGTCCACGCTACGTTTAAAAGAAGTAATGGTAAGCCCCCTCAAGGGCATCTGGTAACGATTCCGCAAGTGTATGAAGACCATCGGATTAATAGGAGGAATGAGTTGGGAATCTTCAATCGTTTATTACGAATCGATTAACAGGAAGGTAAAGGAAATCCTAGGGGGACACCACTCGGCCAAGATTCTGTTGTATTCGGTCGATTTTGCCGAAATCGAAGCCTTACAGCATGTGGGAAGTTGGAATGCGCTGAACCAAAAAATGGTGGATGCCGCCCAACGTTTGGAAAAAGCCGGGGCAGATTTTATCATCCTGTGTACGAATACCATGCATTTATGTAGCAATGCCATCAAACAACACACAAAAATCCCTTTTTTGCATATCGCCTTGGCTACCGGGGAGGAAATCGCAAAAATTGGCTTGCAAAAGATAGGCTTGCTAGGGACCAAATTTACGATGGAGGAAGTTTTCTACAAAGGCCTTCTGGAAGATGACTTCGGTTTGGAAGTATTGGTCCCCGAAACTTCGGAAAGAGAGGAGGTGCACGCAATTATATACAATGAGTTGGTACATGGAAAAATGACGGAAAGCTCCAGGGAACGCTATAAATTGATTACGGAAAACCTACAATCCCGAGGGGCCGAGGGAGTCATCCTAGGTTGTACCGAGATAGGGTTGTTACTATCGGAAAACGATGTGTCCCTTCCCGTTTTTGATACCACCAAAATACATGCGCATAAGGCAGTGGAATGGGCATTGGGCGATTAGTTTGGATTAAGGGCGCATACCATTGAAAAAAGGGTGCCACTTTTACATTTTGGATTGTGCAACCAGTTCTTTCGCCAATACCTCCAAGTCGATTCCCAATACTTCCCTATTTACCCGAAGAACCTCCTTTTTTAAATCCTCGGGAAGTTTTGTGTACCCCTCTTTCGCACCCAAGATCATTCCGGCGATAGCGGCTACCGTATCATTGTCCCGCCCGTAATTCACGATGAACCGCATCGTTTTTTCAAAATCGCCTTCCCCAAATTGAAGTGAGGTGATCAGTATTTGCCAAATTTCCCCCGCATGGAATGCAATGGCCTTTTCATCTTTTTCCAAGAGTTGGTTGACCATTTCCTGACGGACCCATTCGTCACGGCTTCCAGGAAATCCGGTGGGTATTCTATAAACCAGGGAGTCTTTTGCCACTAACGAGTCGATCAACACAAGATCTTTCACGGCGAGTACACTCTTTATCGACCCATCGGCAATGGAGTAAGGAATACGGCCCACCAACCGACTGTCTTGATATCCTAAAGGGTCTATGAAAGTGGCGGGGTCAAGTATGGAATCTATATCTTGGGTGCGCAATGCCATATGGGTCATAGCGGCGACCAGGGCTGAAATATCCTTGGCATATCCCAAATCAAAAAGGGTATGTTCGTAGGCGATATCATAGGCTTCTTCCGGATTATGGGCCAGCAGACCGAACATGGGGGTGTACAATTGTCCGGCACATGACATTTCCCCACCGTAGAAACGGTTAAGTGCCTTTTGGTAGGCAGTTTGACTTTCCTGATAGCCCATGGCGACCCGGGCCCATTCCTTGATCCATTCCATTTTTTCGATGCGCTCGTCCAAAGCCTCGGTATCGGTCAAGACTTCCTCATCTCCCAAGGTTTTTACCACGGTTTGATAATGGTCGCTAATGAAACCGGAAAAATTTCGGGCATTCAATTCACCTTTGTGTTCACCAAAGTATTTGACCATCAAATATTTCCATCGGGTGTCGTCGGTAGTAGTCCCCGCCACCAAATTATGGTCCCATGTGCCCTCGGGCGACTGAACCCTTACCGCAGGCGTAAGTCCGGTAATGTAGCCGTATTTTAACTGAATGTCCTTGCGATGCCACATTTCGGTAGAAGCGCCCATGGCATCCCCAATGGCCGAACCGACCAAGGCCCCTAGTACCTTATCATAATAGACTTCCTCCGATAGCCGGAGCGAGTCGCCGGTATAAGCCACTTTTTTAGGGGAAGGAATATCCACCTTGGATTTAGGGCGTTTGCACCCCGTGATGAGCAGAACGCCCATGATTGTGAAAAGACCGACTTTTCTCATGATAAAATCATTTTGTGGGCCATCTGTAAAAGATAGTCTTTTTCCTCGATACTCCGTTGAAGTGGAAGTTGGGCCAACCCAATCAATCGGCGCATAATTTCGATTCCCGCAACCTGTTTCATCAAGTGAGGGTCGAAATTTCCTTGGTAATGCCTTCGAATGGTTTTGAGGTATTCGCCGTCCATGGTCGCCATCACCAAATGTGCCGCCATCACCCCTAAATCAAACTCGGGGAAACCTGCAAATCCAAATTCGGGATCAATGACATAGAGGTTCTTTCCCTTCACCATCCAACTGCCGGGGTAGTAATCGCCGTGCAGTAGTACGGTGCCTTTGGCCAAATATTTTTTTCCGATTTCGGAAATCTTTTGGGCCAGTGCCCAATCTTTTTTATAGGGCAAGGATAGTTTTTGGAGGCCTTCTTGAACAGCATCCAGTTCAAACCCGTTATCCTCTAAAAAAGGTAGCACAAAGATATGCTGGTGGTTCAAGTGTCGCATTTCCAGGTTTTCGGGGAAATCTTCAGGAATCGATGTTTGATGGATTTTTTCTAAGATAGACACCAGTTTCCCGAGCTGTGAGGCATCTATTTCCCGGTCTTGGTATAGATAGGTCATGTCCTCGCACTGACCCAGATCTTCCATCATCATCAGATGATCCGAAGGGTCATACGCATAGATTTCAGGAAGATGTTCGGCAATGGAAGGGTCTTGAACCAGTTGGTAAAAGCGATGTTCTACGGCGATACGGGCAAGTGGAGCTTCGACCTGCCGATACTTTTGTACATAGGGCCGCGACTGTTTAAGGATAAAAGAGCGTTGATTGGTACGCACACGTAGTACTACGTTCATATTGCCCTCCCCCGGTTTTTCTATATGATGTACCTTCTCATCGGTTGATATCCAGCCTTTTGAAAGCAAAAAGGCCGCTACCTCTGCAATAGGCGTAATCGTATCAAAAGTGTTCAAAAGCTATATTTTAGCGTTACGAATCTAATAATCTTCTATGATAATTTATTTGGCCAAGGTGATAGGTAAGATGGGTCGCTAGATGAATCAAAAAATAACCAGTGGTCATTTTCTCCCTGAAAACCAAAAGCGGATACTCCTCTTCCAAAACACCTTCGTCCAAGCAATCCAAGGTATGGTCGACCATTTTTTGTGTTTTTCCAATTTCTCTCAACAGCTCCGCTTTCGGGACATCCCGCTGCGAGAATTCCTTTTCCCTTTGCCTTTTATAACCTGTATTGCCCAATTCCGCCCCGATATAGGCATTGAGATTTCCGATCAGGTGCAAGCAAAGCGTACCTCCAGAATTAAGGATATCGCCCTTTATGGCCCAAAGTGCTCCTTCGCTTTTATAGGAGGTAATTTCGGTAGCTAACTTTTGGAGATCTCTTTTGAAGAGTTTTCTGAGAGTGTTCAATACCATCTACATGCCGTTTTAAAGACCCTAAAGTTAATCAACTTGGCAGATAAAGGTCGGTAAGGCAGGGCAAATAATTTAGAGGGGCACTTGCCTAGTAATCACTTTGATAATAAAGAATATGGTAATTGAAATAACGAGACAGGTCAAAAAGGCCAACCGGTTTTCGGCGTCCAATTCCTTTTTCAAAAGTGAGAGTAGCGTTTTCATTTTCAATGTTCTTTATCACAAAATTGGGGTCTAGAGGATGTTCTCGGAAAAGAATTGGTCAAATGGAAAATATTGGGAAATGAATGGTAAGTTGGTTCAAATTCATCGAAAAAACTGAATTTATAACGGGTTTTCTGGAAGATTTGATAAAAAATGGAAATGGCGCACGAGAATAGTTGTGTACCATGAACTAAGGTCTCATGGGCTTTGACAATTACGCCGCGTATTGTAAACAAAAAACCCCGCATATGCAGGGTTTCAAGTGGTACCTCCAGCCCCGACGCTTCGGGGGAACCAGGGGGGGGTGTTCATCTTTCGGCCAGGAGGTCGTCGAGGATGTCGGGGTCCGCGATGACTTTCTCAACGAATTTTCGGCTTTTCATCCTTTTAAGGAATCTTTCGAGAAAGAGGGCCTCTTCCTTGG
>NZ_VIKU02000005.1 GCF_009371985.2 Pelagihabitans pacificus
CTTTTACTAAAAAATGTGGGGAGAGCAGTCCCGACGCTTCGGGAGAACCTGCGAACAATCCCGTGACGAAATAATTCGATCCCAACACTTTCTTTTACTAAAAAATGTGGGGAGAGCAGGATTCGAACCTGCGAAGACATAGTCAGCAGATTTACAGTCTGCCCTCGTTGGCCGCTTGAGTATCTCCCCTATTTTTTATCTCAATACATACATGAACGTTAATGAACGTTGGGTTCAGTCCTTTTTTTAAGATTGCACAACCAACATTTTCTGCAATTTGTGTTAAAAAGGAACCCATTCAATTGATGTAAGGACGAATGTTCTTTCCATCAATTTCAACCCTTTTCGAAAAAAGCGGCTTTTACTTACTTTGAGCCGATAGAGGGACTCGAACCCACGACCTGCTGATTACAAATCAGCTGCTCTAGCCAGCTGAGCTACATCGGCCTTTCACCTCTTTTTTATGCATAAAAAAGTCCGCTATTTCTAACGGACTGCAAATGTAGATATTTATTTGTTTAATCAAAATAATTTTTGCGAATTTTTAATCACACCTGAAGTCGCATTTTCTCTTTCCTTTTCTTAAGCTTTCTTTCCAATGAACTGCAGGCAGAATCAACTGCTTCTTCGAACGATTTACACTGTTTTTTTACAACGTATCGGTCTTTGGGAACATTTACCTGAATCTCGACAATCTTATTTTCCTTTCCACTTGTTTTTTGCACCTTCATATATACGTCGGAGCTTATGACTTTGTCATAAAACACTTCTAATTTATTGAGCCGGTTTTGAATAAAATCGATGAGTTGGCCGTCTGCACTAAAATTCACGGATTGCGTGTTTACTTTCATAAATTAGGGTTTAAATTCAACTTACGCCTGTGTTCGAATTACTTCTTACTCCTAGGATGGGAAGAAGCATGCACTCTTTTAAGTTCGGCTATACTATTATGGGTGTATACCTGCGTAGATGCCAAACTTGAATGACCCAATAATTCCTTTACCGAATTAAGGTCCGCCCCTTTGTTGAGCAGATGGGTCGCAAACGTGTGTCTAAGGATATGAGGACTCTTTTTTACCTTTGAGGACACCTTACTAAAATACCCATTTATAATTCTGTAAACAAGGGTTTCATATATTTTTTTACCTCCTTTTGTCAAAAAAACATACGCTTCGTCGAGTATCGGGGCAAGTCGTTCCCGTTCTTTAAAATAGTCTTGAAAAAGTTCAATTGTTGAAGGCAATAAGGGAATGAACCGCTCCTTATTTCTTTTCCCCACTACTTTGATGGTTCTTCCCGAAAGGTTCAGTGCCTCCATTTTTAGATTAATGAGCTCCCCCCTTCTTATACCTGTCGTATACAACAATTCAATTAGTAACTTATCGCGAAGGCCGTCAAAATCAGTTTGGAAGTGTATTTGGTTTAAAATTTTCTCCATTTCGCTCTCTGAAAACGGTATCTCGACTTTCTTGGGTGTTTTGAGCGCCTTATGCTTCGCCAAAGGGTTGGCCTTTAGCTGTTCCGTTCGCAATAAAAATTTATAATACGCCTTTAAGGACGCCACTTTTCGGTTGACAGAACGATTCGTAACCCCAGAATCGACCAAACCCACTATCCAACTTCGTACAATACTATAACCGATCGTGTCAATGGTATCTAAACCATATTCCTCTAAACAAAAGGAACCAAATGTTTCGATATCACTCCTGTAGGCGTTAACGGTGTGATCGGAATATTTTTTCTCTAGCGATAAATACGACAAAAAAGCGGGCAGTGACATATGGTAAAGTTACAAAAGTAGTCGGCACAATTAAAAAATTTCCCGAAATCGGCTACCCTTCACGCAGCGTAGACGAATCGGATAGAAAAATATCGCTCTCCAATGGGAGCCCTGATCCTAGTCAATATGGTATGTACCCTTAAGACTCCTGTGTGAAAACTACTAAATGCTGGTAGTAGCGGATTTAGATAAAATCCCAACCCGACTCTAAATTTAAACAAAAAAAACCCATCGTAATGATGGGTTTTATTATCGTTAAAGGAATTTCAGGAATTCTTAGATTTCCTCTCTATCCTTAAGTCCTTGAATATACTGTGCCTTTTGTATCTGTGCCCTGCGCTCTACAGATGGCTTTGTAAACTGCTGACGTTTGCGCAACTGTCGCATGGTGCCTGTTTTGTCGAACTTTCGCTTAAAACGCTTCAAAGCTCTATCGATGTTTTCTCCTTCTTTAATAGGTATTATTAACATTGGCTACAACCTCCTTTCTTTAATGATTAAGGCTGCAAAGATAAAAACTAATTTGCAACTAACAACTATCATTCAATAAATATCCGTGAAGGCATCGATGAAGATTCTGGTCAAAGCACCATCCGGTGTTGATTACAAATCTTTGGAAGGTTTGTATTCTTTCTTATCGATGACTATTTTGGCAATTATTTCCCGTAAAATTTCTGAAGTACCGCCTCCGATGGGGCCTAAACGGCTATCTCTCAATAACCTTGCCATCGGGTAGTCTTCGATATATCCGTAGCCGCCCAAAAACTGCAGGCATTCATAAGCCACCTCATCGGCCATTTTGGTCGATCTTAATTTTGAGATTGTCGCTTCCTTGACCACATACTCCCCCTTTTGCATTTTGTAAGTAACCGCATAGTTGTACTGGCGACATATATCCATATCGGCGTATAGGTCCGCGATACGGTGTCTCAACGCTTGATATTGATTGATAGTTTTGCCGAAGGTTTCACGCTCGGACATATACTGAAGGGCATAATCCAACGCATACTCCGCTCTCGCGTGGGCATTGACACCCATTATCAAACGTTCCAGAGCGAAAGCCTCCATGATATATGAAAACCCTTTGTTCTCAACGCCCATGAGATTGGAAGCAGGGACCTCGACATTATCAAAAGCCAACTCTGCCGTATCCGATGCCCGCCATCCCAACTTGTTCAGTTTGTTGGCGGTAACACCCTTACTTTTAAGATCTACGATGAAAACACTGATGCCTTTATTACCTGCGGAAGGATCGGTTTTCGCAGCTAAAATGGTATAATCACCATACACCCCGTTGGTAATAAAGGTCTTGGACCCGTTTACAATATAACGATCCCCTTTTTTGATCGCTGTGGTTCTCATTCCTGCAACATCACTACCACCAAAAGGCTCACTCACCCCTAGACAACCTATTTTTTCGCCGTGGACACTTGGGGTCAAATAGGTTTTTTTCTGATAGTCGTTCCCATTTTTGTTCAAATGGGTCATTGCCAAATAGGCGTGCGCCCACATGGCTGCGGCAAATCCCCCTGAATTTATCTTTTGAAGTTCCTCTAATAGAATGACCGTATAAAAGAGGTCTAGGCCCAATCCGCCATATGCTTCAGGGGTGGCCAGACCGAAATATCCCATATCGGCAAACTTCTTCCAGATGAACCTATCGATGGTTCCGGTCTCTTCCCATTTCTCGAGATGTGGGACTACTTCTTTCTTTAAAAAATCTTTGAGGCTTTCCCTAAAAAGGCGATGTTCTTCAGTGAAGTACATACTGTGCATAGCAATAATTTTATAGGGACAAATATAAAGCTATTCTATCAATCTTCTCGACCGGAAAATCGGGAATATTTCTCAATTCATCCAAGCTTGAAAAGCTGCCGTTCATGTTGCGATAGTTAACCATTTCATTTGCAACGGCATACTTAATATAGATCAAGGAACTAATCTCGGAGGCCGACGAAGTATTGATATTTATTTTCCGAACAAGGGGTCTGTTCAATACTTTATATTTTCTCAAAACCCGGTCTGCCACCCCAGGGTCGAGACCGTAGACATCATAGAGTTGTTCATCCACTAGAAAACCTCCCAGTCTATCCCGAAATTTTAGGATCCTGGTGGAGAGTGTTTCCCCTATGCCATTGATGGCTCTCAATTGTTCGACCGTAACGGAATTCAAATCGGCTATCACTTCGTCGGTCGATGAATCTTTGGCCAGGGAATCAAATGAGTCGCTATCACCGCGAACTGTTTGGGACGTTTCGTAGGTGCCGGAAATCGACCGCCTATTTTTTTTAGTCCATTCCGGAAACTTGAATTGAGGGGACATCGCTCTTAACAGGGAATCGGACACCATAGTCACTTGCTGGAATTCTTCCGGCGAATTCACAAAGTTATTGCCCGCACGAAAGGCATGTAACCTATCGATTTCCGCTACCGACATGCCCAAGATGTAGCCCTTATAGTCGGTAATAAAATTTGGATTGAACGGATACGTCTTATTGGACTCCTTGCGAAGGGCCCTTCCCTTTAGTGTATCTATTTGCGCTTGTAGGGCCGAATCGACCAAGAGGGTGTCGCCATCTGCGTTTCTTGGAAACGATTTGAAAACAAAATACCCGATTTGAAGCAGTACGATGATCAGCAACAAATAGAAAATCCCACTCCGTTCCTGCTTATTGAACCTGAAGTGGGATTGGTAATTCTTCAAAAGATTGTTATTATTTTCCCAATCCTTTGATAGCTTCCAAGTATTTGCCGAGTTCGTCCTTGACCCTCGGGAAGAGAATCAGTAATCCTATCATGTTCGGAAATACCAAAGCGAGTATCATTGCGTCGGAAAAAGCAAATACCGCTCCCATGGAGGCAGAGGCTCCAATAATGATAAAGGCGATAAACAAAATTTTATAGCACAAATCGGCCATTTTGCCTCTTCCGAACAAATATTTCCAAGATTGAAGGCCATAATACGACCAAGATATCATTGTCGATATTGCGAAAAGCACCACCGCTAATGTCAGCACATATGGGAACCAAGGGATAACGGATTGAAAGGCCATCGAGGTAAGGGTAACACCGCCGACCGTTACTCCGTCTACAATCACATTTCCCACTCCATCCCCACCATAATCAAAGGCACCTCCGCTGTTAAAGAAAATAATCACCAAAGCGGTCATTGTACAGATAACCACGGTGTCGATGAAAGGTTCCAAGAGCGCTACGATACCCTCACTTGCAGGATATTTTGTCTTCACTGCGGAGTGTGCGATTGCCGCCGAGCCAGCACCTGCTTCATTGGAGAAAACCGCCCTTCTAAATCCGACTATAAGCACTCCAAAAAGTCCACCCAACCCAGCTTCAGGGGTGAATGCGCCTTTAAATATTAATCCAAATGCATCATCGATATAAGAGAAATTGGCAAAGATAACTATCAAACAGGCCAGTGCATAGATGACGGCCATAAAAGGAACTATCTTCTCAGTAACGGAAGCGATTCGTTTAATGCCACCTATGATTACGACTCCCACCAATATGGCCAAAACCACACCAATAATGAAACCTGAGGAACCTCCTTCCAAACCGACCATCGCAATTAGTTGTTCAGCTGCCTGGTTCGACTGAACAGCGTTACCGCCACCGAACGATGCGCCTACACAAAGAATTGCGAAAATTACTGCCAATGCCTTTCCCAGCCCCGTATAACCTCGAGCCTTAAGCCCTCTTGAAAGATAGTACATCGGGCCTCCATAGACAGTACCATTTTCATCGACGTCCCTATATTTTACCCCCAAGGTACACTCTACGAATTTGGTCGACATACTCAACAGACCGCAAATAATCATCCAAAAAGTAGCCCCTGGACCTCCGATAGCAATTGCCAAGGCAACACCGGCGATATTCCCTAAACCTACTGTTCCAGAGACCGCGGTTGCCAATGCTTGAAAATGGCTAACCTCTCCCTCTTCGCTTTCATCGCGAATAGTATCCGGTAGATCGCCATCCACTATATTTACTTCCGCCTTTTCGACCCCATGCCCTTCCGGGGCCTCTACTTCGTCATATTTTCCTCGAACCACATTGATTGCCAAAGGAAATCTCCTGATATTTACAAAACCAAAGTACAAGGTGAAAAAGGTAGCGCCTAACACCAACACAAAAACTACAAGGGGCACTCCGGTGCCGGGAACTTGCCAAAAAACGATACTCTCCCAAACTGCAGTAATCGGTTCGAACCATGCGTTGATACGTTCATCCAACCCCATTTCAGTAGTTTCCTGTGCAAACGAAATAAAAGGCAAAAGGAAGGTAATCAACGAAAGTATCCTGTACTTCATCATATGGTTTTCGGTTTTAAAATTTGAATTGATTCGGCGGCAATATCCTAAAAATATTCAATGCAATCAAATATAATAGTTGAATTAACTCATTCGATATGGAACATTTCGTTCAATTTCCGAATCTGCTCCGGTCGACCCAAAACGATCACCTTACTTTTTGGCTGTAGTTGCATATCGGCTTCGGGATTAATAATGTATTCACCGTCGGGAGCAATATACCCAATAATCGTGCAGCCTGTTTTTCTGCGGAGATCTAAATCACGGAGGGAGTTACACTCGACCTGGTCGGCAAAATCCTCTATAGGTACTTCTTCCAAGTTGGTAGTGTGCTCACCTTCCATACCCAGCTTGTCCATGAATGTAATAAGGTCAGGCATCACCACTAGCGAGGCCATGTGGTCTCCTCCTATTTTATCGGGCATAATCACCTTATTTGCACCAGCCAAGAATAATTTTTTCTGAGAGGTGGCAAAGGAGGCCCTGCTAATAATGAAAAGGTCTCTATTTAATTGTCTTGCAGAGAGTACGACAAACAAATTGGCCGCGTCATCAGGAAGGGTAGTAATCAGGTATTGGGCATTTTCGATACCCGCCTCGCGAAGCACTTCATCCTCATTGGCGTCGCCTTCGACAAACAAAATATCCGCCTCGTATTTTTCGATGACTTCCCGATCTTTTTCAATGACTACGAAAGGCCGTTTATAAGCTTTTAGCCGTTCAGCCGCCTGCATGCCATTGCGACCATGACCACACACAACCACATGGTTGGATAGACTTTTGATTTTGTTTCTCACCTTTTTCTTTTTTAAAAGTTGCAACGAATTTCTACCCAATACGTACTCAGTAATAACCGATATGGCGTATCCTAGGATAAAAACACTTGCCATAATTAAAAGTACAGTAAAAATCTTAGCGGTGTCATCTAATGGTTGTACCTCTTTAAACCCTACCGTGGCCATGGTGATGATTGTCATATACAAGGCATCGATCCATGTGTAATCCGCTAGAAATCGATATCCCATGACCCCGAACAGCACCACTGTGAACATCAGCGATAGCGCAAGGTAAATTTTGGAACGGAACAGTTTAATCATTTTAGAGGTCAAAAACGGAAGTTCTTTTGGTATGAATCAAATCCTTTATACGAAGCCAGAATGCCAAAAACAGATACAACGCGAAACCAAAGCCTAGGGTAACGAAAGTAAGATAAATAAAGGAAGTGCGCACCACCCTGGCCCGGATGCCCAACCGTTCCGCAATACGTCGGCACACTTCGAATCCACGTTTCTGAAAATAGTAGAGAATTGTGTAAAATAAATTCATAGAGCTAAAATTACTAAAAAGGCGAGATATTCCAGTACAATACGGTGAGACAAAAACAATGGGACAACACTTCGGTCAATGTCGGACGTACCGGTCCGGAACTTTTTGGACTTAAGCTTGGAGTAAACTAGCCCCGATAGCGCATTGCAGACATTTGTTCTTTGTACAATACTCATTGTATAACTGTATCAGTGCCTGACTCTCTTTGGCATTATCGATTTCCAAACCATGTTTCCCAAAATTGGAAATAATACTGTTCTTCTCTTCTTTTATATTCGAGATGATGCGCAGTATCTCGTCTCCGGCATTTTTACCTTTGTAATTGCTATAGCTGAATTTCAATGGAAGTATCGAGTTAATGATCAACAGATCGATAAACTTCTTCGAAAGCTTTTTGCTGCTTTTTTTGGAAGACTTGCCAAAAGTAAAGTGATCGTTCCAGTAGAGGCTGGCCCCTAAATCAAAAAAGGTATAAATGGTATCCAGGTCTTGGGAATTCATTAGTTTGCTGAACAAATTTTCATGGCTACCGTACACGTTGGCCAACTGCGAAAGCCGAATTGTGGGAAAGTTTGGCGGCCGAAGTTTAAAGAACCCTGGTTTTGGTATCGCTTCGTTATCCAATCCGAACTTTCTCTTTTGATACCGATACTCTTTTTGTATTTGCAAATAATAATCGTCGAAAACGGATGGATCATCCAACAAATGCGACATACCCAAAAGTACGGCTTCCATCGTTTGCGTGTTCGACCGTAACTTTCGAACTACGGAGAAATTCAAAGTTTTGCCTAATTCCAAAAAAGCCTCCCCATTGATCTTAAGTCCAAAACTTTTTAACAAAAGAATAAAAAGAACCTGTTCCCAGTCGTTTTTCGACTGCTTGAGGAGTTGATCAATAAGCAATGATTTCTGTTCCAAACGTTCCAAAAACAAACGGTCTAGCCAATTTTGAACTAGAAAAGTCTCGATTTGGGAAACACTCTTTTCACAGTTGATAAAAGACTTGTGCCTAGCATCAAAAAGGTTTTGATAAGCTTGTAGTATTTCGCTTGAAATAAAATCCTTTAACTGCAATGTCGGAATTTTGGTATTGTCGCTTCGAAACACGTCGCCATCATCCTGCCAGACAACA
Source organism: Pelagihabitans pacificus (assembly GCF_009371985.2). Classification (GTDB taxonomy): domain Bacteria; phylum Bacteroidota; class Bacteroidia; order Flavobacteriales; family Flavobacteriaceae; genus Pelagihabitans; species Pelagihabitans pacificus. The sequence goes on from NZ_VIKU02000005.1 coordinate 8,567, forward strand.
TGTAGAATCACATTATTGTAATTGGGATCCCGTTCATGATGATGTGCAAACCAGTCGGATGAATTCAAATGGAGCTCCACGTTCCCTGCCCATAATTGCCCGTCGATTTCAATTTTTGAGTTGAAAAAATCAGGACCGGCTAAATGATTATGTGTTCCAACATCAACAATGAAAATGGTTTCACCGGCAGTGGTAACGAGATTTGAAAGCTGCAGTTTTTTGTATTTCCAGATAAAATGAAGGAGATCTTCTTTCACAAAGTTTGCAGTTAAGGTGTGCCCACCTCGGGCAAAGGGAGCAAAATAAGCTAAAAACACAAAACCAAAAAATACTCGATAGTCGAACGAGTCCTTGAAATTGGTTTGAGCTACTCATCTAGCACCAAATAGCGAGCGGATCTACCATTTTACCGATTCGTCAAGTGTTAATGGAGGGAACGAAGGTTAACCTGGCTTGTTCTTCGTTGACTCATAGACTATCCTGTGGTGATCTCTCCTTGCCACTCCATGAACCCACCTTCCAAATTATAGGCGTTTGGAAACCCAAGACTGTTCATAATGGCACATGCCTGTCCACTGCGGTTTCCACTGCGACAATAAACATAGTAGTTCTTACTCTTATCCAGTTTTTGAAGCTCGTCGATAAATCCCTGCCCCAAATAAATGTCGATATGCCGTGCATCGGGAATATAGCCCTCCGCTATTTCATCATCGGTTCTAACGTCCAAAATGACGGCATCGCCGTCTTGTGCCAGTTGTTGGGACCATTCTTCTTGGGATAAATCTGCCATACTTTACGTCGTTAAGGATGTGCCAAAAATACGTTTTTTGTCGTATATGCCAAGAAAAGAAGTTTAACAAAACTTTAAGGCCGGAGTAGTTGTGCGTATCCAAATGCATCATACATTTGTATATACAAATATTGTAACTACATGAATGTAGAGCAGGTCATAAAAACCAAGCGGGAAATTCCTCTTAAAAGCAGAACCGTTATTCATTTTATGCTGGTGAACAACAAAATCAACGAACGTATTACCGCCGTATTAAAACCTTTCGAGGTATCGCTACAACAATTCAATGTACTTCGGATTCTACGGGGACAAGAAGGAAAACCGGCCAACTTATCCACCTTGAACGAACGTATGGTGACCAAAATGAGTAATACTACCCGATTGGTCTACAAGTTATTGCTAAAAGGCTATGTGGACAGGGCTACATGTCCGTCCAACAGAAGAAAAGTAGAAATAACCATCACCGAACACGGGAAAAATGCACTAAAAAAAATGGATGTGGCAATGCAGAATGCCGAGGATGATATCCTAAAAAATTTCTCGGATGAGGAACTCAAAGAGTTGAATAACTTGTTTAATAAGTTTTAATACATCGTAAAACAGAAACACTAATTATTAATTAAATTTAAATTTTAAAACAATGAAAAAAGGAGTAGTAAGTTTAGCATTCGCACTGGTATTTGGTTTTGCAGCCACTGCAACCGAGCCCTTAGCCGATGAAAAAAAGGAAGTAAAAACGGATGCCAGCAAGGTCACCTGGAAAGCTTATAAGGTAACCGGGTCCCATTACGGAAGTATTGCACTAGAAGAAGGAGCTTTGGTATTCGATGGGGACAAACTGACCGGGGGAGAGTTCGTAGTAGACATGACTACCATCAATACAGAGGATTTGGAAGGCGAGTACAAGCAAAAATTGGACGGACACTTAAACTCCGCCGATTTTTTTGATACCGCAAATCACAAAACATCCTCCCTAAAGTTTACGGAAGTTAAATCTACCGGCAAGAATTCCTACGAGGTCACAGGCGATTTAACCATCAAAGGCATTACAAAGCCAATCACTTTTGACGTATCGATCTACGGGAGCAAAGCAACCGCTACTATGAAAGTAGACCGTACCAATTACGATGTCAAATACGGTTCTGGAAGCTTTTTCGACAACCTGGGGGACAAAACCATTTACGATGAATTCGACCTTGTAGTAGATTTGGAATTCTAGAACACCATATGATTTAAATAGGCTTAACCTCACAGCCTGGAGCCTTGAAACTATCATAGTTTCGAGGCTCCATAATTTTTATGCCCCAAGCGATTTGTATTTATTAAAATCATTTCTATATTTGAACCAATGAAAAGTAATGGAACAAATACTTGGTGGTGGTTTGACTCCCGACGAACATCGTGAGCTGAACTTCATTATAGTACAACTATAGAGGGCCTGTCATCACGACAGGCCTTCCTTTTTTATCAACAATCGTACAATGCGTTACCAACTCGAAACACATTCCAAAAAAATCCTGGCCGATACTATTACTCCGGTCAGTGTGTATCTAAAAATTAGGGATCGATTCCCGAACAGTATCCTTTTGGAAAGCAGCGACTACCATGCGAACGATAATAGTTTCTCTTACATCTGTTGCAATCCGATTGCTTCCATCAAAGTTGAAAATGAGATGGTTTCGCAGCAATTTCCCGATGGCACATCCCACGAGATGGGTATCTCGTCGGATTCCGATGTAGTGGAAATCATTCACGATTTCAGCAAAAAGTTTAAGGCGGGGGAAAATAGTTTCAAATTTATCGATAACGGGTTGTTCGGCTATATGGCCTACGATGCGGTTCGTTATTTTGAGGCGGTCGAAATAAATAAGAAAAAAGGGTCGGTGGCAATACCTGACATCTATTACGCCGTATACCAAAATATCATCGCCATCAATCACTTCAAAAACGAGGCCTATCTGTTTGCCCACTGTTTCGAGTCTGACAACAATATCCCTGAACTAGAGCGACTTTTGAATGTCAAAAATTTTGCTTCCTATAATTTTTCAACCGAAGGAGAGCCCGTTTCCAACTTGGAGGATGAAGAATATAAGGAACATGTACGGTTGGCCAAAAAACATTGTCAACGCGGTGATGTCTTTCAGTTGGTTCTGTCCCGAAGATTTTCCCAAGGGTTTAAAGGCGACGAGTTTAACGTTTATAGGGCGCTACGGTCCGTCAACCCATCACCCTACCTTTTTTATTTTGACTACGGGGACTTTAAAATTTTCGGAAGTTCCCCGGAAGCACAGTTGATCGTCAAGGATGGAAAAGCCGAAATACACCCGATTGCAGGTACTTTTAAAAGAACGGGAAATGACGAGGAAGACGCCAAATTGGCCAAAGCGCTTACCGAAGACGATAAGGAAAACAGTGAGCACGTAATGTTGGTTGATCTCGCAAGGAACGACCTTAGTCGAAATGGCAATATGGTTAAAGTGGCCAACTACCGGGAAGTGCAGTTTTTTTCCCATGTAATCCATTTGGTCTCCAAGGTAACCGGGCAAAAGAAGACCGACATTCCCACTATGAAGGTCGTAGCGGACACCTTCCCGGCAGGAACCCTGAGCGGTGCGCCCAAGCATAGGGCCATGCAACTCATTGAGCAATACGAAAAGACAAGCAGGGGCTACTATGGCGGTGCTATTGGATTCATGGATTTCAACGGGAATTTTAACCACGCCATCATGATCCGTACCTTTTTAAGCAAAAACCACCATTTGCACTATCAGGCCGGTGCCGGATTGGTTGCTGCCTCCGATCCGGAGGATGAACTGCAAGAGACCTATAATAAGCTAGGCGCCCTGACAAAGGCGTTGGAAATCGCTAAAACCATATGAAGATGAAGAAGATTTTAGTGATCGATAATTACGACAGTTTTACCTATAATCTTGTACATTATTTAGAAGACTTAGGTTGTGAAGTGGTCGTAAAACGCAACGACCAACTCACCTTGGAAGAAGTCGATGCCTACGAAAAAATAGTATTGTCCCCGGGACCTGGGATCCCGGATGAGGCCGGCCTCTTAAAGGCAATTATTTCGGCCTATGCCCCGACAAAAAGTATCTTTGGTGTGTGCTTGGGTCAACAGGCAATCGGGGAAGTCTTTGGAGGCTCACTCATCAATCTCGACGAAGTATACCATGGGATCGCTACCAAGATAAACATTGCCGAGGACGATGTTCTTTTTGAAGGGATGCCCAAAGAAATCGAGGTCGGACGATACCATTCATGGGTCGTTTCCCCTGAGCTTCCAGCGGTTTTGGAAGCGACTTCCTTTGATGAAAACGGACAGGTCATGTCGTTGCGCCACAAAGAATATGATGTGCGCGCGGTACAGTTTCATCCCGAGTCGGTCTTAACACCTCAAGGGAAGAAAATATTGGAAAATTGGTTGGAAAACTAACCTTAATTTACTTCGACTTATGAACGGATATTGAAGCAAAAATGGGATTCTCCTTTTGCACGAATGGAAACTAAAAGCCCTCTTAATGAAAGAAACACTCAACAAACTCATTAACCACGAACTCCTCTCCAAGGAAGAGGCGAAACAAATCTTGGTGAATATCGCCATCGGGGAGTACAATACCAGCCAAATAGCTGCTTTCTTGACAGTATATATGATGAGAAGTGTCACCATCGAAGAACTGGAAGGCTTTCGGGATGCCCTGCTGGAATTATGCTTGGCGGTCGATTTGTCCGACTACAATCCTATTGATCTATGCGGAACGGGCGGGGATGGTAAGGATACCTTCAATATATCGACCTTGGCCTCTTTCGTGACCGCCGGGGCGGATGTTAAGGTAACCAAGCATGGCAACTATGGCGTATCTTCGAAATGTGGCAGCAGCAATGTCATGGAGTTTTTGGGTATCAAATTCAGCAACGAGGCGGACTTTTTGAAAAAATCGATCGATGAGGCGGGAATCTGTGTACTGCATGCGCCGCTCTTTCATCCTGCAATGAAAAATGTAGCTCCTATTCGAAGGGAGCTTGGTGTCAAGACCTTTTTTAACATGTTGGGGCCTATGGTAAACCCTGCTTTCCCAAAAAATCAGATGGTCGGGGTCTTTAATCTGGAGCTGGCCCGTATGTATGGCTATCTCTATCAGAATACCGATAAAAAATTTACGGTATTGCATGCACTGGATGGCTATGATGAAATATCTTTGACCGGAAGCACCAAGACGATTTCCAACGAGTCGGAGGGCATGCTACGTCCCGAGGATTTTGGGGTATCGGCCATAGCACAAGCCGATATCGTTGGTGGCGACAACATTGAAGAATCAGCTCAAATTTTCATGAAAGTACTTGAAGGCAATGGTACAGAGCCACAGAACAATGTAGTATGTGCCAATGCAGGAATAGCCATTGCCACGGTCAAGAACCTCGGTCCGAAAGAAGGTTTTGAAAAGGCCAAGGAATCGTTGTTGAGCGGAAAGGGCCTGGATGCGTTGAAGAAATTGCAGCAATTGAGTCGATAGTTTCCCTGTGAGAAAGGGGCATCACAGGGTTGTTTGTATACCCTTCCGGCCCTACTTTGTATGAGGAAGTTAAAAATAAAAAATGAGCATTCTAGATAAAATAGTAGCGGACAAACGGAAGGAGGTCGATTTGAAAAAATCGCTCATCCCGATATCCTATTTGGAAAACTCCGTGTTATTCAATCGGGAAACGGTTTCCCTGTCGGATGCACTTCGCAGAAGTGACACGGGTATCATTGCCGAACACAAAAGGAGGTCCCCCTCGAAATCGGAAATTAATCAGGGACTTAATGTGCAGCAAGTCGTGCAAGGCTATCAAAATGCAGGGGTATGCGGTATATCGGTCTTGACCGATGGTAAATATTTTGGTGGGTCGTTGGATGATCTTTTATTGGCCCGTGCCTCGGTTCGGATACCCTTGTTACGCAAGGAATTCATTATCGATGAATACCAACTTTTGGAAGCCAAGGCCCATGGTGCCGATGTCGTTCTTTTGATTGCGGCCATACTCACTAGAGATGAAATCAAGACCTTTTCGGAATTGGCCAAAAGTTTAGGGTTGGAGGTACTTCTGGAAGTGCATAACCAGGAGGAGCTGCAGAAATCAAGGTTGTACAGCCTTGACATGCTTGGTGTGAACAATCGAAATCTGAAGACTTTTGAAGTGAGTCTGGAGACCAGTAAATCGCTCTCCAAACTGATTCCTGAGGAGTTTGTAAAAGTGTCGGAAAGTGGTATCAGCAACATTACGGCCATCCGGGATTTACAGGTCTATGGATACCAAGGGTTTTTAATCGGAGAGAACTTTATGAAGACCGATAATCCCGGACAATATGCGATGGACTTCATAAAACAACTCAAATAACGATTCATGGAGTACTACTATACCAATAAAAAAGATACTGTCAGCAACGGTGGCACAGCTGCATTGAAGCTAAAGGTATGTGGTATGAACAAAAACACTTCGGAAGTCGCGAGCTTGAACCCGGATTATTTAGGTTTCATATTCTGGGAACCCTCCAAGCGTTCCTTTGAAGGGGATATGCCATCGATACCCCATCGTATCAAGAAGGTGGGGGTTTTTGTAGATGCGACTATGGAAATCATCGCTGAAAAAGTCGATACCTACGGATTGCTAATGGTGCAATTACACGGAAATGAAAGTCCGGGGTTTTGCGATACACTAAAAGCACGTCTTCCACAGATAAAAATTATCAAGGTGTTCTCGATCAAAGACAACTTTGATTTCACCATCTTACGACATTTTGAGGATGTTTGCGATTTTTATTTATTCGATGCCAAGGGTGAACTTCCCGGAGGCAATGGGTATGGTTTCGATTGGAAGGCAATGGCCAGTTATCCCTCGATCAAACCCTACTTTTTGAGTGGGGGTATTGGATTGGAACAATTGGAATCACTTCAAGAATTTTTAAAACGGCCCGAATCAAAGTACTGTCACGCTATTGATATCAACAGTCGATTTGAAATCGAGCCCGGATTGAAAGATGTAAAAAGATTAGGGCAGTTCAAGAAATTACTAAGTATCGATTAAGTGCTATGAAACGAAAAAAAAGGACCACTACCATTTCGGGGGAGACCGAAAGGAAATCTTATCACGCAGACGAAAAGGGTAATTATGGAGAGTTCGGGGGGGCCTACATCCCTGAAATGCTGTACCCTAATACCGAGGAACTACGGCAAAACTATCTTCGAATCATGGCCGACCCTTCCTTTCAAAGGGAGTTCGACCACTTGCTCAAAGACTATGTAGGTCGCCCTACACCGCTGTACTTCGCAGAACGACTCTCCCAAAAATATGGAACAAAAATCTACCTCAAACGGGAAGACCTATGTCACACAGGTGCACATAAAGTAAACAACACCATCGGGCAAATCTTGATGGCGAAAAAATTGGGCAAAAACCGCATCATCGCAGAAACCGGGGCAGGGCAACACGGGGTCGCCACGGCAACGGTCTGTGCCCTAATGGGCATTGAATGCGTGGTGTATATGGGAGAAATAGACATCGCCCGTCAAGCTCCGAACGTCGCCCGTATGAAAATGTTGGGTGCTAAAGTGCGCCCGGCACTTTCCGGTAGTCGTACCCTTAAGGATGCCACTAACGAAGCCATTCGCGATTGGATCAACAACCCGGTCGATACCCATTATATTATCGGATCGGTGGTGGGGCCGCACCCCTACCCCGATATGGTAGCCCGTTTTCAGTCGGTCATCTCCGAGGAAATCAAATGGCAGCTCAAAGAAAAGGAAGGACGTGAAAATCCCGATTACGTGGTCGCCTGCGTTGGAGGTGGCAGCAATGCGGCCGGTGCCTATTTCCATTATCTAGATGTTCCCGAAGTAGGAATCATTGCCGTGGAAGCAGCTGGAAAAGGTATAGATACCGGGGAAAGTGCCGCGACTTCGGCCTTGGGAAAAGTAGGCATCATCCACGGGAGCAAGACCCTCTTGATGCAGACCCAAGACGGCCAGATTACCGAACCCTATTCCATTTCAGCCGGACTCGATTACCCAGGAGTAGGGCCTATGCACGCGCATCTGTTCAAATCGGGTCGAGGGGAATTTATCTCGATTACCGACGATGAAGCCATGACGGCCGGATTAGAAGTTTCGCAATTGGAGGGCATCATTCCCGCCATCGAAACCTCCCACGCCTTTGCCATTTTCGATTATAAACAATTCAAGGAAGACGATGTGGTCGTAATTAATTTATCTGGGCGAGGAGACAAGGATTTACAGACGTATATAGACTATTTCAAACTATAAAATGAGTAAAGAGTATGCTGTAAAAAGTAATCAGTAGACTTTGTTACTCGTATTTTTAATATGAACCGAATCAATCAAAAACTCCAGGAAGATAAAAAACTCCTCTCAATCTATTTCACAGCGGGTTATCCAGCGCTCAACGATACCGTACCCATTATTCGGGAGTTGGAAAAAAACGGGGTGGACATGATCGAGATCGGGCTGCCCTTTAGTGATCCTTTGGCGGATGGCCCCACCATACAGGCCAGCTCTACCGCCGCCTTGCAGAATGGTATGCGTACCGAGCTTCTTTTCGAACAATTAAAGGATATTCGTAAGACCGTTTCGATACCCCTGATTGTAATGGGCTATTTTAATCCCATGCTCCAATACGGGGTGGAGGCTTTTTGCAGAAAGTGCCATGAAATCGGAATCGATGGAATCATCATGCCCGATCTCCCCTTGGATGTTTACCAAGAGCAATACGAGGCTATTTTCACAAAATACGGACTCATCAATGTTTTCTTGATTACTCCCCAAACCAGTGAAGAACGTATTCGTCAAATCGATGGAGCCTCGGCAGGCTTCATTTACATGGTGAGCTCCGCCAGTGTGACCGGCTCGAAAGATGGTTTTGGGAATGCCCAGACCGATTATTTCGAACGAATCGCCAGGATGGGTTTGAAAAATCCCCAAATCGTAGGTTTTGGCATCAGCAATGCCGAAACCTTTCAAGCAGCTACAGAAACGGCTAAGGGAGCCATTATCGGCTCGGCCTTCATTAAGCATTTAACGGACTACGGTATCGCGACTATCGGTGATTTCGTTGAAAAAATAAAATCGTGAAAGAACTCATCAACAATTGGAAAATAATACTGCTGCTATGCCTTACATTAGGGTTGGCCCCTTTTTTTCCAGAACCCCACCTCTGGGGCAAGCTGAAATGGATTGCCGGAGGCGCCGTGGGCATGAAACCCTTGGATTGGTTCGACCTGCTCCTTCACGGATTTCCTTTTTTGCTTTTGCTACGATTAATCGTGCTCCTGGCCTTTTCCAAGTCGAAGAAAGCTCCCTAGAACAATTCATGCGGAGCTAAAATCCTGAATTCCAGTGCACCCCTTATTTCCCTTAAATATCCTTACATTTAGAACTTACAATCCAACTGCGATCCGTATGAAAAAAATACTGTTTTTACTCCTCATTTTCACCTGTTGCCCCAGTTCGGCACAAGAACCCGGCCAGCTTAAATCACAGGTACGCCATAGTATCGATGAGCTACGGGAATTTGTGGCAATTCCGAACGATGCCTTGGAACATGCCGACATCAATTTGAACCTCAACTGGTTGACCAAAAAATTCAACGATAGGGGCTTCAATTCCTCTGTACTTCCGACCGACGGGGAATCATTGTTCTTCGCAGCGCTTCCAATGGATGACAGTAAACCCACCATTCTTTTCTATATGCATTTTGACGGGCAATCGGTCGATCCCACCAAATGGAATCAACCCAACCCTTATCAAGTCGTTCTCAAATCCAAGGAAGGTGAAAACTGGAAAACCCACGACTTCGAAGAACTCGCCGACGATATCGATTATGATTGGCGTTTGTTCGGGCGATCAACCTCCGACGACAAGGGACCTATTGTAATGTTTTTGAATACTATTGACCTATTGAAAAAAACCGGGGTAGACCTCCCCTTTAATGTCAAGGTAATTTTGGACAGTGAGGAAGAAAAAAGCAGCAAACCCTTACCAAAGGCGGTCAAGGAATACCGCGAACTTTTGGAGGCGGACTTTCTGGTTATCAATGACGGACCGGTACATATCTCCGAAAAACCTACCGTAATCTACGGATGTAGGGGCATTACCACGTTATCCCTTACCGTCCACGGCCCTATTCGGCCACAACATAGTGGGCATTATGGGAACTATGCCCCAAACCCCGGTTTTCGACTGTCACAACTGCTGGCCGGCATGAAAGACACCGAGGGGCGTGTATTAATTCCAGGCTACTACGACGGTATCGATCTCGACGAAGCCACGATGACCATCCTAAAAAGCGTTCCTGATGACCTTGGTGGCATTAATGACAACCTAGCAATAAAAACCCCTGAAAAAGTAGGTGGTTTTTATCAGGAAGCCCTACAATATCCCTCCCTGAACATACGCGGGTTGGGCTCAGGCTGGATTGGAGAAAAAGCTAGGACGATCATCCCGGAAAGTGCCACTGCCGAAATCGATTTACGTCTGGTCCCGGAATCAGACGGTTCAAAACTCAAGGGACTGGTTAAAAAATATATCACTGATAAGGGATTCCACATTGTCGAAGGTACGCCTAGCAGGGAAGAGCGTATGTCACACGAAAAGATCGTCACCGTAAAGGAAGGAAGCGTTACCGATGCCTTCCGTACCGACTTGAATAACCCCTACGGAAATTTTTTGGTAAACAGTTTGAAATCAACTTTTGACGATGAAGTGGTACAAATACGTATCATGGGTGGGACGGTGCCTATAGCTCCATTTATCAACGAGCTACAGATTCCCGCGTTCATTGTACCGATGGTGAATCCGGACAACAACCAGCATAGTCCCGACGAAAATCTGAGAATCGGACAAATCGCATATGGCATTCGTGCATTCTACGGAATTCTAAGTACAAAGATGACTCCATAGTACTATATGGTATTTCCGTTCGTTTGATTAATACAGCCCATTACCTTTTCTGAAAATCAGGGCTTCCGTGCCTATGAGAGTAGTACTGACCATATTTCTTTTTTTGCTGACGTGTTATGGACTATATGGTCAGCGAATTGCCATAGTGGACAGCCTAAATCAAGAGCCTATACCCTTTGCGACTATCTCTTTTGGCGACGGATTGGGAACCTTCGCCGACGATGAAGGTATTTTTCTATTTTCCACGAAAAGATATAGTGATGTAGATACCCTTTACATTTCGGCCATGGGCTATGCGGAAAAGGCAGTAGTGGCAGCATTAATTCCATCGACCATTCGGTTACGGCCGGAGGTATCGCAACTGAGCGAGGTGGTCGTGTCGGCGCCAAAAGAGGGGAAGTTCAAAATGCGAAGGAAAAAAGCCATTACGCACGACGACCTGTTTGCCTGTTGGTTGCCAACAGTCGAAAGTGAAGTCGCCGTTTTCTTCGAACGAATCGATGATAAGCCTACAAGGATTAGCAAACTACTACTTCCTATCAATGCCGAATCACAATACAAATCAAAAGGAAAAGGGGACTACCCTACTGTTTTCCGAATTCAATTCTACGAAAATGACAACGGATTGCCCGGAAATCAAATAGGGTATGAGGAAATCGTTTTTGCCATCAATTACAAAGAAGACAAAGTATACGAACTAGAAGTAGCCTCTAAGTCTATTTTCATTCCGGAAACCGGAATCTATGCTTCCTTACAGGTACTCGGATATGCGAATAAAGAAGGTCGCCTGGCACAAACCAAAAAGTATCGGGAAGTACGTACCCCACGGGGAACCCAAAAGATTTCCACCTCTTTTAGACCTTTGCTTCCTTTTACAAAAGGGCTCCCCAACGAGAACACCTATGTGCGAAGGGTATTCCTCAACAATAAGAAATGGCAGGTTTTTGATAAGACCTATAACAAAAACTCTAAATTGATCCAGACTGGAAATCGGAATTATGGGATGGGCGCAGCGTTTGAGGTCTATGAAAATTGATTACAAAAAATTTCAAGGTATCGAGGTGCCGTTAGGCTTCCTTTCTTAATCAACTGAATTAAAAAACTAGTATCTATCAAGCTGAATTTCGGCTTGCATTTATATTTCCATAAAGCGACCTGGTAACAATTTTCTCATAGAGTTCATGATATTCAGACTTTTGCCCGATTTTTTGTAAGGCGTATTGCTGAATCACCAACAGAGGCAGTACGATGTTTTCACGAATCTTTATCGATTCCCTCGAAATGGTCTCATTCTCCATCAACACCTTCGACCCGGAGATCAACAACAACATTTTTTTGGACAACTGGAATTCTTCGTACAGTATATTCCAAAAAGCGCCGTATTCCTCGCTGTCTTTCATATAACTGGTAAGTTCAAAATAGCATTTCGAAAGCGACATCATACTGTTGTTCATCAATGCCTTGAACAGGGGCACTTCCCTGTAGAGTTTTTTGAGCTCCCTTAATTTTCCTTTGTCTTTCAAGGTCTTGATGGCGGTTCCTATCCCAAAATATCCTGGCACGTTCTGCTTTAACTGACTCCATGAACCTACGAAGGAAATCGCTCGCAAATCACTTAGTTCCAATTTCTTTTTATTGCCCCGCTTGCCCGGTCTACTACCAATATTTGCTTTGGTATAATACTTCAAGGTACTCATGTGTTCCAGATAGGGCATGAACTTCTCGTGGTTCTTTAAGGCATCGTATTTGGCAAAACTCAACTCCGACAATTGCTCAAGTAGTTGCCTTGACGCTCCCGATATCACGTTTTCCTTTCCGAAGAGATTGTTTGATAGTCCGGCAGTCAATAATTGTTCGCTATTGTACATAAATTGCTCCTTGGTACCATAAGTACTGGTAATCGTCTGACCTTGAATCGTTAGCTGTATTTCATGGTTTGCGATGTCTTTGGTCTGAGCCGCGTAAAAGCGATGGGTCTTGCCTCCACCTCGGGCCGGAGGTCCTCCCCTACCATCGAAGAAAATGGCCATTATATCGTTCTTTCGGCATACCTTCGAGAGGTTTTCCTTAGTCTTAAAAATGGACCAGTTGGCCTTAACGTAGCCCCCATCCTTGGTACCATCCGAAAAACCAAGCATAATCGTATGTTTGTTCTCCCTATTTGCCACATGCGCCCGGTATTCCGGTAGGTCGAAAAGTGCCTGCATGGTGGCCTCGGAACTATCCATACCTTTCATCGTCTCGAACAAGGGTACAATATCAAAAGTAATCTCTTCGGTTTTCCATCCGCACCATCGAAACAGGCCGAATACGAACAGTACCGAAAATACATCTTCGGAATTGCTGATGATGTATCGGTTGCAGCCCTCTTGCCCATTCTTGGATTGAATGGATTTTAGCTGCAGGATATTTTGGATAGTATCTTTTACTATGGGTTCTGTGAAATCCTCCGCCTTCAGTTTCAAATTTTTGTGCAAGAGTACATCGATCAAAGTATCTTCATCCAGCTCGTCGATGCTTTCCTTAACGATCTTACGGTCCTTCAAGATGGTTTCTACCACGTTCTTATGAACCCGATGGTCTTGTCGGATATCCAAAATCGCAAAATGCGTCTTGAAAATCTTCACCTTATCGATTAAGTGGTCGAGCTCTTGAAGTCTCAGACCATGATAGTGCTCTATCAAGAGGTCCCTGATGGTCAATAAAGGTTCGATGATATCGGCATAGCCTACGTTTCGAGACGTATCGAACATGGCTATATAGAGATTGTTTCTGAGTTGGTTTAAAGGTTCTTGCAACCTCTTGAAAGATAATTTTTTCTGAAGTACTTTTAAATCATTGTAGTAGCACTTCATCAAGTTTATTCTTAGTTCGTCGGCAACATCTTTAGTGATGTCCGCTGTTACGAACGGGTTGCCGTCGCGGTCGCCTCCAGGCCAAAACCCGAGTTTTATGATGTCGTGGTTTTCAAAATTGCCATTGTTGATATTTTCTTTGATGTACGCGTACAAATCACCTACTGCATCGTAATAGACATGCCTTAGAATATAAATAATGTTTCTGGCCTCGTCTAAAGGAGTGGGTTTTTTCGCATTGATCAAGGATGTGAGCCCTAGTTGCTGTAGCGTCACATCTATTTCATCGATTTTATCCTCGAGAATCAATGATCGTAGTTCACTGATGATATCGAGGATAGCCGGTGTATAAAATTGGGTCGGATGTGCGGTCAAAACAATACGGGCACTGAAGGTAGAGAGTTTTTTCGCTACTTTGTCCCAACTCTTTGTCTTGTGAACCAATTGAAAATAGTCTTTGATAGAAAGTGAAGTGCTATGTTGATTCAATTTGGGGAAAGCCGCATCCTCAACACTGTCGTACAGTACAACCTGTCGTTCTACATATTGTATGATTCGGAACATAAAATCGATCTTATCCTTCTCCGAACCTAGATCCACATAGTTCTGGAAAAATGCATCGAGTATCTCACGTGGATTTTGCCCTGATTGAAGCCCCTGTTGGCATTGATGTAATAGCAATGGAATCAATATACCTACATTGTCCATGTCACTATAGGGTAAATTCAAAAACAAGCTGTTATACACATTGAACTTGTTGTTGACCGATTTTCTGAACTCTTTTAGTCTTTCCGATTGCTGCATAAAATGGTACCTCTGTTTATTCTAAACCCTAAACTCTTTTTACTTGCGATGAAATAGAACCTTAAATATCGCCAATAATCCAGTATACGACCCATCAAATTTGAACTAAATAACAAAATTTACTGTAGACACCACAAAATCAACAGGGTTCACAACAATTGTTTCCGCCCTTGATATTACTGCACTACTTTTATTCTGTAATCAACCAATAAGTAATTTTTTTCATTTTCATATAGTGTTCTCGTAAAAGAGTCTTGGCGATACCGCCAGGGCTCTTTTTAGTTTTGAACCTTTTCTTGGAGCCCTTAGAAAAATTGGGCGTACTGCAGTACCCTGAAATCGACCGTACTAAAGAAAGGATTTTGGTCTTTCAACTTTTTAAAGGCCGGTAAACTGCCTACGGCCCTATTGGCAGCCCCGGAGGGCGCGGTAAGTGATACGGTTTTGATGGTTCGCGTCGTTAAGTTGGCAGGACCTTCCTCCTTACCGGGAATGACCGGTAATCCAAATTCATGGATACGGGGAACCTCTGCAGAAATCACTTTGAATTCCAGTTGGTACCGTTTAAGCTGTTTTCGAAAGAAATATTCGGGTCCGTTCTTGCTATTTCCTCCTGTGAAAAGTAGCGTCTTCACCTTCGGGTATTGTTGCAGGTAGCCGACAATATCCCTGAGTTGGGTTTGCTGCATACCCAAATCGGAAGCATCGACCTTTGAACGCTTGGCACTTTCAACAATATCACAGATCCCAATCCTTCTTTTTTTTAGAAAATCGATTCGTTGTTGAACTGCCTCCTCCGTTGTTTCAAATTTTAGATTCAAATTAAAAATGCGGTCTAAAATTGGCCAAAGCTGTCCATCCCTACTCCCATAGCAAAAATCTACATCGCCTTGTTTTAGCTCCCCCGTAGTAAATCTCGGCGGAGGCAAGGTGCCGACTATCAGTTTGGTCGCCTCGTTGAATAGAAACGGTTTATACGGATGGGTGTGAAGGAACAACGATATATGTTTGATTAAAAAGAAATGCCGGTTTCAATAACACTAAATTAAGAATTTCGGAGTCTTTGCCATTTCAGTTGACCTGTAACCTAGCATTTTGTATTTTAGGAACACAATAAAATCAAAAATATGGGAAAAGGAGATAAAAAAACCAGAAGAGGTAAAATCATCAATGGTACCTACGGAGTAAGAAGGAGAAGAAAAATCAAAAAAAAACCAACTGTTGAGGAAAAAATAAGCGTTAGCTCAAAAAAATAATCTTTATTCGATTATGAAGTCCAAATCTACCGTACCCGACTCGTTCGCGGTCAGTTCATAGGTATAAAAGCCGATACCCAAAGGCGTCTCACCTACAAAATCAATGGGCTGCAGCGTATAGGTCTGTCCATTGCCCTCAATATTGATACTGGCATACCTATAGGCCTGGTCATATATCAAATACTCCGAATAGTCCCCGGGACCAATATTTTCATAAACGTTCTCCGCACCGCCTACCGTTACCCTTTGATACACAAAATCATTATTATTTTTGACACGAATTTGAATGGTATCCAATTCGTCGTCCCGGTCGGTGCACCCTAGGGATAATAGTATTATCATCAATAAGGCAAGGATTGGTCTCTTCATCGTTTTTCTTTTATTACAGATGTCTATAAAAGTAAAACGGTTGCGCGCCCAAGATATTATCTAACGAACACGGGTTCGCTTTCCTTTACGGTATGCGCCGCACTGAATTCGTACTCGTCCAGATTAAAGCCCTTCACATCGTCCAGTGTCTTTGCACCGGAATCGACGATATAACGAACCATGGACCCGCGGGCCTTTTTAGCAAAAAAACTGATTACTTTAAGGTTATCACCTTTCCAATCCTTAAAAATAGGGGTGATGATCGGTACTTTCAGCGCTTTCGTATCAATAGCGCCAAAATACTCGTTACTAGCTAAATTAATAAAAAGCTCCCCGTCTTCCAGTTCGGTGTTCAAATACGCCGTCAATTGCTTTTTCCAGAATTCGTACAGGTTCTTTTTACGGCCCATTTTCAAAGAGGTGCCCATTTCCAATCTATACGGTTGTATTAAATCCAAGGGCTTTAATATCCCATAAAGTCCCGAAAGAATACGGAGGGTATCTTGTAACTTCTCTATTTTTTTGGTCGGCAGGGTATAAGCATCCAATCCTTGATAGACATCCCCGTTGAATGCGTAGATCGCAGGTCTGGCATTTTCGGCAGTAAACGGAAGCGAGAAATTCTGATTTCTTTCCCAGTTCAATTGCGCCAGATTATTGGAAATCCCCATCAAATCCGAAAGTGCTTTCGGCTTCTTTCTGGCCAATACTTTATTGAGTCTCTCCGCCTGCTCCAAAAAAGCGGGCTGGGTGTGGGCAAATTTGGGATACTCTCTTTCAAAATCCAACGATTTCGCTGGGGAAACCACTATCTTCATAAACTGACTTTTGTACCATAAAAATAGTAAGGATTTTTGTGATTGTACCTCCCATCGACAAAAGTGTTATTGATAGGGGAATCGAGATAATTTATAATTCCTTGCCGTGTTTCGAATAATCACGCCATTTGGCGATGCAGTTCACCATATCTTCGGGCAGTTCCGAATCGAACTTCATTTTTTCCCCTGTTACCGGATGTTCAAAACCAAGGGTTTTGGCATGTAGGGCCTGACGGGGAAGTACCTTGAAGGCATTCTCTACAAATTGCTTGTATTTGGTGAAGGTGGTACCTTTTAAGATTTTATCGCCTCCATATCGCTCGTCGTTAAATAGCGTATGCCCAATGTGCTTCATATGCACCCGAATTTGATGTGTTCGGCCTGTTTCAAGCCTACAGGAAACCAGGGTCACGTAGCCAAAACGTTCCAGCACCTCGTAATGGGTAATCGCTTCTTTACCTTCGTCCGCATCCGGAAAAACCTGCATTTGAAGTCTGTTTTTTGGATTTCGGGCGATATGGCCTTCGATAGTGCCACTTTCGCTTTCCACATTGCCCCATACCAGTGCTATATATTCACGTTCACTCGTTTTGTCAAAAAATTGTTTGGCAAGATGGGTCATTGCCTCCTCGGTCTTGGCAACTACCAATAGCCCTGAGGTATCCTTGTCTATCCGGTGTACCAGACCTGGACGTTCGTTGCTGTTTAGTGGGAGGTCTTTTATATGGTGCAATAGGGCGTTGATCAATGTCCCGGAATAGTTTCCATGACCTGGATGCACCACCATACCTGCCGGTTTGTTCACGACCAAAAGGGTATCATCTTCATAAACGATGTTCAGGGGAATCGCTTCTGGCACCAATAAAAACTCATGGGGCGGATGCTCGAACATCACTTTCACTTCATCTCCGGCCTTCACCTTATAGTTTTGTTTTACCGCTATCCCATTGACCCAAATATTTCCACTTTTGGCGGCCTGCTGGATTTTGCTTCGAGTGGCATATTCAATGAAGTTCATAAGAAACTTATCGACCCGAAGTGGGTCTTGGCCCTTGGCCGCAACGAACTTATGATGTTCAAAGAATTTATCCGCTTTGGCATCTAAGCCGTTTTGAGGTGCCATAATTTATTTATTCCGAATCGGCCTTAATTTGTGATCGTTGGGTTCGATTTCCATTACCACAGACCAATTCTACCTTGGAGGTTTTCGGAATTTTGTCCCCTGGCTTGATACGTTTTCCCTTGAATTTAATGTAGTAGACCATATCTTTCCCCAATTCATCGATATAGGTGGTTCGCTGTACATCGAGACCCACGGCCCTCAACATAGATGTGGCATTTCGCTTAGTGACTTGCTCGATATTAGGTACCGTTACTTTTTTGTAGCCGGATGGATTGACCGTGAGATATATTTTTCGGTTCCGCTTTACCTTATTGCCCGCGGGCGGATTTTGATCGATAATCGAAAAACGGGGGTAATCAGGATTGAAGTTGGCAGAATCCAACACCTCATATCTCAATCCTGCGGCTTCTACGGCAGTACGCATATCCGGAACCGACAATTTGGAGAAATCCGGCACCTCGACAAATTCCCCATGGTTCGTAGAGCTCTTTAGCCATTGAAGCGATAGGAACACGAGCACTATCAAAACCACGACCGCCAATGCCAATTGAATTAGAAAAGTTTTGCTTTTCAAAAAGTTTAAAAAATTTCGCATCGATTGTTATTCTTCGGTGCAAATATAGGAAATGAGGTATAACTAACTGGGGCCGTTTATCCGAAATATGTTCCCAAGATTTAAACGAAAACAGTTGGTACTACTAAAACCAGTCGAAAGTATCGAGCGACCATTTAAAAAAATAAACATCCAAAGATACATACCGCTCACTTTTTTCTTTACTTTGAAATGGAATAAATCAATGAATAAGGCTAGTCATGAGAAAAAATATTGCCATTATCATGGGCGGATACTCCAGTGAGTTTGATATCTCTATTAAGAGTGGCAATGTGGTTTACCAATATTTGGATAAGGACTTCTTTAATCCCCATCGTATTCATATTCTTAGGGACAGATGGGTGTATATAGATGACCGGGAAAAGGAGTATGTTGTGGATCGAAACGACTTTTCGGTAACACATAACGGAAAAAAGCTGATATTCGACTGTGTGTTTAATGCTATTCATGGCACCCCGGGAGAAGATGGTTTGATGCAAGCCTATTTTGAACTATTGGGCATTCCACAGACTTCCTGCGATTATTATCAATCTGCCCTAACCTTCAATAAACGGGACTTGTTAAGCGTTTTAAAACCCTACGGTATCAAATCGGCGCCGTCCTACTATTTAAATCTCGGTGATACAATCGATGAAGACGGTATTGTGGCCAAGGTTGGGCTACCTTGTTTTGTAAAGGCCAACAAAGCAGGAAGCAGTTTCGGAATAACAAAGGTGTATCGAAAAGGAGACTTGGCATCGGCCATAGAAACAGCCTTCAAAGAAGATGACGAAATTATAATCGAGAAATTTCTGGATGGTATCGAGGTCTCGGTCGGAGTCATGAAGTACAAGGGCGAGACCAAAGTGTTGCCCATCACGGAAATTATCAGTGAAAACGACTTCTTCGATTACGAAGCGAAATACAAAGGAAAATCCAAGGAAATTACTCCCGCTAGAATATCGGAGACGCAGGAGAAAAGAGTCACTATGGCCGCAAAACGAGCATACGACGTACTAAAAATGAAGGGATATTCAAGGAGTGAATTTATTTTTATCGAGGATGAACCTTATATGCTCGAAATGAATACGACACCGGGACTAACGACCGAAAGTATTCTTCCGCAGCAAGCAAAAACTGCAGGAATAGGGCTTTCCGAACTTTTTAAAAGCTCCATTGAGGAAGCCCTAAGATAGAAATGGCTACATTTAACCTACAATCATATTTCATCCGCCAATGAAACGCGCAATATTCCCAGGGTCTTTCGACCCATTGACATTAGGGCATTTCGACATTATACAAAGAGGTATCACGCTTTTCGACGAATTGGTCATTGCCATTGGCATAAACGCAGAAAAGAAGTACATGTTCCCATTGGAAGAGCGTCAAAGATTCATTACCGAGGCTTTTAAGGAAGAACCTAAAATAAAGGTAATGACCTACGAAGGACTAACGGTTGATTTTTGCCAAAAAATCAATGCCGGTTTCATTCTTCGAGGGTTACGTAACCCCGGTGATTTCGAGTTCGAAAAGGCTATTGCGCACACCAATAGGAAGCTTTCCGAAATTGAAACGGTCTTTTTACTCACCTCTTCCGGTAAATCGTATATCAGTTCCTCCATTGTACGTGATGTAATCAGGAATGGGGGGGACTATACCGGTCTGGTGCCCGATACCGTACGGGTACAACCATAGGGTTGGATTTGTAGGAATTTCTGATGGTATATTCTTTACCTTTTTCCGCATATCCCGATTCAAAAGGCAAAAATCCTGAGAAATACAACGATTTCTGCCCCCAATTATTCCCCGTTTTATCCATAACACAACGTAATTCGTACAATTCACAACAAATTTGACAAATAGTCAAACAATACCATTATTTTAGTAAGAAATTTCATATAAATGATAAAGAGTCCCCTAACTGAGGTCAATAATTATCTAATCAAACAATTACCAACGGCCACCGCTTTTCTCAATACCAAGTTGGAAGTCGTGTACGCCTCGGATACTTGGATCGATTATTTCAATTTTGGAAACCGAAATGTTTTTGGCAAAAAAATTCTCGACCTTTTCGAAAAAACGACGAGAAACTGGGAAAAGACGTTAAAAGACTGTCTTAAAGGTAAAAATCGTGGTCCCGGAATGGAACACTATGTCGATTCCGAGAAGAAAGATCGATGGTTCGAATGGACCAATATACCATGGTACGACGAAAACGAAAATGTCATCGGGGTCATTATACAGACCAAGGATATCACGAGGAAGGTATCGAATGAACTGGAGTTTGAAAAACTTCAAATACTGCACGACAAAAAATCGGAAATCGCCAAAATTGGAAGCTGGAACTTTGATTTGGCCAGCCAAAAATTAAGCTGGTGCAAAATGACCAAAAAAATTCATGAAGTGCCCCTCGATTTTGTCCCGGATATAGAAACAGGCATAAATTTCTACAAACAAGGCCATAGCAGAAATACGATATCACTCGCAGTGGAAAGGGCTATGAGCCAAGGGGCTCCATGGAATGAAAAACTTCAGATAGTAACTGCCAAAGGAAATGAAAAATGGGTCATAGCGGCTGGAAAGCCTTTGTTCAAGAACAATGAACTTGTAGGAATTCTTGGAACTTTTCAAGATATCGATGATCAAGTGCAAGCCGAAATGAAGATAAGGGAAAGTGAACGTCTCCTAAGAACATTAATAGACAACTTGCCCCTTAACGTTTTCATCAAAGATCGGGATTCCAAGAAAATCTTGGTTAACAAGGCAGAATGTGATTTTCTTGGTGTAAAACATCCCAAACAGGTGTTGGGAAAGGATGATTTTGACCTTTATCCCAAAAAAACCGCCCAAGAATCAAGGAATGAGGATATAAAGGTAATGAACTCCTTGAAACCCGTCTTGGGTAAAGAAACGATTTGTGAGAAGAAAGACGGTCAAATTACCACGTTTTTGACCTCGAAGATACCTCTGGTAGGAAATGATGGGATAGCAAATGGCTTAATCGGAATAAGCCTCGACATTTCGAACATCAAACAAAAGGAAGAGGAGCTTCGAGACCTCATCGATGTCACCGCCCTGCAAAACAAAAAGCTAGTCAATTTTGCCCATATTGTCTCTCACAACCTTCGCTCCCATTCGGCCAATTTTTCGATGTTGCTCGACTTCCTGGTCAATGAAAAATGTGGAAAGGAAAAAGAGAATCTCATCAATATGTTGGTAGAGGCTTCGGACAATTTATTGGATACATTGGAAAATTTGAATGAGGTCGTGGCCATCAATACCAATACCAACTTGAATAAAAAACCAGTTGTACTGAACGATATGGTGAAAAAAGTCACCAAAAACTTAAATGCCTTTCTTCTTAATAATAACGCGAAAATTGTCAATACAATATCCGATGATATGCGCATAAACGTAGTTCCGGCATACCTAGAAAGCATTCTTATGAACTTCATCACCAATTCGGTCAAGTACAAAGAGCCGACCAGAAATCCTATCATACGTTTACATGCCACCAAAAATGAAGGCCAAACACTTCTGGAAATAAGCGACAACGGCTTGGGGATCGACATGAAGAAATATGGTGACAAACTGTTCGGTATGTACAAGACCTTTCATGAACATAAGGATGCCAGGGGAATTGGCCTGTATATTACCAAAAATCAAATAGAGGCCATGAACGGTAAGGTGATGGTCTGTAGCGAGGTCGGCAAGGGCTCTATCTTCAAAATTTATTTTAATGAGAGAAATTAACTCGATCTACATCATAGATGATGACCCTATCACTGTATTCGGCATTAAAAAAATGCTGGGTAGTGTGGTTCACGGTGGTGTTGTTCATAGTTTTGCCAATGGAAAGCTGGCAATCGATGCCATTCGCGATACCACTTCAAAAAATGCGGAAATTCCAGAAGTAATCTTCTTGGATATTAATATGCCCATAATGGACGGTTGGCAGTTTCTTGAAGAGTTTATTCAGCTTTCCTTGCCTCAAAAAGTGCGCATCAACATCATTACTTCTTCCATAGATTCCGCGGATATTGAGAAATGGGAGCACTACCGGCTTAGATCGAAGCATGTGATTACCTTCAATAACAAACCGATTAAAAAGGAGAAAATAGATAGGATTACAAAAGTAGCTTAAGTACCAAAGCTGTTTTTTTGCTTAATTTTGCCGAAGCGAATAAAACCAGGTACCAATGAGATTTTTAATTTGGGTAGTGTTTTTTCTTTTCTTAGCTGGCTGCGAGACAAAGACCGAGGATAAGGTCGCGGATTTTCCGACTCATTTTGAAAATTCAAACGGTACTGAAACCGCTACCTATCTGCAGGTGGTGGATTTTTACATTCGACTTGCAAAGGAGTTTCCCGAAATTAATTTTCAAACCATTGGTGAAACCGATAGTGGCCATCCATTGCACATTGTCACCTACAACCCGGCAGGGGATTTCAATTTCAAAAAAATCGGGGCCGAAAAGACCGTTATTTTAATCAATAATGGCATACATCCCGGAGAAAGCGACGGCATCGATGCTACAATGATGTTATACCGCGATTTCGCCACGGGCAAACTTGCCCCTCCGGAAAATACGGTATTGGTCTCCATTCCAGTCTACAATATCGGAGGCGCCCTCAATCGAAATTCCGTAACAAGGGCCAACCAAAATGGTCCCCTCGCCTATGGATTCAGGGGAAATGCAAAAAACTTTGACCTTAACAGGGACTTTATCAAGGCAGATACCAAAAATGCCGAGACTTTTGCCGATATCTACCATTTGGTTAATCCCGATATCTTTATCGATACCCATGTGAGCAATGGTGCCGACTACCAATACATCCTCACCCATTTATTTACGCAACACAACAAATTGGGGGGCGACCTTGGCGCTTACTTACACCAGGAACTGATGCCCAAATTGGAAGATTCCCTAGCCGCTGTGGATTGGGACATTACCCCATACGTAAATGTGTACAACCGGGTTCCAGAGAGTGGTTTTTCCCAGTTTATAGACCACCCAAGATATTCAACTGGTTATACAGCCTTATGGAACACCCTGGGAATGATGGTGGAAACGCACATGCTGAAACCGTACGAACAACGAGTGAGGGGTACTTATGAACTTCTACTGCAAATGATCCGTATCGCGGAAGGCGATGGGGAAAAAATAAGACGACTTCGAGAAGAAGCACTGACACGTCACCAAAAATGGACCTTTTATCCCGTTCAATGGGCCATTGATACGACGCGTAGCAGTACCCTGGATTTTAAAGGCTATGAAGCAGATACCCTAACGAGTGAAGTAACGGGGTTCCCCCGCCTACAATACGATAGAAATCGGCCTTTCACGAAACCTATTGTGTACCAAAATTTTATGAAACCTTCCGATTCGGTGCTCATACCTAAAGCCTATATCATCAAAAAAGGGTATGAGCAGATCGTAGAACTCATGGAACGTAACAAAATTCAGTATAAAACGCTTCAAAAAGATACGATACTCCTGGTAGAATCCTATAGAATTAAGGACTACCAAACTATGGCCAACGCCTACGAAGGGCATTATCCACACTATGGCACCAAGGTCTCTAAACAAATGAAAAAGATGTCATTTTCAGAGGGAGACTATCTCGTCCATACCGACCAGCCCGGTATCCGTTACATTTTGGAAACCCTGGAACCCTCTGCCGTCGATTCGTTCTTCAACTGGAATTTTTTTGACCCCATTCTACAGCAAAAAGAGGGTTTTTCTCCCTACGTATTTGAAGATGTAGCGGCAAAAATGCTTTCGAACGACCCCGGGTTGAGAGATTCCTTTCTTCAAAAGAAAGCCGACGACCCGGTTTTCGCGGCAAACTGGTATGCGCAGTTGGAATGGTTTTTTAAACAATCACCACATTATGAGTCTGCGCATTTGCAATATCCCATATATCGATTGCCCAAGGATTAGGTACTTGGTATTTTAATCCTCAAAAAGGATTTTAATATTGATATAGGAGTTCTCCAGCGCCTTTTTAATTTTATTGGGGCCTTTCCATTTTACCTTTACAATGCCCTCGCTCTTTTGGCCTTTCAATTTGCCGGTATAGGAAGTCCGCATGGCGAACCAATGAACCTCTTTTAACTTATAAGTCCCATTTCTTTTAAAAATGTGATAGGTAGTCCTTAAAAAATTCTCAATTTTTAGACCACGTACCCCCGTCTCCTCCTCCACCTCACGAAGGGCACATTCCTCGATACTTTCCCCTTTATCTATCTTACCTTTAGGTAGGTCCCATTTGTTGTTCCTGTAGATAAAGAGCACTTTTCCCTCTTTGTTGGTGACCACACCGCCCCCTGCGGTTACCAATGGGATTTTCTTACTGAATTTCTTTAAGATTTCTTCATGGTTTGGATGGTATATATAGGCCGCTTGCAGCTTGTTTTTCATCAACGCTTTGATAGCCTCTTGAATCGAATCGGGGTTTAGGGGAAAGTATTCGCTGTTCTCGATTTCCGAAAGCTTATTTGTTAAGATCAGCGGCCTTTCGTTCACAAAAACTTTATACATTTGCGCTATGGTTTTAGACAAGGATACCGCCAAGAAAACAGCAGAGCTTTTGCTGCAAATTAATGCAATAAAATTGAAACCTGGAAATCCGTTTTTATGGGCTTCCGGCTGGAAATCCCCCATCTATTGCGACAATCGGATCATCCTATCCTACCCTGCTATCAGAAACTATGTAAGGGAAGAGCTGGCCAAGCAGTTGGAGCATCTCTACGGCAAACCTGATATCATCGCAGGAGTAGCCACAGGGGCTATCGGTATCGGCGCTTTGGTGGCCGATTATTTAGGGCTCCCGTTTATCTATGTAAGGCCCGAACCCAAATCGCATGGGAGACAGAACCAGATTGAGGGGATATTGGAAAAAAACCAGACCGTAGTGGTCATTGAAGATTTAATAAGTACGGGAAAAAGCAGTCTCAATGCGGTCAAGGCCCTACAAGAGGCAGGTGCAAAAGTAAAAGGTATGCTGGCTATTTTTTCCTATGGTTTCGATATTGCCGAGGACAATTTCGAACAACATGGGCTCGAGTTGCATACATTGGGCGATTATGACCACTTGATACAGCACGCCTTGCAAACCGATTATATCAATGACGCACAGTTACATACTTTAATGGATTGGCGCAAGAACCCATCGCAATGGAAAAAATAATACGATGCATATAGAAACGTCCAAAAGAACAATTGCCAAAAGCCAGAAAGAAGTATACGAGTTTCTTTGCGACTTGAAGAACTTCGAACAGCTCATGCCCGACTCGATTTCGAAATTCGAGCTGATCGATTCCAATCGGTTCCTTTTTCAGCTTTCCGGTATGCCCGAAATCGTTTTGGAACGGAAACAGCAATCCCCAAATCATCAAATCGTACTGGGTGCCGCAAGTGGAAAGCTGCCCTTCACACTTACTGCCGATATTAATGCCTTGGGTGACGATCAAAGTGAGGTGGCCATGAATTTTAACGGGGAATTCAATGCTATGATGGCAATGATGATCAAAACCCCTATCACCAATTTCATGAACACCCTTGCCGACAATTTGCGGCGAGTGTAAAGCTTGCAGTCATTTAAATTCCGGTGGTATTTAATATAGCAGCTTTACTTCCTTAAAACCATACTCTTTCAAAAGAGCCTTTTCATGCTCTACAATGAGCTTTCCTCCTGCCGACACACCCCGAATGGACCCCGACAGCCTGTTTCCATCTGGCAGCTCAAAGGCCGAAGGTTTATCTTTCCTGAACATCCGAGCTTCATATTTCATTTGCAAGCCTTCGTCGTTCATGGTCTCAAACCCCAAAAACAAGCGTCTTAGCTCTTCAATCAAATTCATCAGCAATTCGTCCAAATCCACTTCTCGACCCAACAACAATTTCAAGGAAGAAGCGTTTGGTAAAGCAGGGAAAGCAGTTTGGTTAACATTGAGTCCGATACCGATAATGGTAGATTTGATGGTGTCGCCTGAAATCATGTTTTCAATAAGAATACCACATATTTTGAAATTCCCTGACAGAATGTCGTTAGGCCATTTAATGGATAAATTCGGAGTTCCAAGTTTCTCCAAGGTCTTGAATACAGCCAAGGAGACGACCATGTTTAAATAAAACCGACGAGTTATTGGCAGATGGGTAAATTTTTTTAATATACTGGCAGTGAGGTTTTTACCGGGTTCTGAATTCCATTTAGTCCCCATTTGACCCCTGCCCGATAGCTGTTTTTTGGCCGTAACCACAAAAAAGTCATCGAGGAGGTTCGAAAGCATTAATTGCTTTAGATAGGAGCTCGTGGAATCTATGGCATCAAGTTTGACTATTTTCATGGTAAGGCGGCTTTGCCAATGTTTAATCAAATATTAAAAAGGTAGGGCTAAAAGAACAAAAAATAATAACTTTGTAAAAACTAAAATTTTTGAATGCAAAAAAAGAAAGCGAGCGCAGATGAGCTAATTGCATTGATCTTAGAGGGCATAGAAGAAGTAAAGGGGCAAGATATAAACTTACTTGACCTTAGGGAGATAGAAAATACGGTATGTGACTACTTTATAATTTGTAATGGAACTTCCAACACGCATGTGAACGCAATAGTCGGGTCCATCCAAAAAACAGTTAGCAAAACTATAAAAGATAAACCTTGGCACGTGGAAGGTGAAGACAACGCCGAGTGGGTTCTTATGGACTACGTAAATGTAGTAGTACACGTCTTCCAAAAACACATTAGGGAATTCTATGATATTGAGGGACTTTGGGGAGATGCCAAAGTGACGCTCGTGGAAAGTAGTATGAATCAAACCCTAAAATAAACATTGGGTAAAAAAAATAGAATGGCAAAAGAAAATAATACAAATCCTAAAAAACCGAAATTCAGCTCTTGGTGGATCTACGGATTGATCATTGTGGGGATTCTTGGTTTTCAACTGTTGAACAGTGGTAATTTCGCTAGTACGAAAACCACCACTACCTCAGAGTTACAGGAATTTTTAAGAAATGGTGATATCAGTAAGATATTGATAATTACTAATACGAACCAGGCAAAAGTCTTTTTAACAGATGAAGCCCTGGCAAAAGATGTTCACAAAGACGTCGCCGAGAAGTCGCTCTTACCCTCCACAGGTACCATACCGCAGTACATTCTGGATTTTGGGGATTTGCAGAACTTCGAGAAACAAATTACCGATAGTAAAAAAGAAAACAATCTGGACACGGTTGTCGAATTTGATAAGGAGTCCAACTACCTTGGGGATTTCCTGATTGGAATCCTTCCATTCGTTCTAATCTTTGGCATCTGGATTTATCTCATGCGCAGAATGTCGGGTGGCGGTGGCGGTGGCGCAGGCGGCCAGATTTTCAATATAGGAAAATCAAAGGCCAAACTGTTCGATGAAAAAACCGACACCCGCACATCGTTTAAGGATGTAGCCGGTTTGGAGGGTGCCAAGGAAGAAGTTGAGGAAATCGTTGAATTTTTGAAACATCCGGATAAATACACCTCCCTTGGGGGTAAAATCCCAAAAGGTGCCTTATTGGTAGGACCCCCGGGCACCGGTAAAACCCTACTGGCCAAAGCCGTTGCGGGGGAAGCCAAAGTGCCTTTCTTTTCACTTTCAGGTTCCGATTTTGTTGAAATGTTCGTAGGGGTCGGTGCCTCAAGGGTGCGCGATCTTTTCAAACAGGCAAAAGATAAGTCACCCGCGATTATATTCATCGATGAAATCGATGCCATTGGTAGGGCAAGAGGTAAGAATAACTTCACCGGATCAAACGACGAGCGCGAAAATACATTGAACCAATTGTTGACCGAAATGGACGGTTTTGGCACCAATACCAACGTAATTGTGTTGGCGGCGACAAACCGTGCAGACGTGCTCGATAAAGCTCTGATGCGTGCTGGAAGATTTGACAGGCAGATTTATGTAGACCTACCCGATATTAGGGAAAGAAAAGAGATTTTCGAAGTGCATCTGCGACCAATCAAAACTGCCGAAACCTTGGATTTGGACTTTCTCGCGAGACAGACCCCGGGATTCTCCGGTGCGGATATTGCCAACGTTTGCAACGAGGCAGCTTTGATCGCCGCTCGTAAGGAGAAGAAAGCCGTAAACAAACAAGATTTCCTGGATGCTGTAGACCGTATTGTAGGAGGCTTGGAGAAAAAGAATAAGATTATTACTCCCGGGGAGAAGAAAACCATAGCCTATCATGAAGCTGGCCATGCGACCGTAAGCTGGATGTTGGAACACGCCGCACCTCTCGTAAAGGTAACCATAGTGCCAAGGGGACAGTCGTTAGGGGCCGCTTGGTACCTCCCGGAAGAACGCCTAATCGTACGTCCCGAGCAAATGAAAGACGAGATGTGTGCTACCTTGGGCGGAAGGGCGGCCGAAAAGGTCATATTCGACAAAATATCAACAGGTGCACTCAGCGATCTCGAAAAAGTGACGAAACAGGCTAGGGCAATGGTAACCGTATACGGACTGAACGAAGAAATCGGAAACCTCACCTATTATGACTCTTCGGGCCAAAGCGACTACGGTTTCTCGAAACCCTACAGCGAAGATACCGCACAAAGAATCGATGAGGAAATATCGAAACTTATCGAAGAACAGTATGCGCGGGCCATCGACGTTTTGCAAGCCAATAAGGACAAGTTAATCACCTTGGCCGAAAGACTTTTGGAAAAAGAGGTCATCTTCAAGGAAGACTTGGAAAAAATCTTCGGAAAAAGACCATTTGAT
The DNA here is from genome assembly GCF_009371985.2 of Pelagihabitans pacificus. Taxonomy (GTDB): domain Bacteria; phylum Bacteroidota; class Bacteroidia; order Flavobacteriales; family Flavobacteriaceae; genus Pelagihabitans; species Pelagihabitans pacificus. Next base: position 37,901 of record NZ_VIKU02000005.1, read on the forward strand.
AGCCAATTTGAGGCCAATGGGGAAGAAATTATCGATGTCGCGGATACGACCGAGGAAATTAGCGAAGAAAATAAATGACCGTATTTCCCGTTGTTCTTAGGTAACAGACAGCGCTTACTTTTACATCACAATACATGGGGCTATTGGATAAATTATTTGGAGGTGGCAAAAAGGTTTCCAAGGAAACTGTGGAAACCAGGGGACAACACATGCCCGACCTCAACATCCCCGTAGATGAAAAGTTCACCATCCATTTTAAAAAAAATGGTGGTAAATTTCTTTACTGTGATTCGTTCCAAGAAATAACCCAAGCACTTAAAAACATTATCATCGAAAATGGCTGGGAATCGCATCCGTTCTTTGTATTGAATCCGCAGCTAGAGGAAAAATTTTCAAAGGAAAACGTACAATTCACCGATAAGATTAAAAATAGCGAGGTATTTTTTACAACCTGTGAGTACCTCATTGCACAAAACGGCTCTATCTTGGTATGCTCCAACCAATTGATGGAAAAAAAACTCAACGAGCTGCCGGACAATGTAATCGTCTTTGCCACTACCAGCCAACTCGTAGAATCTATCGGGGAAGGACTTAAGAAAATAAAGAAAAAATACGGTCATAGCATTCCGGCCAACATCACCACTATTAAACATTTTCAGGCAAACGAAGAAAATTCCGATGATTTCCTGACCTACGGGAGCAGTTCCAAAAATTTGTATCTTTTACTTTTGGAAGATCTGTAATATGAAGGAAATCTTAAGGCGTGCGCTTACTGGGGCTGTTTTTATTATTTTTTTACTTTCCGCGATCTTCCTCAGTTCCGACGCCTTTGACTTTTTATTGATGACTTTTGGTCTGGCCTGCATCTACGAATACAAACGTATGGTCGGCCTTCGTGGCTACTATATCTTTTTGGCGTATCTATCGCTTTGGTGGATTTTCATTTATCTGATCGACGAATACGATCGAATTCCTATCAATATCTTAATGTTCATAACAATTGGGGTCGATATCGCATTGCTCTATTTTCTGTTTTCCAAAAATGGAAAAGCGTTTAATACCGCCCAAAAATTCATTGTCGGCCTTTTTTATATCGGCGGGGGATGTATTTTTCTGACGATGATTCCCTACAAGGACAATGAGTTTGCCAAGTTTTTGATTATGGGTATTTTTATATTGATTTGGGTAAACGATTCGTTTGCGTATTTGGTTGGTCGAAGCTTGGGACGCACCAAACTCTATCCTAGGGTCTCCCCTAAGAAAACTGTTGAAGGTAGCTTGGGTGGACTCCTATTTGCGTTGGTTGCGGGTTATATATTGGCTCGGTATGAAGCCTCCATTAACCTTGCGCAATGGCTTATTCTAGCGACGGTCATTGTTTTTGCCGGCGATTTAGGCGATTTGGTGGAATCGAAACTCAAACGGGTAGCCGGTGTAAAAGACAGTGGTGCCATATTGCCGGGACATGGCGGTATGTTGGATAGACTGGACAGTTTAGTGTTTGCGGCCCCATTTGCCTATTTAACCTTAAAAATATTCACCTATGTTTCATAGAGAAGGTCAAAAGATTATCCTGAGCACTTTTTTCTTGGCGATAGCCCTCGTTTTGATAGCCCAATTTTATGTTTCAATACCATGGCTGCGCCTCTCCCTTCAAGTAATGGCGTTAGTGGTTTTGATCCTTATTCTTCAGTTTTTCCGTAATCCGAAAAGAAAGGTGGAAAGAAATTTTGATGAGATACTGGCTCCTGTAGACGGAAAGGTAGTCGCTATTGAAGAAATTGAGGAAACCGAATACTTCAATGACAAACGCAAGCAAGTATCTATCTTTATGTCCCCTACCAATGTGCATGTTACCAGATACGCTGCAAGTGGAGAAATAAAATACTCCAAATACCACCCAGGTAAATATCTGGTAGCTTGGCATCCAAAGTCAAGCACGGAAAACGAGCGAACTACAGTGGTCATCCGCACTCCGAAATTTGGGGACATCCTATACCGTCAGATTGCAGGTGCCATGGCCCGGAGAATCGTGAACTATGCCGAAGTGGGCGATAGCGTGCAACAAGGAGATGATGCAGGCTTCATAAAATTTGGTTCAAGGGTAGATTTGTTCTTACCTTTAGATTGTGCAATTACGGTAACGTTGAACCAAAAAGTAACGGGAGCCAAAACCTGTATCGCAGTAGTGGTTCAAAAAGATGAAGAACGAGAAATTACATAAGCGATTTAATGAGGCGGTGGAGTTCATCAACAATTATACAGAGCCGCTTCCTGCCGACGTTTTGCTAAAACTATACGCCTATTACAAAATTGCCAACGAAAATAAAAACCATCCCGGCAGCAAGACCCCGCTAATTAATGCCTTTAAGGCAAATGCGCTAATCCAAGCACAAAATCTGGAGCCCAAGGCAGCAATGACCCAATACATTAAACTGGTAAAGACACTTCGATAAAGCACCCCGGGGAAGATACGGGCAATCAAATCGTTAGCCTTCTATCACAATTCATTTTTAAGGCCCAATAGAAGGAAATACACCTCTTACCCGCTACTTTCGTATGATGTCACGGCCAGTTGACATAGGTGCCACAACGGAACCTACTCGTATAGATCTTCCAAATCGGACTGGCATAAGTCGAGAAACAAATCCCCGATTTTATCGGTTATATCCTCAAAAAAACGCGCTCCCTTTTCCTTGGTAGCCTTGTGGGGATTCCCCACCCCGGTATCCTTACTTATTTTAGACCATTGTCTTTCGGCCCATGCCCATCCCTCGGAAAAAGCCTCAATACGAAACTTTTTTGCGTCTCCGGTACCCCAATTGTCCTTCGGCAAAACCAGTTCCGGTCGTAAATACAGCATAAGACTTGTTTCCATCTCATCGGCATGGTCGCCCTCTTCCTCAAAATAGTTACTTTTATCCAATGCCTGGGGGAAAAAACAGAAACTGATGAAGACCTTTGGGAACCTGAGGCCAAGTTCCCGGACCAACGGTTTAAAATTATTGCCTCCATGACCATTGAAGATCAATAATTTTTGAATCCCTTGCCGGTCAAGTACTTCGACAATATCGGATAGAATGGCCATTTGAGTCGAAGGGTTGAGATTAATATCCAAATAAATATCGGATTGTCCAGTGTTCACCCCGAACGGAATCGTAGGCAACACAATGACCTTTCCCCCTTTTTTCCAAGCTTTTTCCGCAGCCACTGCAGTGATATTGTCTGCCTGAATGTTGTCGGTGGCATAGGGCAAATGGTAGTTATGGGCTTCGGTAGCGCCCCAAGGCAATACAGCCAGCTCAAATTGGGCGTTCTTTACGGCGGCCCAGTTGGTTTCGGCCAAAATATAGGGTCTCATAGGACAATTTTTGAAATACAAACATAGTAAGACCCTAGATAATAAGTTTTGTATTATTCAAAAATGTCCAAGTAATAGGCACAGGTATAAGGACTACAGAGGTCTTCACGCTCTTTGAGGCGCCAGTATTTTCGATTCCCCGCTTTTCTGAAGGTATAGTTCACGGTTCTGTCCAATAAGCCACAACAGCCTTTGGTAAAAAGCTTAAGGGAACCATTGATGGTAAAATTTCGTGAATCAATAACAGTTATAACCCCATCTAACAATACATACTCCTCCCGGTCGTCGGAATACTGTTCCCCCCTGATGTGTAGTACGCCGTCCAGCTTGCTCACAACCGCCGTTCCATAGCCGTCCCATATAAACTGCACGCCAAATTGATGGGAACCTAGTAGCGATTTTTCCTCGTCGGTCAACTGGGCAACGGCGCTTATCGATAAAAACAAAAGACAAAAAAATATCAGAAACGATTTCATAGGCCCCATTTGAAAATATCTTAATCAATATCGACCACTCTCGTACCCGAGAATTTATCGTGCCAACCGACCGCTTCCGAACCTAAAAAAGAAAATGCATTGAACGGAATATTGCGGCACAAAGAGCGAACTAGAATCGTTTTGAAGTTTGGCTTGTCCCCTACTTCGGTCACCACTTTGGTCTTTGTAAAAAACTTGCCAAGCGACCTGCCCGTGAACCCCTCGAAAAAACTGTAGTAAATCATGGCCACGATGAAACCGAGAAGGTACTCTAAGATTCTATTGTCCTCATCAAGCATATATAGGTAATCGGGAAACAGATAAAGTAAGATCAACCCCAATGCCACTCCTACGAGCATGCCGCAACCCACCAAAAACACTTGATCGATAAGATAATTCGCAAACCTTTTGCCTTGACTTGCGGTTTTCGAACCCAACGCATACTCCGCTACCTTGGCAGCAACCTTTGCCGTGAGTTCCGCATCTTCCTCAAACAAATCACATGTTTCCTCAAAATCGGCAGTACGGTTGGTAAGGCCACAAACAATTCCCAAATTGAAATCTTTTTTATGATTTGTACAAATTTTACAGAATTGCAGATGGGCTTCGCGGGTCATAGCGTGACGGATTTTTAAATCAACACAGCTACAACGGGGTATTTTTACCGGGGCGCAGAATTTTTCGACCAACGGAGAGAAATTCGATGAATAGCATTTAAGCAAGTATTTCATCGATTTTTTAAAAGGATTTTTACGCTAGAAAGCCCGCTCCGGACCAATGAAATCTTTCTCGAGAAAGGTGAAATATACGCCACCGGAAATGGTTATTAGAAAATAAATCGCTACCAGCACACTTCCAAAAGGAATGTAGGAATCGAGCCCGAACCAATCCTCGGTGAACCCGATCAAAAACAAGCCTAGGAGTCCTCGGAGTATCTCGATCCAAACGGCAAACGAACTTCGGTCCATTAAACTGGTATACCCATATATACCAACGAATATGAACCCTCCGAAAAGTAGTAATCCGCTAAATCCGATATTCGCATAATTGTAGAACATAAACAGCAATAGCGCGAGACTGAAAACCATTTGAAAGATAGCGTATCCTTTTAGCGCATCGCTTGCAGGGGTTTTATAGCGCTTAAAATTATAAACATCCTCGATTATAGGTACCGGGTATTTTTCCTTTACATCTGCCGGCCGCCATCCCGTAGGCATAAACCAAATGCGTATCTTATCCCAATAATTATTGGTTCTCCAGGCGTCTAACACCAGGCGCCACAAATGTTGAAAATTAATCAAGATTGGATTCCAGGTGGCCGCAGGCTTCAGAACTCCATACTGGGGAGGCACCTCGGGCAATTCTTCCTGAAAGGTTCCGAACCACCGATCCCAGACGCACAGTATTTGCCCCAGATTCTTATCGATATATTCCGGATTGATGGCGTGATGTACCCGATGTTGTGAAGGGGTCACTATCACATACTCTAACCATCCCATTTTGCCGATGTGTTGGGTATGGTACCAAAACTGCCCGAAAAGATGTATGGGACCTAAAATGGCAATGACCTCAAAAGGCACCCCAACTAATGCAGCCGGGATAAGAAACAAGGGGAAATAGCCAAGAAGGTTCGAAATCGATTGTCGCAGTGCACAGGCCAAATTAAATTCCTCGCTACTGTGGTGAATCACATGTTGGTTCCAAAAGAAATTGACCTTGTGGCTTAAGCGATGGTTCCAATAACCGGCAAAATCGATTACTAGAAAGGCCACTATCCAGACCAGCCAAGTCGCCTTTATTTCTGTAAGGGCCAAATGTTCCAAGAGATACGGATAAGAGACCAAAACGACTCCCAAGCCCAATGAGTCCTTGACGATATTAGTGAATCCCGAGCTAATGCTAGAGACCGTATCCATCACTTTGTGTTTCTGGTTCTTTACAAAATACCCATAGGCAATCTCTACCACGAGGAGAAAAATGAAGAAAGGAATAGCGTACAATAATGCGGTAGCGTAGGTCTCCATAACGGTTACTTTTTTGGCTCTTTAACCCCGGCCACGACCGCTATCCCTAAATGGTTCTCATTAGGAGGAATCTCGCAGGAATAGTTTTTATTGTAGGCGCAATAGGGATTGTAGGCTTTATTTAAGTCGATCATGATGGTATCCCCTATCGGAATTTCCAAATCGATATACCGACCCACCTCATAGGTTTCTTTCCCCGTGGTCAAGTCGGTAATGGGATGAAAAAGAAGGTTTTTATATTCCTCGGTTTTACTCGATCTGGGGCTTCGGTAGCGATGTAGGCCGTATTCCCTTCCTTCGACATCGAACTGGGCCTCACCGTAGTTCTTATAGGTATTATCCCCATTCGAATTCCCGGTGGTCTCCATTTTAAAGGGAAGCGGATCAAAGGCCTTTATGAATTGGGCCTCGATACGGAAAGCATTGGTAATCGGATAGAAATCGTGCCCTGTGAAAATTTTGCCCCTATCTTCCAACGGGGAAGACCCGTAACCGCTATACCGCCTATTTAGTTCTTGCTGAAAATCAACGGCCGACTGCTCATCTTGCCGCGCATTTAGCCCAAAGGCAACAAGAAAAAGGGTCGTCAACAAAACACGTTTTTTGGCCATCATCCTCTAAAAATCTATACAATCAAAAGTAGAAAAATGAAATGATTCTATACAGTCAAATCGTTCAATTCAAAAAATAAGGGACCTATGGCATCATCCGATATCCCCTTTGGATAACGGTCTGTTAAAGTGCAATTTCGAAGCGACAAACATCCGCATCGTGATAATGGGCCGGAAGCGCCTCCGAATAAGGTAATTTTTCTATTCCCAAAAATTTGAAACCATTGGTAGTGTAATGCTTTATAAGCCTCTTGTTGTTTCCGCAGGTATCGAGCCGGATAAACTTCCGATTTTTTGATACCGCATAATTCTTGGCCCAACGGACAATTACTCGTACGAAGTTGTGTCCCCGAAAATCGGGATGAACGGCAATTCGATGAATGTATACCGATGGATCACGGTCGTGAGCGCCCCATATTTCGGGGTCATTAAAAGTAACGGCCCACACACAGGCAATGGTTTCCCCAACAACAATTTTAAATTGTCGAAGTTCCCGAATTTCGGTTTCGACCATTTTACGATCGAATTCCGGCCAAATATGTTTAAGAAATTTGCTCCTTTGAAAATCTGCGGCAACACGGTAACGTTCGAAAATTACGTCGATATCCTTCGGCTTGCTGTTCTCGATTTTTATCACCATAGCTTATTCATACGTTCTGATGATTTCCCCGTTTCCCCTGCCTTGAACACTACGGATATAGGCATTCACCACCTTCGTCATCGGTACCGGATTATGTCCGGGGAAGTAATCCCGGTACTTTTCATAAGCATCCTCGACCACCCCCAGTGAAACCGCATTCACACGAATACCCCTTTCAATTTCCAAGGCCACCGCCTGCACAAAACTATGAATGCCCCCGTTTACCATGGCAGCGCTGGTGGTTTTGGGCACCGGATCATCCGCCAAGATACCGGTAGACAATGTTATCGAACCATTTGGGTTCACATAGTCTTTTCCAATACGCACCAAATTCACCTGCCCCATAAGTTTACTTTTAAGTCCAATATCGTAATCCTCTTCCGTGAGTTCAGTGAAATCGGCCCACTTGGATTCTCCGGCAATACAGATGATTGCATCTAACGTTCCCAACTTCTCCAGTGCCTTTTGAATCGAAGCACTCTGGGCAATATCCAGTGTGACATCGCCACTATATCGACCGGCCACGATAACCTCGTGGTCTTTAGAGTAATGAGCGACCACCCTTTTTCCTATAGTTCCGTTACCGCCAATAATCAGTAGTTTCATATTTAATTTTTCCTATCGGTTTTTTTTAGATTCAAAACCAGTTTACGGAGTCAATGTCTGCATCAAGGCGAGACCAAGTTCCTCTATTTTCCCCATATCCGGACTGAATGCTGAAATATTGGTTAGTAGCACTACCCCATTTTGTTTTTCCAAATCGATCATCATAGCAGCTGTATAGCCCCCCGTACCACCATTATGAAAGTGAATTGTTCCAGGATACTGCCCTGGCCGATTCATGAACCATCCTAGGCCTACATCCGTTGTCTCGTTCACCGATACGGTTTTTTCCCGGGTCAATGCAAGCGCTTTCTGGGTCGGGTCGAATTGCGCCAGTACGAATTTGGAAAGGTCGTGCACATTCGACAGTATACCACCCGCCCCAACCAAGATAGCCAAATCCCAATTGGGTACCACAGTACCCCCATTTCGACCCTTAACGAGCAACGATTCGACATCGCCCCTATTTGTGGTCGTATGTTCCATACCGTACATCGAGAAAATACTATCCCGTACCAGCTTTTGGTACGAGGTTTTTCCCATTTTGCCGAGGGTATACCCCAAGAGACCAGCCCCTAGGTTGGAATAACTAACTTCCCTTTTTTCGTCCAGCACCATCATTTCGGTCAGATATTCCGTTAGTTTGGTTTCATCATAGGATGCATACGGATTATTTCTAGATTCGAAACTCAGTTTTAAGTTGGTGGGCAGTCGGGGCAGTCCCGAGGTATGATTGGCCAGACTTTCAAAGCTAATTTCCGCATTGGCTTTCAGTGGAAATTTTAAATACGAATTGATAGGGTCTTCCAATTGTACTTGTTGGTTGATGACAAAATCGGCCAGTAAGGTTGCGGTAAAAATCTTGGTGATAGAACCAATCTCAAAAACGCGCTGTTGGTTGTTGATCGTTATTACGGAATCCCCTTGTCTTTTAATTCCGTAGAATCTAGCTTTCCCATTTTCAACCAAGGCAATGGCCACTTCGGTCTCCGGTGGAAATTGCTTGATTTTCTGGAAGATGGAATCTGCCTGGGCTCTGGTAACGAGGCCCCTCGAAACATCCTGATAGTTGGCTGCCACCGTTGTTTGCGCACCTAATACAAGGGGATGTACACTCAAAAAAAATAACAAAAAATACTTGTTCACAGTTATTTCAGGTTAGAGGGGTTTATGCCCGAATGGATAGCTTCCGTTCCGTAATGAAGATACTAATTAAATCGTAGCATCGGTATGCCGTATGAACAACATCCGCCAATGAAAGACCCTATTTAATTCCGAAATCCTCTAAAATGGTTGCAATTCCGTCCGAATAGGAAGTGACTTTAAATTCCGGGAATCGTTTTTTGAATTTGGAAGAATCAAATAGGTTATCAATGGCATACCTAGGCAATAGCTCCAAGGTCTCCTTGGCGTTGTTATTAAATAGCGATGCCGACCTCAAAAGAAAAGGACTCAGCACCGTGTATTTGATTTCCCTCCCCAACTGTTTTGAAATCTCCCCTATGAATCCCTTGTAGGTCAGTCGCCCATCATCACAGGGCAAATGCCAGGTTTGTCCGTATGCAGTAGTGGTATTCCCAATCAGGGCCATGGCCTTGCTGGCATCGGGGGTATATATCAAGGTCCGTAACACATCATCTTTCAGCAAGATTTTTGGTTTTTTACCCTTTTTCAGATTCTCAAAAACCAACATATTGGTGATTCCTTTGGTCTTTCCCGGACCATAAAACTCGGGTGCCCTGCAGATCGCACCTTCAATTTCCTCTGTGTCGATCGCCCTTAACAACAATTCAGCGGCCTCTTTCTTGGCTCTTCCCTTTTTTCCCTTTGAAATCAGAGGGGTCTCCTCCGTTTGTATCTCGCTATCTTGTGGATAGGCATAGGTATTGTCAAAATACACCAATTTACAGCCTTGCTGCTTACACCCTGCGATTACATTGCCCAAGATAATCGGCCAATCGCGAAGCCAGATATCCGACCTGTAGGGTAGGCCCACGGTGAGATAAGCGATTTCAGTGTCTACCAAAGCCTTTACCACACTATCGGCATCTAACAGGTCTCCTTTAACCAATTGATCTTTTGGATGCACCCTCTCCGGATGGCGGCCGACCAGTCGTATGGTTTCCGTATGGTTGGCGCGCAGTTCCTTTGCCAATTCTTCGCCGATTACCCCGTTAGCTCCCAAGATGGTTTGCATACCTATTTGTTTTATAAGGAAAGATAAAGGAAAAACCCTCTGAAAACTATTTTTCCCACCGTACCCTTATCCCTTGAATGCCTTGGTAATTAAATTTTTGGTCGGTAAGAATTTCAAATTCGTTTTTTCGATAGAATTCGATGGGTGATCGGTAGTATTCCCCATTCTTTCTAAGTTCGGTATCCCTATCGACCACCCAACCGTTCAATCGGGCATTGTTCTCTTTGGCAAGGTCCAATAATTTCGAACCGTAGCCTTTTCCCTGCGCCGATGCATCAAGCAGCATGGCGAACCATCGTTCCCGGTCTCGAACGAAATAAAGCAACCAACCTTTGATAGTGTTGTTTTCATCGTAGAGGATAATATGGTGTCTGTCGGAGAGTGCTTCGAGGTATTTTTCAAAATCATTTAAGGACGACTGTGCTATTTTTTCAGGGAATTCGGTATTCCACAGTTCAATAACTTGAAGCTTTTCGGTTTTGGTCAAAGAAGATGTTTGTCTAAGGCGCATCGTTAGATAATTTAAAAGCACGCCCTATCCCCACATTCTTGAAATAAAAGTGGCTATACCCGGTATACTTGGAAAAAGACAAACTCAAGTTATCGTTTCTTTCCCATCCTTTAAAGTCAAAATGCCCTTTCCGCAAGCTTTTTGCTTTTTCATGAGAGGCTGGCCAAACTCTTCTCCAAAGTCTCTATTTTTGCCTCTGCATCGGCCTGTTTCTTTTTTTCCAAGGCGATGACCTTTTCAGGGGCGTTTTGGACAAAGCGTTCATTGCCCAATTTCTTTTGAACAGATTGCAAAAAGCCCTTGGTGTAATCCAGTTCAGCCTTTATCTTCTCTATTTGGGCGGCTATATCAATCGATCCACTAATAGGAATAAAATATTCATTGCTCTTTACTCGAAAGCTCAAGGCTCCTTCCAGGGGCGCATCGACATACGTAATTTCGGATATATTGGTAAGTTTGCTTATGACCGTATCCCAAGTGGTGCCGCATTTTTCTTCGTTTAATACGGAAAGGCCGATCGCCTCTTTCATCGCAATCTGTTTTTCTTTACGAATGGTGCGTATTCCCGTAATCACCCCATCGGCAAAGTCAAAACCTTTTATCAGCTCATGATCGATCGCACCGACTTCGGGCCACTGGGAAACAATCAAGGCTTCCTCAGGCGTCCGTTCGGCCATGTGCTGCCAAACTTCCTCGCTCAGGAAGGGCATAAATGGATGTAAAAGCGTTAAATTTTGTTCGAACAGATAAATGACAGCATCCAAGGTCTTTTGGTCAATGGGCTGCTGGTAGGCCGGTTTGACGATTTCCAAGAGCCAAGAACAAAAGTCGTCCCAGACCAACTTATAAATGGCCATTAAGGCATCCGAAATACGGTACTTGCCAAAATGATCCTCGATTTCGGCGAGGGTCTGGTTGAATTTGGCGGTATACCAATCAATGCCCAATTTGGCAGCCTCCGGTTGTTCCAAATCGGCTACTTCCCAGCCTTTAACCAACCGGAAGGCATTCCATATCTTATTGGCAAAGTTTTTTCCTTGTTGACAAAGATCTTCGTCGAACATTAAATCGTTTCCGGCAGCGGAACTCAACAATAATCCTACACGTACCCCATCGGCGCCGTACTCCTCGATCAATTTTAGTGCATCCGGGGAGTTGCCAAGTTGCTTGGACATCTTTCGGCGCTGTTTATCACGCACCAGCCCGGTAAAGTATACATTCTTGAACGGACGCTCATTGCGGAATTCGTATCCGGAAATTATCATTCGTGCCACCCAGAAAAAAATGATGTCCGGTGCCGTGACCAAGTCATTGGTCGGATAGTAGTACTCGACTTCTTTATTATCCGGTTCCAGAATACCGCCAAACACACTTATTGGCCACAACCAAGAAGAAAACCAGGTGTCCAATACGTCGCCATCCTGTCGCATATCGGTCATCGCAAGGTCAGCGTTTTTCGACTTTTTCCGGGCCAGTCGCAGTGCTTCCCCCTTCGTTTCGGCCACTACAAAATCATCCTGACCTTCACCATAATAGAATGCCGGAATTTGCTGCCCCCACCATAGCTGACGGGAAATATTCCAGTCGCGAATGTTCTCCATCCAATGCCGGTAAGTATTTTCGAACTTTTTCGGGAAAAACTTTACCTCTCCCGTTTCCAAAACCGCCTTGATAGCCGGTTTTACCAACTCCTCCATCCGAAGAAACCATTGAACGCTTAGCCTAGGTTCAATGACCGCCTTGGTGCGCTCAGAGGTCCCCACTTTGTTCATATACTGCTCTGTCTTGACCAAAAAGCCTTTTTCTTCCAACTCTTTCGCAATGGCATTTCGGACCACGAAACGGTCCTGACCCTCATAGTGTAGGCCATGAGAGTTCAAGGTAGCGTTCGCATTGAAGATATCAATGGCCTCCAGCCCGTGTTTTTCTCCAAGGGCCTTGTCGTTCGCGTCGTGGGCCGGGGTTACCTTTAAACAACCGGTTCCAAACTCCATATCGACGTATTCATCCGTGATAATCGGGATGGCCCGACCACAAATGGGAACAATCGCTTTTTTACCTTTTAAATGGAGATATCGCTCATCGTGGGGATTTATACAAATTGCCGTATCGCCCAAGATAGTTTCAGGTCGGGTGGTAGCGATGGTCACCGTTTCGTCCGAGCCTTCTATCGGATAGGCCAAATAGTACAAAAGACCTTGTTTTTCTTCATAAACAACCTCTTCATCCGATAGGGTTGTCAACGCCTCCGGGTCCCAATTTACCATTCGATACCCCCTATAGATGTGTCCCTTGTTGTACAAATCAACAAACACCTTGATGACAGAGGCATACATGTCATCGTCCATGGTGAACTTGGTACGGTCCCAGTCACAGGAACAACCCAGTTTCTTGAGTTGTTCCAAAATAATCCCACCGTATTCATCGGTCCAAGCCCAAGCGTGTTTTAAGAACTCTTCCCGTGACAATTCTGCCTTTTCGATGCCTTCGGACTTTAACTTGGCAACTACTTTTGCCTCGGTAGCGATAGAGGCATGATCCATTCCCGGTACCCAACAGGCATTTTTGCCCATTAATCGGGCCCTACGTGTCAACACATCTTGAAGGGTATTGTTCAACATATGCCCCATATGCAACACCCCTGTTACATTGGGAGGGGGAATAACGATCGTGTAAGGCTCCCTTTCATCGGGCGTGGAATGAAAGTATCGATGCTGCATCCAGTACTCGTACCAGCGTTGCTCAACGTTTTTTGGCTCATATTTTGAAGGAATCTGCATATTTTGGTACGGTATTTGTCAAAGTAAGGGCGGTCGCATGAAAGGCGATGCAAAAAGATGTTAAATGTTAATAAGTAGTAATTTTTTCGCACAATTTTAAATACGAAACAAAAATAAGTAACGTTAATAGATAACAAAAGAATTTTGGAGGTTCATCGCAAAAGATTACATTTGAAATTCACCCAAAACTAAAATTATCATGAAAAAAATAGTACTTGTATTATTTGTAGGATTGCTAGGACTTAGCCTTACTGCCCAAGATAAGGCGGCAAAAATAGAGTTCAAGACCGAAACCGTGGATTACGGAACCATTGAGAAAGGCGCCGATGGCATACGGGTATTCGAATTTACCAATACAGGAGATGCTCCGTTGATCATCAGCAAGGTAAGTTCAAGTTGTGGATGTACTATCCCTAAAAAACCGGAAGAACCTATTCTACCAGGTAAAACCGGGGAAATCCAAGTGAAGTACGATACGAATAGGGTAGGTCCGATTAGAAAGGCAATTACGGTCATCTCAAATGCGGATACCCCTACTAAAGTCCTGAAAATCAAAGGTGAGATAAAAGCACCGGAAGGAAAATAAAGAGTAGTAATCAAGAGAAAATAAAACCCTGAGGTCGTTGGTCTCAGGGTTTTTCTTTGAACATATTTTTGAGCACAAAACTAAAAAGCAGGTCGGAATTGGAACGTTCTATCAACACCTTGATCCGCTTACCTTCTTTCTCGTTGAGCATGTGTAGGATCTCCTGCAATTTATACGTATGTACCTTCTTCCCGTTTACTGCCAAAATGACATCGCCCTCGCGGAGTCCCGCTTCCGCCGCAGGGCTTCCTGCACGAATTCCCGAGACGATAATTTCGGGAACAAGACTCAATCTTGTCTGATTTTGGAAAAGTAGTTGTACGTTGCCAAACCCGCCTTTATTTTTATCATTTCGTAGAATACCACGTTGATCCGTGATTCTCTCGGAGATATAGCGTAAACCATCGTGCTGTAAATCGAGGCCGCTCATATTGTATTGAAACGGGTCGTTAAAGCTGTGATTCTTTCGAAGGGTGATTTGACCCTTGGGATAATCAAATATGATATTGAATCGTTTCAGGACCTCTCCCCCCAAGCTTCCATTGCGGTCGCCCAAGTTCTTGATCTCATTGAACGAAGCCGCATCGGGAAATGCCGCTTTCGCATCCTCCAAAACAAAGCTTCCAATTTTAAAACCTTTTACCATGGTTCGTTTTCCAAAAATATCGCCATTCAATCCCTTCCCGAGAAAATCCTCGTAATTCTTATCGGGTATATCGATTTCTTCATTTTCAAAAAGCCAAATGGCATCACTACTTCCAGAATCTACCAACAGTCTCACAGGAATATTTTCCTCGTCTTTTAGAAACACCTCGCCAGTGACATAGGCCTTCTTTCTGATAATCGATAAGGGCAGGGTTTCATATTTCTTACCGGTCTTGTATTTGTAAGAAATAGGATCATGGAACTTAATGGTCTTACTCGCGTAATTAATATCGACCACAAAATCCCGAAAAAGGTCATACCCGATGATTCCGTGGATAGGAATGCCTAAATTCGGGGAAAAATTCATATTCTTATCCAACACCACGTACAATTGTTGATCCCTATTTTCGATACCGCCCAGCTTAAAATGGTTTTCCTTTGAACTCAAGGCCTCAATGGGCTCACCATCGCCCAACCCCCGAATCGTAATTTCCGAGACCTTGTTGATCTGTAACGAGTCTTGGTCGAACAGATTAAAGAGAATGGGTTTGCCCACCCCGGAATCCAAAATAAAGGAAAGCTCACTCCCGTTGACCTCCATCGGAATCACGATGAGGTTATTGATCAGCTCAAATTTCACCCGTTGCGACTGTTTACCTACCGGCAATTGAAAGCCCTGCGCCGATCCAAAAAATGGAGCACAAACGAATAGGAATGAAAAAAAGATTAAAAAACGCTTCAATTCTTCTATATGATGGGGTTACTTCTCTTAAAGTTAGTCATTTTGTCCCATAAGTATTTGTTAATTAACACTATGGGGCAACAAGAAATAAAACCGACTGTTGTTGCTTTGTCCGTAATGATTTCCCATTTTTGCGCTAAATCTGCTTGCACATGCCTAATGTTTCCCAAAAAGGGCTATCGATGCCCGAATCGCCCATCAGAAAATTGGTACCCTTTGCAGAGGCCGCCAAGAAAAAAGGAGCGACCGTAATACATCTCAACATCGGCCAGCCCGATATTAAAACGCCCCAAGTCGCCTTGGATGCCGTAAGGAATAACACTATCGAAGTCCTGGAGTATAGCAGAACGGAAGGCTCGGAAGGCTATCGCGAGAAGCTGGTCGCCTATTACGCCAAAAATGACATTCACGTAACGGCAGGCGATATCATCGTTACTACCGGGGGGTCTGAGGCTCTTTCATTCGTAATGGGCAGTATTGCCGATTCGGGGGACGAAATCATTATTCCAGAACCTTTTTATGCCAATTATAACGGATTTGCCACAGCGGCGAATGTAAAGGTAGTACCCGTTGTATCGCATATCGATAACAATTTTGCCTTACCTCCCATTGAAGCGTTCGAAAGGCTGATTACCCCGAGAACCAAGGCTATCTTGATTTGTAATCCCGGCAATCCGACAGGCTATCTGTACAGTAAGGAAGAAATCAAAAAACTTGCCCACATTGTCAAGGAGCACGATATATTTTTAGTGGCGGACGAAGTGTACCGCGAGTTTACCTATGATGACCGAAAGCACTACTCCGTATTACAGGAAGAAGGCCTTGGCAATCATGCCATTATCGTAGATTCCGTTTCAAAGCGGTACAGTATGTGTGGCGCCCGTATAGGTTGTCTGGTTACCCAGAACAAAGAAGTAATCAAAACGGCATTGAAGTTCGCCCAGGCAAGGCTTTCCCCACCCACCTATGCCCAGCTGGCCAGCGAAGCTGCCTTGGATACCCCGCAGAGCTATTTTGACGATGTAAAGACCGAATACGTTGCCAGAAGGGACCTGCTCTTGCAAGAGCTCGAGAAAATAGAGGGAGTAAAGATAGGGCGTCCTCAAGGTGCTTTTTATTGCATAGCGGAACTTCCCATTGAGGATGCCGATGATTTTGCACAGTGGCTTTTGGAAGATTTCAGGGTGAACAATGAAACGGTAATGGTAGCTCCGGCAGCAGGATTTTATGCTACTCCCGGGTTGGGAAAAAACCAAATTCGCATTGCCTATGTGCTCGACCAAGAACGGTTAAAACGTGCAGTAAATATATTAAAGGAGGCCTTGAAAAGTTATATAGGCTAATGCAGATACAGGAAAACAAATCCCTTACTCGCTATAATACTTTTGGCATCAAGGCCAAAGCGCGATTTTTCTGTGAAGTACATTCGATAAAAGACTTACGCGAAGTACTTCGGATGGAGCAGTACCCAAAAAAATTCATACTCGGAGGCGGTAGCAATATGCTCCTCACCAAAGATATTGACGCCTTGGTGCTATATATCAACATGAAAGGGAAGGAAGTCGTTTCCCAAAATGAAACGCATGTCTTCTTGAAGGTGATGGCCGGCGAAAATTGGCACGAATTGGTACTTTGGACGATGGAGCAGGACTACGGCGGACTTGAAAATATGTCCTTGATTCCCGGTAACACCGGAACCGCACCGATACAAAATATCGGGGCTTACGGGGTGGAGCTCAAGGATTCCTTCGTGGGTTGTGACGCCATGAAACTAGATACCCGGGAAATATATACCTTTACAAAGGAAGATTGCCAATTCGGTTATCGTGATTCTTTTTTCAAAAACGAGGGTAAAGGAAAATATATCGTTACCTCGGTTACCTTTAAACTGACCAAAAAAAATCACCAACTGAACACTTCCTACGGTGACATCGAAACACAGTTGCAAAAAAATGCAGTTAAAGAAGCTACCATTCAAGAGGTTTCCAAGGCGGTGATAGCCATACGACAGAGCAAACTACCAGACCCTTCGGTTTTGGGCAATAGCGGCAGTTTTTTCAAGAATCCAGTGGTTGACAAGGAAGTTTTTAAAAACTTCACCGGCGCGCATCCCGATGCCCCCTATTACAAAGTTTCCGACGATTTATATAAAATCCCTGCTGGTTGGCTCATAGAAAAATGCGGTTTTAAAGGCAAACGCTTCGGGGACGCCGGCGTTCACAAGCACCAGGCCTTAGTGTTGGTCAATTACGGCAACGCTACTGGTACCGAAATTCTGCATCTCGCACAAAGAATAATGAAATCGGTGGAAGAAAAATTCGGCATCATTATCACGCCAGAGGTAAACATCATTGATTAAATCATGATGATTGTGATTCCTTTCAAGCAAATCAAGCCCCCTTTACAAGCTTGAATTCTTTTTCACGAAAGCGAGAATAAAAATAACCCTCGAAGAATGTACTACGAGGGTTATACCAAACCAAACTAACCAAAAACTAAATGCACAGTTACCAGCTGCACATTTATCTAATTAAAATTTAGAGATAACGCTGCTTTACAATCAATTTTATAAATTAGCGTTTACCTATATACGGTTCTGATAATACCTTTGGATGCCCGAGTCACAAAAAAAGTCATAAACCCCATATTTCCATGAGCACACTTCTTGAAAAGCATATCGTAGAATTGCTTCAGGAGCGAAATGAAAAAGCCATTTCCCTTTTGTACGAACACTATGGGGATACCCTTTTCGGTGTTGCAAACAAGGTAGTCAGGGACGAGGAATTGGCGCAGGATGTATTGCAGGAAAGTTTCGTGAAGATCTGGAAGAAATCCGATTCCTATGACTCCTCCAAGGCAAAGCTTTTCACATGGCTCTTTCGCATCACCAGAAACACGGCAATCGACAAATTAAGAAGCGCCAACACAAAAACCGATAAGGAAATCCAAATAGATGTTTCAGACGTATATACGTTAGGTGTCGATAGCATTCGACCGGAGTTAATGGATGTCCGGGAGAATCTTGATAAAATTGAGGTAAAGTACCAAATAGTACTCGAAGCCTTATTTTTTCAGGGAATGACCCAACAGGAAGCCAGCGAAGAGTTAGATATTCCTTTGGGAACCATAAAATCCCGATTAAAAATCGGACTGAGGGAACTCAAAAAGATATATAATCCGGTTTCGCTACTGATACTAGTTTTAAACCTGATACAATAATAGCAGGAGGAAATCGACCAAATCAATTGATGATACCCCCTCCGAACAAATGAACTGAAACGATGAAAGATAAGATTAAAATATTTTTGGATTCGGACCTACTGGAGAAATATCTGATAGGGTCTACCACAGAGCAGGAAAACCTCCAAGTGGAACGATACATTGCCATGTACCCGGAGGTACGGAAAACCTACGATGAGTTGCAGGAAAATTTGGAGGCATTTGCCAAAATGCATGCTATCAAGACCCCTGAAGGATTGAAAGAAAGAATTTTAGCACGGATCAAATCTGAAAATGTCGGTAGAAAACGTTTTCTACGATACGCCATTGCTGCAAGCGTTGCCACGATTCTATTCGCAGGAGCGTCTTACTTCTTCTGGAGCGAAAACCAAATGTTACAGCAAGAAAATGCCATTGTTAACAGTAAAATCGAGAGTCTGGAAGCCGATATGAGGGAAGGGTTGGAAGATGTTAGGAACCAATTCATCGTATTAAACAATCCCCAGACCAAAAAAGTCGATATTAAGGGCAACAAAAAAGCCAAGGAGTTGAAAGCGGTGGCCTATGTAAACCCGGTTAAAAAGCTCTCTTATATCAATGTTAGCAAATTGCCTAATTTGCCCGAAAACCAATGCTTCCAAATGTGGGCCGAGGTAGATGGGAAAATGATCAATCTAGGAGTCATCGAGGAAGCTGCCGAAGCCGACAAATTATTGGCCCTGCCCTATGCGGACAAAGCGATGGGATATATTACTATTGAGCCCAAAGGTGGCAACAAGACCCCTACGGTGGAAAATATCGTCGCAAACATCTCCTATTAGCATATGCGCTATACAGTTTTAAAAGCCTGACGTTTCCGTCAGGCTTTTTATTTTTGTACCTTTGTCAAAACATTCAGGCATGAAGCTTCTTTTACTAACCATAGGCCTTTTGGCGCTCGCGTTCGCTGGAATCGCCATTAAGATATGGTCTAAGAAAGATGGTAAATTTGCGGGCACTTGTGCCAGTCAAAGTCCATTTTTAAACAAAGACGGTGAGGCTTGTGGTATGTGTGGAAAATTGCCCAGCGAGCAAGACTGCCGCAAAGATACCATCTCCGTATAGTCTAAGCCCCCAACCTGACGTACTTATCATAAATCTTTTTTTTGGAAAAATCCGAAAACACACTCCAAGCCATCATCAAAAAGGCAAAAATGGGTAACCAAATTGCGTTTAGCATGCTTTTGGATCGTTTTTGGAACGACGTATACGGGTTTCAACTGAAACGCACTCAAAATGAAAATGATGCCGAAGATATTAGTATACAGACTTTTTCAAAGGCGTTCGATAAGATAGACACCTACGATGAATCGTATGGGTTTAAAACATGGCTTATTACTATTTCCAAAAACATCCACATCGATTTGGTGCGAAAGCGAAAGCGAGACATTCTCGGAACGGATGGTGGTAGCAATGAAGCCGTTAAAAAGGTCTTGGACGATGCTCCGACGGCCGAAGATCGTTTAATTACCGAACAAAATCTAGCGACATTGTTGCAGTACGTCAAAAAGTTAAAACCACACTACCAAGAGGTTATTAACCTTCGGTATTTTCAGGAGCTCAGCTATGCCGATATCGCCGAACAACTCAATGAGCCCATCAACAATGTAAAGGTCAAGTTACTGCGGGCGAAAAAGTTGTTGGCCGAGGTTATCAAAAACAGATCATAAGCCGAGAGGAGCCGTTCGCGGAGCAATAGGTTTCAAAAATCGATGACCATAAGGCATTCGTCCAAAGAATCCAGGATTTTACCAAATCGAACAATTCTATACCTAAATTAGGACTGTCGATAGTAACAGGATGCAAGCCAACCGAACGCTAAATAGTTCGTATATTTGCTTCTCAAAAAAAATGACATGAGCACAGATACTTTCGCTAATGTAGCCCCACCAAAGGGAAAGCCAAAATGGCTCAGGGTAAAGCTTCCGACGGGGAAGAAATACACCCAATTACGAGGTCTGGTCGAAAAATATGACCTTCATACTATTTGTACCTCGGGTAGTTGTCCTAATATGGGCGAATGCTGGGGTGAGGGTACCGCGACCTTTATGATTTTGGGGAATGTTTGTACCCGTTCCTGCGGTTTCTGCGGCGTGAAAACAGGGAGACCCGAACAAGTGGACTGGGCAGAACCTGAGAAGGTAGCAAGATCCATCAAGATCATGGGCATCAAACATGCGGTAATTACTTCGGTAGATAGAGACGATTTAAAGGATATGGGTTCCATTATGTGGGCGGAAACCGTTAAGGCCATCCGGCGTATGAACCCTGAGACCACGTTGGAAACCCTCATACCCGATTTTCAAGGCGTTGAAAGACATTTGGACCGCATTATCGAGGTGGCGCCCGAGGTAGTCTCGCACAATATGGAAACGGTAAAAAGACTTACCCGTGAGGTACGTATTCAAGCTAAATATGAAAGGAGCATCGAAGTACTGCGCTATTTGCATGTAAATGGTGTGAACCGTACCAAATCGGGTATCATGTTGGGCTTGGGCGAGTTGGAGGAAGAAGTGATCGAGACCATGGAAGACCTTCGAAATGCGAACGTAGATGTGGTTACCATAGGCCAATATCTTCAGCCCTCGAAAAAACACCTTCCGGTTAAGGAGTTTATTCTACCGGAGCAATTCAAGAAATATGAGGAAATAGGACTTAAAATGGGCTTCCGTCATGTTGAAAGTGGCGCTCTGGTACGATCTTCATATAAAGCTCACAAACATATCGACTAGGTCCCAGCACAATGAGGGCTTTTTTAACCCCAATATGACAATCGTGTTATTCCGAACCGGCCTTTTCATTCATTATAACCCCCGTAAATTCTGGAGCTCCCACTATTTTCATGAGACAAATTAACGTAGGTATCAACGGTTTTGGAAGAATTGGTCGCACCCTATGCAGGCTATTGACCAATCATCCAGAAATAAGGGTGGGCGCCATCAATGACCTTGCAGACAGTCGAACCTTGTCGCACTTATTAAAGTACGATAGTATACATGGGGTATTCGATGGCGATATTACACACGATGACCTTCATATAATCGTCGAAGGCCGGAAAATACCCTTGAGCAATGCCGATCATCCCAAAAAAATTGATTGGCGGGCCCACGATATAGATATCGTTGTTGAAGCAAGCGGGAAGTTCAAGGACAGGGACACTTTACACTACCACCTCCGCAATGGTTCGAAAAAGGTAGTCTTATCCGCGCCCCCGACAGACGACAACATAAAAATGGTGGTGTTCGGGATCAACGAACAGATTTTGACCGCTGAGGATGATATGGTTTCAAATGCGTCCTGTACGACCAATAACGCCGCTCCAATGATCAAAGTCATTAACGATCTCTGCGGAATCGAACAGGCTTACATCACCACCGTGCACTCCTATACCTCTGATCAAAGCCTTCATGACCAGCCCCATCAAGACCTACGACGGGCCAGGGCAGCCTCGCAATCGATCGTGCCTACCACTACAGGTGCAGCAAAGGCATTGACCAAGATTTTTCCCGCCCTCTCGGAGGTAATTGGCGGCTGTGGAATACGTGTACCCGTACCAAACTGTTCCCTGACCGATATTACCTTGAATGTTAAAAGAACGACCTCTATCAAGGAAATAAACAGTACTTTTAAAAGAATTTCACATAACAAACTGAAAAACATACTTTTATATACTGAAGACCCAATAGTTTCCGTTGACATAAACAATAGTTGTTATTCTTGTACGTTTGATTCACAGATGACATCGGTCATAGGCGGTACCATGGTGAAGATTATAGGATGGTACGATAACGAAACAGGATACAGTAGTCGGATAATCGATTTGGTCCAATTGCTTATCGATAAAAGGTTTATTTGAGGATAAAGCACCTACATATAGAGCAGTTCCTATGTTGCCTAGTGTTTACACTATTGACGATTGGGGGAACGTATGCCCAAGACTCTATCCCAAATAAATCGTACGAGGCCTATTCTCAGGAGGCTATGACCTACAGACATCAGAATAAATTAGACCTTGCGTTGGTTGCATTGGAAAACGCCGCCAAAGTGGCCGAGCAAAACGATGATATAAAAGCGGTCATTGATGCATTGCACAAATTCTCAATAGTTTATCTGGAACTGGATAAAAAAAGTAATTCCGAAGTTTATTGGGACCGTGCCAACGCTCAATTGAAAAAGATGGAGTACCCCTTCGGTAACGCGGTGCAAAAGTTCATCGGTGCCCTATACAAATATGGGGAAGGAAATAATTTTCAGGCGATCGCGGAACTGAACGAGGCAAAACAGCTAAGCAATGATCGAAATCTCGTTAATAACATATTGCTTGCCGAGGGAAATATCTATATGGCGTTGGAAAAGTATGATGTCGCCTCCAAGAATTTCAATTCGCTGATTATCAATACAGATCCTTATGAGCAGGAATATCTATCGACCAAAGCCAGTTTGGGTCTGGCACAATTGCATCTAGCGACGAACAACTTGGAAGAAGCTGCCCTAAATGCTGAAAACGCTCTGGGCCTGGCCCGCCAGCATCATTTTTTTGTGGAGGTCGTGGCCTCGAACGAACTGTTATCACAGATTTACGAAAAAATGGGTCGCTTTGACCTAGCGGTACGGAATGTACGAAACCTATTGGGCATCAAAGATTCACTCTTCACTTTGGACAAACTCAAGACCGAGGCCAAGGCAGCGGAGAAAATTCAATTTGATTTTTTCACGGGTGAAATAGGGAGATTGGAGGAAAAAAACGAAGAGTTGAGCCAAGAGGCACGAAGCTCTGAATTGACCGCCATCCTGACTTCCGCTTTTTTGACCATTATCTCGCTTTTGGCCGTATCGCTTTATCGTAACAATCAAATAAAGCTAAAGACCAACGACCTATTGCAAACAAAGAATAACGAGCTACAATTGGCAAGGGATGCCGCCGTACAGGCCATGGAAGCCAAGACCAATTTCCTTTCTACCGTAAGCCATGAGTTAAGAACCCCGTTATATGCCGTGACAGGACTTACCCATCTTTTGCTGGAGGAAAACCCTAGCGAGAACCAAAAGGAACACCTAAAGGCCCTCAAATTTTCGGGAGATTACCTGTTGAATTTTATCAATGATATCTTACATATCAATAAAATCGATGCAGATAAGCTCGAGCCATTATCCATAGAATTCAATCTAAAAAAGGTCCTGAAAGAAGTAATCGACTCGCTACAGCAAAGTGCCAAGGAAAACAAGACCCAAATCGTTTTGGAATATGACGAAGACATTCCATCCCATTTGATGAGCGACCCCCTGAAGCTATCCCAAATATTTATGAACTTGGTGGGTAATGCTTTGAAATTTACCAAAAATGGTGAAGTAAGGGTCATCGCCAAGTTGATGAAAAAATTCGAGGAAGATGTGACACTTTATTTTGAAGTAGCGGACAACGGCATCGGCATTTCCAAAGACCAACAGGAAAACATCTTCGATGGCTTTGAACAAGGTTCTATTCAAATCAACCGGGAGTATGGCGGTACGGGGCTCGGACTCACCATTGTAAAGAGTCTTTTGGGCCTTTTTGGAAGCAAAATCCAACTAGAAAGCGAATTGGGCAAGGGTAGTTCGTTCTTTTTTGAATTAAAGTTGAAAAGCAAGGATAGTCTGGTCGATGATATTCCCTTTGAAATCAGTGAAAACAATTATGAGTTCAAGGGATTGCACCTTTTAATTGTCGAGGATAACAAAATCAATCAGGTCATCACGAAAAAAATGCTTTCCAAGAAAGAGATAACCAGCGATATCGCTAATAATGGTACCGAAGCCGTAGAAATGGCAAAAGCCAATATATACGATGCCATCCTAATGGATATTCACATGCCCGGTATTAGTGGTGAGGAAGCGACCATCGAAATTAGAAAATTTGACAAAGAAACCCCCATTATCGCGCTCACCGCAATCTCCTTGGACGATAGCTTGGAAAGTTTCTACGCGGCGGGATGCGATGATGTGGTTACCAAACCCTTCAAACCGGAAGTATTCTATCAAAAGATCGGTGAGAATATCTTTGACAAAAAAAGGGTTAAGAACCCTGCTTCATAAAATCCAGGATATCATTTTCAAATTCTTGGACATCTCCGGCAAAAAATCGGTGCTTAATGGGGATGTAGTACAAATTCTTTACCCGGTCTTTCAAGCGTACATAGTCTTTTTCCGTGGTTAGCAGTTTATTCTTGGAATTAAAAAGTTGCAGCTCGTTATCGGTAAAGAAGTGATGGTCCTTGAAACGTAAATGTTCACAGCGAATTCCCTGCTGTTGCAGGTAGTCGAGAAGTGGCCCTGGATCGGCTATTCCTGTCACTAGAGTTGCGCCATCTTTAAAGAAATCAAGCGGCCTCTTTGTACCATCACCAATGATCGCCTCCCCATAATCAAGATAGCTGAAGAGCACCTTTTGATGTTCTTTGGGTTGCAAATTGGTTATTATCTGTTTTCTTTCCGATTCCGAAAGCCCTGTCGGACATTTTGTAACTACGATGATATTGGCCCTTTGCGCCTGACTTTTGCTGTCGCGGAGATTCCCCGTAGGTAGGTACCAGTCGTCGTTATAGAGCTTTCCGTAAGCTGTCAATAAGATGTACAGACCAGCCTGTACCTTTCGGTGCTGAAAGGCATCGTCCAATAGAATAACCTCCGGATTGACCGTTGCCTCGAGGGTTTCGATACCTCGTTGCCGGTTAGCATCGACAGCCACCGTGATTTTTGGAAACTTTTGATACATTTGAAAGGGTTCATCGCCCAAATCGGTAACCTTACTCCCGGAATCGCCCAAAACAAAGCCGACAGATTTACGCTTATAACCACGACTTAACACCGCAATACGGTATGGGTCTTTCAATATCCGGATCAGATACTCTGTCATAGGGGTCTTACCGGTGCCCCCAACACTGAGATTACCGATACAGATGATGGGGGTTTTAAAAGACGTGGATTGAAACAAGCCTTTGTCATATCCATAATTTCGAAGGCGTACGACAAGCGCATAAATCAGTGAAATCGGGAACGCTATTTTTCTAAGCAGCTGCACGGCAACGAAAATATAATATTTTATCTTTGAATACCTTATCCAAATGATATGACCGTTAAAGAAGTGACCCTTCTAGTGGAAGAATTGGCTCCATTGGGCCATGCCGAGGATTTTGACAATGTCGGACTTTTAGTAGGCGACTACGATACCGTAGTTTCTGGTATTTTGGTAACCTTGGATACTTTGGAAAATGTGGTCGACGAGGCAATCGCCAACGACTGTAACCTCATCATTAGCTTTCATCCAATCATCTTCGGGGGTTTAGAAAGGCTCAATGGCAACACCTACGTGGAACGGGTGGTCATCAAAGCGATTCAGCATAATATCTGTATCTACAGTATGCACACGGCATTGGATAATGCACCGCGGGGTGTGAATGCCAGAATCTGTGAGGTTCTGGGAATTCAAAACCCTCAAATACTGATTCCCAAAAAGCGAACCCTAAAAAAACTGACCACTTACGTACCCAATACGGAAGCGGAAAAGCTAAGAGGGGCGCTCTTTGAAGCTGGTGCCGGCCATATCGGAAATTACAGCCATTGTAGTTTCAGCATGGAGGGTATTGGAAGTTACCGTGCAGGTGCCGGTGCCCAACCGACGAAGGGGGAAATAGGTAAAACCCATTTTGAACAGGAGCAATGTGTGAATGTCATCTTCCCGGTCACGCGAGAGGCACGTGTATTAAATGCACTTTTTCAGAATCATCCCTACGAGGAAGTGGCCTATGAAGTGTTGACCTTGGAAAACACTGATCAAACCGTCGGCATGGGGATGATCGGTAGGCTCGAAAAGCCAATAGATCCCAGGAAGTTTTTAGAATCGGTACGAGATAGAATGAACGCCCAAGGTATTCGCCACTCACGATTACTGGACAAAAAAATACAAAAAGTTGCTGTTTTAGGGGGAAGCGGGGCCTTTGCCATCGGGGCCGCCAAGAAAGCGGGAGCGGATATGCTGATTACCTCGGACCTCAAATACCACCAGTACTACGAAGCGGAAGATAAGATAGTCATCGCCGATATCGGACACTATGAAACTGAGCAGTTTACAAAAAATCTTTTAGTTGATTATCTTACGAAAAAAATGCCTAATTTTGCAATCCGTTTATCGGAAAGTAAAACCAATCCAATCAATTATTTATAAGTATGGCGAAAAAAACAGAAGCAACGGTAGAAGAAAAATTAAGGGCATTGTACGATTTGCAATTAATCGATTCTAGGGTTGATGAAATCCGCAATGTACGCGGGGAGCTTCCATTGGAAGTAGAGGATCTTGAAGATGAAGTTTTGGGCCTGAAAACTAGAATGGACAAATTAAAGACCGATGTGGAAACCATCAATTACGAGATTGGGGCAAAAAAGAATTTGATCGAGGAGGCCAAGGCCTTGATTAAAAAATATAGCGAACAACAGAAAAATGTTCGCAACAGCCGGGAATTTAATTCGATCAGCAAAGAATTGGAATTTCAGGAGTTGGAAATTCAATTGGCCGAAAAAAACATCAAGGAATTCAAGGCGCAGATAGAACAGAAGAAAGAGGTCATCGCGGAGACCAAGGAAAAGTTGGCCGAACGGGAAACCCATTTAAAACATAAAAAAAACGAGTTGGACGCTATTCTGGCAGAAACCGAAAAAGAGGAAAAAGCACTTTTATCACAGTCTGAAAAGTTCCAAAAAGAAATCGATGAGCGTTTGGTAAAGGCCTATGCGCGAATACGACGCAACGTAAAGAACGGTCTTGCCGTGGTTCCCATCGAAAGAGGGGCCTCGGGAGGTTCTTTCTTTACCATTCCACCGCAGGTACAGGTAGAGATTGCTTCCCGCAAGAAAATCATCACCGACGAGCACAGTGGTCGAATCCTGGTAGACCCCGTACTTGCTGAGGAAGAGCAGGAAAAAATGCACCAGATGTTCGAGAATCTATAACGAGAACGGTCGTATAAATGAAAGCCATCCCGAATTACGGATGGCTTTTTTTGTACCTTATGGGTATGAAAACACCGCTGCCACATTTGATCTTTGCAAAATCCGGCTACTTTTGTCTGTTAGTTGTCTTGATTCATTTTTCGCAGGATACCCATGCCCAAGAACTGGCAGATTATCAATGGTCGAACAGGATACTAGTGTTGGTCGATACTGACCATAGGTCAAAAGCGTTACAAAGTCAACTACGGCTTTTACAAGAGAGCTCCGACGATTTGGTCGATAGGGACCTGATTATCTTTTTGGTCGATAACACCCAAATAAGAAACGCAAAAGGGGAACCGATCCCTATGGATCGTGAAAAGGTTCTAAAAACGATACAGGTGAAAAACGATTTTAGCGGAGTGGTGCTGATCGGGAAGGACGGAGGGGTAAAGTTTAAGGAGACTTTTCAGGTAGCGCCCCAACAGGTTTTCGACTTGATCGATAGCATGCCCATGCGGAGAAGCGAATTAAGAAACAAGGGATGAAACCAAAATTAACATGGATAGAAGTGCTGTTCCTGGTATTGGCCGTTATAGGGTTAGCCGCAACCTGGTATTATAATGCACTCTTTTATTTGGAAGTCGATGACACCTCTATTGGGAACTTCATCGCCCTGACAAAAACCACGCTACCTGCCAAGTCGATCAATGCCGATATTTCGGTGGTAGCCATTACTTTTTTAATTTGGATGGTCTATGAGGCACGGAGGTTACAAATGAAGCACTGGTGGCTTTTTATACCCTTGACTTTTTTGGTCGCCCTGGCTTTCAGTTTTCCACTCTTTTTGTTCTTTAGGGAGCGAAAGATTCGGGGGAACGCCCATCTGTCAAAGCAAACTTAAAATTTTCTGTTCGACTTCCGGACTATCCCATTTCGCTTCTAAATTGGGCATTTGCATGACTTCCTGCATAATCTTCTCCTGTGCATCACCGATAGCCAATGCCTCTGCGTAGGGCCGCTCCGAGAAAGTAACCCTGGAATACGCCGGAATCCATTTTTCGGGATGTTTTGAGGCGAAATGTTTCTCGATCTTCTTTTGTAACAAAAACTTGGGGTCGGCTGTTTTACTGCTCATTTCCATGAAATTTCGATAACTGAGCTCGGCAATGGCATCGGCGTTCGGTTTGCGTTCTTTTTGGTAGGTCTGGAAGATGGTCTCCCAGTCGTCCCCGTACCGTTTCATAATCCTATTCAAGGCGTATATATCTTCAAAACCTGCATTCATTCCCTGTCCGTAAAAAGGTACTATGGCGTGGGCCGAATCACCTACCAAGGCAACTTTGTCCCAATACGTCCATGGGTAACACTTCATGGTCACCATGGCACTGGTCGGATTTTTGAAGAAGTCTTCAAGTAGGTCGTCCATCACCTGCATCACATTGGGGAAATACTTGGAAAAGAATTCCCTGGCCTGTTTTTCGGTAGTAATATTTTCAAAAGAAACCTCCCCTTCGAAAGGCATGAACAAAGTACATGTAAAGCTGCCATCCAAATTGGGCATCGCGATCAGCATAAACGCTCCCCTAGGCCAGATATGAAATGAGTGTTTGTCCAGTTGATGGCTCCCGTCCTCATTTGGGGGAATTCGAAGTTCCTTGTAACCCACATCGATGAAATCCTGTGAATAGTCAAAGCGACTGCGTCTTTGCATCTTATGACGCACACGTGAAAAAGCACCATCGCAACCAAAGACCATGTCATACCGGTACTCCTTCCACTCCCCCTTTTCGGTTTCCCCAGTGTAGATTTTAGCCTCTGGCAAATTGATGTCCCATACCTTTTCCTCGAAACGGAACGCTGCCCCGGCCCCTTCGGCCAAATCGATCATTTTTCTATTGAGAACCCCTCGGGAGATCGACCAAATAGCCTCGCCTTCTTTCCCATAGTTTTGAAAATATTCGGCCTGTCCGATAACGTGCATTGCCCGCTTGTACAACGGAATGGCGATTTTTTTGACTTCCTTTTCGATACCCACCTCCCTTAATGCCTTCCAACCTCTGTTACTCATCGCAAGATTAATGGAACGACCTGAAAACTCGACGTTTCGGATGTCGGGCCTTCTATCAAAAACGGTGACGGCATGGCCCCATCTTCTCAGATAAATGGCAAGTAGTGAACCCACCAGGCCCGATCCAATGATGGCGATGTTTTTCGGAGTTTGTGTCATAAGCTTTCCGATTATGGAGATGTTGAAATAAACCTTAAAGATAACAAAATAGCACTCCTTCCCCGACGCCGATTATTTTCCGTTTTACATTGCAAAGCAATACCTTATCTTTTTTTTAACATGTAGGAAAAGTCTATCGCATGTTTCGCTCACGTATATATACTAAATATTCCGCTACGGCGCCTATATATATCCAAAAAGTCCTTCACAATAAGCTTGCGAAGGACTTTTTCATTATTACGAAAGTACAAAGACTATTCTAGGATTCCGTCAACAATACCGTATTCTACAGACTCCTCGGCATTCATCCAGTAGTCCCTATCGAAATCCTTTAACACCCTTTCATAATCCTGGCCACAATTTTCGGCCAGTAAACGGGCACTCAATTCCTTGGTTTTGATTATTTCCTTGGCTTGAATCTCGATATTCGATGCCTGCCCCCTGGCGCCACCACTAGGCTGGTGAATCATCACCTGTGCATGCGGCTGGATAAAGCGTCTACCTTTTTTACCAACAGAGAGCAAGATAGATCCCATCGACGCGGCCAGACCCGTACAAATAGTTGATACAGGACTCTTCAACGATTTTATGGTATCGTACATAGCAAAGCCCGAGGTGACATATCCTCCAGGACTATTGATATATAATTGAATTTCCTTGTTGTTTTGTAAATCCAAATACAGAAGACGATCAATGACATGCTTGGCAGATTCATCATCGACCATGCCCCAAAGAAACACTTTGCGTTCCTCCAACATCTTTTGGTCGATAGCCTCTTGTATTTTCCCTTTTTTTGAACTCATTTGTTAATTTTTAGCAGTTTCAAAAATACTCATTTTATCCTTAAAAACTAGGGTACTAAATTGCTGGATTTTCTAATAATAAAGTCAAAAGCGTTTATCTTTGAGCAAAACACTGAAAATGAAGAAGTATCTACTCGCCCTATCACTGATTACCGGAATTCTGACAGGTTTTACCACCATCGATGAGGGCAATGCCCAGGAACCGCCCATTCCCGAAAAAATTGCCAATGCCAACGGATTTGAAAACTGGCCAAAGGTAAAAGAGATCAAGTTTACGTTCAATGTAGATCGGGATACGACCCACTTCGAACGTAGCTGGATTTGGAACCCCAGGACCAATGACATTACAGCCACCACCGCGGAAAGCACCTTGGAATACAACTGGGCCGATATGGACAGTACAGCCTATAGGACCAATGCCGGTTTTATCAATGATAAATACTGGCTTTTGGCGCCTTATCAATTGGTTTGGGACGGTGATAATATTACCTATGAACATCAGGCAGCCGTTGAAGCGCCCATCAGCAAGAACAAAATGCAGAAGCTCACAATTGTGTATGGTAACGAAGGGGGATATACCCCCGGCGATGCCTATGATTTTTATTTTGGAGACGACCTCATCGTTCAGGAATGGGTATTTCGAAAGGCCAATCAGTCAGAGCCTTCCATGATTACTACTTGGGAAGACTACCAAGAAATAAACGGTTTAAAACTCGCGACGATGCACAAAATGCCGAACAGCAAGTTTAAATTGTATTTCACCGGGGTGGAAGTAACAACCGATTAACCTCTCGACCTGTTCATCACGAAGGTAGCTCCAAGCACTAGGAATGCACAACAAAGGAGAATTATAAAACAAATGATCAGGGAAGTACTTTTGGCGACAAAACCCAATACGGGGGGCGCCACCAAAAATCCCATATAACCCATACCCGCTATAAAGGAAACTCCTTGGGAAGATTCCACACCTTTCACATTACCCCCTATTCTGAAAAGTTCGGGTACCATCACCGAGAACCCGAGTCCGCTAAGCGCAAAACCCATAATCGCCAAATTGGTCTGTGTGGTCAATACCAATAGGTGCCCGGCAATTGCAATCGAGGCGCCAAGTGCCACCATCTTTACCGAACCCAACTTTTCACTGATACCATCACCCAAAAATCGCCCGAGTGTCATGGTGACCTGAAACCCTAAAAAGCCGGCACCCCATAACGCTTCCGGCGCGATGCTTATTTCCTTCAGATAGAGTCCGCTCCAATCGACAATGGCCCCTTCGCTGCCCATCGACATAAAGGAGACCAAACCAAGCAGTAAAAGTGGTTTGAACAGCTTTAAACTAAAAGGCTCCTTTTCGACCGGGGCCGCCTTCACGGCATAATATCTTTTCATGAAAAACAGATTAACCCCCAACACCAACAACACGGCAATCAACATATGCAAGGGCGGATTGTCCAAAGGCCCTATCAAAAAACTTCCGAGACCTGCCAATACACCCCCAAGGCTAAAAAACCCGTGTGCCGCCGACATGAATTTTTTCCTATCCTCTTTTTCCAATTCCGTGACCAGGGTATTCATGGAAATATCTGTGAAACCATGGGTCGCTCCCATTAGAAACAACGCTCCCATCAGCGTGTATAGATTAGGGGCCATCAGTGGCAAGAGCCCGGCAAGACAAATCAAAAAAACACCAAAAGTCGTGGCCCTGCCCACACCGACCCTATTAATAATCCTGGCTGCAATAGGAAAGACCGTGAAGACGCCAAGGGAAAGAAAAAAAATCGCCAGTCCCAATTGGGATTTATCGATGTCCAAATTTTCCTTTACCGTCGGAATGTAAATCGCCCAGGTGCCGAATAGGATATTGAGGCTGGCAAACACCCATGCCGGGCCAAAATACCTAGGGTTCGAAAGAATGAGCAGAAGGGATTTCATTCAAAATGGCTTAGAAAGCGGCTAAAGTAGCTTATTTTTTCAAAATCCCTCTTAAGGTGTTCCAGTAAATAGGGTGGTCACTTCCAAACGGTTGTTATCGGGGTCCAATGTTTCAAATTCGTAGTAACCATCACCAGTTTTTCTTGGTCCGTTTAATATAGGAAATCCGGCCGCTTGTAATTCAAAGGCCTTTTGGTCTACCTCGACCATGCTATCTACCCCAAACGCCAAGTGAATGATACCCTGATACTGTTTCCGTATCGTATCATTAGTATTTTCCGGAATGCCGGCCATCGACATCAGCTCCAAACGGGCACCGGATTTAAAACTCAAAAAATAACTTTGAAACCCCTTGGTTGCGTTCTGGTATTTTTGATTTGGTATGCCCTCGAAATAGGTGGCGTAAAAGGTTTTCAACTCCTCCAATCGATTCGTCCATATGGCGACATGTTCCAATATCATTCGGTATGATTATTTCTTTTATCGAGTGTCAACGAAAAACCATTCTTTGAAAAGCATCTGCCAAATATTCGACCAGTATGGTCAAACTTTTTCCAAAATACCCTTTTTCAACAGCTGGCCGAAACGATACATATCTTCAAACGAGCAGTAGAAAGGGGCGGGAGCCAAACGGATCACATTGGGTTCGCGCCAGTCGGTAATGACTCCATTACTCATTAAGAAGTCAAACAAGGACCTTCCCTCCCCGTGCAGGAATACCGACAATTGACAGCCACGATCCTTTGGTGTGATTATTTCAAAAGTGCTTTCGACCTCCTTGTCGATTTCGTGCAGGACAAACTCCAGATAGGCAACGATTTGGTTCCTTTTCGCGATCAACGGAGGCATACCTACCTCTTCGAACAATTCCAATGACGCGAGATAAGGTGCCAATGATAATACCGGTGCATTGCTTATTTGCCATGCATCGGCATTCGGCATGGGTTCAAATTCGGGCTTCATCAAAAAACGGGTCTCCTTTTTGGTACCCCACCAACCTTCAAAGCGCGGGATATCTTTTCGGTCCAGATATTTTTCATGGATATACACCCCGGAGGCATTTCCAGGACCGCTGTTCATGTATTTATAACTGCACCAGGCTGCAAAATCGGCCCCCCAATCATGAAGCTTTAGTTCGATATTTCCCACTGCATGGGCAAGGTCCCAACCCACATAAGCCCCGACAGACTTCCCAGCCTCTGTAATTCGTTCGATATCAAATACCTGTCCGTTATAATAGTTTACCCCGCCGATCAACACCAAGGCCAACTCCTCGCCTATTTCATTGATTTTTTCAATCACATCCTCGGTACGCCAATGGTGTTCCCCTTTTCTTTTTTTGACTTCCACAATGGTTATTTCAGGATCAAGACCATGAAATTTCACCTGACTCTGAAACATATATTGGTCCGACGGAAACGCTTTTTCCTCACAAAGGATCTTAAAGCGCTTTTTAGTGGGTCGATAAAAGGAAACCATCAATAAATGAAGGTTGACGGTAAGGGTATTCATTACCGTCACCTCGGCTGTCTTGGCTCCTACTACTTTTGCCAAAGGTGCTGCCAACCGCTCGTGATAGTCCCACCAGGGTTTATCGGCATGAAAATGCCCCTCCACGGCCAATTCCTTCCAATCGGTCATGACCTCATCTACAAACCTTTGGGTGCGTTTGGGTTGCAGGCCTAGCGAGTTGCCCGTAAAGTAAATCACCTCTTTACCACCGACTCTAGGAAAATAAAACTCCTCTCGATACTTCCTTAAGGGATCGGCCAAATCCAGCGCTTGGGCAAATTCTAAGGTATTCTGAAACGACATAGCACAATTTTATTCAAAAATACAACTTCGTTAGGGAACATCGTTTGTTTGTCCGGGCAGGCGCATTTCGATAATGTGCTTCTTAAATCCGTATTTTTCATAGGCCTTTAGCGCAACAACGTTTTCGTCGTAAACAGTGAGCCGTATCTCCTTGAGCCCTTTCTTTAAGGCCCAAGCCCTCAACCGATCGATTACGGCAGCATTGATTCCCTGGCCCCGATAGTCGGGATGGGTATACATGAACCCCAAGTAGGCATAATCTTCATGATCTAGATAGGATCGCGCCTTTTTGATCCTGACGTATCCGGAAGCCACCAATTGGCTCCCTGTCTCGGCCACCACCACCAATGACTCCTCTGACGAGAGTAACACTTCCAAATCGTAATAGTTGACGGGATCGGGGCGTATGGTCGGGTCGAAGGGTCGCTCTGCCTGGATGATGCCTTGCTCAAATTGTAATAGGGTAGGAAGGTCTTTTAAGGTAGCTTCACGGATCTGGATCGATTTCCCCATCATAGGCGATTATTTTGGTTCAAGGTAGCAAATTTAATAGCTATTTTTGCCAAAACCATCCCATGCATTTTCTTTCGCCCATACTGGAGGAGTATATTCGGAACAACTCAGGGGAGGAGCCTAAATTGCTTCAAGAGCTTACCCGGGAAACCCATTTGAAGGTATTACGCCCACGTATGCTTACGGGTCATTTTCAGGGAAGGGTCTTGAGCATGTTTTCCAAAATCATCCGTCCGAAAAATATCCTGGAAATTGGCACCTATACAGGTTACTCGGCCCTTTGTTTGGCCGAAGGGATGCAAAGGGATGGACAATTGCACACCATCGATGTGAATGCGGAACTGGTAGAAATGCAAAGAAGGTATTTTGACAAAAGTGGTTATGGGGAACAAATCGTGCAACATTTGGGGGATGCCCTCGATATTGTTCCGACATTGGACCTTGTATTCGATTTGGTGTTTATCGATGCCGAAAAAATCGAATATCCCAATTATTTTGAGGCGGTGCTGTCAAAAACCGCATCGGGAAGCATTATTTTGTCGGACAATGTACTATGGACGGGAAAGGTAGTTGAACCATTGGACCCAAAGGACATCGTCACAAAAGTCTTGATCGACTATAACAAAATGCTAAAGGAAGATAGCAGGGTCGAGACCGTTTTGTTACCCATCCGGGACGGGCTTACGTTGAGTAGGGTACTTTGATACGTTGCCGAAGCCCGTTGAAGAGAAAAGCAAAACCGACGCCTACAAGGGCCCCGACCAAAATATCCAAGGGATAGTGCACCCCTAAATAAATGCGGCTGAAAGAGAACAACAGCGGCCATAGAAATATGAAGTAAATCCATTTATATCGATCTCTAAGTAACAAGACTGCCATGGTCGCAATGCTGAAAGAAGATGCGGCGTGCCCTGAAAAAAAACTAAAATCGGTGGGAGTGTGCAAAATTCGAATCAACTGATTGATCTCCGTATCGTTGTTGGGCCGTAATCTACCGATGTATTCCTTGGTAGCATCGATGGCGAAAGCCACTGAAAGCACCATTAAAACAAGGAATAGAAGATTCCACCCTGCCCTTTTCAAATTATTTCTCCAGAAAATCAAGAATATAATCAGTAGAAAAAGAGGTGTCCAAGTTCCAAATTTCGTGACCACTGACCAGAAAGCATCATACTCCTCTATCCCTAGTCCGTTAAGGTATATAAACGTTTCCCGATCCCATTGCTGCAACTGGTCTAGCATAGAGGAATCAGCTTCGTTTGATAGTCCCGCCTACATCGTCAAGCCCCTTCTTGATAGGGTCGATTTCCTTCTTGATATCATCGGCGATTCCGGAGCCGATGTTTTTCTTTACATCGTCGATATCCTTTTTGATGTCCGACACAAAACTCGTGTCGATACCTTGCTTATCGGCACTTCGTTGAATCTCTTGTTTGATATCCTCGGTCGCGTCCTTCAACTGTCGCATGCCTTTTCCAAGCCCCCTTGCGATATCGGGTATTTTATCGGCCCCGAATACCATCACCACGATGAACATGATGAAAAAGATTTCGGCTCCACTGATAAATAAAAAATGCGTTGATAACATGATGCAAATATAATCAAGATAAGCGACACCACTAAAAAAGCCCCGTATATTACAGGGCTTTATATCTTAAAAGATTTTAATCTTATTTACCCTTAATAGTTTCCTTTATCTTATCGAATTCCGACGGCGCTTCTTTTTTGGGCCACGAATTGTTGGTCGTATCGATATCGGCAGTTTCCGCCTTGGGGTCTACCACGATACCGGTGAGCTCTTTCTGGGACGAAATTACCACACTTACTTCCTTGTCATTCTTTCTCCATATTTCCGGCGGATAGGTGATATTTTCCGTAGTCCCGTCGGCATAGGTATATTCCACGATCAACGGCATCGGAATTCCTCCCGGTTTGTCGTAGGTTACCTCATAGAAATACTTGGGCTCCTTCACCTGGGCGCGTTCGGCCTCGGTCATATTGTCCATCATAAATTCTTTCAACGTCTTGGAACTTTCCGATGGGGCCTTCCCTTTCAAGGCAGGGTCAAAATCCTCGCTGCCTTCCTCGGCCAAATATACCAAGGGGGGTAAATCGGCTTCCGTGATATTTCGGGCTGCCATATATTCCTGCATCTTTTTCGTCGGTTTGTCCGAAACATAATATTTTTTGATACCCTTTACCCCAATATCTACGTAGTCGGTGGTATAGAACCACGATCTCCAGTACCAATCCAAATCTACTGCAGAGGCGTCTTCCATGGTGCGAAAAAAATCCTCGGGCGTAGGATGTTTGAACATCCACCTTTTCGAATAAGTCTTAAAGGCATGATCGAACAACTCTCTGCCCATGACCGTCTCCCGAAGAATGTTCAAAGCGGTGGCAGGTTTTCCGTAGGCATTCGGACCTAATTGGTAGACATTCTCCGGATTCGACATAATCGGGGAAAGCGTGCTTTGGTCTCCGGACATGTAAGGGACGATTTTCGCCGGATCCCCCCTTCTCGATGGGTATTTTTCATTGGGTGCAATGGCGTCCGGAAACTTCTCACCAAACTCCTGCTCGGCCATATATTGCATAAAGGTATCCAGGCCTTCATCCATCCATCCCCACTGACGTTCATCGGAATTTACGATCATGGGGAAGAAATTATGGCCCACCTCGTGGATGATCACACTGATCATACCATACTTGACCCGGTCTGAATAGGTACCGTCTTCATTGGGTCGGCCATAGTTCCAACAAATCATTGGATATTCCATTCCCTGATTTTTGGCATGTACCGAAATGGCTTTGGGATAAGGATAATCGAAGGTATGTGCAGAATACGATAACAGGGTATGAGCCACGGCTTTCGTGGAGTACTCTTCCCAAAGCGGGTTGCCTTCCGGAGGGTAGAGCGATACCGCCATCACGTCTTTGCTACCGACCTTCACTGCCTGCATATCCCAAATGAATCGACGAGAAGTCGCAAACGCATAATCCCGTACGTTTTTAGCCTTAAACCTCCATGTTTTTTTGGCATCCGAAAAACCTTTGGAAGCTTCCTCGGCTTCTTCCTGCGTGACGATTATGACCGGTTTGTCATATGACTTTTTAGCCTTCTCATAACGCTTCATCATGTCTTTTGAAAAAACTTCCTTTCTATTCTGAAGGGTCCCCGTGGCGTCCAATACATGGTCGGCAGGGACAGTAATGTTTACCTCATAGTCCCCGAATACGAGAGCAAACTCGCCATTGCCCCAAAACTGGTGGTTTTGCCATCCCTCCACGTCGTTATAGACGGCCATCCTGGGAAAGAACTGGGCGATTACATAGGCCCTATGACCATCGGCGAATTCTTCGTATCCCGAACGTGCCCGGTCAACCGTATGGTCTGGAATATTGAAGTTCCATTTGATGGAAAAGGATACCTGCTCCTTACTTTTTAAGGGTTGGGGCAAATCGATTCGCATCATGGTAAAATTGACAGTGTAAGGAAGCGGTTTCCCCGCACCATCCTTAACATGCTCAATTACGAAACCACCATCAAAAGGCTCTCCCATATACTTTCCTGCAAAGGAGCCGGCCATTTCCGCCATGGGAACACCTCCCCCATTTTTTAATCTGGCCTTGGAATCTTTCGTTCGGATGTTCTGATCCAGCTGAACCCAAAGAAACTCCAAATCATCCGGTGAATTGTTGATATAAGTAATTGTCTCCTCCCCATAAATTCGATGGTTTTTATCGTCGAGCTCTATATCCATCACATAATTCGCTTGCTGCTGATAGTAATCGGGGCCTGGGGCCCCTGAGGCTGAACGATAGGTATTTGGGGTAGAGAACAAATCGTATAGCTGTTGAAATTTGCTCTGATTGGTGTGCCCTGGCTCCTTCTCTTTCGGAGCCTCCTCCTGGGCCGTAGCCACCGCTGCAAGAAGGAGCAACGCCGACATGAGGCAATACTTGATTTTAGTCATCTTTATTGTCATTTTTTTAGCGGCGTAAAATAAAATTTTTTATAGGATTTGGTTATGAATGTTACAAGTTTAACATTCCTTTATTATTCTCTTTGATGAGGACAAAGCTTTTTTTGTTTCCGTTAATCTTAAAATGTACGACATTTTGTTGCTCATCGAACAGGTCGGTCAGAATTTCATTTTGTACCTGTATTGATTTCGTTTGTGACAATTCGACATCCGGAACTTCCAAGTAACAGACCATCACGTCATTATCGTACTTTTTCGCCAAAAAGGTAAAATCCCTGACCTCCCCATTCACTTCTACGACGAATTTGGCCCTCAAATATTTTTCAAGATAGTCACGGGCCAATTCCGACTCCTCCTCGGTGGCCAAGTTACCTTTGATATCGTACCGCTCCTGCAATACCTGTTCCATATCATCGATAAAAAGCCTACTGGTAATTTGAAGCGCGTTATCCTTTTCGGAATACCCGATATTCGTCACGCTCACATAAAATTTGTGGACCGTTGTGAACGCCAGTAGGGGCAGTAACAGAAACAAAAGACCTTTCTTGCGCATTGGTAGCAATTATTTAAAGCAAAAATAAACAAATCATGTGCCAAAAATCAGTTCTTAATCCAACCCATTGTTTTTGCGATAGAGCAGACTTCTTTTTCGCATCATTTCCCATATTTTTAGTTGGTCTTTGGAGTCCACTGCCTCTTGAAAACCGGTATCTACCTCGCAGAAATACATAAAATCGTCGATTTTGTCTCGAGGAATCCTCAAATCGCTCACAATCAAGGAATCGGCATAAAATGCGCGTACCCGTTCTGTACGTGCGTATTTTTTTTCGACACCGACCAACCGTTTTAAACGCTTTGTTCGCCCGGATATCGCATTGAAAACGAAATCAACGCTTCTGGCATCGGTAGCGGTCATCAATTGGCGTTCTGTCTGATTGGGAAGTTCAACATAGGCATTGGGCAGATTTAAGGTAGATGCGGTAACAACGGGACCGGTCTGAATCCGATCTGCATCGCGTCGCATGTCGCCGGTAAGGTTGTAGGGCATTACGATAACCTCGTCCAACTCATTGATTGCTTCTTCCAGGGGAATGGAGAGAAACCTGCTCTCTAGCATTTCAAGGGTCACTACCAACTCCTTTCTTTGGAATTGTACTGCCGAAAAAACGATGGTATCGTTTAATTTGGCGGTAATCGAAAAATACCCGTCGATATCGGTAATTGCAGCCCGTTGTGAGCTGATGTTCAATACATGTGTTGCTGCCACGTCCCCATCCTTGCTATAGACCCTTCCTTCCAATTTTTTGGAAAGTACGGTCTGTGCACCCATGGTACACCCTATCAATAAGAAAGCAAGTAGGAGAAACTTATTTTTCGGCATTCAACTCTTCCAAGTATGTTTTACTATGGGTGACCAGAAAGTCGATCAGCTGAAACTCGTTGTCCTTTTTCAACAGGGACTGTGCCGGTGTCTTCGTATCTACGTACAATAAAAAACTATCTATCTTATCCTGTGGAATTCTTAGATCGACCACGAAAAACTCATCATCGTAGACTTGTCGTAACACATCACTTAATTTCAGCGGAGTTCTCTCGGTTTCCTTCTCTTTGGACCCGGCCTTCAAAAGCGCCTTAAAAATATTTACAAAATTGACACCATCGGTCATGCCCCTTTCAATCTGTGATCGTGCGATGTTTTGAACCTCCGTAGAGCGGTCGGTTTCGTATTCGTACTTTTTAAACTCGTTGCTCTTTACCTGCAAAAATCGCTCCTGCTCTTCCGGGGTCACAATGACCTCATCCAACTCGGTCACCTTTTCATTCACCTCGACCACCAATCGGTTATTCTCCAATATTTCATCGGTAATCTTCACCACCATTAGTTGGTAATTCACCGCTGTGAAAGCCAGTTCGTCCCCTTCTTTGACCCTAATTGCAAACCTTCCGTTATCATCTGTAATGGTAGCGCTTTCCGTAGTTATATTGATGACGTTCTCGTTCGGTACGTTTACATTGCGATAAATGACCTG
Organism: Pelagihabitans pacificus; assembly: GCF_009371985.2. GTDB lineage: Bacteria > Bacteroidota > Bacteroidia > Flavobacteriales > Flavobacteriaceae > Pelagihabitans > Pelagihabitans pacificus. Next base: position 78,605 of record NZ_VIKU02000005.1, read on the forward strand.
CCCTCGCAATAGCACACGGTCTTCTTGCCCGATTACGGTAAGCGTTGCTAAAAAAGTAAGGAGGAAGAATAGGGTATATCGAATTGTAGTTGTTTTCATTCGTAATTGTTTATCTGTTCCAAAACGGACAGCTTGGAAGCACATCGGATTCAATCGGGACTATCGAAGTATCGGGATGGCATTTTTCGCAAGGATAAAGAAAATATAAGTTAGGGGGATAAAAAAGCCCTCACCTCTAAACTTTTGTTAATTTGTTCCGAAGTCCCGGTCCAATCGGCCATAGTTATTAGGCACCGTAAAAAATGATTCGAAGCCCACACCGGTAAACAGAGAGGGCCGTTTAACGATTATAACCCTCTGTTCAACCGGAACCGTGTCCAATTTAACTAATAAAACTAGGTAACTGGTAAGATAATTATATTTTTGTTAGCCCCGCCGTATCGAAAATAATCTAATAGCGTTGTTTATGAGAGCACAGGGATTGTCTGTTTTAATTGGTTTGGTTTTTTGTATTATGAGCCATGGTCAAGTGAAGATCGGTGACAACCCCCAGACCATCGACCCCGCTTCCCTATTGGAACTTGAAAGCAATACAATGGCACTGGTCATCACCCGGGTCACTACGCCACAGATGGAAGCTATTCTTCCCTCACCGGGTGCCATGGTGTACAATACGGATACCCAATGTGTATACTACTACGATGGCACGCAATGGGTGAATCTATGTGAAGGTGCCAGTATCAACGTGACCACCGACCCGATTGTCAATTCCGTTAGTACCATTGTGTTGACCCAGACAGACGATGGCAACAACATTGAGGTAGCACCGAACAGCATTCGCTCGGAGCAGATAGTGGATGGGGGCATCTTCGGGGTCGACATTAATGACAATTCCATCGGAGCTAACAAGTTGGCCAGGAACTCCGTAGGTAAAGTTGCGATGAGCGAAAACGCCGTCGGCCCCTTTGCCATTGATCGCGATAGCCTCCCCTTGAGTTTCTTTATCAACGATGTGCCATTTATTACCGCCGCCGATATTCCCGGTGCAGTGAGCGAGGACCCCGATAATGCCATTTTACCCGACAACGATGGCCGGGCTTTCTATGACGACCAGCCTTTGATAGATGCCATTGCCACCAATACGACGGCGATTGCCAACGATTTGGATGGGAATCCTGAAAACGAGCTCCAGAATCTATCACTGACAGATAATGTATTGACGCTGTCCAATCCCGTAGGACCCCCGGATGAAATCGACCTGGAAAGTTTTACCATCGGGGATGCTGATGCCACAGACGACATCATCACACAGTTTGAAGTGGTGGGGGCAAATTTGATATTGACCGAAGGCGGAATACAGCGTCAAGTACTTTTATCAGATTTAGGAGCAGGCAGTGGGACTACGGAGGTGGTAGACGGTACTACCCTCACCGGCGATGGAACAGCGGCCGATCCCTTTACAATAGAACCTTCCCCTATCGCGGGTCAAATTTTGACTACCAATGCGGCTGGTGACGTAGTTTGGGACGACCTGCCACCTGGCAGCGGAGGTACCGTAACCACAGATGGCACTACCATTGTTGGGGATGGGGATACTACACCATTATCCGTCGTTGATGGAGGTATAAGTCCGATTAAGATTGAACCCTCTCCCACGCCCAATCAATTCCTCGTTACCAATACCGTCGGAGATGTGGAATGGGTTAGCGTAGCCCCGGGAGGAGGTACAACGGAGTTGGCCGACCAAGTTACCATTGTGGGTGACGGGCAAGCCGGGAACGAGTTTCAGGTAGCCGACGGAGCCATAGGCCCGATCAAAATCGAACCTTCCGCGACCCCTGACCAATTCCTGACCACCAATGCTGCCGGAGACGTTGAATGGGTGACCGTGACCCCGGGAGGAAACCCCGCTGCGGCTGACGTTACTTTCGCACCAACAGGAGGAACTACCAGTGATAATGTACAGGCTGCCATCGAAGAGCTCCAGATCGAAATTGACGGCATATCCTCGGGAGGTGCGGCCAATCCGAATGATGAGTTGATAACGAGTTTCAACCTTACCGGTACCGAACTGAACATCGCCGAAGGTGCGAATATCGTACCACCAGTTGACCTGGATCTGGCCTTCGCCACGGATGCGGAACTCACAGCAGCGATTACCGCTTCCAATCAAGTAATCGTTAGCACCGATGCCCCGAACTCTATTACTGCCGGGGTTGATGGTGGGGCGCTTTACAACGACCCGGACGACGATGCGACCAATGAAATTCAGACCGATGCCGAGGTGAATCTTGCAATACCCGTTGATATCGACGGCGACCTAGCCCCTGAAACAACCGTGCAAGAGGCAATCAACGCTCTTATAGCAACTAGCAGCGATGACCAGACTGATGCGGAAGTGAATCTTGCGACACCCGTTGATATCGACGGCGACCTTGCCGACGAGACCACGGTGCAGGAGGCCATCAATGCGCTTGTTGGAATAGCATCAATTAATGTAAGCACAGATACACCCAACTCGATTACTACTGGAACTGATGGGGGGGCACTTTACGATGATCCCGATGATGATGCTACCAATGAAATCCAGACCATCGCTTCCGCCGACGGTTCGGTGACCGTCACGGCGTCCGGGAACGACTACGACCTGTCCGTCCCAGGCGGCAGTACCGACGACCAGAACATCGAGGGCTCCATCCTGACGGGAGAGACCCTGACCATTGGAATTGAGGGCGGTAACAACCAGGACGTCGACCTGGGCGACTTCGCAACTGAGACGGAACTGGCAGCCGCCATCACGGCCTCGGAAGGCCTGGACGACGATACCGACGATACAAACGAAATCCAGACCATAACTTCCACCGACGGTTCGGTGACCGTCACGGCGTCCGGGAACGACTACGACCTGTCCGTCCCAGGCGGCAGTACCGACGACCAGAACATCGAGGGCTCCATCCTGACGGGAGAGACCCTGACCATTGGAATTGAGGGCGGTAACAACCAGGACGTCGACCTGGGCGACTTCGCAACTGAGACGGAACTGGCGGCCGCCATCACGGCCTCCGAGGGACTGGACGATGATACCGACGATACAAACGAAATCCAGACCATAACTTCCACCGACGGTTCGGTGACCGTCACGGCGTCCGGGAACGACTACGACCTCTCCGTCCCAGGCGGCAGTACCGACGACCAGAACATCGAGGGCTCCATCCTGACGGGAGAGACCCTGACCATCGGAATTGAGGGTGGGAACAGCCAGGACGTGGACCTTGGCGATTTCGCTACGGAGACGGAACTGGCGGCCGCCATCGCGGCCTCCGAGGGACTGGACGATGATACCGACGATACAAACGAAATCCAGACCATAACTTCCACCGACGGTTCGGTGACCGTCACGGCGTCCGGGAACGACTACGACCTCTCCGTCCCAGGCGGCAGTACCGACGACCAGAACATCGAGGGCTCCATCCTGACGGGAGAGACCCTGACCATCGGAATTGAGGGTGGGAACAACCAGGACGTGGACCTTGGCGATTTCGCTACGGAGACGGAACTGGCGGCCGCCATCGCGGCCTCCGAGGGACTGGACGATGATACCGATGACACTAATGAAATTCAAACGATTACGTCAACCGACGGTTCGGTGACGGTAACAGCTACCGGGAACGACTTTGATTTGTCTGTTTCAAGTTCCATAACCGGAACTACCGGGTCCTTATTTTTTGCCGACGGTTCTGGTGTACCGACGGACAACAATACAGAACTGTTCTGGAATGCCTCCAACAACAGACTTGGAATAGGCACTAATAATCCACAGAGGAAATTGGACGTCTCCGGTGAGGTAAGATCCCAAGGTTATGCAAACTCGAACGGTACAGTAGATGAACCTTCCTATGCCTTCACCAATGATTCGGATACAGGGATGTGGCGAGGCGGTAATACTGATTTTCTGAGATTTTCCACTGGAAGCGTTGAGGCCCTAACAATTAATCCAAGTCAAAACGTAGGAATCGGTATTAACACACCTTCCGAAAGATTAGACGTGTTGGGCAATATAAGAGCTTCCGGTGATTTCATTTCGGGAGCCATAACCTTAGATGTACCCGATTACGTATTTGAAAAATATTTTGATGGCTACTCCGATATTGACAACTCATATCAGTTTAAAACATTGGAGGAAATCGAGGCATTTGTAAGAACAAATAAACACCTTCCCGGTATACGGTCGGCGGCAGAGGCTAAGAAGACTGGTATTTGGAATCTGAGCGAGTCCAATCTTAAAAACCTCGAAAAAATTGAAGAACTCTTTTTACACACCATCGAGCAGCAAAAACAAATCGAAGGCCTCCAATCGCAGAACGTAGAACTGAAAAACGAAGTCAATATGCTACAAAAGCGCCTCGCGAGCATAGAGGCATTATTGAGTTCAAAAGAAAATGAATAAACGGAGATTATGAAAATGGAAACTATCCACAGACGCTGTTTTTTTGGGCTGGTCGTACTGCTAGCAGGTACCTCCCACGCCCAAACGGCCCTTCAGAATGCTGGGAATCTCCGTATCCATGAAAACGGACAACTGGGGTTCCATACCGACTTGATCAACAACGGAATCCTTGATGAGAACCAGGGACTGGTCGGTTTTTACGGCGATAATACCATCGATGTGTCCGGTGCGGTACCGGCCACCTTTAACGATGTGGAATTTGCCACATCGATCGCAACCGTACTTCGAACCAGCCTCAATGTTTCCAACAACGCCAATTTCATCACTGGCAATGTCCTTACTCCAAGGGAAGAATCTACGGTGACCCTGAATTTTTTGGAAAACGCCTTCTATAACGGTGAGGGCGATATCAATAAGGTCGATGGATATGCCAGCATTACCCAACAACAGAATTTCACGTTTCCCGTGGGCGATTTTCAACAGTTGCGACCCCTGATTTTGGAATCACAAGGGGTCAATGCGTTCGCAAATTGTGCCTACTTTTCGGAAGACCCTAACAATCCGACCACCTTCGCCACCTCTTTTGACACCCAGAATAAACCAGCCAGCCTGGGCGAAATCAGCACCCGGGAATTTTGGCGGTTGGAAGGCAGCGTACCCTCGACCATCCAAATAAGTTGGAATGCCCAAAGCGATATGGCGGCCCTGACCGATGATGTAACGACCATTGTTCCCGTAGGATGGAGCAAATCAGCGAATCAATGGGTAAGCCTCGGGAATTCCGGAGGGGTTGGAGACCTTACCGAAGGATTTACCACTTCTATTTCCTTTGTGCCCGACGACTATGAGATCATTACTTTTGGTGGGGCCGGCGAACCTTTGGAGGCCCTGGATTTGGGAAATTATTTGGTTACCCCCAACGGAGATGGCCGTAACGATGTGCTGGAAATCCCGGAATTGGAACAATCACCGAATAATACCGTACGAATTTTTGACCGCTTCGGGTTAAAGGTATTTGAAAAGGACAATTACACTGACGAATTCGATGGGTTTGCCACCACGGGAACCGTGGTCATCAACAAGGAGAAAGGACTCCCCTCGGGCGTCTATTTTTACGTTGCCACCCTGCATGACCTGGGTTTGGAGTTTCAGGGGTTTCTCTACCTCTCCGCCAGAAGGTAAAACGATACCTGACAACAGAATCCTTTGTCCGGGAAGAAACGTTTTGGTTACGCAAGTGTACTACTTCGACCAACAGTCAAAAAAATAGGTAAAATACCTTTCTTATCGTTCAAAATATAACGTCTACTATATTTGTAATCTCTTCTTTTATATATTTTACATACTTTTCTTACGTTTTCACAACAAAAATTAAATTGCTGGCCGGTTTATTACTAGTTTTCCAAATTAGAATGAACCCCCAAATCCCCCAAATAATGAGCCTCATATCTTCAACAAACAGGGCTGGTAGGTTTTTGAGTGAACCTACAACCAAGATACAATCTTCGGAATTCCGAATAAAGCCATCATAAGAACGGGTGAAACCCTCACCAATGGTATTCATTATTACCTGGTGGGTCTGAAACATCCAAACAAGAAATATCCAGGTTTCTTCTACCTCGCACAACAAGGAGCCGCATTACTAAACCCATTTATCGACTATATCAACCTACAAAAATGACATCATGAACTTTAAGAAACTAGCATTTGTTTTTCTCTTATTGGTCGCAAACCATACGATTGCGCAATTAAAAGTCGGGGATAGTCCCGACCAAATCGATGGTTCGTCCCTCTTGGAGTTAGAGAGCAGAAACAAGGCATTGGTGCTTTCCCGCGTCAATACTGCCCTGATGGAAAAAATCAAGCCCTTGGCAGGGGCCGTGGTCTACAATACCGATGCCTCTTGCGTGTATCATTACGATGGGCGAAAGTGGAACAGTCTATGCAAAAATGGCAGCGGGACGAGTATTTCGTTTCAAGAACATGCCGATGGAACATTTACGATTACCAATCCTAATGGATCGACCCTAACAACAGCAAACCTTGTAGGACCTAAGGGAGACAAGGGCGACACCGGGGAAACCGGTCCCAAAGGCGAGCAGGGAATCCAAGGAGAAAAAGGAGATAAAGGGGATTCCGGAGCCATAGGACCTAAAGGTGAGAAGGGCGACATTGGCGAAACAGGGCCCAGAGGCGAGCAGGGAATCCAAGGAGAGAAAGGAGACAAGGGCGACACCGGGGAAACAGGTCCCAAAGGTGAGCAGGGCGTCCAAGGAGAGAAAGGAGATACCGGAGCTACGGGACCTAGAGGTGAACAGGGAATCCAAGGAGAAAAGGGCGAGAAAGGAGACAAGGGCGACACCGGGGAAACAGGTCCCAAAGGTGAGCAGGGCGTCCAAGGAGAGAAAGGAGATACCGGAGCTACGGGACCTAGAGGTGAACAGGGAATCCAAGGAGAAAAGGGCGAGAAAGGAGACAAGGGCGACACCGGGGAAACCGGTCCCAAAGGCGAGCAGGGCGTCCAAGGAGAAAAAGGAGATAAAGGGGATTCCGGAGCCATAGGATCTAAAGGTGAGAAGGGCGCCACTGGCGAAACAGGGCCCAGAGGCGAGCAGGGAATCCAAGGAGAAAAAGGAGACAAGGGCGACACCGGGGAAACCGGTCCCAAAGGTGAGCAGGGAATCCGAGGAGAGAAAGGAGATAAAGGGGATTCCGGAGCTACAGGACCTAGGGGAGAGAAGGGCGACATTGGCGAAACAGGGCCCAGAGGCGAGCAGGGAATCCAAGGTGAAAAAGGAGACAAGGGTGACACCGGGGAAATCGGTCCCAAAGGAGAGCAGGGAATCCAAGGAGAAAAAGGAGACAAGGGCGACACCGGGGAAACCGGTCCCAAAGGTGAGCAGGGAATCCGAGGAGATAAAGGAGATAAAGGGGATTCCGGAGCTACAGGACCTAGGGGAGAGAAGGGCGACATTGGCGAAACAGGGCCCAGAGGCGAGCAGGGAATCCAAGGAGAAAAAGGAGATACCGGAGCTACAGGACCTAGGGGAGAGAAGGGCGACATTGGCGAAACAGGGCCCAGAGGCGAGCAGGGAATCCAAGGAGAAAAAGGAGATACCGGAGCTACGGGACCTAGAGGTGAACAGGGAATCCAAGGAGAAAAAGGAGATACCGGAGCTACGGGACCTAGAGGTGAACAGGGAATCCAAGGAGAAAAAGGAGATACCGGAGCTACAGGACCTAAAGGTGAGAAGGGCGACACTGGGGAAACCGGTCCCAAAGGCGAGCAGGGAATCCAAGGGGAAAAAGGAGACAAGGGCGACACCGGGGAAACAGGTCCCAAAGGCGAGCAGGGAATCCAAGGAGAAAAAGGAGATACCGGAGCTACAGGGCCTAAGGGAGAGAAGGGCGACATTGGCGAAACAGGGCCCAGAGGCGAGCAGGGCATCCGGGGTGAAAAAGGAGACAAGGGTGACACCGGGGAAATCGGTCCCAAAGGAGAGCAGGGAATCCAAGGAGAAAAAGGAGATAAAGGGGATTCCGGAGCCACAGGATCTAAAGGTGAGAAGGGCGACACTGGGGAAACCGGTCCCACAGGCGAGCAGGGAATCCAAGGGGAAAAGGGTGAAAAAGGGGAAAAAGGGGACACCGGTGAAACAGGTCCAAAAGGCGAACAGGGAATCCAAGGAGAGAAAGGAGACAAAGGGGATACCGGAGCTACAGGACCTAAGGGAGAGAAGGGTGACATTGGCGAAACAGGTCCCAGAGGCGAACAGGGCATCCAGGGAGAGAAAGGTGAAAAAGGGGAGAAAGGCGATTCCGCCGCCGACCTTCCGAGCTTTTATGTAGGTTCCTTTATGATCAGTAACAAAGGTACCGTAGTCATATCGGACTTGCCTTTTGAACCTTCGTCGATAACGTTTACAGCTTTTGCCAATATTGAAGGATCCGATATTGACTCGGACAACGGTACTCGAAATAATGACGGTGGCGTTTCAAATGCCTATGGCACTATGAAAGGCTTCGCCAGAAACGATGGGAACTCGATAACACAGCAAGTGATTTATATTGGTGGAAGTGGAAACTCCATCAATGATATCTCAAGGTACGCCTCGAGTAACCATAGCATAGGGTTACGATATTCCAATCAAAACGGCGATAAACTCGGTCTGACTTCGGCCCGCGTTGACAGTTTTAACGCCAATGGATTCAAAATAAAAACCGATAACTACCTCGATGGGGTACTCGTCATTTTTGAGGCGTATCGCTAAGCACTCAAAACATCAAATAATGGATAAAAGAAAAAATCAGCTACTTACCCTTGCACTTTCCCTTAGTGCTGTTTTGTGCATGGCACAGGAAGCGGCCATCCACAATTATGGGGGTTTACAACTGCACAAAAAAGGCCAGATCGGTTTTCATGCCCCCTTTATCAATGACCATTCTTTTGACCAAAACAAAGGTTTGGTGGGTTTCTACCAAGACGAGGGTGGGTTATCTATTTCCGGGGGCTTCAGTCCAACTTTTTATGACTTTGAACTAGCCGTTGAAAGCCACCTGAACATAAATCTTCCCATTATTATCAGTAACTCCCTGAATTTCATATACGGTGATATCAAGGCCGATAGAAACAACCAGAATGTCTATGTCAAACTCATGGACGAGGCCATTTATGACGGGGAAATGAACCGCACTAAAATAGATGGTCATGTGGCCGTGGAGGGACAAAAAGAGTTCCGTTTCCCCGTAGGATACGATGAAATCATTAGGCCGCTGAAAGTTAGATTTATCGATGGCGCATTTTTGGCGAAATGCGAGTTTTTTCGTGAAAATCCCAATGCCCCTGAGAGCTTTTACGAAAGTTTCGATATCAGGAAAAGGGATAGTAGTCTGGGAAGTATTTATGATGAGGAATTCTGGAGGTTGAATACTTCGGGGATGGTACAAATTTCACTTACCTGGAATGCGAAATGCAATCTCTCTTCACAGGTGAAAAATATAGAGCATGTAACAGTTTCGGGTTGGAATAAAAAAGACAAGCGATGGGTTAATTTGGGAAATACCTCCTGCGATGGGGATACGGCCGAAGGGTTGGTAACCTCGAACACCTTTAACGCCAACGACTATGAAATCTTTACCTTGGGATTCCTTTTTGATCTCAAGGCTAATTTACCGGGCAATTATGTGCTCACACCCAACGGAGACGGAATCAACGATTTCTTTGACCTAAAAATCATAGAACAATCGCCCAATAACGAGTTCAGGATCTTTAATCGATCGGGAATGTTGGTTTATGAAAAAACGAATTATAGAAATGAATTTAGTGGTATAGCCAACAGGGGCCTTGGCCATAAAAACAAAGCTTTGCCAAAGGGGGTTTACTTTTATATTCTTGACGTCAAAGACCTCAACCAGCAATATCAAGGATACTTTTATCTTGCTTTGTAGACGTCCCCATTCAACAAAATATGACGGTAGCCAACTGTAGGCCCGATAGAATGTACTTCCTTTCGCCACCGCAAGGGCGACATTGATGACTTTTTGATAAAATACTTCTTATATTTGGGACAGGCCTCATCTTGGTAAACGTCGTATGGAAAAGGAGTCGAATGCCTTTGGCAACATTTTTGCGATATTCGGGTTATATAGATAACTAAAATTTTTAAACTAAACTAACGATATGCAACGAAGATCGTTCTTGAAAAAAACCGGTATGGCAGGTCTGGGTCTGACTGCATTGCCCCATCTATCGTTTACACAGGAAATCGAATACTCCATTCTTGAATTGATGGGAAAAAGCGATCTGGAATTGGTCGGGGAAGGCATCAACCTTAGGCCAGCGGCCCATGATGCCTTTGTAGAAATGAAGAAAGCGGCCTATGGGGATGGTATCGACATTAAAATCGTTTCGAGCTATCGGAGTTTTGCCCGTCAGGCCAATATCTGGGAGCGAAAATACATCCGATACACCGATGACGACAATATGAAACCCATAGACGCCATCGACAAAATCATTGAATATTCTACCATCCCCGGTACGAGCAGGCATCACTGGGGAACCGATATCGATATCGTCGATGGAAACAAAAAGGTGAACGGCGATGTGTTGGTGCCTGAAAAGTTCGGGCAGGGAGGTCCTTTTGAGGAGTTCAAAAAATGGATGGACGAGCATTCCAAAAAATTCGATTTTTATCTGGTCTATACCGATGATCCAAAAAGAAAAGGGTTCAAATACGAACCTTGGCACTATAGCTATGCCCCTATTTCGATCCCGATGTTGACCCAGTTTCGCCGAAAGAACATTCTACAACTCCTGGAGAAAGAAGATTTTCTGGGAAGCGAACACTTTACCAATGGGTTTTTGACCAACTACATTCAGGATAATATTTTGGACATCAACACAGAACTTTTGTAAGTCTTTCGTATATTGACCAGTACTTGAACACCGTAGGACATGAGAAGAAGTAGCTGGAAAATTCGCATTTTCATAGGTTTGGCCATTGTTGCATTCGCCTTCGTCAAAAAATGCAGCAGCAAAGAGGAAAATCCGTACACGGGAAGGGTTCAGACCATTAATATGACCCCGGAACAAGAAATTGCCATTGGCCTACAAAGTGCCCCGGAAATGGCCCAGCAACACGGTGGGCTCTATCCCGATGAAAGGTTACAGGCCTTTGTAGACGCGGTCGGCAATAAATTGGTACGTAACAGTATGGCTAGGGAAACGCCGTACCAATTTGATTTCCACCTCTTGGCCGATGACCGAACCATCAATGCCTTTGCCTTACCCGGTGGGCAGTGCTTCATCACCTATGCCCTTTTTTCACAACTGAACGAATCCCAACTAGCAGGTGTCCTAGGACATGAGATCGGGCACGTCATCGGAAGACACTCCGCGGAACGGATTGCGGAGAGTGATTTCTGGAGAACGGTCACCATGGGCGCCTCCGTCGGTGGGGACATGGGCGGACTAGTCGGCGGAATAGGGCAGAATACCTTGCTGAAAAATGGCCGCGGAGATGAACTTGAAAGTGACGAACTGGGCGTCTTGTTCATGATACAGGCTGGATATAATCCCGAGGAAATGATCAAGGTGATGCAAATCCTAAAAGCAGCGGCCGGACCCAATCGGGTTCCCGAATTTCAAAGTACCCATCCCGATCCCGAAAACCGAATCGAAAAAATCAAGGAAGCAATAGAACGGTATCGCACACAATAGTTCTGCGAACACTATCCATGTAAGACAGGTGTGTTATCCGCTGCACATACATGCTTTGCACGATTGCAAGAAATCGGTCGTCATCTTATACGACGAAGCGCTTCCTATTTTCGATAAACGGTCGTTAGTGAACTGAAAATCAAACCATTTTTGGCTTTTTTTTGTTATATTTGATTATCCCAAATGTTGTTATTGCCTCAGATTTAATCCTTATAGCTTTATTTTAATCATTTAAATTAAACTATAATGGGAACACTATTGCATTTTAGAAATTTGTACGAACAGGCTTTTGAGGATTGTAAGCCACAAGTGGCGGTCATTCTCCTGAAAATTTATTCGGTTTTTGCAGCCTTTATGCTCTTCATGGCGGTGTATGCCTTGATGGATAGGGCTTTGAACGGATTCGAATTTTAACTCCTGAACGATTTGCTCTTTTACGTGAACACTATTTGAAGCAAATACATCAAAAAAACAAACCCCGTAGGTGTTTCCTATGGGGTTTTTTGATTGATGAATAAACTTTTAGCTATCAAATGTTTTCCCGGAGCACTTCCAATGCATCTTGGGCATTGGAAAGTTCGGCATGTTTTTGTGCGGTCCAACCCTTATCGCATTTGCGATTAAGGTCGGCACCATTTTCAATCAAAATTTTTAGAATTTCCGCTTTGTTATAGCGGGCGGCAAAAATAGCGGGGGTCATCCCCAAGGATTTTTTGTTCACATCTTCGCCTAACTCGATCATACGTTTTACCGTTTCAATATCCCCTTCCATGATGGCCTTACAGAAAGAGTTAATACCGACAACATAGCAGTCGTTGGTTTCAATAGCGGTTGCTGTCTCACTGCCGCTGGCAGCAGACATACTGGTGACCATTGCCAACAGGGCAAGAGTCAGGGTTAACACTGTTTTTCTCATGATGAATGATTTTGATTGATGAATAAGTATTACTTATACATATATAGACGGACTCTATTTCTTTTTGTTTCATCCCGAAACGTTAATTCACTTAATTTTAACATATAGAACAAAGGATTCACCTCATTCGCCTCTGTAAACCAAAAAGGAGGGACTATTTATTGAAAAACTTGTTAAAGAGGGCTACTTTTGCAGCGCCTTTAAAGTACATCGCCATGAACAAGAAAGTAATCCTGATGATCCTAGACGGTTGGGGAAAGTCTCCCGATCCGAAGGTCTCCGCCATAGCCAACGCACATACCCCGTTCATCGACTCGCTCTACGAGCGATATCCGAACGCAAATCTTCTTACAGATGGTATGAACGTGGGGCTTCCGGAAGGACAAATGGGCAACAGCGAAGTGGGGCACATGAACCTGGGAGCCGGCCGTATCGTTTACCAAGATCTGGCCAAAATAAATCGGGCGGTAACAGAGCGTACGTTAAAGGACGAAAAAGTACTGCAGGCAGCTTTTTCCTATGCCAAGGAAAACCATAAGCCCGTACACTTCCTGGGCCTCCTAAGCGACGGCGGGGTGCACAGTCACATCTCTCACCTAAAAGGCCTTTTGGAAGCTGGCGAGGAATATGGTGTCGAAAAAATGTTCGTACATGCCTTTACCGATGGTAGGGACGTAGATCCTCAAAGTGGCAAAGGCTTTCTAGGGGACTTGGTTAGTTTTTGCTCTGGGAAACATGCCCAACTAGCTTCTGTTATCGGAAGGTACTATGCTATGGATAGGGACAAGCGTTGGGAGCGGGTAAAATTGGCCTACGACCTGCTGGTAAATGGTACGGGGGAAAAGTCAACGGACATTGCTGAATCAGTGCAACAAAGTTATGATAACAACATCACGGATGAATTTATCAAGCCTATTGTAATGACCGATGTTGACGGAAACCCCCTGGCGACCATCAAAGACGGGGATGTGGTACTATTCTTTAACTTTCGGACCGACCGGGGAAGAGAACTTACACAAATGCTGAGCCAAGCAGACTTCCACGAACAGAATGCCCATAAGTTAGACTTGTTCTACGTAACCTTGACCAACTATGATGACACTTTCGAAGGTGTACATGTGATCTATGACAAGGATAATATCGAAGAAACCCTAGGGGAGGTGTTGGCGAAGGCAGGAAAAAAACAGATACGAATCGCCGAAACGGAAAAGTACCCCCACGTCACCTTTTTCTTTAATGGAGGAAGGGAGGAACCCTTCGAGGGGGAAAAACGTATTTTATGTCCTTCGCCTAAAGTGGCCACCTACGATTTAAAACCGGAGATGAGCGCCTATGAGATTCGGGATGCAATCGTACCCGAGTTGGAAAAAGGAGATGCGGATTTTGTTTGCCTAAATTTTGCGAACCCCGATATGGTGGGGCACACGGGTGACATGCAGGCTGCCATCATGGCCTGCGAAGTGGTCGATAGCTGTGCCAAGACCGTGGTCATGGCCGGATTGGAAAACGGATATAGCTCCATTGTCATTGCAGACCACGGAAATTGCGATACAATGATCAATCCTGATGGGAGTCCGAATACGGCGCATACCACCAATCCCGTACCACTGATTTTAGTGGATGACGAACTTAAGGATATTGAAGACGGTGTGTTAGGCGACATTGCCCCTACCATTCTCAAACTGATGGGTATTCCACAACCTGAATTGATGACCCAAAAACCCCTGGTATAAGTCTCCGCTTCAAATATTTTACCTTTGCCGACTATGATCAAGATTAAAACACCGGAACAAATTGAACTGATGCGCGAAAGCGCGTTGGTCGTGTCGAAAACCCTAGGCATGCTCGCCTCGGAAATCAGACCCGGGGTCACGGCTTTATATTTGGACAAACTGGCAGAGGAATTTATTCGGGAACAAGGTGCCGAACCTGGTTTTTTGGGAATGTACGATTTCCCAAATACCCTCAACATGAGCCCCAATGCCCAGGTGGTGCATGGTATCCCCAACAACGAACCCCTGAAGGATGGGGATATCATTTCAGTGGATTGTGGTTCCCTTAAAAATGGATATTATGGTGATCACGCTTACACTTTTGAGGTGGGCGAAGTGGCCGAAGAAACCAAAAAACTATTGCGGGTTACCAAAGAATCCCTGTATCTAGGTATCCGGGAGTTTCGGGTGGGCAACCGTGTCGGCGATGTCGCCTATGCCATTCAAAACCACTGTGAAAGTCATGGGTACGGCGTCGTGCGTGAATTGGTGGGCCACGGTTTGGGGACCAAATTGCATGAGGGTCCCGAGATGCCGAACTATGGCAAACGTGGAAGAGGCAAGAAATTCGTAGAGGGCATGGTCGTAGCCATTGAACCTATGATCAACATGGGTACACGACGGATAAAACAACTGAAGGATGGCTGGACCATCTTAACGGCAGATGGGCAACCCAGCGCCCATTTCGAGCACAACGTGGCCATCGTTAACGGCCGACCAGAGCTTTTGTCCACTTTCAAGTACATCTATGATGCCCTGGGAATCTCAAGCGATGAAGAGGAAGAATTCAGGCGACAAACGAATGCCTGATAGCAAGGGGTTATCCAATAGAGGTAACTATCGTTCTTAAAGCGTTGCAGTACTACAGTCTAATAGAAGCAAGAATTCGTGTCCAAGCTGTTCAAATTCATACTGAACCTCATTCCCCGACCGCTCCTTATTAAGTTGAGTTATTACGCCCGTCCTTTATTTGCGTGGTATTTCAAAGGGGATAAGTATACCGATCCCATCGATGGAAAGCACTTTCGAAGTTTTCTCCCCTATGGCTATGAGAACCCGCGTGAGAACGTATTGTCACCCTCTACCCTATCGTTGGAGCGCCATCGACTGCTCTGGTTGTACTTGAAGAACGAAACCAATTTTTTTGAAGACCCGCTCAAAGTACTTCATTTTGCTCCGGAACAGGCATTTTATAAGCGATTCGGAAAACTCAAAAATCTCGATTACCTCACGACGGATCTGTTATCGCCTTTGGCGGATGTAAAAGCGGATATCTGCAATCTCCCTTTTGAGGACAACTCCTTCGATGTGATTTTATGTAACCATGTGTTGGAACATATTCCTGATGATACAAGGGCAATGCAGGAACTTTTCAGAATACTAAGACCCGGCGGCTGGGGCATCTTCCAAATTCCACAAGACCTACACCGCGAAACCACTTTTGAGGATAACAGTATCACCGACAAAAAGGAGCGGGCCAAAATTTTTGGACAGTACGATCACGTTCGCATTTATGGAAGGGATTATTTTGACAAATTACGATCGGTAGGCTTTCAAGTGAACGAGGTGGACTATACGAAACAACTGGGCCCGGAAGAGGTCGAAAAATATCGGTTGGCAAAAGGGGAGATTATCCCTTTGGTTCGAAAATAATCAATTTACGACCACCAACTCTTTGAACCCATCGGTCATGAACTCTTTGGTCTCGCCGTTCTCTAGATAGATGATGTAGGCATCCAATCCCTTATGCTTCATTAAGAAAGCAAGTGCATCCTCTAGGTTCATCGCCATAAAAGCAGTGGCATAGGCATCGGCCTCTGCGCAATTAGTTGCCAAAACCGTTGCCGCTAGCGTATTTGCATTTTTGGTATACCCGGTTTTGGGGTCTACGGTATGCACGTATTTCTCACCAGAGATAGAGTCTACCCGAAATTTTCGATAATTACCCGAAGAGGCCAAGGCCCGGTTTTTTAAATGCAACATCAGTTTGAGTCTCCTACCCACTTCTACCTGTGGGTCATCGATACCTACTACCCAAGGTTGCTTCTTCATGCGGTTCTCCCCTTTAGCGACCAACTCCCCCCCAACTTCAAGCAGGTAATTTTGGATACCCATCCCATCCATCATTCGAGCCAATCGATCGATGGCATAGCCTTTGGCTATGGCGTTGAAATCGAAATAAATGGTCGGATTCTCTTTTTTGACCCGTCCATTTTCCGATAGACTTACCTTATCAAAACCCACATAGGCAAGAAGGCTATCCACACGGGTGCTATCCATCGTCATTTTCCGCTCCGGACCAAACCCCCACGCATTGACCAGAACACCCACCGTGGGGTCGAAATAGCCATCGGTCTTGTGGTGCACCTCTTTGGAAAGCTCAAAAACCTCCCGGAACATATCATCGACCACAATGGTAGTGTCTCCCTGGTTGATTTTGGAAATATCCGAGTCGCCGATGTAGGTAGATAGCGATTGGTTCACGGCCCTGAAGACCGAATCGATCTCGTCTTGAAAATCCAGTTCCCTGTCCGATTGATAGATGATACTATAAGAGGTTCCCAAGGCACCGCCCGTATTTTCATTTTGTACAATTTGGGAGTTTTGGTCCCCACAGGAAAACAAAAAGGCGGCAAAAGCAGTTGCCACCACCGCCAAAACAAAGTGCTTTATCGCTTTTCCGAACCACTGCCTTTGGTCAACAGTGCCAAGCACTTTGTCAAATTTGTATAAGTCCATCATAATCGACAATATATTCTTCGTTCAAATAAACGGGCAAGTTGTAATCTGCGGCGTTCACCAATCCCACGGGCGCATAAAACGTATCTGCTTCGAATTTCAAGGCATGCTCTTTCATCTTGTTCAAATCGCCCCTGTAGAACTCGATGTCCTTGGGGTCGCCCGGGTATGAAATACTCTTCACTACCACAAAATGCAGCTTTTTATTTTTCAGGCAAACAAACTGGGGGTTCTTTTTAAGTTCACTATTGACAGCCATGAATTCAAAGCCATCGGCTTCTAGCTGCCTGCCTACGATGTTCATTGCCAAATTATGCAACTCTTGCTCTGTCAGTTCTTTCATATCAATGCGTCTCAATTAAAAAAACCGATAGTGGACTATCGGTTTCCTATGTCGCAATGCCCATACCTTACACTGCACATCGACATTTATCGATGGTATCATCAACTTCCTTTCTATGCGGTCTGGAAATAAGGCAAAGGAAGTTTACGGTCTAACCGCCGAAATCGTCAAAACGGATATGCTCATCCGGGATACCGAAATCCTCCCCCATTTTTTGCACTGCCTTGTTCATCAATGGCGGACCGCAGAAATAAAGTTCTATGTCCTCCGGCGCTTCGTGTTTGCTCAAATAATGGTCGATTACACAATTGTGAATAAACCCTACAAAACCATCCCCCGGGGCATCAATATCTTCCTTGATCTTCCAGTTGTCTTCTTCCAAAGGCTCCGATAAAGCCATGTAGAATTTGAAATTGGGAAAATCTTTTTCCAACTGTTTGAAATGGTCTATATAGAACAGCTCGCGTTTGGATCTACCGCCGTACCAGTAAGTAACCTTTCTATCGGTCTTAAGGGTCTTGAATAAGTGATAGAGGTGCGAACGCATCGGGGCCATCCCGGCTCCACCACCGACATATAACATTTCCGAATCGGATTCATTGATGAAAAATTCCCCATACGGACCGGATATGGTGACATCGTCACCTTGTTTCAACGAGAAGATATACGAGGAAGCAACGCCGGGATTTACATCCATCCAACCGTTCTTGGCACGATCCCATGGTGGGGTCGCAATACGAACATTGAGCATGATTTCCCTTCCTTCGGCAGGATAGGAAGCCATGGAGTACGCACGTTCCACTGTTTCAGGGTTCTTCATTACCAACGGCCAGAGATTAAATTTGTCCCATTCAGCCTGAAACTTATCGGGTGTCTCGTGTTCATCGGGATGGGCGGTAATATCGATATCCGAATATTTGATTTCACATGGTGGAATCTCGATCTGGATGTAACCTCCTGCCTTGTAACCCATGTCTTCCGGTATCTCGACCACGAACTCCTTGATAAAGGAGGCTACATTGTAATTACGGACCACCTTGGCCGGCCATTTTTTAATTCCGAAAACTTCCTCCGGAATGGTGATTTCCATGTCTTGCTTCACTTTGACCTGACAGGCCAAACGCGCACCTTGATTCAATTCTTTTTTGGAAAAGTGCGGTGTTTCGGTCGGTAATGCCTCCCCACCCCCGGAAAGAACGTGGCACTCGCATTGAATACAAGTACCCCCACCCCCGCATGCGGACGGAAGAAATACTTTTTGATTTCCCAGTGTAGATAACAGGGTACCACCGGAAGCAACCTCGATTTTCTTTTCACCATTGATGGTCAAGGTCACCGGTCCCGATGGTGAAAGCTTTTCTTTGGTAAATAGCAATAGGGCCACCAATAATAACGTCAAAATCAAAAATGCAACTACGGTTATTAGAATGGTACCACCAACACTTGTAGCTAATATCATCGTTATTCTTTTATTATGTCGTTATAGGAGACCGATTTTCCATCTTCCTCCATCTCTTTTTCAATCAGTTCTTTTTCTTCGGTTTTCTCGGCCGTTGTGGTCTCTGTTCCTTCGGGCGGGTCGTTATCACCGGTCAACATTCCACCAAAACTTTGGAAACCGATACCCATCAATCCTGTAATGATGAATGTAATTCCCAGCCCCCGCAATGGCGCGGGTACGTTGGAATATCTGATCTTCTCCCGAATCGCGGCGATTGCCAAAATTGCCAAGAACCAACCGATACCGGAACTTATTCCATAGTTCAGCGCCAGTCCCAGTGTTGGAATATCGCGGGCCTGCATGAAAAGGGAACCACCTAGGATGGCACAGTTCACGGCAATCAGCGGCAAGAAAATACCCAAGGAATTATACAGGGCCGGAGAAAACTTTTCAACTACTATCTCTACCAGCTGTACCATGGTCGCTATCGTTGCGATAAATAGGATGAAGGATAAAAAACTCAAATTGTAATCCGCGTATTCCGGTCCTAGCCAAGCCAGCGCCCCATCGCGAAGTAAATACTGATCCAACAGCCAGTTCAGGGGTACGGTTACCGCCAAAACGAATATGACGGCGGCACCTAGCCCGACGGCGGTTGCCACTTTCTTGGAAACCGCCAAATAGGAACACATTCCCAAAAACACGGCAAAGACCATGTTATCGATGAAAATGGATTTGAAAAATAATTCTATATGTTCTAACATAATTTTTTGATTTAAGCTTCCTCGATCAATGCTTTGTTACGTGAACGTTGTACCCAGATGATAATTCCGACCACGATCAGGGCCGCAGGGGGAATGATCATAAACCCATTATTCTCATATCCGGTGGCATATAACCCCGTTTTTGCAATCGGGTCTCCCAACACCTGAAACCCAAACAGTGTTCCGGATCCCAATAACTCCCTAAAGAAACCTACTATAATTAAAATGATGCCATATCCCAAGGCATTGCCAATACCATCCAAAAAAGACCGCCAAACCCCGTTACCTAGGGCAAATGCCTCAAAACGACCCATGATAATACAGTTGGTGATAATCAAACCAACGAAGACGGAAAGCGTTTTACTCAACTCGTATTGAAACGCTTTGAGCATTTGATCTACCACGATTACCAAGGTCGCGACCACGATTAGCTGGGCGATGATTCGGATTTTGGAGGGAATCACATTTCGCAATAATGAAATAACGACGTTGCCCACCCCCATTACAAAAAGGACGGATATCGCCATTACTACCGAGGCTTTCAATTCCGCGGTAATCGCCAGTGCTGAACAGATACCCAACACCTGAATGGTAATCGGGTTGTTATCCGCGAGCGGATCCAGAATTAAATTTGCATCTTTTTTTGAAAGTAGTGCCATTGGTTATTTGTTTCTAATCGTTTCTAAATAGGGTTTATAAGCATTCAGGGTTTCCTTGATCATTGCCGAGACCCCATTACCGGTAATCGTGGCACCTGCAATCGCATCCACCTGATTATCCTCCTTGTCTTCATTTAACGGGTCATTATTGGTCTTCGATACCTCTACGCCCGCATAGCTATTCCCGTCAAGCAGTGTCTCACCCAGAAAATCGTCCATGAAAAAGCGTAGTTTGATGTTCGCTCCCAAACCTGCCGTCTCGCCTTTGTGATCAAAATAAACACCTTGAATGACCAGGTCTTTGTTCACGGACATGAAGCCCCATATGGCATCCCATAATCCTTTACCATACATCGGCAGGACGTATATTTCCTCACCGTCTTTCTCGCCCACAAAGATGGGAAGTCGGGCTTCGTTACCCGCTTTGAATGCGGCCAGTTGTTTTTTAACATCGATTAAAAATGCTTGGTCGTCTTTTTGAACATTGCCGTCCACCAGTACATACTGCTCTTTGATACGCTCATTAAAGCGCGCTTCAACAACATCCGTCGGCACGAAATTTACGCCACTGTCCGGTGTATTCTCATTTACGCCCATGGCATAGAGAATGTTTTGTTGCTTCTCAAAACGTTCGTTCTCCTTGATTCTTTCGCTAAGGCCCGATGCCAAAAATGCAAGCAATGAACCAACAACGACTACCATGACTACCGCAAAAAGTACGGTATAGGAATTTTTATCTGTATTGATCGCCATAATTAAACAGTTTCTACTTTAAGTTCTTCTGCCTTACTATCCGAGTCCTTGGGAAGGATAACCGCATTTTTTAATCGTTTCATTCTTCGTTTCACATTTCCCCTCACTACATAATGGTCGATCGTAGGAGCAAAAACGTTCATCAACAAAATGGCCAGGAAAACACCTTCCGGATAACCTGGGTTGAATACCCGGATCATTACCGATATGAAACCGATAAAGAAACCATATATCCATTTTCCCCGGGTCGTCTGAGAACCTGTAACGGGGTCGGTAGCCATATAAACAATACCAAAGGCCAAGCCCCCAACAATTAAATGTTTCCAAAAATCAAATTGCATCAAGCCATAGAATTTACTGTAATCCGGTATCCATCCGGCATCGACCACACCGTTGAATATGAGGCCCATGACCAACGCACCAATGACGGCACTTACCATGATACGCCAGCTAGCGATTTTGCTAAATATCAAGAAAAGTCCACCGATCAGTATCAAGAAAGTGGAAGTCTCCCCTACCGAACCTGGTATAAAACCAAAAAACATATCGGAGATACTAAACTTGGAAGCTACCGCAGCCTCGTTATTTTGGGCCAAATATCCCAGGATGGTCTCTCCTGAGATGGCATCTGCCGATCCCGCCTGCGTTACCCCTTCCTTGGCACCATGCACCCAGACCTTGTCACCACTCATCCATGTTGGATAGGCAAAGAATAGAAAAGCCCGGATAGTCAAAGCGGGGTTCAGAATGTTCATTCCCGTTCCGCCGAATACTTCCTTTCCAATTACTACTCCAAAAACCACGGCAACGGCCAACATCCAGAGCGGTGTATCCACAGGAACGATAAGGGGAACCAACATACCTGTTACCAAATATCCTTCCTCTACCTCATGCCCCTTGATCACGGCAAAAATAAATTCCACCAAAAGTCCGACCCCATAGGAGACCACTACCAGAGGAATTACTGTGATGAATCCCAACCAAAAGTTATCCCACGTAATGAAATGTTCCATTACAGAGAAATTCTCCGGAAAACCATTAATAGCGGAATAATGCTGGTATCCCGCGTTGTAGAAGGAGAACAACAATATTGGGATCAAGGCGGTAATGACCGTATTCATCGTCCGCTTTAGATCGTCTGCTCCCTTAACATGCGTACCACCTGGATGTGTGGTTTCATTTGGGGTATACAAAAAGGTGTGAAAAGCATTGAAGGCAGGGGCCATTTTCTTACCCTGATACTTCAACTTTAACTCATGCATCTTAGATTTTAAGCTCATCTCTTATCCTATTTCTTTATATAATAAATCCAACCCTTCCCTAATAATCTGTTGGTGGGGCTGTTTCGATATGCAAATAAATTCCGTAAGTGAAAAATCCTCGGGGGCCACTTCATAAAGACCCAACTGCTCCATCTCATCCAAATCCTTTACCATACACGCCTTCAGCAGTTGCATCGGATAGATGTCCAGAGGAAACACCTCCTCATACTGTCCCGTTACTACGAAAGCTCTATGCTCCCCGTTGGTATTGGTCGTTAAATCATATTTCTTTTTGGGCTGCAACCATGAGAAGGTCAATGCCCTGGTGGTCGATATTTTATTGAAGATTGGTTTGTTCCAGCCGAAGAACTCGTAGTCATCACCCTCCGGAATGGCCGTAACGGTGTTGTTATAGAATCCCAAGTAACCATCGGGACTACTCTTGGATCCCGTGAGGACATCCCCATTGATGACCCGGAAGTTTTCCGTGTTGACCCCACTGGCATATAAAAATGTGGAAATCTCGGTTCCAATCTTGGTTTTGTAGTATTTGGGAGCTTTTACCGAGGATCCTGCCAACGCTACGATACGCTCGGCGTTGAACTTTCCGGTCAATAATAATTCCCCGATGACGACCAAGTCCTGTGGGGAAACCGTCCAAACCGTTTCTCCTTTATTGATAGGGTCTATTTTGTTGATTTGCGTACCCACCAGACCTGCCGGGTGCGGACCGGATACTTTGTGCACGGTAATTCCAGATAGCCCTGCCATTGGCGACTTCCCTGATTGACCTATGGAAACATGCACCTTACCAGGGGTTAATTTACCCAAGGCGCTGACGGCCGCTTGTAGTTCCTTTTCCTTTCCCTGAAGCGTAAAATCCAAATCGGCCGCTAGGGGCGCCGTTACATACGCGGAAATAAAAATCGCCTTGGGAGTGGCATCAGGATTGGCGACTATGTCGTAGGGTCTTTGCTTTATGAAGGGCCAACAGCCTGTCTTTAAAAGAAAAGCCTTGATTTCGTCTTTAGAGGCCTTATCTACGTTGAGTGTTCCATTATCCAGAAATTGCTGTTCCTTATCGGCAAGGATTCTCAATTTAAGTATTCGTCTTCGGGCACCTCTTTCAATCTCGACCAGTTCTCCGCTCACCGGGGAAACAAATAACATTTCCTCGATATTCTTATTATAAAAGAGCGCTTCCCCCGCTTTGACTTCGCCACCCTCCTTCAGTAACATTTTTGGGGTAATTCCGTGAAAATCGTTGAGATTGATAGCGTAAACATTGCTTAAAACCGCTTTGGAAATAGTCTGTTCAGCGGCACCTACAAGGTTGATGTTCAAACCTTTTTTAATTCGGATGTCTTTGGACATATAGGATACACCTTTAGGTTATAAAAAGTTGCGCAAATTTAGTACTTAAACGATTGTTTTCATAATTATTGCATATAAAATTAGGCATTACAACGATCTAAATTTTTTAGGTACGCTTTTTGTTTACCTTTGCCCAAAAATTAGCTTCGAAATGCGCATAAACCTTAAACAGATCCTGTTTTTACTGTTTGTTCCGTCGCTCTTTGCACAGGTGCAGGAAGAAGTAAATCCACCGTCGAACATTAAATCCGTTATCTTCAACGGACCTACCGGAGACCAGTTTCCGGTCGTTCAAATAGGGGAGCCCATTTATCTGGAATTTGATGATATTTCGGCTAATGAGCAGGACTATTATTACAAGATCATACACTGTGATTACGACTGGACGCCTTCCGACCTTTTAAAATCGCAATACCTGAACGGGGTCGATAACCAACGAATTATCGACTATGGTAACAGCTACACCACCTTACAGCCTTTTTCCAATTACCGGCTAACTATACCCAATGACAATGTAAGCCTTAAGGTAAGCGGTAATTATGTTCTGGAGATTTACAACAACAGCTATGAGCTTCAGTTTTCCAGACGTTTTGTGCTGTATAAGGATTTGGTCAAGGTGGCAGCGACCGTAAAGCGCTCAAGGGATTTTAATTTTTTGAACGAGAAGCAGGTAGTGCAATTTAACATCAACGCCGGCAACTTTCAGTTGGTGAATCCAAAGAAGGAAGTAAAGGTGGCGATTATACAGAATTACTATTGGCCCACAGCTATTTACAACATACCCCCACAGTTTACCTTGGGCACGGAACTTGTATACAAATATGACCAGGAAACCAGTTTTTTTGGGGGTAACGAGTTCCTGAATTTTGACACGAAGGATTTGCGCGCTCCCAGCTCTGTAATCTCTAGGATAGAGCTAAACAACCTTTATAACCATTATCTTTTTAGTGATCGATATCGCATATTCGAGCCCTACACTTATTTCCCGGATATCAACGGGGATTTTGTGATTCGAACACTTCAAGGAAATGATGATGCCCGGGAAGCCGAATACACAAGGGTACATTTTAGCCTGCCCTACGATGAATTATTGAATCTCGACGAAGTATATGTTTTTGGCAAATACAACAACTACGCCCTAACAGAGGAGAACATGCTCAGGTACAACGACGAAAACGGAATGATGGAAGGAGACATCATGCTCAAACAGGGCTTTTATAATTATAAGTACGTTATCAAACGTGAAGATAGTATTATCGACCTCAACGCCGTTTGTGGCAACTTCCATTTTACTGAAAACACCTATCTTGTTTTGGTGTATTACCGAAATTTTGGTGACCTTTATGACAGTATTATCGGGGTCGGTTCTGCAAATTCCAGGAATATCAGCAACTAGGTTAATAGGAATTTGGATGCAGTTGTTTCTGTGAGTCACCCTTTCCCGACCAATGCCGAAGACACCCTTCCTTTGGAAATAGCACAATAAGCCGACAAGGCACTATCTAAATGACCGACAAACCGACCATACCACAAAAGGGCAGGTATCAGCTGCAATACCGGGGAACGGAATGTCTCAACTGCGGGCATCCGTTGGATATGAGTGATAAGTACTGCCCGAATTGCTCCCAGGCCAATAGTACCAAAAAATTAACGCTCAAGGATTTCTTTGACGAATTTTTCTCGAGCCTTATTTCCTATGATTCCAAATTGTTGAAGACCTTGTCGGCCCTGATATTAAGACCTGGGACGATTACTAGGGACTACATTGATGGTAAAAGGGCTTCATACACCAACCCTTTTCGTTTTTTGTTGAGCTTGGCAATTGTCTATTTTTTGATGCTAAGCTTTCGTACTAGCGATGATTTCACGAAATTGGATAAATACGGAGCCGATTCGAACGGTAGTTTTTTTAAGGAGGGCCGGTCGCTTTCCTTCGGGCTAGACGAACAGGAGGCAGCAGCGGAAATAAATAAAACCTTAGATTCCTTAAACGTTATCGAAACCCTTGAAAGGGAAGACTCCCTAGTGCTAAGTAACCCCAGGAAATACTTGGATAGCGTAAATTCCCTATCATTGATAAACCGATTTTCCGGCAAAAGAAAATTTTTCAACATTGTCATGAGCAGAGAGGGTCTCGATGAA
This sequence comes from Pelagihabitans pacificus, assembly GCF_009371985.2. Taxonomy (GTDB): domain Bacteria; phylum Bacteroidota; class Bacteroidia; order Flavobacteriales; family Flavobacteriaceae; genus Pelagihabitans; species Pelagihabitans pacificus. Next base: position 104,436 of record NZ_VIKU02000005.1, read on the forward strand.
TTTATTCCGATTATAGATAAATATGGAATGGACGATTCTTATGGGAACCGGGCCGCTTTTAACGCTGCCAATAGTTTTGTAAGATTTAAACAACGTCCCGGATCTTTTTTGAGTAGCCTATTTTCCAAATTACCGTTTCTTATTTTTTTCTTTCTTCCGGTCTTTGCGTTGTTCATTTGGTTGGTATATATCAGAAAAAAATACAATTATACCGATCATTTGATCTTTAGCTTTCACATTCAGTCGCTCTTGTTTATCTTGCTGATTATTGGTTTTTTGGTCGATAGCGTATTCAACATTTTTGTAAGTTGGATTTTCATTTTGATTTTCGCGGTCTATCTGTATAAATCGCTTCGAAAATTCTATGGACAGGGAAGATTTAAAACTATTGTTAAATATATTTTCCTTAACACTATTTTCTTTATTTTAGCTACGTTGTCTATAGCCATACTTTTGACCGGAAGCTTATATACTTATTAGCAGCAACGATATGATTACACAGGTTACCAAAGGCATCAAAGTTTCAGTTAATACCAGTTTTGAAGGTACCTTCTTCAAGAACTACAAGATGCATTTTGCATTTGGCTATACGATAACCATCGAGAACCAAAGTAAGGATTCGGTACAACTCACTTCCCGCCACTGGGAAATTTTCGATTCCCTGAACGAACTGGAAATCCTGGACGGCGAAGGCGTTATTGGCAAGAAACCCGTGATAAAGCCCGGGGAGTCGCACACCTACAATTCAGGGTGTCTTTTGGCATCTCCCATTGGTGCTATGAGAGGACATTACAATATGGTCAACTTCAGTAGTACCGAAAAATTCAGGGTCTACATTCCTACCTTTAAATTCAGTGCGCCATTCGCGCTTAATTAGAAAGGTTTCAAGTGCATCCGAAATTATTTCCGATTATCTTGTACCGATTAGTGACCCCCGGATTTACCTTGAACCCGTCTTGAACCATCATTTCTCCTGCCAACAAACCATAAGAGACATATTTTGCAGGTTTAATTTTACCTTTTCCCCTTGCCCTGATAAAGACCTATTGAATAGAAAATCTCTTGAATTTGATACCAGCTCTTAAACTTGTACCTTCACCGGCTTCCACTCTTTTAATTCTCGATTACTAAAGCTACCTTTGCACCACATTTTTAATCCAAAAACATACCATTATGGGCAAAGGTTTTTTCCAAGTACCGACTGCATACAACGAACCGATAAAAGGGTATGCTCCCGGCTCTCCCGAACGGGAAGAGGTGCTGAAACAGTACAAAACGTATTTTGAGGGAAATGTTGAAGTACCCTTGTTTGTTGGCAGCGAGGAAATTAAGACGGGAAATACGAGACCCATGTCGCCGCCCCATGACCATCGGCATGTAGTGGGCAGCTATCATTTGGCAGAAAAGAAACACGTTTCCCAAGCCATTCAAAACTGTCTGGAGTCCAGAACGGCATGGGCTGATTTGACCTGGGAACAACGAGCAGCCATTTTCTTGAAAGCGGCGGAACTGATTGCCGGACCCTATCGTGCCAAAATCAACGCGGCAACGATGATCGCCCAATCGAAAACCATCCATCAGGCAGAAATAGATGCTGCTTGCGAATTGATCGACTTTTTACGATTCAATGTGGAATACATGTCCCAAATCTATGAGGAGCAACCAGACTCAGCCGAGGGTATCTGGAATCGTGTCGAATACAGGCCGTTAGAAGGTTTTGTTTATGCCATTACCCCTTTCAACTTCACGGCTATCGCAGGCAACCTACCTGCCAGCGCCGCTATGATGGGCAACGTAGTAGTTTGGAAACCCAGTGATAGCCAAATTTTCTCGGCCAAGGTGATCGTAGATGTTTTCAAAGAGGCCGGACTTCCAGACGGAGTCATCAACGTGGTCTATGGGGATCCGGTCATGATTACTGAAACCGTATTGGCGAGTCCCGATTTTGCGGGCATCCATTTTACCGGCTCTACCCATGTCTTCAAATCGCTATGGAAACAAATAGGACACAACATTGACATCTATAAGACCTACCCACGGATAGTGGGAGAGACCGGAGGAAAGGATTTTATCATTGCACACCCTACCGCCAAACCGCAACAAGTAGCAACTGCCATTACCCGGGGGGCTTTTGAATTTCAAGGACAAAAATGTAGTGCCGCTTCAAGGGTATACCTGCCCAAATCTTCTTCTAAAGAAATACTCGACTTGGTCAAAACCGATATAGACTCGTTTAATAAACCGGGATCCCCTGAAGATATGTCCAACTTTATCACGGCAGTGATTCATGAGGGTTCCTTTGACAAGTTGGCCAGCTATATCGACCAGGCCAAAAAAGATGCCGACGCCCAAATAGTGGCCGGAGGTCATTATGACAAATCCAAGGGCTATTTTATAGAACCTACGGTCATTGTTACCACCGACCCAAAATATGCCACCATGGAAACCGAACTGTTTGGACCGGTAGTGACGGTATATGTCTACGATGATAATGACTGGAACAAAACCTTGAAACTGGTCGACTCGACTTCCGAGTATGCGCTGACAGGAGCCGTATTGGCTACCGACCGCTATGCTATTGAGGAAGCTACCAAAGCGCTACAAAACTGTGCGGGCAACTTTTATATCAACGACAAACCCACCGGTGCCGTTGTCGGGCAACAACCCTTTGGGGGGGCCAGGGCTTCAGGCACCAATGATAAAGCCGGTTCTGCCCAGAACCTGTTACGTTGGGTATCGCCACGATTAATCAAGGAAACATTTGTTAGTCCCGAGGACTATCGCTATCCGTTTTTGGGATAGTCAAAAAAAGTGCCAAATCACAGCCGTTATTTCTCAAAGTTGTAGAAATAACGGCTACTTTTATGTCTAATTTTCACCGGACTATTGCTAGGCAAAACAACACATAAGGCTTTTTTTCTTGTTCCGCCCGAGGTGCAGCTATTGGACCTCACGGGTCCTGCGCATTTGTTTTATGAGGCGAAGGAATACGGTGCACCCATAGATATCCATTACTTAAGCCTAGGCGACGAAAAAGAGTGTGTTTCGAGTGCAGGTATTTCTTTAGGGCAGCTCAAAGCTTTTGACCAATTTGAATTGACCGAAAATGACCTGCTTTTTTTACCAGGCCTGGAATCACATCTTTTCTTCGACGAAGCCTTTGTGACAAAACTACGACCGTTCTTTGATTGGCTGGAAAAACAAGCCGAAAGGGGAGCTAAGGTGTGCTCCGTTTGCACAGGAGCGTATTTTTTGGGTCTTGCAGGACTTCTAGACCATAAATTCTGTACGACCCATTGGAAGTATCTCAAAGATTTTCAAGAGCGTTTTCCAAAAGCAAAATTACTTTCGGACAGACTTCTGGTCAAAGATGGCAACTTATATTCCAGTGCCGGAGTTTCGTCGGGAATCGATCTGACACTCTATCTTTTAGAAGAGCTCTTCGGATCTATATTCGCCGCCAAAATCGCCAAAGAGGTGGTCATCTACTTCCGCAGAACGGAAAACGATCCCCAACTCAGTGTATTTCTTCAATATCGAAATCACGTCGAAAATAGAATTCATCAAGTTCAGGATGAATTGGCTCAAAACCTTGCACAAAAACAAAAGATCGAAGAATTGGCCGAAATTGTTCATATGAGCCCTAGGAACCTTACACGACTTTTTAGGAAAACGACAGGCATCACCATTGGGGACTATTTGGAAAAGCTTCGGGTTGAGCATGCTGTTCAATTACTTTCAGCTGGCTCAAAAGTAAATACTGCCGCAATGGCATGCGGACTTCAAAGCAGCAATCAACTACGATCATTGCTGCGGAAACACAAATCAGTACTACCTTCACAATTGCGGTCATAAATGGCCCGATACTGCGCATTATTGTCCTTGTAGCGTGGTTTTCCCGGAATTAACTTTGAACGCATCAAAAAACGGGTTAATGAGAAAATTAATTAGTATTCTTATTTTGTCATTGCTAGTCAACTTTGCAATGGGACAAAACTCCATAAAAACTTCGGCAAAATATATATGTCCGCCTTGTAACGCATCCTGTGATGGTATTGAACACGATTCCCCCGGTGTATGCCCCCATTGCAATATGGTCTATGTTCGCAAAGATTTCTCAAAAACCATCGCCTTTTACCTTCAAGACGGGGTTGAAGTCTTGGATTTTGCCGGCCCGATGGAGGTGTTTGCCTATGCAGGCTATGAGGTATTTACGGTTTCAGCCACCCAGAAACCGATAAGGTCCCAAGGGATTTTGACCGTTACGCCTGATTATAGTATTGAAAATGCCCCAAAGGCAGACATCCTCGCATTTTTTGGAGGTAATTCAGCGGCAGCTTATAAAAATAAAAAGGTTATTGACTGGATCAAAAGCCAGGAGGATGTTCAGTATTACTTCTCCGTATGTACCGGCGCCTTTGTTTTGGCCGAATCGGGAATTTTGGATGGGAAAACAGCAACCACTTTTCATAACTCCCTTGATGATCTAGAATCCCAATATCCTGAAGTCGATGTTCGAAAAAATGTTCGCTTTGTAGATAATGGAAAGGTTATCACAACTGCAGGGATTTCAGCCGGGATTGATGGGGCGCTACATTTGGTCGCCAAACTTCAAGGACTTAATGCGGCCAAAAGGACCGCTTATTATATGGAGTACGATAACTGGAACATTGGCGATGGACTCATACTGGCAACCGATAATCCGTACAACGTCCCCTCTAAGCCGGACCTATCTATATTTGAGGGAACCTATGAGTATAAAGACAATACCCACCTCGTATTGGCCTATGATGAGGCCAATGGAAACCTGAATGCCAAAATCCAGGGTACGAACTACCCTATCTATCACGAAAAAGAGGATCTTTTCTCGGATACGAACAGCCAGCCGGTTTTTTTTAAGAGAAACGAAAAAAATGAAATCGTGGGTTATGAATTAATTGAAAACACTCGGCTCTTTAAAAAATTGAATTAAGAATACACATCTTTGACAGATTCACTTAGTTGGTTAAAGATACCAGAGCTTTTAGCAATGAGAACTTCCATTTTCTTCCTAATTATCTTTTTATCATTCGCTTGTAAGCATCAAGATGAGACTTTCAAGTGCCCCCCGTGCAATTTATCCTGCGATGACCGGATTTTTAGTGCCAAAGGAAATTGCCCCAACTGTGGCATGCGTCTCCAGAAGCAAGTAGACCCGGGCGAGGAGAAAAAACTGGTATTGAACGACATAAATATTAAGGAAGGCGCTGGTGTTTTCTTAGTGGAGGGCGGAAACGGAAAAAAAGACAAACCGATAAAAGTGTTCTACTATCGGCCTAAAACATTTACATCCAATTCAAAAATTATGCTCGTTCTGCCAGGGGCAGGCAGAAATGGGGATAGTTATCGAGACGCCTGGATACCCGAATCCGACAAATATGGTTATCTGATACTGGCATTAGCGTATTCCGAGGAGGACTATCCCTTTGAAGATTATCATCTCTGCGGAGTCGTTACCGATTTTCGTCTAGGGGAAGGCATCGAATTTGTCGAAAACTCCAACATCGTAAAATTGGATGAAAACAAGGTAGACTATGGAACCATAACAAAGCAGGAAGATTGGATTTTTATGGACTTTGATAGAATTTTTGACCTCGCCGTAGAGGCAACAAAATCGAATCAAGAGCAGTATGACATTTTTGGTCATTCAGCAGGAGGGCAAATTTTGCACCGATTTGCCTTACTTGGAAAAAACTCAAAGGCAAAAGACATTTTTGCATCCAACTCGGGGTTTTATACACTTCCTGATTTTAATACGGAGTTTCCTTTTGGATTGAAAAATACGCCCTTACGTGCCGAGGATTTGAAAGAGGCATTTAAGAAGAGACTCGTTCTCGTTGTTGGGGAACAGGATAATCAGAATGAAACAAGGGGAACCCTTCTGCGTTCAACTACAGCAGATATGCAGGGGCTACATAGGTTAGAAAGGGCTACGTTCTTTTTTGACAATGCAAGGTCAACCGCCTTAAAGATGAAAACAGATTTCAATTGGGAGCTCAAAATAGTTCCGAAAGTTGGCCATGACCATGTAAAAATCGGCGATTATGTGACAACCCTACTTATCCAAAAAGAAAAAAACCCTAGCTGACCTTCTATATCGAACGACTACAATGTAAACTGAAAGGAGAAAGCTGATTAACTGCAAGTTTTTCAGTATTTTTAAAATTCCTTTTGGGAACGTCTCAAAAGGCGTTGAACAACTATAACCTTATCAAAATGAAAAAATTAGCAGTAGTATTCATGGTAACCTTCGTGGGTTATTCCTATGCACAGGAAAATTTACCGCAATCGGCTGTACAGGGCCTTTTGGAAAGTGCCCAAGGGCAAGTAGTACAATTGGCAGAAGCTTTCTCCGAAGAACAGTATGACTGGCGACCGATGGAAGGGGTCAATTCGGTACGGGAAGCGCTTTTGCACATCGCTGGAGGCAATTATTTCTTGGCGTCAAAAATGGGATTCCCTCCTCCAGAGGGTGTTGATATGATGGGATTATCTTCCATCACCGGAAAGGATAATGTAATTGCCGCCCTTAAAAAATCCAACGAGTTCGTTTTGGCAAAAATCATGGAAGTCGAAACTGCCAAGCTTGCAGAGGAAGTCGATTTTGGTTTTGCCAAGATGACTATGATGGGTGGCATGTTGGTAATCATGGAACACAACGGGGAACACAAAGGCCAATTGATTGCCTATGCCCGTTCCAATGGCGTGGTTCCACCTTGGAGCCAGCAGCAATAGCTGTCCGGATGTATCAAAATTGAAGTCCTTCCTAGCGTTTATGGGAAGGGCTTTTTTTATAATCGGCCATTTGTTATCGACGGCTTAACGCCAAGTCTTCAGCCACTACACAATCTATCTTTCCGAATTCCGTTTACCAAGAACAAGCTCTTCAGGACATCTGGAAAACCAAAAGCTTCAGACCGATCATGAAATTGTTATTTAGGACACTATTCGCTCCGATTATTTGGCTGCTACAGGCTTGCAACCCGTTGGGACAGCCGGTGAATGAGTCGATTTCGGGGAATCACTATTTCGACCATTCCAAATCGGACATCCGATATAGCCCGATGGGAAACTGGTTCGAATTGGGCAACAGTGCCATGAATGCCGATGTGGAAAGCTTCGAAGTATTCAACAACACCATAGCCAAAGATAAAAATCGGGCGTATTTTGAATCAAATGCCATCATCCATCCCCATCTTCACCTGGAAAGTTTTCACGGAAAACCAGAAGTATACATGTCGAACATTGGATTGGACAAAAACAGGGTATACACCTTCAACACAATATATATTGATGGAAAGGCCAAAGTAAACACGACCGAAATATCCGGTGCCGACCCTTCGACCTTTGAGCAGTTGGATTTCAACTGGAGCAAAGACTCGAGGCATTATTTCTACAGATACAGGTTGGTCGATGTAGACTACCAAAGTTTCCATAGTCTAAATGATTACTTCAGTACCGATAAAAACAGGATATATGTTCATTATTATCAACATTTCGAACCCCTAGCGGTTGGTGACCCCAAAACATTCCAAGTCCTCGATAAAAGTCTGTATGCCAGAGATAGAAATCAGGTCTACTATCTATCGTTCCCCAAACAAACAACAGACCATGTTGCGCTTTTAAGAATACCCTGTCCGGGAGAAGGAGGGGTCGTATTGCTCAATCCAAACTATTTGAAATGCAGGAATAAAATCTATTACAATGCCATCGAAGTTGTAGAGGCCCAAGCGAGCGATTTTGAAATCATCAGTGAAAGATACGCTAAGGACAAGAATAATGTCTACTTTGAAAATACAGTAATCCCCAATGCCGATGTAGCTTCCTTTTCGTACGATGAAGAGCGCCTCGCGGTAATTGACAAAAACGGAATCTACCGAAACGGTAAACTGTCACAGGAAAACTAAAACTTTGAGTAAGCCAAGAATATCAAAATCCAGGGTATTATTGATTTTTCAACACTAGGATCATCGCTATCAATGCCTTTTTCAATCATATCTGCTTGACTTTCAAAAATTCAGGAAAGTAGGAAAACAATTCAATATTAATTTAACGTTACATAATTGTAACTTCATCTTGTTTGGAGAGTCAAACTAGAATGCGATGAGAGAAAACAATCCCCGAAATCCCAAGAGCGATCAACCTGAAAACTCATTTAAGAAAACGGAAAATTACCGCAAAAAGTACGCTTAAAAGTGTCGGTATTTCTATTCAAGAGTGTTCAGTGTTTGATTCAACCCTTATACTTTAAAGGTAGATACACCACTTTCTTGGTGTCGAAAAAGTCTTCGGTAAAATAATTGGATAGGTTGAAGATCTGAACGTTTCGATAGTCTTTTAACTCCTCCGACAAATCGCCTCCCTTGAGATAGAGTATGCCATTTCTTCTTTCGTGTATCGAGTCTTTTTTTATACGACCCTTCACCCAATGAACAAAAGTAGGCATGGCTGCCACGGCCCGGCTTACGATAAAATCGAACCGAGGTTTGAGTTCCTCCACTCGTTTGTTGACAGCGGTGACGTTTTTTAACTGTAAGCCTTCGACCACTTCTTCGACCACCTTTATTTTTTTTCCAATCGAATCGACCAAGGTAAAATGCGTCTCGGGAAAAAGAATCGCTAGGGGAATTCCGGGGAAACCTCCACCCGTTCCTACATCCAAGACCGAGGTTCCCGACTTGAACCGCTGTACTTTGGCAATACCCAGGGAATGAAGCACGTGACGTAAATATAATTCATCGATATCCTTCCGGGAGACCACGTTGATTTTCTGATTCCAATCCCGATAAAGATCCGATAATTGTATAAACTGCTGTTTCTGGTGATCGGATAAATCCGGGAAATAGTTAAAAATCAATTGGGCATTCATACTTCATGTTATATATTGCGTAAAAATAGTATTTTCAATCTCTTAAAAATTCATCTTTTTTTGTGAAAGTATTAAACGTTTAAAAGCCTATTTCGGCTATCTTTACCAAAAGTATTGCTTTATATGGAACAGAAGACCATCCGTTTTTCCAGGAAAGACTCCGCTCAATTTTTTAGGACCCTCAACAAACGTGTCAACGATTACTTCAAGGAAAACAAAATCAAGAAAACCGGTAATTGGCAACTGCATTTAAAGGCAGTGGTTATGTTTGCCATTTTCTTGACCCCTTATTTTTTAATCCTCACCTTAAACCTTCCGAACTGGGCCAACCTCTTGTTGACCATTGTTATGGGCGTAGGTATGGCGGGTGTGGGTATGAACGTAATGCACGATGGGAACCACGGTTCCTATTCCAATAAAAAGTGGGTAAACAAGCTGATGGGAAGCAGTATCTACATTCTGGCCGGTAATGTTTATAATTGGCAGGTACAGCACAATGTGTTGCACCACACATATACCAACATACACGAGCATGACGAAGATTTGGAAGCGGGAAGGATTTTGCGATTTTCAAAACATGCCAAGTGGCATCGATTTCACCGATTTCAGCATTTTTATTCCGTGTTCTTGTATGGACTGTTGACATTCAACTGGGCCATTACCACTGATTTTCAACAGATGTACCGATACATGAAACGAAAGCTGGCCTATGGTAAGCTGCCCAACCCTGTGATGAATTGGAGTACCTTGGTAATCACCAAAGTACTTTATGTTACTATTTGGATTGTTCTTCCACTAATTTTTGTTGATGTTGCCTGGTGGAAGGTATTGATAGGTTTCTTTATCATGCATTATGTGGCCGGGGTAATTCTGAGTGTGGTATTTCAATTGGCCCATGTTGTCGACGAAGCCGACACTCCCTTACCCGACAACAGTGGTACCATGAAAAATACCTGGGCGATTCATCAATTGTTCACCACCGTCAATTTTGGCACCAAAAATCGAATCGTTAACTGGTTCACCGGTGGATTGAATCACCAAGTAGAGCATCATATTTTCCCAAATATCAGTCATGTTCATTACACAAAAATCTCCAAAATTGTGAAAGAAACGGCGAAGGAATTTAATTTGCCCTACAACGAATACAAGACTACCAGAAAAGCTATAATTTCGCATTTCAAACATCTTAAGGAATTGGGGAAGCGTCCCACTCTTCAATACCAATAAGATTCGAAAAAGGAAAATTCAGGTTCACAAAACAAATGGATTCTCGGTAAAGGAGAATTCTTCAATACTTTGTAGTTATACGTATAGCTTTAAATCATGACACCATCCATCACCACGCAGCAACTCTCTGAAAGAATCAACAGTGTTACCCCTTCGGCTACACTTGAAATGGCCGCAAAAGCCCGCGAATTACGAGCCGCTGGAAAGGACATTATCGGACTCAGTTTGGGGGAACCCGATTTTAATACACCGGATTATATCAAGGAAGCAGCCGTACAGGCCATTAATGACGACTACAACTCCTACACCCCGGTCGATGGCTATGTAGCGCTTAAGGATGCCATCATCACAAAGTTTGAAAGAGATAACCACTTGCAGTATGAACGTGCCCAAATAGTCGTTTCTACCGGGGCCAAACAGTCATTGTACAATGTAGCACAGGTAATCCTCAACAAAGGGGATGAAGTAATCTTGCCTTGTCCGTATTGGGTGAGTTATAGCGATATCGTAAAATTGGCCGGTGGGGTGCCGATTGAAGTACCCACTTCGATTGAAAACGATTTCAAGATGACGCCTGAACAGCTAGAGGCGGCCATCACGCCTCAAACAAGAATGCTTTGGTACAGCTCGCCCTGTAACCCCAGTGGTTCCATCTATAGTCAACAGGAATTAAGGGCATTGGCGGATGTATTGCAGAGATACCCGCAAATTATTGTGGTGAGCGATGAAATATATGAGCATATCAATTATGGTGTAACGGCCCATGCCTCCATGGCGGCTTTTGAAGATATGTATGAACGCACCGTAACAGTCAACGGCGTGGCAAAAGCCTTTGCTATGACGGGTTGGCGTATCGGCTATATCGGTGCCCCGGCCTATATCGCACGTGCATGCAACAAGTTACAGGGGCAGGTTACGAGCGGTGCCAACTGCATCGCCCAACGAGCGGTAATCACTGCCCTGACCGAATCACCCGACCGGATCCAATATATGGTCGATGAGTTCAAGGGGAGACGAAAGCTCATCTTGGGCTTACTGGACGAAATTGATGGGTTCAAGTGCAATGAGCCCGAAGGTGCCTTTTACGTATACCCCGATGTAACGGCCTATTTTGGAAAAACCATGAATGGTGTCACCGTTAACAACGCATCGGATTTTGCGATGTACTTGTTGGAACACGCCAACGTAGCTACGGTAACCGGAGATGCCTTTGGCAATGGTAATTGTATCCGTATTTCCTATGCCGCTTCGGAAGCGGAAATTAAGGAAGCGGTATCCCGTATAAAAGCAGCATTGAATTGATAGTACATACAATACCTTGATTAAGCCCACTATGTAAAAATTAGGTGGGTTTTTGTGTTTTGGGCAACCCGGGTATTCCAAGAGACCTCTTAAAACATGCAAGAAATCGCCAAAATGAAGTCTAAAAAAACGGTTATCTTTATGGAGAACCGATACAGGGGAATCATTTGAATTACCACCAAACGATTGAGCCTATATTAGGTAGGCGAACATCCTAATACATACTACTATGAAAACAATGACCTGTAACCAATTGGGAGGTGCATGTGACCAAGCGTTCCATGCAGAGACTTTCGAAGAAATAGCCGAGCTCAGTAAAAAGCACGGTATGGAGATGTTTCAAAAAGGCGATGAAGCCCATCTAGCGGCCATGGGGAAAATGCAGGAACTGATGAAAACCCCCGAGGCAATGCAGACTTGGTTTGACAACAAAAGGAAGGAATTCGAGGCGTTGCCGGAAAACCAATAGGTCCAGGATACTATGAACGTCAGGAAAATAAAAACGGATCGAACTCAAGTTCGTTTCCAAAAGTAGGGTGTGAGAAGAATCAAAACGGTAAAGAGTTCCAGCCTCCCTGCCAACATCAAAAAGCAACACCACCATTTTCCCAGGTCGGGTAGTCCGTTAAAATTACTCAGAGGGTTGAGACTCCCAAAAGCAGGACCCACATTGCCCAATGAAGAAGCGGCACCCCCGATGGCCGAGACAAAGTCGAGCCCAAGGGCACCCAAAACCAATGCGCCAATAATGAACAATAGCATATACAGTACGAAAAAACCAATGATATTATAAACGATATGCTCTTTCACGGTCTTATTATTGTAACGCACTGGAATTACCGCATTGATATGTAGCGTGCGTTTAAACTCCAACAATCCGTTTTTAATGATCAACAAATGCCGCATCACCTTGATTCCTCCTGCGGTGGATCCCGCCGAACCGCCCATAAACATTAAACCAAAAAAGAAAACGGTTAAAAAAGGAGTCCATCCGGTAAAATCCGCCGTTACAAATCCCGTAGTGGTAATTACGGCAATCACCTGAAAGAGGGAATGCCTGAAGGAGCTCTCCCCTGCTCCCAGAGGCATGGGATGGTATTCGGTCACCGGCACGTTCGCCTGAAAGTAAACGACCAAGGCGGCAAGTATTGTAAACCCAACGATAAATGCCGAATAGAACTTGAACTCCTCGTCTTTGATAATTTTTTGCACTTTCCCTTTGAACGCAAAATAGCTCAACACAAAATTGCTGCCCGCCAGAAACATGAATAAGATAACAATATATTGAATCAAGGGCTGGTCGTTCCAGTAGGCTAGACTCAGGTTTTTGGTGGAAAACCCCCCGGTTGATAAAGTCGCCAACGAATGGTTAATAGCATCGAAAAAGGTCATCCCTGCCAGTTTAAGCAACAGGGTTTCGGCTGCGGTGTATCCCAAATAGATGAACCATAGTCGTTTGGCGGTATCGGTAATCCTAGGGTGTAATTTGTCCGTATTGGGGCCCGGGGCCTCCGCAGCAAACAATTGCATACCCCCGATACCCAATAATGGGAGAATGGCAATCGCTAACACGATGATTCCCATACCCCCGATCCAGTGTGTGAGGCTACGCCAGAGCAAAATACCTTCCGGAAGGCTTTCAATGTCATCGAGGATAGAGGCCCCCGTAGTGGTATAGCCAGACATGGTCTCAAAGAAGGCGTTGGTAATATCGGGAATGGCATTCGAAAAGATATAGGGCAACATTCCTGAAAGGGACATGACAATCCATCCGAAAGTAACAATAAGGTACCCCTCTTTGCGCTTTACTTCTTTTTTATGGCCCCGCGTAAAATACATGGCCGATATACCTATAAAAAGAGTGGTTATAGATGCGATGGCAATTCCGAGGGTAGCTCCGTCCGCGTAAATGCCGCTGACCAAGGCCGCTATTAACATGAACCCCCCGTTACAGAGCAACAAAAGGCCCATGATATGCAGTATGATCTTGGAATTCAGTGCCATTTACAAAAACAATCGTTCTATGGTCGGGATGACCTCCGGCAAGCAGCAGACAACCACGCGGTCACCTTCCATTATTTCAAAGCCTCCTAAGGGTATGTACCCTTTTCCATCCCTTACAACCCCCCCGATGGTAGCCGTTTTCGGAAAATCGAGCTCTCTTATAATAGTACCGGTAACCCTGGAATCGGCCTTCACTACAAACTCAAGGATTTCCGCATTTAGGTTGTTTAGACGCATCAAGGCCACGACCTCTCCCCTTCTAATGTGTCTAAAGATATTATTGGCCGCCAGCAGCTTTTTATTGATCAGCGTATCGATTCCGATAGATTGTGATAGCTGAAAATAATCCATGTTCTCAACGAGCGCAATGGCCTTTTTTATGTTTTTTGACTTTGCCACAAGACAAGACATGATGTTGGTCTCCGAATTCCCGGTGACAGCGATAAAGGCGTCCATCGACTCCAGGCTCTCCTCCTCTAACAGCTCTACGTTCCTACCATCACCGTTGATAATCAATGCATTGGGAAGATCATCGGCCAGATCAAAGGCCTTTTCTTTGTTCAGTTCGATCAATTTTACATTGAACCGATTGGCGCACAGGTCCCGTGCTGCCTTAAAACCAACTTGGCTTCCCCCTAAGATCATCACATTTTTAATATCCTGTTTCTTCTTCCCGGTCAGTTTATAAAGCTCGTCGACCCCTTCCTTCACCGTGATAAAGTAGACTTGGTCCCCTTCCTTAAAAACTGTGTCACCCCTGGGAATGACCGTAAATTGCGTACCGGTGCGCTGTAAGGCGATGGGCATAAAATGAAGTTCCGGAAATATCGTAGCGGCCTCCTTGACCATTTTTCCTACGAACGGGGCCGTTTTGGGAAGTGACACCCCGACCATTATCAATGTCCCATCCTCAAATTCGTAGGTCTCGTTAAAGGCGGACTTATTTAGTAACATCTGAATTTCCGCAGCTGCCAATTCTTCCGGGGAAATTAATTCATCAATACCCAATTCGGGAAACTTTACTACATCCTTGTTGTCGATGAACTCCGTATTGGATATACGCGCAATGGTACGGTTGCTACCCAACTGCTTGGCCAACATACATAAGGTGATGTTGGTCGTTTCGGAGGAGGTAACCCCGATAACAAGATCAGATCCTTCCACCCGGGCCTCCCGCAAAACTTCAATGGAAGTAGCGTCTCCCCTCAGTACACGAATGTCCAAATGACTATCTGCATAGGCCAGACTAGCTTTGTCAGTATCGATCAAAGTAATGTCTTGCGATTCGTAAGAGAGCAGTTTTGCCAAATGAAAACCCACTTCACCTGCCCCGGCAATTATAATCTTCATCTATTGAATAAATGGTGTATAAACAAGTGTTGTCCCCAATCGTCGATAAGAAAGAAATGCTTGGTTGGCCAGAAGGCTCTTATTGCAGTTCATCTGATGTAAGATTTGCATTGAATGCGGTACAAAATTACACAATTTATTGGGTCGACATTAAAATACATGTATTAAAAACATACTAAGGACATCTTTATTGTTCAAACAATGATATATATCCCAAATGTGAAATCGTATCTTTGCCGAAACTAGCGAAAATGCCCAAAAAAGTAACCCCATACGGCGATTCCAAACTTGGAAAAAAAGCCCAAGTAACAAAAATGTTCGATACCATCAGCACCGACTATGATGGTCTCAACCGAGTTATTTCCTTTGGTATCGATATTAAATGGCGAAAAAGGGTGGTCAATATCCTGAAACAAAGAAAACCAAAAAGTATCCTAGATATCGCCACCGGAACCGGGGATCTTGCCATCAACTTGATAGAGACCGGGGCGGACCGAATCGTCGGGCTAGACATTTCCCCTGGGATGCTCGAAGTAGGCAAAAGGAAAGTCAGACAAAAGAAAATGGACGATACCATCGAAATGGTGGTAGGGGATAGCGAGAACCTCCCCTACAAAGACAATAGTTTCGATGCGGTCACAGTTGCCTTTGGAGTACGAAACTTTGAAACCTTGGAAAAAGGGTTGGCAGAGATTTACCGCGTGCTCGATGAAAAAGGTACGTTCGTGGTCTTGGAAACGTCTGTACCGACAAAAGAACCTTACAAACAAGGGTATCGTTTCTACACAAAATACATACTTCCTGCAATAGGTCGATTATTTTCGAAAGACCGATCGGCCTATGCCTACCTGAGCGAATCGGCCTCCGTTTTTCCCCATGGTGAGGCCTTCAACAATATTTTACGCAAAATCGGGTTTATAGAGGTAGAAAACAAGCCCCAGACCTTTGGGGTCGCATCTATTTATGTTGCTACAAAGTAAACTTATGAGGAAAGCATTTTTTCTATTGCTTACAATACTCTTTTCCATATCTACAACCTTGGCACAGTTCAAGGAAAACCCCGTTTTGAACATAGAGAATAAAGATAAGAGATTTCTTAACTATGGCTACTTTCTGGGTTTCAACCAATACGATTTCAAGTTCGATTATAAAAATGACCTGGGCGAGGAAGACGAGGTATTGGTCGATAAGTCGATCGGTTTTAATGTAGGGCTTATCGGAGAAATGCGATTGAACGAATTTTTGGACCTTCGTTTTGAACCGGGACTTCACTACAATGCAAGGAATTTAGTATATACCAAATTTCCCGAACAGGAAAGCACGCCCGTTAATATCCTAAGGGAAGTTAAATCTACCTATATCAACTTTCCGCTATTGCTCAAGGTGAGTACCAAACGGTTCGGAAACTGGAAACCTTTTTTAATCGGAGGGCCGTCTGCTTCCTTGAACCTGGGCAGTAACGAAACCAATCTCGATGACAATAGCAGCGGCACCTTTCGAATGAAAAAATGGAACTACAATTACGAGCTTGGGTTTGGAATCGATTTTTATTTGGAATATTTTAAGTTTACCCCTTCGATTCGTGGGGTTTTCACGATAACGGACGAATTGGTACCGGATGTCGACCCAAACAGCCCGTGGACCGGAAACATCGATGCCATGCGCACCCGGGGACTGTTCATCAACTTCACATTTGAGTAGTCTTCATCACTCTTCCCTTCTAATTTCATTCAACAAAATGGAAGTGGCCATAGCTACATTGAGGCTTTCGGCAGCGCTGCCGCCAAACCTTGGGATACTCACTTTCTTCGAAACTATCGCCGACAGTTCCTCCGAAATGCCCTTGCCCTCATTGCCCATGAGCAGTATTCCGACTTTGGGAAATGCCTCTTGGTAAATCGATGACCCCTCCATAAAAGCTCCGTAGATGGGTACCTTGGCCTGTCCCAAAAACCGATGTAAATCGGTATATCCGATATTGACCCTGGTTATCGACCCCATGGTGGCTTGTAATACCTTTGGATTATAGCAATCGACCGTATGTTCCGAGCAGATAAGATGTTGAATGCCGAACCAATCGCACAAACGGATGATGGTACCCAAATTCCCGGGATCGCGTACGTCGTCTAACGCCAAAATCCAATCGTTGTACTCAATTTTTGAGGGTTTTGGAATGTGAAATACTCCCAGAGCAGTATTCGGATGTTGTAAACCGCTCATTTGTTTGAGTTCCCTTTCGGTAACCAGCTCAATATCCGACGGATTCCCTTCTAAAATTTCAGGGTCGGTCACATATACCTTTTCCACCATATAATCTGACCTCAACAGCTCACGGACCGATTTGATACCCTCCACTACAAACATCCCGGATTGATTTCGGTACTTTTTTTGCTGAAGACTTTTTACAAACTTTATTTGGTTCTTGACAACCATACAAATAATGAATTCATTTACATCTACTGATTACCTGCAAATATCCTATTTTACCTCGGCATTTCCTCATTTTTGAATACTGCCGTCCGACATACCACTATAATATGGCCTCACGCAAACGTAAAAGCCGATATTTTAGGTTTCAATTTAAAACTTTAAACGAATTCAATGTATTTTTGATTTCTATGAGGAGAATCTTGCGAACGAAAACAATCGGCACTAAGGTCAGCTTAGTTTTGCTAACGATCGCGATTACTTCCTGTAACAGCCTTAAACGCGTGGGTGAAAATGAATTGTTGGTCAAACGGAACACTATTTTCACCGATAGTATTAAAGTGAACGATGAGGACATCGAAAGCCTTATTCTTCAAAATCCCAACAGTACGATTTTAGGGTATCCCCTACGGCTCAATCTATACAACCTGGCAAAAAAAAATCCGGATTCCTCCTTTCAAGCTTGGTTGTATCGGAAGGAAAAGCGGGAGGAAAGGCTGATTAAATTACTTTCCAGGAAACAAGTGGTTCGGTTGGGAGAATCGTTTCTCGTCAAGGGCCTGAGTGAAACCCTTAAAAAAATTGGGGAAGCCCCGGTGATACTCGATACCACCGAAACCAAAAGAACCCTGGAACGCTTGAGCGCCTATTATCGGGGGCAGGGCTATCTGAATAACAATACTTCCTATACAATCGATAGTTTGGCCAAACGGCAACGTGCCGAGGTCATTTATCAAATTACATTGGGAAAGCCTTTTATTATCGATTCGGTAGGCCATAATATTGCTTCCCCGGCCATCGATTCCCTTTATCAGCTTAATAAGGCCGAGGCATTTATACAAAAGGGTGACCAATTCAATATTGGGGACTTCAGCAAGGAGCGGGAGCGATTGGCAGCCGTTTTTGGAAATAATGGGGTCTATAATTTCCAGGAAAGCTCAATCAAATTCGACATATTAAGTGACACCACCAAAATCGCCAATGACCAACAAATGGGGGTAATCCTTAACATTGACGATTTAAGGAAACGAGGGGAAGGTCTGGTCACCACCGAACCTTATAAGGTAAGTCGTTTCGAGAATATCAACATTTACACCGATTTCCTCTTTGACGAACGGGACAGCGAGCTTCAATTCATACGCTACGAAGGGTATACCATATTTTACAGGAATAAGCTGCGATTCAAACCTAAAACACTTGCCGATGCCATCTTTTTCGAAAAAGATAGTGTCTACAGCGATATCGATAAGGTGCGTACCTATCGACAAATTAGCAATCTGGGAGTGTTCAAATACCCGACCATCAACTTTGAGACAGATAGTACCGGTACCCGCCTTAGTTCCAATATCTATTTAGCTGCAAGGCCCAAGTATTCCTTTGGGGCGAATTTGGATGTCACCCATTCGAACATTCAGCAAATAGGTATGGCCTTGAGTCCGTCGTTACAGGCTAGAAATCTGTTCAAAGGAGCTGAAAACCTAAGCCTATCGGCAAGATTGAGCATAGGAAACTCCAGTGATCCCAATATCCAGGATAATCGTTTTTTCAACATTCAGGAATATGGTGCCGATCTAAGCCTTGATTTCCCTCGTATCTGGTTTCCCTTTTTCAAAACCAGCAGGTTGATTCCCAGTTATACACTCCCTAGAACCCGGATATCGCTCGGAACCAGCTTCCAACAAAATATTGGTCTCGATAAGCAGACGTTTAACTCCATCCTAGGGTACAGCTGGACCCCCTCCGAAAAAATCAATCATGGTGTTGAACTCCTCAATGTACAGTTTGTAAATAATGTGAGGCCCGAACAGTTTTTTCGATTTTACAGAAGTTCCTATGCCGATTTGGATGGTATCGCCGATAATTATCAGGATGACGCAACCTTGGTAGATTTGTTCGTAATACCGGAAGGCAGTGATGAACCGCAACTAAGCATACCCGATGGAACAGACGGGTTCATCGAGGCCGTTGAGACCAATGCCGTAAGCGGCATCACGAACGAAGACCGCGTCGATGTCTTGCGTATTGAGGAACGTCGGGAGCGCCTAACCGAAGACAACCTTATCTTTGCCAGTAACTACACCCTGAATTTAAACAACCGTACCGATATCACCGACAACAACTTTTTCCGATTTCGATTCAAGTTTGAAAGTGCGGGAAACCTACTTTCAGGGTTGTCGAATTTGATTCCCTTTGATGAAGAGGATGATAAATTGGAAGTATTGGATGTTCCTTTCTCCCAATACCTGAAGGGTGAGACCGAATTCGTCAAATACTGGGACCTGAGACGCTCGAACGTACTCGCTTTCCGGTCGTTCTTTGGTATTGCCGTGCCTTACGGAAATTCGAACAGCATCCCTTTTGTTCGTAGTTATTTTGCCGGAGGTGCTAATGATAACCGTGGATGGTTCCCTTACTCCCTTGGTCCAGGGAGAACCGATGCGATTAATGACTTTAACGAGGCCAATTTAAAGATTGCCCTTAACCTGGAATACCGTTTCCCCATAGCGGGTAATTTCAAGGGTGCGCTTTTTGCCGATGCCGGCAACATCTGGAATGTTTTTGATAATGTCGAAGATCCGGATGCCAAGTTTGTAGGAATCAGCTCTTTGGCCGATATCGCTTTAGGTTCCGGCTTTGGACTTCGTTATGACTTCACCTATTTCCTATTTCGGGTAGATCTTGGTTTCAAGACCTACAATCCGGCCGAAGAAATCTCCAAACGGTGGTTCAGGGACTATAATTTTGCCAATTCGGTACTGCAAATCGGTATCAACTATCCCTTTTAGACAACTTGTAAGGCAACGCTTGTGGCCCCAACCAGGCCCCTTCCTCAAAGACCCGATCGAGATGGAAGCGGCAATTGGAAAAAACCAAGAGTGCCCTACGACATATTTTATTACTTTTGTCCCATTCAACTATAAAATTAACAGACTATAAAGCTATGTCCCATACTATAAAACCAGGGGTCGCTACAGGCGATGAAGTACAGGAGATATTCAATTATGCCAAGGAGAAGGGTTTTGCCCTTCCGGCGGTCAATGTCATCGGATCGAATACGATGAACGCAGTGATGGAAACGGCCGCTGGTCTTAATGCACCGGTTATCATCCAATTTTCTAACGGTGGCGCCCAGTTCAATGCCGGAAAAGGTCTCTCGAACGAAAACCAACATGCTGCCATACAAGGTGCCATAGCAGGTGCGAAACACGTTCACCAATTGGCCGAATCGTACGGGGCCACGGTTATCTTGCATACCGATCACTGTGCCAAAAAGCTATTGCCTTGGATCGACGGGATGCTCGATGCTAGCGAACAACACTTTGCCGAAACCGGAAAATCGCTGTTCAGTTCCCATATGATCGACCTTTCGGAGGAACCGATCGAGGAAAATATCGAAATCTGCAAGGGCTACTTAGAACGCATGGCCAAGATGAATATGACCTTGGAAATTGAGTTGGGAATAACGGGAGGGGAAGAAGATGGTGTAGATAACTCGGACGTGGACGATAGTAAGCTGTATACCCAGCCCGAAGAAGTAGCTTACGCCTATGAGGAACTGTCCAAAGTAAGCCATCGATTTACGATTGCCGCCGCTTTTGGCAACGTTCATGGTGTATACAAGCCTGGCAATGTGAAGTTGACACCAAAAATCCTAAAGAATTCACAGGAATATATTAGTGAAAAATATGGAGTGGAGCACAACCACATCGATTTTGTCTTTCACGGAGGTTCAGGCTCGACCGTAGAAGAAATCCGCGAAGGCATTAGCTACGGAGTCATTAAAATGAATATCGATACCGACTTGCAATACGCCTTTCTTTCGGGAGTGCGTGATTATGTGCAGGGTAAGAAAGACTTTTTACAGTCCCAAATCGGCAACCCGAAAGGAGCGGACGAACCCAACAAGAAGTTCTATGATCCACGAGTATGGTTACGCGAAGGGGAAAAGAGTTTTGTCGAACGTTTGAAGAAGGCCTTCGAGGACCTTAACAACGTTAATACGCTTTAAATTCACCTAACTTAAAAAGGGAGATATGACGGCTTGGTTTAAGCGAAAGGAAAAAGGAATACAGACGGCAACGGAGGAAAAAAAAGACACTCCAAAAGGCCTTTGGTACAAATCGCCAACCGGTAAAATTGTTGAATCGGAAGTATTGGCCAAAAACTTCTATGTAAGCCCTGAAGACGATTACCATGTCCGAATCGGCAGCAAGGAATACTTCGAAATACTTTTCGATAATAACAAGTTTACCGAACTAGATCCAAAACTCACCTCAAAAGATCCGCTAAAGTTCGAGGACACCAAAAAGTATTCGGACCGATTGAAAGCGGCACAAAAAAAGACCGGACTAAAGGACGCGGTGCGCACGGCGGCAGGTAAATCAATGGGTAAGGATTTGGTGGTCGCCTGTATGGATTTCTCCTTTATCGGCGGTTCTATGGGAAGTGTCGTAGGGGAAAAAATTGCCCGTGCCATCGATTATTCCATCAAGAAGAAAATTCCTTTTCTCATGATTTCCAAATCGGGAGGTGCCCGAATGATGGAAGCCGCACTCTCCCTGATGCAATTGGCAAAGACCTCGGCAAAGCTAGCACAGCTCGCCGAGGCCAAAATTCCGTATATATCGCTTTGTACCGATCCTACGACAGGTGGAACCACTGCCTCTTATGCCATGTTGGGCGATATTAATATTGCGGAGCCTGGCGCCCTTATCGGTTTTGCCGGCCCCCGAGTGGTAAAGGAAGCCACTGGAAAAGATTTACCTAAAGGATTCCAAACTTCGGAATTCGTTTTGGAACACGGCTTTTTGGATTTTATCGTACATCGAAGCGAATTAAAGAAGAAAATCAATCTCTATATCGACCTAATTCAAAACAATCCCGTGAGAGTAGCGGAAACCTCCTCTAAGGTTTCTTGAACATTTAACAAAGGCCCATTTGGTTATTGAAGCAACGTCAATATATATGTTGACGAAAACCCTTAAATAGTACCGATGAGAACTTTTATCCCTTTTACATCCTTGCTTGTGGCATGTTTATTTCTCTGTTGTTCCACCGACAAATTGGCAACTGAAATGGAGGAAGCGGCTTCCGAGTTGGCCGACAAGGCTTCCCCTCAAGGATTGCCTCAGGTGACCGATGTTTCGGTTACGGGCAATGAAAATGCCTATACCTTTAGTGTTACGATTATCAGCCCGGATACAGGATGCGACCAGTATGCCGATTGGTGGGAAGTCGTTGATACGGACGGAAATCTGGTATACCGCAGAATTTTGACCCATAGCCACGTAGAAGAACAACCCTTTACCCGTTCAGGTGGCCCAGTGGATATTTCGGAAAACACCGCTGTGTACATTCGCGCCCATATGAACAACTCCGGTTACGGTACGGCCGTTTTTCAAGGGTCGGTAGCAGATGGTTTCACCGCTGGCCGATTAGGTACCGACTTTGCCGAGGAACTTGAAAGCACCGAGCCTTTGCCCGATGGATGTGCTTTCTAGCTTTCATTCGCTAAAAGATATGGGTTAAAAAAAGAGGCTGCCTGTTAAGACAACCTCTTTTAAAAACCGTTCCTTGTTCAAAACCTTTTAGTTATTGAAGAACCGTCGAAGGAATATTTCTTTCGAGGTACCATCGGGATACGTCAAGAGCCCTTTGGCATCGCAGCTTCCATCACCGAAATCAAGGCTGGCGGTAGCATCGTTTCTGGAAATATCCAAAACCCCGCTTACGATGAATCTACAAGACCATTCCCTACGTAAAGGAGTGGTAATTTCCTTGGTGAAAACATTCCCCAGTTTTCCGGTAAAAGTTCCCTTCCCGGTAATCAAAAATACATTGTCGCCCCAAAAGCCAGAGCCATATCCTTCAATCCACTCACGGGTTCTGTTCCCATTGAAACTAAAGGTATCCCCATCGGAATACGTACCATTGAACGTCCAGGCGGCATCGGACTGCGGATTTCCGCTACCATTATCCCGTACACGCTCTACCGACGCATTCCCTTCTACCGCTACCCCGTTGAACGTGAAGTTCTCCAAGGAAAGGTTGAGTGTTTTGGTAACTAGGTCCATATCCTTGGCATAGCTCAAATAGATAATTCCGCTCAAAACGTTCCCATTGGGCAGTTCACATCCTTCGCCAAAGTCGATGGTCTTTTCCTTGGAAGTATCCGTTACGACCGTAGTAATCGTCACGCAGTCCGGAAGGTAATCGGATCGGTAATTACTTTTGGAAGTGCTGGAAATTTCATCCGCAGCATATACATCCTCCACTACCCCTATGATGTCTTCCGAAATAAACTCCGCTTCATCGCTTGATTTCAGCTCGGTGGCGGTAATCACTTCCCCGTCACTAAAGTCGATCACAGCTTCCTCCTCCTTAGTACAGGAAGCCAATAGCGTTAGGACCATCATTGACAGTCCGGCAATATTCTTTTTTTTGAGGCACTTTTTCATAATTATACATTTTAATTGTTTGTCATTTGTACCATAAAAAGCATCCAACAAAATCTTGACTAGTATCGATCTTGATAAACGGACACATTTATCGTAACATTTTTTTAAGATTTGTGGAGGTATGACCCACGTAATTAAAAAAGGTTTAATCCACTATTTAAAAAAATGATGGCCGCCCATCGAAAAATTATATTTATCTTTGCGCCCTGATTGAAAACCAGTCAGATACATAAAAATCATTTAAAATAATATTGGAATGTATTTAACCAAGGAAATTAAGGCCGATATTTTTAAGAAACACGGCGGAGAAGAAAAGAATACTGGGTCTACCGAGGGTCAAATCGCCTTGTTCACCCACCGTATCAACCACTTGACCAAGCACCTTAAAAAAAACCACAAGGATTACAACACCGAGCGTTCCTTGGTGCGTTTGGTAGGTAAGCGAAGAAGTTTGCTGGATTATTTGAAAAAGAAGGATATTGTAAAATATCGTGAATTGATCAAAGAATTAGGTATTAGAAAATAAATCACGAAGGGGAAGCTTGTCTTCCCCTTTTTCATACTATTCCAAAGTCCCGGAATTACTCGAACATCTCGAGAGGGCACACACAAAAAGCTGCACACGGTTTTTCATTGGTCAACACAACACAACAACTCCGACCAGAAAGTCGGTAAGACCATTGTTTAACAGGTTCGCCATTGGGCGGATTTTAAATCAAATTTATGATTCCAAAAGTTTTTAAAGAGGTCATCGACCTTGGTGACGGTAGGGAAATCTCCATCGAAACCGGAAAGTTGGCAAAGCAGGCCCATGGGTCCGTTGTGGTACAATCAGGCAAATGTATGCTGTTATGTACCGTTGTTTCCAACTACAAACAAAGTGATGTGGATTTTCTTCCACTGACCGTAGACTATCGCGAAAAATTCGCCGCTTCGGGGCGTTACCCGGGCGGATTCTTCAAAAGGGAAGCGCGCCCCAGCGATGGAGAGGTACTGACCATGCGCTTGGTAGACCGCGTATTGCGTCCCTTGTTCCCAAAAGATTATCACTCCGAAACCCAGGTAATGATCCAGTTGATGTCGCATGATGAAGACGTGATGCCTGATGCAATGGCCGGTTTGGCCGCATCGGCAGCGATTCAGCTATCCGATTTCCCTTTCGAATGTGCCATTTCCGAATGTCGTGTAGGCCGTGTGAACGGGGAGTTTGTCATCAACCCTACCCGAGCGCAATTGGAAGAGTCCGATATCGATATGATTATCGGGGCCTCTGCTGATTCCGTTATGATGGTGGAAGGGGAAATGAAAGAGATTTCCGAAGAGGAAATGACCGAGGCCATTAAATTTGCGCACGAAGCGATCAAAGAACAGGTTGCCGCCCAGGAACGGTTGGCCACAGCCTTTGGCAAGAAGGAGGTACGTGAGTATGAAGGAGAAAACGAAGATGAGGAACTTGCCAAAAAAGTACATGACCTTACCTATGATAAAGTATATGAAGTAGCCAAAGCAGGTTCTGCCAAGCAGGAGAGAAGTGCTGCCTTCGATGCCATCAAAGAGGAGGTGAAAGCGACTTTTACCGAAGAGGAATTGGAAGAGTTTGGCGATTTGGTCTCCAAATATTTCTACAAGGCCGAAAAAGCTGCTGTTCGTGACCTTACCTTGAACGAAGGGTTGCGATTGGACGGTAGAAAAACCGACGAAATACGTCCTATCTGGTGCGAGGTCGATTATTTACCCTCAACCCACGGTTCCGCCATTTTTACCAGAGGGGAAACCCAGGCGTTGGCAACCGTTACCTTAGGAACGTCTAGGGAAGCGAATCAAATCGATATGCCTTCCTTTGAAGGTGAGGAAACATTCTACTTGCACTACAATTTCCCCCCATTCTCAACTGGTGAGGCCAGACCGATACGGGGTACTTCCCGAAGGGAAATCGGTCACGGGAACTTGGCCCAGCGCGCACTGAAAGGAATGGTCCCGGAAGACTGTCCGTATACGGTGCGGGTCGTTTCCGAAGTATTGGAATCGAACGGTTCTTCCTCCATGGCAACCGTATGTTCGGGCACTATGGCCTTGATGGATGCCGGGGTACAATTGAAAAAACCGGTATCCGGAATCGCGATGGGCTTGATCACCGATACCGAAACAGGTAAATACGCCGTCTTATCGGATATCCTGGGAGATGAAGACCATCTTGGGGATATGGACTTTAAAGTTACCGGTACCGCAGACGGAATCACAGCCTGTCAGATGGATATCAAGGTAAAGGGCCTCTCCTATGAAATTTTGGTAAAAGCCTTGAAACAAGCCAGGGATGGCCGCTTGCATATCTTGGAGAAATTGGTAGATACCATCGAGGCTCCAAGACCCGACGTGAAGCCACATGCACCAAAAATGGTTACAACCGTAATCCCGAACGAATTTATCGGCGCCTTGATCGGCCCCGGTGGAAAAGTCATCCAAGAGTTGCAGAAAGAAACAAAAACTACTATCGTAATCAACGAAGATCCAGTAACCGAAGAGGGCATCGTGGAGATTTTAGGTACCGATCAAAATGGTATCGATGCCGTTTTGGCCAAAATCGACTCATTGATGTTCAAGCCAGAAGTAGGTAGTGTGTACGAAGTGAAGGTCATTAAGATGCTCGATTTCGGCGCAGTAGTAGAGTACCAAGATGCTCCTGGTAACGAGGTATTGTTGCATGTATCGGAACTAGCCTGGGAACGCACCGAAAAAGTTTCCGATGTTGTGAACATGGACGATGTCTTCGATGTGAAGTACTTGGGTACCGACCCCAGAACCCGAAAGGATAAGGTATCTCGTAAGGCGTTGCTTCCCAAACCGGAAGGTTATAAGGAAAGACCCCCAAGGGATAACAATAGGCGAAGAGACGACCGTCGCGGACGTGACAATCGTGATCGAAAGCCCAGAAGGGACTAGATTCCGTCAACTCGAATTGAAAGCCTTCACCTCACGGTCGGAGGCTTTTTCTTTTTTGTCTGTTAACAAGTGAGTCGCCCTACCTTCCAAGCGATATATGTTGATTTATCGGTATTCGATAGCGCATGGTAAAGACCAAGAAATAGGTCTTTGCACTGCCAATTTGGTGCAGTTCAACCAAAAACCAGCATTTTTTTTACCATTTTGTAACATTTATCTTTTTTCTACGTATAAGTATATGCAGTCTATGCAATTGGAACTTAATTTACTTAGATGAGACAGCTTAAGATCACAAAACAGGTCACCAATAGGGAGACCGCATCTTTGGACAAGTACTTGCAGGAAATCGGCAAAGTGGACTTGATTACCGCTGATGAGGAAGTTGAATTGGCACAACGCATCAAGGCAGGCGACCAGATCGCTCTTGAAAAACTTACAAAGGCCAATCTCCGATTCGTGGTATCGGTTGCCAAGCAGTACCAAAACCAAGGCCTTACACTACCCGATTTGATCAACGAAGGAAACTTGGGATTGATCAAAGCGGCACAGCGTTTCGACGAAACCCGTGGATTTAAATTTATCTCCTACGCGGTTTGGTGGATTCGCCAGTCGATCCTTCAGGCGTTGGCCGAACAGTCCCGTATTGTTCGTTTGCCCTTGAACAAAATTGGATCGATCAATAAAATCAATAAGACCTTCGCCTTCTTGGAGCAGGCACATGAACGTCCGCCTTCCGCAGAGGAAATCGCGAAGGAATTGGATATGACCGTCGAAGACGTAAAACAATCCTTAAAGAACTCAGGGCGCCATGTTTCAATGGATGCGCCATTGATCGATGGGGAAGACTCCAACCTATACGATGTATTGCGCAGTGGGGAATCACCCAACCCGGATAAGGAGTTACTGCACGATTCGTTGCGTACCGAAATCGAACGCGCGTTGGAAACCTTGACCCCAAGGGAAGCCGATGTGATTCGTCTGTACTTTGGCTTGGCGGGTCAACATTCGATGACCTTGGAGGAAATCGGGGAGACCTTTGATTTAACCAGGGAACGGGTCCGCCAAATTAAGGAAAAGGCGATTCGAAGGCTAAAACATACTTCAAGAAGTAAGATTTTAAAGACCTATTTGGGTTAAACCCAATAATTTACATGTTAAAGATTCCATAAATTGGAAATTTGGCATATATATTGTAATTTTACAGATACAAGCAGTTATCATGACTGTTCGTTTTTTGATTGATGAATAAACTCCGGCTGATTACCGGAGTTTTTTCATGTATACCCACTTTCTTTTCACGGCCTGCCCATTTCATTACTGTATAAATCTTTTACACTTTGGGTGATTAGATTCCCTATTTCCGCCCAAAGCCCATGAGAAGTTGTCCCAATAAGTGCTCATGGTGACCTGAATACCGATTTGAAGGTAAGGACCATCGACTGCAACTCCCTTTTTAAAAGAATATGTATCTTTCCAAGAAATCACTGAGCATTCTATCGGGATGAAACCAACCATCGCTTTTCTTATGATTTCCCTCCTTCTACTTTCCTGCAAGACGGAAAAAAAATCCTTTACAAGTTTTGATCAATATCCCTCCCCTACCGAAGAGAATCTTTGGCTAAACTATACCAAAGAGTTCTCGGACTTCAAATTGTGGTCCCCTACGGCGGATGAAGTGCTACTTAATCTGTACGATAATGGCACGGATGGTCTGCCAATAGCCCGGTATGAATTGACCCGGTTTCGGGAAGGGGTTTGGAGTACACGTGTCCTAGGAGACCTTCATGGCACCTATTATACCTTCCAAATACTTATTGATGGGGAATGGTCGGAGGAAACTCCTGGAATTTATGCCCAAGCGGTCGGTGTCAACGGGGAACGGGCGATGGTACTGGATTTAAAGAGCACCGATCCCAACGGCTGGGAGAGCGATCAAAGTCCCATCCTTCGGCATCCCAATGAGGCAATCATCTACGAGTTACACATACGGGATATGACCATCCATTCACAATCGGGTTCCTCCCTGCCCGGAAAATATTTAGGTTTGGTAGAGGAAGGAACCAAAGGTCCCGAAGGACTCACCACCGGAATAGACCATCTGAAGGAACTAGGCATTACCCATGTGCATCTCTTACCCACCTTTGACCATTATTCCATCGATGAGACAAAACTGGATAGCGCCCAGTTCAATTGGGGCTACGACCCACAAAATTATAATGTACCCGAAGGCTCGTTCGCCAGCGATCCCTACCGGGCCGAGGTACGCATCAAGGAGTTTAAACAAATGGTGAAAAGCCTGCACGACCAAGGCATCGGTGTCATCTTGGATGTGGTGTACAACCATACAGGACGTACCGCGGAATCAAATTTCAACCAAGAAGTCCCTGGGTATTACTACCGCCAGTGGGAAGATGGCTCGCTCGCGGATGCGGCCGCTTGTGGTAACGAAACGGCTTCCGAACGCCCTATGATGCGAAAATTCATTTTGGAATCGGTTGCCTATTGGACCCGTGAATACCATCTCGACGGTTTTCGTTTCGACCTTATGGGCATCCATGATATCGATTTAATGAACGAGGTATCCAAAAAGGTGAAGGAGGTGAATCCGAATGCGTTCGTGTATGGTGAAGGCTGGACCGCTAAAGACTCCCCCTATCCCGCCGACAAACGGGCCTTAAAGAAAAATACAGTTCAAATGCCCCAGATCACTGCCTTTAGCGATGACCTTCGGGACGGTCTCAAAGGCTCGGTTTTTGAGGATAGCAGCACGGGCTTCGTCAGCGGGGGGGAAGACATGGAGGAATCGATCAAGTTCGGTATCGTAGGAGCCATAGCACACCCGCAGGTCGCATACCAGGAAGTCAACTATTCCGACGCGCCATGGACCAACAATCCTTGGCAGACCATCTCCTATGTTTCCTGTCATGACAACCACACCCTGTATGACAAGCTCAAAGTATCTAGAAAAGATGCCGGCGAACGGGAAATCATCGCCATGGCCAAACTGGCGAATGCCATTGTGCTGACCTCGCAAGGAACACCCTTTTTACATGCCGGGGTAGAGATGTTACGGACCAAAAATGGGGAACACAACTCGTATAACCTCCCGGATAGCATCAATCAAATTGATTGGTACCGGAAAAAGCAGTATTCGGAGGTATTCGATTATCATAAAAATTTGATTGCCTTAAGAAAGGCCCATCCCGCCTTTCGCATGTCGACCGGTGAATTGGTGCGTTCCAATTTGGAATTCCAAAAAACGGAGGACAGTTTCATTTCCTACCTCATGGAAACCAATGGCACGCAAGACCCTTGGAAAAAAATACTGGTGGCCTATAATGCGAGGACCACTCCTGTCAACTATCGTTTAGACGGAAGATGGCAAGTAGCGGTGATTGGAGATACCTTTGATTTTGATGGTAGTGCTATCGCAACGGGCAGCATAAGTGTACCGGCCATTTCGATGCTGGTTTGTTTTCAAAAGTGATGGGATTTGGTCTACTTCCATTACTTTTGAATGAAAAATATCCGGAAAATGAATAATAGTCCCGAGTTACAGCCCAATAATCCGTTACACGGTGTAAAACTAGTCGATATCCTAGAAAATCTGACCGAGAATTACAGTTGGGAAGAGCTGGCTGCCCGTATCAACATCAATTGCTTTAAAAGCAATCCTTCCATCAAGTCATCCTTAAAATTTTTACGCAGAACGCCCTGGGCCCGGGAAAAGGTGGAACGCTTATATCTCGAATCAATTAGGAAATAAATAAATATTCCGAGTCGGACCTATGCCCTTCAACATCGCCCTTATCGAGCCAGAGATACCCAATAACACGGGAAATATAGGTCGATTGGCACTGGCAACGGGCTCGCAGCTGCATTTGGTCAAACCGTTTGGCTTCGAATTGAGCGACAAACGCCTTAAAAGGGCAGGGCTCGATTATTGGCCCCATCTCTCCCTCTTTATCTATGAAGATATCCACGAATTCTTCGGGCGACAAAGCGACAAAAAAATGGTGTACCTCTCCAGCCATGGAAAACAAAACCATTGGGACATCGATTTTGAAGACGGGATGTTCCTAGTCTTCGGTAAGGAATCGGTGGGCCTTCCTACCGACATCACTTCCCAAAATAGCGACTCCTTGTTCAAGATTCCGATGTACAGCGAACACATTCGAAGTTTGAACCTTGCCAATGCTGTCAGCATCGTGGTGTACGAGGGGTTGAAACACCTGTGGTGAACATATCGAATTGTTCCCTATCTTTAGGTAGACACCAAACACTTTTTCCGATATGTACAGAATTAGTTCACTGATACTCCTTTGTTCCCTTTTCATCTCATGCCAAAACGAATCAAAAAACGATTTGGCGGAAAACGAAACGCCCATCGTTTTTAACATACGGGAAGGCTTCGAACTGGAAGAACTCTATCACCCAAGCGCCCAGGGACAGGGTTCGTGGGTAGCGCTGGCCCAAGGTCCTGACAACACCTTGTTTGCCTGCGACCAACGAGGGAAAATTTATACCATGAAAACGCCTGCTATTGGGTCGACCATCGCCCCTTCACAGGTAGACAGTCTCGACCTACGGATAGGGGAAGCCCACGGCCTCCTCTGGGCCCATAACAGTCTGTATGTAGCCGTCAATAAGAAATGGGATGATGACATTCCCGATTCCGAAGAAAATGGCAGTGGGGTCTACCGAATACAGGATAGCGATAACGACGGGGAGCTCGATCAGGTAACGATGCTTCTCAAACTCGAAGGACAAGGGGAACATGGCCCACACAGTTTTGCCTTGGCTCCGAATGGAGAGGATATCTATTTTATTGCCGGAAACCACACCATCATTCCCGACCCCCTGCTAGAAAACAGCAGGCTACCGACCAATTGGGGCGAAGATAATCTCATAAAGCCGTATCTCGACGCCCGGGGCCATGCCAACGATATCAAGGCACCCGGAGGATGGGTCTCCAAATTCAATCCGGAGGGGACCGAATGGGAATTGATTTCCGCCGGATATCGGAATCCGTTTGACCTGGCGTTCAACCAAGACGGGGAACTCTTCACTTATGATTCCGATATGGAGTGGGATATCGGTATGCCCTGGTACCGCCCCACCCGTATTTGTCATGTGACCAGTGGCAGCGAATATGGTTGGCGTACCGGATCCGGCAAATGGCCCGCCTATTATCCGGACAACCTTCCGGCCGTGCAGAATATGGAACAGGGATCCCCCACCGCGGTACTCTCCGGGGCAGCATTGAGCTTCCCCCCGAAATACCGGAACGGACTTTTGGTCATGGACTGGAGTTTTGGTACCGTATACTTTGTAAACCTGATTCCCGAAGGAAGCAGCTACCGTGGTCAAAAGGAAGAGTTTCTTTCAGGTACGCCCCTCCCCTTGACCGATATGATCAACGGGGCCGATGGGCATCTTTATTTTGCAACCGGCGGTCGTGGACTCGATTCGCACCTCTACCGACTCCATTATACCGGCACCGATAACGAAATGACGGAAGCGACCGCGGATACGAATTCCGAAGCGCTGCGGGAACTGCGCCATCGACTGGAACAATTCCATACCCGGAAAGATGCCGAAGCCATTCCCTTGGCGATGGAACACCTCAACCATCCCGATCGCTTTATCCGATATGCCGCTAGGGTCGCCTTGGAACAGCAACCCATCGACACTTGGAAAGACCTATTCCCACAAGAGACCGACTTTCAAAAAATCATCGAAATGGCCATTGCCATGGCCCATCAAGGGAATGATGGCCAACAATCGACCCTTTTGCGAAAATTGAATGGGATTCCGTTGGAACAGCTTTCCGATTATAACAAGACAGCCTTGCTGCGGGCCTATAGTCTCTCTTTTATCCGAATGGGAGCCCCTAGCGAGCAGGATAGAATGCGAACCGCAAGCAGATTGAAGTCGTACTTTCCCCACGCCAGCAATGCGGTTACCAGGGAGTTGGGGCAACTCTTATTGTACCTCAAAGCAGAAGGTATTACCGAAGGCTTGGTACAACAACTCGAAAAACACACCGAAAAAAAGACAGTGACAGAAGGAGTGGAACTACTCTCTGAGGAAACTACCCTGCGTAGTGAACAGTACGGCCCCGTCATCCGGGAGGTCCTGGCTAAAATGCCCCCGAGTGAATCGATTTACTACGGGATGCTGCTGAGCCGTGCGACCGAGGGCTGGACCAAGCCGCTCCGTGAAAAGTACTTTCTCTGGTTCTACGATGTGTTGGGAGCCAAAGGAGGAATGAGTTTTAAGGCCTATATGGAAAACGTACGGCAACAGGCCATAGTCCAGGTACCGGAAAACGAACGGGAGTATTTTGAGGAAATTTCGGGGGTCTACTCCCCTTCTACCGCCGTGGCCGACCTGCCCGAACCGATTGGTCCAGGAAAAGCGTATTCGGGCAACGATATGAGCCACATCCTTTGGGGCGGCGGAATGGAAAATTATGAAGGAACCGTAGAAGCCGGCGAACGGGCCTACCAGGCCGGGATGTGTATACTTTGCCATCGCATGCGGGGCGAAGGGGGAGGGGCCGGTCCAGACCTCACCCAAGCGCATACCAAATTCGGTAATTACGACCTGCTCTTTGCCATATACAGCCCTAATGACGAGATTTCAGATCAGTATGCGAATACGCTCTTTCATTTAAAGGATGGTAAAAAGCTGGCCGGACGCATCAAGTCGGAAGAGGGTGATAGTATTGTCCTCATGCCCAATTCGTTTAATGAAAGCTATACGGTACAACTGGCAAAAAGCGATATCGAGAAACGGGAGCTCTCCCCTATCTCACCCATGCCAGCCGGCCTCTTGAACAGACTGAACGAACAAGAAGTGCTCGACCTCTTCGCCTACCTACAATCAGGTGGGGATGCGAACCATGAGGTGTATTCGGGAGCAAAAAGTCGGTAACAATGCCGAGCCTATAACCATGGAAGACCGACCCTACATATTAGGAACCGATCAAGAAGAGCTGTATCGCCTGGGTTTGCAACACCAGGTATGGGCCGAAGAGGCACAACGGGGCTGGCGGGCCGCCGGTTTTAGGGCTGGGCAAATCCTGCTGGACCTTGGTTGCGGTCCCGGATACTGTACCAAGGAACTCGCTTTTATCGCCGGTAAGGAAGGAAAGGTCATCGGGGTGGACAAGTCAAAGGCGTATATCGACTATGTGCAACGGCTGGCACAACTGTACGATTTGAACATCGAGGCCATCGCCTCCGATTTTGACGCCATGCAACTCCCACCTGAGAGCCTGGATGGCCTGTACTGTCGCTGGGCCCTGGCGTGGATTCCGAATCCCGAGGAAATACTTCAAAAGGTGTACAGAGCGCTGAAACCCGGGGGCAAGATGGTGATCCAAGAGTATTATGACTGGTCGTTGCTACAAACCGAACCCAAGAAGGAAGCCTTGACCAAGGCGATTGCCAGAGCGCTCAAAAGTTTTAAGGATACCGAATACGAAATTGACATCGGCCGTTATCTCCCTGGAATGCTTGAGGCACTTGGAATGCGGGTGCGTAGTGTACGCCCTATGGTCAAATTACCTACACCTAACAGCAGCGAATGGCTATGGCCGAAGACCTTCTTTCAAAGCTATTTTCCAAGGCTCATACCACAGGGATATCTGAACGAGGAAGAGGTCGCCCATGCCCTGGCCGATTTAGAGGCATTGGAACAAACTAGCGGTGCTTCGATGGCAACCTGCTTGATGGTCGAGGTGATTGCGGAGAAAGTATAAATAAGCCCTATTGATAAAATTTGAAATGTATGGGGGGCAGAGGATATAGGCATATATTACCTTGATATGAACTAATCCGGCTCACTGTGAGAAGACTCTTATTTTTGTGTTATTTGAATTTGTTTTCAATTTCATTTCTTGCCGAAGGCAAAGTGACTCATTAAAAACGCTTGCGAAATATGATGCTTTGGGTTTTTCAAAAATCCATAACTTCAAAAGGTAACCGAACCAGTACATAACCGTTCAACAAAAAACCAACCTTATGAAAATCATCCAAAACAGCGTCGCCGTCCTTTTTCTAGTACTAGGCACCATCAACCGGACTTCGGCCCAAACCGAAGATATGGAAGCCGTAAAGACCGAAATTCAGGCCACAGCGTTGCGAGAACAACAAGCATTCAAAAGTGGCGATTGTACTACAGTGCTAAATCTGATGGAATCGGACATTACTTTTTTGGCGAATGGCAGGAGAGTCCCCTCCAAAGGCGTGGTTGGCAAATTCTGTAATTCGATTCCCCGGCCGTTCAAAAAACCCACGATGGATACGCTGCAAATTTACCCTTTATCGTCCGATACAGGTTACGCAATTCGTACATTGGAATATCCCAAAGACGAAAAAACCAAGATGAAGGAGTTCGTGACCAAAATTTGGCGAAAAACAAATGGGGAATGGAA
Organism: Pelagihabitans pacificus; assembly: GCF_009371985.2. Classification (GTDB taxonomy): domain Bacteria; phylum Bacteroidota; class Bacteroidia; order Flavobacteriales; family Flavobacteriaceae; genus Pelagihabitans; species Pelagihabitans pacificus. The sequence continues at coordinate 139,495 of NZ_VIKU02000005.1, forward strand.
AATAAGTCATCTCCACTCCACCGTACGGGAGCTTCCCATCGAATAGTAAGGGATTATTCAATACATTAGTATGAGGTTTGCCCATATCAACATCGTAAGCAAGAATTGGAAGGCCTTGGCGGATTTTTATGTCAATACCTTCAATTGCGTCATCGTGCCACCCATCAGAAAACAATCCGGCAAATGGCTCGAAAAAGGAACGGGGCTTAAAAACGCCCAATTGGAGGGCGCCCATCTACTGCTTCCAGGCTATGGAGCAAACGGACCTACCCTTGAAATTTACCAATACCGAGATATCGTAGCGCAAGATTTTGCGCCACCCAATAAAAGAGGATTTGGTCATATCGCCTTCGAAGTGCATAACATAAAGGAAGTACTCGAGACTTTGGAAAAAAATGGCGGTACGACCGCTGGGGAAATCACTAAAAAAGAAGTCAAAGGAGTGGGTGAAATTACCTTTATATACGTCCGGGATCCCGAAGGAAACTTGATTGAATTGCAACACTGGAATAAAATATAGGCACTCGCACATGGAATTAACCACGGAAATAAAAAAATGTATGGAAAGGAGTGTGCTCTGCTGGCTGGCAACGGTATCGTCTGGCAACGTACCCAATGTTTCGCCGAAGGAAATCTTTACCTACCACGACAATGACCACATCATTATCGCCAATATCGCATCGCCCCAAACGGTACGGAATATCAAACAGCACCCACAGGTTTGCGTGAGTTTTATAGACATTCTAGTCCAAAAAGGGTTCCAGATAAAGGGAAAAGGGGAAATTATTGGAACCAGGCATCCGGAATTCGTCGATATGGAAAAGGTGCTGGCAAAAATGACCGAAGGAAAATTTCCCTTTCGAAGCATTACTAGAATAAGTGTGGAACAAGTGAAACCCATAATAGCTCCCAAATACGTCCTCTACCCACATACTACGGAACAGGAACAAATCGAAAGCGCTAAAAAAGCGTACGGGTTTTAAAAAAAGGGAAAGCCTGTATGCTAACTTGGTTACCGTGAAAACGCAAATTCATACAAAAGACCTTGCCCTTATGACCAAAACCGATCATAACAAATAACTACCCATTTGATGCGCCTTTCATTATTACTGATCTCGCTGTTTTTTTTAAATGTCGCCTGCAAAACGGACGGGAAAGCCCCATCAAACCCATCCGAAAGTGCCAGAGCCTCCGAAACCGTTTTTGACCATGAAAAATGGCGCGTAAAGGAGGGGAGATCCTATCCCTATCGTGAACAAATGCTGAATGAGGTCGTTTACAGCGACACGATCCGATCCTTAAGCAAAGTCGAACTCCTGAAGTTGTTAGGGGAGCCAGACCGGAGCCAAGAGGGCCATCTGTATTATACCATTACAAAAACACGCCTTGGTTTTTGGACCCTGCATCGCAAAACCATGGTCGTTAAACTCTCCGACAACGACACCATCGACTGGATCAAAAGCCATGAATAGCAACATCAAGTAGGCAAATGCCATCACTACTGACAAAAGGCTTTCATCCACATATCGTATCTTTATACTAGTAAATTACCTCTGGCAAGCCTAGGTGTACTTAACTCTCGATTATCGAGCAAAGGAAATTCAGCGATGAAACACGAATGGCGTAAAAAGGAAAAGGAACTATACCTCCCCAAAAACTCCCCGGAAATCGTCGAGGTACCTACGTTTCAATTCTTGACAATTGCAGGTGCGGGCAACCCGAACAGCGATTCCTTTCCCGAATGTATCAGCGTACTCTACGCACTGTCCTATGCCATCAAAATGACCCTGAAAAAAGAGTCCAAAATCAACGACTACCAGGATTATACGGTGTACCCTTTGGAAGGCGTTTGGGATATCAATGAGGAAGCCCAAAAAACCTTTGATGGTACACTCAACAAAGATGATCTCGTCTTTACGTTAATGATTCGTCAGCCCGATTTTGTCGACGCTGCCTTTGTGGAACGAATGCGGGAGCAGACCCAAGTGAAGAAACCGCATCCGCTTTTGGAAGGGGTCAAATTTGAAACCATCGAAGAGGGGCTGTGCGTTCAAATGATGCACTTGGGAAGTTATGACAGTGAGCCTGAGAGTTTTGAGCGAATGGAAGACTTTGCGGTGAAAAATCAATTGCAACGAATCTCTAAAACCCACCGAGAGATTTACATTTCCGATTTTCGAAAAGTCGTCCCGGAAAAATTAAAAACCGTCCTTCGTTTTCAGGCCAAGGCGATATGAGAGGAAAAAAATAGAAACTTTTTTTACGAATAACCCCAATAAATTTGTGCCCGGTATTTACAGGGTACCAGTATTGATCACGAACAACATAGTATTATGAAAGCACCCATACTAGGATTACGCACTACGATTTACAAAGTAGGTGATTTGGAAAAGGCGACCGCTTGGTACGCACAAGCCTTTGAAACGGAACCGTATTTTAACGAGCCTTACTATGTGGGCTTTAGCATTGGCGGATACGAACTGGGCTTGCAGCCCGAGCAAAACACGAACAAGCAACATGTAGAGAATGTCGTTTCCTATTGGGGCGTCGAAGACATTCAGGAAGCCTATGACCATTTTATACGGCTGGGCGCGACCGAAAACGAGCAACCCTTCAATGTCGGCGGCGAGCTGATGACCGCTACCGTCTTCGACCCCTTCGGGAATGCTATCGGGTTGATATACAATCCTTATTTCAAACTAAAAGACTAAATCCTATGGCATCCGATCAACGCTTTGTCGACAACGTGGTAGACCAGATTAAAAGTGTGGGGAAGATATCCGCCCGGAAAATGTTCGGGGAATACATAATCTATGCCGATGGTAAATTGTAGGGCCTGATCTTTGACAACCAACTGTTCCTAAAACCTACCGAATCGGGAAGGGCTTATATCAAAGAAGTTGTAGAGGCATCTCCCTATCCCGGTGCCAAACCGAGTTTCCTGATCGCCGACCAAATCGAGGACGGCGAATGGTTGAGCCAATTGGTACACATTTCGGCAAAGGAACTACCCGTACCCAAACCTAAAAAGAGGAAAAAATAGTACCTTGGAGACAGTTAGAAGGTATGAAACGAATCGCTGTCAACAGATATTGGTTACTCAAGAAGGTACGACCAGTACTACTGGCTATCATCTTGCTACCGTTGAGCAGTTGTAGGGACCGCAAACAGGAGAATCCAGCAGCTACCGCGGGGCCCAGGACCTTCACTACACCACTGGGAAAGGAATTTCAGCTACCTGAACCCTCCGAAAAGATGCTTGATCTGTACCAGACGGCAAAGGTAACCTACGGGTCAAATCCGGAGGATATAGACGCGCTTATCTGGTACGGAAGAAGAACGGCCTACCTCGGTGAGTATGAAAGGGCCATAGCCATTTATTCGGAGGGGATCAAAAAATTTCCGAAGAACGCCCGTTTGTACCGACATCGTGGGCACCGCTACATTTCACTGAGACACTTCGATAAGGCCATTGCAGATTTGGAAAAAGCAAGTCGGTTAATACGGGGGACGGAAAATGAAATCGAGCCCGATGGTTTGCCAAATGCCCTCAACATTCCCGTAAGTACATTGCACGGGAATATTTGGTATCATCTGGGGCTGGCCTATTACCTGAAACACGATTACCAAAAAGCCCTTGCTGCCTATCAAAAGTGTCGTGAGGTGGGTGATAATGACGATAACCTGGTCTCCAGCACCCATTGGCTCTATATGATCCAACGCCGTTTGGGCAACCCTGAACGGGCCGATACGCAGCTCGATTCGATCACGGCCAATCTAAAAATCATCGAAAATCATAGCTATTATACCCTTTGTAAGTTTTATAAGGACATGCTACCGATAGATTCCCTGCAGACAGTTAAAATTGGCAGTCCGTCTGCAGACGCCATCGTCTACGGATTGGCCAATTGGTATTTTTATAATGATGATAAGGAACGATCAGAAGCACTTATGGAACGTTTGGTGGAAAGCACCTCTTGGAGTTCCTTTGGCTATATTGCCGCCGAGACCGATCTCCTCCACTATTTTGAGAAAACCCACTAGTGGGAAGTATTTCCATTCTTTTCTTTACCACCCAATTCATTACTTTTGCACCATTATCAAGCGAAACCTTAAAAATGAGCCGACCTAAAATAGCCCCCTCCCTGCTAGCAGCCGATTTTGGCAACCTACAACGCGATGTCGAAATGGTCAATGAAAGCCTGGCCGACTGGCACCATATCGATGTCATGGATGGGATCTTTGTACCCAACATTTCTTACGGGATGCCCGTTATCAAGGCCATTCAAAAACATGCTACCAAACCGTTGGACATGCATTTGATGATCGTGGAACCCGATCGGTATATCAAAGCCTTTGCCAATTTGGGAGCGCACGTGCTCACGGTACACTATGAAGCCTGCAACCACTTACACAGAACCTTACAGGCGATTAAATCGGAAGGGATGTTGGCGGGTGTTGCCTTAAACCCACATACCAGTGTGAGCCTACTGGAGGATACGATCAACGATATCGATTTGGTGTGCCTGATGAGTGTGAATCCGGGATTCGGCGGACAGTCATTTATCGAGAATACGTATGACAAGTTAACTGCCTTAAAAGAACTGATTCAAAAGAAAGGTACCCACACCTTGATTGAAATCGACGGGGGGGTCACCGATGCCAATGCCAAGAAATTGGTCGACTACGGGGCAGATGTTTTGGTCGCCGGGAGCTTTGTCTTCAAGGCCCAAGACCCCACGGCTACCATTGCCCACCTGGCAAGCATCACCAATTCTTAGTATTGATCAAGTAAGTACTTGATCAAATCGGTAGTGGTGACGATACCCACCAACTTCTCGTCTTCCACGACGGGCAGTGCATGGTATTCTTTGGAAGCCAGGATTTCCGCCACTTCCTTGATCGTCGTATGGGGAGATACACGTTCCAAACTTCTGGCCATCAACTGTGGTATGGTAAACATATTGTAAACAATGGTATCCCCGTCATCGTCATCCTCATTCCGATAGGCACCGTCCGCAAAACTAATGCGGAGCAAATCGGTGAGACTCAACATGCCGATGATTTTCTCCCCCTTTACCACCGGAATATGTCGAATACGATGCTTTTTAAACAAATGTTCCGCTTTTTCCAATCCATCGGTCGCGTTTAAACTTATAATGTTCTTCGTCATTATGGTCGATACTGGTATGCTGTCTCGTACACTCATGGCTTTGCGCTTTTAATTAGAACTCTAAGTTTCGACTATTTTCCCGGGAAAAGTATGATAAATGTCATAATCCCTAGGCTCAAAATACCACTCCCTGATAAAAGTCCCCTCGTATTCCGTTTCCTATAAAATCCCTAGCTTTGTAACTCGTCAAAAATGATTTTGTAGATAAGGTGTTGCCATGGAAAAATTGGATGTTTTAATCGTAGGAGGCGGCCCCATCGGTATTGCCTGTGGACTGGAAGCCAAAAAGAAAGGGCTCGGTTACCTGATTGTGGAGAAAGGACCCATCGTGAATTCCCTTTTCAACTATCCGGTGAATATGCAGTTTTTTTCCTCTTCGGAGCGATTGGAGATCGATGACATTCCCTTTATCAGTAAGGAAGCCAAACCCAAACGCAATGAGGCATTGGAATACTACCGTAGGATTGTTAGCAGCAACTCACTGAACATCCATCTTTTTGAAAAAGTGGAAACTGTGGAGAAAACGGGGGATGGATTTGAGATCATCTCGGACAAGAATCGTTATATGGCCGAGCATGTCATCATTGCCACCGGTTTCTATGACCTCCCGAACAACTTGAACGTTCCGGGCGAAGATCTTCCCAAAGTATCGCATTACTATAAAGATCCCCATTATTACGCCCGACAAAAATTGGCCGTTGTAGGTGCCAGTAATTCCGCCATCGATGCCGCTTTGGAATGTTGGCGAAAAGGTTCGGAGGTGACCCTGATCATTCGTGGACCCGAAGTAGGGCAACGGGTCAAATATTGGGTACGGCCCGATATCATTAATCGCATCGAGGAAGGGAGCATCAAGGCCTATTTCAACTCCACCGTCAAGGAAATCAAGGAAACCGAACTGATCATAGATACACCCGAAGGAGAGGTCATTTTAGAAAACGACTTTGTACTGGCCCTCACCGGCTATATGCCGAACTTTGAATTTCTCGAAAAATTGGGCATCGAACTGTCCCGAGACGAAAAAAGGCTTCCCGCCTACAACCCTGAGACTATGGAGACCAATGTAGAGGGGCTCTACCTCGCGGGGGTGATCTGCGGCGGAATGGAAACCCATAAATGGTTCATCGAGAACTCTCGGATTCATGCACCAATAATTATTTCGCACATCCTTTCCAAACAGCTGGTCGACAGCAGGGCATAACACTTATGTCACTGTTTTCCGGGGGGTACGATTCGCTGGTTCCGGTATGGTCAATACCCATCACGTAGGTCACCTTTGTAGTATTAAATCATATCCTATGCGATTTGTAGTACCAAAAGTAGTAGCCCTATGTTCATCCTTCCTAATTTATTGTGGATACAATACCGAAAAAAGGACAACCTCCGTTGAGGAAGCTGTTGCGACCTACAAGATAACCATGAAGCGCGGGGGCCTACATCAAGATGCTTTTCAGGTAGTGGGAAACAACCTGCGTTACATTCCCGATTCAACCAGCTCCAAAATTTTCGAACGGTACAACATCCCCTCGCTTAAAAAAATGGATAATCAGGTGGTACTTGAATTTTTCAAGAATATTGAACAACTGGGGTTTTGGAAACTCAATGACGAATACCGCACCGATGCTTCCTGTACGAGCTCCCTTATTGTAACTGTTGAACAAAACGGCCGTATAAAAACCGTTCGTTGTGACGATTTTGAACGTAATTGTCCGCCTGTTATAAAATATATCGATCAAAAAGTGGTTGAATTGGAAGGAAATTATCTGATATGGACGTTCCTGCCCGGATAAAACAGTAGGATACTACCCGGTTCTTTTGAACATCGTTGGTTAAATGGTATCTTAATTCCATCAATATATAATTATCAACTATAGGCCATCACTGTAAAATCGAAATCGAGATGAAATTTTATGGTACTGAAGCCCCGGTCTCGGAATAGGTATGATATTGAAACCTTTTTATGATTTTTTTGTTTTCCGGAGGAAAATTCCAACCATCCCAACTTTGGCATGGATGGCTATTCTATGGGTATTGGCACCCTCCTATTCACAAAACGGTTCACCGGGTACCGAGGAAGGGGTAGATCAAAAAATATGGTTCTCGACGATTCCCGTCGAACGGCAGGAATCGCTGCAACCCTATTACGAGGCATTGAAAAATGCCGAATATGGGGTTCCCCGCTTTTCAATCCTTGAACAGTTGGCCGAACGGCACATAGAGACCGCCAACACCGACTCCATTTTGTTTTATAGCAATCAGTACATTAAGGAACTCACCAATTGGGACGAGCCCGAATCAGCAAGAAAAAACTACTATGCCAAAGCCTATTATTACAAAGCTATTGGAAATAAGTTCAACGGTTTGCTCGACAATGCCGTGGAATGGCATATAAGAGGAATCACCGAAGCAGAGGCCTCTAATAATAAAGAGTATCAGTTTCGAAATAAAATCGGTCTGGGCAAGGTATATGAGTTAAAGCAAGAATTTGACAAGGCCATCCCCATCTTGGAGGAAGCCTATGCCGATTTCGGATCGTCGTTTCCCAGACAGGCCAACGAAGCCCTGCGTTATTTGGGCGATGCTCATTACAGTTCCAACGACCTTGAAAAGGCCAAGACCTTTTACGAACAATCCAAAAAGGGAAGTACGGCCTTGGGTGACACGGGGAAGGAATTATCGGTCAACCTGAAACTAGGCCGTATCGCGGAACGGGAAAATCGTTTTGATGAGGCCTTCGCCCTTTACAACACGGCTCGGGAAAGCGGATTGAAAGAGGGACTTTTTGCACTTTATTTTGAAGGCTGCATCCGAATCGGGGACTTGTTCTTTAGGGAAAAAAATTATGAGGCTGCCACCACCGCGCTTTCCATCGCCTACGTGAACGCCATTGATAGGGAAAATTTGAATTATCAGGCAGAAATACTGGATATACAACGAAGGGCCTTTTCGGCTCAAGGAGACTACAAAAACGCCTATGCGGTCATGACGCAGTTGGCTTCCGTACGCAGTCAAATCGCCCAACAACAACAACGCAAAATCAGTAGGGAATTGGAAGTGCAATACGAGACCTTGCAAAAAGAGAAGGAGATTTTGTCCCTGGAGGAGGACCAACTTAAAAAGACAGCTGAACTCAACCGGCAAAAAACCATAAAGAATGCATTTCTGATTGGATTTTTGGTCATTTTGATTCCCGTAATCGCCCTGCTATATACCTACTACCAAAAGTTACAGGCTCAGAGCGAATTGGCAATGAAACAGGAGGAAATCAATCGGCAAAAAGTGGAATCGCTCAAACAGGAACAGGAACTTGACCTCATCAAGGCCGCTATCGAGGGCCAGGACGAGGAGCGCAAACGCATTGCCCAGGAACTCCACGACAGCATTGGCGGTAACTTGGCAGGAATCAAATTACAGCTCGCCAGTATCGACCAAGACACGGAGCAACTAGGTCTCATCGGTAAGCACTTGGACGAGACCTATCAACTCGTTAGGGATATTTCGCATACCCTGATTCCCAAAAAATTCCGAAACAACGTCTTTACCCAGCTTATACGCGAATATGTGAAGTCCATTGCCAATACCGGAAGCATGACCATTGGTTTTCACCCACACCCGGAGGACAAGGTAAACGGCATTGACGAAAAAATACAGCTGGAATTGTTTAAAATTATACAAGAGCTACTGACCAATACCTTGAAACACGCCGAGGCAAAAAAGATAGATATTCATTTGAGTCATTTGGATACCAGCATTTCCTTATTGTTCGAGGACAACGGCAAGGGATTCGAGCTATCCAAAAAGCAGGATGGCATCGGTTTTAAAAACATTAAGAGCCGCATTTCCGAAATGAAGGGGCAATTGCATATCGATTCCGCCCCGAAAAGGGGAACCGTCGTAGCTATAGAAATGCCTATTTCTAAAAAACTAGAAGAATGAAATACAACCTGATTATCGCCGACGACCATAAAATGTTTATTGACGGATTGATAAGCATCTTAAGGGATGCCCCTGAATTCAATATCGCCCTTACCGCAAAAAATGGCGCCCAAGTAATAAAATATCTGGACATCAACGGTACGGACAACCTGCACTTGCTAATTACCGACCTCACCATGCCCGAAATGGACGGTATTGAACTCAATCGCATCGTAAAGGAAAAGTTCGCCGCACTAAAAACATTGGTGGTAAGTATGCATATCGATGGCGGTATGATCGATAAACTGATTCGGAACAATTTGGACGGATACGTACCCAAGAATGCGGAGAAGGAAGAATTGCTCACTGCCATCCGCACTATCGTCAAAGGTGAAAAATATTTCGCTAACGAAATCAAGCAAGCCTACACCGAGGCTATGTTCGAAAACAGGAAGCGGGAAGAGATTTCCCTTACCGAACGGGAAATAGAGGTCTTAACGCTCATCGCCGAAGAGTATACCACGCAGGAAATCGCGGACAAACTTTTTTTAAGCAAGCACACCATCGAAAGTTACCGTAAAAATTTGATTTCCAAACTACAGGTAAAAAACCTGGCCGGGCTCACCAAACACGCCATTAAGATGGGGCTGTTGGATTCTTGATATCCTTTGGAGATTGTTTCAAGGCTATTGGTTTGTTTGAATGGGGTCAACGCCTTATCGCCGCTTCGAGCTGTGTTTCGTATTGTTCCAATTGCTTCCAAATGGAAAAAAATTGTTTCGCACCCTCTGGATCAAGGTCGGTATTGATAAATAGCAATTTTCCGATTTTTGTATCCGGATCAAAAAACATAAAAGTCGATACCCCGGGATCCCCACCCGTATGGCCTATGTAACCCTCTGGTGTATGCCCAAGGAAAACCCCTGAATTGTATTCATCATCATAGGGATTGTCAACATCCCTTTCCTCAAAATGGTTTTCATCAAGTAATTCGGAAAAAAGAAGGCGATAACTTTCCGCAGACAAAAGGCTTCCCTTTCCCGTAAACCCTAGAATGAGTTCTCGGAGGTATTTGCTGAAATCGTTCACCGAGGTGATCAACCCGCCATCCGGATACGTAACCAAATGATAGAAGGGAATTTCCTCCCCCGATAGACTGTATAGCTTGGTGTGTTCGGAGGGGTCGATATCCGAAAAAGTCCATCCGGTAGCCGCCATTCCCAGTGGTTTCAGTATGTATTGTGAGCTGAAATCGGAGTACTTTTGACCCGTTGCCAGCTCCAATACGTACGCGGCCAAGGTAGCTCCCACATTGGAATACTCGTAGCGTTCCCCAGGTTTGTTTTCCAGATAGTTCGTCTTCAGATACCAACTCCCATCCTTGGAGAGGAAGTTCCTTAAAAAATCTCCCATCTCCATATCGGCTTCCGGCGAATTAAACTCCTCCGAAATCTGTAACGCCTTTGCCTTTTCATACAGGCCTTCGCTTTCGATGATATACGACTTTTCACTATATAAGTCACCATCGTAAATAGTGCCGGTATGGGTGGCAAGTTGCTTGATGGTGATGGGCTCTTCGGGATAGGCCGGGTTGACTACTTTAAAGGGCAAGTAATCATTAATGGGATCGTTGATATCCAATTTTCCCATTTCCTGGGCCTTCAGTAAGGCCACCCCGATCAAAGTCTTGGAAACGGATGCTATATTTTGGAGTGTGTTGGCGGTATATGGAACGTCCTCCGAGGTATTGGCATAGCCAAAACCCTTTGAATACAACGTAGTATCCTGATTGACGATGGCAACCCCAAACCCTTTGATATATCCTGGTGCTAGAAGGTCGTTGAGCTTGGTGGTCAATGAAGCCTTTAGAACTTCGGCCTCGGTTTTAGACTCTTTTGAACTTTTGGTTTTTTGATTACATGCTGCAAATGAGAGCACACTCAATAACAGTAGTATCGGCTTTCTCATGGATATGCTTTTATATGTTTTTAGTATTTTGTTACGGATTTTCACTTCCCGCTTTCATTTAAAAGTTGAGAGATGTCATTCCAATCTTTTTCTTCGAGGCTTAAAAATTTATCCCGGACGATCGCCTCAAATCGCTTGTCCCATTTACGCCAAATAAGTACTTTAAGAATTCTTATGCTTAGTTTCTTGGCAGACTCTTCGGAATAAACACCAAGTTTCAAGGCTGCTTGAAACAATTGCTGGTTGCTCAGGTCACCGTGGGATTTGATTGCCATTTTTATATAGGTCAATGCGGAATCGATGGCTTTTGCCTTTAAGAAATTTTCAAAGTGTGTATAGTTACGTTGGGCTTTATTATAATGCTCTTCGGATTGCTGCTTGGCTTCATCTTTAGTGGGAAGCCTGTATTCGATTCCGTGATAATAGGCATATACCTCTATAGGTTCTAAAAGTCCCAGTTCAAATCTCCTTTCATTTACCGTCGCAACATCCTTAATAGGATGTGGGGCATTTTCGGCCATGCTTGAGCCGTAGACCTGTTTTTGCCATGTATCCCTCGCTATCCGGTCTGTCAGTTCTGCGTAGTGATTGGGGTCCGAATCCCCTTTTTCCACGGCCTCTTTTATAAGTTCCTGGCACTTCTGTTTAAAAAAAATATTTGGGTGGTGTTGTGGGATGGCCCAAGCGATTTTTGATCCATCCTCTCCAACCAAACGATTTCCAGGCCAACCGTGAGTTGCGATAATACTGTCCAATTTCTTTCTATTGATTTCCCATCGAGTTTCAACCCGTTCGAACAAGCGTGCGTAGTCTTCATTCGTTGCCAGGCTATCCAATAAATTCACATGCTCTTCGTATTGCGCCAAGGCTATTTGGTCTTTCGCCCACATATTTTCCAATACCTTGAGAAGCTTGGGATTCTCAACGGTTTCTAGGTATTCGTTCTTTTTTTGTTGAATTTTGGCTATCAGCCCTTCCCATCTCGAGTCACTTTTTATCGGTGATAGTTCGGGAATCGAATTTAAAAGATCTACCTCACGCATTCCTGTATCTATGGCTTCTTCCATGGCCATGAATGCCTTGTCGTACTCTCCTTCCGGAACATAAATTATAGCACATACAAGGTAATTTTCCCAGTTTTTTCTTGGCATGCCATTCGTAGCGTCGAACAGAAGATCGGCGGTTGCCATGTTTCGTTCTTTACTGAGTGCCGCATAGGCCTCGATTAACTTAACCGCCCATAGGGGATTTTGATCTACATTTATGTCCTCGGCGACATGCCCGTCCTTGGTGCCAATTTTACAACCCGTGATAAAACTTGGAAACAAAAAAATGAGCATTATAAAAGGCAGGTCGATTTTGATTTTTTTAAACACGATTTTTTGATTCAAAGATTTGTCCTGACTATTCAAAGTTTTTGAAAGTTATAACATAGGCAATTTCACTTTGGAAAGGGATAATCGGATTGGATGATAAAATCACGTTATTACCCCTGTAAACGTTGTTCTGTTTCCGCATTTTCATTTGGACACAAATCGGGCGTAAGGTTTTAGTATTACACCATACATCTTCATATGGTTGCCGATCGTTCCGGATTGCACGTACCACAGCATCAATATATTGTTTGGGTTCTGGGTAGGGCCATGGAAACAAATTTGACAAATGGAAGGCCAAGGTTTTTGGATTGATTAACGATTGATTTATACTAAATAGATATTGTTCGCAACGATTTGTTACAATAAGCCTTATTTGATTTTTATAAGTACTGTCACTTTTTTAAAACCCAATAAGGCTTATCAAAATAAAATCAGAACTTAATAGCCCTCAGTCCCGGTTCCCCATACTGGGAGATGTACAATATACGTCTTCTTTCATCGGCTGCGATCCCATTTGGCGCTGAAAAACTGGCTTCGTTTAGTTTTCCGTCAACACTTCCATTTTCACCTGTTCCGGCAAAAACCTCCGTTGTACCGTCAAAACCAACTTTATAGATAACATTTTCACTGATACCGGTGGCATAGATGTCATCTTCAAACAAAGTCATATATCCGATAGCGAAACCCTGGGTAGTATTCGGGATGTTGGCAATCAGTGAAACCTCGCCTTCTTGAGTAACTTTAAGAATATCTGCCGTAAAGAAATTAGCGGTGATGATATTTCCCTCATCATCCACGTCGATACCCACACAACCGAACAATCGATCATCGGTGGCCAAAATCGATATAGTGCCGTCGGGTAGTACCTTGTGAATTGTAGGGGCAAAAAAGTTGGCTATATAGAGAACATCCTGCTCGTCGATCGTAACGCCCGAGGGCCAGCCTGGAATCTCGGTTATCTTGGAAGACGAACCGTCGGGGGCCACCTTTACCAGAACACCGGAAACGGCATCGTTGTTGTTTTCGGTATTGAAATACAGGTTTCCATTGCTGTCCTCCGCACTACCCATCGGAGCTTCTAAACCTTCCGCCTTAACCTTGACACCCCGTTTGTCGATTTCAAAAACTTGAGTACCATTGTACTTGCCCAATGCAGGGTCGAAAACACCAAAATTTGAAGCGTATAGCGTACCATCCGGTGCAACATGTAATCCGTCGTTGGCAGGAAAATCAGTGCCGATGATCGTTTTGACCTTTAAGGTCTTTTTCCCGCCCCCATGTCCTATAAAATCTTTAACGCAGCCGGTGAAGAAAACCGTGATAAAAGCAATAAATAAAACCGTCGATTTTGTAAAGAAATTATGATTTTTCATTTTATAGTTTTTTTTGAATTATTAGATCACCAAAACTATATTGCCCAAGCCCCGAAATCGACGTAATGGGTACGGTGGCACTCCTTTAAGCCACTTTTTTATTTTTCAGGTATTCTTTTGGAGTGGTTCCTACCGTGGTTTTGAAAACACGGTTAAAGGTAGATTTTGAGTTGAAACCTACATCCAAGGCCAATGCCAACAAGGTATGTTTGTTATGTTCGTCTCTATCCAGTTTTTTAATGAACTCCTTAACCCTATGTGCATTTATATATTCGAAGAATGATTTCTGATATATTTTATTCAACAACCATGAAAGGTTGTTGGGAGTGGTATCCAGTTTCTCGGCCAGTATACTCAAGGTGAGGTTAGGTTTTGTAAAGATTTTTTCGTCCTCCATAAAATATCGTAGCCGCTTTTGTAATTTCTGAATTTCGTCGGGTTTTAATCGGTCAAGTTCAGATCGCGATTTTCGGGCAAACGGGATTCTAAAAATACCGGGTTGCCGAAGGCTAAAATAGCCAATGGCGTATATAAAAAGTGGAGTCGAAATCCACATGGTCACATAATTGATGTACCCAAGAGGCTTTTTCAGAAAATTGACACTTAAAAAACTCATTATCCAAAGTATTATGAATAAACCAAGAGTACACAACAAGAATTTGAGGTAGTTTCCAACGGTTTGATGGAACGATAGTTCCCCCGCTTCGATATTCGAATATTTTCTATAAAGAAGGAAGGTTTTGGTCCAGTAGAAGATGAATGAAATAAGGCCGGCCAATTCAACTAGGAAAAACGTCAGATTGAGCTTGCCCGAAAAATAGAGCGAATTGAATTCCGTAACCGAAAAACTTAGCGTCCATAGGTAATAGATCAAGTGTAAGGCCCCCGGTATGAAGTGAAACCATGACAACATAAATGAGGGGATTTCGTTGAAGAGAAGTCTTCTTACATACGTATAAATCAACGGTCCAAAAAGAAAAATAGTGGTATCGATCAATACACCGAAGCGCCATACCCATTCCTCGGGAGCGCGATACGTCGCAATCCTTCCAAATAACATTAGAGCGGCCATCAGCAACAATGTGGAAAGTATCTTGTTGGATGCCTTATTCCGATCTCGTATCAGTTGCAATGAAAGAGATAGGAAGAGGCCCTGGCTGATACCAAGAAATAGAACAACATCAACAATATTAAAAGATGGCATATGAAAAAATCACAAACGAAAATACAGCTTAAAGAGATAAAAAGAGTATCAAAGGGAACATTGGCACCTATGATTGGAAACATTATATAACGGATGGCACTTGCTCACTCATAACTGTGTCAGCGCAATAGAAAACCGTTTACGGATCCGTTGCGATTAGGGTACGAAGGTATTTTCTAAGTTATCGACAGAACCCCCCTAGCATGCTTCCAACCCAGAACTTGAAAGGATTCACAAAACACACCATTCAAATGGGGCGGACGGCATCTTGGGATTTCAACATCCATGATACTTGCAACATCGCAATGCCCGCATTGAAAAGCACCCTCTCTTCCGGTAGCAGGGTTTGGGACGGAAACCCCCGAAAACAGGGAGCTCAATTTTCACTATATCGGGCCTGAAAATACATAGGCCGCCAGGTCATTTTTGTATAGTAAATCACTTTCTGGGCAAGCCCACGAGGCATTCATAGGAAATTCAATTTTAATATCGACGCAAGCGTTGGAGCATTTTAAATCTCGATTATCGAGTAAAACATCAAAACAATACCACCATGAGATTAGGACTTCTTATTCCCTTAGTCGTATTCCTTAGCTCTTGTAGCAACGACCAAAAACCGACAGAATTTCAAAAGCATACCGTACCGATTAAATCAGACGTTCTGTTGGAAAGCACCGCCAAAAGACCTTCCGGGGGGTCAAACATAGAAAAACAGGAAGAACTTCGCTTGACCATTTCTGGAAAAACGATTTTGGAAGGGACGGCTACTTTGAAAGTTATAGACCACTATGGAGCGGAACTACGCTGTAAAACCTTTCCTGCGTACCAATTGATCCAAAAAGACTACCGGACAGCGAATTCGGCACTACGGGAAGTACACATTCGGGAAGTGGTCCAGAACTACTTTGAGAAAGAAGATGATTTGGCCATTTTAAAATAGTCAAAAAAACAATGGACGACAAATACCGATATAAATTACGACCCGGTTATGGTTCCGAAAAACTGCTTCTGGAATTCGATGCCGTGGAAACGCCGGAGTATTTTCTGTTGGAACTGGTAAATATGCTTTCGCTTTGCGGGTTTGAACAGATGGGTACCATAGACCTCTGGATGAACGATGAAATCTTGATCGGGATGCGCTCTACCAATGGAACCATTACCCTTAGTCTGAATATTTGGGGGATGATTTTTATTGTGGGCAATCACAATCAGCAAGATATCCTCCGTATCGATGAACTACTGGCCCTTTCCCAAGCTTTTGAAAAACAAGAGGTAGACTTTTCAGCGTATCGAATATCATGATGATTCTTGGTGGATACCATTTCTACAAATTCCCTTCCGAACCGTAAAATTATGGAGGTCTTGACTATACACGTACTGCTTGTGCTTATCGGGAAGGACGGTAAATCCCATCCAATCTTCAATTAAAAACGATAAAAAGATAGCGGTTTGGCATTTAATTAATACTACTTATTGTTCGTAGCGTTGCACGGAACAGTTGGTTTCGTTTTCAAGAGGAGTTTTAAGATTTAAGCATGATCGACAATTCGAAGGAAAGGGAAGAACCGGTTGCCCCCTGCGAAGGAATAACGTATTTTAATCCTCCTAAAATTGGTTAAACAATGAAAGAAGAGTTTCAGCGCTATTTTGACATGTACCTCGGACTATTTCCCGATGCAAATGCGGAAGGAATCGAATTTCTCCGCTCCGCTTTGACGATCCAGGAATATGCTAAAAAAGACCTTCTTTTTAAAAGCGGGGACATTCAACGAGAGGTAGGTTTTGTTTGCAAAGGGCTTTTGAGACGCTATTATGTCAATGATCGGGGAAACAAAATCACGACGGGTTTTGTAAAAGAAAATAACTATGCATCCGACTACCCGGCGTTTATCCGTCAAATACCGTCCAAGTATTTCATTGAGTGTTTGGAGCCTTCCGTTATCATTAAATTATCCTATGATAAAATTCAGGAGGCTTATAAAAGATATAAGAAGGCCGGCACCTACGGCAGGTTGGTCGCAGAGTATGTCTTAACACATCAAACAGATCGTGTGGAAAGTTTTTTATTCAATACGGCCGAGGAACGCTATCTAAAATTTATCAAGGAAAACAGTGATATAATGAATAGAATAAGCCTCTCCCAACTAGCATCTTATTTGGGCATCGAACGACAATCACTGAGCAGAATACGAAGTAGACTCTCCAAAAAATAATTTTGTCACAAATGTGACAGGTACATCTAAAATACGTATGCCATTTTTGTAGTGTAATCATTAAAACTACAAGGATGAATTTCAGTAAGCGATTTAAGACTGTCGTATGTACGCTACAAATTACATTTCTCTGTTCATACACTTTCTCCCAAGAAAACTTACCGGGTTCCTCGATACACCAAAAGGTAGCGCAGCATACTAACAAGATATTCGACGATTTGGTGACCATTCGCAGAGATTTTCATAGGTATCCCGAAATCTCGGGCCAAGAAAAGAGAACGTCGAAAAAAATTACGTCCTATTTAAAAAGTTTGGGCCTCGAAGTAAAAACCAATGTTGGCGGTTATGGTGTCGTGGGTATTTTAAAAGGTAGTGGAAATGGAAAGAGTATTGCCTGGAGGGCAGATATCGATGCAATGCCTTCCGATATACCCGACGTGGTAGCGTTTCAATCGAAAAACCAGGGAGTACGCCACATTTGCGGACATGATGTAAACACGGCCATCGGCCTAGGCATTGCCAATGTAATGGCGAGTCAAAAAGAGAATTTGAAGGGAACCTTATATTTTATCTTTCAACCGGCGGAAGAGACCTACACCGGGGCAAAAGCCATGATTGATGATGGCTTGTTCGATTACATTGATCCCGATGAAATCTACGCGGCGCACGTGGCGCCCTTACCTAAAGGCATGATTGCTACAAGGCCGGAATGGCTTTTTGCAGATTATCGATCTGTAGAGGTATCCTACCGGAATTCAGGAAATAATGAAGCCTTGATCGCCTATACCAAGCAACTATTATCCGACTTACAAAGCGTAAAGGACGATAGTCCTTTCTTTGATCCAAGAAGTCAATTAGACCCTACCATCGGTTTGGCAAATCCCAATACCATTTTTAAGGACTTCATCACCGTTCAAAAAGATTTCCATATTGAGGAAAACGATGGGGCGATCCATATCATTATTCGCATTAGCGCCAGCGATACGGAAGGGATGAATTCAATTATTCCCCAGTTGAAGGAAAAAATAAACACGTCGGAGTACGTAGAACGATTTATCGACGTAAAGCTTAAACAGGAGAGGGCAAATCTTACCAATGATAAGGCATTAACACTTAATGCCATGAAGACAATCGGCACGATTTACGGCCAGGAAAATGTAGTTCGTTTATATGGGGCCATTTCGGATAATCGTGGTGACGATTTTGCCTACTTTCAAAAGCAGGTAGCTGGTGTATATTTCTTGTTAGGCGGCTCCAACTACCAAACCGGTGTGATTTCCACTCCGCATGCACCAAACTTCCAAGTAGACGAAGAATGTATTAAAACGGGTGTCAACTACTTTTCATCGCTCATCCTGGAACGATTAAATGACTGATGCCCCGGAAAACGGTCGTAGACCAAAGGTGCCGCAGCATTTCTTGTTGCCCAATCCGTCATCTCCAAAAATAATTTCACGAAAGCATCGTCAAGGGAATAGTCCGCCCCCAACGGTCCTTCCATCTTAAATACAAAGCCTACCGCGCCACAACGTCGGTTTTTGGTTGCCTCCGGATAACCGAAATAAATTGCGCTATTCTCCTGGAAACAAAAAGCCCCGACTGAATCGTCAAGGCTTTGTGCTTAATGTGACAACGGTAGGATTACCTTCGGTTTTCCTGACAAAGCTCCGCTTTGAAAATAGTTCCAACAAAAAAACGCTCAAGCAAGCTTGGCGTTTTTCCTTGTCGAACTATCTATTCGTGACCACGGTAGGATTACCTTCGGTTTTCCTGACAAAGCTCCGCTTTGAAAATAGTTCCAACAAAAAAACGCTCAAGCAAGCTTGGCGTTTTTCCTTGTCGAACTATCTATTCGTGACCACGGTAGGATTCAAACCTACGACCGCTGGAGCCGAAATCCAGTGCTCTATTCAGCTGAGCTACGTGGCCATTGTTTAAGTAATCGGTATTTAGTTGGCGGTAAGCAACTATCCTGCCTTCATACTTGCTACTCTATGCCAGTTTGTTTTTAACAATGGTTGAAATGGTTTTTCCATCGGCTTGGCCAGCCAATTGTTTGGAAACCATTCCCATGACCTTACCCATATCTTTCATGCCTTCGGCGCCCGTTTTTGCAATCGTCTCCACCACTACTTTTTCAATTTCCCCTTCGCTCAACTGCTCGGGCAAAAATTGTTCGATTACGGCTACCTGGGCCAATTCAGGGTCTGCCAGATCATGCCTCCCCTGCTTCTGAAAAATTGCGGCACTGTCCTTTCGCTGTTTGACCAGCTTTTGAACCAGTTTAACCTCATCGGCTTCCGACAGACCGTTCCCCGCACCGGCTTCGGTCTGGGCCAACAACAAAGCGGATTTGATAGCTCGCAATGATTCCAGGGTGACTTTGTCCTTGCCCTTCATAGCGACCTTCATGTGCTCCATTACCTTATCCTGTAAAGCCATTCTATCTCAATTGGACTGCGAAGATATAAAGAACTCCTTTAAACTTTTTTATCATTTTGTGAAAAATTGAATCTCAGGTGTAATTTTTTGCAACATAACGGTTTCATCAGCTTCCGAAGTTAACATAGGTTTACGATGTTTACGACAATCAAGGATTGCTACATACTTATAAAAAAGTGACGAGAAAAAAACCCCGACGCTTACGGTCGGGGTTCAAAATTATGGGGAAACTTCTAGCTAATCCACATTATCATGTAAGAAAGAATTGTTGGAACGCAACTGGATATCATCGTTGCTATCCTCGCTCAAAGTGGTTCTGGACACCTTGTTCTCTTTCGGTTGTTCGCTTAAATCGATTCCTTGTCGCTTATAGGCAGGTTCTTTCTCGATTTCTTCGATACTATTAATATTATTTTGGAACTTATAGTTGAAGTCCTTGAGTTTCTTTCTACGTTCATCGGCCCTTTCCTTCAACAGGGCTTCAATCGGACTGTCCATAGGATCGATTTCTTCCGCCGTGTTCTCCTCGGTCACCTCGGTGGGAATCGTCTTCTTTTCAAAGACCAATTCATCCTCTACAATCTTGGGTTCAAACTCCTCTGCCTTTGACTTGGCACCGGTCAGTTTGTTTTCCAGCTCCATATAGTCATCCAAACTGTATCGGGTCTCTCCATTCTTGTTGTATTCCAATACTGGAATGACCTCTACGTGATCTTTTACATTGATATCGTTTACCTCATCATCCAAACTGAAGGTGATGACATTTTCCTCATTTTGCTCCTCGTCCTCGGATGTTTTGGACAACGGCATATCGAAACTGATAGCGAACTGATCGTCTTCCTTGGACGCGACCACTTCCTGCGGGTCGATTACCTCAATATCATTGATCACATCATTGGTGTCAATGATGATAAAATCATCGTCCCTCACGTCTGTTTTGGCTACCTCCTCGATTACCTCTTCATAGAATACATTGAAATTTCGAATGTAGTTCGTAGTCGGTATCAAATCCATTCCGATTTCATCAATATCGTCCTCCAACACATATTTAATGGTAGGTTCCTCGACTACTTCATCCTCGACCAACTGATGAACGACAGGTTGGTCATCGCTTAAATTCTGTACCGCCCGTTGCTCATCTTCAAGGGTATGGATGATTTTCTTGGATTCGGAATTGACGATATCGTCTTGCTGATCAATGTTAAATCCCGTAGCGATCACCGTTACCGAAATTGCTTCCCCTAAATCTTCGTCTTCCCCGACACCCATGATGATGTTGGCCCCGTGACCGGCCTCTATCTGAATATGATCGTTGATTTCACCGATTTCATCAATGGTGATTTCCTGTGAACCGGAAACAATCAACAACAAAACGTTCTTGGCACCGGTAATCTTATTATCGTTTAACAAAGGTGAATCCAATGCCTTCATAATTGCCTCATTGGCCCTGGCCGATCCAGTAGCAACCGCTGACCCCATAATGGCAGTGCCACTATTGGAGAGCACGGTCTTCGCATCCCTAAGGTCGATATTTTGTGTGTAGTGATGGGTAATCACCTCGGCGATACCTCTCGCCGCGGTCGATAACACCTCGTCCGCTTTGGAGAAACCAGCTTTGAAACCCAAATTCCCGTATACTTCACGTAACTTGTTGTTATTAATGACAATCAAGGAGTCTACATTTGAGCGCAACTTCTCGATACCCAATTGTGCCTGTTGGCAACGCATTTTTCCCTCAAACTGAAAGGGCATCGTCACAATCCCCACGGTAAGGATGTCCATCTCTTTTGCCTGCTTGGCAATGACAGGGGCAGCACCAGTACCTGTACCCCCACCCATGCCAGCGGTGATGAACACCATTTTTGTAGTGGTGTCCAACATGGCTTTAATATCCTCCATACTTTCAAGTGCGGCCTGCTCCCCAACTTCCGGGTTCGCGCCTGCCCCCAAACCTTCGGTCAGCGATACGCCCAGCTGTATCTTGTTAGGCACTGCACTGTTCTGCAGCGCCTGTGAATCGGTATTAAGGATTACAAAATCGACCCCATTGATCCCCGATTGGAACATATGGTTGATGGCGTTGCTTCCGCCCCCGCCAACGCCGATTACTTTTATCACATTGCTTTGATGCTTGGGAAGATCAAAGGCTATTCCGTCAAATTCCGTGTTGTTACTCATATTCTTTTTTTACTGGTTTTTATTTCTAATCGATGATGGGCGGTTCTTCGGAACCGCGACGATGCGCTATTCCGCGTTGTCTAAAAAATCTTTCAGTTTTTCCGACCACTTGTCGAAAACAGACTTACGTTCTTTCTTCGGTTTCGGTGTATTCATTCTTTCACGCTCTTCTCCGGCCACCACCAGTTCACCTTCTTCGCGAGTACGTTCCTCAACAGGCTCCTGTCTTCCCTTGGCCTCATTGGAAACGGCGTTCATTAATAGCCCTACTGCGGTGGCATATAGCGGACTGGCAATCTCGGAATCGGAATCCCCGGCCAAGTGTTCGTTGGGATAACCGATTCTGGTATCCATTCCGGTGATATACTCTACCAATTGCTTTAGGTGCTTCAATTGGCTACCACCTCCTGTTAGTACGATACCGGCGATAAGTTTCTTTTTCTGTTCCTCATGACCGTAATTTTTAATCTCTACGTAAACCTGCTCGATGATCTCTACCACTCGGGCATGAATGATCTTCGAGAGATTCTTCAAGGTAATCTCCTTTGGTTCCCGACCCCTTAGTCCGGGAATGGAAACGATTTCATTATCCTTGTTCTCACCGGGCCATGCAGAACCAAATTTGATTTTGAGCAGTTCTGCCTGTTTTTCGATAATGGAGCATCCTTCCTTGATATCCTCGGTAATGACCCCTCCACCGAAAGGAATCACCGCCGTATGGCGAATAATCCCGTCCTTGAAAATGGCCAGGTCGGTAGTACCACCTCCTATATCGATAAGGGCGACCCCTGCTTCCTTTTCCTCTTTGCTCAATACCGCCTCGGACGATGCCAAGGGTTCCAAGGTAATGTTCCCCAATTCCAAGCCGGCGCTCTTGATGCACCTACCGACATTTTTGATGGAGGATACTTGGCCAACCACCACATGAAAATTGGCTTCCAAACGACCACCGTACATCCCAATCGGTTCCTTGATCTCGGCCTGCCCGTCTACCTTGTATTCCTGTGGCAACACGTGTATGATTTCCTCCCCTGGAAGCATCACCAACTTGTACACCTGATTGCACAACTTATCCAAATCGTCTTCATTGATTACCTCCTCGGAATCGGCTCGGGTAATGTAATCGCTATGCTGCAGGCTTCTGATATGCTGTCCTGCGATTCCTACCACCACCGATCCAATTTTGAGTCCGGAATTCAACTCTGCCTCTTCTACGGCCTGCTGAATCGATTTGATAGTCTGGGTAATATTGTTGACCACACCGCGATGAACGCCCAGACTTTTTGATTTTCCAATACCCAACACCTCGATTTTTCCATACTCGTTCTTTTTTCCGATGATGGCCACAATTTTGGTGGTACCGATGTCTAAACCGATTGAATAATTACCTACTTGCATAACTTATATTTTGGTGCACACTACTTGATTGTTAAACTCTAAATTCACTACCGCGAACTTTTCCAAGGTCTGATCCCTTTGGGCCTTCGCATAAAAGGCTTTGAAATTGCTGAACTTCTCTTCCATATGTTCGATACTTCCCAAATGCACTACGAAATTCTCCATCCGAAATTTCAATTGATAGCTTTCGACCTCCTCTATATGTATTCCAATCACGTTTTTTCGAAGAAAATCATCCGCATTGATATACTTCAGAATTTCATAAACATCCTCTAGGCTTTCTCCTGTAATTTCCCCTGTAATAATGGGTACTCTAGCCGAGTAAACACGAGATAATGGCATGCGCTTTCCCTCGTCATCCATATAGAATTTGGAATTCCCTTCTACTCGTCCGATTGGTTTACGCTGAACAATTTTAGATGCAAGTTCTCCGTCTACAGTAAGATAAACTTGGGCACTTTTTACCATTTTGTTGGCCGCAACGGCCTTCTCCATCGCATTCAAAACTAATTTTTCTTTGGGCAGGTTTTCGAGGCTTCCGAATTTTTGTATTAACAATTTATTAACCATGTCTTGCGTGATGTATAAATTCTGGTCGCCCACGAATTCCACTTTCACACCATGCACTTTTCTAAGCCCGCTCCTATGGGAGGAAAATGCATAAAGTCCGCCAATGACGAGGAGCAAACCCACTAACTTGATATAATTCCAATTAACCCGCATGTTCAAATTCCCTTTTTATTTTTGTTATTTCGAGCCCAATATCCCCTGCGCCAAGCGTCACTAGGATTTCAGGGTTCCGTGCCTTAATTTCTTGTATCAAATTTGATTTTTCGACCACTTTTTTATTCGGATTGGCAATTTTTTCCAGCAACCAATTTGAGGTGACGCCTTCCAATGGTTTCTCCCGGGCGGGATAGATGTCCAATAGCAGAATGTAATCGAATTTTGATAGGCTTTCGGCAAATTGATCGGCAAAATCCCTGGTTCTTGAATACAAGTGCGGCTGAAAAACCACCATCGTCTTCTTTGCCGGATGCATTTCGGTAATGGCTTGATACACCGCATCGATTTCAGTAGGATGATGTGCATAGTCATCGATAAAAACAAAATCCTCGGATTTGATCCTATAGGAAAACCTGCGTTGTACTCCTTTGAAAGTCTCCAGTGCCTTTGCCAGGCGGTCCGCTGGGGAACCGGTTTGAACCGCCATAGCGAAAGCCACTAGACCGTTGAGCAAATTGTGCCTTCCCGGTTTGTTGAATTTAACCCCCGTTAGGGTCGTTTCGGGGGTTCCCAAATCGAATAGGTAGGTGCCATGTTCTATTTTTAGGTTTCGGATGCAGTAATCCGAATCATCCTCAATGCCATAGGTGATGCCTTTCATAGGAAGCCCATTCCGCACAAAAAGGCTACCCCCCGGCTTCAGCCTTTCGGCAAACTCCTGAAACGATTTTCGGAGCGTCTCGACATCCCCATAGATATCCAGATGATCGGCATCCATGGAGGTAATGCAGGCCACATCGGGAGAAAGCTGTAAAAAGGAACGATCGAATTCGTCGGCTTCCACCACCGAATACGCATTGCCCTCAAAAATAAAATTACTATTGAAATCCTCTGAAATACCCCCAAGAAAAGCAGTCAAAGGCGTTCCCGTCTCCTTTAGCAAGTGGGCCAGAATACAGGAGGTGGTAGTTTTCCCGTGGGTACCTGCTACCGCCAGGCAAAAAGTGTTCTTGGTAATGAGACCTAATACCTCCGAACGTTTTTTGACTTCAAAACCGTGATTTAAAAAGTACTGATACTCGGAATGCCCGGCCGGTACTGCCGGCGTATAGATTACCAAGGTGGTTGTAGTATCGAGAAATTGCGGGTCGACCTGCTCAAGACTATCCTCATAATGTATATCGATTCCAAGACCTGCCAATTCCAAGGTCAAGGGGGTTTCGGTCTTATCGTACCCGGCGACATTCTTTTTCATGAACTTGAAATAACGTGCCAAGGCAGACATGCCGATGCCTCCGATACCAATGAAATAGACGTTATGTACGGTATTCAAGTTCAAAATCAAGTGTCAAGTTCAAAGACTAGGGTCGCTATACCACTAGCTTGTTAGTTGTTTATACAGTATTCAACAATTTTTCTATTTCGTCCACAATATGTTTCGTGGCGTCGGGGAGCGCCAGCTTTCTTATATTGGCACTTAGTTCGTTTTGTTTTGCCTTGGATTCAAAGAGTGTCGAAAAAACGGTTTCGAACTCCGTTTCCAATTGTGATTCTTTTAGCATCAAAGCCGCATTTTTAGCCACCAGGGCTTCCGCATTTTTGGTCTGATGGTCCTCTGCCACATTGGGCGACGGTATAAACACGACAGGCTTCCCTACGATACAAAGTTCCGATACCGATCCGGCCCCGGCCCTTGAAATAATGATGTTGGCTGCGGTATAGGCATCATCCATCCTATTTAGGAAATCGAATACTTTCACTTGGTCCGACGCATATTTGCTGTACTGTTCATAATAAAGCTTACCGCACTGCCAAATCAACTGCACATCGAGCCCTTTGAAATAGTCAAGCTCCTGCGCAATCAATTGGTTGATGCGACGGGCACCCAAACTCCCCCCTAAAATCAACAAGGTCGATTTGTTCGGGTCCAATCCGAAAAAATTCAGGGCTTCTTCCCGTTCGTTCCGGATTTCTACCAAGTCGCTCCGCACCGGATTACCGGTTTTTACAATCTTATCCTTTGGAAAAAAACATTCCATTCCATCATAGGCCACACATATTTTGGCCACCCTATCTTTCAATAACTTGTTCGTTATACCGGCATAGGAGTTCTGCTCCTGCAAGACACAGGGAATACCCCTGCCGGAAGCAACACGCAACAAAGGTCCGCTTGCAAAGCCTCCCGTGCCTACTACGACGTGGGGTTTGAAACGGGATACTATGTTGCCTGCTTTGATCAAACTACTTATCAATTTTAAGGGAAACATCAAATTTTTAAGGGTGAGTTTCCGTTGCAACCCTGTAATCCATAATCCCTCTATTCGGTATCCAGCTTGGGGTACTTTCTCCATTTCCATCCGATCTTTCGCCCCAACAAAAAGGAACTCCGCATCGGGATACCGTCTTTTCAATTCGTTCGCTATGGCGATGGCGGGATAAATGTGACCGCCGGTGCCACCCCCAGAAAGTATGAACCTATAGTTGCCCACTTAACACTTCTAAAGGATTATCGCCACCTATTCTAGATGTACCACGCTTCGTCTTTTTGGTCTCCTTTACACTCGCACTTAAAATAATTCCGATGGCCAAACAGGTCATCCAACTCGAAGTGCCACCGCTACTGATCAAGGGCAAGGTCTGTCCGGTTACCGGAAAAAGCTCTACCGCCACGGCCATGTTGATCAATGCTTGAAATACAATTGGTAAGCCCACTCCCAAGACCAATAATTTTCCAAAAATGGTCGGGTTGGCATTCGCAACCACCACAATCCGGAAGAGCAGGAAGAGATAAAAGAACATCAAGGCAAAACCGCCCAAAAGTCCATACTCCTCAATAATGATGGCATAAATAAAATCGGACGAACTCTGGGGCAAAAAGTTCTTTTGCACACTCTTACCGGCCCCTTTGCCAACAATTCCACCAGTGGCAATGGCAATCTTTGCCTTTTCGATCTGATAGTCGGCTTCGGTATCTTCAGGATTCCAAAAGCTTTCAATACGACTTACCCAGGTATCGACCCGGTTGGGGAACAGGTCTGGAAATGCCTTTGCCATAAGAATGAACAAGGTGAGGCAAACCAAACCGGTTCCTAGTATACCCAAAAGGTACTTAATAGGGTATCCCCCCAAGAAACACAACAATAAAACCATGGAAAAAATGATGGCCGCTGTTGAAAAATTGGCGGGGAGAATGAGTATGAGGACCAGAAAAACCGGTACCCATAAAGGCACGATACTTTCCTTGAAGGTAATGTTCTGATCTTTGATTTTTGTCAAATACCTGGCGACATAAATCATCAAAACCACCGAAGCCAGATTGGAGGTTTGAAAACTTATGCCAACCAAGGGAACACTGATCCATCGACTGGCATTGGCACCGCCAATCGTTGTACCCTGGGCCAGGGTAAATACTAAAAGCACGATTACGATCGGTAAGGCGATAAGCGATAGCCCCTTAAAATAACGGGTCGGAATACGATGAATACCGTAGATGATCCCAAAACCCAAGACCAGTAGAATAGCGTGCTTCATTAAATGACCCATTGTGGTACCCTTGCCAACGACATAGACCAGATTACTGCTGGCACTATACACGGGCAAGAACGAGAAAAGTGCCAAAAGCGCCACAACGGCCCAAATGGCTTTATCCCCCTTTATATTCCTTACCAGGTCAAGCATATTCTACAAATTTTTAATGGCTTCCTTAAATTGGTTTCCGCGGTCTTCGTAATTTTTAAAGAGGTCAAAACTGGCACAGGCAGGTGACAGTAAAACCGTATCCCCTCTTTCGGCGATCTTATAAGCCACCTTTACGGCCTCCTCCATGGCAAAGGTTTCTACCAGTAAATCGACCACATTCCCGAAGGTTTCCTTGATTTTGGTGTTATCAAGGCCCAAACAGATGATGGCTTTAACTTTTTCACGAACCAAAGGCATCAACTCCCTATAATCGTTTCCTTTATCGACGCCGCCCACAATCCATACCGTTGGGGCCGACATGCTATCCAAGGCATAGTAGGTCGCATTAACATTGGTTGCCTTGGAATCGTTGATATATTGCACATGATGTATCTTCAGTACTTTTTCCAATCGATGGGCAGCACCCTGAAAGTTCATCACACTTTCTCGAATGGTCTCTTTGCGAATACCTACCAACTTGGCCGCTGTGGTCGCTGCCATTGTATTCTTCAAATTGTGTTTTCCTTCTAATGCCAGGGTATCGGTCATGATCGTTAGGGTGTTGTTAACTGTTGTTATTTGTATTTCTTTGTTCTTAAGATATGCTCCTTCCGCTACGCTACGCTCTATGGAAAAAGGCAATAATTTCGATTTGACGGGATGTTCTTGCAACCACTGCATGATGACTTCGTTATCGGCATCGAAAATCAGATGGTCATCGGCTGTCTGATTTTTGGCTATCCGAAATTTGGAAGCGATATAGTTTTCAAACTGATTTTCATATCGATCCAAGTGATCCGGGGTGATATTAGTGATTACGGCAATATGCGGTCTAAAATCGACGATACCATCCAACTGGAAACTGCTGATTTCCAACACGTAATAGTCAAAATCGTTTTCAGCGACCATTTTGGCAAAGCTATCCCCGATGTTTCCCGCCATGCCTACCTTATATCCCCCTGACTTCAGGAGGTGGTAGGTCAACATGGTAGTGGTTGTCTTGCCATTGCTGCCGGTAATGCCAATAATCGTGGCATCGGTGTATCGAGAGGCGAACTCGATCTCGGAAATAACCGGAACACCCATTTTCACCAATTGTACCACCAAGGGTACCGAGTCGGGGATGCCAGGACTTTTCATCACGAGGTCCGCAGTAAAGATCCGGTCTTGGCTGTGTTGCCCCTCTTCCCAATCAATCTCAAAATGTTCAAGAACGTCTTTATATTTTTTTTTAATGGCTCCTTTGTCGGACACGAATATTTGATATCCCTTTTGCTTTCCAAGAATAGCGGTACCTACACCACTTTCTCCTCCACCCAAAATCACCAACAATGCCATCTTATCGTACCTTTAAGGTCACTATCGTCAGAATCGCCAAGATGATTCCCACAATCCAGAAGCGGGTTACGATCTTGCTTTCGTGATATCCTCTTTTTTGATAGTGGTGGTGCACCGGGGCCATCAAAAAGATGCGTTTGCCTTCCCCGAGTTTCTTCTTGGTATATTTGAAATAGCCCACTTGCAACATGACCGATATCGATTCGGCAAAGAAGATTCCACACAACAGGGGAATCAATAATTCTTTTCTGATGATAATGGCGATCACGGCAATAACCCCCCCAATGGTCAAACTACCCGTATCACCCATGAATACTTGTGCCGGATAGGCGTTGTACCATAAAAATCCGACCAGGGCTCCAAGAAACGCCGCGATAAAGACGACCAATTCGGCCACGCTTGGGATAAACATAATGTCGAGGTAATCGGAAAAAATGTAGTTACCGGATACCCAAGTGAAAATTCCCAGGGCAAATACGATCGTTGCCGATGTACCTGCCGCCAGGCCATCGATACCATCGGTCAAATTGGCACCGTTCGAGACAGCGGTCACGATCAAAATGACGATGGGAATAAAAATCAACCAAGCATATTTTTCGGCACCTTCTCCCGCCCAAGAAATAAAATCACCGTAATCCAACTCGTTATTTTTAAAGAAGGGTACCGTGGTGCGGGTCGACTTGATCGACTTGCCTTGCACCACCTCGACCTTAAAATCCTCCGTAATCCTTGTGGTATTTCGTTCCCTCATGGTAACATCGGAATTGAAATATAGGGTCGCCCCTACGCCAAGACCAAGCACGATCTGTCCTAGCACTTTGAAGCGACCTTTAAGGCCAGCCTTATCTTTTTTGAATATTTTGATATAGTCGTCGGTAAAACCGATCAAACCCATCCATAGGGTTGTGGTCACAAGCAATATCACATAAACATTGTCCAACTTCGCAAATAACAGCACCGGGATAAGGGTCGCCATAATAATGATCAACCCGCCCATGGTAGGCGTTCCCGCCTTCTGTTGTTGTCCTTCCAGGCCTAAGTCACGAATGGTTTCCCCAATCTGCTTTTTTTGAAGGAAAAGGATGATTCTTTTACCATAAACCGTGGCGATCAATAAGGAAAACAAAATGGCCATGGCCGCACGAAACGTGTAGAAGCTGAACAAGCTCGCCCCCGGCAACTGGTATTCTTTTTCCAAATAATCGAATAAGTAGTACAGCATTTTATCGGTTTCAGATTTCAGGTCGCCTATACCTGAAATGGTCATTAGTTCTTTCTTCTCTTCCTTCTATTCCAGTTTTGACACTATTTTTCAAGGGCTTCCAACAACTCTTTTACAATCTTGAAATCATCAAAATCTATCCGGGTACCCTTGGTTTCCTGATAGGTTTCGTGCCCTTTGCCCGCAACAAGTATAATATCGTGGGCTACCGCCATTTGACAGGCGGCCTTGATCGCTTGTCTGCGGTTTTCTATGGACAACACTTTTTTTTTATTCTGGGGTTCTACACCTGCCTCCATCTCTTCGATAATCGCACTGGGGGACTCGGTTCTCGGATTGTCCGAAGTGAAGATGGCCCTGTTGCTCATTTCGGACGCGATATGACCCATAACCGGACGCTTAGACCTGTCTCTATCGCCACCACACCCCACAACGGTGATGACGTTTTCATTTCCAGTTCTCAATGTGCCAATAGTTTCAAGCACATTTTTTAGCGCATCCGGTGTATGGGCATAATCGACTATCGCTGTAATTCTTTCTTTTGATACAAAATATTGAAACCTACCGTCTACATTATCAAGCTCGCTCAATAAACGGAGGGTCTCGAATTTCTCTTGCCCCAAGAGTTCAGCGGTTGCATAAATGGCAAGAATGTTATAAGCGTTAAAGTGGCCTATCAATTTAGTCCACAACTCGTGTTCATTGATTTTCAACAACTGACCATCGAATTGGCTTTCCAGAATCTGACATCGATAATCGGCGTAGTTCTTCAAAGCATAGGTATACTTTCTGGCATGGGTATTCTGCAACATCACCAAGCCGTTTTTATCATCGATATTGGTCAGTGCAAACGCCTTCTTCGGTAGTTCGTCGAACAGTATTTTCTTCGTGTCACGATATTCGGCGAAGGTCTTGTGGTAATCAAGATGGTCATGGGAGAGGTTGGTAAAAATCGCCCCTTCGAACACCAGGCCCTTGGTCCTTTTTTGGTGGATGCCATGGGAACTTACCTCCATAAAACAATACTCGACCCCTACTGCGTTCATGAGATGCAAATGCTCGTTGATGGTTAATGCATCAGGGGTGGTGTGTGTTGTCGGATACTCCTTGTTGTCGACCATGATCTTGATGGTCGAAATCAACCCCACCTTATACCCTGCTTTTTTGAACAGTTGGTACAACAAGCTGGAAATCGTGGTCTTACCGTTGGTACCCGTTACCCCCACCAATTTTAAATTTTTCGAAGGGGTATCGTAAAAGTTCGATGCCATCACCGCTAGGGCCGTGTTGCCATCCTTCACCTCCACGTAGGTTACCTCGTTGACCAATCTTTCGGGTATCACTTCACAGATGATGGCTTTTGCACCGCTTGCAATAGCTTGGTCGATATAGCGATGCCCATCGGTCTGGATACCTTTGATGGCAACAAAAACATCGTCCATTCCCACTTTCCTGGAATCGAAGCATATCGAATTTACCATCGTATTTGTGGTTCCCGTGACGGCGGTGAGCCCGACCCCATATAATATGTCTTTCAACGACTTCATGATAGCTCTAGGACTATTTTTTCGACCTTGTTGATATCGGTTCCTTGTGAAATGGATTGCTTTTTTACCTTTCCATTACCCCTCACCTCGACTTGCAACCCCAAATTTTCCAAGATGGAGACAGCGTCCATACCGCTCATCCCCTTCACATTGGGTACCTTATTATACTTTTTCTGTGCCTCGGCATAGTATTTTTGAAAGTTGCCATCGAGCTTGGTATCTACCTGCTCCGGTATTTCCACCTCATCGATCAATGGGGAATTGGCATATATCTTCTGTGCTACCGATTTGAAAACCGGTCCGGAAACATCGGCCCCATAGTACCCCACACTCTTATCGGGCTCATGAATGACCACGATGCAGGAATACTTTGGATTTTCGGCGGGAAAGTAACCGGCGAAGGTAGAAATGTATTTGAGCTTGTCCGGATCCTTCGATACGTAATCCTTCTGGGCCGTACCCGTTTTTCCCGCCATGGAAAAGTTAGGGGAGTATAGCCGATGACCTGTTCCATGTTTTTTCTCGACGACATTTTTCATCAGGCCCTTAACCTGGGCAGCGGTTTCCTTGGAACAGATAGAAGCTTCGATTACTTCTTTCTCGAACCCTAAAATGGTGCGGTCCCATTCCCGTACCTCTTTGATCAGCCTAGGCTTGACCATTTCACCATCGTTGGCAATGGCATTATAGAAGGTCAATACCTGGAGCGGGGTCATCGCCACCTCATAACCATAGGCCATTTGTGCCAACGACAGTCCCGACCAGCCTTTGTCACCAGGATATCGAAGTATGGGTTTCCCTTCCCCTTTAATGGGCAATCCTAACTCATTGTGAATGTTCATTGACATCAAGCGGTTTACATATTTTTCGGGGGCATGCTTGTAACCATTGTGGATCATTTTAGCAAAAGCGGTATTCGAAGAAACTTCGAAGGCTTTTGCAATCGAAATTTTTCCATATCCCCCGTGCTTGGAATCCCTGACCCTGTGATTATAAATTCGCCAGGATCCTTTTTCGGTATCAACGACACTACTCGTATCGATAACCTTATCTTCCAGAGCAGCCACCAAGTTCATCAGCTTAAAGGTTGATCCCGGTTCGTGCGACTCGCCGATAGCGTAATTAAGCCGTTCGTAATACTTGCCTTCGGCAGTTCTTCCCAAATTTGAAATGGCCTTCACCTCCCCCGTTTTCGTTTCCATGACAATTACGGTCCCATGATCGGCCTGATAATGTTCCAATTGTTTTAAGAGCGCATGGTGCGCGATATCCTGAATGTTGATGTCGATGGTTGAAATGACATCGTAACCATCTTTTGGCTCCACTATGTTGTCCTGGCCGATGGGTTTCCATTGTCCCTTGGCGATTTTTTGCTTTAACCTTTTGCCCTCGGTTCCCCTTAGGAATTCCCCAAAGGCCCCTTCAAGACCTACACGGGTGTAGTAGCCGTTTTCATCGACCCGCTCATACCCCACACTTCGTTCCGCAATCTTGCCCAAGGGATGTTCACGAACCGTTTTTTGTTCGACGATCAATCCGCCTTTGTACGGACCCATTCGGAATAATGGAAATTCCTTTGCCGCCATATACTCGGAATAATCAAGATTACGGGCAATCAGCGCATATCGATTCTTGTTCTCCCTGGCTTTTCTTAATAGTTGTTGGTAATGGGAAGACGATTTGCCCAATAGCTTGGCAAGCGCATCGGAAAGGGGTACCACGTTTTCCTTAAAATCTTCCGCATCAACCGTCAACGCATCAAAACGGACCGTATAACGCGAGACCGAGGTAGCCAACAAACTACCATCATCGGAGTAGAGATTACCACGATTCGGTGCTATG
Organism: Pelagihabitans pacificus; assembly: GCF_009371985.2. GTDB lineage: Bacteria > Bacteroidota > Bacteroidia > Flavobacteriales > Flavobacteriaceae > Pelagihabitans > Pelagihabitans pacificus. The sequence continues at coordinate 173,088 of NZ_VIKU02000005.1, forward strand.
GTGAACATTTTGGTAGTACGCTCTTGGGCCAAGTCGCGATATTTCTCACCATCGACCAACTGTATGCTTACCAACTTTACCATAACGGCAATGGCAAATAGAAACAGGCCTGCTGTTACTACGTATAAACGAGTGAGTATGTGCTTGTCCTTAACGGCCACTTATTCGTCTCCTTTGATTGATTTTACCCTAATTTTTCTTGGCGGCACTTCTGACGGGTACAACTCTTTTTCGGCAACAGTCGTCGTGATAGTCGATTCCAATTTTAGTCGCTGCACATCTTTGTGCACATCCACAAACTGACTACGTAATTCTTTCACCTCTTCGTTCAGGGCCGCAATTTGATGCACTTTCCTGTCGGCACTATGACTACTTCCGATCATGACCGTCGCCAGGAACGAAACAAAAATGATGAACAGCCAGTTCTTCGGGGCATCGCCACTTACCAGAAACTTTCCTTTTAAAATGTCTAGAATTCCGTTTTTCACTTTTGTTTTATTTAATTTTCCTCTCCCCCTTTTGATTTCAAACAGGATTGCTTAAGACTGAAAACAATTCCTGTCATTTCATATTCTTTCGGCGATTCTCAACTTGGCACTTCGGGCCCTGTTGTTCGCCGCTATCTCTTCTTTGGTCGGCACTACCAAGGGGCCGACTTTTTTAAAGGGCACCTTGACGTTTCCATAAAAATCCTGCTCGGCCTCCCCTTCGAATTTTCCAGATCTGATAAATCGTTTCACCAAACGATCTTCAAGGGAATGGTAGCTGATCATACTGATCCTGCCACCAACCTCCATCAAATCCGGTATCTGGAGTAAAAACTCCTTGATCGCGGCTATTTCCTGATTTACTTCGATACGAATGGCCTGATATACCTGGGCCAAAATCTTATGCTCTTTGGCACCGGGCAAGAAACGCTTCAAAACGGCCTTTAACTCGGCCGTGGTCTTGATAGGCGCCTTGACCCTTACTTCTTCGATCGTTTTTGCCATCGCATTGGCGTTTCGTAGCTCACCATATTCAAACAACACCCTTCTCAGGTCGTCATAGGAATATTCATTGACCACTTCGTAGGCCGAAATCGGATTCCGTTGGTTCATTCGCATATCGAGATCCGCATCGAAACGGGTTGAAAAGCCCCGCTCGGCTTGATCAAACTGATGCGAGGATACTCCAAAATCTGCTAGTATACCATCTACCTTTCGAATGCCATAGAACTTTAAGAACTGTTTGATGTAGCGGTAGTTTTCATTGATCAATGTAAACCGGTCATCGTCAATGGCATTTTCCAAGGCATCTTCGTCTTGATCGAATGCAAACAACTTTCCGCCGTCTCCCAGCCGTTTTAATATTTCGTTGGAATGCCCTCCGCCACCGAAGGTGACATCTACATATATTCCATCTTTTTTAATGTTGAGTCCGTCGACGGACTCTTTCAGCAAAACCGGATTATGATACATCGTCGTTCGTATCACCTTCCGTTCCCATCACCTCTTCGGTCAAAGCTTCAAAATCGACGGCCGTCTCATCCAACACTTTTTCATAGCTTTCCTTATCCCATACCTCTACCATATTAATGGCACTACTAAGCACTACCTCTTTTTTAATGTGGGCCACCTCGATCAGATTTTTTGGAATCAACAAACGCCCGGTACTATCGATTTCGACCATTTTCACACCTGCGGTAAACCGTCTGATAAAGTCACTGTTCTTTTTAAGGAAACGGTTTTTCTGGTTCATCTTTTCCATCATGGCATTATATACTTGCATGGGATAGAGTTCCAAACAAGGCCTGAAAACCGCCCTTTTTAAGACAAAACCATCATTTAACAAGGGAGACATCTGATTCTTTAGCGCAACAGGCAGCATTATCCTACCTTTGGCATCAGCTTTACAATCATATGACCCAATGAAGTTTATCACCTTAAATGGTTGGTTTTTGGTTTAATAACTCAAAACTACAAATTTTATTACCACATTTTACCACAAATTACCACTTTGTTGATAATTTTTGTGGCATTACTGTGTATTTTGGCAGCCAAAGAGGGAAAAAACGATGTCTCTTTTGTAAAGAAGGATACGTCCCGATTTGTTACTATTCTGTGTTAAATACCTATATTTGCCGATAAAGCCAACGCAGTTCCCTGAATGGAAGACAAACTAATCACCGAAGGAAAATACCGGTATATCGAAATAGGGGAAGGTGCCCCTATTATCATACTACATGGACTCATGGGCGGTTTGAGTAACTTCCATGGGGTTACCGAGTACTTCCCCCCGAAAGGTTATAAAGTATTGATTCCCGAATTACCGATCTACGACATGCCGGTCATGAAGACCAACGTAAAGCAATTCGCCAAATTCCTGGAAAAATTCATCGAGTTCAAAGGACTGAAAGATGTGATACTTTTGGGCAATTCCCTTGGGGGTCATATTGGGCTATTGCATACCAAAATGTATCCTGAAATGGTCAAGGCCTTGGTGATTACAGGAAGTTCGGGATTATATGAAAGCGCCATGGGGGATGGATACCCCAGACGTGGCGATTACGATTTTATCAAAAAGAAAGCCCAGGATGTATTCTACGATCCCGCAGTGGCTACCAAGGAAATCGTGGACGAGGTTTTTGAAACCGTGAACGACCGTAACAAGGTCATCCGTACCCTGGCCATTGCAAAAAGTGCCATTCGCCACAACATGGCAAAAGACTTGCCAAAGATGAAAACCCCGACCTGTATCATATGGGGTAAAAATGATGGGGTTACCCCTCCGGATGTTGCGGAGCTTTTCCACGAATTATTGCCCGATTCCGATTTGTTCTGGGTCGATAAATGTGGCCATGCCCCCATGATGGAGCACCCCCAAGAGTTTAATAGAATTTTGGATGCCTGGTTGGAAAAGAGGGGCTTTTGATCCAAGATCAAAATTTTAGTTTCAGGCTTCCAATTTCCGCCTTTCCAAAACTAGATACCCCGAAAAACAATGAATCGTGAAAATCAAGTCCGCCGACTTCATCATGAGCAATTCCGATGTGGCAAAATGCCCTAAGGAGCCCTTGCCCGAATATGCTTTCATCGGGCGATCCAACGTAGGGAAATCTTCCTTGATCAACATGTTGACCAATCGTAAAAGTCTGGCCAAAACCTCGGGAAGACCTGGAAAAACACAGCTTATCAATCATTTCAAGATCAATGGCAACTGGTTTTTGGTCGATTTGCCGGGCTATGGCTATGCGAGGGTCTCAAAAAAAAGCAAAAAGACATTTCAGAAATACATAACCAACTACTTTGAGCAACGAAGGCAATTGGTTTGTTCCTTCGTTCTGGTTGACATTCGTCACAAGCCTCAAAAAATAGATATGGATTTTATGGAATGGCTAGGCGAAAACGGCATACCTTTCTGTATTGTCTTCACCAAAGCCGACAAATTAAAACCGGTCATGATCGAAAACAATGTGAGCGCGTATCTGGAGGAACTATTGGAAGGTGCTTGGGAAGAAGCCCCAAAATACTTTATCACCTCTTCATCGAAGGGAATCGGACGGGAAGAACTACTTCGTTTTATCGACGAAATCAATTCTGGCTTCTTCGAGGAAAACGCTAAATAGGATAAAAAAACTTCAAGTTTCTACTTTCGGGATTTGCTGCCAGGAATTTCACCCTGCGGTACGTTCATTAATCAAAACGATGAGTTCCTCTACCTTTTTTAGGGCGTTCAACTCCTCGGTTCTTATCAGAATATCCAATCCATGACTACTTTCAACCAACACGATCGGAAAAGTAAACTTATATCCGAACTTTGATTTATAGGCCTTTGAAAATTCATCACGATGCAGAAACGCCATCTGCAAATCGGAATGCCGTCTAAATTGTCGCCACCCCCTATTCTCCGCAAAGGTACCGTAGGTAATGTTGCATAGACTACATTCATAGGTGCTCGGGCTAAAAATTTTGTGGGCACTATCGACTACCCTATTCCGAAAACCAGCATCGGAATTATAGACGAAGATGAGTTTTTGAGCTGTGTTCGATTCCATATTTGAAAGGTAATAGTTTATCTTTATAAAGCATAAAATCACTTGGGTTCCATGAATTTCAAAACGACCACTCTCTTTATTCTTGTCGTCTTATCCCAAACATTTTGCATGTCCCAAGAAAAAGTAGTGGCCTATAGTTCGGACAACCTGAAGGTCATAGCCCTTTCGGAAAATAGCTATGTGCATATTTCGTTCTTGAAAACCAAGGAGTATGGAAAAGTGGCTTGTAACGGCCTTGTTTATCTAAACGATAAACAGGCTTTAGTTATCGACACCCCTGTCGACCAAACCAGCTCATTGGAATTAATCCAATGGATTACCGAACAACGGGACCATCGATTGCACGCCGTGGTCGCCAATCATTTTCATCGGGATTGTCTCGGGGGGCTAAAGGCATTTCACCAAAAAAACATTACCTCCTATGCCAATAACGCGACCCTATCTTTGGCGAAGGAACGAGGGAGTACGGTTCCACAGAATGGTTTTGACAACGAATTACGTCTTGAAATTGGTAAGACCACTGTAATCAACCGATTTTTGGGACCTGCCCATACTTCGGACAATATTATAACCTACCTACCGGAAGAGGAGTTACTCTACGGTGGATGCATGGTGAAATCAATGAATGCGAGCAAGGGTAATCTGGCCGATGCCAATGTCGAGCAATGGGGTACCACCATCGAGAAAATAAGGAATTCCTATCCAGATCTCAAAATCGTTGTTCCCGGACACGGGCCCTCCGGTGGCATGGAGTTGTTGGATTATACGGAAAAACTGTTCGAAAGAGAGTAAGTCGGATTGCCTTAGTTTAATTGAAAACAGATGATGATGAATTACAAATATGTCTTTGCAGCACTGCTTTTGATGAGTATCATTTGCTGTACCCACAAAAAGAATAACCCAAAACCGCCGGAAGCCCCGTTTTCCGAGGTTGACACCTTGGCCATTAATGACTGGTGGAACAGGGCCGACAATCCGATTATCAACTTGAAGGTAAATCGGGACAGTGTGGTAGCTTTTGGACTCTACACCGTATCGAACAACACCTTAAAACTAAGCGCACAACTGTATCCGCTCTACCCGGAGGAAACCAAGGTAGTGCGTCTCGAAATAAAGGAAAATGATGGTTGGAAGGAAATACAACAACAGGAAGTAAATCCCCTGGGTTGGTCCGCCCTTTTCCGTATCAAGGGTTGGGACACTTCTAAAGACATATACTATCGAATACGACATGGGGAAAAGGCAACATTTGAAGGACGTATTAGAAAGGACCCCAGGGATAAGGAACAAATCGTACTGGCGGCCCTTTCCTGCAATTCGAACAAGGATAGGGGAATGCGGGAAAACTATGTGCGCAACATCAACTACCAAAATCCAGACCTTATCTTTTTCGCTGGCGATCAGTCGTATGATCATACGGAGCACACGGCGGCCTGGTTGAAATTTGGGTTGCAATTCAGGGAAACCTTTCGAAACAGACCCTGTATTACAATCCCGGATGATCATGATATCGGTCAAGGAAATCTTTGGGGTGAAAACGGCAAGATATCCACTTCGCAAGGAAGTCCGGATGGGGGCTATCGGTACCATCCCGAATATGTAAAAATGGTCGAACGATGCCAGACAGCCCATTTGCCCGACCCTTATGACCCCACACCAATCGAAAGGGGAATCGGCGTGTACTATACCAACTTAATTCTGGGAGGAATCGATTTTGCCATTTTGGAAGACCGAAAATTCAAGTCAGGTCCCGAAGGCAAGATTCCCCAGCAGGGACCCAGGCCCGATCATATTAGAAATCCTGATTATGATCCTTCCTCCATCGACCTCCCCGGACTTACCCTTCTAGGAGACCGACAACTGGAATTCTTGGAAGATTGGGGTAGCCGGCGTGCCGAAATGCCCAAAGTAGTTCTCTCACAAACCGGGTTCTGTGGTGGCGCACACATCCACGGCAGCTTGGATAATCGATTGCATGCCGATTTGGACAGTAACGGTTGGCCCCAAAGCGGACGTAAGAAAGCGCTGGAACTGATCCAAAAAGCAAAGGCAGTGCATATTGCCGGCGATCAGCATCTTGCAACCGTCATAAGGCATGGCATTCATAAATTTGGCGACGGCCCTTGGGCCTTCGTGGTTCCCGCTATCGTGAACGATTATTATAGCCGATGGTGGTGGCCCGAAGATGAAAAATCGGGCGCTAACCCAAATCCGAACACTACCCTCCCCTGGACGGGCGATTACCTGGATGGTTTCGATAATAAAATAACAATGATGGCCTATGTGAATCCGGAGTCACCCTCAAAAGGAGGGGGTTACGGACTAATCCGATTCGATAAAATCGAAAGAAAGGTTACTTTTGAATGCTGGCCGCGGTACGTAGATGTAACCAAGGTCGACGCCCAACAATTTGAAGGTTGGCCGATTACCATCGGTTTGGAGTGAGCCAGTAGATTTTGACATCAAAAAAATGGTTATCACACGTAAGTATCCCGCAGTAAATGCGTCTTATTTTGGAAGTAAAGGAATATAGATGAATACGACCAGGCTTATTTTTTTATTAGTACCCATACTATTCATCTCCTGCAACCAAAAGGATGCTTCAAAAAAAACGGTGACCGAAGAAGCGATTCCAGCGAAAAATCAAGACGCAACGAAGAAAAATCGAGCCGACATACTCACACAGGAGACCATCTCGGCGCACGGAGGTGAGTTGTACGACAAGGCGCACTATGCGTTTACGTTTCGCAATAAACGGTATACTTTCCGTAACGACAAAGGCCGCTATATCTATACCGTAAAAAGCGTTAAAAACGGGGACGAGATTTATGATACCCTTGAAAATGGACGGCTAACCCGACGGATAGACAACAACATTATTTCACTCTCGGAAAAAGACGTGGCCAAATATTCCGAAGCACTCAACTCAGTCATCTATTTCGCTACCCTTCCCCATAAACTGGCCGATCCTGCGGTGAACAGAACCTACTTGGGAACGACGACTATCAAAAATAACCCTTACGATATTTTGGGAATTACTTTTCAAGAAGAGGGCGGAGGAAAAGACTTTGATGACGAATTTCATTATTGGATCAACCAAGATACCAAAACGGTCGACTATTTGGCCTATAGCTATAGCACCAACGATGGCGGGGTTCGCTTTCGTGCCGCGTACAACCCTAGGAATATAGATGGTATTCGGTTCCAGGATTATATTAATTATGAAGCCCCTATCGGGACTCCCCTAAAAGAACTTCCCAAACTATACGAAGAGGGGAGGTTGAAAGCGCTTTCCAGAATTATCACGGAAGATGTGATGAATCTAAAAAACTGATTATTTTTCTTTCAAGTCCATTTTTTCCGCAAAATAGTCGCAAAAATCCTTCATGGTTGCGGTCATTTTTTCATCTTGAGTCGCCTTCATAAAGGTATCGGACAGCGACACCAAAGTTTGATGGAAGAAAATCTTCATCTCGTCGACCGGCATGTCCTTGGTCCATAAATCGATTTTTAACGATTCCTTGTTTTTGCTGTCCCAAACCGATAAGAGCATGGCCTTGGCCTCCTCATTATCCACACCACCATCCTGGGCCGACCAGGTCAGCTGTTCCGGCACCCTATTTTCATCCAACCCGACCCGGAGCGTTATTTCCGACGTATGAAGCTTTGACATTTCTTATTTATTAGGTTTATAGTTACTTTTCTTAAAAATTTCGTCCGCTGGCAGGTTAAGTAATTGTTGAAGACTAACGGAATTCTTCTCCATAAAGGCCCTAACAATTTGCCAACCCATGTACCGACCAATACGGCCGGGAGATTCATTATCAAGTTCCAGACCGAACTTGGAGAACGGGGCGAGATCCAAAAATCTTGGATTCAATTTGGTATCGGTACTATACAAATATTCGTTCTCGACAAAGTTACGCCATATAGGTTCTTCATTAGCCGCTGCCCAAACCAACTGATCCTCGGTATAACCGATTTTCACGGCATCGGAAGCCAATGGCATCAATTTATCCTTCAGATACAGTTCCTTTCCATAGTAAATCATCTGGGCCAAAAAACTACGCTCTCGAGGTTTGGGCACCACGGATTTTGCAAAAGCCGAGGCTACATCCGATACCAAAAACCGTTTTTCCAGGCCTTTTGCAAGGTAATTGGACATTCCCTGATAAAATTCATGCCCTGAACCTAAATAATTGTCCAACCCGATAAGGACTAACGAATCCGTGGCAATAATCCTATTCTGGTAATCTACGTTGTTGGTTACCGTGATAATCCTTGGTACTTTTTGCTGCGGAAAATAATAGCGAATATGCTTGTAAAGGAGCTCCAAACCCTTTCGCTGTTCCTTAAAGTCCGGAAATGCCTTTTTTACTTCGGAGCGAAGCACTAGTTGTAATGAGTCGCTCAACATGGCGGCCCAAACACTATCGGCAAATTGTTCGGGAAAAAGATACGGATACTTTCTTTTAAGCTTTGGAATATCCTCGGCCTTGGCGCCATCGAATTCCAGATCAAAACGGGAAACTTCTAAGTTCAATGGTATTTTGGCTACCTCTTCCGATACTTTTGGATCATCATTACAACCAAAAAACATCGCTATTGTTGTCAGAATCACAAAAAGCTTGGAGATGTTCCCAAGAAACGGTCGCTTCATTTTCCTTTTAGGCATGAACACTTTATTTTTACGGTGGCAAAGTTAATTGTTTTTAAATCATACGTTCTTCTATGCAAACCGAAAAAGTAGTAAATCACATTGTAGATTGGTTAAGGGATTATGCAACCAATGCCAGAATAAAGGGTTTCGTCATTGGAGTATCCGGTGGCATTGATTCGGCCGTTACTTCCACACTCTGCGCCAAAACGGGACTCGATCTTCTTTGTATTGAAATGCCCATACACCAAGCCGAAAATCAGGTTAACCGAGCGTCCCGGCATATTGATTGGCTTCAGGAAAATTTTAAAAATGTACAAAGACAACCCGTAAACCTTACCCCAATCTTCGATAGTTTCGTCAATGCCCTTCCTACGGTGGAGAACGAAGAAGAGCGATTCATGTCATTGGCAAACACCAGGGCACGACTTCGGATGACCACACTTTATTACTTTGCCGCGCTAAAGGGATATCTGGTCGCAGGCACCGGTAACAAGGTGGAGGATTTTGGCGTTGGTTTTTATACCAAATACGGGGATGGTGGTGTAGACCTTAGCCCAATTGCAGATTTACTAAAAACACAGGTATACGAGCTAGGGAGATTTCTCGGTGTGAGCGAAGAAATTATGAAGGCGCCACCCACCGACGGACTTTGGGGCGATGACCGAACGGATGAAGATCAAATCGGTGCTTCCTATCCCGAACTTGAGTGGGCTATGAAAATGCAGGACGAAGGAAAAACGGCCGATGACTTTTTAGGCAGGGAAAAGGAAGTTTTTCTTATATTTACCAGATTGAACAAGGCAAATCGGCACAAAATGGTGCCAATACCCGTTTGTAAGATTCCGACGTCATTTTTATGACATCTTATCCTAAATTATTGTGGTATAGTCGAATAAAATATTAAAATTGATAAATTGTGCAAAAAAAAATGCATTTTTGATAAAGATTTAAAGCATTAAGCCTTACATTGCATGTCAGTATTAGTGGACACGCGACCAACATACCAAATAGATATAAACCTGTATTATGATTAAAGTAATTATCGCCGACAATCACCCGATTATACGGATGGGCGTAAAACATGTGCTAGAAGCGGCGTCTGGCATAGAAGTAATCGATGACGTTGCGACCACAGAGGAATTGTTCGCGAAATTGGATAAAGTGACCCCGGATGTCGTCATGTTAGAAATGGATATTCCAGAAGTTAACGGTATTGCGGCACTTAGAAAAATAAAGAAAGAGTTTCCGGATGTCAAAGTATTGATGTACAGTGGCCAGTCTGAAGATGTATATGCATTAAGCACTATCAGGGCAGGGGCTTTTGGTTACTTATCGAAAGCGTCCGATATTGACTATTTAATTTCCGCCGTGCGCAAAGTCGCGGAAGGCAACATGTTCATCACCAATGAACTGGCACAACGTCTCGCCTTCGACGAAGGAACGCAGAAACCAAGAAGATTTTTTAGAAAACTGTCTTCTAGGGAAGTCGAAGTGTTGAAGTTGTTGGCAAGTGGGAAACGTAACAAAGATGTTGCACTTGGCCTCAACTTAAATGAAAAAACGGTAAGCACCTATAAAGCACGTTTAATGAAAAAATTAAATGTAGACAACATGGTAGACCTGCTACAGCAAGCAAAGGCTTTGGAGCTCTACTAGTTGATCGACCGAAAATAATTCTTAAAAGCCTCTTTAATGGAGGCTTTTTTTTATTGCCAAAAGGTCCCTATTCGGAAAGGTGACAGACCCAATTCAAGAAAGTACCCTATTCAGTTTTTGGTTGAGCAGTTTGTTCAAGTTCAGGTAGTTCATAATCTCCTCCAAGGTTTCCCGATTATCGCTTTCGGTCTCCTCTTGGGTGTTTTTTTGTAGCGATGCCATTCTCTTTTTGATCAAAAAACAGCGCAAGGTCAAAATAGTCTCACTTACCAGTTGTGCCACCCCCGTTTTTTTCCCTTTCGGATAAATATCTTTTCGCTCCCAATTATGTAAACGATATTTCTCCTCTTCCATCAAAATGGATGAAATCTCCGAAATCGTTTCTTGGTCCAATTCGGTCATAAAACTGTTGATCGAAAAGTCCTCATTGGCATTTAATTCTTCGATAAGCTTATAGTAAATTTCCCTAAAATGCGCATTGGCCAATTCAATTTCATCTTCCTGTAAATCAAGATAAATCTTTTCATATACTTTTGCTACCACTGACTCGGGTTCCAATTCCAAATTACCTTGGTCATTTTCCTTGAGTACCAAATCTTCGAACGCTTCTTCCTTATCACCATACAATAACAGCATCTCAATAATTTTACGCTCTAACTCGTATTGCACGTCTACTTTTTCAACACTGGCCTCATTTTTGACTACCTCAAAAGCCTTTTGTCGCTGGGTTTGTTCCTTAGCCGCATCGGTAATCTCCTTTTTACCTATTTGAGCCAAGGTGCTGAAGAGTACGGCCTCCGATACGTTCATAATATGGGCACACTCTTGAATATAAATCTCCCTCTTGATCGCGTCGGGGATTTTGGCAATGCTATTGACGATGTCACGAACCGTATCGGCTCTTTTTATCGGATCATTGGCAGCTTCCCTGGCGAGAAGATGGGCCTTGAACTGGATAAAATCTTTGCTGTTTTGCTCCAAATAGGCGGCCACCTCTTCCAATTCGTTGTCCTTCGCAAAGCTGTCCGGATCTTCTCCCTCCGGAAACGAACATACCTTTACATTCATGCCCTGTTCCAGGATGAGGTCGATTCCCCGTAAGGAAGCTCTGAGTCCGGCCGCATCGCCGTCGAACAGTACGGTAATATTTTTGGTCAATCGATTGATCAATCGAATCTGTTCCGGGGTGAGGGCTGTACCACTTGAGGAGACCACATTCTGAATGCCGCGTTGATACAATTGAATCACGTCGGTATATCCCTCCACCAAATAACAATTGTCTTCTTTGGCTATTGCCTGTTTCGCGAAATAGATTCCATACAGTACCTTGCTCTTATGGTAAATGGCACTTTCCGGTGAGTTTAGGTATTTGGCCGCTTTCTTGTCGTTGGTCAATATTCGCCCTCCGAACCCAAGCACTCTGCCGCTCATTGAGTGAATGGGAAACATCACACGCGCCTTGAAACGATCGAAGGTTTTCGGATTGCTGGAATCATTGGCATTCTCCTTTACGATGGTAAGACCAGTCTTTTCGAGGTAATCCAACCGATATCCCTTGTCAAGGGCCGCCTTCGTAAATCCGTCCCATTGATTCAAACAATAACCCAACCCGAATTTTTTGATGGTGTCATCGGTAAAGCCCCGCTCTTTGAAGTAGGTCAGCCCTATCGCCTTTCCCAATTCAGTATCCCATAACATTTCGGAAAAGTGCCGTTGTGCGAACTCAGAAACTAAATACATGCTCTCCCGTTCGTTAGCTTCCTGCTTCTGTTCGTCGGTTCGTTCGGTCTCCTCGACCTCGATATTATATTTTTTTGCCAGGTATTTTATTGCCTCTGGGTAGGTAAAATGTTCGTGCTCCATTAAAAAGGCTACGACGTTACCTCCTTTACCACTACTAAAGTCTTTCCAAATCTGCTTTACGGGGGAAACCATGAAACTAGGAGTACGCTCATCGGTAAACGGACTCAAACCTTTGAAGTTGGAACCCGATTTCCTTAACTGTACAAAATCGCCAATAACCTCCTCTAATCGAGCGGTCTCATATACTTGGTCTATGGTAGCTTTAGAAATCAAATTGTATAGGGCCCTAAGAATAATTCAATTCATCAGTATCGGTAAATATAAGCTAAAATCCAAGCTTCCAAAAGTTCATATCCCCTTTTTCAGGGGGTGTATTTTCCCTATGTCAAGGGTAGGGAAAAGGGCAGGAACCCCACAACTTTGTACCATCGAAATTTAACCGCCGAACTATGTCGGTAAAACCTTTAACAATCTAAAAAACAATCGTATGATCTGGGGAATTTCATTAGTACTATTAAGCATTATTGCCGTGCCATCCTTGATATTGGCAAAAAAACCGAACGCCAAAGAGTTATTGGAAAAAATCGAACCGTATCAGGGCTGGATCGGTATCGTATTTTGCTTCTGGGGGGTGTGGGGTGTCATAAACGCCATAATGAACTTGGGTTGGCTTTCCGTAGCGCCAATCTATTGGATAACCTTTTTGGTGGGCAATAGTGTTTTAGCCACCTTGGGTTTCATGCTTGGGGCGGGGCTCATGAACAAACTATTTTTGTCAAAAAATGAGGCCGCGAAGGCCAAGGCAGAGGAGCTACGGGCTAAAATTGCCCCTAAACAGGGCAAATTAGGTATCTTAGGCCTAGTCGTTGGAACGTGGATGATTATCGCCTCCTTCCTATTCACGATCACTTAACAGCATTCATTTTATAAAACCATTAAAAAGCAATGACCATGAAAAAAGGAATTTTGAGTATCATCTTCATTTTGAGCAGTATGGGTATGATGGCACAGACCAATCAAAATCAAATCTCGGTAAGTGGTGTTCATACATACAGTATCACACCCGAGTATTCTTCTAAAATGATTGTCAGCCTTGCAAATGTCTACTATGATACACAGACGATGGGTATGTCTGAAATAAAATCGGGCTATCTGGACAAGTTAGCCAAAGTAGGCATTAGTAGCGACCGTTTAACCGAAGACGATCTTTACTATGCCCTTATGGGGTATGACAAGGAAGGAACCATTATAGAATTCAAGACGAACTCACTGGAGGAAATGAAAAAATTCCTGAAGGTGAAGTCCATCGGTGTGACGAAATCAGATGCTACCCTAAAGACGGTGCTGACGGAAGAGCAAATGGCCGAATATGCGAAAGCAGCTTATGGGAATGCGAAAAAGAAGGCGGAGGCAATTGCCAAAAAAATTGGAAGAACCGTTGGGAAGGCGATTTCCATTAACGACTCGAACAGTACCAAAATCAATGAGTCATTATATTATGGAAGTAATTTCGAGTCAAGGGAATATTACATCTCGGTTTCCTTTGAACTATTATAAAACTAGTTGGTTGTTTAAATACCCTGTTTACTTGGGAAAGAAAAATCGTTTTCCCGGAGAGTTCGAACAGGGTTCTTTTTATTCATTAGGAATGGTATACAGAAAGCACGTTACTTTAGGTCTATTGCTGGTTTGTTTTTCCTTCATTGTACCCGGCTGCCGATATTCGGTGTCACAGAAGAAAGTACAGACTGAGGCGCAAGCGAACGAAAACCTAGGGACTTCCTTTATGAACCCGAACGGGCCTACCATCTTCTCTCGCTTCGAAACACCTAAAGGTTTTGAAAAAGTAGCAGTCGATAGCTCCTCTTTTGGGTATTTCCTGAGGAATCTCCCCTTAAAGGAGCCGGATGCCCCCGTACTGTATTACAATGGGGAAGTCAAACCCAATTCAGCCATTTACGAGGCCGTAGTAGCCCTTCCTATTGGAAAAAAAGACCTGCATCAGTGTGCCGATGCCATCATTCGATTACGGGCCGACTATCTTTATCAGGAAAAAAAGTACGACAGCATCCATTTCAATTTTACCAACGGATTCAATGCTGCCTATGCCGAGTGGCGCAAGGGCAAGCGCATTGTGGTCAATGGCAATCGTGTATTTTGGAAACAAAAAGCCCGGCCCTCCGACCGGCCGGAAGATTTTTGGAACTATCTCGAAATGGTCTTCAGCTACGCCGGTACCGCTTCGCTCGAGAAGGAGCTCGTATCCATAAGCCCGTACGAACTTCAAATCGGGGATGTTTTCATACAAGGTGGTTTTCCCGGCCATGCGGTTATTGTGGTAGATTTGGCCAGCCATCCGAACACGGGTGAAAAAATATTTCTCCTGGCACAAAGCTACATGCCCGCCCAAGAAATACAGGTTTTAACAAATCCGAATGACGATACCCTAAGCCCTTGGTACCGTGCCGAAACAGCTGATCAGGTGACTACCCCCGAATGGATTTTCGAATGGAGGGATTTGAAACGATTTTGAGATTCGATATCTTTAAGCAAACCATGAGCGATAGATGATTCTCTTTTTCGGAACGAGGCCAGGCAAGACTGAAATAAAACAACTCAACGGCGTAAACTGCCCTTATTGTGGGCAGCAAGGAACGATGACCGTCTCACGAACCAGTAATTGGTTTCATCTTTTCTGGATACGGATTTTCAAAATATCCAGTTATAGGATGGCGGAGTGCTCGCATTGCAAAAGGGTCTTTTATCAAGAAGAATTCACGGAGGCGATGCGGACCGCCATGGAAGGCAAATGAAATTGCTACCGCCCAGATACAGAAAATCTTCCCAAAACCATCCAGAGGTTTTGGGAAGATTTAGCTTTACGCGAATCACCATTTTTTTTTACAGATCGAACCGAAGCCCCAAGGAAATATTATGTTGTTCGATAGCTGCATCCTTAAAAATGGGGCTTAGATCATACTTTGCGTAGAGTTGCACCCCACCGACGCCTATGTAGCCACTAAGCCCATAGACAAAATCGCTGGTGTTGTACCCTCGCTTCAACTTGTCCTTGACGTTATCCCCATCACGGGTGTATTTCAACTTTTGACGGGTACCTAGGTTAAAACCGCCGTAACCCCCTATTCCCAAACGAAACTTCCGGTGAATGGAATAGCGAATACGGTCTTCGGTCTCGGATACTCTTGAGGGTCCAAATTCGAAATGCACCGGAAATACAAGATTATCCATACGGAATTTGGACTTCCTGAGGTCAAAATCGAATTCCTGTAGCGAAGTTTCCCCATTAGTGACCACAAAATATTGATTATCCTTTGGTTTTAGACCATTGAACTGTAAGGATATCCCATAATGGAACCGCATGAAATTTGAATTCTGAAATACGCGTGTTCGCCAGTTCCAACCTAGTTCAAAGAACCTACTACCTCCAATTTTATAGGGAGAATCTTCTAGGGACTGCCCTTCGATAATGGCATTGTTAAGTCCGACTGCGACCACGAAATCCGAATAGGTGCGCCGATCGTAACGTGGTTGCCTTCTTTCAAATACATGCCATGGCTCCCCGTCTACGTTGATACTGAACCCGACACCATCGCTAACAATGGAAAGTTCCGAGTTTTCTTTTAACACCTCTCCTTTGTTGCGGTCCAATAAAGCGATTTGATTATCGACTATGGCAATTCGATCCTCAATGTTCATTGCTCTTTTTTGGGCAGCACTTTCCTTGAGCACCTTCGCTTCTTCCAAACTGATCAGCCCTTCATCAAGACGGTCATTGATATCTTCTACTTCCCTTTTCAAGGCTTCCTTTTCCTGTTGGGTAATCTTTTCCTTCAGGGTCTTCAGCTCCTCTATCCTTTCCTGATAACGTTCTTGGGCAACCAGTTGCGAAGACATATTCGATACCAGTAATGCCATTAAAAAAAGTGTTATTGTTCTCATTTGTACTTGTTTTTACAGCCCTCCTTACCCCCGAAAGGGGGAGTCGGATTGAAGGCTTGATTAGTGATTGATGAATAAACTTCTCCCTGCCCCATTGCTACACAATGGGGTAACTTGTTCTTTTAACTATGCTTGGATTAATCGTTGCGTTGGGCCACCGCAGTACGCACTTTAAGGAAACCCGTTTTTAGCTTTTCGAGTATTTCATCCCGAAACGATTGATCGAGTTCCTCTTCCACATCGGCCAACAAAGCCATGGCATCTACGGTCTGATCGTTTCTTAATAGCCGATTCGATACCAATTCCCTTTGGGCTTGTAGCAATAGTGAATCTACTTCGGCCTCCGTTAGGACAATATCGTTCTCTTCCAAATCATCTACTTTCGCCAGCACCTCGGCAATCTTTAGATCGATGAATTTTTCTGTATTATCTTTCAAAACTTGTATGTCGGCTTCGACCACGGCACTTTCCACTACCTCATCGGCAACTTTTGAAGGATTGGAATCGGTACTGGCCTTCTCATTTAAAAATAGCTCCTGGGAGGTATTCCGGGATGTTTCGCCGGTTTTGGCCATACCCTGTTCTGCAGCTTTTACCACGATTTCCTCGACCGTGTTCGTCTCCTTTTTCACCCCTTCCAAAGACGGCTTTTCCACTTTGCTCGCAGGGGTAGTTACGATTTGTGGTTCGTCGACCACTACAGATTTAGTAGTATTGAGGTACCATAGTGAAAGTAGCAAAAGAGCGGCTACACTTGCCGCAATGCCCCACCAAAAATTACCCTTGTATTTTGGTTCTTCGACGGCATCCAGCTCATGGGAAATCTTTTCCCAGGCATTTACCGAGGGTTGTATCTCCCGTCGTCGTAACTGCTCCTTAATGCGCTTTTCAAATTTATTCGGTTCCATAACCAATAATATTTTGTTTTCTTAATTGTTCTTGCAACAGTTTTCTTGCCTTGAACAGTTGTGATTTTGATGTACTCTCCGAAACACCCAGTAATTCTGCAATTTCTTGATGCTTGTACCCCTCTACGGCATACAGTACAAAAACGGTTCGGTACCCATCGGGCAAGGTATCGATCAATGATTGGATATGTTCCGCGTCTATTTCAGTAGCGGTCACCGCTCTCTTATGGGCCATCTCCTCATATATTTCCCCATCGTACACTACAAATTGTTGTTTTCTAAGGTAGGAAATACTCTCGCGAACCATAATTCTTCGAATCCAGCCTTCAAAACTTCCCTCATGCCTAAAACTTCCCAAGTTTTTAAAAACCTTTACAAAACCGTTGATCATCACGTCCTCGGCAAATTGGACATCCTTTACGTAACGCCTGCAGACCCCGAGCATTTTTGAAGCATAGGTATCGTACAACCGTTGTTGCGCCTCGCGGTTTCCCGATGCCGATTTTTTGATCAGCTGCTTTTCATTTTTAAAAAAATGTATGATCTGCAAAACGGTTTTGGTTATCTTCTATTTGGATAGACGCACCGAACATTAAAAAAGTTGCCTAGTAGTATGAAAAAAATTAATCGCTCCATTAAGATGCTGAAAATCAATTATCTAAGAGTTTATATTTTTCTGTCCACCACATAATTTACCATCAATTCCAGGGCACTCTTATATTCCGATTCAGGATAAACGGCCAATAATTGCAACGCTTCTTCCTTAAAGGATAACATTTTCTGAACGGCATAATCAAGCCCTCCTTGTTGCTTGACAAAATCGATTACTTCCCTCACTCTTTTTTTATCCTTGTTGTAGTTTTTGACGGAGTTGATCAACCACTTCTTTTCTTTGGAATTGCAGTTGCCGAGAACATGAATCAGCGGGAGTGTCATTTTCTGTTCCTTGATATCGATACCGGTAGGTTTGCCGATTCGTTCTTCCCCATAATCAAAGAGGTCGTCCTTAATTTGAAAGGCCATACCACATAGTTCCCCAAATTTTCTGAATACCGCTACTTGATCTTTATCGGATGATACCGACTGTGCTCCCATAGCGCAACACGCTGCTATCAAGGTAGCCGTTTTTTGGCGTATGATATCATAGTATACCTCTTCCGTAATATCGAGCCGTCTTGCCTTTTCGATTTGCAATAGCTCTCCCTCGCTAATCTCCCGCACGGCTACGGAGATAATTTTGAGCAAATCGATATCATCGTGTTCAATACACAGTAGGAGCCCTTTTGAGAAGAAGTAATCACCTACCAAAACGGCGATTTTATTCTTCCATAATGCATTGATTGAGAAAAATCCCCTTCTTTTATGGCTTTCGTCAACTACATCGTCGTGCACCAAGGAGGCGGTGTGTATCAACTCAATGACCGATGCTCCCCGATAGGTACGTTCGTTGACCTTCCCTTGGTTCAACAATTTGGCCGTCAAAAAAACGAACATGGGCCGCATCTGTTTGCCCTTTCGGTTTACGATATAGTAAGTAATACGATTAAGGAGTGCCACCTTGGAAGACATCGAATCGCGGAACTTGGTTTCAAACAGCTCCATTTCGTGCTCAATCGGCTCCCGTATTTGCGATACAACTTTCAATAGGTTCTCTTTAGCCTCTTATCTCTCCGGCGAAGGTTAAAATTAGGGAAAAGATGACAGTAAACGGTAGAGAGTATTCAGTAATCGGCAATTTTTACCGGTTGACTACTATTGAATACCACTTAGATTCATGACTTGTTGGCCAATTGCCCGCAAGCGGCATCGATATCCTTTCCTCGGGAGCGGCGTACCGTGACGGTAATGTGGTTTCTTTCCAGGGTATCTACATACATCTGAATAGCCTTATCACTCGCTTGCTGAAATTCTCCATCGTCAATGGGGTTGTATTCGATAAGGTTTACTTTGGAAGGGGCAAACCTGCAAAACTTTACCAGCGCATCGACATCTCTTTGGGTATCGTTGATTCCTTGCCATACCACATATTCATAGGTAATCCTACTTTTGGTCTTTTGGAACCAGTATTCCAAGGCTTCCCGGAGATCCGCCAAGGGGAGGGTGGCATTAAAAGGCATGATTGAAGTCCGAATCTCGTCAATGGCGGAATGTAAGGATACCGCCAGGTTGAACCTTACCTGTTCATCGGCCATTTTTTTTATTATTTTGGGTACTCCCGAAGTAGAGACGGTTATCCGTTTCGGGGACATGCCCAGACCTTCGGGTGAGGTTATTTTATCGATCGCTTTCAGCACATTGTTATAATTCATCAACGGCTCCCCCATACCCATGAACACTATATTACTTAACGGTCTGTCGAAGTAGAGACGACTTTCATTGTCAATAGCGACTACTTGATCATAGATTTCATCGGGGTTTAGATTGCGCATGCGCTTTAGGCGTGCCGTCGCGCAGAATTTACAATCCAAACTACAACCAACCTGACTCGATACGCAAGCCGTGGTGCGGGTTCTGGTGGGGATCAATACCGATTCGACGACCAGTCCGTCGTGTAATCGAACCGCATTTTTGATGGTGCCATCTTCGCTGCGTTGTATCTGATCGACCCGAATATGATTTATTACAAAATAATCTTCCAACAGTGCCCGGGTCTCTTTTGATATATTGGTCATAGCATCGAACGAATGGGCCGATTTTTGCCACAGCCATTCGTAAACCTGATTGCCGCGGAAGGCTTTGTCGCCCTGCGTCACGAAAAAGTCCCTTAACTGATTTTTGGTCAGGGCCCGGATGTCTTTCTTCTTCTCGATCTGCATACGCTTTGAAACTAAAAACCCCTCTTTATCTTTTGATGACGGATAGAGGGATTCTTCAGGTTTTACGGAAACTCGCTTTGGGTTTCCAGAAAATCTTGCTTTTTTAGGAGCAGCGGTAGGTTATAGTATTAACATCGCATCACCGTAGGAGTAGAATTTGTACTGCTCCAAAATAGCTTCCTTATAGGCCCTCTTCATCAAGTCATGCCCTATAAAAGCCGATACCATCATTAACAAGGTCGATTTTGGCAAATGAAAATTGGTGACCATTGCATTGGCAATGCTAAACTCATAGGGGGGGAAAATGAATTTATTGGTCCACCCATCGAACGTGTTCAACATGTGATCGGAAGAAACCGCACTCTCCAGTCCACGCATGGCGGTGGTGCCCACAGCGCAGATCCTTTTCTTCTTCCGCTTGGCATTATTTACAATTTCAGTGGCCTTCTCATCGATAATCAGCTCTTCACTGTCCATCTTATGTTTTGAAAGATCTTCGACCTCAACCGGGTTAAAAGTCCCAAGACCCACGTGCAACGTCAACTCGGCAAAATCAATTCCCTTAATTTCCAATCGCTTTAAAAGATGCTTCGAAAAATGGAGCCCTGCAGTAGGTGCCGCGACAGCTCCTTCGTGTTTGGCATAAATGGTCTGATAACGCTCTTCATCTTCCGGCTCTACCGTTCTTTTGATATATTTAGGTAAGGGTGTTTCCCCGAGCTCCCTCAACTTTCTGCGAAAATCAATGTACGAACCGTCATAAAGAAAGCGAAGTGTTCTACCTCGCGAAGTGGTATTGTCGATCACTTCCGCCACCAACGTCTCGTCATCGCCGAAATACAATTTATTCCCAATGCGTATTTTACGGGCAGGATCCACCAAAACGTCCCAAAGGCGTTGTTCCTCGTTCAATTCCCTTAAAAGAAATACCTCGATCCTAGCTCCGGTCTTTTCTTTGTTACCGTATAAACGGGCTGGAAATACCTTTGTATTGTTCAGTACCATCACATCTCCCTCATCGAAATAATCGATCAAGTCTTTGAACATTTTATGTTCAATTTTCCCGGTTTCACGGTGAATGACCATTAATCGGGACTCATCCCTGTTCTCTGCGGGATATTCTGCTAGTAGATTCTGTGGAAGTTCAAAATTGAAATGCGATAGTTTCATTGAGTAAATTTAAGTTGGGCTTTTGCGGCTGCAAATATACGACCCGCAAATAGGGGTTGTCAAGTAAATGCATGATTAATTGGAAATTATGTCTTGCGGATATCTATGCCCAGTTTTTTCAGGTCTTTCCAAAAATCCGGGTATGATTTGGAGACTACCTGCGCATCATTGATGTATAGGGGCGTTTTTAAGGCTAACGGGGCAAATGCCATTGCCATCCTATGGTCATTGTAGGTATCGATAGCCACATTTTCAACCCTATTTTTCCCAGGTGACAGTGTCAAGCTCTTATCGCTTACCGAAATATCGGCCCCAAGTTTTGACAGCTCCGTATCCAATGCCTCCAAGCGATCGGTCTCTTTAATTTTAAGGGTATGCAATCCGGTGAGGTTGCAACCGATTCCCAGCCCAAAACAGGTAACGGCAATGGTCTGGGCAATGTCCGGGGCATTGGCCAGGTCCAAGTTCAGCGTTTTTGATTTTGGGTTTCCTATTTTCTTGAGTTGGATTTCGTTTTCATAAAAAACAGTTTTCACTCCTAGATCCCTGTAGATTTCCGCGAGCACACTATCTCCTTGTAGACTGTTCCTTTTATAGGAAGACAAGATAATTTCGGCACCAAAATCACTGAGGGCCACGATACTATAAAAATAACTGGCAGAACTCCAGTCCGATTCAACGGTAAGCGTTGCAACATCGACGGAAGCCTTTGGATATATCCTGATACGATTGCCTTCAAAGGAAGTTTTGACCCCGATTTCGTTTAAAAGACCCAAAGTCATTTGGATATAAGGCACCGAAGTGATCTTTCCTACCAGTTCTAGCTGGAGTCCGTTCGAAAGGCTGGGCGCGATCAAAATAAGGGCAGAAATATATTGGCTGCTAATGTTGGCAGGAAGACTCACCGAATCCTTCAACAACTTTTTCCCTTTGATCCGTATGGGAGGATAGCCCTCTTCTCTCTCATACGAAATCGCTGCCCCTAAACTTTTAAGGGCTTCTACCAATACTTTGATAGGGCGCTCCGTCATTCTTTGAGACCCCGTCAACGTAACTTCCTTACCCTCTTGGGAAGCAAAATAGGCGGTTAGAAACCGCATGGCCGTGCCGGCATGGTGAATATCGACAACACCGTCATGTATCTTCAATCCTTGCTGCATTACCTGAGAATCATCGGAGTTCGATAGGTTATTGATTTCAACATTGGGGTACAGTGCCTGTAACAGCAATAGGCGGTTCGACTCACTCTTGGAGCCGGTTATTTGAATTTTTGAATATAACTTTTTCTGTGGCGGACCGGAAAGGTATAGCTTCAAGTTGACGTATTTAAGACCTTAAAAAGAAAGCTCAAATATAAAACTATTTGAGCTTTTTGTTATTCTGGTGCCGATCATGGTCACGCTTTGCCTTTAGGGCAAGTTTTTTGTCGAAGGCCAACTGCAAGTCTATTCCTGTTTGATTGGCCAGACAAAGTACAACGAAAAGTACATCGGCCAGTTCTTCGCCCAGGTCTTTTTCCTTATCGGACTCCTTTTCACTTTGTTCGCCATAGCGGCGTGCGATAATCCTAGCGACCTCGCCTACCTCTTCGGTCAGCTGGGCCATATTAGTGAGCTCATTGAAGTAACGAACCCCGTGTTCCTTTATCCACTTATCGACCGCGAGCTGTGCATTTTTTATGTCCATCGTCTAAACTTTGGACAAAACTACCTTTTCATTCATTTTTTCTATCATTTTTTTATAATATTCTTTTAAGGAACCATAATAAACGGATGGAATGATAGGTTGGTTGATTTCGGAACTCACTTTCAATTGTATCATGTTGCCCTTATCGATGATTTCATACTTAAAGCTGCCTAAGGCATCGGGCATGGCCATAGCCATCGGTTCAGGCAAGGTTTCTACTTTGTACCCTGCTGGAAGATTGATGGAAGAAATAACACTCCGGCCCGATGGATATCCGAAATCAACCGGAAATTCCCTTTTCTCCAGCTTGAAAGGGTTTTCGGTAGTCCTTAAAAAAAGCATGGGAGAAAAATAGATCTTATCCGCAACAACGTCAAAGGCACCCTCATCATAATACTCGTAGGAAGTTACGGCCGCCTTGGAGAGATCATTACGGTTCTTTACGTTGAAATTATCGATTTCAATACCTCCATTCTCGTTTTCCAACTTTTCCAAATAGTCTTCTTCATTTGTCTCGTTGTAACCTTCTCTAAATTGGATGGCATCGTGATTGGTATAAGAAATACGAATCTTTCCGTTGACATCCCCATTTTCTTCCATAACTGCGCTGCAGAATATTTTCTTGGAACTGTTTTCTTGCGGATACAGGTCTACCAGTGAAGAGCTACCATCCTTTTTGATAATTCTGCCTTCCCAGTTCAAAGTTCGAAAAGGAAGCACATTGGGTGTGCTGTACGCATGGGTCGCATCCAACAACACCGTACCACCCTGTAACTGCACCCCGCAAATGACATAGTCGTACCCTTCCCGGGTCGGAAATATCGGAATACCATGCTTTCTCGTACTGACCAATACGGGATTGGCATCCAAACCTGCGTAGCGCAACATCGAAGTAAGCATTAAATTGATCTCAGCGACATTACCAGTGCGTTCCTTAAAGGCTTTTTTTACACCATCGCTGGTGTACTTACCATAAAAACCATTCCATTTTACCTTGGATTTTATAAAGCTAAAAATGATTGCCAATTTTTCGACATCGGTGGTGGCCGCCGCTACCAAAGGATCTATTTCATCCTCAAAATAACCGGTTTTTTTAAGTTCGGCCCCGAAACCGGGATTTTCGTAGATCGATTTCACTACGGCTTCCCAATCGGTGGCGTATTGTTTCATCGGGCTGTTCGGAAACTTGGTATAGCTCAGCTCATATTTCATTCCCGACCGATAATTATCGATAGACCCAACATGTGGTTCCTCGTGGAGTGCCGGAATATTTTCCAAATTGTAATGCGCTATAGTAATTCGATAGTTGATGGTGCCCTGCTCGGTGGTACTTCTTGGGCCGATCCAATTACCCGTTGCAACCTTTTGGGCGATATTCACTGTTTTGAGGGTGTTTTCGACCTTGGGCACAACACTCAAAAAGCCTTTGGTATTTACCCTATAATTGAAGTACTCCGGCATCTCCATCGATGCTTCCAACTTGTTGACGGGTATATCATGCTGAAAAACGAACTCATCTACTTGGGCTATAAAGGGGGATGAAATTTTGTATTTATATTCGATGACTGAACCCTCTTTCAGATTGGGCATGGTAAATGATTTTTCATACCAGCTCTCGGTGAGTTCCATGGTAAACTCCCCATCTTTTCCCAATTTCACATCCTTCACTTTTCCTCCCTCCAGATTATAGGTATATGCTTTGAGCCCGGAAATCGTTTCCCGATCACTACCATCTTCGTACAGCCGTATTTTTTTGGTAGCATAATCAAACCCGGCCGGGTCATAAATTTTAACACGCTCGTGTACATCGGTATTCAGTTGAAACCCTTGTCCATTGACATAATCGAAATAGGTTCTGCGATACTTGTACAAATAGGCCGCGACCGCAGCAGTATCTCTGGGATGTGTCTTTTCTTCGAGCTCAGCCTTTGAAACTTTGCCAAATTTGAAATCCTGGGCAAAAAGGCCGTTTACGACAAACAAACATGTCGCTAAAAGGGGGAAGGGGAAATGTTTCATATTACAAAAAATTGGTCATTACAAAGCTTATGGATTGGTTTTTACGAGCACGATCTGCGCATTGTCATTTCGTGCCACCTGTTTTCTGAAATCCCTGTATAGATTGTATTTTTCCTTAGGATAAAAACCTTGTTTAATGAGCAGGCTTCTTTGGTATTGTACCGTATTCATCTCGGGATGATATTGGATACGCATAGTATAGCGGCCGAACTCGGTATCGATCTGTTTTGGTTCGGGTATTGCCTCCACATTAAATCCTTCCGGGAGTTTGACAAGGAATTCATCCTCATCAAAGAATCCCCGTTGTATGTCAAATGGCTGTCTTCGATTTCGGTACCTATCAGGGATGTACGAATTTCTGTTGAAGGCATTGACGGTGAATAGGATGCGGTCACCACTCAAAGTAGCGTAGTTAACGGCGTTGAAGGGCACCTTTTCGGTAAAAACTATACTATCTCGATTGTTTTCAAAACGATACGTCCCGATCTTTAGATTATTGATGTTATCCCAATAGTCTTTGTAATGTTTCACGACCTCGTCGTGATCCAGCGTTTCGAGCTTGAAATGGTTGTCATATTGTATGCCCTCCGTTTCGATCCGTGCCTCGCCTGAAATATGCCCTTCGTGCGAAAGGGTATAATCAGCCGTTGTTTTTTGATAGTTCTGTTCGTTCAGATACGAAACGGTACGAACGATTTTACCTCCTTCCGGAGTTACGATCAGGGCATTCCTATCATCTGTAAAATCACCGACAAAACCAAAGGGATGTACCTGAGAGGTACAATCGATCCAATAGTATTGCCCTTTATAAGGAATAGCCAAAATAGCGTGATTTCCCTGCAATCTTGCAAAGTCGGAATCAAAATCCACTTTTCGTTCTCCTGCATGGATTACGGTGTAAAAGGATGCCACGTCGACTGCCTTCAACAGGGCGTGGGTATAATTGGACAGTCCCTTACAGTCCCCGTACTTGACGCGATCAACATCGATAGCACTTATGGGCTTCCATCCTCCGATTCCAATCTGTACGCTTACATATCTGGTGTTTTCCTGAACGTATTTGTAAACAATCTTGGCTTTTTGCAAGTCATCTGTTTCACCTTTTACCAAATTCCTTACCTTGGCAATTGTTTCTTCATTCAAGATGTCCCTATCTTTCAGCAAGGTATTGTCGATCCAACCACCTAATTGCTTCCAATCGGCTACCGAGGCATCATGCCCCTTTAACGTAAAATCCTTTAAACGTACGGCCAATCTAGGTGCGATACTTCTAAAACCCGGACTCAGGCTTTCCGGTCTAATGGCCGGAATATTCGTGGCCGTAAACAGGAGCTGTCCAGGTTCTTCCTTTTCGACCAGGGAAAGACCCTCCAAATTGTATTTCTTTATATCCGGCTTCAGCCCAGGATCATCATAGGTGATTTCGTAATGACTTTTTTCAACGCTCGACAAATAACCTCCCAAGAAGTACCATGGTGGAAAAAAGCCCGTATCGGATGTCTCTACCTCATACCTGAATTCAAGGGTATATGGGTACTGAATAGGCGTATAGTCAAATGTCAGCAAGCGGTCATCAGTATACAGCGAAAAACCGTCAACGGCACTAAGATCCCGAAAGTCTTTCTTTTTGATATGCTCGATTTCCCGACCCTGACGGTCGTAAACAAATGCCTCGATTTTTTTTATGTGGGTTTCCTTATCATGGGAAGCGGTGGTTCTTACGTGACGATTGCCCCTCTTATTCATTACGGTTACTGCCCGCCTAACCGTGTAGGTCATTTTTTGGGGAGAACCGATATGTATTTTCATATAGTCTAACCGTACTACCGCATTGGCATTATCGGTAAGACTTTTATCCAATAAAAGGGCTTGGTATTTATTTTCTTGTGCAGACGACACGAACATGCAAAGGAGGGAACTTGCAAGAAAAATAAAACGCATTGGTGTTGGTTTGGTTTGGTACTTATATAGAAAACGGTAATTCCTACAATTTGTGCGCAAATCTAAAAAAAATCTTAAAATTCCTATTCCTTATTCTTGGTATCTACGATGATTGTCACGGGACCATCGTTCAACAGCGCAACTTTCATATCGGCACCGAATATACCAGTCCCTACCTTACGACCCAGATCGCTTTCCAATTGCTTTATAAAAGTCTCGTATAAAGGAATGGCAATGGTCGGCTTCGAAGCTTTGATGTAAGAGGGGCGGTTGCCTTTCTTGGTGGAGGCGTGTAGGGTAAATTGGCTTACGACAATTGCATCTCCTCCTACCTCTACCAACGAATGGTTCATCACTCCGTCGCTATCATTAAAAATCCGTAGGCAGACGATTTTTCTCGTAAGCCATTCGATATCCTCCAAATTGTCGCCGTCTTCGATACCCAATAGAATTAGGAGTCCGTTTTCAATTTCGGAAACCACCTCTTTATTAACGGTAACGCTTGCCTTTGCAACTCTCTGTATTACTGCTCTCATAGTCGCTTTGCCATACTTTACTTACTGGGATGCTTTAGGATCGTGATCATCAATTCGGTGAATATTTTCCTCGTCGGAGACCATCTGTACGTAACTTTTGTAACGGCTCCATGCTACCTCATTGTTTTCAAGTGCCTTTTTGACCGCACATTGCGGCTCATCGATGTGCAGGCAGTTGTTGAACTTACAGTCGCTTTTCAATCGAAAGAATTCCGGAAAATAATCCCCGATTTCATCTTTTTCCATATCTACGATTCCGAATCCTTTGATACCTGGGGTATCGATAATCTGCCCACCAAAGTCTAAATCGTACATTTCGGCGAAGGTAGTAGTGTGTTGGCCCTGCAAGTGTTGTAGCGATATTTCGGAAGTTTTAAGGGATAGGGCCGGTTGTATGGCATTGATCAAAGTCGATTTACCGACCCCGGAATTACCCGCGAACATACTGGTCTTGTCTTTCATCAATTCGCGCACCTTATTGATATTCTTACCGGTCTTTGCCGAAATGCCAATACAGGTATACCCGATAGTTCGGTACAAAGAGGCCAAATACTTCACTTCGGCCAATTCCTCATCATTATAGGTGTCGACCTTATTAAAAAGTAATACCACGGGGACATCGTAGGCCTCGGCCGTTGCCAGAAACCGGTCGATAAAGAGCGTGTAGGTAACCGGATTGTTTAAGGTAACCATTAAAAAAACTTGGTCTAAATTGGCTGCGATGATATGGGTTTGCTTCGATAATTTGACCGATTTTCTGATGATATAGTTCCTCCTATCACCAATGGCTGAAATTGTTCCCACCTCCGCATCACCCATTCTTTCTATCTCAAAGGTTACGTTATCCCCTACCGCTATAGGATTAGTGCTTTTGATTCCTTGAATACGAAACTTGCCCTTAATACGACATTCGTAAAAAGCACCATCCTCGGCCTTAACGCTATACCAACTACCGGTCGATTTATATACTTTGCCCTTCATTCATCAGTGCAGTTTCAAAACTTATGACAAAATAACGGTTTTTTGACCATACATACCCTTATCGTTGGCCTTTAAAAGAAAGGCGCGGCAACCGGTCTGCTACCCATATACTGGTAGTGGGTTCTCACGGATTTCCAGTATTTCAGCATATTTTGAAGTAAATGATTTTAAAAACTGATGCCGAGTCTTTAACTTCATTCGCTAATCATAAAAACAGACCGTTATGAAAAAAATCTCCTTGTTCGCCTTGCTTTTTGTTGTCGCCCTTTTTGATATGACCGCTCAACAGTATAAGGTCATCACCAGTGTAGAATCGATCGTACCTAACGGATTGGGACGTTCAAGAATCGTAGATTCCCAGGAAGAAAAAGATTTTTCACAGTTTACCTCCGAACAAACCGAGGAAGACAATTCGCGAAATAAATCAAAACGCAAGGAAATTCGAGTGAAGAATTTCGAGGAGACCAAGCTTTTGAATTTCTACAATCTCGGGGGCATCCGATTTCAGAATATCGCCGCCAATGATGCGGTTATCTCTTCAAAAATCAATGCCCTTGTCGCAGACGGTTGGGAACTGGCCTTTGTAGTCAGTGGAGTAGAAAGTAATGCCGGCACCGAAGACGGACAGGGTATTTTTATTACCCGGTACATTTTCAAAAAATAATAAAAGCAAGTAACCGATACCGGTCAAAGCGAATCATCGTTTTGACCGGCATCGGTATGACTCCGCCAAAGATGCACTATGCATTAATAATCTTCTCCTGGTGATTAATCGACTCTTGGTGGATTGCCTTGAACATCTTCAAAACAAATTCTTCGCTCAATCCTTTGGTCTCACCCTCTAAAATCATCGCCCCTAAAATTTGGTTCCATCGGTTTGACTGAAGTACCGCAACGTTCTTTTGCTTTTTCAACTGTCCTATCCCATCGGAGACCTTCATTCGTTTTCCCAATGTCTCGATCAACTGGTGGTCCAAAATATCAATTTGCGCCCTTAAGTTGCTAAGTTTGCGGGTATACTCGGCCTCGCTATCGGTTTCTTTCCTTATTTTTAAATCCTTCATAATCTGTACTAGGCGGGCCGGGGTCACCTGTTGTGCCGCATCGCTCCACGCATTGTCGGGATCGTGATGCGTTTCGATCATCAAACCATCAAAATTCAAATCCAAAGCGGTTTGGGAAACATCAAAAATCATATCACGTTTTCCGGTAATGTGGGAAGGGTCATTAATTATCGGTAAGTCGGGAAACCTGGTCTGCAGATCGATAGCTAACTGCCACTCCGGGATATTCCGATACTTCGTTCTTTCATAACTTGAAAACCCTCGGTGTATTACCCCTAATTTTTTGATATTCGCCGTATGTAGTCGCTCTACGGCCCCTAGCCAGAGCGAAAGGTCGGGGTTTACAGGATTCTTGATCAACACCACTTTGTCGGTACCTTCCAGAGCATCGGCGATTTCCTGAACGATAAACGGACTCACGGTTGACCTAGCGCCTATCCACAACAAGTCGACATCGTGTTCCAAGGCCAATTCAACGTGGGCACGGTTGGCCACTTCAGTAGCCGTTTTTAAACCGGTTTCCGCCTTTACCTTTTGAAGCCATTTTAGTCCAAGCGCCCCTACGCCTTCAAAATTGCCGGGTCTCGTACGCGGTTTCCAAATACCTGCCCGGTAATAGTTGACATCGGTATCTTTCAATTCATTGGCGATACGCAATACTTGCGCTTCGGTTTCGGCACTACAGGGCCCGGCAATTACAAGGGGATGACCGAGATTCATGTCATCTAACCAGGACCTCATTTCTTTTGTATTTTCCATCGTTCTATAATTCGTTTTTAGTATGGCTTTTCTATGTTCAACTATGTATCCTTGGAGAGGAAATATACTTAGTGCAAATCACTAAACCCAATCCGTATAGGTCAATTTCAAGTAATGCTTATTTCTTGGTCAACGGTATTCCGTCTAAAATTTCCTTTATCTTGTTCGTATCGTTCATTTCCTTGTAGATACCCTCATAATCTTGCCTGAGCAGCAATTCCTTAAAGGCTTCCAAGTTGGCAATATACTCTTCCAAGGTCTCTATCACGTTTTCCTTGTTCTGCTCAAAAATCGGCGTCCACATTGCCGGGGAACTTTTGGCAAGACGCACCGTGCTTTCAAAACCACTACCTGCCATGTCAAAAATATCGCGTTCGTTTTTTTCTTTCTCGATAACGGTCTTTCCCAACATAAAAGAGCTGATATGTGATAAATGCGACACGTAGGCGATATGTTTATCGTGCGCCTCGGGATTCATATAGCGAATGCGCATCCCCATTTCCCTGAACAGTTCCAAGGCCCTTTCCTGCAACTTAAAAGCCGTTTTTTCCACTTCGCAGATGATATTGGTCTTGCCTTCATATAAATGTTCAATTGCCGCCGAGGGGCCTGAAAATTCGGTTCCTGCAATGGGGTGACATGCGAGGAAATTACGTCTTTTGTGATGGTCTTCCAGTGCCTTACAAATTAGGTTTTTGGTTGAACCTCCATCGAACACTACGCAATCGTCGTTCACCAGCTCCAAGATTTTGGGAAGCTCCGTTACCGAAGCATCCACTGGAATACTTACCAAAACCATATCGGCCTTTTCCAGTTCTTCATAGGCTGACATGAAGTCGATCAGTTTCAAATCCAACGCCTGCTGCAAGTGATCTTTATCGGTATCGATACCGTAAATTTTACTTTCGGGGTGTAGGCGTTTGATATCCTTTGCAAAAGACCCCCCGATCAAACCGATACCGATGATGAATACGTTCATTTTCCAGATATTAGCTACTAGCTATTCACTAAAGCGTTTCTTCCTTGATTATACCCAAATTGCTAAAACCTTTCAATGGCTTCCGTTATTTTTTCCTCCTTTACACAAAGCGAGAAGCGAATATATCCTTCCCCATTGCTACCAAAAATTGTTCCCGGTGCTATAAAGATATTTTTTTCGTAGAGGACGTCATCTATAAATGCCTCGGCCGATTTGCTGCCTTTGGGCAACCTCGCCCACACAAACATCCCTACCGCATTCCTATCGTAACTACAACCGAGTTTATCGACCAATCGGAACATTAAATTTCTCCTATTCCCGTAGATAACGTCCAATTTCTCGAACCATTCCTTTCCACTTCGCAACGCTTCGATAGCCCCTTTTTGAATGCCGTAGAACATTCCTGAATCCATATTGCTTTTCACTTTTAAAATAGCATCGATGTGGTCGGCGCTTCCCAATACCATTCCGACACGCCACCCGGCCATATTGAATGTCTTACTGAGTGAATTCAGTTCCAAAGCAACTTCCTTGGCTCCCTCCATCGCCAACAGACTATTCGGATTTTTACTCAAAACAAAGCTATACGGATTGTCATTGACCAACAGCATATTATTTTCTTTGGCAAAGTCGACCAGCTCTTGTAATTGATTGGAATTGGCCGTAGCACCGGTTGGCATATGTGGATAACTTACCCACATCAATTTCACCTTGGACAAATCTTGGGAACGCAGATCTGCTAAGTCGGGGAACCATCCATTTTCTTCCGACAAATGATATAATTTAGGAGTGCCACCGACCAATTTAGTGACCGCCATATAGGTGGGATAGCCCGGATTGGGTATCAACACCTCATCGCCCTCGTTTAAAAAAGCCATGCTGATGTGCATGATACCCTCTTTGGAACCCATTAGGGGCAAGACTTCCGAACCTGGATCTACCACTACCCCGAACTTGGACTCGTAAAAATCGGCAATCGCCTGTCGCAACTCCGGTAAGCCCTGATAACTCTGATATTGATGCGCCCCCACCTCAACAATCGATTCCTTAAAGGAAGCGATGACCGCATCGGAAGGCGCCAGATCGGGACTTCCAATGCCCATGTTGATGATCGGTCGACCTTTGGCAATGAGTCCACGTACCTCCCTCAGTTTTTTGGAGAAGTAATATTCCTCGACGGTATGTAAACGATCCGCGGTGCGTATCATATTCGTGCGTTTTTATATTCACCCAACACCCTAAAGTCTTCCGACATGATGTTCAAAAGTGATTTCGCCTTATCGAAATGGTCGTATTCCTCAAAAGTAACATCCACGAAAAAGGCATACTTCCATGGCGTTTTAATTATCGGAAGGGATTGTATTTTGGTCAAATTCAGATTGCAATCGCTCATAACGTTCAGTACAGTTGCCAAACTACCCCGTTTATGGTCGGTAATAAATCGGATGGAAGCCTTATTGATTTCAGCTTTTGGCAGTTCCTTATTTTTTGTCTTTACAATGATAAAACGGGTAGCATTATTTTTAATGGTCTGTATCTCCGCAGCTACGATGTCCAAATCATACAAATCTGCCGCTACTTTGGGGGCGATTGCTGCGATTCCCTTTAATTTTTGTTCTTGAATCCGTTTTGCAGTCTCCGCGGTATCGACATCTTCCACCAGTTTGATGTTCGGATGGTCTTTAAAAAACTCCTTACACTGCAACAATGCCATCGGATGGGAGCGTACCTCTTCGATATCATCCATGGTCTGCCCCCTTAACACCATAAGATTATGATGAATGTTCAGGTAGTGTTCCCCGATAATATGAAGATTGTTCCGGTAAACCAATGCATAATTGGGAATAATGGATCCGGCAATTGAATTTTCAATGGCCATAACCCCCTTGTCAGACGAGCCATCGAGGAGGCGTTCTACCAACGAATCGAACGACATACATTCAACCAGATCGACCTCGTTGCCATAATATTCCCTGACCACTTGGTGATGGTTCGAACCCTTTATTCCTTGAATCGCTATTTTTAGACGCATCTCTTGCTAATATGGATGAAATGAAAAAAGTCCCGCTTATCGCGGGACTTTATATCATATCACTTTTCAATATCCTATAACAGTCCCGCTTCTCTTTTAAAGAAGTAAAAAAAGAAACCGTTATAGAAATACTGTCTTGTCATTGTACACTTAAACTTTGGCTAAAGTAACAATTAAATTTAGAAATCATATTCCCGAGTACTATTTTTTTGATTTTTTTAGATTAAGGGGATTCCCATTGCGAATCAATAAAACATACTGTTCGTTTATTGAGAATACGCGTTGGTCCCAAATCGGTGGTTATTGTTTATTTTTGAATTTAAAATAAAGGCAATGTCTATCACCGTCAAAAATATTACCAAGACTTTTGGTACCCAAAAAGCACTCGACCATGTATCGTTTGAATTGGCAAAGGGGGAAATTGTTGGGTTTCTTGGTCCGAACGGCGCGGGTAAGTCGACCATGATGAAGGTGTTGACCACCTATCATGTAGCAGATGAGGGCGAGGCCACGGTTAACTCGTTCGATGTCTTGAAAGACAAAAAAAAGGTACAAGAAAGTGTCGGTTATCTACCGGAGCACAATCCCTTGTATCTAGACATGTATGTAAAGGAGTACCTTGTTTTTAACGCCAACGTATATAAGGTGGATAAAGATCGAATTGCCGAAGTCATCGAAAAAACAGGGCTTGCACCGGAAGCCCATAAAAAAATAGGGCAACTCTCCAAAGGATATCGCCAACGGGTGGGGCTGGCGGCTGCAATGCTCCATGATCCCGACGTTTTGATATTGGACGAACCAACTACCGGTCTCGATCCGAACCAGTTGCTGGAAATAAGAAAACTCATTCGGGAAGTCGGAAAAGAAAAAACCATTTTGCTTTCAACACATATCATGAAAGAGGTAGAAGCTGTATGTGATCGAGTATTGATTATCAACAAAGGGGTGTTAGTGGCCGATAAAAAATTATCGGAATTACGTGAAGATGAGGATCAAATCATCGAAGTGGAATTTGATTACCGCGTAGAAGAGGCATTTTTAAACAGACTTCCCCATGTAACCCATGTAAAGAATGTGAGCGGCTTTGTCTATCACATCACCTTCAGTACATCGAATGATATGCGCCCAGCGGTATTCGATTTTGCGCACGACAACCAGCTCAAAACACTTCAGTTAAGTAGAAAAAGTAAAAATCTGGAGAGTTTGTTCAGCGAATTGACTTCTTGACCCCTAACGACCAATCATAGTTCCTCCGTCAAAATCGCTATCATCGTCTTTATTCCTTCCCGATAGTTTCCCAGTCTTAGGTTTTCATTCGGACTGTGCTGATTGTTATCCCGATTGACCGTCGGAACCGTTACGGCAGGAATGTTCAAGGTGGTCACAAAAGGGGATATCGGAATCGAGCCGCCACTCATTCGAATCATGATGGGTTCTTCTCCGAAAGCCTTTTTCAACGCTTTCCGAAGCCATTTCCCAACCTCGGAATCAAAATCGGTACGAAAAGACTGGTACGATATCTCCGAGGTGAAGGTAGCTATCTTCTCGTTGGACAACCGCTCATCCTTGGTCGGCACTCTATCGATTACCTTATATCCTTGATTTTCAATATGTTCTTTTATAAGCAGCAGTAGCCGTTCCGGGTCTGTTTCCAAAACA
This sequence comes from Pelagihabitans pacificus, assembly GCF_009371985.2. GTDB lineage: Bacteria > Bacteroidota > Bacteroidia > Flavobacteriales > Flavobacteriaceae > Pelagihabitans > Pelagihabitans pacificus. Next base: position 207,753 of record NZ_VIKU02000005.1, read on the forward strand.
AGGCGCACATCGATTTCAGCCCTTGCCCAAGCAGGTATGATGGTTCGTACTTTTTCATCGATCCAACCAGACTGCATCCCACGAATATTGAGTGAGGGGTATTGAATGGCTTCTTGGTAGTAGCTTCCCACTTTGTCGGTAGAAGCGATTTGAAGTCGTTCCTTTATCCGCTCTTCATTGTCGGGTACCTTTCTCAAGACGCGTTCGGTCTCGGCGTCGATGGAGACTCCATCATAGAAACCTGGAATCGTCACGCGTCCCACATCGTCTTTCATGGAAGCCAACAACTTTGATAAGCGGAGGGCAGGATTTGGGGCATAGTTTCCAAAATGACCACTGTGCTGGGGAACCACGGGGCCGTAGGTGGTAAGGGTAATCGTTGCGATACCACGGGCACCGAATGTGAGCGTTGGTTTGTTGGTAATATGCCTGGGACCATCAAAGATGATGAGCATATCGGCTTTCAGGGCTTCTTCATTTTCTATGACCGCCTTGGGCAGATGGGGGGACCCCAACTCTTCCTCAAAGTCCATAATTACCTTAATGTTGTAGTTGGGAACACTATTTTGGGAAGCAGTGGCGTCCAACGCCGCCAAAAACATGGCCACCGGTCCTTTGGCATCGCTGGCAGATCGAGCAAAAACCCTGTAATCATCCTCAAAGGATGTGGTATCGTCCCACACTATTTGTTCCCATTCCCCTGTTCCATCGGGCTTTTTGAGTACGGGCTCATAGGCACTTTTTTGAAACCATCGGGTGCTATCGACCGGCTGTCCATCCAATTGCAAATAGATAAGGACCGTTTTTTTGGCCTTGGGATGCGATCGCTGTGCCAGCAATAAGGGAACCGTTGGTGTTCGCAAACGTCGGGTATCAAAGCCACGGTTCTCAAATGCTTTTTCGCACCAAACAATGTTCCGCTCGATATCGTCAGGATAGAAGGCGTCATTGGGGATGCTGAGCAATTCCCTTAGTAATGGGAGGGACTCTGTTGCATATTTGGCGGATAAACGGTCTATTTCGGTTGTCTGCTGTGCCCTACTGGAAGTAGCAAGCAACAAACAGAAGATGAAAACGCATTGAAATTGGGTGATAGTTTTGAAACAAGTACCGTTATAAATCATCTTAGCGACCGTTTGGAATTAAACCCAAGGGTCGCTAAGATACTATAATTCCCAGGTCGATACGAAAGGGGAAGTAAAAAATACCCTTAGAACTTTAAAGCCAGCCCAAACCCATTTTCATTGCTGGTCGGCACTAATCGATAAGAGGTTTTTGAACCTAAGGCATCATTGTATTCAAGAATCGCTTTTTTCTTGTTTTTTTTGGCCGCGTTAAAGAAAATCGAGCTGATGATAGCAGTACCGGCAAAAGCAATGGCCGGAGCCGTCACTACCTTGTCATCGTTATATTCCACTATGAACCAAATGCCCGCTCCGAGATTGGCCGTTCCGGCGATGAGTCCGCCCAACGACTGCTTTTTATACTTCTGCCAGTTCATTTCGGCTACCGTGCTCTCGGTCATAATGGCGTCAATTTCTTTCCAACTTAACCTCTTTTTATCCTGGTAATATTCATCGCCCCACGAACCTTGAAATGAGGTGATTTCCTGGGCACTTAAACCAAAGGCGAAAGTAGCAATGAACAAAACAGTGAGGGCAAACTTTGAATACTTCATCTCTTTTTTGTTTAAAGATACTTGTTTTTTATTAAACAGATTGATATTTAACCTTGATCTAACAATTATCGTATCCTATCTAATCCTTGGTCTATATCCTTATTTTTATAGTTTAGGTCTTTCACTTTTCCAAAGGAGTATTTGAGTGAAAGGACAATCTCCCGTGCATCGGCAAAGTAAGCACCTTGGGCCTCGACCCCATCTACTGCATAGCTTTCCTCAAAGTTCATGGCCCTTGTGATATCGTTGAATCGCAAGGAACAATCTAGTTTCTCAAAAAAAGTCTTGGTGATCGCCGCTTCGAGAACGAGCAATCCGTTTCTTTTGAAAACTCCTTCGTAACGATCGGTTAGCCCCCAACCTCCAAAAGCCAAGGTCATATCTTTTCCAACTTTGAACTGATGATTCGTATAGAGGTAAAAGTAAGGTTTTGAACTGCCCATGGCAGCATCCGGATCCTCTATTCGCCGCATCGAAAGGGTACCGTAGTTGGTGGAAGTCCATATACCGCTCGTGAACGGCATATTCAAAGCTAGTTCTAAAAAATACTCCTTATCAAGATTCCTTTGTGAAAGCACCGCACGCTCTAGTTGATCATCATAGGCAATGGTAAAATAGGTAGGATTCTCTATGCTCGAATAACTGATCGTAAACGAATTGTTCTTTAATTGAAAAACCGTCGATAGTTCTTCGGTAAGGGTCGGGACCAGGTTTACATTACCGGAACCCTCTAAAAAAGGATTGATGAATGCGGTAATCGAACTTGCCCTGGAATAATTCGGTCGTGTTATATTTTTTGCATAATTGACCGTGATGCTTTTCGTGCTGTCCAATGCGATATTGAACATGGCTTTGGGAAAAAAATTGGTTTGCTGCCGATCGACCAACGGTATCGTTTGGGTCGTTTCCCCACCCTTGACGTTATTTTTTTCCACCCTTAGCCCCGCGTTAAAGTTCATCTTTTCACCGACCCCAACGGATAATTGCGTATAACTCGCATAAAGTTGTTCCGAATAATCATAGTCGATTGTTGAAAGGCTGTCTGGCTGAAAAAATAGGATTTCGGTAAATGCATTCGCACGGGCCTCACTCAGGTTTGCACCGATTTCCCATTTAAAGTTGTTACCAAAGGTCTTTTCGATATCAAACCGATAGGCTAATACCCCTATGCGATACTTTTGATATCTATCTTGGGCATTAAAAAGTCCTGTATCATTAAAGTTATTAAAAATATCAGTGTCCAACTCTTGAACAAAAGATGAATATTGTAGTCCGGTAAAGACGTTCATGCCATTACCCAATTTCTTGTTATAATTGAGATTCGCGCTTACGAAATCCTTACTGTTATCATTCAAGGTCCGGGTGACGATGGTATCTTCAATAAGCCCTTGTCGAAGAAAGGTATCGGTATCTATCGGGAAGGTATCGGTCTGCAATCGGATATTGGTATTCGCCGAAAAGTAGTCGGTTTCGTTTATTTCGTAGGAAAGGCCGACTCCCATATTGATTTGTTTCCTATCATTGGCCTCTATCAATACCAAATAGTCCGAAAAAGCATTTTGGGCAGGAATGGAAAATTCGAAACTGTTGCTCTCCCAGGTTTGCAAATCATTGTATCCAAAACTGGTCTTCAGGCTCAATTTATTTCTACCCAGATTAAGATTGATTCCGTTGTAGTTGTTAAAATTTCTTTTGAACGAGAGCATTTCCGATAAATTGACCATCACGCCCTCGCTGTCCATAGACTTACTGGTTATCAATAATACTGCCCTCCCTTCAGCTTCATATTTTGCCGACGGATTTCTAACAATCTCGATGCTGCTGATAGTTGCTACCGATAAGGCTTTGAATTCTTCCAAAGATATGCGTTGATTCCCTAGATAAATTAATGGAATCCCCTTGCCTAGAACGGTTATCGATTCCCTATCCGGACTTATCCGAATGCCCGGAAACTTCGACAGCAAGTCAACGGGATCCGGAATTGAGGAAAATACGGGATTCGTAACGTCTATTTCCAGGTTTCCGTTTCGGTTAGTGACCATCGGTTTGGCCGCCGTAACCGTAACCTCGTCCAAATCGGTTCTGCTTTCCTGTAAGCGGATTGTGAACAATTGGTCACTATCAACCACTACATGCAGCTCTTCCACCTCATAACCCAAACAGGAAATTTGTAAACGATACCTACCGAAAGGAATCGCCTCGAATAAAAATCGTCCCTTGTTCACCGTAGTGTATTGGAGCAACGCATCATTATCCTTTTCATATAACAAAATATCACCCACCGCGACGGGTGTATTTTGTTCATCGGTAATCTTGCCGGAAATTAAGTAGTGGGTCTGACCGAATCCAGATAAATTGGCGAACAATAAAATGATCAAACACGATCGATACATGGTTTTCGTTTGCTACGCAAGTAACAAAGTGAATTGTATGTATCGAAAACAACAGGGTCCTATTTAAGGACTAGTACCCCTACTAATTTTGATGTCGTTGCAGCAACTCCTTTCTTCCGGACACCTGTAATTTGTTGTAGATATTGGTGATGTGTGTCTTGACCGTACTAAGACTGATAAAGAGTTCTTCGGCAATCTGTTTATTGCTCTTGCCCTGCAGGATGAGCTGTTGCACATTTTGTTCCTGTTTGCTCAAATCGTTTAGGGGAGGTAGTTTGCCCGAGCTCCGTATGCGAAAAGTCATGACCAAAAGTGCTACCAGTAACATGCATAGGATGATATTCACGATAGCACTGGTCCGATAACGACGCTCGGCTATTTCGGTTGTTAGAAAAGCCAGTTTATTTTCCAAAAACAGGTATTCCCCCCGGTCAATATCGCTCTTCTTCAACTCGCTCAACAAGGCCAAATAATAGTCGGGGTTTTTGGCAATATCTTTTTCCAATAATTGCTGATAATCCAGCTGTTTGATTCCGATCAATTTTACCATTAAAATTTGCAGCGAGTCCTTGGCATAACTTTTCAAATTGAGTACATAAGCACTTGAAAGACTATCCTCTTTTTTGACTTCAACGGCCCGCAAAGCGGTTTCATACCTGCGTAACCGTCGCCATTCGCGATCAGCTATGTTGGTATTCGTATAATCAGCAAATGGGATACCGCTTCTTTTAAAATAAATGCTGTCGTTCCTTGAAAAAATGAACAGCTGTTCGGTCCGAAGGGTGCGCCTCAAGGCATTTTCCACTTGTTCGATATAAATGCGATAGATGGCATCCTTATCGGTTATTTTCAACTTTTTAAATGAAAAGAAGCCGTTTTCGTCAACGGCGGAACGAGCAATAGGGGTTTCCTGGCCATTATCGGACAGGTCTTCCAACGCTACCCGACTCAAATATACATGTCCATTGGGTATGGAAACCGCTTCCAAGTCTAGATGGCCCGAAATATGGGTTTGGGCAGCGAGTTGGAAACCGCCCAACAGAATAACAACCACAAATGCTAGCCTAACCATAGGTCTAAGTTAATCGATTCCAAAAAGAATGGCAACTCGAAATACGGGTCCTGACTTTCGGCATCCTATAAGCACTGTTGCTGAAGCCATTTTTCAATCTTTGGATAAGGAGACACTTGCTTCCGGGACGAGATAAAATGGAATCGACCATTCCGAGACCACTTCTTTTTCAAATTTTTTCTTCACACGGAGCACATTTTTACCGGCGTTCATTTGCCCGGTATCCAGGTAACAGATCACACCAAACTGACCTGTTTCCGGATGGTTCTGTTTAATAAAATCGACCCGGATTCTTACTTCGTCCACGAATATTTGGTTGTACTGCTGGTAGCAGTCAAGGTATTGGGCCCGTATGAGCCTGGTGTTTTCGTCCTGATTCCGGTTCTCGTCCTCCTCGAAGGGTCCACATATTTTCTCCTGATATTTCCGCTCGTTACCGTAAATGGGAATAAAAAGTTTCAACACCTTGGATTCTATCACGTCGGAATCGATTTCCGGGGTCAATAAAAACCCGCTGTCCCCATTTTGATTGCGATAATATTCCTTGTACACCGTATCCTTATAAAACCGATCTGGTCGAACCAGATGTACCATATCGGACTTGGCCCCCATCACCACCGATACCACCATTCCACAAAATAAAAATAGGAGCAATAGGCCTATCAAGGGTTTCTTTTTTTTGAAATTGGAGCCGAAGGTCATGGTGATTTGCAGCAATATCTTGTACAATGGTCCGTACATGGCCATGGATCCAACCCGAACGATCCTGTACATCCAAGTCTGCACGATTACATTTTCCTTGAATATTTTAAGGTTGCCCACAATACCCATTACCGTCTGAATAATGAACAGCAGCGCTATGGCTCCTATCGGTATCAGCAATAATTCCTTGGGAATATACTCCGATAGCACGTTGAACGCAAAGAGGTAGATACTCAAGGTAATGGCCAGATAAGCGTAAATTAATAGCAGGCAAAAAGCCGCAGCGAAGATAACACTGCAAAGTTCGTCTACTTTTTGGATGGTTTCCTCCTGCTTCGGAAGAATCGAAAGAATTTTTTCAGTATATATCTTGGAATACGCACTGTCTTCCAGACTGTAGTCCGGAAATACGGAATTCAGACCCACAAGACCCACCCAAAATGCCCTCAAAAAGAAGTGGATAACAAACATGGAAACCAAAATACTGACCGCCAGCAAACCTGAAATAACAATAAAATAACCGAGAGGGTACTGTTTCGGGGGAAGGAGGTCGATAAAACGATAGGTTGCCCAAAAAACAACATCGAACAATTGAAACGTTCCGAAGGTAGCTATCGCGGAAACCAGTAGCTCTGCTTCCCAACTTTCATCCTTCAAACGTTGTAGCCAATGGCTCGATCTCGCACCGGTCGGTTCTTGGGCAGGGCTCTTCTCTTCTCCTTTCATATTTCGGTCAACTTTTGGTCGGTTAAGAATCATGTCCACCTCCCCATCATTTTCCCGGACATCCATGGGGAATGAACCAACGAGGTCGGTAGAACCATATGGTAATATACTTTTTTTTGGCGATTTCTTCCAAAAGGGATTTTCTTAAAAGGAAGGTTTCTTTGACGTCATCAAGAGGTTGACTGTTGTATCCAATACGTCCTGCACCTTTGGGTCGGTACAGTTGATGAGAATAGCAACAACCATCTGCTCATTTGGATACACAAAAAAGTTCGAATACCCCCCAACCCCATTACCTACATGTCCGTAATAGGAACGGCCCTTGGTATCCTCGCTCACTTGCCAACCAAGTCCGTAATAGGTCGGGGTCCCATTGATGTTTTGGGAAGTCAAGAAAGGCTGCAAGGTTTTTTTGTCCAAAATTTTCCCTTCCAGATAAGCTTGACCCAATTTAGCTATGTCCCCAGAGGTCGACAGATACCCGCCTCCGGCAAGTTTATAATGATTGTTTACCGGAATCGCCTCCCGAAACCCTAATCGATTCCTTGAATAGGAGGTAGCCAATCGATGTGCTCCCGGCCAAGTGTCGGAACCCTTCTTGGCGGTGGGTGCGAACGTATGGTCCATTCCCAAGGGCTCCAATACCTTCTCGTGTACATACTCTACAAACGGTATACCACTTGCCTCCTGCATCGCCAAGGAAATCAACACCCAGTCATAGCTATTGTAGTGGTAACCGGTACCTGGCTCAAAAAGTAAGGGGTCATTCTTAAAAAGGTCGATACCTTCCTTAATGGAATAGGGTCTGTTGAGCCCATATTCGGTTCCGCGATAGCTACGTATCCCCGCCGTATGACTTGCTAACTGCCGAATCGTGAAATCGTATTTCTTTTTGGGATAATAGGGTACATAGGTACGGAAAGAAGCATCCAGATCAATGATTCCTTCTACTACCATATGCGCCAAGGCCGTCGCCGCGATGGGTTTGGAAACACTGGCAACACGAAAAACCGTCTCTTCCGGTATGATTCGGGTTTTTGCTTCCAAATCGGCATGGCCGTAGCCCTTTTGAAAGATGGTTTTCCCTTCTTCAAGCACCGTTACCGATAAACCGGGAATCTTTTGTTGATTTACCAAATCGGCTAAAAGGTCGTCTGCTTTGACTAGCCCCTCCAAACGGGTATCATCACCGAGAATCCTTTTCTTGGCAAAGAGGTTATTTAGATATTTGGCAATTGGATTCACAGCTCTAGGCACTTTTACATCTTACTTGACATCCTTCAAAAGTGAGTGATCAGTCTTTAAAGAGCAATCTTCCCTTATACAATTCCTCCACCGCTATTTCGTCGGGTCGTGTGTTACTGATCACGTCCCCGGTTCCCCGAATCACCCCTCGTATCGATAGTTGGGGATCTACCAGGATGTCGTTCGAACCGCGGTGGTTCACTACCACATTCTGTACCATTAAATCCTCGGCCTCGATACGGGAATCGCCCGCGGCGATAGTAATATTAAAAGTTTCACTGGTTCCCCTCAGCTTAAAATAGGCAATGCCGTTTACAACCACATTGAGGTTCTCGGCAGCTACTTCCAAATCGAAGGCTCCGTCGGTCGTCTCGGATTCCGTATTAACAAAACTCTCTGAAATCAATCGTAAGTCAGCATAGGACAAAACACTATCGCTTTCTACGGGCCAACCGGTACTACTCCGTATTTCGGTCAGGTTCGGCACCGTTACGTATACCTTGGTGACCCCGTATTCCCGAAAAAAATTACAGTCGTTGGTATCGCGCAATAGTAGGCGGCTTCCACTGACCACAGCGGTCACTTCCTCACGGAGATTGTCGCCGGTTTCGATTTCGACTTTCTGGGTCTCCCCCTGTTTTACGATGAGTGATATATTTTCGAAAACGGTAATTTCTGTAAAGGGGTCGACCATCACCTCCTCCCTGATAAGCTCACCGGTGCTTTGAAAACAATCCAGGGCCGATTCCGAGTTACAGGATGCAATTAAAAAACCAGCTAGCGCATAAAAAATTATTTTCACCGCCTTCGGGAATACCCCCTTTTTGTATAGTTGGCTTTCTCCCACTTCGGTCGAGCGATGCCGATCAAGGGAGAAACGCAGTGTACCGAATTTTAGATGTATTCGCATATTCAGCTGTTTATGGCACGAGTCAAATCGTCTTAAGTCTTGGCTCTTACCCCTGTTTCCCATTTCCCAAATTACAGGCGCACCCCTACCCCGAATTCTACGGCTTCAGCGGCGGCGGCATGTGATTTCAACGTGATGGCGCCAAACCATTTTTTTCCAAAATACCGTTTCAATCCAATCCGGTTGTAGACCCTTCCCTCAAAATCGAAGGGATAGTACACATAGTATCCAAGCTGTGTGATGACACTCAATTTATTAATAAAAAGCTCATGGCCCAAGAAAAGTCCGACCCGCTTGAAATCGGTATCCGCCGAGACATTGTTTTCAGGAAAAGAAATACTTTGATAGCGGATCAACTCCTTTAGAAAATTACTAAAAAAAATATCCGTCCCCAGTTGAAGGGCACTTTTACGACCTAATCTTTTATCGGTATAGGCCGAAACAATGTAAAAGGGAAACTGCCCGGCCCCAATATTATCACTTTCGTTGATTCCGGACCTAAAAACCAAGTTATAGCGCAAAGGCTCCTTAACTTTTGGTTTCTCCCTAGTGATATATTCGTTTGCCTCGTCCCCGATGGAGTAAATCAACCCCGCATTGAATGCCAGCGTATTCGTCGAGGTGTTCGGCGCCCTAACATTCGCGTTGGAATAATGAACCACCGTAATACCGGCCTTCAGCCCTAGACCATCTAAAATATACTCTCTTCGGTAGTTCAAGGTCAAATAAGTACTACTCAACAACCGAGATCCATAGGCATTGTTTCTGAAATTCTCCGTTCTATCGTAGGGATTGGTTGCAAAAGAGATCCCCTGACCTATCCGAAATTGGAGATTTCGCTTAAAAAAGTAAAAATTATAGTGGGCATAGAGTCCGAAGGTTTTTCCCAAAGTTGGGTTGTGGGTATCCTGGTAAACGAACGAGGCACCCGAATCCGGGTAGTTATACCATTGTTGCCATTCTTCTTCGCCAAAGGTTTTTCTACTATATCCCAGAATAATACCGGAAGGGTGTTCCGAAATAAGATGTGAGATATCGGTATTGTGCAAAAGAATAGATCCGTAAAAGGCATTGGCGTCCAAGGTGTACTTTTTCGCTACTCCTCCTTCTTGGGAAAAACACCAACCTATCGAAAAAAGAGAAATTAGCAGTACCCTGGGGCTCATGGGGGTCAAAGGTAAAAATATTCAAGGTGTAAAGTTCCAGGTTTGGTGTAATATTATTTGCACCCTAAACCGAAAATTTTAGAAGACCTTGCTAGCGATCGCCTTGATATTATCCGATTTTCCCATCGAGTAATAATGCAATACGGGTACCCCGGCCGCTTTCAATTCCTTTGATTGTTCAATGGCCCATTCGATACCTACTTGCCGTACCGCCTTATTGTCTTTGCAAGCTTCTACCGAATCGATCAAATCTTGAGGCAAGTCAATTCGGAATACTTGGGGTAGTAACTGTAAATGCCGCTTCACCGCGATGGGCTTTATCCCCGGAATAATAGGCACCTCGATTCCCATTTGCTTGGCAGCCTCCACGAATTCAAAATACTTTTTATTGTCGAAGAACATTTGGGTCACCACATAGTCGGCCCCTGCATCTACCTTTTCCTTTAAACGGATGAGGTCCGATTTCAACGAAGGTGCTTCCAAATGTTTTTCGGGATAGCCGGCCACTCCAATACAGAAATCGGAGCAGTTATCCGTTTCGATGACCTCGTGCAAATACTTGCCACAGTTCAGGTTTTGAATCTGTTCCACGAGATTCAAGGCATAGGGGTGGCCTCCTTTTGTGGGCTGAAAGTACTTTTCCTCCCGCATGGCATCCCCACGGAGAGCCATTACATTATCGATGCCCAAGTAGTGGCAGTCGACCAACAAATACTCGGTCTCTTCCTTGGTAAAACCACCACAGAGTACGTGGGGTACGGTATCCACGTCGTATTTGTGCTTGATAGAGGCACAGATTCCCACGGTGCCCGGCCGCATTCGGGTCAGCTTTTTATCCAGAAGTCCATCACGGTCGATGTACACGTATTCCTCCCGTGAAGTAGTTACATCGATAAAGGGTGGTTTGAACTCCATCAGTGGATCTATATTGCCATATAGCTCTTCAATGCTACGCCCCTTTACCGGCGGAATAATTTCAAAGGAGAACAAGGTGTTCCCCGCCGCTGCTTCAATATGATCTGTTACTTTCATAATCCTCTCCCCTCGCCCTCTCCAAACGGAGGAGTGCTTCCCGGGATTTATTTAATTAATATTTCATTAAGGGCGTTACCCTGACAAAAGTTGTCGTTTTGTCCGGGCCGGGCTTTCGGCAGTCGCTTCCCGAGACCGCTCGGGAGCGCTTCAACAATGCCTCTATCCCTGACGCGGGCCTCTCCGAAAGCACGGGAAGCCATTTCACCAAAGTCCCTTTTTACCAAACTGTTACGAGCACCCCAAAAGTCCCAAAACTTTAGAAATCTCTTTTGTACCATCCTTAGTCCGCGATATTGGGCGCCAGCCATTTAGCAGCTTCATCAATACTGATTCCTTTTCGCTCGGCAAAATCCCGCACCTGGTCTTCCTTTATCTTTCCGAGACCAAAATACCGTGCTTTCGGGTTTCCAAAATAATATCCACTAACCGAAGCCGCTGGCCACATGGCCAGACTTTCGGTCAATTTTACCCCAATGCGTTGTTCGACCTGCATCATTTCCCAAATCGTCAATTTCTCCAAGTGGTCCGGACAGGCCGGATACCCTGGTGCAGGGCGAATGCCTTTGTACGATTCGTTGATCAATTCCTGATTACTCAAATCCTCACCATCCGCATAGCCCCAATGACGGGTACGTACCTCCTTATGAAGGTATTCGGCGAACGCTTCGGCCAATCGATCGGCCAAAGCCTTTATCATAATCGAACTGTAGTCGTCGTGATTTTTTTCATATTCCGCCGCTACCGTTTCCGTACCGAATCCTGTGGTGACGCAAAAACAACCGATGTAGTCCTGAATACCCGATTCCTTGGGTGCAATAAAATCGGCAAGGGCATGGTCGGGCACCCCTTCTTTTCGTTGCAACTGCTGTCTTAACGTCCGGAACACATGCGTTTCTTCATTTACACGAACCTCGATGTCATCGTCATCAACACTGTTGGCGGGAAAAAGACCAAAAATTCCTTTGGCCTTTAATTGCTTTTTGGCCAGTATCTCCCGCAGCATCTTTTGGGCATCGGCAAAAAGCTCGTTCGCCTGGGAACCAACCACTTCATCCGTTAGGATATCCGGATATTTACCATGCAAGTCCCAGCTCCTGAAAAAAGGTGTCCAGTCGATAAAGGGTACCAACTTTGTTAGATCGAGGTCCTCGATGACCTGGATGCCCAATTCGTTGGGTTCTACGATTTGCGCCGTTTGCCAGTCTATCTTGAACTTATTGGCCCTAGCGACTTCAATCGGCTTATACTCCTTTTGAACAGATCTTTTCAGGAATTTGTCACGGAAAACCTCATAATCTTCCTTAATCGTTCGTTTATAGGCATCCTTGCTTTCCTTTTGTAGGAGGTCGCCAACTACCGTCACCGCTCTTGAGGCATCGTTCACGTGCACAACCGCAGCTTCGTAGTGTGGGTCGATCTTGACGGCGGTATGGGCTTTGCTGGTAGTCGCCCCACCAATCAATAAGGGAACGGTGAAGTTCTTTCGTTGCATTTCTTTTGCCAGGTGCACCATCTCATCCAAAGAGGGCGTAATCAGCCCACTTAGCCCTATGATATCAACATTGTGGGCGATGGCTTCCGCGATGATTTTTTCCGGAGGCACCATCACGCCTAGGTCCACTATTTCATAGTTATTACAAGCCAGCACCACACTTACGATGTTCTTACCAATGTCATGTACATCGCCCTTTACGGTAGCCATCAAAATTTTTCCCGCCCCTTGGGTGTCCCCCACTTGTGGATTGTTCAGTTTCTCTTCCTCTATATAGGGCAATAGGTAAGCCACTGCTTTTTTCATAACCCGGGCGGACTTCACCACTTGTGGCAAAAACATTTTTCCACTTCCAAAGAGATCCCCTACGACGTTCATTCCGGTCATCAAATGACCCTCGATAACCTCAATGGGTTTATCAACATTTTGCCGGGCTTCTTCAACGTCTTCCTCGATATACTGGTCGATTCCTTTGACCAAGGCACGTGTTATACGATCTTGTAACGGTTCCTTTCTCCAAGAAAGGTCTACTTTGCTTTCCTTGGCCCTGCCTACCACCGATTCGGCGAAGTCGAGCAGCCGTTCCGTGGCATCTTCCCTTCGATTCAGGATAACATCCTCCACACGTTCCAACAGGTCGTTGGGAATATCGTCGTACACTTCCAACATGGTAGGATTAACGATGCCCATATTCATCCCGGATCTGATGGCATGGTAGAGAAAAACCGAATGCATCGCCTCCCTGACCGGATTGTTCCCCCGAAAACTAAAGGAAACGTTGCTCACTCCCCCGCTTACACTACAGTGCGGAAGGTTCTCACGAACCCATTTGGTGGCCTCGATAAAATCGATGGCATTGCGTTTGTGTTCCTCCATTCCGGTTGCGACCGGAAAAATGTTCAAATCGAAAATGATATCTTCCGGCGGAAAACCTACCTTGTTCACCAAAATATCGTAGGAACGCTTTGAAATTTCGATTCTCCTGTCGTAATTGTCGGCCTGGCCCACCTCATCAAAAGCCATCACAATCACCGCGGCACCATATCTTTTAATGCGTGTTGCCTGATAAATAAACTGCTCTTCCCCCTCTTTCAGACTTATCGAATTTACAACGCATTTTCCTTGAACAACCTGTAATCCGGCTTCGATTATCTCCCATTTAGAGCTATCGATCATGATAGGTACACGGGCAATGTCGGGTTCGGCGATAACGAGGTTCAGAAACTTCACCATAGCCTCCTTGCCATCGATGAGTCCGTCATCCATATTAATATCGATAATCTGTGCACCACCTTCTACCTGTTCACGGGCCACATCCAGGGCCTCTTCGAATTTCTCTTCCTTTACCAGGCGAAGAAACTTTTTTGAACCGGCCACATTGGTACGCTCCCCCACATTAATAAAATTGCTTTCAGGAGTAATGACCAAAGGCTCCAGACCGGATAATTTGAGATATTTGGGTTTAGTTTCGTTCATTATTGATTGTGCAATACTTCGATAAAAGGTTTATAAAAATGATGCAAGGGTCTTTTTCGTTATTGATATCGGCGTGAATGTTGAACTTGTCCTTCGGTGCTTGTACCTCCGTAATTCCGACAGACCTGCCATCATACCGAAACGTATTCGCCCTCAATGGGTCGGGGAGCATATTCACCGACCAACCGTGCAATCGCAGCGATATGCTCGGGAGTAGTTCCACAACATCCGCCCACGATGTTTACCAACCCTTTTTCTACATACTCCTTGATTTGGGCCGCCATTTGTTCGGGCGACTCATCGTACTCGCCGAACGCATTTGGCAAACCTGCATTCGGGTGAGCAGAAACCGCATAATCCGTGCGACCGGACAACACCTCTAGGTGGGGCACCAATTGACTCGCCCCCAAGGCACAGTTAAACCCGACCGAAAGTAAAGGAATGTGGGAAATCGAAATCAGGAAGGCTTCGGCCGTTTGTCCCGATAAGGTTCTCCCGGAAGCGTCGGTTATCGTACCGCTAACCATAATAGGGACTTCGATACCGCGTTCCTCTTTTACTTCTTCGATGGCAAATAGGGCCGCTTTGGCATTCAATGTATCAAAAATAGTCTCCACCAAAAGAATGTCGGCGCCACCATCGAGCAAGGCTTCCACTTGTTGTTTATACGCAATCCGCAATTCTTCAAAAGAGATTGCCCGAAACCCTGGGTCGTTGACGTCTGGTGACATGCTGGCGGTCTTGTTCGTTGGACCGATGCTCCCCGCAACAAATCGAGGCTTATCGGGCTCCTTGGCGGTAAATTCCTCCGCCACCTTTTTGGCTATTTTGGCCGATTCATAGTTGAGCTCATATACGAGGTCCTCCATATGGTAATCCGCCATCGCAATCGTAGTTCCGGAAAATGTATTTGTCTCCACAATATCGGCACCTGCTGCAAAATACTTTCGGTGCACCTCTGCGATTGCTTCCGGTTGGGTCAACGACAATAGGTCATTGTTTCCCTGTAACGGGTGTTCCCAATCTTTAAAACGTTCGCCACGAAAGTCTTCTTCTTGAAACTTATAACGCTGCAGCATGGTACCCATGGCACCATCCAATACCAATATCCGCTGTTTTAATACCTCTTGAATCTTGCTCATTGATCTCGTTTATACTATTGCGCTCAAAAAAACCTTTGTAAATCGAACAATCGTTACGTAGTAATGCTATCAAGTAAGGGAAGAGAAGGAAATACTCCTTGAGTTATCTGCCTGGATACCGGGCTGAACCCGATAGCAGGTAGAATGTAGCACCTTCTTTAAAGTAAAGGGTTGCTAAGGCTTCGTAGGGTCTAATCCCTCCACCTTTCTTGATAACTTATTACAAATTTTCTAATGAACTGGGTGCAAAGTAACGGCACCCGCGATTCAAAAGCAAGGAATGTGTTCGCTTTTTGGAACTTATTGGGTGAATGGCGTTTAACCATCGACCAAATTAAAGTCCCCTGAATCCTAAAATCACAGAGGCCTCGGCACTAAATGGATATGCTTGATCAAGCGATAGGTTGCACCACTTCTTTTTTGGCTTCCTTCCTACTACCATCAAAACCCTCGACTCCCCCTACCGTGGTGTATTTCATCACATAGCGTTTTCCCGGATTGATTATTTGATAAGCGTACTGGCACATGACCGCCGCCTCATGAAAACCGGAAAGTATTAGTTTCAACTTGCCTTCATAGGTGTTGACGTCACCGATAGCGAATACCCCGGGAATATTGGTCTGATAGTCCTTGGCATTGTTCACCTTAATCGCATTTTTTTCAATTTCCAGACCCCAATCACCGATAGGGCCTAATTTTGGAGAAAGTCCGAACAGGGGGATAAAGGCATTGGTCTCCACATAGGTCTCCCCTTTATCGGTATCGTTATGTCTGATGACGACCGCTTCCAAATGTTCGTCTCCGTATAGTTTTTTCACCTCCGCTTCCGTATACAACTTGATTTTTCCCTGTTTCGCAAGTTCGCTTGCTCTTTCAACCGAATCCAGGGCCCCTCGAAACTCTTTTCTTCTATGTACCAATGACACTTCAGATGCCACATCGGCAAGATAAATCGCCCAGTCCAAGGCGGAATCCCCGCCACCGGCAATGACCACCTTTTTATTTCGATAGGTTTCGGGGTCCTTGATTATGTAGGACACCCCTTTTTCCTCAAAATCGGTAATCGAATCTATGGGAGGTTTTCGCGGTTCAAAGGAGCCCAATCCTCCTGCAATGACGACGACCCGGGCATGATGACGTGTTCCTTTATTGGTGGTTACAATGAACGAACCATCGTCTTGCCGATCTAACGTTTCGGCTCGTTCGCCAAGCGTGAATCCGGGATTGAAAGGGCCAATCTGTTCCATCAGGTTGTCGATTAACTGCCCCGCCAAAATCTCTGGAAAAGCCGGGATATCGTAAATGGGTTTCTTGGGGTAAATTTCTGAACATTGCCCCCCTGGCTGCGGCAAAGCGTCGATCAGATGGCATTTAAGTTTTAGGAGTCCGGCTTCGAACACTGTGAAAAGTCCGGTCGGACCTGCGCCGATAATGAGTATATCTGTTTGAATCATCCTTTAATTTTTTGCTTCATCCGAAGCTATTGTTTTTACCTAATAACTGTTCACTATAATTGATGCTATACCGCCAATAGCTCCCTGCTTGCGATGGTTTCCGATAAGCGGTTCATCGCTTGCCGATGCCGTACGACTTCCCCTATGATAATGATTGCCGGGTTCGACACTTTCTGTTTCACTACTTCACGGTCTATGGTCTTAATAGTACCTATGGCTACTTTTTCATTCTTCATGGTGCCATTTTGAATGATGGCAACCGGTGTATCTCCCTTACCCCCCTCTTTGAAAAGGGTCGTGATCTCTTGAAGCTTTCCCATTCCCATCAAAATCACGACCGTGGCGTTGCTCTTTGCCGCTAGTCGTACGTCCGAGGATAAGCGATGATCTTTGGTGGTCCCCGTAATCACCCAAAAGCTCTCGGTAAGACCTCTTTTGGTCACTGGTATTTGTTGACTTGCAGGCACGGCCAAGCAGGATGATATGCCCGGAACCATGGCGACCTCCAAACCATTGGCCGCCGCATACTCCATCTCCTCTGCCCCACGACCGAATACAAAGGGATCCCCTCCCTTTAATCGGACTACATGGCCATGAGTCCTGCCTAGACTGACGATAAGTTCATTGATCTGCTCTTGTTGGTAGGAATAGCACCCCTTGCGTTTCCCCACAAAAATTTGATCCGCCTGGGGTGCATATTCCATCAACTTGGGGTCGATCAATGCGTCATATAGAACAACGTCGGCACTTTGCAATGCCTTTATTGCTTTAAGGGTAATCAATTCCACGTCACCGGGGCCTGCACCGACCACCGTTAGTTTTCCGTCATTTCTTTCCTGTCCCCCGGAGGTAGACAGGGGCAAATCTGTACCATGTGTAGGATAGCCCATATTATACTTCTTGGAGTTCCCGGGTTCGGTATTGCCCCGCGACTTTCAGAAAGTCACAAGCTTGTGCCATGTACGTTTGGGCAAAACGCTCCGATGGAGCATTTTTATTCAGTTGTAAGACCAAGTCTTCGAATGAACCCTGTTGGGATATTCTTCCCGTATCGATGAATTTCGTATCAAAATCCTTGATGATACTTGCGTGGGTATTGGTCTTGGTTCTTTCAGCGGTCAATAGAGCTTTGGCAGCGTTGACCATTGAAGAATAGGAATAATAGATACTCGCAGCCCATTTTTCCGCCTCTAGCGCTTCTGCTGCACGCTGTATTTTTTCGTCACTTTCCAACAGGAGGGTCGCCACCAAATCTATGACAACCCCGGCGCATTCCCCGACTCCGATAGCCTTGCGATAGGTCTTGGTCGTTCCCCAATCGATAAAGTCTTCAGGTACCAAGTTATCGACCGATGTAAGTGTTTTGAGCAAATCGTAAAAGTATTGCTCCCCTTTTTTTACATAATAGTCCGTGTAGGTAAGGCCCTGTCCGTATGAATCATAGTCATCGAGTACAAGCCGTAAAGCCTGTGGGCCGCGTTTACTGGGGATCTTTACCACCTTATCGGCAAAACGTCCCTTCCCGTTACCGTAGTTGCCTCCTCCCAAAAGAACTTGTAGTGCCGGGGCGACCAATTTGTCCTTGGTGCGAATGCTCATCCCTTGAAAACCTATATGGGCCATCGTGTGTTGTCCGCAGGCGTTCATACAACCACTGATCTTGATGATCACATCGGGATTATCGATGTACCGTGGATATTCCGCTTTGATAACGCGTTCCAATTCCCGGGCAATTCCTGTGCTGCTGGCAATGCCCAGATTACAGGTATCGGTTCCAGGGCAGGCGGTGATGTCCAAGGCTGTATTATATCCCGTTTCAGCAAAACCCAATTTTCTTAATTCGCTGTAAAAAAAAGAAATCGATGCTTCGGGTACAAACGGTACCAAAATATTCTGGCGTAAGGATAGTCGGAGTTCACCCCTTGCATATTTCTCCACCAACCGGGCTAATAATCTTGCCTTATCGGTATAGAAATCACCTAAAGGCACTTTGATCCCTATAGCGACATAGCCTGATTGTTTTTGAGGTACCAAGTTGGTCTTTTTCCATCGTTCAAAGGTCTTTGTATCCTGTATCGTAACGATTGGGGCTACGGTTTTGGGAGCCTTGACTGTGGGAGCGGTATCCGGGTCGATGATTACGGATTTATGGGGAATCGCCTTTTCCTCGTTCCTCAGTAGCCTTTTGAAGCTATCGAGGCCTATATCCTTCAATAAGAACTTCATACGTGCCTTGGCCCTACTTTTTCGTTCCCCATAGCGATCAAAGACCCGAACCACCCCTTCCATCAACGGAATAATCTTATCGGTCGGCAAAAAGCCGTACAGTACATCGGCGTGCCGCGGTTGCGATCCCAGGCCACCTCCTATCAATACCTTAAATCCTCGAACACCATTTTTCATTTTAGCGATGAAACCTAAATCGTGCATATAGGATAAGCCTGTATCGGAATCGCTCGCCGAAAACGACACCTTGAATTTCCGCCCCATTTCCTGCCCGATAGGGTTTCGAAGAAAATATTTGAAGATTGCATCGGCGTAAGGAGAAACATCGAATGGTTCATCAACATCGATACCGGCGGTTTCACTTGCAGTTACATTTCGTACGGTATTGCCGCAGGCTTCCCGGAGGGTCACCTCATCCTTTTCCAATTGTGCCCACAATTCTGGAGTTCGGTCGAGGTCTACATAGTGTATTTGAATATCCTGACGTGTGGTAATATGAAGCCTTCCGGTAGAATATTCATCGGCTACATCACTGATGCGCCTCAATTGACGGGCCGTGACCCTCCCATAGGGCAATTTTATGCGGATCATCTGTACCCCTTGTTGCCGCTGTCCATAGACCCCTCGTGCCAAACGCAGACTACGGAATTTTTCCCCATCGATAGTTCCTTCCTTGAACTGGCGGATTTTGGCTTCCAGTTCAATGATATCTTTCTCCACAATCGGATTCTCTATTTCCGTCCTAAAGCTTCGCATTTTATATCTGTTTTCCTATCGGTTAAATAGGTAATTATCTTTTGTTCCTGCCAGATTTTTTCGTTCGAATAAACATGCCCTTAACCGATGAACCCCGCCCCTACGGTATTATTGGTTTGGGAATCGATTATGATAAAGGATCCGTTTGTTCGATGCTCTTTAAACCTATCAAAGAAAATGGGCTTGTTCAACCTAAAACTTACCTCTGCAATATCATTCATTCCCAAAGTGCTTACGTTGGGATCCACTCCCGAATAATCCGGTTCGATCTTGTGGTGGATGGTCTCCACTTTCCCCAAGACCTTGTTGACCCCATGTTGTACGATGTATCTGTTACCTACGGTCAAATCTTGGGAATCCATCCAGGAGACCGTAGCTGTAAATCGTTTGTCGACCATCGGTAGGTCACCAACCTTTACCAACATGTCGCCCCTGCTTAGATTGATTTCGTCTTCTAAGGTAATCGTTACCGAAGATCTTCTGGAGGCCGTACCACACTGTTGATCATAAAACCAGATTTCCTTGATTTTGCTACGTGTCTGCGACGGAAGGGCCACTACCTCATCACCGACGTTCAATTCGCCACCGTATACTTTCCCGGCAAAACCCCTAAAATCGTGGTGCGCCTCCGTTTTAGGACGGATGACATATTGTATCGGAAAACGCGGTGTACCCACATTGTAAATGTCTTTGTTATCCAAGGCTTCCAGATGCTGCAACAAGGTTGGCCCATTATACCAAGGGGTGCGTACCGATTTGTGTACAACATTATCGCCTTGGAGGGCACTTACCGGAATAAAGGAAATCTGCTGTTCCTGATACTCCCTTTTTTGCATCAGCTTCTGAAAGTCAGCTTTGATTTCGTTGTATTGGTCCTCCGAAAAATCGACCAGATCCATTTTATTGATGGCTACCACAACATCCTTGATACGCAAAAGGTTGTTGATAAAAAAGTGGCGATGGGTTTGTTCGATGACTCCTTTTCGAGCGTCGATCAAGATGATGGCCGCTTGGGAGGTCGAAGCTCCGGTAACCATGTTTCTTGTGTATTCCACATGGCCGGGTGTATCCGCAATAATGTAACTTTTCGTATCGGTGGAAAAATAAATATGTGCCACATCGATGGTGATCCCTTGTTCCCGTTCCGCGACCAAGCCATCAGTGGCCAAGGAAAAATCCAAATAATCATAGCCGTTTTTCTTACTGGTTCGCTCGATGGCCTCCAGTTTATCGGTAGTCAGTGATTTGGTGTCGTACAAAAGCCTACCGATCAAGGTACTTTTGCCATCGTCTACACTTCCTGCCGTTGCTATTTTTAATACTTCCATTTCTTGGTATTTAAGGGGCTGTACATGGTAGCGCCCACCTATTTGTTTAGTAGTTAAAAGTACCCTTGCTGTTTTCTTTTTTCCATGGCGGCCTCCGAACGCTTATCGTCAATTCGGGCACCGCGTTCAGACAGGGTCGACTCGCGTATCTCCTCGACTACTGAAGCGATATCGGCAGCCTCGGAGAACACTGCCGCCGTACAACTCATATCCCCAACCGTGCGAAAACGGACCATTCGTTCCAAGACTTCTTCATCTTCCTCTTGAAATACGTAGTCGGAATGGGACCAAATCAATCCGTCCCTTAAAAAGACCTTACGTTTGTGGGCGAAGTAAATCGAGGGGATTTCTATTTTTTCTTTTTCGATATAGGACCAAACATCGAGTTCGGTCCAGTTCGAAATTGGAAAAACCCTTACATTTTGACCTAGTTCAATCTGGCCATTGAGCATATCGAACAATTCGGGACGTTGGTTTTTTTCATCCCATTGTCCGAAATCATCACGGACGGAGAAGATACGTTCCTTAGCCCGTGCCTTCTCCTCATCCCTTCGAGCCCCTCCGATACACGCATCGAACTTGAATTCTTCGATGGCATCCAGTAAGGTGGTGGTCTGCAACGAATTTCTACTGGAATATTTCCCCGATTCCTCTTTCACCTTTCCTTGATCGATAGAGTCCTGCACCTTTCTTACAATCAACTCCAATCCGAGTTCCTCGACCATCCGGTCTCGAAAATCGATTGTTTCCGGAAAATTATGACCGGTATCGATATGTAGTAAAGGAAACGGAATTTTTGCTGGCCAAAAAGCTTTTTGTGCCAATCGGACAAGGGTTATCGAGTCTTTTCCTCCCGAAAACAACAGTACGGGGCGCTCGAACTGAGCGGCCACCTCCCGTAAAATATAGATGGCTTCGTTTTCCAAAGGATTTATATGTGATGTGTCTTTCATTATAAAGTTCAAATTCAAGTATCAAGTTCAAGTGTCAAATTCAAGCGCGGGTTCACATTTTTAGAATGTACTCCGCCGTACTACCGCAATCATCTTAGTTTCTTCTCTTTTCTCTTTCCGCCTTCCTATTTTCTAAGTATGCAGACCACATTCCCTGTTCCCAAGAACCTTGGTCGGATCGAAATAGCGGTGCTCATTGGGAAGACCGTGCTCCTTTAGGTACGCATCCAACTGGGTATCGCTCCAATGGTAAAACGGACTCACTTTCAGCACCCCATCTTTGCCAAGACTCAAAATATCCAAGGAATCACGCAATGCAGTCTGGCCTTTTCTCAAATTCGTAAACCATATGTCGGGCCGATACTTATCCATGGCCCTTCGAAATGGCTCCAGTTTTACCTGTTCGGTAAACTTCGCATGTCTCGGGTCTTCTATCCCAGGAACCCCCATTAGCACATCTCGATGTGCCGATGTTTGTTTGGGAACAAATAGATCGATATTCAAGTGCAACCTGCCAATCAATTCTTCCGCATGTCGATATGTGTCCTGGGTATTATAGCCGGTATCGCACCAGATAACCGGAATGTCTTGCTTTACCGCTACCACCGCGTGCAGTATTGCTACTTCATAGGGGCGAAAATTGGTAGTTACTACGGCCCGGTCGGATTGGTTCACTGCCCATGAAATGATTTCTTTTGGTGAAATACCTTGAAACTGCCCATTCAGTTTTTTAATTTGTTCCTTTATCAATGACATGGTTATTTATTTTGTTTTTCCCCAAGAAATCTTATTCCAAATACGTTCGTGAAAAAAATAAAGCACCATCTTGGTAATGAAGTCAATACTGGCAATCGACGCCGCTAGAACAACCTTTCCGGTAAGTAGATAAGATATCAATAACGTGTCCATAGTGCCAATGAAGCGCCAGCTTACCGCCTTTGCTACACTTCGAATGGGCTTTTCTGAATTCTTGTCTGAGGTATAATGACTTTTAGACGATTTTTTATCCAGTACGAGTTGGTCTACAATCATGAAAATGTATTATTCTAATTACCCTATATATTTAGTAGGAATATCAAAACTAATTTTATTCTACTATCTAGTACGTCAAAAACCATTAAAAATTACTTTTACCCTATAGATTTAATAGATTAATAAAAAAATGCCCTGATTATTGAGGATAATTTACTTGTTTTGAATAAAACGAATGAAAAAAAGGGTACTACTTGACCAAATCGGCCAGCGTATTATTACGATACACTTCCAAGGTGCTATCCCGCACCTTGAGCATCAGGGTATGTACCGAACAAGCATCCTCATCGGGACAGTCATCGCACTTTTCATAGAAATTAAGGCTTACACATGGCACCATGGCAATTGGTCCTTCCAAGACCCTCATAACATCCGTCATCAGCACTTCCTCGGGTTTCTTTATGAGATAATATCCTCCGCCCTTGCCTTTTTTAGAACCCAAAAAACCCGATTTACGTAGCGACAATAAAATGCTCTCCAAAAACTTTTGGGAGATATTCTCATGTTGGGCAATTTCAGAAATCTGTACGGGCGTGTTCCCTTTTTGGGAAGCCAGATATGTCAGTGCCTTTAGCCCGTATTTTGTTTTTTTCGAGAGCATGGAACGAAGATAGCAAATAAAACATTCCTGAAGCCAAAGCTGCTTTTGGCAAGTCGGTACGACCGTCAAAAGAAGTTTGCACCGAAATCCTATGGCTCGAACGGAATAGCCATTGGAATCCTTCGGTTCCAAACCGCCAATTGGAGCAAGCCGACCACGGCTTTTACGAAACAAGAACCATTGGTCGAAAAAACGGTTTTGCAGATACGTTTTTAACACTCCATACGTTCTCGTAATCTACCAAATCATTTAGGAATGAAAAAACTACACCTTATCGTATTTTTGGCAACTGCTTCCCTTTTCGTTGCTTGTGAAAAAGATAGCACCGAGGAGTCTATTAAAGAGGTTGCTGTGGAGCAATCGGCACTTTTGGGCACTTGGGAAGTGACGGGCTATGAAATCGAGGAAGGTAAGTCGGTCACCGAAGCCGACGGACAGCGTATTACACAGGAATACACTTCCTACGGAAAGGACTATGACATGACGGTAGAGTTTAACGAAGACCCGCGGACCGTTGTAAGCAATGGTTCTTATACCGCTGTCATCACCTATTCCTTGTTGGGACAGAAATATACGCAAGAGGTCCCTGCTTATTCCCTATTCGAAAGTGCTGCGTGGAGCTTGGAGGGTTCCGAAATCGTCATAGGGAATGATGGGGAGGAAACGCGCGCCAAGATTATCGAGATGTTGGAAACAAAGTTGGTGATGACTTGGGACTACGATGAAGTTCTGGAAACAGATGGCGCTATGGTCACCACAACCGGAAAGTTAACCCTCACTTTGGAGCGGTAAACCATCTTTAAAAAACAGATTCAAAAGGTTGGTTCTTTTAAAGTACCGGCTTTCTTATCGTAAGGCATGGTCGATATCGGAGATAATATCGTCGATATGTTCCAAACCTACCGAGATACGTACCATTCCGTCAGAAATACCCACAGCAGCCCGCTCCTCTGATGATAGCTTACTATGGGTGGTAGAAGCTGGGTGTGTTACAATACTGCGTGAATCTCCCAAATTTGCCGATAACGATAGGAGTCCGATCTTGTCGAAAAATTCCCTTCCAGCCTTTTTCCCCCCTTTGATTTCAAAGGCGACCACACAGCCCCCCGCCTTCATTTGCCTTTTGGCAACTTCATAGTTGGGATGGGATTTGAGAAAAGGATATTTCACCCAATTCACCTTTTCATGACCTTCCAAAAACGTAGCCAATTTCAAAGCGTTGTTACAATGCCTATCCACACGAACAGCCAATGTTTCCAGGCTCTTGGAGAGCATCCAAGCGTTAAACGGGGATAAGGCGGGACCGGTTATCCTGGAAAATCTGTATATTTTATCTATTAAGTCCCTTCTTCCGACCGTTATACCTGCGAGCACCCTACCTTGTCCGTCCATTAACTTGGTCCCGGAATGAATGACCAGATCCGCACCGAAGGTAATAGGTTGCTGCAAGTAAGGGGAGGCAAAACAATTGTCGATGATCAACATCAAATTATGCCTTTTTGCAATCTTGGCCAGTGCCTCCAAATCGAGAATATCAACCCCTGGATTGGTCGGTGATTCGGCGTATATCAATTTGGTCTTCGGGGTAATCATCGCCTCGATCTTCTCCAAGGCATCTATTCTAAAGTAGGAATGGTCGATGTTCCATTTGGGAAAGAAATTGGTCAACAATGAATGGGTCGATCCAAAAATACTTCGGGCCGACAGTATGTGGTCTCCACTCTCCAACAGTGCCGCAAAAGTTGAAAATACCGCTGCCATCCCCGAGGCAAAAGCAAACCCGTCTTCAGCCCCTTCCATCTGGCATACCTTCCGGATAAACTCCGTCGAATTGGGATTGGAATATCGTGAGTAAATGTTCCTGTCTTTCTCCTCCGCAAAAGATGCCCGCATATCCTCGGCATCCTCAAAAACAAAACTGGAGGTAAGGTACAACGGCACGGAATGCTCCAGAAATTGCGTTCGTTCAATTTGTGTGCGTACGGCGTTGGTTTCGAATTTATGATTCATCTTATTTTCTCATTTACAGTGATGGAACCTCTTTCAACCTGTTAAATTTTGATTGATAATTTTCTAAGACCAAAGACAAGAAATCGAAGAAAATAGGACATATGATAGGGCCGCCACCGTTTTATCTTTCTTTACTTGGATCAATCTTCTCCGCCCTATCATCTTTTTTCTCCGCATTACCCCTTTTCAGCTATCCTTAGAATATCCCCGAACACCCCTCTGGCGGTCACCGCGGCCCCTGCTCCCGCTCCTTGGATAACCAAGGGATTTTGACCATATGACTCGGTATAGATCTCGATTATGGAATCGGAGCCTTTCACCTGTCCGAGGGCACTTTCCTTGGGAACCGAGATAAGTTGTACATCGAGTATTCCCTTTTCTTTCTGGAGGTTTCCATGAAGGTCACCGACATAGCGTAAGACCCTTCCGGGCTTCTGATTTTTTTTGATTTCGTTGAACGTATCGTCGAGCACGTCCAAGTTGTTCAGGAAAAATTCAACTGATTCCGACCGCAACACTTCCGGAATCAAGTTTTGGATATTGATATCATAAAACTCATTGTGCAGATCCAACTCCCTTGCCAATATCAACAATTTTCGACCTACGTCGTTGCCCGAAAGATCTTCCCGGGGATCAGGCTCGGTAAATCCTTTTCGCATCGCATCTTTCAGGATGACCGAAAATGGGGCATCCACCTCGGAAAACGTATTGAAAATGTAACTTAGGGAACCCGAAAACACCCCTTTGATCCGAGTGATGTTCTCTCCTGATAGATGCAACAGCTTAATGGTATCGATTAGCGGAAGCCCTGCTCCCACATTGGTTTCATATAGATACTGTTTTTGATTTTTTGAAAGTTCGTCCCGCAATAGTTGGTAGTAATCGAATCCCAACGTATTGGCAATCTTATTGGACGATACCAAATCAAATCCGTTTTCGGTAAAATCGAAGTAATGGGCCACAAAATCAACACTGGCGGTATTGTCAACAGCGATCAAATTCTCCAAGTGATGTTGTTTGGCATAGCGGAAGACATCTGTCATTTCATACGATTTCCCCTTATCCTTGATAGCCGATTTCCATCCTTTTTTGATACCATCCTTGTTCAACAGTATTTTTTTGGAATTGGCTACAGCAAAAATGTTTAAATCGATACCCTTTCGTTTTTCAATCGTGACGGCAGATTTTAGAATTTGATCGATTAGGGTACCCCCCACATTTCCGTGACCGAATAGCGCTAGATTTACTTTTTTACTGATTCCAAATATCTGCCCGTGCATCACATTTAAGGCTTTGTGCAAATCGGACTTCCTGACCACAAGACTCACATTCTTTCCCGAAACCGTATTATTGAACAACAGGGGTATGATCTGGTTCTTGATCAAGGCGTTATAAGGCTTGTGGAATGTACTTAAATCCTGACCGATAATTGAAATAACCGAAACTTCGCCAACCACCGTGATAGTATTGATGTCCTTGGATTTAAAATCGGTACTAAATTCGTTATCAAGGGCTCTCTTGGCGTCCTTGGCCCTGTTTTGGGGTACTACCAAACCGATTCCCCTCTCTGAAGATCCCTGGGAAATTATACTTACACTAATGTTATTCGCCTCGAGTGTCTTAAAGATACGGGCATCGATGCCTACTTTTCCCAATAAGCCCCTACCTTCCAAATTAATCAACGCGACATCCTCTATTACGGAAAGCGATTTGATTCCGTCTTTGCTCGACTTCGCGCTGATAAGGGTTCCCTCGTTATCCCCATTATAGGTATTCAAAATTCGAAGCGGAATGTTTTTTTCTATCAATGGAATGATTGTCTTCGCATGTAGTATGGTCGCCCCAAAGTTCGCGAGTTCGTTCGCTTCACTGTAGGATAGATTGGCGATGCGTTTCGCCTCGGGAACCAAATCGGGATCGGCCGTATAGATGCCATCGACATGGGTATAATTCTGTAATTCCTCGGCATCCAAAAAATTGGCCAACAGGGCCGCCGTGTAGTTGCTGCCGTTGCGCCCGAGGGTGGTCGTTTCACCAGCTTCGGTCGAGGCGATAAACCCGGTGATGACCGGCACCGTATCAGGACCCAGTTTTGCAAATCGTAGCAAAACGTTCTCCTTGGATGGCTCATCGAGCAATTTTGCATCACCGAAGGTATCATCGGTTTTGATGAGTTCCCTGGCATCCAACAATTGGGCCCTTGCCCCCTTGCCGATCAATAATTTGGTAATCAACTTAGCGGAAATCAGTTCTCCGTAGGCCAGCACCTCATCCTTTATCTTCCCGCTGTAGTCCCCTAACAGCGATACACCTTCAAAAAGCTGTGCCAAACCCCTGAACTCGTCGGACAACTTTACGTTCGAAAACGTATGCTGTTGGTATTTCTCGAAGATTTCGAAATCTTCTTTATAATCCTCCCCATTGGCCGCTTTGGTCAAAATGGTTTCCAACTGATCGGTCGCCTTTTCCCTTGCCGACAAAACCACGGCAATATGCTCCCCTGCCTTTGCTTTGGCTTCTATGATATCCAACACCCTACCAAGTCCTTCACCGTTACTAAGTGATTTTCCCCCGAATTTCAGAATTTTTATTTTTTTGGAGCGCCCATTCCTGTTGAAAATGTTGTACAACAGTTTTTCCATCTGCTCGAACTCCATCAAAAAGGCATCATGCCCATGCAACGACTGCACCTCGCCGTAGGTTACGTTGCTATTGGCCTGAGCCAATTGCTTAAAGGTTTCCTTGTTCTCGTTGGCGGTAAAAAACAAATCGGAATCAACACCGATAATATGGATATTGGTATTGCTGTTCTGAAGGTTGATAAAATTGTCGTCACCATGCCTGGTGATATCAATGGTTTTGAGCAATTGGTTCATCAACTTGTAGGCAGACAGCTGGAAACGCTCTTGCAGTTTTTTTCCATGATGCATCAACCAACTCTCCACATTGAATATCTGCAGTTCTTCATTGGTGCTTCGCTTGAAGCGTTCCTTGAAGGATTCCGGAGTACGGTAACACAACATGGCATGCATCCGTGCGTCATGCACTGGCTGACTTGAATTGACCAAAAATTGCTCTTGAATTTGGCAGTTGGCAATCAACCAGTCGGTAGATTTCCAATCGGATGCCACTGGAACCAGATGTTCGGTTATCGTTGGATTTAAAGCTGCCATTTCCCACGCAATGCCCCCGCCCAGGGAGCCTCCGATGATGGCAAAAAGCTTCTTGATTTTCAACTGTTCCAAACCCAAAAGAAAAATTTGGGCAATATCACCTGCCACAAAATCCTTGTAGTTATCAATAACAAACTTATCATAACCGTTACCGGGGATATTGAAAGCCAATATGGTATAGCTATTGGTGTCTATACACTTACCAGGTCCGATCAAGGCCGACCACCAACCTTCTTCCCCAGCCACATTGGAATTTCCGGTGAGGGCATGGTTGACCAGAACCACCGGAGCCGAATGAAGAT
Source organism: Pelagihabitans pacificus (assembly GCF_009371985.2). GTDB lineage: Bacteria > Bacteroidota > Bacteroidia > Flavobacteriales > Flavobacteriaceae > Pelagihabitans > Pelagihabitans pacificus. The sequence goes on from NZ_VIKU02000005.1 coordinate 236,625, forward strand.
CCCTACCGAATATTTGGTAGGAAAGTTCGATATCCTGGATTGCCCCACTTAGTGCGGTATAATGAGGTAAACTAAGGTGATTTAGCATTGGCTATGGGTATTGGCACCCAAAGATTTAACTCTTTGGGTGCTACAAAGTGTTAGGCAAAAACCGATTTGTCAATGGTGGAAAAGGCACTGACCAAATCGGCCTTCAAATCTTCCACATCTTCCAGACCTACCGACAAACGAATTAGGTCTTTCGTGACACCGGTAGACTCCTGTGCCGTATCGTCCAATTGTTGGTGCGTGGTACTGGCCGGATGGATAATCAAGGACTTGGTATCCCCAATGTTGGCCAGTAAGGAAAAAATCTTGGTTTCGTCGGCTATTTTCTTGGCCGATTCAAAACCGCCCTTCACCCCGAAGGTAACGATACCACTTTGACCCTTGGGTAAATAGGCTTCCGCTTGGGCGTAGTATTTACTGCTTTTAAGACCGGGATAGTTGACCCAGGCAACTTCCGGTCTACTTTCCAACCATTCGGCGAGTGCCAAAGCGTTTTCGCTATGCTTTTTCATGCGCACGGAAAGGGTTTCCAAGCCTTGAATAATCTGCCATGAATTGAACGGGCTTGGAGCTCCGCCGAAATCCCGCAATCCTTCGATACGTACTTTGGCGATAAAGGCTGCAGGTCCAAGCGCCTCATGATATACCAAACCGTGGTATCCCGGGGAGGGTTCCGTGAACTCCGGGAACTTACCGTTACCATAGTCAAAGGTTCCTGCATCTATGATGATTCCGCCCAAGGAGGTTCCATTTCCATTGATATATTTGGTCAAAGAATGTATAACAATGTTCGCCCCATGCTCAATAGGATTCAAGAGCGCAGGCGTCGCTACGGTGTTGTCCACTATAAAAGGTACCTTGGCGGCCTTGGCCTCGGAAGAAATTGCTTTTAGATCAAGTACATCCAACTTCGGGTTTCCTAGGGATTCGGCAAAAACCGCCCGAGTATTCCCTTGCACCGCTTTTCCAAAATTGGTGGGATCTTCCGGGTCTACAAAGGTTGTCGTAATGCCCAACCTCGGTAAGGTATTCGCCAATAGATTATAGGTTCCCCCATAAAGACTATTGGAGGCGACAATATGATCTCCGGCACGTAAGAGCACCAGAAGAGCAGTCGAAATGGCCGCCGTTCCCGATGCCGTAGCCACTGCTGCGATACCACCCTCCAAGGCTGCAAGCCGCTGCTCCAGCACATCATTGGTAGGGTTGTTCAAACGTGTGTAGATAAAGCCTGGTTCGGAAAGGTTGAACAGATTGGCCGCGTGATCGGCATTGTTGAATACATAGGCCGTACTTTGGTAAATGGGGACTGCCCTAGTTCCACCATTGGCGGCTACGTCGTGTCCGGCATGTAATGCGTTGGTTGAAAATTTTTGTTCGCTCATGATTTTGTTTTTTAATCGTTAAACATCAAATTAAAAAAGCCAAACCTTCCCCACCGTCGTTGCGGACAAGTAAAATCAAAGAGTTATAAGAAAGCTTAAATTACAGAAGTAACTTGTTGCGTTATCTGTCACGCCTCAGGCGTGATAGAATTTAGCACCTTCTCCGTATCTGACAAGCCGTCTGGATAACAAAGGGTTGCTAAGGCTTCAAAGGGTCTATTCCCTCCACCTTTCTTGATAACTATTCAATACGTGTTTGAACTTTGGAAATACAAATATATAAGGGGGGAATGGAAAATCCCCCCTTTTTTTCAAAAAATTACAGCTTAAAGGCTTTTTTTACCTTGTCTACCATATCCAATTTTTCCCAGGTAAAAAGTTCTACTTCTTTCTCAATACGGCCATTATAGGGAGACTCATAAACTTTTTTCACCGTCTTCGGTTCTTTACCCATATGGCCGTACGCAGCGGATTCCAAATAAATCGGATTTCGTAACTTCAAACGCTTTTCAATGGCAAACGGGCGCATATCAAATAATTTTTCGACTTTTTTAGCAATCTCCCCATCGGTCAGATCGACCTTTGCCCTACCGTAGGTATCCACGAAAATCGAGGTGGGTTCCACCACTCCGATCGCATAACTTACTTGCACCAAAATCTCATCGGAAACTCCGGCAGCCACTAAATTCTTTGCAATATGCCTTGAAGCATACGCCGCACTTCTATCTACCTTACTGGGGTCTTTGCCACTAAAGGCACCACCGCCATGTGCCCCTTTCCCCCCATAGGTATCCACAATAATTTTGCGTCCTGTCAATCCAGAATCCCCATGGGGACCACCGATCACAAATTTTCCCGTTGGGTTGATATGGTACTTAATTTGGTCGTCGAATAAATTCTGAATCTTCTTCGGCAATTGCTTTTTAACTTTGGGAATGACAATTTCAATGATGTCTTTCTTAATTTTTTCCAACATCTTTTTATCGCTTTTGTCGAAGGCATCATGTTGGGTGGATACTACAATGGTATCAATCCGCTGTGGCACGTTATCATCCGAATATTCGATTGTTACCTGCGACTTGGCATCGGGCCTTAGGTAATCGATTTGATTCTTAGCTTTTCTTAAATCGGCGAGCACCTGTAATATCTTGTGCGAGATGTCCAAAGCTAAGGGCATATAGTTTGAAGTCTCGGTGGTCGCATAACCGAACATCATTCCCTGATCTCCAGCACCTTGCTCTTCTTTTTTTCCACGATCGACCCCTTGATTAATGTCTTGCGACTGCTCATGGATCAATGAGATGACCCCACAGGAATCGCCGCTGAACTGATAGGCACCTTTCGTATATCCTATTTGGTTAATGACGCCTCTCGCGATGTTTTGAACATCCAAATAGGTCTTGCTTTTTACCTCCCCGGCAAGGACTACCTGTCCTGTAGTAACCAAGGTTTCACAAGCGACCTTGCTTTCCGGGTCGAATGCTAAAAAATGATCCAAAAGTGCGTCGCTAATTTGATCGGCCACCTTATCAGGATGTCCTTCACTTACAGATTCAGAAGTAAATAAGTATGACATAGTCTATAATTTTTTTTGAAGGGATTTGACGATGTCGCTAAAAGAAGAATGATATGGATATGGTATCTATATCAACTGCTTTAGCATTTTTTAATGTCGATTTTAATTCGACAGCTGTCTTTTATGAGACAGGTTCTGAAACTTATTCAGAACTTAGAGGTTGCAATCAGTCAAATCCTTCCTCCTTTGTTATCCGGGCAAAAATAAGAAAATACTTTTGTCTTGAAAGCTATTCTTTTGAGAATTGTTCAAACTACCATAAATTTCGATATAATACCGGAATATCAAAACTTGCCCCTGTAAGGGGATTGTCCTATATTTCTGAATGGAATCGGTCTATGCCCTATTGGGATTTGTCCTGTACCCTTTCAAATTTAGGTGACACTTTCAACGTCATTTTAGGCCCTGGCGTACCACTGTTCTAAAACTTTTGCCATAAGCTATTTTCAAGGTATTTGGGCGTATATTTTTTCCCAAACTGGATATACTTCGTATATTGTGTGCCATCTCTTTAAGCAGATAACCAACCCTTAAAATAACGCGATAATGCACATTGCAGTTGCAGGAAACATAGGTGCCGGCAAGACTACCTTGACAAAATTATTGGCCAAACATTACAAATGGGAAGCCCATTTCGAGGAAGTAGTCGACAACCCCTATCTAGATGATTTTTACACACAAATGGAGCGTTGGAGCTTTAACCTGCAAATCTACTTTCTGAACCACCGGTACCGCCAGATTTTGAAAATTAGGGAAAGTGGTAAAAACGTTATCCAGGACCGTACTATTTATGAGGATGCTTTTATCTTTGCCCCGAACCTTCATGCCATGGGGCTCATGACCAATAGGGACTTTACCAACTACAAAAGCCTGTTCGAATTGATGGAAAGCTTGGTACAACCGCCGGACCTATTGATCTATCTCCAAAGCTCCATACCCAATCTCGTCAATCAGATTCATAAACGGGGCAGGGAATATGAAAATTCGATTTCCATTGATTACCTCAGCCGTTTGAACGAACGTTACGAAGCCTGGGTACATACCTATGAAAAAGGGAATCTTTTGATCATCAACGTCGACAATCTAAACTTTGTCGACAACCCCGAAGACTTAGGAACGGTAATCAACAAGATCGATGCGGAAATCAACGGCCTATTTTAACCGATAGCAGGTCTCATCGCACAAGACCTATCGCAGAAAACATGCGCTTGCCAACATGTTAAATTAGACCCAGTTGTTTCGCGTGAATACCGGCTTGGCCGCTGTCTTCCACAAAGGAAACAGGCGTATGGTATTCTTTGAATAACATCCTGATCCTTCTCATACGTTTCCGGTGGCCGACATCACGTAGATAAATGGCAATAATTCTATTCGGATACCGTTCGTTAATGGCCTTGTAGATATCCGCATCGTGTTCCCCGCTATCGCCAATAAGGACAAAACGGAGTTTTGGATAGGTATTGAGAATATTCTCTATTTCATGTGTTTTATGGGGCTTTTCCGTTTTACGATTGCCTAGGGTGGCCGCCATACTTCGTAAGAGGATCGGGCCCTTTGGAAAACGGTTCTTGTTTAAGAAAAACTCCAAGTAACGATAAAGGTTCCATGGACTATTACTTACATAAAAAATGGGATTGGCTTTGTCGCCCGATTTTCCCCGATGCAGTTGATGGTAGAATTCGGCGGCACCTTCCAGAGGTATTCGAATGGAAGCGTTTTTGAAAAAGGTATTATATAGGGCTTTCCATTTCAGGAAAGAGGCCACTCCAGTATGGAGAATGGTATCGTCAATATCACTAATGACGCCAAAATCCGCTGTTGACGAGGGAATCAACATTTCCCCTGGGAAACGATTTCCTTTTTTGATTTTTCTTCCTAAAAAGGGATTCGAGTAAGATAATTCATAAGAGAGCCATCCTTCACTATTGGTAAGTTCGCCCAGACCCGAGAGGGACTCGTCAAGCAAATAATATCCATGCTTGTCGGTAAAGGTATCAACCGATTTCCCATTCGGAAGTAAGACGTCCAAAGGAGCGTGTTTGATCTCATCGGTTTCGAAGCGTCTATAGGTATTCCGTAGAATCCCGTACCAGCCTTTTTCGGCCAAATCGATTTCCTCGTCCTCTAGGGCCCTACCTCTTAAATAAAGGTGTTCGTCGGTACCATAGGTCTGGAAGGCGATAATTTGTAACTCGTCTTTCTTGCCGAAAATTCGCATGGCTTAAAGATAGGGGTAAATGAATTGATGGCTTTCAAATTTAAATTAAAACGAACACCGCTAGTACTATCATTGCCAGTAAAATATACGTTGTTTTGAGTATCCTTTCCGGATAAATATGTCCTATCTCCCTACGGTTCGAACCACCGTTCAATTGGCAGCGTCCAACATGATTCCAATTTTTCCCATTCCCTCGATCAAAAGCCGACTTCACTCATTGGCCCTAGTAATCCAGCTCCTGATCGCCTAGGTTTGAAGTGTACCAACCTATTGGCCTACCATCGATCCGGATAGATGGTCGACTTTTTAAATCAGTATAAAACCAGCTTGTAGATAACAGGCACAAAACTTAGGGAAATGGAACTAAAAAAGAACAAGAAAGCGGACCTGAACAGAAATCGGGGTCTTTATTTTATCACTGGTCTGGTGTTGGTTATGGCTTTGTCATACATCGCCTTGGAGTGGAAGACCTATGATGACCCCACGAAATTTGACACCGGACTACACATTCAGGACGAGTTGACCGAACCCGTCCCCATAATTTTGCCGAATACCCCACCCCCACCTCCACCCCCTATCGCTCCAACGGTAATAGAGGTGACACCCGACGATGACCCAGTGGAGGAAACTGTCATAGAAAGTAGCGAACCAGACCCCAAAGAAGAAATTTTGGATGTGCGCGAGATAAAAACGGAGGAAGTAGAGGAGGATGTGCCCGTTTCATTTATCGTAGTGGAAGATGTGCCTATTTTCCCGGGTTGTGAAGAAGCCACTGACAAAAGAGGTTGCTTCCAAACAATGATGAAAAAGCATATTGAGAAACATTTTAGGTATCCGGAAATTGAAAGGGAAATGGGAATCCAGGGCAAAGTATCGGTGCTATTTGAAATACAAAAAGATGGAAGCATCGGGAATGTTCGGATGCGTGGTCCTAATGAAAACTTGGAAAACGAGGCTGCGCGTATTATTTATAAACTACCAAAAATGACTCCCGGAAAGCAACGGGGGACCCCTGTTCGTGTGCCTTTTGCACAACCCATTGTCTTCCGATTACAAAATTAATCAGCAGCTTTTTCTAGACAGCAAAAAAAGGATGCAACCTTGACCGTTGCATCCTTTTTTAGTGGGTAGTATCTCAAAAACTTATTTCCGGATGTCTCCCTTTTCGATGGTAACTTCCGTCTCTGTTCCTTTTGTATTTACAGTAGCAGTTTCGAATTCCTCGATTTGCTTTTTTACTTCGGCCTTTGTTCCTGTAAAGGTTTTTTCTTCGGTTACTTTTTCCCCGTTTACAACACTGGTATATGCGATGGTAGCTTCCGCCAAGTCAGAACTTGTGGTATCCATGGTCACGGTGATCGTTTTTTCCTCCTGATGGATGTCACCGGCCATACCGGTTACGCTCAAAGCGATACTCGGTGCGATAACCAGGGCTACGACCGACATGAGTTTCAACAAGATGTTCAGGGAAGGGCCCGAGGTATCTTTAAAGGGATCACCGACCGTATCACCAACAACGGCTGCTTTATGCGCATCGGTTCCTTTTCTACCTTGCTCCTCGATCATCTTCTTCGCATTGTCCCAGGCACCACCGGCGTTGGACTGGAAAATCGCCATCAATACACCACAGGTGGTCACCCCTGCCAACAATCCACCAAGCATTTCGGCCCCCCCAATGAAACCGACCGCAACGGGAACAGCAATGGCCAATAGACCCGGAAGTACCATTTCCTTTATCGAGGCAGTGGTGGAAATCGCCACACACTTATCGTATTCGGCAACGCCATCGGCTGCATCAAAGGTAGCGCGTTGAGCAGGAGTTGCCTTGGACATGTCGGAATCAAGGTCACGCATGACCTCCAAAGCCGCTTTCAATTGTGGGATATCCCTAAACTGTCGCCGTACCTCCTCGATCATGGCCATAGCAGCGCGACCAACGGCGTTCATCGACAGTGCCGAAAATACAAAGGGGAGCATTCCCCCGACCAACAGACCTGCCATCACCGTGGGTTTGGAAACATCGATTGCGGTAACATTGGCGGTTTGCATAAAGGCAGCGAACAATGCCAAAGCGGTCAAGGCCGCAGAAGCGATCGCGAATCCTTTTCCAATGGCGGCCGTTGTGTTCCCGACCGCATCCAATTTATCGGTACGCTCACGAACCTCACTTGGCAATTCGGCCATTTCGGCGATGCCCCCCGCGTTATCGGAAATGGGTCCGTAGGCATCTACGGCCAACTGGATGCCAGTATTGGCCAACATCCCTACCGCCGCAATCGCAATTCCATATAAGCCTGCAAAATGATGGGATACCAGAATCGCAATGGCAATTAAAATAATAGGAATCATAGTCGACATCATTCCGACACCGAGACCTGCAATGATATTGGTTGCCGCTCCCGTTTCGGATTGCCGAACAATCGCCGTTACGGGTTTTGTGCCTGTCCCTGTATAATATTCGGTAACCTTACCAACCGCCAATCCGGCGACAAGTCCTGCAAGTACCGCAAAGAAAACACCGATTGCGCTATACTCGGTACCGCCAAACATCCAGCTTTCCGGCAGCATGGTGGTGATAATGAAGTATGAAGCTACCAACATAAGCGCAGCCGATCCGAATTCCCCTATATTAAGGGCAGTCTGTGGATTACCACCGTCCTTTACCTTTACAAAGAAGGTTCCGATAATCGACATGATAATTCCGATAGCAGCCAGCACCAAGGGAAGATACACCGCTCCAAGCCCATCAAAAGCTCCTGTAAAAGCGGGAATTTGGGTAAAAGCGGCACCCAATACCATGGTACCAATGATAGAACCTACATAGGATTCAAAAAGGTCGGCCCCCATTCCGGCCACATCCCCAACGTTATCCCCCACGTTATCCGCAATAGTCGCCGGGTTCAACGGGTGATCTTCAGGAATACCGGCTTCCACTTTCCCAACCAAGTCGGCACCGACGTCGGCAGCTTTGGTATAGATACCTCCACCAACACGGGCAAACAGCGCAATAGAGGAAGCCCCCAAGGAAAATCCCGACAATACGTTCAACACTTCACCGATTTCCCATCCTTGACCACTGTATAGCATAAATAATCCGCTTAGGCCCAAAACCCCGAGTCCGACCACTCCGAGTCCCATTACGGCACCTCCCGCAAAAGCAACTTCCAAGGCTTTTCCCAAGGAAGTCCTAGCGGCTTGGGTAGTACGAACGTTCGCCTTTGTGGCGACGCGCATACCGATAAATCCGGCCAATGCGGAACAAATCGCGCCAACGATAAACGATACCGACACCATTCCGTTGGAACCTTCCTCGTTACTTCCCTTGAAGAATAATAGAATGGCTACCGCCACCACAAAAATGGACAATATCTTGTACTCGGATTTGAGGAACGACATGGCACCGTCGGCGATATTTTTCGCGATTCGGGCCATTTTGGCGTCACCGACTTCTTGCTTGGCAACCCATGCATTTTTAATGCCTACAAAGACCAGGGCTAGAATTCCAAATGCTGGTAAAAACTGAACAATATACTCCATGTTGTTTAAGTTGTTTTAAGTTTTTTTTAACGGCTGCTAAAGTAAGAAAAACGAACAGAATAAAAAAAGCCGTTTTTTCAGGTGAAATGACTCTTAAAAACAACCTCTTTTTTAGATGGTAAAAGAGCGTTTCTTTTTGTGTTCACTTTCTTCGTAGCGCTGTACACAATTATGATAGATTTCAATTGCTTCTTTCGCATCTCCCCAGCCTCCGACGTCTACCTTCTTCTTTTCCAAATCTTTATAGACCTGAAAAAAATGTTCGATTTCCTTCAATCGATGTGGGTTGATATCGCTGATATCGTTTCTCTTATTCCATATCGGGTCGGAGACCGGCACACAGATGAGCTTTTCATCAGGGCCCTTTTCATCGGCCATATGAAAGACCCCGATGGGTTTCACCTCCATCACGACCATGGGATAGGTAGGTTCGGTGCCCAGAACGAGCACATCAAGCGGGTCGTGATCCAAGGCCAAGGTCTCGGGTACGAATCCGTAATCTCCAGGATACATCATCGACGAAAATAGCGTTCTGTCGAACCTTATTTTATGCAAGGTAAAATCGTATTCGTACTTATTTCGGCTTCCTTTCGGGATTTCGATCAATACATCAAAAACTACTTGCTTCTTTTTACTCATTTCGGAATCTTTTATTAGTCTTTTTGTGTATGCAACGAAACGAATTTAAAACATCGAAATTGCCTTTTGTCCAAGGTTAATTTTTCAACCGTGTTTTGTTAATAGTGTAGGGGGAAATAAGCATTTTCCCCTTCGCGGAAATGAAATTGGTTTTTAGAAGCTGAACCCAAACGTACCCGTTACTGCAAACGGTCGTGCATTCGGACGATCCAAATAGTTGCCCCTAAAGTTAAAATCGATCCGGAATATTTTGAAAATATTACCGATTCCGACCGAATATTCGTAATAGATCCGCTCGTCAGGGGAGATCAACGGAATATTGGTCGGGGCGTTCAATGCAATGTTACTATCTGACAATTCTCCCCAAACCCCGCGTAGACCAACTATTTCCCTTAGATTAAGCTTTCTCAGTAATGGAATTCGTGAGAAAAGTCTTCCGTTGAAGTTGTGCTCCAGGTGGACCGCCGCATAGGTGTCGGAAACGAATTCATAGAAATCCATATTCGCAAAGGTACCATAAGTGGTGAAGAGCGTCTGGTTCCCCGGAATGACATTCAACAGGCTCAACGGTACATCACCGAAGGTTTTGCCTAGTTCAATGGTGCTGTACAAACGTCCGAAACCGCCTATCTGCCACGGCTGGCTATAGGAAAACTGTAGTTTATTGTAATTGAAATCACTTCCCCACGGGCCCTCGATACCTCTTGTATAATTTAATAATATTGTACTGTAGGTGTCGTTGATATCCCGCCGTTCCACTCCGTATCCGATGGTTCTTTTTCCAGGGGTGTAAATGACCACGGTACTTACATCGAGCTGTTTTGTTTCGGAAGCGACAGTGTCGGTATCGGGATCGATATAATCTAAACTAAAGTCCTCCGGGAGCGCGGAGCGCAGTGTTCGAAAGGTAGAACCCAATCGAAAACGGACATTGGTAATCGGTTCGATCTCCAAACCAAAGGCGCTCAAATTAATATTGGTAAGCCTGTTGTTGGCCCCTACGGTCAGTACTGCCGAAGATGCGATACTTCTCCCCAACACATCGTTGGTCGCCGTAAGGCTAACCCCCAACTGCTCGATATCCCTGCGGTGGCCCCCGGAGACGATCAAGCGACTTTGTTTGTCCAACAAAAACTTACCCGAAATACCGTGTTTGAATTTTTTATCGCTGAACCCGTAAGCCATATAACCTTCCAAACGCCATGGATCGTTTTCCCCAAAATAGGTACGGGCTCCCAAACGGATTCTGGGGCCTTCGGCATCATTGAAGCCAAAAACATCGTACACGCTGCCGATATCCATATTCCATTTATCGATTTCCACATATCCGGAAGCCAAAATACTGACCAAGTTGTAGTACGATTTAAACTTGGGAACCGTTTTGAGCGTATCGAGCAATTGGTAAATGCCCTTTTCATCCTTATTTAATTCTTCAAGCCGATTTCGGGCCCAAAAAACGCTATCTTGGTTCATCACCGATGGATCGAACGGATTTCGGTCTTTTCGATAGAATTCCTTCGGTTTTTCCTCGTCAAAAACATAATTGTTGTAAACCGTTGTGCGCTTTCCGTAAACACCCCTGGATTTTTCCTTTTTCTGAAAACTAAAGTCACTTAGCATGTAATCGCGCTTCAATAGAAATACGGAATCGTTTACCACATCGAACTCCTGCTCGATATAAATTTCCTTCACCCAATTGATATTGGCACTTTTGGTGACCTCCAAATTGATATTCTTGATAGCGAAGGTAGAGTCGTTGACCCAAAAATCGCCCTTGAAGGTCAGTTCGTTTTTTCGGCGTGGATAGTAGACTATATTATAGCACCATTTATTATCGATATAGGCACTATCGCGCAACGCGTAGTTATAGGTATCGATGCCGGTACGCGATAACGGACTCGTAAAACTCTTGTCAAAAAATTTAAGGTAGTTGTTGTAGATATCGTAGTCCTGATACAGGTCGTCGACAAAGGCGATAATTGCCTGATTATTGTCGAAACCTGAATTCTTGTTCCCAAGGATTTGTTCCTTTTCCTCGTTGAGGATATTATCGCCATGCACCTTACTAAAGGTTTCATTGAGGAAAATAGGAAGATACGTTTTACCCGTAATGCGCGAAGTATCCAAATCTTGAAACACGAACTCGAGTCCCTTAAAAATCTTGCGCTGCATCAAGGCACTGTCGATGGTGTTCAGATCGAACTCGACCTTTTCATACTTATCATAAGCGTATTGTTTGAACTTCCGAATGCCGTTCTGTCTTTTTTTCGCCCAGATTTTCTTCAAAATCTCTACCGCAGGATTGTTCTTCTTCGACTGTTTTCCGGATATGACCACTACCTCTTTCAACTGCTGGGTCGATTCCTTGAGTACCACCTTCATATTATAGGTAACCCTTGAGGTCAAAGGAATTTCCAAATCTTCGTACCCTATGAAAGAAATGAGAAGGGCGTCATGGGTTTTATCCGATTCCATATAAAAACGGCCATCGTCGTTCGTAATGGTACCCTCGAAGGAATTTTTGAAGATCACATTGGCGAAGGCAACCGGGTTGTCGAACTCATCGACCACCATACCCCCCACCTTGGTCTGTGCGCTGATACTGACGGTAAATAGAAGGATAAGTGGTAAAAGAAGGTTTTTCATGTAGTTCATTCGGTTCCTGGCACTTCCAATCAAAGAATGTACCAAAAAAAAACTTCGCCTACTGTGGGTCGGCGAAGCAAATGTACCTTACAAAAAGGTTTATTTTATCGATATAACACTTTATTAACAGCTTTGATCACGTCCTCGTGGTTGGGAAGCCACTCCTCCAACAACACAGGGGAATAGGGGGCTGGAGTATCCGCAGTATTGATACGTTGAATGGGGGCGTCCAGATAATCAAAGGCGTTTTCCTGCACGTGATAGGTGATTTCGGTCGATACGTTTCCAAAAGGCCACGCTTCCTCTACGATCACGAGACGGTTCGTTTTTTTTACGGAATTCACCACGGCATCATAATCTAGAGGCTTTACGGTACGCAGGTCGATAATCTCACAACTAATGCCTTCCTTCCCAAGCTCATCGGCAGCCTTATCGGCTTCCTTGATAATTTTTCCAAAGGAAACGATGGTCACGTCACTGCCTTCCCTGCGTATGTCGGCTACCCCCAGCGGAATGGTGTATTCCCCTTCGGGCACTTCTCCCTTATCCCCGTACATCTGCTCGGATTCCATAAAAATAACCGGGTCATCATCGCGAATAGCGGATTTTAACAAGCCCTTGGCATCGGCAGGATTTGAAGGTACTACCACTTTGAGACCGGGACAGTTGGCATACCAGCTCTCAAATGCTTGGGAATGGGTCGCTGCCAATTGACCCGCAGAGGCGGTAGGGCCACGGAAAACGATAGGGCAGGGAAACTGCCCGCCAGACATTTGCCTGATTTTTGCCGCATTATTGATAATCTGATCGATACCTACCAAGGCAAAATTAAACGTCATAAATTCGATGATGGGACGGTTACCGGTCATCGTAGAACCCACGCCGACACCAGCAAAACCCAATTCCGAAATAGGCGTGTCGATGACTCGTTTGTCGCCGAACTCGTCCAACATTCCTTTGGAAGCTTTATAGGCTCCGTTGTATTCGGCAACCTCCTCGCCCATTAAGTAAATGGTTTCATCCCTTCTCATTTCTTCGGACATGGCTTCGGCAATCGCTTCCCTAAATTGTAATGTCTTCATAAGTGTGTGACGTATCTTTGATTAAAAATGCACGCAAAAATAGGAAAATATCCATTGAGTTTGGGAAGTATGGAATCAAAAAAAGAGACAAAATTTACTATGCATGCATAGTAAATTGGTTAAAATTCCCTATCTTAGCCCGAGAAATTAAACGACTAAAACGTATTTGAATGAAAATATTAGTTTGTATCAGTAATGTCCCCGATACCACCTCGAAAATCAACTTTACCGATGGTGATACCAAATTCGATACGAATGGGGTACAATTCGTTATCAATCCGAATGACGAATTTGGTCTGACCCGTGCTATGTGGTTCAAGGAAAAACAGGGTGCGACCGTACATATTGCCACCGTAGGCGAGGCATCGGTAGAACCTACCATGCGAAAAGCCCTGGCCATTGGTGCCGATGAGGGCATTCGTGTAAACGCTCTTCCCACCGACGGCTTTTTCGTAGCCCAACAATTGGCCGAGGTCGTAAAAAATGGGAACTATGACCTCATCATAGCCGGTAGGGAGTCTATCGACTATAACGGCGGTATGGTACCGGGCATGCTCGCCACGCTATTGGATATGAATTTTGTGAACACCTGTATCGATTTACAGATAGAAGGCACTAACGCAACCGCCGTTCGTGAAATCGATGGGGGAAAGGAAACCATCGCCACTAGTTTGCCGCTAGTAATCGGTGGCCAAAAGGGATTGGTCGAGGAAAGCGACCTTCGCATTCCTAACATGCGTGGTATCATGATGGCCCGAAAAAAACAATTAAATGTAGTAGAGCCTGTTGAGACAAACCACGGGACCACGGATGTCAAATTTGATAAGCCGGCCCCCAAAGGTGCCGTAAAGTTGGTCGATACCGTAGACGAATTAGTCGATTTGCTTCATAACGAGGCAAAGGTGCTCTAGTGAGGATTTATTAGACAAAAAAGATTTAGAAAAACAAACATTAAAAAAACAAGATGTCTGTACTAGTATATACCGAATCCGAAAACGGAAAGTTCAAAAAAACGGCTTTTGAAGTTGCCTCCTATGCCTATGAGGTAGCCAAACAGATGGGTACTACGGTGACCGCCGTTGCAATAAACTCCGACAATCCCGAAAGCTTGGGCACTTATGGGGTTGCCAAGGTCTTGCATATTTCCGACGATAGTCTTAGTCCATTTAATGCAAAGGCGTATGCCCATGCAATCGAACAGGCGGCGCAACAAGAAGGAGCGCACATAGTAGTAGTCGGCTCTAGCGCCGATTCCAAATTTTTGGCACCGATAGTGGCCGCCAAATTAAGTGCGGGCTATGCACCCAATGTGGTGGCCGCCCCGGAAAACACCAATCCGCTTACGGTAAAAAGAATGGCTTTTAGTAACAAGGGATTCGCCCACACCCAACTCAACACCGATCATAAAGTTATCGGGGTGTCGAAGAATGCCTTCGGGACCGTCGAAAATAAGGTCGATACCGCTGTGGAGGCCTTTACTCCCTCATTGAACGATGCCGATTTCACCACTAAATCCGTCGAAGTCGACAAGGTGGTCGGAAAAGCGACGATTGCCGACGCCGATATCGTAGTATCCGGTGGTAGAGGATTAAAAGGTCCCGAAAATTGGGGCATGCTCGAGGAATTGGCCGATGTATTGGGAGCGGCGACCGCCTGTTCCAAACCGGTTTCCGATATGGGATGGCGTTCCCATAGTGAACACGTGGGACAAACCGGAAAGCCCGTGGCAACCAACCTGTATATCGCAATCGGAATCTCCGGAGCAATACAGCACTTGGCCGGAGTCAGTGCCTCCAAGACCAAGGTAGTGATCAATACCGACCCAGAGGCCCCGTTTTTCAAAGCGGCTGATTATGGGATTGTGGGAGATGCCTTTGAAGTGGTACCCCAACTTACCGAAAAATTAAAGGAATTTAAGGCCCAAAACGCTTAATTTTTGTTAATTTGCAACCCTTAAAGGGCTGTTTAAATACTGGTACGCCCAAGCATTTAAACAGCCTTCCTTTTTAACGGGTATATGAGCTTAGTAAGATTAAAAATAAAGGGGATATCCTACAGCCAAACGCAGAACGGGGCCTATGCCTTGATTTTGAATGAAGTAGAGGGCGATAGAAAACTTCCAATCGTAATCGGAGCGTTTGAGGCACAATCGATTGCCATTGCTTTGGAAAAGGAAATCAAACCCCCCAGACCCCTCACCCACGACCTCTTTAAAAACTTTGCCGACCGTTTCGATATTGTAGTGAAGCAAGTAATTATCCACAAATTGGTAGATGGGGTTTTCTATTCAAGCATCATCTGCGAGCGCGATAAGATAGAGGAAATCATCGATGCCAGAACCAGCGATGCCATTGCATTGGCATTACGTTTCAATGCGCCGATTTTCACGTATAAGACCATCTTGGACAAGGCCGGCATCTTTTTGAAATTTTCTACCAAGGACAAGGACAAGGACGAGAGCGATGAAAGCATTATGGTCGATGAGATTCTACAGGAAGGGGAAACCGTTGAAATCGATTCCGGCACTTCCGAGGGCTACACCGAAATGACCATAGAGGAACTCAACAAGGAATTGGATAAGGCGGTGGCGAATGAAGACTACGAAAAGGCCGCCAAACTACGGGATGAAATCTCCAAACGAAACTAACCTACCGACCAATACCACCCCTGCATGAGGAAGAACAGACTAGTGATATTGTTGCTTGCTCTTTTTGCCATCCTCCCATTATTTTCACAAGATACCCTTGCCCCCGAAATCATTCGGGAAACCTTGGAATCGGCTACCATCAATGATATCCAGACCGACGCGGCAATAGATCCAGTCCCGAACCAGGGTTTTTCAATCAAAAGCTTGGGCCGCGGGGTGCTGGGAATGTTGGTACTCGTCCTGATCGCATTTCTCTTTAGCGCCAAACGAAAGGCTATCAACTGGAGGACTGCCGGAATAGGGCTTGGGATTCAGCTTTTGTTGGCAATTGGAATCCTAAAGGTTCCGTTTATCAGGGATATTTTTTCATTTTTGGGAAAGTTGTTCAATGCGATATTGAATTATACCATCGCTGGAAGTGAATTTCTTCTAGGAAATCTACTCAATCTTGAAAATCCTAACATCGGGTACATCTTTGCCTTTCAAATACTGCCGACCATCATTTTCTTTTCCGCCCTGACCTCGGTCCTTTTCTATTTAGGAATCATTCAAAGGATTGTTCAGGGTTTGGCCTGGCTCTTGACCAAATCGCTCGGAATTTCCGGAGCGGAAAGTCTGTCGGTGGCCGGGAACATCTTTTTAGGACAGACAGAGGCACCTTTGATGATCAAGGCGTATTTGGAAAAAATGAACAAATCGGAAATTATGCTGGTCATGATCGGCGGAATGGCCACCGTGGCCGGTGGGGTACTTGCCGCCTATATTGGTTTTTTGGGGGGCAACGATGAGCAGCTTCGGTTGGAGTTCGCCCGCCATTTGATCGCCGCCTCGGTCATGGCGGCACCGGGGGCCATCGTGATTTCCAAAATCCTATATCCACAGACGGAAGCCATCAACACCGAGGTGAGCGTCTCCCAGGAAAAAATCGGTACGAACTTATTGGACGCCATTTCGAATGGAACTACCGAAGGGCTCAAACTAGCCGTGAACGTCGGGGCGATGTTGCTGGTTTTTGTAGCCTTTATCGCGATGTTGAACGGTATTTTTGAATGGATCGGGGATTGGACCAGCCTCAATGGTTGGATCGCCAAAAATTCTAGCTACGACAAACTATCATTGGAAGCTATTTTAGGAACCCTCTTCGCCCCCTTAATGTGGTTGATAGGGGTCGCCAAGGAAGACATCATGTTGATGGGCCAACTCTTAGGGATCAAGTTGGGCGCCAGTGAATTTGTCGGCTACATCCAATTGGCGGAATTGAAGGATATGGCAAGTGCCCCTAGATTCACCTATAACAAATCGATTATTATGGCCACCTATATGCTTTGTGGCTTTGCCAACTTTGCCTCTATCGGTATCCAGATCGGTGGTATCGGCTCCTTGGCCCCCGGACAGCGAAAGACCTTATCCGAGTTCGGAATGCGGGCCGTTTTAGGTGGGTCGTTGGCCTCCTTGCTTTCCGCGACCATAGCCGGAATGATTTTGGGGTAGCTAGGGTTAGGTTGATAACCTTTTGATAAAATCGACCTTCCAATTTATCTTTTCACCCAACATTTTTCTACTTTAGTCCACCATAAAAAAAGAGCAATGCGGCAGTACCACGACTTACTACACCACATTTTGGAAAATGGAAACCAAAAAGGCGATCGCACCGGCACCGGCACCAAAAGTGTCTTTGGGTACCAGATGCGGTTCGACCTCAACGAGGGCTTTCCCATGATCACCACCAAAAAGCTGCATTTGAAGTCCATCGTCCATGAACTCCTTTGGTTTCTGAAAGGCGATACCAATGTGCGTTATTTGCAGGAAAACGGGGTACGTATTTGGAACGAGTGGGCCGATGACAATGGGGATTTAGGCCCCGTATACGGCCACCAATGGCGCAATTGGAACGATGATGAGATCGATCAGATCAAGGAGGTGGTCCATACCCTAAAAACCAATCCGAACAGCCGACGGATGTTGGTCTCCGCTTGGAACCCCAGTGTACTGCCCGATACCTCCCAATCATTTTCCCAGAATGTCGCCAACGGCAAAGCGGCGCTTCCGCCCTGCCATGCATTTTTTCAATTCTATGTGGCAGACGGTAGGTTGTCCTGTCAATTATACCAACGTAGTGCCGATGTCTTTTTGGGGGTACCCTTTAACATCGCCTCCTACGCCTTGTTCACTATGATGATGGCCCAGGTTTGTGGTTACAAGCCGGGAGATTTTATCCATACGTTCGGGGATGCCCATATCTACGACAACCATATGGAGCAGGTGCAACTACAACTGAGTCGGGAACCGAGACCCTTGCCGAAAATGCTACTCAACCCCGAGGTCACGGATATTTTTAACTTTAAGTTTGAGGACTTCACCCTGGTCGATTACAACCCGCATCCACATATTAAAGCGGCGGTGGCGGTTTAAAATTGGTAAAATACCTATTTGGTTTTCCTTTTTAACCATTTTTTGACCTTTTCAAGTCAATAGGGACTGTACGGTTATTCGTATCTTTATGGCAAGAACGCATTGCTATGATACTTACCGATTCCCTTTTGGATTTCTTTGTGGAAACCCGAAAACACAGCGAAGACATTTGCTCCCCCCTTGAAATTGAGGACTACGTAGTGCAGCCCATAGTGGATGTTTCCCCTCCAAAATGGCATCTGGGCCATACGACCTGGTTTTTTGAGGAGTTTATCCTGAGACGACACGGGAAGGACTACCAAGTCTTTAACGAGGATTTTTCCTTTGTTTTTAACAGCTACTATGAAACCGTAGGGAAACGTGTGGTTCGTTCCGACCGTGGAAACCTCTCCAGACCCTCCGTACAGAAGGTATATGAGTACCGAAGCTATGTGACGGATGCCATCAGAAGATTATTTGAGGAAAACCAGGACCAAGAACTGCTCGCTGTCCTGGAAATTGGTATCCATCACGAAAAGCAACACCAGGAACTGTTGTTGACAGATATCAAGTATATTCTGGGGAACAATCCGTTACTACCAAACTATTCGGATCGTTATGACGAGTATCCCGTCGAATCCCATTCCGAGGATTGGATTGCTATGGAAGAGGGGATCTACGAAATCGGTCACAGGTCAACGGACTTCTGTTATGACAATGAGCTTGGGCATCACAAGGTGTATCTACACCCCTATAGGATATCCAACAAATTGGCTACCAATCACGACTTTATCGATTTTATCGAGGCGGATGGTTATAGGCGATTCGACCTTTGGCATGCCGAAGGGTGGGATTGGGTACAACAACAGGGGATTACCTCCCCTTTGTATTGGCACCAAATCGAAGGCGAATGGCATTACTATACCCTACAAGGTTTGACAACAGTGAGATCCGCGGCACCCGTAACCCATATCTCGTATTTCGAGGCATTTGCCTTCGCCCAATGGAAGGGTTGCCGACTACCAACCGAATTCGAATGGGAAGCGGCCCAGCAGTATTTCAACTGGGGAAGCCGATGGGAATGGACCGAAAGTGCGTACCTGCCTTATCCCAATTATCGGAAAGCTGATGGGGCCTTGGGCGAATACAACGGTAAGTTTATGGTGAATCAAAAGGTACTACGGGGTAGCTCCGTGGCTACCCCCATCAAACATAGCCGCCCCACCTATCGGAACTTTTTTCAACCCAATTTACGATGGCAATTCACCGGATTGCGATTGGTACAATCGTAATTTTACCCTTTCACCGATAAACGTATAGTTTCACCCCTATTTACGACAGAATAGTTATGCAGCAAGAAACAGCGACTACTTTCGAGACCCAATTCGAGGAGGAAGTTCATGACGGACTCAACGCATTCCCAAAACGATTGCCCTCCAAATACTTTTATGATGAAATCGGCGATAAGCTCTTTCAGGACATTATGCATATGCCCGAATATTATTTGACCGACGCGGAGCTCGAAATTTTCGAAACCCATAAAGCCGAAATTACCGAACGGTTCGCCGCCGATGGCCAACCCTTTAATCTAATCGAACTAGGTGCCGGCGATGGCAAAAAAACCAAAATCCTTTTAAAACAGCTTTCCGAAAAAAATATCGACTTTACCTACGAACCCATCGATATTAGCCAAAATGTGCTTGACGGGCTTGAAAGTTCGTTGCATAGGGAACTACCGGAAGTAAAGGTAGCAACACAACAAGGGACCTACTTTGAGGCGTTGGAACGTATCAACACGGACGATGGCACACGAAAAGTCATCTTGTTTTTGGGTTCCAATATCGGCAATCTATTGCATGAACAGGCCATCGTTTTCTTAAAACACGTACAGGATCTCATGCAAGAAGATGACCTTTTCTTTGTTGGGCTGGATCAGAAGAAAAACCCGCAGACTATCTTGGATGCCTACAATGACCCCGCAGGCATCACAGCCGAATTCAACAAGAATATCTTAAGACGCATCAACCGGGAACTGGAAGCGAACTTTCGTCTCGATGCCTTTCTTCATTGGGAAGTTTACGATCCCGAAACGGGAACGGCAAAAAGCTATTTGGTTTCCAAGAAAAGACAAACGGTTGAAATTAAAAAACTGGATTTAGATGTCAATTTTGAAGCTTGGGAAACCATCCATACCGAGATTTCGCAAAAATATGATGATGCAACCGTTGCCTGGTTGGCCGAGCAGTCGGGACTGCAAGTAACGCATCAATTCGCCGACCAAGCGAATCAATTTAAAAATTATATCTTCAAAAAAAGGGAATGAAAGCAATTTGGAACAATACGATTGTCGCAGAAAGTGATGACACGGTAGTGGTAGAGAACAACCACTATTTCCCCCCGGAAAGCATCAAAAAAGAATATTTCAAAAAAAGTACTACCCATACCACCTGCCCTTGGAAAGGGGTTGCATCGTTATACCCTGGAAATTGATGGAAAAAAGAACGTAGACGCCGCCTGGTTTTATCCAGAGGTAAGCGAATTGGCCAAAGGCATCAAGGGAAGGGTTGCCTTTTGGAAAGGGGTGAGTGTGGAAAAATAAAAAACCGGATAGTCAAAAACTATCCGGCTTTATTTTCCGTTCAAAAAGGACTAAAGTTCTAAAACCGCGTTTTCCGAACCTGCGTAATCGTTCCACTGGTAACGATCTGCTTCCGCTTCGTTTACGTAATTTCCATCAATGATGTATTTGAACTCGTAGCTACCTTCTTTTGGCAATTCAAAGGTACCTTTGAAATTTCCATTTTTCAATTTTTTCAACATGCTCCCTTTGGGATTCCAATTGTTGAAGTCGCCTACAACGGCTACTTTTTTAGCTTCTTCGGCAGGAACTGTAAAAGTTACCTTGCATACTGGTTTTGTCTTTAGATATTGTTTAGCGATTGCCATGTTTTCTAATTTTAAAATTTTGGGCAAAATTAAAGTATAAATCTCCTAGTATCCAATGATTTAAGTCAGTTTTATTAATTTGGTAATATTCCCCGTGCTTTTAAATTGGTTCAACAAAAAACCCGCCGTCTATTTCTTAAGTATGTAAGATATACTATCCTGTTTTTAAGATTCTTACAATAGCGTCGATTTCCGCTTCGGTATTGTAAAAGTGAAAACTAAGTCGAATACCACCACCACGTTGGGAGCATACAACGTCGTTTTCAACGAATTTTTGAAATAATGCATCATCTCCCTTGATATTAAAAATGGTACTGTGTGATGATCTCCCGACCACCGATTCTTCCAATAGCCCGAGTTCGGTAAACGCCGTTTTGGCTTTCTTGGACAGCACCTCCAGCCGTCGTTCTATCGTTTTCATGCCAATACCATTTAGAAACTCCAATGAAAACTTCAAACTTCCAAAATTAAGGGTATCTAAATGACCAGGCTCCAAACGCTTTGCAAAACGAACGTTGTCTTTGCCATCGACATTACCATTGGCGGCATTGAAACCGGTAGATTGCAGCGCGATTCGGTCTTCGACGCCGTCCTTAAAGAACATGAATCCGTTTCCGTAACCGGCCAACAACCATTTATAGGCACTTGTCCCCATAATATCCAAGGGGGAGGCCTCAAAATCGAAATCGGTCATACCACAAAATTGGGTGCCGTCGGCGATGATCAACAGATTCGGAAATTCCTTTTTTAGAGTAGCCAGGAAGTCCATATCGATTTGAATGCCATTGACCCATTGTACGATACTCAAGGCCAGAACGCTGATATCGTCCGATTTCACTTTCTCTAGAATATTCGCTTCCAAGTCGGCATCCAATTTGGCATAGGACACTTGAAATCCACGATCTTCAAAAGGCCAATTGACCGATGGGTAATCACTTTCGATCAATAAGATCCTATGTTTGCTATCCAACCCATCCAATAGCATATTGAGCCCCAAAGAAAAGTTGGGCACCAAAGCGACGTTTTCCACCTTGCAATTGAAAAAATGACCTACCCGTTTTCGAATCTCCGGAATCCCTTCGATCATCGCCTTCATCTTCATACGACTCCCCCCGATCAGAAAATCAAGATCGTGTTCCTGACGCCACTCCAAAAGCCCATCATAGAGTAATCCGGATGCGGCGGTGTTCGCATAGATACATTGACTTAAAACGGGGAACTGTTTACGCATTTTTTCCATAGGCCATAAAATGGCGAATTGGTAATTCGCCGTATCTTTGTTGTTAAAGATACTTCATCGCGATGTTCTCCAAAAATAAAAATACCAAGGAGCTGGACTTAGAGCAGCATGAGCTACTGGAGCAAGCCCACGCCCGTATCAAACAGAAAAAAAGATTATACACCCACTTTGTGATTTTTTTAATCGGTAGCGTGTTTTTAATCTTGGTGAATAAAATTCTGAAGTACGGGGCCACCTACGATTGGTTTATCTGGGCCATTACGTTTTGGGCGTTTTTGTTTGTCATACATGCCTTCAACGTCTTCGTTAGCCAAAAATTCATGGGAAGGGATTGGGAACGTAGCCAACGGGAAAAGTTGGTCGCCAAACAGCGACAGCGAATCGCGGAATTACAAAAGGAAATCGAAACCGATTTTCCGTTGTCAAACGTCAATAAAAAAAAAGAGCCGTGACCAAAATTACGATGATAGCCGCCGCGGCAGAAAACAATGCATTGGGGAAAGACAACGATTTGATCTGGCACCTGCCCGATGATTTCAAATACTTCAAGAATCGCACCACCGGCCATCCCATTATCATGGGCCGAAAGACCTTCGAAAGCTTTCCCAGACCCTTACCTAATAGAAAGCATATCATAATTACCCGGGATAAGGACTACATAGTAGATTTTGAAAATTGTAGCGTGGTACATTCAGTGGAAGAGGCTATACATTCTGTTAAAAACGAGGGGTTGGCATTTATTATCGGCGGAGGTGAAATTTACAAACAGGGAGAGCCGTTCGCACATACCATCGAACTCACAAGGGTACACGCACACTTTGAGGAGGCAGATACTTTTTTCCCGGAAATCGACGGGACTGTCTGGGAGTTGAAAAGCGAAAAATTTCATCCAAAAGATGAACGGCATGCATATGACTTTACATTGATGATCTACGAGCGCAAGTAGCGTTTCTTAAATTAGTTATCATTTTATGTTAGAGTTGCTGACTTACCCCTTAAGGATGTCTCACGACTCTGCACGAAGAAAAAAAGGTCACCGAGAAATTTTTGTCAAAATCAAAAATCCAAATAGGAGACTTCTACTCGGGTATCGGTATCCACCAAAAAACCAGTCAGTACGGCTACGTCAGCATTGGTATAAAAAATCCCGTTGGCCGATACTTCCGAGTGGTTCAATAAATCATTTCGTTCCAAAACGGCTTTGGTCTGGCGTGCCACTGCTTCACCTGAATCGATAATCTTCACATCTGCCGGCAACAGCTTTTTTAGAATTGGTATCAGATATGGGTAATGCGTACAACCCAAGACCAGAAAATCGATTCCAGCTTCAAGCATGGGTTCTAGATACCGTACCAAAAGTTCTTCGGTCTCCAGGGAATTTACCTTCCCGGCCTCGATTAGGGGAACGAGTCCGGCACCTTCTTGCTCTACAACCGTGATGCCATGGGCATGATTCTCCGCGGTACTGTGAAATAGCCTGCTGCTAAGGGTTCCCTTGGTAGCCAAAATTCCCACGCTTTTGGATTTGGAAAGCAGCGCGGCCGGTTTTATGGCAGGTTCAATGCCAATAAACGGCACAGGATAGGCCTTTCGTAAATAATCGATGGCATTTGTAGTGGCAGTATTGCAGGCTACTATTACCAGTTTGCAGCCCTTCTCCAAAAGTAATTCGGTGTTCTTGACACTTAGGGCGACAATTTGTTCAGGGGACTTTGTTCCATAAGGTGCATTGATGCTGTCGGCCAAATAAACGGTGTTCTCGTGAGGAAGCAGTTTGTTGATTTCTTTCCAGATGGAGGTGCCTCCGACTCCGGAATCAAAAAGCCCTATGGGTTGGTCGTTCATTTTTAATCAGTATTTCAGTACCTCTGCAATCGGTGAGCCGGTAGTTCCACTTGGAAAGGATATTCCTAACAACACTGCTAAGGTTGGTGCTATATCGGGGATTTCGGTTCGTTCTGCGGTGCTTCCATTTTTAATCCCTTTTCCATAGAACAGCAGCGGCACATGAGTATCGTAAATCTGGGGGGAGCCATGGGTCGAACCGGTCATCGAATAACTCGTGGTTCCTGGTGCTAGAACGATAAGAATATCCCCGGATCGTTTTTGATTGTATCCGTTTTGAAGGATGTAGGGGATGCCATTGGTATAGAAATTGTCTTTCATCTGCTGCGCAGTATACACCCGATCAATAGCAGGATACCGTAGTAATTCATTGGCAATGGTCCGCTGTACGTCCGCAGGATCTAAATCAAGGTTTTTGATGATTTTATGATTTAAAAAAAATTGATAGTTTGAGAAGTTCTTGACAATTTCCCTTGTACCAAAATTAAACTGTAAAAAAGGCACTAATTGCGTCCTTATACTATCCCATTTCATATATCCGGCAGGTATTCGCTGTGCCTTTAGATAAGCGGGCACTTCAATGGCCCCATGATCGGCCGTGAGAAAAACAGTGTAATCACCTTTCCCCACCTTTTTGTCGAGGGCCTTGAGGAATCGCTCCAAATCCAGATCTAATCGCAGGTAGGTATCCTGTATTTCCTTGGAATTCACTCCGAACTTATGTCCGACGTAGTCGGTGCTAGAAAAGCTGACAGCCAAAAAATCGGTCATCCCATCGGCACCCAACTGCTCTCCCTCCAAAGCGGCCAATGCAAAATCGGTCGTAATGCTGTTACCGTAGGGTGTATATTTCAATATTTCGAAATCTGCATTTTTATTTAATAGGTTGGGCGTACTATGGGGAAACGTAGGAGTCGATTCGGTTTCAAACAACCCCTCGTACGGATTATCATCGGGTCCGCTTTCGATATAGGCGGATATATCCTTAAGTGTAGTCCATGGTTTTTTGTAGCTCTTGATGATACCGGACGCGTTAAAATCATCGACCCATTTTGGCAGGGTGGGTCCATAATAGCTACTACTGATCCATTTGCCCTCATCATCGCCATTAAACCAGTAGGCCGCATTGGCGGTATGGCCACCGGGCAGGACTGCGCCCCTATCTTTAAGGGCGATGGCGATGGTTTTTCCCCGCATTTGTGTGTGAAGCCGTAATTCGTCGGTGATGGTACTCACCACCATCCGGTGGGGCGACATTTTCCCCGCATCCGAACTGGTTCCGACCGACATATAGGTGGTATCCGAAGCACAATATACTTCGGTTTCCGACACCTTATCGTACCAATCATTTCCTATAATCCCATGGGTAGCGGGCGTTGTTCCGGTATAAACGGAAGCATGTCCCGGTCCTGTACTGGTCGGTGCATAGTTAAAGTGATTGTTCTTACAATTAAATCCTTCATTCACCAAACGCTTGAAGCCCCCATTCCCATAATGGTCCCAAAAACGGGTGAGGTAGTCGTACCGCATTTGATCTACGACGATGCCTACGACCAATTTGGGACTGGTCTTTAACTCAGTGGGTGTGGCTTCGTTCGCCTTACTTTTTGACTTCCGTTGGGCAAGCGATGCCTGCGGGCTAAAACTTAATAGAAAAAGTAAGAAAGGGACAAAAATAAAATGCTTTGACATTCTCGGTTTATTGATGTGGCAAAAATAAATAAATTCAACCTGATTATTTTAAATGGAGGTTAAATGATAGCCTTTATTGTTATTTTTACGGCAAGAAGTCTAATTTTATTGCATGATTCACCTCTCTCAGATTGGCAGTTACTTTTTAATGCTACGTGAGGTCTTCAAAAAGCCAACCAAATGGCGAATCATGAAGACCTTGATTCTAAAGGAGATAGACGAGCTGGTGTACAGTTCTTTAGGTATTATCATTTTCATATCATTCTTTATCGGCGCGGTGGTCACCATACAGACGGCATTGAACCTTAGCAATCCGTTGATTCCAAAAAACTTGATCGGATTTGCCACCCGGCAGTCGGTCATTTTGGAATTTGCCCCAACTTTTGTTTCGATTATTATGGCCGGTAAGGTAGGCTCCTATATTACCTCTAGCATCGGTACCATGCGAGTGACCGAACAGATAGATGCCTTGGAGGTTATGGGGGTAAACGCCCTTAACTATCTTGTATTTCCAAAGATTATAGCCATGCTGTTTTATCCCTTCGCAATCGCCATATCTATGTACGTTGGTATTTTTGGAGGGTGGCTCGCCGGAGTTTTTGGAGGCTTTTTGACCAGTGCCGATTTCATAACCGGACTCACCCTCGACTTTATCCCATTTCATATTGCCTATGCCTTTATCAAAACTTTGATTTTTGCAATGATCATTGCCACCGTTCCTTCGTTTCACGGGTTTTACATGAAAGGCGGTGCCTTGGAGGTTGGTAAGGCAAGTACGACCTCTTTCGTTTGGACGAGCGTGGTCATCATTATCTTGAATTACATTCTAACACAACTTTTACTGGGCTGATGATCGAAGTAAACGACATACACAAATCTTTTGGGGATTCCCACGTACTAAAGGGCATTACCGCAACCTTCGAAAAAGGGAAGACCAATTTGGTCATTGGTCAAAGCGGTTCGGGAAAGACCGTTTTCCTAAAATGCCTATTGGGGCTGTTCACACCGGAAAAGGGATATATCAGCTATGATGGAAAGATATATTCCAAACTGTCGGACGATGAAAAAAGAAATCTACGGCAAGAAATGGGAATGGTATTTCAAGGTAGTGCCCTTTTTGACAGTATGACGGTTGCCGGCAATGTCCAATTTCCGCTCGAGATGTTTACCAAACAGTCAAAATCCGAAATGGAACATCGGGTCGATGATGTACTAAAACGCGTCAACTTGATCGATGCGCATCATAAATTCCCCTCTGAAATTTCAGGGGGAATGCAAAAACGGGTCGCCATCGCCCGAGCCATTGTCATGAACCCAAAATACCTCTTTTGTGACGAACCTAACTCTGGGCTCGATCCCAAAACGGCTATCGTGATCGATGATTTGATCAAGGAGATTACCGAGGAATATGATATCGTAACGGTCATCAATACCCATGATATGAACTCGGTAATGCAAATAGGTGAGAAGATTCTCTTCCTCAAAAATGGCTTTAAGGAATGGGAGGGAACCAAACACGAAATCTTTAAGACCGACAACGAGGCCGTCACCAGTTTTGTATACTCATCGGACCTCTTCAAAAAGGTGCGACAGATGTACATCGAGGAACGGAATTGATTTCTTATCTATCGATCGGGCTTCCTATTCCATCACACTGCGAAGTTGAACGGTCGTGTCTTTTAATCGGACCTTGAGCCATTCCAGTATTTTCTTGTTGTCGTTGGTCATCTGACGTTCGGTAAGACCCCTTTTCCATCGCACCTCAAAAATAGCGATGGTATCGACCTTCTTGAAATCGGTCCTCACGGCATTGTCATATCCTAGGGAGACTAGATTCGCATAGTTGGCCTTCGCCTCCGAACTAATGTCCAAAAACGGAATTTGTTTGGCCTCCAAACGTTTCAATCGGTTCAACTCCGACTCCAACAGCTGTATCTTCTCATCTTTCCCGACCAAAATGCTTTTTTGGGATTCGTACAACTCGGTCGCGTATTTGAACTGATCCAACTCTTCATTCCTTCCCCCTTGTACTACTTGGAAATCGGCATCCTTTAGTCTGGGAAAGTCCTCGTTCTTTTGTTTGTTCCAAGTCGCGATAACCGTAGCGGGGATGGTCTCGTTCCCCATACAAACCACTTCAATGATCGGGTTCTTGCCTTGGTTGTATTCGATGTCGGTAAAATCTTCCAAGTAGCGGCCTTCCCCTGAAAATTGGTACTTACCAATGGTTTGTGCGACAAAGTCATTGGCTTGTTTCCTGAAAATCGATTCCTGAAACACGTTGTAAAAGGTCCACCCAGCAGGGACCATTATCAACAGGGCGACAAAAGAAGCAATCCGGGCGATGTTTCTTCGTTTGCGGGAGTTCGCGTAGCGAACCATCGGAAACCTCAGGATTTTTATGACCAAAAAGGTCGCCAACGCAATGAAAATGGTGTTGATCGTAAAAAGGTACATCGCACCCCAGGCGTATTCCCAATTGCCCAAGGCCAAGCCAAAACCAACGGTACACAGGGGCGGCATCAATGCGGTAGCAATGGCTACCCCAAAAATTACCGATGCAATGGTTCCCTTTTTTGCCCGAGCGATAACCAATGCGAGTCCACCAAAAAAGGCGATCAACACATCCCGAATATCGGGAGCGGTCCGCGCCAATAGTTCCGAAGACTCTTCCCGTAGCGGGAACAAAAGGAAGAACAGATAGGCGGTGAGTATACTTAAAACCACCATGACCGCGAAGTTCTTCAAAGAACGCCGCAGGGTATCGATGTCGTTGATTGCCAACGATAAACCGACGCCCAGAATAGGCCCCATAAGCGGTGAAATTAACATTGCTCCGATCACCACTGCGGTCGAGTTGGCGTTCAATCCGACTGACGCAATAAAAATGGAACAGATCAATATCCAAGAGGTATGTCCCTTAAACGGAATGTCGGCAATAATAGCCTCCCTGGTTGCCTCCTGATCGGTATTGGGCCGAATATCGAGCAGGTCGTTCAAAAAAGACTTGGTACTGCCTAGCAAACCCTTAAAATCCCTTTTAACTTCTTCTTCCTTGCCCGAAGGTTTCTCGGTAGGTGTGATATTATCTTGATCTAAACCGTTACTCATAACTATGCATATTGATCTCCGAACTTCTCCTTTACTTTGGCCAATACTTGTTTGATGTCTTGCTCCTTCGATTTCGGATATATCAAAAGTACCTCTTCTTTATCGACAATGATATAATCTTCCAACCCGTCGACCACAATAATCTTCCCTTTGGGTGAGCGAATCATATTCCCGGTAGCGTCTTGGCTGATGACCTTACTGTTGACCACCGCATTGCCGTGTTCGTCTTTGTTTAGCTTATCGTACAAAGAACCCCAGGTTCCCAGATCGTTCCAGTCAAAAGTGGCCGGAAGCACAAAAATTGCCTTCGAATGTTCCAAAATCGCATAATCGATCGAGATATTCTCGGCCTTGGGATAATTTTCACTGATAAAAGCCTTTTCATCCGCATTGTTGTAACAGGACATTCCCGCCTCAAATAACGAATATTGATCTGGCTGATAATTCTTGAAGGCATTTACGATCGTGTTTACACTCCACATAAAAATACCTGCATTCCAAAGAAAATTTCCTTGCTCCAAGAATTCTTTCGCCGTCCCGTAATCGGGTTTCTCCCTAAACTGATACACTTTTTTGAGTCCGTCACCGCTTTGCTTCTCGAATTCGATATAACCGAAGCCCGTATTCGGAAAAGTAGGTTTAATTCCCAAGGTACACAACACTTCTTCCCTCCCACATTTTTCAAAACAGCTAATCACATCCTTAGCAAAAGCGTCTTCATCTTCGATCCAGTGATCACTGGGCGCTACGATCATGACCCCATCGGGATTCATTTTTTGTATTTTCAAGGCCGCATATAAAATACACGGGGCGGTATTGCGCATCGCAGGTTCCAAAACCACTTGCTCTTGCGTCACCATGGGCAACTGCTCGAGGACAAGATCGTTGTAGCGCTCATTGGTCAGGATGAGAATATTTTCGGTAGGCACAAACTTGTTGAGACGTTTGAAGGTTTTTTGGATCAAGGTTTCGCCCGTCCCGAGCATATCGTGAAACTGCTTCGGGTTTTCCGTTGTACTTACGGGCCAAAATCGGGATCCAACCCCGCCAGCCATCAATACTGCATAATAGTTCTTGTTCATGTCATTTCGTTTATGAAAGCGGTGGGCAATTTTTACCGACCGCGACCATTTTCATTTCAATCGACAAAGCAGGTGTGCGCAGCCCGATTATTCGCTTAAAAGTTCGACCTCGGCATTTGGTTGAAAAAGATAAACCTTCCCTGTCGCCAAGTCGACACATTCGTATCGTTTTACTCTTTTATTGCCCTTCTTAAAGCATTTGCCATTATAAATGCGAAAAATACTACCTAAAGGTAGCTCAAAAACGTAGGTTTTATCCGTTTGTTGCGCATCATATTGTTTCAAAGCTATGGATAATTGGGCATCGGTACTACTACTGGCCTTTGGATTCCTAAAATGCTTCGCCAGAAGGGGCAAAAGTTTCGACGGAAAGATTTCCGGACGTATAAAAGGGAGCATTAAATGTTGAAAGGTATGTTTCCATTCCAATCCATGGGGCTTGATGCTTCGTCCGTATTTCTCAAAGGCTACCAAATGAGCGATTTCATGGACCAAAGTAATGAGAAATCGGTATTTGTTTAAAGTGGCATTGACCGTGATCAGGTGCTTTCCATTGGACATTCTGCGGTAATCCCCATGGCGGGTCACCCGTTCGTTCACTATTTTTAAATGTACTCCGGTCTGTTTGATCAACACTAAACAGGGGTCTACCGAACGCTCGGGAAGGTATTTCTGAAGGATGGTATCCATTGGGCACAAAAATACTTCATTTGTTTGATACCTGTTATGTTCCGTGCGATGGTAGTTGATGATGCCTTCTGTTAAATTCCCCGGTTGTAAATATACCGCTCCCGGAAGATGGTGGAATGTTGGGCGTCGACATCGAGTTTGAAGTAGCTACCATCAAATGGTTACAGTTTACCAAACATATGAAAACCAATGATATCCAGATAATGTGGAACGGACGAAAAAGAATCGGAAAACACTTCAGGACAAGGTTTCAATCTAGAGAATTCCGTATCCAAACTATCTACAAAAAATGGTCGTTTAAGGGGTGCTACTGGATACCTGTAACAACTTACCATTATAAAACTTTTGCCCGGTCAAGGCAAAATCCTTGATGTAGGTAGCCATTTCCAAGGCGGTTAGGGGGGCTTGGTAACCTGGGAAAGCCTCCTCCAACATCTCGGTCTGTACGGCTCCCAAGGCCAACACGTTGAAAGACGGACCGGTTTCCTTGAATTCCTCTGCCCACAATTCGGTCAAGGTAATAACAGCGCCCTTACTGGAGCTATAAGCGGAGAGTCCCGGAAACTTCATGCTCCCTTGCACTCCCCCCATGGAACTGATGGTGACCACGTGCCCGTTTTTTGGCATGTTGGGCAATACAATTTTGGTAATAGCGGCTACCCCGAATACATTCACTCGATATATTGCTTCAAAGGCCTCCATGTCGGTCTCTAAAAACGGTTGATTGAGAAGCTTCCCAGCGTTGTTGATAAGGATATCGACGGTCTCAAAATCACTTCGCAAGAAAGCTTCCAACTTTTTCAGGTCCGGTATTTTAGAGAGGTCGAAAGAAAATGAAACGATATTGGGATGTTGCAAATCGGAAATCGGGGCATCATTTCTGGAAAGGGCAAGTACGCGGTGTCCGTCGTCGGCAAATAGTTTTGCCAATTCAAATCCTATTCCCCTGCTTGATCCGGTGATTATAATGTTTGCCATCAGTAATAGAAGATTTCCTTGGTAGGAGCATTGATGATTCCTTTCATCACCGGAATAGACTCATTGACCACCTTGGCCATGTGTTCATAATTCATTTCACTGGTTTCATCACCCACCTTATGGTAGTGGCCATAATTGGTAAAATCAAAAGTGCTATAGGTTTGGGAGGGTACGTTAAAAGCTTCGTGAAAAGGGAAGTTGTCGGACCGTTTAAATAGGTTGAACTCCTGCGCCTTGGGTAAAAACCCCGCAAAGGTATCATTGGCGTATCGGTTGCTTATATCGGCCAGGTTGGAGAGTTGGTAACCCGTGACATATAATAAATGGTCTTTCCCCACCATCGGAACGCCTACCATTTCAAAGTTCAACATTACGTACAAGTCCAAATCCTCGTTACTTAATTTTTCCGCCAAATGTTTAGATCCCAAAAGTCCTTTCTCTTCTGCCGAGAACAGGGCGAAGATGACACTTCGCTTGTTGCTTCTTGAAGCACCGAAATAACGCGCCAGTTCCATAACTGTTGCGGTACCGGTGGCATTATCGTTGGCACCATTGGCGATGGTGTCCCCGTTTTCCCCTTCAACCTTGCCAATGTGATCGTAATGGGCGCCTATGATAACAAATTCATCTTTTAGGGCAGGGTCGCGACCTTCCAGATAACCGACTACGTTGTAGGCCGGAACATCGATATTGGAAAGCGTGTCCTTATAGGTTCGAAAATATGGTTGTATCCCATTGGAGGCAAAACTATCCTCGATCAGTTTGGCCGCTTTTTCGATTCCTTCACTTCCCGTATCGCGTCCTTCCAAGTCATCCGAGGCCAAAAACTCCATCAAAAACTTGATCTTAAAAGCATTGGTAAACCCGGTGTTCGACGCATCGGCCTCCATCTCCGCACTTTGCTCTTTGGCCGGACCTGTCGGTACGTCTACGATACTTCGATCCCATTGATAGGTTTCTGTTTTCTCCAGGGTCACATCCTGTTTTAGTTTACTGGAGCTGCATGCGAACAGCGCGGCCAGGAGCAAAAGGGATAGGGATTTCTTCATAGTTGTAATTTAATCTTCTAAGGATAAAAAAGCATCCCTATGATTTTGGGATGCTCGTTTTGTTTCGATCCAGACATTTTGGGTCTAAGCCAGCATAGTGACCGGATTCTCCAAATAGGCCCTCAAGGTCTGTAGGAACTCTGCACCCGTAGCCCCATCCACGGTTCTATGGTCACAGGCCAAAGAGACCTTCATTGTATTACCTACCACGATTTCCCCATTTTTGACAACGGGTTTCTGCACGATAGCCCCAACGGATAATATGGCCGAATTGGGCTGATTGATAATGGATGTGAATTCCAATATTCCGAACATACCGAGATTGGAAACGGTGAAGGTGCTGCCCTCCATCTCCGCAGGGGTCAATTTCTTGTTCCTAGCCCTCCCGGCCAAATCCTTGACCGAAGCTCCAATCTGTGTCAGGGTCATTTGATCGGTAAATTTCAATACAGGCACCACAAGTCCGTCTTCAACGGCTACGGCTACCCCCACGTGTATATGGTGGTTATACCGTGTGGTGTCCCCATTCCAAGTTGTATTGACCTGAGGATGTTTTTTCAGTGCCATGGCTGCCGCTTTTACCACCATATCGTTAAAAGATACCTTGGTGTCTGGCAAGCTGTTTATTTGGGCACGTGAGGACATCGCATTGTCCATATCGACCTCAATCATCAAATAATAGTGTGGAGCGGTAAATTTGGACTCCGCCAGGCGCTTCGCGATCGTCTTCCGCATCTGGGAGTTCTTTACCTCCTCGCTTCCCTCTTCACCCACGGGTAAATTGATGGGAGCCGTAGCGATTGCAGAAGTCGTAGGCGATTTTTCTTCAACTTCGGGCGCTGTTTCAACCTTCGCGGCAGGTTGGTAATTCTCGATATCTTTCTTTATGATTCGGCCGTGATCACCCGATCCGGTTACTTGGGAAAGATCGATACCCTTGTCCGCAGCGATTTTTTTGGCCAAGGGAGAGGCAAATATGCGCTGACCATCTGAAACCGTTTTCGGTTGGGCCGCACTCTCTTCCTTGGGAGTTTCTTCCACCTTGTCTTCGACAGTACTAGTAGTAGCCTTCCCTGCACCGGGCTTCGCATTCAACACTGCTTGTACATCGGTACCTTCCGGCCCGATAACCGCCAGCACTGCGTCCACCGGAGACGATTCCCCTTCCTGAATACCGATATGTAATAACGTACCCGAGTAAAACGACTCGAATTCCATCGTGGCCTTATCGGTTTCGATTTCGGCCAGTATATCACCTTCCTCGACAGTATCGCCTACCTTTTTCAACCAAGTTGCCACTGTACCTTCTTCCATGGTATCGCTCAAGCGGGGCATTTTAATCACCTCGACTCCCTCTGGAATTTCGTTGGAAACCGATGCTTCCGATTTTTCTTTGGTTTCGGCTTCGGATTGTTTGTCCTCTTCCGGGGCTTCCGTTTTATCGGAGTCTTCCCCGGAAGACGAAGTGTCCCCGTTCAATAAACCCGAGATGTCTTCGCCCTCTTCCCCGATTATTGCCAAAAGGGAATCTACGGGAGCACCGTCACCCTCTGCAATTCCTATGTGCAAAAGGGTACCTTCATGAAAAGACTCAAACTCCATCGTTGCCTTATCGGTCTCGATTTCAGCTAAAATATCTCCCTCTTCGATTTTGTCCCCTACTTGCTTCAACCATTTTGCCACGGTACCTTCTTCCATGGTATCGCTCAAACGGGGCATATTGATTACTTCTGCCATTTACTTAAAGTTTATGTGGTACAAAAGGAAAATCTTCCTGTTCGTAGACCATGTCGTATAATTGTTGCTTCGGTGGATAATCCGATTCTTCGGCGAATTTCTCACATTCCGACACCAAATCCTTCACCCGTTTGTCGATGGCCTTGATTTCTTCATCGGTAGCATACTTCTTTTCCTTGATAACTTCAAGCACCTTGGTAATCGGGTCTATTTTCTTGTATTCCTGGACTTCCTCCTTCGTCCTATAATGCTGGGCATCTGACATTGAGTGTCCTCGATACCGATAGGTTTTCATTTCCAAAAAGGTGGGACCACCACCACTCCTGGCGCGCTCGATCGCCTTACTCATTTCTTGGGCTACTGTTACGGGATCCATACCATCGACCGGGCCACATGGCATCTCGTACCCAAGTCCCAATTTCCAGATTTCGGTGGAATAGGAAGTTCTTTCGACCGAGGTACCCATGGCGTAGCCGTTGTTCTCACAGACAAAAACCACCGGTAGCTGCCAAAGCATGGCCAAATTAAATGCTTCGTGCAAAGAGCCCTGACGTACCGCACCATCTCCCATGTAACAAAGGGTGACATTGTCCCTTCCAAAATATTTATCCCCGAAGGCCATCCCTGCCCCTAAGGGAATTTGCCCGCCTACGATTCCATGCCCACCGTAAAAACGGTGCTCTTTGGAAAATATATGCATCGATCCCCCCATTCCTTTTGAGGTGCCCGTTACTTTTCCGTATAGTTCTGCCATTACTCTTCTCGGATCAACGCCCATGCCTATGGGTTGTACGTGGTTCCTATAGGCAGTAATCATTCGATCTTTGGTAAGGTCCATCGCGTGTAGGGATCCCGCCAAAACCGCTTCCTGCCCATTGTATAGGTGAAGAAAACCCCTGACTTTCTGCTGGATATATACGGCGGCGAGCTTGTCTTCAAACTTGCGCCAGAATAACATATCCTCGTACCACTTTAGATAGACTTCCTTGGTAATTTTTTCCATTGATTATGTATTATATGCCATTCAAAAAAAACCTGAAACATACCGATAGCGGCCAGGTTAGGATTAAGGGAAACAAAAATACATATTAAATCATTAGTGGAAAAAAATTGAAGTAAAAGGTTTTTGGAAAAGATAAGGCTAGGATACTACCCGGATTTATCCGCTTGCTAGGCATTTTCCAAAGCTTCGGACTATTTCAAAAAAGAAGCACCGAAGGCAAGTGGCAATAAATCCGCCACGGAATCACATTCAAGTACGGAACCCACTTCACCCATCATTAGGATACGGATCGGATGCGCTTGCTTTACTTCGTATTCGGAAATGGATTGTCTACAATTTCCACAGGGGGCCGCTGCCCGATCTACCGTATAGTTTTTGGAAGATGCAGAAATGGCAATCGTTTTAATGGTTCCTTTCGGATACAATGCCCCTGCCTGAAAAACGGCGACCCTTTCCGCACAGAGGCCCGAAGGGTAGGAAGCATTTTCCTGATTACTCCCGATGACTATCGCCCCGTTACCCATCAATACGGCTGCCCCTACTTGAAATTGGGAATAAGGGGCATAGGCATTTTTTCGGGCGTTGATAGCGGTCAACATCAACTTCTTATCTTCCTCCGCAAGTTCTTCGATCGATTCGAAAATAGAAAGTTCAAATGTTATTTTTTGCTTTTGCATGGTGGGCGGTTTGGGTCTGGTTGAGAACCTTTATATGGTTCGATGCTTTCCCGCATGACAACTAAAAGTACGTTTTTTCCTTTTTACCTTTTGTCACGGTGCTTTTGTATATAAGAAAAACCTGCACGAAGGCAGGCTTTTCTTATTTTTTTGTCTTATTCCGTTCGAAACGGTTAATCGTTCAACATTTCGTCCCCAAGATTAAAGGCAAGCGAGAAACGCAGTGAGTTTTCCAATGGGTTCTTGACCTGTGAGGTAGAGAACAAATAGGAAAGGTCTATTTGGACAACGTTGAATTTGAAGCCGGCACCAAGGGTAAAGAACTTTCTGGCACCTTTTTCCTCACTTTCGTTGAAATATCCCGTACGAACCATAAACGAGTCCTGATAGGTATATTCTGCTCCTAGCGCCCAACTGAATTCCTTGAGCTCTTCCCCGAAACCATCGGGCGCATCTCCAAATGACTCAAAGACACCGCTAAAGAAACCTATTTGTTGGTACTCGTCGTTGTCGGAAGCATCGATATCGCCATCCCCGTCAAAATCTCGGGGCGTTGGAACCAAGAGCTTATTAAATTCAGAGGTGAAGGCGATGACGTTGTCCTGATCCAAAATCATATCAAAACCGAGTCCGAGGCCCAAATTAGTGGGAAGAAAGTTCTCTTGCCCACCTTCGTCATATTGTATTTTACCTCCTAAATTGGATATGTTGAAACCGCCTCTCCAACGACCATCAAAACTGCTATAGCCTATTTCCCTGGATCGATAGTATCCCGCCACGTCAACTGCAAACGCATTAGCAGCTTGTGAGTCGGTATTTCCGGTGGTTTGTGGCAATCTAAGATTGGAACTGATGAACCTACCGGCAACGGCCATGGAGAACGTAGGGCTCAGTTTTAAGGAATAGGAACCGTCCAAGGCCAATTCGTTTGGCTTTACCAAGGTAGCCGGATCATTGATCGTTTGCCGTAACTCTATTTCACCAAGGGTAAAGTACCTCAAACTGACAGCAAAGGCACTTTGGTCGTCAATCTTATTGAAATAACTACCACTGAGCAACCCAATGTCCTTTATTACACTTTCCAAATAGGGGGTATATCCGAGTCCTATGCCCATTTTTCGATCTGCAAAAGCAAACTTTGCAGGGTTCCACTGTTGGGAATAGGCATCGGCAGAAGTTGCCACCCCTATGTCTCCCATACCGGCCGATCTGGCATCTGCGGCAATGGTAAGAAATGGTACCGCCGTGGTAATTACCCGATCGTTGTCCTGGGCAGATAATTTGCAAGCAACAGCCAATAGTGTCAGTATCGCTAATTTTTTCATTCGTTCCTTTTAAAGATTTAGTTATTTAAGAAAATTACCAAAGGGAAAACTCCCAAAAGTATGGTTATATTACATGCTTAAACGGGCATTTTAGCATTATCTTATATAGCAGGTGTTTTTTTTCGATGTAACTGGTACTTTTTAGTGTAATTACCTTCCTTTTGGTTAACGGAAAAATTAAAACAAATTCACATGAGCGATAATCCTTGGAAAAAATATCACCGGACATAAAGAAAAGTCGGCACTAAATAATATTCTAGACTTTACGCCGTTATCTTTTTAAACCTACGCATGGGGCACACAAAGCTTGCGGAGCGTTTTGGGCAAAAATTTATTGAACAGATAAAATATAATACCCAAATCACCGTTTTACATGCCGAAAGTGACATTAAAATTAATCAAAATACAAACTCGAATTGCCTTGAACCCGTGATTCGAAACATTTGAACTCAAGTCCTAATTATGAAAAAACAGTTTATCAAAGTTGTACTTTCTTGTGCGGTAATCGCAGGCGGCTTTACGGTTACCAGCTGTAAAAAGTCTTCCGGATCAAAAGACGTGTCCAGAGCTACCGGGTGGAAAATTAACGCCAAAGAGGGAGGATTCCAATACAATACCGATTTCAAGGAGCAGGAGACCGCTCCTGGTCTTGTTTTTGTTGAGGGAGGTACATTTACCAAAGGTAAGGTGCAGGATGATGTAATGCACGATTGGGACAATACGCCTACCTCGCAGCATGTGCAGTCTTTTTATATGGATGAGACCGAGGTCACCAATGTGATGTACTTAGAGTATTTGGATTATT
This sequence comes from Pelagihabitans pacificus, assembly GCF_009371985.2. Taxonomy (GTDB): domain Bacteria; phylum Bacteroidota; class Bacteroidia; order Flavobacteriales; family Flavobacteriaceae; genus Pelagihabitans; species Pelagihabitans pacificus. The sequence goes on from NZ_VIKU02000005.1 coordinate 274,974, forward strand.
TGAAGAGTGTATACCCTCCCGAAAATCCGAAGTATGCGAATATTTACAAGGGAGCACTTCCCGATACTTTGGTATGGAGAAACCGTTTAGGATTCAATGAAACCATGACCAATAACTACCTGAGACATCCGGCTTATGCCGAGTATCCCGTTGTAGGTGTTAATTGGATCCAGGCTACGCAGTTCGCCGAATGGAGAACCGATCGGGTCAACGAGGTAATGTTGGAGCGCGAGGGCTATTTGGCCAAGGATGCCAAATATAAAGCAGCTACCGGAGAAGTCGGTGGAACCTTCAGCACGGAGACCTACTTGAACCGTCCGGAATCCGTTTATAATGGACAAATAGATTCGCTTCAAGGGAAGCAGAAAAAAGATAGTGTCAACACCTTTGCCAAAAGAAGTAGCGGTGTAATTATGCCAGAATATAGACTACCAACGGAAACCGAGTGGGAATATGCCGCACAGGCCAACCAAGGTTCTAGGGAATACAACAATTACCGAGGTAGGAAAAAATATCCATGGGACGGTGATTATACCAGAAACGGACAACGCGTTGGTCGTGGGGATCAGTTAGCCAACTTTAAGCAAGGTAAGGGAGATTACGGTGGAATTGCAGGATGGTCAGACGATGGTGCCGACATCACCGCACAGGTAATGTCTTACAAGCCAAACGACCTTGGACTTTATGATATGGCAGGCAACGTGGCAGAATGGGTAGCGGATGTTTATCGCCCTATCGTAGATGACGAGATAAGCGACTTCAACTACTATCGAGGAAATATCTACATGAAAACGGCCATAGGTGAAGATGGGAAGGTGAACATTCTCAGGGATAGTATTATATATGATACGCTTCCTACGGGAAAAATAGTTGCGGTCAACTTACCAGGTGAAATAAAAATGGTGCCTGTTGATGAAAATGAAACCTATTTAAGAACCAATTTTGACTCCAGTGATAATAGGGGTTATAGGGATGGTGATCCGGGATCATCTAGGTTCTTCGATCAATTTAGTGATGAGGAGGAGGAAGACCAACGAAAAATGTACGATTCCCCAAAGCATAAAGTGGAGCGTGATTCTACAGGAAAGCTCATTAGACAGTACGACGAATCGAACAGCCGAACAACCTTGATCAACGATGAGGTTCGCGTATTCAAAGGAGGTTCTTGGAGAGATAGGGCCTACTGGTTAGATCCCGCCCAGCGAAGGTATTTGCCTCAGTATATGGCTACCGACTACATTGGTTTTAGGTGTGCTATGTCGAGGGTAGGTTCCAAATCGAAATCAAAGAACAAAACCCCAAGAGGAAAGAAAGCAAAGTAAGCTAATACGCAATTTAGCACAGAAGTCCCGACGGATCCGTCGGGACTTTTTTTATACTTTTGCCTCATGACCATTGAACAACTGCACCAAGTCTTTTTAGACTTCCCCCATGTTTCTACCGACACCCGGAAAATTGTAGAAAATTGCCTCTTTTTTGCACTCAGGGGAGAAAACTTTAACGGCAATGCCTATGCGCAGGAAGCGCTGCAAAAGGGAGCAGCCTATGCAGTAATCGATGATAAGGGATACCTTACTTCCGACAAGACCATCCTAGTTGATAACGTGCTGCAAACACTTCAGGATCTGGCCACTTTTCACAGAAACCATTCCAATGCTAAAGTAATCGGCCTTACCGGAAGCAATGGAAAGACCACGACCAAGGAGTTGATTTACGAGGTACTTTCCAAAAAATATAAAACCATCGCTACAAAGGGCAACCTAAACAATCATATCGGGGTGCCCCTTACCCTACTTTCAATAACCGAGGATACCGAAATCGCCGTGGTAGAAATGGGCGCCAATCACCAGAAGGAAATTGAATTTCTGTGTAGTATTGCGCAGCCCGATTTCGGATACATCACCAACTTTGGCAAAGCCCATTTGGAAGGTTTTGGGGGCGTGGAAGGCGTCATCAAAGGCAAGAGCGAGCTCTACGAATACTTAATGGCCCATAACCAATCGGTGTTCATGAACGCCGATGACCCGATTCAATTGGAAAAATTGGGCAGCTACATAAAAAAGTACGGGTTTAGTACCGAAAAGACCGACTACTACAGAATCGAATTTTTAGAAGCCGACCCTTTTGTTCATTTGAAGTTTGAAGGTGTGACCGTATACACGCAACTCATTGGCAGCTACAATTTCGCCAATTGCGCAATAGCGATTTTGATCGGTAAGTATTTCAATGTTCCCGTTACAGACATCAAAGAAGCCTTGGAAGCATATGAACCTAAAAACAATCGTTCCCAAATCATTGAAAAAAACGGCCACCATATCGTTTTAGATGCCTATAATGCGAACCCGACCAGTATGAAAGCGGCTTTGGAAAGTTTTGACAAGATGGAAGGCACCCGCAAAGTGGTTATTTTGGGAGACATGTTCGAGTTGGGTGAGACTGCTGCCGAAGAGCACCAAAATATTGCCGATTTAGCGGATACAATGTCTTTTGAAGAAGTCCTTTTAACCGGAAAAAATTTCTATCAAACGACTACTAAATCGAAAAAATATGAATCTTTTGAAACGCTGGCGGCGTACCTAAATAAAAATCCTATGCCAGAAAGTACATTGCTGATCAAGGGATCTAGGGGCATGGCTTTGGAACGGGTGTTGGAATTGTTATAAAGTTTTGCCTTCGGAAGGAAACGTTTTCCTTTTGTCAAAAGCTACATCCAGGACACGGCAAGACCCCAGTATGACTGGTCGCTTTATTGAATCGTCTTGGTGATACTGCCACAACCAAGCATCTTGTCCCCAAAGTACGGATTGCGTATTTGGTCCTGAAAACTCAACCAAGTGGCTCCTTGGTTATTATCGGCCATCGGACAGAACTGCACGTATATCGGTTGATCCAAATCACTGAAATTGGAGGCGATTGCCACCATATGTTCGGATAATGGTTTAAACGCTATCCGTTGTTGCTCCAAATCGGCACCGTTGGAAATTCTTTGAACCTGTTCCTTGATTTTCCGAAGATGGGTTCGAAGGATTTCTTCCAACATGGCATCTTCCAATTGCGACAAGGCTTGCTCCATGGACTTTGCATGTTCAACGGCCTTGGATGCATCGGAAGCTACTAAAGCATCCTTCAATCCGGTATATCGATTTATAATGAGTGAAAACCTGTTTTCAAAATCCCCGTTAAAATTCATCGCCATTTCACTCCCTTCCATAACAGGCATCGATTCTTTAGAAGACATCATCGATTTTTTGCCTTGCAGTTGCGCGGCGGCATCCACCGTAAATGTACCATTGGTCACCACCTCATCGCCCGAAGTAAGTCCATCGAGTACGATATAGGAATCTCCAATAGTATTTCCCAAGGTTACCTCGACCATTTCAAAGGTAGGCTGCCGAGGATCAGGTTTTACGTATACCAGGGAGCGTTTTCCTGTCCATAAGACGGCAGACTTTGGCACGGTAAGCACCTGGTCGAAATTGGCTGCCTTTACAATACCTTCGACGAACATACCGGGTTTCAGAAACCCATCTTTGTTTATCAAGGTAGCCCTAACCGCCACGGTTCTTTTAGAAGCGTCCAATACCGGGTCGATAAAGGCTATTTTTGCAGTAAAAGCCCTTCCCTTGAATGCCTCGGAGCTTATACGGATTTCCTGCCCTACCCTTAGAACGGGGAGTTGATTCTCGTAAGCATCGAATACGGCCCATACCGTATATAAGTTCGATACTTTGAACAAAGGATCTCCCTGTTTGTAGAAATTACCTTCGGAAGCCATGACTTCGGTCACCGTTCCCGAAACATCGGCAATAATCGGAAAGTTCATTATCGGTTTCCCCGTTTTCAGTAGCTGATCGATCTGGGCATCGTTCATTTTCCAAAGGCCCAATGTATTTCGGGCGGCGGCGTACAATTTGTCATGGGTGTCTTTATACGATGCCGAGGTTAAGAGCTTATCCTGAGCGGCATATAGCTCGGGAGCGTAAATTACACCCAATTTTTTTCCTTTTTTGATATACTGTCCAACGTAGTTGACATCCAATTCCTCTATGCGCCCATCGAAGACGCTCGTTTGTACCGCATCGGTTTGTTCATTCGAGGTGATTTTACCCGATAGCACCAAGGTATTTCCTTCAATATCGCCTATACCGATTCGAGTGGTCTCTATATTGGCCAAGGCCATTGCGTTCTCGGTCATTTGAAACTGATTGGCCGCAAGGGCCCTGCCGGCAGTTTTTATTGCCGTCAAATCCATTCCGCAGAGCGGACAACTTCCCGTTTCGGCCTGTTGGATCTGAGGATGCATGGCACAGGTATATGCCAGCGCTTCTTCATTAGTGGCAGCATGTTGGTGATCCATCGGGTCGTCACTTCCCCCTGCAACCAAATATCCTATGAACAATCCTGCCGCCAAGACTAGCAAATACCCACCATATTTTCTTATCAAATCCATTTTAATCATTTTTGCGTTCTACATAGCTCAATGCCGCTTCCTTTTTCCAGCTAAACAGTACCGGGACGATCAACAGCGAAATCAAAGCAACCAGCATACCCCCGAAAGCGGGAATCGCCATGGGAATCATGACGTCGCTTCCCCGACCAGTCGCCGTCAATATGGGCAACAAGGCCAGCATGGTAGTTGCCGTAGTCATCAGGCAAGGGCGAATTCGTTTTTTTCCCGCTTCCAATACGGCCGCCCTTATCCCCGTAACATCCTTAGGCACCTCTTTATCAAAACGTTGTTTTAGATAGGTGGCCATCACCACGCCGTCGTCGGTAGCAATCCCAAAAAGCGCAATAAAACCGACCCATACGGCAACGCTTAGATTAATCGTCTTCATGTTGAACAAATCCCTGAAATTGATTCCTCCAAGCCCGAAGTTCATGAACCAGCTTTGGCCGTACAACCAAATCAATAGGAATCCTCCGGCAAAAGCTACCGCCACCCCGGTAAAGACCATAAATGAGATCGAAACGGAACGGAACTGCAAATATAAGATCAGCAGTATTGCCAAGAGCACCAAAGGTACCACAAAAGTCAGTGTTTTCTCCGCACGCATCTGGTTTTCATAGGTTCCGGCAAAGGCATAGCTGATTCCCCCTGGAAGCTTTAATTCATTTTTTTGAATGCTTTCTTCGATTGCGAGCCTGGCATTTTCGACCACATCGACCTCAGCAAAACCCTTTGCCTTGTCAAAGAGCACGTAGCCGACCAAGAAACTATCCTCACTTTTTATATTTTGTGGTCCCTGCTCATAACGGATATCCACTAGCTCGCTCAGAGGCACCGAAACATCATCCTTGGATTGCAGATAAATTTGTTGCAAGTCTTCCGGTGTACCCCTCAGTTCCCTTGGATATCGGACACGTACCCCATAGCGTTCCCTACCTTCAACCGTCTCGGTTAGTATTTTACCCCCCACGGCTACTTCGATCACCTCCTGTACATCAGCGATGGAGATACCATAGCGTCCGAGTTTGTTTCGATGGATATCGACCAGCAGATAAGGTTTGCCTGTGATACGGTCGGCGAAGACCGCTTCCGGCTTTACTCCATCGACTTTCTTCAAAATCGTTTCCAATTGGAGTCCGAATGCTTCGATTTGATTAAGGTCTTGCCCTTTTACTTTGATTCCCATTGGGGCCCGCATACCGGTCTGGAGCATCACCAAACGGGTTTCGATCGGTTGTAATTTTGGAGCGGAGGTTACTCCTGGCAATCGAGTCGCCTTGGAAATTGCCTCCCAAATATCTTCTTTATCCCTAATTTCAGGCCTCCAATTGCGATAGAACCTCCCTCCATCTTCCTCAACCAATTCTTCGCGATCCGAGCCGTTTCCCGAAGCCGCGACCCCCCCGGATTTTGTAACGAAAAGTCCTTCCTCGTTGGTTTTGAATTCCACCGGCCTTCCGGATTCATCCAAAATGTACTCCGGCTTATAGAAAATCACATTCTCGTACATGGAGAGCGGTGCTGGATCGAGTGCCGAGGCAACCCTCCCCGCCTTACCCACCACGGTGGCAATTTCAGGAATACCGGCAACGGCCATATCCAATTGTGCGAGTACCCTTTTGTTCTCGCTCACACCGGCATGTGGCATAGAACTGGGCATTAAGAGAAAGGAGCCTTCATCTAAAGAAGGCATAAACTCCTTACCTGTATTGAGCATAATTACCAATCCCAGAATTAGTAACACCGAAGGGACACTTAAGAATAAAACCTTGTTTGCCAGTGCCCAATTCAAAATACGTTCATAATAACTCCTAAAAAACAAAATGACCCCTAGAACCAAAAAACAAACCAATCCGACAAAGAAAAGGTTGATGAGCACATGGTAGCCATAACCCAAAGGACGCCAGTAATACCCTAATAGAGTTAAAATTGAAAGTAGACTCCAATAGGACTGAAAACGCTTTTCCAATGTTCTTGAAATCCTATCAAACCTGCCAAGAAGCCCAATCATACTAAAACCGATGAGAATAAGGCCCAGAAAGTTGCCATATATAAGACTTCCCAACCCAATGAGCCCCAACATCCCGTACAGCGCCATACCCAGGGTCTTCTTTATGGGAGCCCTATTAAATAACCGAGCTGCCGCCGGTGGTATCAGAAAAAGAGCAACAATCATCGAAGCCGTAAGCGCCGCTGTTTTGGTGAAAGCCAGTGGGCTAAAAAGTTTACCCTCTGCCCCTGTTAACGTAAAAACAGGAATAAAACTGATAATCGTTGTCAAACCTGCCGTAAGGATAGCCCCTGAAACCTCAATGGTCGCTTCGTAGACTATCTCATCGACCTTACGATTATCAGGGTTCAACTCCAAATGTCGCACAATATTTTCCCCCAAGATGATTCCCATATCGACCATAGTACCGATAGCAATGGCGATTCCCGACAAGGCAACGATATTGGCGTCGACCTTAAAAAACTTCATGGCTATGAATACCATTAATACCGCGATGGGCATCAAACTTGAAATCAATAGGGAAATCCTCAGATTGAAAAGCAATACGATTACCACCAAAATAGTAATAAGCAGCTCATAGGTAAGGGCGTCGCCCAAGGTACCCAAGGTTTCCTCGATAAGTTCGGCCCTATCATAAAAAGGCACGATCGTTAGCTTGGAGACGCGACCGTCTTTCAAAGTTTTTGAGGGCAGCCCTGTTGTGATTTCCTTGATTTTTTCCTTGACCCCTGAAATCGTTTGCATCGGATTCGCCCCGTAACGGGATACCACTACACCACCGACTACCTCGGCTCCTTCCTTGTCCAAGATTCCACGTCTTTCGGCCGGACCCAACGATACTTTGGCAATATCCTTGATGCGAATCGGAGTGAAGTTTTCGGTACGCACCTCTGCATTTTCGATATCCTCGACACTCTCGATATACCCAAGGCCCCTCACAAAATATTCGGCCCGATTCATTTCCAGTGTCTTGGCACCAACGTCCTTATTGCTTTCCCGTACAGCTTGGACGACCTCGGAAAGTGCCACGTTATACTGCCGCATCAGTTCGGGATTGACATCAACTTGGTACTCCTGAACATATCCACCAATCGAAGCTACTTCGGAAACCCCTTTCGCCGCAGCGAGTGCATTTTTCACATAAAAATCCTGAATGCTCCTTATCTCGTGTAAATCCCATCCTCCGGTGACCTTTCCTTCCGCATCCCTTCCTTCCAGCGTATACCAGAACAACTGCCCTAGGGCGGTGGCATCAGGTCCGAGGGTCGGTTGTACATCAGAGGGTAACAAATCACCTGGCAAGGAATTCAGCTTTTCCAGCAGGCGACTACGTGCCCAGTAGAAATCGACCCCCTCCTCAAAAATGACATAGACACTCGAAAAACCGAACATTGAGGAACTACGAACGGTCTTGATGCCGGGAACCCCCAATAGGTTGGAACTAAGGGGATAGGTAACCTGATCCTCTATATCTTGTGGGGAGCGGCCTTCCCATTGTGTATATACGATTTGTTGATTTTCACCGATATCGGGAATGGCGTCAACGGCAACCGGTTTTTGGGGCAATAGCCCCTTTCCGAGATCAAACGGGGCATGCACGATGCCCCAAATCAAAAACAGCAGCAACAATACCAGTGCCACCAATTTGTTTTCGATTAAAAATTTGATGCCTTTGTTCAGCATTGGCAATGTTTAAAAAGGTAGTATCCGTTCGTCGAGAAACTCCCGTAAACCTTAACGTTCAAAAGTACTAAATGATTGTAGGCGGTACGGAACTATTTCATCGGAAAAACCAAAAATAAACATGAATCGGGAAAACTCCGCTGACGAAAGTCATAGTACCTCTCTATATGGAAGAAGAAAAGTGGGTCATATTGGATTCGAACCAATGACCTCTGCCCTGTCAAGGCAGCGCTCTAAACCAACTGAGCTAATGACCCATGAATGGAGGGCAAAAATAGCCAAAAGATTGTATTTATTGAATATCGAGGCAAAAATATTGGCATCAAACCCAAAGAACCCTATTTCACCAGGTATACTCAGGGGGTCGTATATTGTTCATACGTAAATACAGATTCGCTTTGGCACGGTGGTTCGCCATATGATCCTGGACATAGAATAAGGCAAACGCCCTACTAACCTTGTTACCGCTGTGATACATGGTACATGTTTCATCGAGTTGCGCCTGACCGATGGCAATAATTACCCCGGTGGTGTATTCGAAGCTTTTTACGAGCATTTCAATAATCGCCTCCTTACCCATTTCACCGGCATCGGGTGTATTCGGTTTTACCTCCATTCCCTGTACATATCGCTTGGTCAACAACTCCGAAGCGGCTGCTATATGTACCATTTGCTCCGCAAAACTTTTGCTGACCTCGGTAGGTCGGTATGCGTACAGCTCCTCGGGCATTGTCTTCGCAACGGCCAGGCAATGCTCCGTAGCTTCTTGCCAGACCGGCAAATACATTCTCGTAAAGTCGGTTTTCGGGCCAACTTCGGTTTGGGCATTCATTACGCCAATAAAACACAAAAAAGGCCCCCAACACAGTATCTTTTTGAACATACGAATCACTTTGTCTAATTATGTATAAGCGATCGGAACTAAATCAGCGACAGCGCACGCGATTTCAAGTCACCGACCGTATTTATTCAAAATTATGACATAAATAACCAATCATAGCGTACCCTTTAAAATTCAAAGCCAAAAAAATGTATATTTAAAAGGATTAAAACCCTTTTCCGATGAAACGAAAGGTCTTATTCCTGGTTTTAGGGTATTGCTTACTGTCTTCCTGTTCATTCAATGCACCGGCAGAAATCACCAGTGCCTATCAAGATCTCCCCGAGACCATTGATTTCAATTTCCATGTAAAACCCATCTTGTCGGATCGATGCTATACCTGCCATGGTCCTGATGCCAACACCCGAAAAGCAAATTTACGCTTAGATCTGCAGGAAGAAGCCTTCAAACGGCTCACTAGTGGCAACCATGCGTTTGTAGCCAAAAAACCGGGACGTAGTGAAAGTATTGAACGTATCCTAAGTGACGATCCGGAACGCTTAATGCCCCCACCGGAATCGAACCTCAACTTAACGGCCAGGGAAAAAGCCATTTTAATCAAATGGATTGAACAAGGGGCTCAATGGAAACCCCACTGGGCATTTGTCAAGCCTAAGAAACCCCCTCTTCCCGAACAGGAAAATCCCGATTGGACAGTTCGAAATGAAATAGATTTGTTAGTACAACGGCAATTAAGGGAACAGGGGCTTGAACCTTCAAAAGAGGCCTCCAAGCAGCGCCTGTTGAGACGGGTTTCGATGGATCTGACAGGCTTGCCCCCCACTTTGGAACAAATCGACGCTTATATGAACGATCAAAGCCCTGACGCCTATGAAAAGGTCGTAGACGAATTGTTGGCAACGGATGCCAATGCCGAACGGTTGGCTTTGGATTGGATGGATATTTCCCGATACGCGGATTCCCATGGATTACATGCCGATGGATGGCGGTTGATGTGGCCATGGCGCGATTGGGTCATCAATGCCTTTAAACAAAACATGCCCTATAATCAATTTATTACCTGGCAATTGGCCGGGGATTTACTCCCCGGTGCCACCAAGGAGCAAAAATTAGCGACCGCATTTAATCGCAACCATCCGATGACCGCTGAAGGCGGGGCCATTGAAGAGGAATTTCGCCTAAACTACGTTTGGGATCGGACGGAAACAGTGGGTACGGCGCTGTTAGGGCTTACTGTTGCCTGTGCACGTTGTCATGACCACAAATTTGATCCTATTTCCCAAAAGGATTATTTTCAGATGACCGCCTTTTTCAATAATGTTAAGGAGTTGGGAATGACGGGAGATGATGGCAATTATGGCCCTATGTTGGCATTACCGGACTCCCAAACCGAAGAAAAATTAAACGCTCTGGACAAGACCATCCAACAAAAATCAAAACAGTTGGAATTGACCAAAAAGGAGCTAAAAGACCTGAATACCTTCATGAATAAATTACCCGGGAATTCAAGGAAAAATGGTTTGGTAGGGCATTATCCCTTGGAAAGGCTATCGCCACGACCAGGAAAAAAGAAGGGCTACCTTGTAGATGGCAATCCCGCCGTTACAATACGTGAATCCCCAAAAATAGTAGAAGGTAAAAAGGGGAAAGCCTTTGAGTTCACAGGGGAATACGACGAAGTTCATCTTGATAATGTTCCCAATTTCGAATGGACGGACAGATTTTCGGCAGGACTATGGCTTTACACCACCAAACGACAGGCCGGGAAGACCCAGACCCTTTTGGGCACCACTGGTGAAAAAAACAACTTTTGGCGCGGCTGGGATTTTTACCTCGATAGCTTGAACCATCTCAATGTGCGCTTGATCCACTCTTTACCCCATAACTATATTCATGTACGATCAAAAGACTCTATCAAAACTAAAGAGTGGCGTCATGTGGCCTTTACCTATGATGGTTCCGGAAAGGCCGAGGGACTCACACTTTTTATAGACGGAGAAGAAATAGGGACCAACATCCCATACGACAAACTATACAAGTCGATCAAAACAATCACGGTAGCCACCCATCAACTCACAGATCAACCTGTAAGAGTCGCGAAAAGTTATAGAAACTACACGGGGGAAAACGGCATTTTTTTAGGACGAATCGACGATATTCATATATATTCAAGAAGGTTGGTGCCTTTGGAAGTTCGTCATCTGGCCAAAGAAGACGGTAATCTGGAAAATCCAGACAATTCCTGGGCCGCAGACTATTGGGTAAGTCAGTCGCCCGAAGTAGTGAAATTAGAAAAAGAGCTGAAAAAACTGCGTGGTGAATGGCTTTCCCATATGAATCCGGTGATGGAAGTCATGGTTATGGAAGAAATGCCAACACCAAGACCCACTTTTGTTTACAACCGAGGGGATTATGAGCAGCCGATGTACGAAGTAGATGCCAACACGCCGGAAGTCCTGCCCGCATTTTCTAAAGATTATCCCAAGAACCGTTTGGGTCTTTCGCAATGGATCTTTTCGGAAGACAATCCGCTTACGGCAAGGGTCACCGTGAATCGATACTGGCAAATGCTATTCGGCAATGGCTTGGTAGAAACCCCACAGGATTTCGGTGTTCAGGGCTCCCTACCCTCCCACCCCGAATTAATCGATTGGCTGGCAACTTCCTTTGTGGAAAGTGGCTGGGATGTAAAGGCACTATTAAAAACCATGGTAATGTCACATACTTATCGGCAAACCTCCAAAGCTTCCTTGGACTTACGGGAAACAGACCCGACCAATCGCTATTTGGCCAGAAGTAATAGTTATCGGCTTCCCGCTGAGATGATACGGGACAATGCTTTGGCAGCGAGCGGTTTATTGGTGCAACACGTGGGAGGTAAAAGCGTGAAGCCTTATCAACCGGGCAATTTATGGATCGAAAAGAACAGCTTTTCCCACAAATTACTGAACTATAAGGAATCGGAGGGTGATAGCTTATATCGTCGCGGGTTGTACACCTTTATAAGACGCACCTCACCCCATCCTGCCATGACGGCCTTTGACACACCCTCCAGGGAGGTTTGTACGGTAAAACGGGAAAACACCAACACTCCTTTGCAGGCATTGGTATTAATGAACGATACCCAGTTTGTGGAGGCCTCCAGGGTTTTGGCGGAACGTATGCAGAAGGAAGGCGGTACAAGTTTGGAGGATCAGATTACTTACGGTTTTCGGTTGGCAGTGAGCCGGAAACCAAAAAAGGAGGAATCGGAAATCCTAAAAGAGTTGTATGAACGTCAATCAGAGCGATTTATAGCCTTTCCAAAGGAGGCAAACGAATTATTAACGGTCGGTAAAAAACCGATGGACCGAGCATTGAATCCGTCGAAGACCGCTGCATTGACGATGGTCGCCAATACCATTTTAAACCATGATGAAACCTATATGAAACGCTAAATAAAGTTCAAGTGTCAAGTTTGGGTACAACCCTTCTGAAATTGGCACTTGAGCTTGAGCTTGAAAACATGTGTACACACCACCATAATAAAAATTATACCCGGAGGGATTTCCTGACAAAAACCACTTTGGGGATGGGGGCGTTATCGATGGCCTCAATGCTCGACCCTATAGGCCTTTTCGCTAACGAACAACCGTTGATTCGTACCCCAAACGATGGAGGGGGCATTTTGGGCAAACCACACTTTCCCGCCAAAGTGAAACGTGTCATTTATTTGTTCCAAAGTGGGGCGCCCTCGCAGTTAGATCTCTTCGATTACAAACCACTTCTGAACAAAATGAACGGACAGGACCTACCTGAAAGCGTGCAACAAGGGCAGCGACTTACGGGAATGTCCTCGGGTCAGGCCAGTCTTCCCATTGCCGGGTCCATTTTTGATTTCAAGCAACATGGCGATAGTGGGGCCTGGATGAGTGATTTGATGCCGCACACTTCGAAAATTGTCGATGAGCTCTGTTTTATCAAGTCGATGTATACCGAAGCTATCAACCATGATCCCGCGGTTACTTTTTTGCAAACTGGCTCCCAACTACCTGGGCGACCTTCCATCGGATCGTGGGTGAGTTATGGTTTGGGTACCGATAACAAGAACTTGCCAGAGTTCGTGGTCTTGGTCACTAAGGACAAATACGGGCAGCCGCTCTATTCCAGGTCCTGGGGCAATGGCTTCTTACCTTCGCAACATCAAGGGGTACAGTTCCGTGCGGGTAAAGACCCCGTATTGTATTTGACCAATCCACCCGGGGTCGATGGCAAAAGCCGAAGGGAACAGCTCGACCATTTACAACGATTGGAACAGATCAATCACCAAGATGTGGGAGATCCCGAAATCCTAGCCCGGATGGCACAATACGAAATGGCGTTTCGTATGCAGACTTCGGTACCTGAAATCATGGATACCAGCGATGAGTCCGACTACATCTACGAGATGTACGGTGAAGATAGCCGCAAGCCCGGCACCTTTGCGGCGAATTGTATCTTGGCAAGACGATTGGCCGAGCGCGATGTAAAGTTCATTCAGTTGTACCATCAAGGGTGGGACCAACATGGTAACCTCCCGAACGCCATCAAGGTACAATGCAAGGAAACGGATCAGGCTACCGCCGCCTTGATTACCGATTTGAAACGACGGGGCATGTTGGAGGATACCTTGGTCATATGGGGAGGCGAGTTCGGTCGTACCAACTACTCACAAGGTCAGCTGACCCCCGATAATTTTGGAAGGGACCATCATCCGAAATGTTTTACCATATTTATGGCGGGGGCGGGAATAAAAAAAGGATTCACCTTTGGCGCTACCGATGATTTTGGATATAACGTAGTCCAGAATCCGGTGCACGTGCACGATTTTCAAGCGACACTGATGCACTTGTTGGGCGTAGATCATGAACGCTTGACCTTCAAGTTTCAAGGCAGGCGGTATCGCCTTACCGATGTACACGGAAAAGTGGTCAAGGACATCCTTGCCTGATTCAAATATTAAACGAAGTAAAATGAAGAAAAACAACCACCAAAGAAGGGATTTTATCAAAAAATCCGCGTTGGCTGCGGGAGCCGGGCTCCTCGCACCTCGTTTTACGTTTGGCATTACACATTCAAACAAGCATATGAAGGAAATCGTTGGTCATGGAAATTTTAAGTACAGTGTTGATAAGGAGTGGGGCGTACAAGATCCATCCAAAACTCCGGTAAACGATTGCCATGAAATGGTGCTCGACAGTAAAGGACGCATCTTGATGACCACTACCGGGGAAAACAACAACAACATTATCATCTATGACCAATCCGGAAAGGTGCTGGATTCCTGGGGCACGGAATTCCCGGGGGCCCATGGTCTCTCCATAGCCGGGGAAGGAAGCGATCAGTTTTTATTCATTACCGATCCGGACACCCACAAGGTTTGGAAAACAACTTTGGACGGCCAAATCATTATGACCCTGGAAAGACCTAAGGAAGTAGCGGGGTACACCAGCGACGATCAATTTAAACCGACCGAAACGGCCATCCTGCCCAATGGTGATTTCTATGTTGCCGATGGGTATGGACAAAACTATATTATTCACTACAATGCCAAGGGAGAGTATCTAGGCCACTTTGGCGGTTCTGGTGACGAAGACGACCAATTCAACTGTTGCCATGGTATTACATTGGATACCCGAGACGAAGCCAACCCTACTTTATTGATTACATCTAGGGCCAACCAACGGTTTAAAAGGTTTTCGCTGGACGGAAAGCATATGGAGACCATTCAACTCCCCGGTTGCTCGGTATGTAGGCCGGTCATCCATGGGGAAAATATTTATTTTGCGGTCATTGTGACCGAAACTTGGGACAACTGGGACGGGATGTTAGCGATTTTGGACAAGGAGAATCAGGTAGTATCCCTTCCTGGGGGCAGTGCGCCCGAGTACCGTAAGGGCAGCTTGGTAGCCCCTGTCTACGATGGAAAGACCTTCCGAAATCCTCACGATGTATTGGTAGATGACGACGGTAATCTCTACGTACCACAATGGGCATCGGGAAAAACGTATCCCATTAAACTAAATAGGATATAATTACCAAACTGCAACCCATTCATGATTCCATTGGAATTTACCACCTTTATCGGGCGTTTTCATCCACTCTTCGTGCATCTACCTATCGGTTTTCTGTTGCTGGCCATTTTGTTGGAATGGTACGAGAAATATACTAAGACCGACAGCAAGAGTAAGCTGGTACCCTATGCCTGGTTTCTAGGCGGTATCAGCGCAGCGATAGCGGCCCTTTGCGGCTGGTACTTGGGCGAAACCGGGCTTTACAGGGAAGAGGACCTTTTTGTACATCGCTGGCTAGGGATTGCATTGGTGGTAGCCTCCTTTCTAGGCTGGTAC
The DNA here is from genome assembly GCF_009371985.2 of Pelagihabitans pacificus. Lineage (GTDB taxonomy): Bacteria > Bacteroidota > Bacteroidia > Flavobacteriales > Flavobacteriaceae > Pelagihabitans > Pelagihabitans pacificus. The sequence continues at coordinate 290,327 of NZ_VIKU02000005.1, forward strand.
GTCAAAAAGAATCGGGAAAAATCCAGTTCGTTGGTCCAAAACGGATTTAACATCCTCTTGCTGGGAATGCTTTTCGTGGAAGGCCACAAGGGTGGAAATCTGACACATGGCGACAGCTATCTGACAGAATACGCTCCCGAACCCCTTCAAAAATTGCTTGGTGCAGAGGTAGGAAAGGATTCATTACCAGAATTTAGTACACCGGACTCCGTACAGCTTTATAATGACCTAGTATACCCCGTATTCGAGACCAAGTGCATCGCCTGCCATAACGACGAGGTACAAAGGGGCGGGTTGAATATGGCCACGACAGAAGCCTTCCAGGTCGGCGGGGACAACGGCCCTATCGTTATAGCCGGAAACAGTCTTGAAAGTGAGCTTTTCCATAGAATCACCTTGCCCCAGCGCAATATCAAGTTCATGCCACCCACGGAGGAAACGCTTACCTACGACGAAATTAAGGTGGTGGAGTGGTGGATTGAGCAGGGCGCTTCTTTCGAAGACCGAATCGTCTCGGTGGCGGTAACGGAAACCATCAAACCCGTCTTGCTTAGAAGATATGGGCTTGACACATCACCCAAACCTTGGTACGAAATGGTACAACTTCCTTTTTTGGACAGTGGAACGCTTACAGCCATTGAAAACCAAGGTTTTGTCGTTAAATCGTTAGGGGGCGATAATCCACTTTTGGATATTGCGTATTCCGGTAACGACCTGACACGGGAACAATTGAATGCATTGGAAAACGTAAAGGAGTACATTACCTGGCTTTCACTGGCCGGAACCAATGTGCAAGACGAATGGCTTTCGATGGTAGCCAACTTTCCCAATCTGACGCGTCTTCAACTCGAAAAAACAACCATCTCAGATAAGGGAATTCAAAGCATAAAAGGTTTGGAACATTTGGAGGCGCTCAATTTATACGGTACGCGGGTCAGCGATTCGAGTCTCGCCATTATCGGGAAATTAAAAGAACTTCAACGCGTATATCTTTGGAATACACGGGTCACCTTAGAAAACGCCAAACGCCTAGAAGAGTCAAAAGAGGGTTTGGAGGTAGTAATCGGCGAAAATTTTTGAATAAAAAAACATCTTTGCCAGCAAAGATGTTTCCTGTTTCCCAACGAAATAGAAAAGTACATTATTCCTTTACAAGTTCCAAGGTCTGAACGTTGTTCTCGCCATCGGTCGACTTCCATTTTTGGTACTTGTTCTTATTCTCCAAATAAATCCAGGTTTTGGCCAATTCGCTGTCATCGCCCTCTATCGTTACATAGTTTTCGGTGGAGGACCAAGTAAATGGCGCCGAGTCCGACTGTTCGATGCCTAAAACAGTATAATCCAATTGTTTTTGACCTGTGTTATCCTTGTTAAAAGTCATGGTGCCGATATTTTGCAACGTAGTGCCCTGTTCTCCCGGGGTTACGCGTTCATACTTCTGTACTGTCCAGGTACCTACCAATTTGTGGGCGCACGATGTAAAAAGAAATGCGCTCAATAGCATTAAAAAAAAGATTTGTGTTCGTTTCATAGTTTCAAGTTTTAAACAAAATTAATTATTCATACCGAAGACCGTTGTCCCAAATCCCCTTAATGCTAGCTCAAATAAGCTAGGCGGCATCTGCACGTCGTTTACATGGATTTCCGTTAAAGTTTTGATGGATGGGGTCAACCGAAGGAATTTTGAAATGGGAATTTTGTAAAAAAGATATCATGAAATTAAAAGACAAAGTAATTATTATCACTGGTGCCTCTAGCGGCATTGGAGAGGCTACCGCGAAACTGCTGGCCAAGGAGGGAGCCAAAGTCGTACTTACTGCCAGAAGGGCGGAACGCCTTCACGAGCTAAAGGAAGCTATTGAGGCCATGAACGGTGAGGCACTGGTAGTTCCTGGCGATGTAACGAAGAAAACAGACTTTGAAGAGGTCGTGGAAAAGACGTTGGAAAAGTTTGGAACCATTGACGGGTTGGTAAACAATGCTGGTCTCATGCCGTTATCCTTTATCAAAAACCTACACACCGAAGAGTGGGATACGATGATCGATGTCAACATTAAAGGCGTATTGAACGGTGTAGCGACTGTGTTACCAACCATGATGGAACATAAAAGTGGGCATATCATCAATATCGCTTCCAGTGCGGGACGAAAAATCTATCCGGGCGGGGCAGTGTACTGTGCCACCAAAGCAGCGGTACGAATGTTCTCGGAAGGATTGCGACAGGAACTATCCCCTACGTTTGGAATCAATGTCACCTCCATTGAGCCGGGATTCGTCTCTACCGAGTTGATGAACACGATTACCGATAATGAAATCAAGGAACAAATGTCGGCAATGGCCGAAATGACGCCGTTGGAATCGGAAGATATCGCCGAAGCTATACGATATGCCCTTTCACAACCTACCCGGGCAAATATCAACGATGTATACATAATGCCAACGGAGCAAAAGCAGTAAATCATGGATAGACCCAGTATTCAAAACGAGGAACAATACGAAGCCTTAAGGGACCAAGGCTATAGTAAGGAAAAAGCGGCACGCATTGCCAACACCGAAAATGCAGGAAAAAAGGGAGGCGGTTCCCAGAAATACGAAGAACGCACTAAGAAAGAATTGTACGAACAAGCACAGAAAGTGGGCATTGAGGGCCGTTCAAAAATGGATAAACAAGAATTGATCGAGGCGTTGCGGAACCACTAGGAAGTCGGTTAACTAACGTTATAAACGTCTTGTAGTAATTAAATCTATTGTTCCATTCCATATGGGAAAGCTTAGTTTGATAGCTAGATAGCGGCAAATGGTTATTCTATCCAATCCAGTAAAAACGAAACAACGACATCCTTTCAAAACCGTAATAATTACAATAGCAGATATGAGTTTTTATAAAATGTACGACTTCCTACGCGATTTGGAGAAGAATAATTCCAAAGCCTGGATGGACGAGCATCGAACCCGGTACGAGGAAATAAGGTATTGGTTCATTGATTGGTTGGATGCCTTGGATGACAAGCTTTCGGAAGAAGATGCGGCTTACCATCCCACACCCGGCAAAAAAGCCATCAGCAGAATTAATAACAATCTACTCTATCATCCCGAGAAACCAACCTATAAAAATCATTTTGGGGCCAATTTGGATAAAGCTCCGGGAAAGGCTGCATTTGTGATTCATTTAGGAACCGATACCTCCTTTATCGGTGGTGGATTTTACCATCCGAAACGCGAAGTCCTCAAACAGTTGCGAAAGGGCATCGATACAAGGGGAGATCGCTTAAAGAAAATAATGGAGCAAAAATCCTTTCGGGATACTTTTGGCACTTTGGTCGATGTATCCCCTCTAAAGACCGCTCCCCAGGGCTATTCCAAGGAGCATCAACATATCGACCTGCTCAACCACACTAGCTTTGTGGTTACCTATCGGTTGACACAGAAAGAGGTACTATCGGATGATTTTAAAAATAGCATAATATCCCTCTACCATGAAATGAAGCCCTTTCGAAAATTTTTGAATGATGTGGTGGCCGATTGCTAAAATTGGTATTTACGATCACGGAAAGGAAAATAAGAATCAAGAGTGTTTAAAAAGAACTAAAACAAAAAAATGACAGAAAAAGAAGCATTACAACTGGATAAAAAAGCAAAAACAGCGTATCAAATTTTCCCATTGTTACAAATGCGATGGAGTCCCCGTACTTTTGACGAGCGGGAGATTACCAAAAAAGAACTGAACCAATTGTTCGAAGCGGCCCGATGGGCAGCCAGCTCTTACAACAGACAGCCATGGCGTTTTATTTATGCGGAGAAAGGTACCGAGTCATATGATCGGGTGGTGAGCTGCCTTAGTGATTTTAATAAGCAATGGGCGACCACCGCCCCGATACTGCTATTGACCGCCTATAAGGAGAAGACCGAAAATGGGGACGAGAATTTTCATGCGTTACACGACTTGGGACTTAGCCTAGGTAATATGAGCGTGCAAGCGGAGCATATGGGTATTGCTATGCACCACATGGCGGGAATCGATTGGAAGAAAGCACAGGAAGTTTTCGAGGTGCCGGAAGGCTTTCACATTACCACGGCCATCGCAATAGGCTATTATGGTGGAAATCCCGATAGTCTTCCCGAGGATTTAAAGCAACAGGAAATGCAGCCACGTAGCCGCAATCCCATCACGGATTTTGCTTTTGAAGGAACCTGGAAAAGCGACTAGTATATGGAGGAGCACCAACATTATATGCAACGAGCCATTGCCTTGGCCCAAGAAGGGAAAAGTCATCCGGATGGGGGGGCTTTTGGAGCCGTTATCGTCAGGGATGGTCATGTAATTGCCGCTGTTCACAATTGGGTGAAAGGGTCCAAGGATTGTACCCAACATGCAGAACTGAAAGCGATACAGAAAGCCTGCCAGGTCTTGGAAAGCCAAGACCTCTCCGATTGCATTCTCTATACCAGTTGCGAGCCCTGCCTAATGTGTTTGGGTGCCTGTCATTGGGCCAAATTCAAACAAATTTTCTTTGGGGCCAGTGCCCAGGACGCAAAAGAACACGGATATATTTATTCAAAGGTATTTTACGACTCGGATACCGATGAAAGAAACCAAGAATTTAAGATGCAGCAACTGCTTCGGGACGAAGCGGTCGCTGTTTGGAAATAACTTTAAAACTAAAATTAAGATGCAAATAATATTTGAATACCACGATGTAAGCGCTAGTGACCGACTAGAATCCGTTGCAACCGAAAAGCTCAACCACCTACAGACGAAATTTGACTTTGTCCACCGGGCCGATGTTTTTTTTAAAAAAGTAAACAGAAGTGACGACAAGGAGCAAGTATGCGATATTCGGTTGAGCATGCCGGGACCTAGAATCTTTGCCTCTACCAATGCCGTATCCTTTGAGTCGGCCATTGCAGAAACGATTAGGGATTTGGAAGATCAACTGAGAAGACACAAGGAAAAAATGGGCGCTCGTTAATTATCAACAAAGTGAGCCTTTACCACTGAAAACGGTTATTTGAATACCATTTGGCATTCATAGATTACATATTCAAAACAAGTGCTATAGCAATAATGATGACCAGTGTCAATACTACCCATAGATTGTAGGTTCGCCTTTTTATTTTTTTCCGTTTTCTTAGGGATGGTTTCATTTGCATTGTAATTTTTACACCAAGACAATAGACTAGGACATATGCGTAGTCACAACCGTGCCGGCTACTTGAAGAAAATCTATTGTTACTACAAAAAACGGAATAAGTCTGAAACGACCTTATTCCATATGATCAAAATTTTCGCTGTAATAAGTTAATAGAATATTAAGAGTACGATTTTGATAGAAGATTTACCTTTAGTGTTAGTTGGTCTTCTTTTTACGGCAACCCCCATAGATGAACAAAAAGAAACGCATATATCGCATTTTAAAACGCATCGCAAAGGGGTTTGCGATGCTTTTTCTTTTGTGTATACTCATCATTCTATTCATACGAAGTCCTTGGGGACAGCGGGTGATAAAAAACCAACTCGTTTCGTACGTTGTTGGGCAAACGGGTGCAAAAATGACCGTGGACAAACTCTTCGTCACCTTTTCGGGTGATTTGGAGCTGCAAGGGCTCTATCTGGCCGACTTACAGAATGATACACTCCTGTATTCCAAAAACTGGAACGCCGACCTTGCGTTCGGCCCACTGCTTTTTGGAAATACCCTGCAGATAGAGGAACTTGAATGGACGGGCGTGGTCGCCAATATCACCAGGGATGCCGATACGGAAGAATTTAATTTTACCTTCCTTTTGGATGCCTTTGCCCTAGAAGAACCGGAACCTGAAGAAGAAAATACGGAACCGATGTCCTTTGAAGTTCAATCCATAGCACTTACCGACTTCCGAATACGTTATTTGGATCAATTTTTGGGCGTTGAAAGCGATTTGGAAATCGGAAAGCTGCAGTCGGGATTCGAAAAATTGGATTTGGAACGACTGCAGTTTCATTTTGATGAGACCCTACTTTCAGATTCCAATCTCTCCTATCTACAAAGTGCTGCATTTCCTGAAACAGCCCAAGAAGAGGATTCGCCCCTGCCACAATTGACCTTCGAGGAAATAGGCATAAAAGGGGTCGAACTACAATACCGTTCCCTCTCGGAAAGTCTTTCCATGAATGCCATGATCGATCGTCTTACGCTTGGGATACCAACGATTAATCTTGACACCGACACTTTTGAAATTGATGAACTATCGCTTTCGAACTCCAAAATAGCCTTGGAACTTACCGGAGAGATGGAAACAGCCGCAACGAAGGAGACCGAGGTCAACCCAGCTTTTTCATGGCCAGACATCCGAATCAAGGCAAGCAATATCGATATTAGTCGGAACGAGTTCATTTTCAATGCAAACCCAACTACCGACTCCGATAGCATTCAAAATGTATTCGACCCTAACCAGCTACATGTTACGGGGCTAGGATTCACGGTAAGCGTATTGGACTACAGACCAAAACAGCTTCGGATGGCCATTGAGAGATTTGAGTTTGAGGATAAAAGTGGCTTGGCCCTGCAGACATTCCAAATGAAAGGAACTATGAATGAAGAACGGTTACGGTTTTCCGACTTGCACATCCAAACCTCGGAAAGTAGCATTCAGGGTTCGATCGCATTGGATTATGAATCGCTTAACAAATTATTGAATCAGCCCGGGACCGTCAAGGTCGATGCAGAATTACCTTATTTTAAGATAGGATTGAAAGAGTTACTTGTTTTTCAACCAAACCTGGCAACAAACGAGCTATTCATGGCGGTAGCGGAATCGCCTTTTGTGGGTCGGTTGATGATTCAGGGTACCATGGCAGCGCTTGCTTTGGAAAATACCGAGGTCACATGGGGGGATCGAACCTCCCTGGACATTGCAGGTATTTTGTACCAACCTACCTCGATCGATTCACTTCACTTTGATATCAATAACCTTCAGGCCGTTTCAAGCCGGGAAGATTTGCAAAAATTCCCGGCTTTGAAGGACAGTTTGTTAACGCTTCCGGACAAGATGGTTCTATCAGGAAAGGCATCCGGTTCCCTTAGCGATGTAGCAGCCAATGTAAACTTGGAATCCACATTGGGCTCTATTCGTTTTAAAGGGCGCGGAGGTGTTCCCGATATTCCCTTTGTGAATGGAACTGTGACAGTCGATAGCCTAGAGTTGGGCACTTTGTTGAACAACCCCGAATTCGGGCTCTTGCAGTTTACCGTTGATGCCTCCCTTTCAGGTGAAAAACTGTCTACGCTCGATGGGAATTTTGACCTTAGGCTCGCGTTACTTGAATGGAGCGGATACCGCTTCGATAACCTATCATCCAACGGAAAAATCGATGACGGCCAAGGAACCATCGACCTGGCCTATACAGATATAAACCTCAACTTCGACTCTCGAACCGCAGTTCGCCTCGACAGTGCCGATTACGATGTCTCCACAACCATCGATCTTAAGGGAGCCGATCTAAATGCGCTTGGCTTGATGGAAGAAAATGTTAAGATAGGCGCCCAAATAAAGGGAGGGTTCAAAGGAACCAAGGAGGACTATACGATTACCTCTGAACTTTCCGAAGTGGTCTCTGTGCGAAATGACGAACAATTTCAAACGGGTGACATCATGGTGAACATCGATGTCGGTCCCGCCTCTTCCACTGCCAACATTGAAAGCGATTTTCTAAAGGCTCGTTTGAACGCTAGTGGTACTCCCAATCAAATAATCGTTGCCTTACGCCAACAATTCGAAGGCTATTTTGAGGAAAATGTACCAAAGCCTGCACCAAACGACTCCCTTTCCTTATCAATGAATGCAAGCCTTACCCCGGAACCCATTTTGACCGAGGTATTTTTGAAGGGGATTACCAGGCTTGATTCGGTTTCCATGAATGCCTCTTACAGCGCCGCTACAAAAAAAATACATGCGGAACTACACCTACCGTATGCCGAATATCAAGGTGCCTTGGTCGACAGTCTCCACTTTACCGTCGATGGTGACGCCACCAACCTTTCGTTCTCATCCGGCCTGGCAAGTTTGCAGTACGAACCCGTTCATATCAAGAAGACCTATTTCGAGGGAAAGCTCGGTAATCAAGAACTGCTATTGGACTTCCTCTCATATGACGAAGACGAAAAATTGATGCACGTTGCCTCGGAAATGCGGTGGGTGCAGGATACGTTGCAGCTACATATCGATCCGACCGAACTTATCTTTAAGAAAAAACCATGGTCTATCCCCGATAACAACCTGCTGGTCTTTTCCAAAAACAATCTTCATTTTGAGCAAATGCGCTTTTCAAGGAATGATCAGTTGATTGAATTGAGCGATGCCGTTTCCGGAATTGCTACCGAACATCTTGGCATCCTTTTTAGCAATTTTCGGCTACAGACTTTTTTAAGTCTATTCAATCCCGACGAATCCCTTGTCTCCGGAAAAGTACAGGGTAAATTGATTTTGGAAAACCCTTTTACGGCCACGGGCCTGATTGCCGATATGCAAATCGAGGATTTGGGACTACTCGACAATCGTCTGGGAAATCTTGATTTGGAGGCCTCCTCCCAAGGACCATCCGATTACGAACTGGATCTGGCCCTTAAAGATGGTGGAATACTCCTCGACCTTTCAGGTGAATACAGAGCCGCTGCCCAAGGTGCCGCCACATTGGATTTGTTGTTGGATATCGAAAAACTGGAAACCGCCGTCATAGCGGGGTTTTTAAAGGGGGATCTGGCAAAGCCCAAAGGTTACCTTTCCGGAAAATTCGATCTTATGGGTACTATGGATGAACCTATCTATAAGGGTACGCTTTCATTTAACGATACGGCTTTTGAGGTCGTTCCCTTGGACACTACCTTCGAGATTACCGATGAAACCGTGACTATCGATGAGAAGTCGGTACGCTTTGGGGAATTTACCATCCGGGATGCCAAGGGAAGTTTTTTTACGGTTGAAGGAAGCATCGATACCGAGAATATCCCCAACCCCGGATTCGATTTGAATTTCAAGACCGAGGAATTTCGGTTGCTCGACTCTACCAAAGAGGACAATGAACTCTATTATGGCATTGCCAGCATCGATGCCGATGTGGACCTGAAGGGTACCTTGGACTTGCCCGAACTGGACGGTCGACTTCGGATTCGTAAAGTGACTGAATTAACCTATGTAGTCCCGGAAGAACAACTGGACATCGAAGAACGCGACGGAGTGGTCATTTTTGTAAATCGTGAAAATCCCAATGCCATCCTTACCCGTAGCGAAGAACGTTCAGCTCCAGATCTGTTCAGGGGTTTTGACATCTCCCTGCTAGTCGAAGTGGCAGAAGACGCTCTTTTTTCGGTCGTTTTGGATGAAAAGACCGGGGATGTTCTTCAAGTGGCCGGGGATGCGACCTTGAATCTAAACCTCAGCCCGAACGGATCAGTAGGGCTTACTGGGAAATATGAGCTGACCGATGGCTACTATCGCACGAGCCTTTACAACCTGGTCTCGCGAAGGTTCGACATCAATCCCGGGAGTACCATCACTTGGAAAGGTGACCCCATGGATGCCGATTTGGATGTTACCGCCATCTATCGGGTAGAAACCTCCGCCGCTCCTTTGATGGCAACGGAAACTTCCGGGGTAGAGGCCGGGCTGGCCGCCAAATACCAGCAAGTGATGCCTTTCTTGGTCTATCTAAACGTCGATGGTGCGCTCACCTCCCCCAAGCTGTCTTTTGATTTGGGCATTCCCGAAAGTGCGCAGGGTGATCTTGGTGGTGCGGTTTATGGCAAGGTACAGCAATTGAACGAACAGGAAACCGAGCTCAACAAACAAGTTTTTTCACTTCTGGCCTTGAACCGCTTTTTTCCTAACACGGGAAGTGATGGTAGCAGCGGCGGGGCAGCGGGATTGGCAAGAAATAATATCAACAAGGTGCTTTCCGGAGAATTGAACGCATTTTCCGATAAAGTATTGGGCGACAGCGGGTTTGAGTTGGATTTTGATTTGGATAGTTTTACCGACTATTCGGGGGAAAGCGCACAAGACCGTACCCAATTGAATGTCAACGCCCGAAAGCGACTGTTCGATGACCGCTTGATCGTGACCGCGGGCAGTGCCATCGATGTGGAGGGAAGTGCCCAAGCAGGACAAGAGGAAACACCCATAATCGGGAATGTAAGCCTGGAATATTTACTGACGGAGAATGGACGGTATCGCCTAAAGGGCTTTCGAAAGAGCGAATATGTCAACGTCATCGACGGCCAATTGATCGTAACCGGACTCGCCCTTATTTTTGATAGGGAGTTCAATTCGTTCAGTGAACTGTTCAATCCCCTGAAAACCGATTCCAAAACAACGCCTCAAAAGGAAAAGCAGCCAACCCAAAGCAAAAAAAAGGATGATTAGTAGGATATGGAAAACCCTGCCACCATTGTACTTGATGGTACTTTGCCTAGTACAGTCCTGTAGTGTACAGCGATTTGTTCCTGAAAACGAACGGTTGTACGGGGGAGCTGACATCCAAATTGAAAAAAATGATAGCATCGAGAAGATTCCTGCGGTCAGGAACGAGTTGGAATTACTCTTACAACCACAACCCAATACCTCATTTTTGGGAATGCGACTACCACTCTTTTTTCACTTTAAGGCACAAAGGGAACGTCCAGGTTTTCTTTACAGGTGGTTGAATAAAAATTTTGGGGAAGAACCGGTGTATTTTTCGGATGTCGATCCCCAGCGAATGGAAGGGTTGATGCGAAACAGGCTCGACAACCATGGTTTTTTCTATAGTACGATACAGTCGGAAATTGATAGTACGCACCAGGCGGCTACCGTTTCGTACCGTGCCACGATCCCACAACCCTATGTGATGGAAAGGTACCAATTAGAAAGCGATAGCTCCCAAGCCTACAAGGCGATCGGCGAGACCTTGGGAGAATCGCTCTTGGAGAAAGGTGATCGGTTTGACCTTGCGTTGATGAAATCGGAACGGGAACGTATCGATAATCGTCTCAAACAGCAGGGGTATTATAATTTCAATCCCGATTTTTTAATTTTTGAAGCAGATACCAACCAATATCGGAACAGGCGTTTTGACCTGTTCCTGAGGTTTAAAAAGGAAGTTCCGCAAAAGGCAAAGATTCCGTATGAAATCGGAAAAATTACCGTGTACCCCGAATACAAGATTACCAACGATACCACACGCCAGGAACATACGGTCTACGAAGGAATCGATTTTGTTCAAGATGACGATTTTTTCAAACCCAAGCGTTTGGCGCCTTATATATTATTAAAGGAAGGACAACGTTACAACGCCGAAACGGCAAGGTTGACAAGCAACAGGTTGTCGGGCATCGGTAGTTATAAGTACGCCAATATCCAGTTCAAGGAAGTTGACACCACCCTACAAAAAGACAGTACGGGACTGTTAAACGTCGATATCTTCCTTTCACCCCTTACCAAAAGGTCCTTACGGGCGGAACTAAAGGCAATCACTAAATCAAACGGTTTCACCGGGCCTGGAATTTCGGTTACCTACAGCAATCGAAACCTTTTCCACGGAGGAGAAACACTCAATATCAACGGTAGTTTTTCCTATGAGGCCCAGCTCACCGGAGGTAATAATGAAGGACTTAATAGCATCGTCGGCGGGCTTAAGACCGAGTTGGTGATTCCCAGACTGGTACCCTTTTCTCCCAGTAGGTTCCGATATGCGGTGCCAAAAACCAGAATCAGCCTTGGTGGTGATTTCTTGAATCGAAGCAAGCTGTATACCCTGACCTCCATTAATAGCGTTTTCGGCTATACCTGGAACGCCAATAGATTTGTTTACCATGAACTCAACCCGATCAGTGTCAACTACACCAATCTTGCCAATACCACAGCGGAATTTGATACCATTTTGGATGAGAATCCTTTTTTACGAACCAGTTTTGAACAACAGTTTATCGCCGGGCTCAACTACGGCTTCACCTATAACGAATTGGTAGACGGGGATAAGACACGACCCATTTTCTTTTCGGCCAATTGGGATATTGCCGGAAACCTGCTCAATCTGGTGAGTGGTGGAAAAAGGGAAGTCTTTGGTCTAGAGTATGCCCAATATGCGAAACTCGATGCCGATTTTCGATATTATTGGAAATGGGGTAAGCAGCAAACATTGGTCAGTAGGCTGTATGCAGGGTGGGGTCTCCCCTTTGGAAATTCGGTGACCTTACCCTTTGCCAAGCAATTTTTTTCCGGAGGGCCCTATAGCGTTCGAGCCTTTCAAATACGGTCGTTGGGTCCCGGCACCTTTCAATCGACCGACACCGATGGCAGCAGTTTTTTTGACCAATCGGGTAACCTTCGGTTAGAGGCGAATCTGGAATATCGATTTCCCATCTGGTCGTACTTAAAAGGAGCGTTCTTCGCCGATGCCGGCAACGTGTGGTTGACCTATGATATCGACCTTCCCCTCGATGAGCCGGAAGAAAGCAGGGCTTTCAACGAAGAGTTGATAGCCAAAGGGCGTTTTGGTTCAAATTGGGTCAGCCAGCTGGGAGTGGGAGTGGGACTAGGGCTTCGAGTAGATATCCAGAGCTTTGTGATTCGATTGGATGTAGCCTCTCCTTGGCGAGTTCCGTATCTCCCGGAAAACGAACGAAGCCGAATACCTTTTTTCGGAAGTGGCGACAATAATCTAGTATGGAATTTTGCAATTGGATATCCATTTTGAACAACACCGACCCATTTATGAAATAAGTAAAAAAAAACGATGTCTTGAAGATTGTTTGATATAAAACCAAAGACGATGACCGACAACAATGAGTTCAACAACGAATCACGACAGGGCAAAGGAAAATTCAAACTGCGCCATCTCCCCTCGATCATTGCCGAAACGTATAGGGAATGGATGTCGAACAGCCCTTTTCGACTGAGTGCGGTGGTAGCGTATTACGCAGTCTTATCGCTCCCGGCCTTGCTTATTATCATCCTAAACAGTGTCGGGGCCATCTGGGGAACCGAGGTAGTACAGGGAAAGTTGTCGGACGAATTCTCAATGGCCTTGGGGAAAGATGCCGCCGCCGCGATCGAAGCCATGATACGGGAAACCCAAGACCAAGAAAAGAATACGATTTCCACCATTATCGGTATAGCCGTATTACTTTACGGTGCCACGGGGGTATTTTATCAACTAAAAATTTCATTGAACAACATCTGGTATATCAAGCCCAAACCCAAGGTGTTGATCTGGAAGATTATTATGGATAGGGCCCAAAGCTTTGCTTTTATCCTAGTCATCGCCTTTCTTTTATTGACCAGTTTTATTCTCACCGCCGCTATTACCGCCCTTACGGATTTCATATCGTCGCAGCTTCCCGACATCGTACTATACCTTGCCTATTTACTTGATTTTATCATTTCCGTGGCAATAATATCCTTGCTGTTTGCCCTGATGTTCAAGTTCCTCCCCGACGTTAAAATCCGATGGAAAACGGTTTGGGTCGGTGCCGTACTCACGGCGGTATTATTTGTGATAGGCAAGTTGCTCTTGAGCCTATACTTTGGTCAGGCACAGCCAGGTTCTACCTACGGGGCCGCGGGTACTTTGATACTGATCCTGTTATGGGTATCCTATTCAAGTTTACTGCTTTTTTTCGGAGCGGAATTTACCTACGTGTTTGCGGAAAGGTATGGTCACGGCATACGGCCCAGTGAAATTGCAGAGGTCGATACGGCCCGAAAGCAGGAAAATTGATGTCGGTAATCGTGCCGGCGTCCTGTCCACAATCACTAATTAGGATGGGTTCCCTCCTACATTACCTCCATAATTCGTTCCGGTCCATAAAATTTGAATGCGATGCCGAAGGCAATGACCGATAGGATCATCCCCAACATAAAAATGGTATAGGTCCATCGTAATATACGATACTTGCGTTCCAGGACGATTCCGAGATAGTACAGGTCCTTGGTGAGCGATTTATAGATATAGTCCTTGTCTTTCAGCATCGTACCAATTGCTGCCTCGTAATCGGAAAGCTTCATTTTGTGAAAATTCCCAAAAAACAAGAGGTTTACCCTTTTCTTTGCCACGTCTTCCTGTGTAAACGTTCCACTAGTCACATTAGGGCGGGTGGCCGAGATGGAAAGAATCATGGATACGATGCTGAACACGATAAAAATAGCGGTCGGTACGATTAAATAATCGTTGGAAGGATTATCCAATTTTGGAAGCAAGTTCGACAAGGCCAAAGAAATGATTATGGCATTGACCGAAAGCAAAATATTAGACTTCGTATCGGCAATATCGCTAAGCTTAATATGATTCCGCAAGGTGGTACGATAAAGCGTTTGAATTCCCCTATCCGGACTCTCATTTTTGAATTTGGCCTTCAACCGCTCTTTTTTGATCAACCGCTTTTCTTTTTTACGGTCCTTGATGAGTCTTCTTAGGTTTTTATCCTTTCCCGGTTGCCAGTTTTCCTGGGCATAGGCAGTATAATAACGATGCTGTGTTCGAAACAATTGAATGTTTTCATTGCGCCATTCGGAGGTCGAGTAGTCTGCCTTTCCGGTATTGGATAGCTCCTCCCGTAAGGTTTCGGAAATGGCGCGAAAACTTTTTACCGAAAGGTGTCGGGCGTCGGCATCCCGAATGATCCGCTCCAGTTCGTTGGTGGGCTCATGTTCCCGGTGCGTTGCCATGATCAAGGAGCACACTTGTTCAATAAAATGCGGATCCTTGCCAAGTTCCTTAAGAAACGGTTTTGCAATGCTACAACTTTCCTTTTCATGGCCCTCAATGGTGACCGTATATCCCGTATCGTGCAGCCAAGCGGCCAGCAATAGTTGTTCCTTCTCTTCCTCGGTATGCGCTCCCGCTTCCAAAATTTCGCCTACCGCCCCAACCACCCTTTGGGTATGCCGCAGATTATGGAATAAAAATTCCGGACCTAGCTGGGTCGTCAAATGTTCCGTTACGAACGTACCGGTTTTCTCTATAGCTGTTTCCATCTCTCTATTAATTCGTTTACAAAGGTCACCAAAGGAATATCAAAATCCAAAACCGAAACCTACTTGGACCATAATGTCTTCGCTGGAGTTGAATACTCCGGCGTTGAATCCCAAATAGTTTCCTACCCCCACCCATAGCCCGATTCCTTGGGAAGTATGCCATCGGTCGGAGTTCTCATTGGGTTGCCAAACGCGACCATAATCAAACCCACCATAAGCACCCATGGTAACTGGTGCCAAAGCGGTCACATACCTTTTTATACGCCACCGGAGATCGGAAGACTGGTAGAAATACGACCTACCCGTGAAGCGTTCATCGCGAAATCCCCTTAATCCGTTATCTCCGCCAAGCGAGGGTGCATGGTAAAAGAAATAGTCCCCTCCAAAATTGGTTTTGTACTCGGCAGTGGTTCCAAACACCAAATCTCCTGAAGGAATCAATTTTCGACTTACCTCTGTTCGAAAAGCAAAATAGCCAAATTGATTATCATTTAACGACAAGTTTGCTTTGTATCCCAATGTAAGTCCAAAATACAACCCTTTGGTAGGGAAATCATCCGCATCATCGTTATAATAATAAAGCGATGTTTCCCCACCCGTATAGTATTGACGATTAAATATTTCGTCCCCAAAATTCTCTCTCGTGAACAATCGATCCCCTACCGCACTCAATTGATAGGACTCGAATAGGGGTCGAATACGCAGGGTGTAGTACGTAATCCCGGCACTTAGCTTAAATTGCTCCAAACGGGCACGATAGTAATCCCTTCCAAAAGTTTCCTCATTATTGAACGAATCGTTCCCAAGACCAAAAAAGTTCTTGGCATAACGATCGGAGGTCGCATAGGCGTCGACCTCAAAATTCCATTTAGGAAAGATGTTTGCGAACTGGCCCTTGTATGTAAGTTCCGTCGCTTGAAACTTAAAATGATATTTCGCGTGTAGCATATGCTTTTGACGAAATGGGTTTCCGTTGAAACCATTATAGATGAACGTATTCTTGGCTCCCAGAAACAGCCCATCGTCGGTTCGAAAACCAACGGTCGGCACCAAAATATTTCTACTGGGCTTAAAATGACGCCAGTGAAAAGTATTGGTCTTATACACATCTGTCAGCTGTTTGGCAGGATTCAATGCCTTGAAATCGGTTTCCTCATACGTCCAATCATATACTTTAAGTTTTTGCTTGTTGGTGATGGTAAATATATCTTTGCCATAGCCCCCTATCAATCGAATAAAAATCTTGGCTTTGTGGTCTCCAACGACCTCAAAACGGTCATCGTCTCCCAGGCCGTATATCCATATTTCCTTGGTTTCCCCGGGGTCGAATGTCCGCTGATAGAACTTTTCGTTGACCTCGTCGGTCAGCAGGCGTCGAATGATTACCGTGGTCGACCCGTTCCGTTCCCGAACCACTTTAATCACGTCGTCTTTTTCGGTGCCATGAAGGGCTACGGTTCGATTTAAGTGGGCCCCGTATTCGCGCGCATATTTCGGTAGGTCTTTCAACCGTTGTTTGAGACTTGCCTTTATGTAGTTCGAGGTGGAATCCTGAACCTCTTTTGGAAGTCGTAGGAATGCCTCATCGATAATGGTTTCCGGAAGATTCTGCTGGATGTAAAGGGCTTCCCGCTCCCAAGCCGCCGCATCGTAATCGGGTAATAAGGTTTGGTCCAATCGGTTGCCATTGTAATTGATCCATTTGACATCTTCGATGGTAGGGCCATATGACTGCCACTGTCTCGTAATTGGAATAAACCACTGTATCACTTCGACGGCATTACCGTCGAATCGGGGAAATGCATTGTCCCTATCCCTTGGAACCGGCATAAATTCCCTCTCCCCATCGGGTTTTTCGTATTCGACCCAGCGCCATTGGTCTTGATGACGGTCCCAGTCACCTAACAACATATCGAATACCCGGGCGCGTACATAACTCTGTTGGTCTACTGTGTAAGACTCGTCCCGTTTTATTTTTTCCAGCATGTCGGTCGTACTCTCAAAATCGGTTACTTTACCTTTTTCATCTATCGTACGGCGATACCCCTTGTAATTCACCTGTTCATCGGAAGGCCGTTGTTCGATATAATACAATTCATTTCCGAACTCCCCATTAAGGCGGCCCAGAGCCTTTTGTTTCGGGACATAGAACAGGCGTGTGTCGGCATGATTGACCCCGACCGCCCTGGCCATCGGGTTAATGACCATTTGCATATAAGGATGGGCCGAGGTGAAAAAATCGGAAATCAGTCGTTCCGGGAGGGAACCCATGTAATCGTCCTCGGTATAGGCCACTCCACGGACACTAAATTTTAGGTATTTTAGGGGATCTTTTCGGAGGGAACGCATCGAAAACTCACGTTGATCGCTATCTTCCAACCGAATGGAATAGGATTGATGGCCCCCTCCTTTCTTGGTAACTTCCAAACCACCGTATAGCGTGTCTAATAGGGAAACAGGTGCGGTTACCGGAATTCCGTAATAGCGGCGGTAACGTTTGCCCCAAAGATATTCGAAGAATGCCGTCCGCTCCTTTACTCCCTCCGGACCGTAGACCGAACGCTTCTGGGTCTTTGGCAATTCGGTCTGAAAATTTTCAGGTACCGAGTTTTGGGGAAAAGGGGGTACAAGGTCGAACGTATATTCTTTGTCGGCGGTCAGGAAGGTAACGGCCGAGGAACCATCGGTATAATAAACCAATTTGGCGAAACCCGGAGCCCCATAGGTAAACCTTCCTTCATAGGGGAGCGTGCCGCCCACGGCAGTGATATAATCCTTAGATCTCCTAGTGGGACGCACCTCACCGAGTGCCCCACTAATAAGTTGATGGATATTCCCTCCGGAGAGGTATTGCAGATTCTGTTCATGACCTGAGACTATCGTGATACGATCGGATTTTTTGGCTAAGGAACTGACCAAAATTCGTAGGTGATTGTATCTTCTAGACAGTAATTTGTCAGGGGAAAAAGCAGCTAGATTGTCTACCCCGCTCAACAAAGAGCCCACAATGGGTAGCGGTAACAAATGGCTCTTTAGACTTTTGGGTCCGGCAAATTCACCATTACTAAAAATAGGATGGTGCATGGCAATGACCAGATTCTTTTCCTGCGCATCATTGATATACCCTTCCAATTCTTCGGCGAAGCGTCGCCGGGTCACCACATCGGTACATTTGCTATTGATCCCTTCTACCCGGGACCAATTCGAATTGAACCATTTGGAATCGATTAGAAGCAAATCTAAATTTTCATTGATGATGCGATAGTCCAAGGGGCATCCGTTTTTTGGAAAGACATACTCATCCTGTACTGGATACTCGTCCAGATATTCCTCTGTCTTTTCCAGGTCTGAAATCTTTTTGCCCTTCCATTCATTGTTTCCAGGCAGAAATATGGTAAAACCTTTGAAATTCCCGATGAGATTCAACTGTTGCCCAATCAATTTCCTGTCGCGTGACCACGCGTCTTTTTCATCGGAAATATTATCTCCCAAAAGTAACAAGGTGCTATTGGCCTCCGCAGTCTGTAACTCCCGCTTCAAGATAGCCAGTACGGTTTCTCGGTCATTTTCGTATCCATTGCCAAACCCTCCGGCCAAAAAAAGTACATGATCAATTTCCTTTGGATCCCCCGCAACTTCGATCGGAGCAAGTTGAGGCCGATAGGTAGCACAGGAAGTGGGCACTATCAAAAAAATGATTCCACATATCAATGAAGCGATCAAGTGTGAATACGATTTTTCCAAATGTTGTATTTTTTTGATAAACGATTAACTGAAGTTAAGAAATAAAAAAAGGAAGGCACGGTCCCCACCAATACCTTCCTACGTCTTGCTATATGACAATGTCATATACCTTAACCTACTTTTGTAAAATTAACTCTAAGGTTGCGCCTTCTTTTGCCCATATTACCCATTTATTGACCCATTTACCGGACCACAATCTGACCTCCTAAGGTTTTGTCTTCCTTGACCGTCTCCGGATTTCCATATATTTCAATGGTACCGCCAGCGGTTACATTGGCATCTACGAATTCGTCGCTGTTGACGATGGCGGTTCCTCCAGCGAAAACAGTGACGTCTGTTTGGGATGCCGCCAATTTCTTACCGTCAAAGTCACCTCCGCTCCTGATATTAATTTCTTGATTCGTCGCGCTGCCCGTAACTTTTATCTTTCCCCCGGTTACCGCTTTGGTGTTCAAATTTCTGGTGGATACGACCGCATGCACTTCCCCCCCTTCCTGGGAACGCAAGGTAAGGTAGGGAGCTGTTAGTTCACCATCCGTTTTGATGACCGCCCCTTCGTTAGCGTCAAGAAGGCTTAGATTATTCGTATAATAAATGGTAACAAATGTCTCGTTTCCGGCCAAGAAGTTTTCAATTTCCATCTGTATCTTTAGCAAGCCATCCTTATTGACCAACTTTACCTCGTCCTGATTATCCCCGGAAATGACCGCGCTATTTTTATCGCTTTTTACCAAAGTGACATTGACCCGATCAAAGGCCTTGATTTCATTGAAATTATCGAGTTCTACTATGGTCTTATTTTCTTGAGCGGTAAGTGAAAGGCCCAAGAGACCACTTAATAGGAATGTCGTTATGATTTTTTTCATATTGTAGTGTTTTAGGATTATTTGCATTCTTTTCAAATGTAACAAGGTAGGGTGCTACAAATTACCCCTATCGCTCCAAATATTGATGCATACTGAAACACGTTACTAAAGGGGGCTTGTGAAATAAAAAGCCGACGCAATGATACCCAATAGCAACAGCGCCAGCACGAGAACGATAAAATAGGCACCCGTTTTTGTCTTGATATTCTTCTGAAAGATATACTGTCGGGTTGGTTCTTCGGGTTCTTTAATAAATTTGGTTTCCTCTTGCTTCATAGACTCTTTTTAATTTAATTGATATACACGGTTTTTTCATTGACGAACGCCAATATACCCTCTCGGGAAAGTTCTCTTCCATATCCGGAGTTTTTGGTACCTCCAAAAGGAAGCCTTGGATCTGACTTCACCATTTCATTTATAAAGAACGCCCCGTCCGGAATTTGGGAAATCGCTTTGCGGGCCTCTTCAATATCCTGGGTAAAGAGCATGGTTCCCAAGCCAAAATCGGAATTCCTTGCCATATCGATGGCGGCTTGTCTGTCCCTTACCTTAATAATGGCTGCTACCGGTCCGAAGGTTTCTTCCTTAAAAACGGGCATTTCCGCTGTTACTTTCGTCAGTAATGTTGGCTCGAAATAGGCTCCCTTTCTTGTGTTACCCATCACTACTTCAGCTCCCATTTCAACCGACTTTTTTACCTGGTCTTCCAACCCTTTTGCTAAATCCTCACGCGCCATGACGCTGATGTAGGTGTCCTCATCCATAGGTGATCCGGTTACAAACCCGGCTACTTTCTTTTTGAATTTGTCGAGGAACTCATCATAAATTGTTTCTACCACGATAAAACGTTTGGCAGCGATACAACTCTGCCCGTTGTTTTGCATACGCGCTTTAACCATTATATCAAGATGTTCGTCCAAATCGGCATCCTCCCAAACAACACACGCATTATTACCTCCCAGTTCCAAAACCGTTTTCTTTAGATTTTTACCTGCTATTTCGGCGATGGCCCGCCCCGCTTTTTCACTGCCCGTCAGGGAAACAGCTTGTACCACCTCATGACCGATCAATTCCTCAATGGCTTCATGGTCGGCCAATATCGCTTGAAAACATCCCTCAGGATAGCCCGCATCCACAAATAGCTGTTCAAGGGCCAAGGCACAACCTGTTACGTTTTCGGCATGTTTTAAAATAGCCGTATTCCCGGCGGTCAAGGTGGGGGCGGCAAAACGCAACACTTGCCAGAAAGGATAATTCCACGGCATAATGGCCAAAACCGTTCCCAAGGGGTCATAACTGATAAAGCTTTCAACGGCATCGGTCTCGATAAGGGCGTCCGACAAAAATTTTGCCCCGTTTTTAGCATAAAAATCACATACCCAGGCACACTTTTCTATTTCAGCCCTGCTTTGTACGATAGGCTTCCCCATTTCTTCGGTCATGAGTCGGGCCAAGGAGTCTGTACGTTCCAATAGTAAATCGGCCACCTTTTTTATCAATGTGGCTCTTTCAGTAATATCGGTTGCCGCCCACGCCGGGAAGGTGGCAGCGGATTTCTGCAGACAGTTGTTTATTTGTTCTTCGGAAAATCGTTCGTATTTCTTGATAAGTTTGCCCGTAAACGGGTTTGTAGTTTTAATGGTTGCCATATCGGTTTTTTATGTTGAATACAAAGATAGGGTCAACCAAAAATTGTCCTTGGTGCATATCCTATGAATATTGACCCGTTCGGCCTTCGGTAAAAACGTCAAGCTTTCTTCTGTTTGAGCTAAGGAATTCCAGTTTGATACCTCATCTTTGCAATGAACAAACTATTAATAACAATTTTATTTATGAGCAATAATTCAAATACAGCTTTAGGAATATTGGCCGGAGCGGCCATCGGTGCACTGGCCGGTATTCTCTTTGCCCCGGACAAGGGAAGTAATACAAGAAGAAAAATTGCCGAACAAGCAGCAGCGACACAGGAAAGTTTAAAGGAAAATGCACTGGATTTAAAAGAACGTGTCTCGGAAACCGTTGCCGTTCAAAAGGAAAACTTGGGCACAAGAGTGGAAAACCTCGTTTCCGATGTCAGCTATAAAACGGAAGATGTGATTACCACCTTGGAGGCCAAATTGAAAGAATTGAAAGCCAAGAACAAACAATTACAGAAAAGCTAGGATGGGCGTTTTCGATTCGTTGGAATCTACCTCCAAAGATGCTTTTGCCTCTGGTGAGCATTTTTTTGAATCCTCAAAGAAATATTATGAGCTGAGGATTTTTAAGCAACTCGCCATAACGACCACTTCATTGGTCAAAATTGTCTTGGTCGGTAGTTTCTGTTTGTTAGGCCTTCTTTTCGGGACTGTTGCCTTGGCCATCTATCTCGGTGATTATTTTGGCAGTCTGGTTCAAGGGTTTTTAACGACTGGGGTAATTTTATTCTGCATTGCCATCATTATTTTGCTTCTTAGAAAAAAGATGGATAAAAAAATCATTAGAAAACTTAGCGAAACCTTTTTTGACGAACCATGAAGCATTACAATACGCTAGAAGAAATTAACCATGACCTTAAGCGATATAGGTTACAACGCGAAATTGCTCTCGAGGAGGTCAAATCCATTAAATATCAACTTCAGAACGATTTACAACCCGCTAACTGGTTAAGCACTGTCTTGAGTGCCCTGAAAAAATATGGTATTATTTATTTTATACGTAAAATATTCAAATGATTACAGTGGTTTGTTAGGTTGATTGTGAAAAGCGTGTCCAACAGTGTAGATGCGCTTTTTGCTTTTCATATGGTCCCCGTTATTTGCCAATGGAATAGCCATCCGTCGCGAACGCAAACCCCTTATTACCATTTTCCCCTATCATAATCGCTTGCACCAAGGGTTCGATATCGGGTTGTTTGGCACTCATGACTACAATGAAATTGGCTCCTGTTCCTCCCAGCTCATTCTCTCTTTCTATTACGTAGTTGATGGTTGCCATAGGTTTGATGCTGATAGTGTTATCGATAAAGCTTTTCACTAACGTACCATCCGTATCGTAATAATCGATTTTTGATACAAAAAGCGAATCTTGGAAGCTGGTATTACGAATACTCAAGGTAGCGGCCAACAGCGTATGTTGATTTACCGCATCTACGTAAATATCACTATAAATGGGTACATATACCGTGTCGTTAAAAGCGATTTCATCTTTTTTTACCGGATTCTCCAGCTCCAGCGATTCCAGCTCGTCTTCTCCCGTCGCCGTTCGATTTGGTCGCTGTTCCACACATGCGTTCAAAAAAAGAATGATTAAAAGAAGAGGGGTGTAGCTTCGTTTCATATATCTACTATTTGATTTTTTTTGGATGATGTCAGCCTTCTAAACTTCAACAGCTTCCGCATACTTCTCAAACGGCCATTGGAACGAGCACATTTTCCTGGTATTCGCTAGGACTGATACCGAACTTTCTTTTGAAAATTTTGGAAAAGTAACTGCGACTGCTAAATCCGATGGAATAAACAATTTCTGAGATATTCATATCGGTGGTATTCATATAATCGCGGGCCTTTTCCAAACGTACATGTCTAATGTACTCCGTAACGGTGCGCGCATAGAGTACTTTAAAACCTTCCTGCAGTTTTGCCTGGGACAAACCCGAATGCAAGGATAACATCTCCAGGGAATAGTCTTTCGATACGTCTTTCAATATCATCTGGGCTACTTTCCTTACAATTCTAAGTTCCCTATTCAGTAAACTGGTTTTCGGCCGCTTGTTTTTGACCACCTTATCATGATCATGAATATGCATCGCCAAAATCTCGTAGACCAGACCCTCAATCTGCATAATTCGAATCATTCCCTTCGATTTCACCCTTCGCAAAGCAGTTATTTTATCGGCCAGTTTCAGGTCATAGGTGCCATAAAATGCATAAGCCTGTTCATGGTCGGTGTCCAAGAACACTTCATAGAGTTTACGATTAAGCTCGTCGACATTGTTCAACCGTTTGTTCAAGAACTTCTTGCGGCTGATTTGAATCACATTGATCGCCAATTTCTCCAATTTGGGAAAATATCCGTAATTGAGACCACCTTCCCTACTGGTAATGATAACCGACTGAAACTGCTCCAGTTTTCTGGTTTCGGCTTCGGATTGGTAACCGAACCGATGCTTGCAATACCCCTCCAGACAGTACGTAAAATGAATGGGATTGTATTGGGAAGCATCCATTTGAAGTTCAACATCGTCCATAAACGTGATATCATATTCCAAAAGGCTTACACCCCAGTCGAAGGTGATGAATCGAATACTTCCTTTGGCATTCCCATTATCCACCGTAAGGGTATGTTCGCCCCAGCGCTCATTTATCGTCCCACCAATGACTTCCTGTATTTGTCTTACGGTTCCTGCAGTGCTTTCTGCATCAACGACTATCTTAATCATCCGTATGGTTGTTGAAGATTACTGTATTTTGATTTTGTTCAAATATAATTAATTAAAAGTTAAACAAAATATAAGATTTTAGTTTTTAATGTGCCAAAGCAAATCAAAAATTGACAAAAAAAACCTCCAATGGTAGGAGGCTTTTACTTCATAAACGACGTTGTTTTATAGCACCATTATAAATTCATCCACGATAAAGAAATCCTTATCCGCCGTATTGGCAAAATAAATTCCCTCTCCTATGATGTACTCCAGACTCTTTCCATCTACCTCAACGGCAAACCCTTTATCGGTTTGGACGAGTTCAAAGGTGTCCGCCAACTGCTTTTCATATCGCAATACCAAAATTCTGTCCAGATTATTATCCACTGCACTGTTGATGGTAATCAATTTGGAGACTTGTGCAGGTTCATTTTTTCGGTCCCAATTCTCTAGGTTCTTGGTACTTTGTTCAAAAGAGGCCTTGTAGTCCCGTTGTTCCTGGATGGTCACTTTATAAGGTATTTTTGTCCCATCCTTGTCGTAGTTGAAGGTTTTAATCGTAGTGGTATTCAATTTTCCAGTGGTAACAGTATCTGTTTGTGCGTTCATCGTTACCATTGAGGAAGCAAACAGCATACCTGCCAATATCTTTACTATTTTCATTTTTTCTTATTTTTAAATTAAACTTATATTTCTCGATATCATTTGAAAAAGGTGCTTACATTAATATTATAAGCACCTTAACTTCTACTCTATTTTGGATTTATGATACCTTTTCCCTGTCACTAACTTTTAGCTGGTCCCTTGTATCTTGCCTAAAGGCATCCAGCATCCAACTTATCTTTTCCAATTCGCCCATATAGGCTCCAATCATATCCAAAGTTCCTTCATCACCTGCTTCTTCAGCGACCTTCATCACCCGACTCATTTGCTTTAAGATTTCCCCATGGTCTTTTAAAATTTCATCGACCATTTGGACATCGGATATCAAAGGGGAGGTTTCTTTAATCGAAGACACTTGCAAGTATTCGCCAAAAGTACTGATAGGGTGATAGCGCAAGGTTAAAATACGCTCGGCCAACTCATCGATTTTTGTTTTGGCATCATTGTACAATTCTTCGAATTTATTATGCAAATCAAAAAAGTTCTGCCCGAGGATATTCCAATGAAAGGCACGTAGTTTTTGATAGTACACGTGATAGTCTGCCAAGAGCAGATTTAGTTCGGAAACAATGGGTTCAATCTTTTTTTCGTTTATATTTAAATAGTTCATTTAGGTATAATTTTATATTACTTATTGTGACTCTCACAATTTTAACTTGTTATTACAAAGATAACTATGAAGCGACACTCCCTTTTGCTCATTTGCTAGGGATGTTGACGTTTTTAAGGGTAGACATTCAAGATGGTATCGATGGGGCTATTCCAACAAAGGTTTCAAACCGATATAGTGATAGCGGATCGGCCCTACATGTTCGTACACCTCCCGATGTTGCTTTAGTTCTCCCCATGGCAAATGACCTTGAAGGGTTTCACGAGGATACTGTTGTGTCAACGCTTCCGACAAGAGGATGTACTCGTCTATTGCAATCGTATTCTTCAGTAATCTATGGGCGACAATCAAATCTTCCCCCAGTAGTTTAATTCGTGCCCCTACCTTCACGGGGGCAATATTCGTACCGTAGTGCAATATGATTTTGAGACCAAGGACCTCTGGGATCAGGGCCGCACTATCCATTTCCCGGTATCTGGTTCTTAATTCATTCAATTGCTTATAAAATTCGGTATAAAAGTAGCGGCATTGGTCTACCAATGCCCGAAAGGAAGGTAATTTTCCCTGTCGGTAGAAAAGCACGGCATCTCCTTCGATTTCAGAAATCTTAAGTCCAATTTCATTGGAGTATACTATGTTGTTTAAAAGACTCGGTATTACTTTCGAACTCAGTTCAAAATCGGCTTCTCCCATAAACTCGGTGAAACCACTAATATCCGGTATG
This sequence comes from Pelagihabitans pacificus, assembly GCF_009371985.2. Taxonomy (GTDB): domain Bacteria; phylum Bacteroidota; class Bacteroidia; order Flavobacteriales; family Flavobacteriaceae; genus Pelagihabitans; species Pelagihabitans pacificus. The sequence goes on from NZ_VIKU02000005.1 coordinate 316,324, forward strand.
CATAATAAAGTGGGCTGTGCCTTCATTGTTCTAAGCTTTTGTTATGTTAAGAGTTGCTCAAGCGTGTTTCGATCTTTCTTATTGGAGATGTTATCCTCGATATCCTCTTTAATAGCATTCAACTCGCTAACGATTGCCTCGTGGGCCCTCGGGTCATTGCTACAACCCCTGTCGATATATTTCAAGGCCTTTACAAGTTCCGATAACACGGCCACATCGTTTTTTGCATAACGTCGTATCGGTTGCATCGTCGCCTGTAGCAGTGTATCGGCCGTGATATAGTTCTTTATAAGATACAAGGAGATTTCCTCATGGTTCATGCCGGTTTTTGGGGGTATGGTCAACGCCTTTCGCAACAGCTGACCCATTTTATGGACCGCCTCGATAGCGGTTCCCGGATCGTTGATGCCCGGTGACATGGCCTTTACAGCGATTTCCATCAGTTTTGTAAGCGTACTGACATAGCTTTCCGCACCATGACGATCTGATGAGATGTGCATCGCGAACAATAGCGAGTCCCGTTCCGAATCCGTAATAACCTGTTCGATACGCAGTGCCGTCTCCCCTTTCCACAAATGTGCATCGACATGTGGCAAAATTTCAATTCGTTGGGTCTTTTCCTTTAAGGAAGGTTCGATCAAGGCGGTATCGAAACCTTTGAAATAACCGGTCCTATCCATCCTGATCTCATGCCATTCCCGGGTATCTGGAAGTTCCTCGTCAGACCGATTTTCCACCTCATCAAGTATCTCCTCCAACGATTGTTTTCCAACCGTGAAAATGTTTTCAACGATACGATGTATTTGGATGGAGGATGAAATACCGTGGATAAAGGTAACGAACAACCCAAGACATACAATCCCGAACAGGGCCGCAATCATGACCAGCAGCCCAAAATGGTTACCATCGGAATTTCTGGAACCTAGGACAATTAATCCCATTAAACAATAGATAAGAGTACCTATATAGGTGCCTAAAATAATTTGATGTCTTTTATCCGATATAAGGCCGGGCAACAATCTCGGGGAAAAGTTGGTCGATGCCTGGTTTAAAACGACCATCACCATGGTAAAGCTAAAGACCGTAAGTGAAACCACTCCCCCGATAAGAACCGATAACAGGGTTTTGGCAATCTCGAGGTCCCTTATAATAAATTCGGGGAACGTATTTTTAAAGGAAGACAGTAACGGTCTTCGTTCCAAGGTTACCATTACCAATCCAAAAACTAAAAAGCAGGCACTGATCACTACCGGATAAAACGCGATACTGGTATAGATTTGTTTATATATCTTCTTAACGAATTTGAGCGCAGTTTTCATGGTTTCGTTGGTTTCATCGATATTCGGGATTTTCGAAATTCCACCGGGTTCCGTCGTCCCATGCATCCCTGGAATTACCGTAGGAGGGGAAACCTTCCGCTTCTTTGAGCATTTTTGCCAAATGCAGTAGATTGTAGGTCATGAAAGTGGTATTGCGATTGGTGAATTCGTTGTTTTTGGCACCGGATTCCTCGTCGAGGTAACTGGGTCCGGGTCCGGCTTCGCCTATCCAGCCACAATCGGCTTGGGGCGGTATGCTAAAACCCAAATGTTGTAGGGCATATAAGATTCCCATAGCGCAATGCTTAATGCCATCTTCGTTACCGGTAATGATGCAGCCTCCCACCTTGCCATAATAAAGGTATTGCCCTTTTTCATTGGTTTGTGCACTCATACCGTACAATCTTTCGACCAATTTAGTCGCAATCGACGATTTTTCGCCCAACCATATGGGCGTTCCGACAACCAGGATATCAGCTTGCTTAATTTTTTCAAATACACGCGGCCAGTCGTCCCTCGAGACCCCTTCATCGGTCATGTCGGGTTGCAATCCCACTGGAATGACATGGTCGGCCAGCCGCAGGTAGTCAACGGAAACGCCCTCGGCTTTCATAATATCCATTGAAACGTTCATTAGGCCCTCCGTGTGGCTCTTCTTGGACGAGTCCTTGAGCGTACAGTTAACATACTGGGCCTTGAGCCTGGAGAAATCAGGTTTGTCTTTCATGATATAGGGTTTATAACCTTAAAGGTCATGATACCGTTTGTATCCCAATGACCCAATTGGTCTTGAAGTTAGCCTAATCGCAACAATATCGCAACTATTGACACAAGTGGTCTTAAAACAGTCAAGGATACTTTTTATCAAGCACGTTATTGTGAGACTGGCACTGTACTTTAGCGATTATCGAAGTCTAATTTAAAACCTATTATATGTTTCAAAGAATTTTGATCGTCATGTGCGCATCCTCCCTGATTTTGGGATGCAACATTAAAAAAGAAGAAAAAGGAGAGTTGCCGGAACTTGACGTAGACGTATCCGCGGACGCCGGAGAACTTCCTGAATACGAGGTAAACTGGGCCGATGTAAACGTGGGCACCACTACGAAAACGGTGAGCATACCTAAGGTGGTGGTCGTCATGGAGGAAGAGGAAGTCGAGGTACCCTATATCGATGTGGATATGCCCAATGAGACCAAGGAAGAGCGGACCATAATGGTCGAAGCGGAAGTGACCGATAAGGAACATACCCTGGATATCGACGAAATTTGGGCCAACGACACCAACTTATATGTAATTTCCACACTCACCCCAACGGAAACAAGCTTAGGGGATAAAAAGATGCGGGTTTCCGATCAGGTCACCATGAACGCTCCGGACCTAGCCGTAAAGCATTATATCGTTGGTGTGCGTCCAGACAGGGTGTTCAACACTCAATATGTCTATGTGGACAATCTGGATGATCTCAAAAAGGACATGGAAGGATATACGGTAATCTATAAAAGATAATACTTAGTTAGTTGGTTGGTTGTACAAATGGTCTTGGTATTTCTTAAATATCAAGGCCATTTCCCTTAAACATAAAGCATATGGATATTTTTGAAGCACTTCGTAAAGATCATGACAAACAGCGGGATCTGCTGTCAAAACTGGTGTCAACTTCCGGGGATTCCAAGAGTCGAAGAAAAATTTTTGAGGATTTAAAAAAAGAATTGGAATTACATGCAGATGCCGAGGAACGCTACTTTTACGTACCTTTGATAGATAGCGACAAGACACAGGAAAAAGCGAGGCACAGTATTGCGGAACATCATGAAATCGACGAATTCATCGAAAAACTTCAAGACACCGAGATGGATTCATCCAGCTGGTTGAAAATAGCAAAAAATCTAAAGGAACGCGTAGAGCATCATCTTGAGGAGGAAGAACATGAGGTCTTTCAAATGGCGGGCAAAGTACTTTCCGATGAGCAAAAGGGAACCTTGGCAGAGGACTATCGCTCCCACATGAACACGTAACAATAAATACATTTTTAAATCTGGCATGGCACTGAAACGTTTTGATACCGAGTTTGTAGAGGCCATCCTAAAGGAACCGGAGACAGCCATCGAGAAGTTGGATTTGATTTATGTCGACAGTAGCAAACTGGCTATTGAACGACTAAAAAAAGGCGACCAATTCCTGTATGTATTGAACGGACGGCCGCTATCAGAAACCAAACAGATAAAGCGTATCGAAGATTTGGTAATTCCACCGGCATGGAAGGGTGTTAAAATTGCCGATTTGGATAACGCTCACTTACAAGCCGTTGGTAATGACCTGCGTAAAAGAAAGCAATATAAATACCATCCGCTGTGGACCAAGGTCAGAAACCAAACCAAGTTCTACAAAATGACCGTCTTCGGGCAACAGTTGCCAAAGATTAGGGAGCGGGTTGAACAAGACCTGGACCAGGAGGGATGGCCGAAAACAAAAGTACTTGCTTTGATTATCCGATTAATGGAGGAGACCCATATTCGAATCGGCAATGAGCAATATGCCAAAAAGAATAAGACCTACGGCCTTTCTACCTTGCGCTCAAAACACGTGACAAGCCTCAAAGACAAGGTACGTTTCGAATTTACCGGAAAACGAGGAAAAAAACATAAAATCACCTTGAGAAATAAAAAACTGGTTCGTTTGGTAAATCGTTGTGAGGAAATTCCCGGTTGGGAACTTTTTAAATTTTTTGATAAGGACGGAGAAAAACAAACGGTAGACAGCGGCATGGTCAACGAGTACATTCATCAAATCAGCGGTGAACTTTTTACAGCGAAGGATTTTCGCACCTGGGCAGCCTCAATTGTTTTTTTCAATAGCCTAATGGATATGGACACTGCCACCGATGAAAAAGAGCTTGCCAAAAATATCTTGGGCGCCTACGATATCACTGCAAAGGAACTGGGAAATACCCGTAACGTTTGCAGGCAATACTACGTACATCCGCTATTGCCGAAGTATTACGAATTAGGGAAGTTGAAGGGCTATTTTAACAAAGTAGATACGGTTGAACCCATCGAAAATCTTTCTCCGGCCGAAACGGTGGTTTTGGAACTCCTGGCGGATTACAAACCAGCTTTCGAACTGGAGGCTATGTAATCGAGGCGTTGCGAACGTGGTAAGGATGGATGTGAAATAATACAAGTAGGAAAACGACCTTCATAAAAACTAGCGAATATGGAAAAACAGTTTAGGGAAGCCTGGAGCAAGATGATCGAAAAATTGGAATCTTGGGTCGATATGTTAGTCGTAAATATCCCCAACCTTATCATCGCCTTGGTGGTTTTTGTCATCGCCCTGTTGCTATCCAGATACATCAGTAACCTTTCGATGAAACTGATGGACAAGAGCAAACTACAGGAGTCGATGAAAAATTTGATTTCCAAGGTGGTCTCGATAGTAGTGGTCCTCATCGGGCTGTTTCTCGTACTGGGAATCCTAGACCTAGGAAAGGCACTGAATACGATCTTGGCAGGTGCAGGAGTTGTTGGGTTGGCGGTTGGACTCGCCTTACAGGGAGCCCTCGCCAATACCTATTCCGGAATTGTATTGGCCTACATAAAACACCTTAAGTTCGGGGATTGGATCGAAACCAATGGTTTCGAAGGAGAGGTGGTGGATCTCGATTTGAGATCAGTGACCTTGAAGCAACCCGATAACAATTTGGTTTACATCCCGAACAAACTAGTGGTGGAAAATCCCATCAAAAACTTTTCGACCACTGCCCAGTCCAGGGTTATTTTGGAATGCGGGGTAGCCTATGATTCCGATTTGCGGGCTGTAAGGGATTTGGTCGTCAACACCATTTCAAAATCCTTTAAGGCGGTTGAAAATGAAGAGGATGTCATTTTTCTATTCAAGGAATTCGGCGATAGCTCCATTAATTTTGAAACACGGTTTTGGATCGACTCGACCTCTGCGTTGGAAGTGGCCAAGGCAAAAACAAAAGCCATGATAGAAATCAAGGAGGCCTTTGACAAAAATAACATTACCATACCGTTCCCGATACGTACCCTCGATATTCCAGACTCCATACATATTTCGAAGGAGTCTTCACAGGATTGACAAAAAATGGGGGTTTGCCGGGTTCTTTTGCCTTTCGACTAATCTACCCGTTCGACCTCGCTTTCACTTTTCAATACATGGTCGCCATCATCCTGACGAATGTATAAGGCTTTGTTGCCTTCTTCCCCGTCACGGGTCACTTCTGTACCATTAATTGTTTTAGTCGTTTTGGAGGTGTACGTCTCCTCGACCTTTCCCTGGGCGGTACCATTGCCCCAGTTCCATTTTACGCGAGTTCCTTTTTGAATCATAATTATTTGTTTTAATCGAATTTGCGTTTCCTGCCGTATCAAATAATTGGAGAACCTACGGCAGGAAAAATTTGATGAGCGATCAAAATGCGCAAATTCTGCAGTAAAAAATATGAACGAAGAATTCAAATATCCAAATCCTATTGCGCAAAACTGAGCTCGAACCGATGCAATCTTGACTCGATTGATTTTAGCTTTCTGCCAGGATGCAAAAAGGTCAATCATTCTAGCTTTTGGACCAATTAGACCCACTTGTAAAAAATAACTTTGAAGAAAACACTTCAACGCTATGACCTTTATCATGGGCTTATCAACAGGTATCATCCGCGTCCTTGTCTTAAGGGCCCTGGCAAAGTCATTCAATATACGAAAAGTGGAACCCTTGGAGACCGAGATACCGGTGCGGAAAATTCCCATAGAGGAAAAAGTGGCCCCATTTGTAAAAATTCACTTGAAACATATGGAGGAATCACAGAAAACAAATCAAAATCAATCAATTAGTCGCTTAAAGGATAAGGTAGAAAGCTTTAAGCATCGAAACAGATTTTACGATATCACCTAAAACAAGGATGATAGGATGTTTACCGATACGCATCGCTAAAAAAAGGTATCGCTAAATTAAATTTTAAACCATGAGTACGTATACAGAAACCGTTTCCAATAAATTGAACGATCTTTTAGAAAAAACTTATGACGCCGAAAAAGGATTCAAACAGGCCGCAGAAAACGTAGAGAATGCCGCTTTAAAGGACTTTTTCGAACGTAAGTCGTCCGAACGGTACAATTTTGGCCACGAGTTAAAGGAGGAAATCAGAGCCTTCGGCCAGGAGGTCGATAAGGGAGATAGCCTTACCTCAAAGGCCCATAGGGCTTGGATGGACCTAAAATCTTTCTTTTCATCGGACAATGCGGAAGCCATGCTCGAGGAGGCCATGCGAGGTGAAAAAGCGGCTATTGAGGAATACAATGATGTGCTGTCCGAAACTACTTTGCCTCCCAGCACTTCGCAGCTATTAACAAGGCAAAGAGACACCATACAGGAAGGCCTTGCAGTCATTTCAAATTTGGAACACGCCAGCTAAGCCGGAAAGTCTGTAAGGATAAAAAATGGGAGGTATAGCTACTATGCTTCCCTTTTTTTACTGTCAATTCTTGCTCAGCAAGTCCCTGACACTTTTAAAGAATAGAAGACCAGTCTTACTGGACCGGGTGAATAGCTTGGAATTATCAAAAAAAGTGTTCAATTGATGTTTTTTAAAAATTACGTCCTCTTCAGGGTCACCAAATTCGTAAAATGCCATATTCCAATCGTAAAAAATACGCGAAGTCATTCGTTCTTCCATAAGTAATGAAAGGGATTCGTGTCTAGGGTCTTGGGCAATTTTGTCGTACAATTTATGTACCTCTTTAGCTTCCCCTTCCAATAATTGTATGAACTGTTTTTGATGGTAGAGCAGGCAACCCGTTATCCGATGTTCTTTGTTGAAGATTCGAGCATCCTTCAACATTTCATATATTTCAGGTGAATCAAAGGAATCCACCGCCTTGGAAGTATAAATGAGTGCATTCATGGTAGTTGTTTTTATTTATTGAATCGGTTGTTCGACTTAAAGGTCTTCATGACATTAGACATTGGCCGCAAAGGCCCCGTATTTCAGCAGGGCCACGAAAACGACACCACCGATGAGATTTCCTGTCAGGGCAGTGATTTCAAAACCGGCATAATCGCTCCATTGCAGATCTCCGGTAAGCAATACCCCTGAAAAGACTTCAATGCTGCCCACGATGCTGTGATGTAGCCCTGCCAAACCGATTACCAATGTTATCAGGTATATCAAAATAATTTGACTGGAAGAACTTTTTACGGACGAAACCGACCATGACAAAAGTCCCATCAGCCATCCTGCGAGCACGGCACTGCCAAATATGGTCAATAGATCGTAGTGCGCAACATGCTTTGCCACGGCTATGATAGACGAGGTGGAGATAATGCCCAGGGCCGGACCTATCCAAAGCAGGAATAGTGAAATAAGGAAGCCCCCTAATAAGTTCCCTACAATAACAACACCCCAGAGCGCCAATAACTCTTGAATCCCGTATTTACCGTGCAACACGGGCAGGGATAACAAACTGGTTTGCTCGGTAAACAAGACCGATTTTCCCATAACGACCAGAATGAAACCGATCGGGTAGGCGAAAGCGCAGATAAAGAAGACCGTTTCAGAATCGTAGGAAGCGCTAAAAAAAGTGTGAAAAATGGCCACCAACATAAAACTGAAGCCAATCTCGAGCCCCGCGGAAAGGGAACTTAGGAACGTACCCAATTTCTGGTCCTTGAAGCGCGCCAGCCCCTCACAAAGCTGCTCTACCAGAACCGCCTCATGACCCTTATGGTCTTGTTGCTCGGAGGCGATTTCCGTAACCGCTTTTTCAATCTTATCTTTTTTATCGGTCATATGAAGACAAGGTATTACTTTTTCCAAAGACACCCACCCTATGGTACGAACTTATTTCTAATGATTTTCAGTAATCAGTACCTGTCCAGGGGCTATCCCCGTACTGTAAACCCTGTTCTTATACATTTTGGGACTACATCGATATTTCGCCTTAAAAATCTTGCAAAAATAGCTTCTACTCGTAAAGCCGATGGAATACACTACTTCCGATACATTCATTTCGGTGGTTCGTATCAAATACTCGGCCCGTACGAGTCGGCAGTCCCTTACATACTCCCCAATCGTCATGTCGTAGATGAATTTGAAACCCTGTTGTAGTTTAGCGGCTGACAGTCCCGAGCGTCGACACAAACCATCGACCGAGTGCTGTACTTCAGGATAATTCTTGACAAAGTCGCCTATTTCGCTTACAATCCTTAACGCACTTTTCGAAAGCGTGCTACTTGCTTGCAGACCATGTTGCAATTCTATATTGAACTGTTCGATCTGTTTCGCCAGTATCAAATGGCAAATTCCCTCAAATTGCATCAGGGTAGAGACATCGTTCGCGTATTTGGCATTTTCCATAAGCTTAATGAGTTCGCCGATTTCAAGGTTCAATCGCCCTAGGTGAAAATATCCCTCATTGCTATCGATAGTGTCGATCAGCGCTAAGGTCTTTGCATCGAATCCATCGGTATCCCCTTGGAACTTTTTGATATAGCTATCTTTCTCCAGACGTATGAGATTAAGGATCATGCGTTCATCCTTACGTATCAATAGTTCACTAGCGGTATCCTTTTTATTCGAAACAACGGCGGTCTGTAACTCTTCCAACTTGGCAATGACATCGTGGCCGTCGAACTTATGAAAGCAATTACCGCGAAAGCAATAGAGAAAATAAATCATGTTACTGGTAGCCAGTTCCAATCGCATCGAGATATCCCTATTGATAAGAATATCGAACTCCATCGCAATAAGTCCTTTGTCGAAGCACACACATCGTACCTCCCCAACCCCTAAAACAGGAGCTATCTTCAATACCTGAATACCATTTTCGTAAACTACTTCCCCGTCCAACGACCTGCTCAGACGTCTTAATTCCTGTAATGCCCTTTTTTTTCTTGTTTCCATAACACCTTATTCCCATACCTGTTAAACCGTCGTCAACCGACCTCTTCAAAAGTACCGGTTATCGAAAGTATCGATTGCCATTTTACAGGATTTGTTTAACGATATTCGGATTAATGTCGGAAATAGAATGTTAATCTTAAACAATTAATTTTTAACGGGTTATATTTTTAATGATAAGGAACAATGACTCCTATCGGTTTTTCGTTACTTGCGTTGAATTATGTACTACAAGCTCTCAAATACTGCGGAACGAATAAGAATTGAGCATCTGTTCGAGGTCACTTTTAAATATCCCCATCTGTACAGACCGGAACTCATTATCAATGGTTTGAACGAAACCAACGTGCCCATTATCACCAAGGAGGAGCCCGATAAGATCTCATTGTCGATTTGGGGCTTGCTACCCGAGGATTTTAACGACGACTGGTCCTCTTTTCAAAACCTCACCAATACCCTTAATATTGATAAAGGTAGACTCTACAGTGATTCTTGGTGCCTAGCCGCCTTCAAAAAACGGAAATGTTTGATCGTTGTTACGGGTTTCTTTACTTCTTTCTTAAAAAATGGGCAAATATACCCGTATCATATAGGACTCCCCGATGGTGAACCTTTCTTTTTGGCAGGTATTTATAATCGTTTAAGCGACGGTTTCCTAACCTGTTCCCTGCTGTTAGGTCCGGCTGAAGCCCATATAACGAAGTTTCAGAATTTGGCCAACACCATGCCATTGATTATCCCGAAGGACTATTCGGAACTATGGCTTGGAGAAGATTTTGAATTAAACGAATTGACCGAACTAACGAAGTACCCAAGGAGAAACCGATTAAAGGCCAATCCTATCGCAAAAGATTTCTTTAAAAACAATATTACCTTTGATGGTATGTTGCATCCGATGGATTATTTGGATATCCCAAAAGACGACGGTGAACTATGAACTTCGCCTTTTACTGGTTTTCTTATAATCGGTGGGCAAAATAGCATACTCTTCCCAAAAAATCTTGGAAAAATAACTTCTACTCTTTATCCCGATATGGTACACGATTTCCGATACAGACATATCCGAATTCTTCAGTAGGTCGCGTGCAATTTCCAATTTAATTTGACGAACGTATTCATTTACCGACTTGGAATACAACAACCGAAATCCAAGTTGAAGTTTTTTGGGGCTCAGACCGGATTCTTCGGACAAGAGCTTAATAGTCATAGGTTCGGAAATACTGTCCACTATGAACTCACTTAACTGGTGGATTCTGCGGATATCCGATTTCGACAGCGATTCCGGAAGTACCTCCTTACATTCAAATTCATGATGTTCCATCAGCTGCAGTGCCAAAATCAGATACAATCTTCCTTCCAGTGAAAGCGTCCGAACAATTCCACTGTCGCGTACCGCGCCCAGCGCTTTGACCTGGTCGGCTATTTTTAGGCTATAGCTTCCAGTATGGGCATAGGGTAGGTCGGAATTTTCATCCTGAAAAACAGAAAATAGCAAATCATTTAAATAGGTGACATTGTTATTCCTTTTTTTTAGAAACTCCTTCTTTCTGATCCGTATAAAATTAATTTTCAAATTCGTGTTCGCCGGAAAAACAAATGTTTTTTTGGAAGCCCGCTTGGGGGATATGATGATATTTTGATACCGCTCCAAATCCATCATTTCCTGTTCGTCACCTTCCTGATACTGCAGGGACCCTTCGGAAATGAATATAAATTCCACAGGGGATGCTTTTGAGGTATTAAAAATAATCTTTGTGGTTTCGTTTAAGCAAATATCACAATCCAACAACGAAACACCCCAATCGAATTCAATGCTTCGTATGAGTCCTTTCCCTTTGTTATTTTCAAACTTGAGCACCGACTCTCCCCACTGCCTATCAAGTGTTCCTTCGAGACAATCCTTTAATTGCCGTACTATTAACTCGTCTTTGCTACTTTTAATAACAATTTCTTGCATGATTAAAGTCCTCCCCCTAACTAACTGGTAGTGCAAAGAACTTATATCATGGAACAGCAGATTAACAAAATAGAAATCGAAATTAACACAAAAGAACCCATTTTATGTTGAAAGAATTTGTTAAAGTGTCAAACGAGGTCGATTTAAAATGCGATTATTAGGCCGTTTTTGGTGAAGTATCTTGGGAATTGCGCACTTTGGCCATGTATTCACTAGGGCTCATCACGTACCGTTCCTTGAAAAGTTTGGAAAAATAACTTCTGGAATTAATGCCTATTAGATACGTAATTTCGGTAATGTTCAAGTCGGAGGTCTCGATCAATTCTTTTGCCTTTTCGATTTTGGCATTTCTGATATATTGGTTCACCGAGGAACCGTACAAGTGTTTGAAACCCGTTTGAAGGGTATTTTGATTAAGGCCGACCCTTTTGGAAAGCGAAAGTATGGTTCCAAGATTTTCCAGCTCTTTCTTGATGATCTCGGCAGCCTCCTCGATACGCTCTACGGTCGATTGCCTTAGTATCTTACGTTTATCCGGTTCGGAAAGGTCATCAAGGTACAATCGAAGATGATGGGCCAAGATTTCATAAGCCTTTCCTTCCAGGAATACTGCCCGGGTAAAACCCAGCAATTCACATTCGATCGATTCCTCAATTGCCCTGGCAATATCGAGACTGTAATGTCCCTTATGGAAGAACAGATTAATACCGTTGACATCGCGAAAAAGTTCCTCCAGTTCGGTGTTCATTGCAGAGAGAAAATCTTCGATCTTTGTCTCGAATAGTTTTCGATTGATTTCCAGACTAAAAAAACAGACAGGCTTGTTGGCAGGTATGGTCAGAATATTGTAATGCCGTGTATTGCCGGAGAGTATGACACTTTCAAGCCGTCGGATTTCATGGCTTTCCTCTTTACCGGAAAATTGTTGTTGAATAGCCGACTCTCGATTGAAAAGTATCTTCAACGGTTTCACTTGTGAACGACACATTTCAATCTGTATGGATTCGTTGAGTTGCACGTCCACATCGATAATCCCCACGCCATGGGAAAATGAAATGGCCTTCATATAGCCTCTTCCCTTATCCGAAGGTACATCGAAACAAATTTCGTTATTTTCTACCGCGCAGTCGGCACCCAATGTTTCCGCAAGTGCTTCCACAACGTTGCGAACATCCAAATCCTTAATTTGAATCTTATGTAACATTACCTTTCATTAGTGCCGCTACCAAATGTAGGGTTTTTATTTAATACCCATACGTCCTACATTTCAAAATAACCGTGGCTTGGATAGGTTTTAGCCAGCCTTCGGCCCGTAGCAAGCGGTATTCATGTAAACGGGTCAATTATTTTCCTGTATCGACCAAGAAAACCACCGAAAAATAGGAATATTTGATTCAAAGAAGTACTAACCCTTAAAAACAAACAATATGCTACGTTGGACAATCATTTTTATCATTTTGGCAATCGTTGCCGGTATTTTCGGATTCGGAGGCATTGCTGCGGGAGCGGCGGGAATTGCCAAAGTTTTATTCTTTATCTTTATAGTACTGTTCATTATCTCTTTGATAAGAGGAAAGAAAACGGTATAACCCTAAAATCAACACTGATGAAAAAGTCTATCACACTATTTGTAACACTTGTCGTGTCATTATTTATCCTGTCTTTATCGAGCTGCCGGGAGAAATCAACCAGCGAAAAAGTAGAGGACGGCGTAGAGGAGGTCGGCGATGAGTTGGAAGAGGCCGGGGACGAGGTCGAGGATGGAATGGAGGAAATGAAGGAAGAAGCCGAAGACGCCGTGGACGATAACTAATATCAAATTGTTCCGAAGGGCGGGGTAGTCCGCCCTTTTTTTTAGCAAGATGGGTCGTTTTTATAAAATTTTTAAAACTAAGAAAACCCGTACAGCCCGCATAAAGGCCGCTACTGCCGTAGGAGGCTTATTCTTTTTTATCGCCTTGGCGTTTATCATCTTCGTCATTTTCAAAATCATAGGTTGACCCCTTTAAGCAAAAGTTAATGAAAGAATACCTGGGTAGTGATGTAAGCATGGTTTGGGGAATCCTCTTTTGTGCGGTGGGCATTTATGTTGCCACCGTAATCTTCACCCGGGTCGCAGGCAAGCGTAGTTTTTCCAAAATGTCGAGTTTTGATTTTGCCATGACCGTAGCTTTGGGCTCCGTCATTGCTACAACGGTGGTATCCAAATCGGTTACCTTGGTCCACGGAATTGTAGGGCTTTTTATTATTTACTTACTTCAAATGATTGCTGCACATTTAAGACGCTATAAATGGTTTAATTCGATTACGGACAACGTTCCACTCATGTTGATGGACGGAGAGACCATTCTTTATGAGAATTTAAAAAAGTCAAAAGTCACCGAGGCAGATTTGCGCAGTAAACTTCGAGAGGCCAACGTCTTGCGATTGAGTGAGGTTAAGGCGGTTATTTTCGAATCCACGGGTGACATTTCCGTATTACATGGAAAAGAAGTTGAAAACGTGCAACCGTTCATTTTAGAAGGGGTTACCCGGTAGAAAAACACCGCTGAAGCATATAGGGATACGAACAGGTATCGCTTTATCCTATTTCTTTTGTTTATTATAAGGCTTTTCCAAACCTGCACTGTCCGGTTCCAAAAGACGTGTAAAATCTGAAGGATTGTGAACGGCGTGGAAATGGGTACCGACCACAGCAATGGGAAACGCCATCGCTTCCGGGTACTTTTCCAGTACTTTTAACCAGTCGTGTTCATCCATCACCACTTCATCGTTGCCATACTCTTTCTTAAAATCAGGATGTTTGGTATCTATCAGATCCGATATCCTAATGTCCAAACCTGATGCAAGCTCTGCCCACTGGGTCCCGGTTATGCTTTCTTTCGCCAAATCGATACCCATAAATGCCTTTTCGGTAGCTTTTGCATACCCAAGGGTCTGTTTCCCCAAGGAATTTCCGGAATGATAGTACAGCTTGACCTGGTTTTTGTCTTTTGATAATACGCTCATAATCTTGCTTTTTATAAAATTATTTTAAATCGAATCAAAAGATTGACGCGTTTGGTGTACAAGGTAGCACTATCACATCAAATCATTGCAATACGATGAACAAAACCCTATCTTGGAACAGCAAAAATTCGAATGCTTACTACTATCATCATTTTATACGGGGCTGCCACGGTCTGGGCCATTGTCAGCATCATCTTTCATGGTTCCCGTCCCAGCCGTTCGGTAAGTTGGGTACTCACTATTTTATTTCTCCCTCTAGTGGGACCCCTTCTTTACTATCTTTTTGGAGTTAACCGAAGGAAATTCAAGTTCTACAAGCTTCGCAGCGGCCTTAAAAGAAAGCTATACGATAAAACCTATGGCGCTTCCATGATCACCGAATTTGATGAACGCCTCGCGACCTCTAAAATAGACAGGTTGGCCAAGATGCTGAGCAATAGTTCGCATAACGCCCCTTTTCCCGGGAATAAGGTACGAGTACTACATGCCGGAAGAAAAACCTTCGAATGTATTTTTGACGCCATCAAGGAAGCCAAAGAGTTTATTCATGTCCAATACTACATCTTCGAAAAAGGCGAACTGCAAGATGAGTTTCATCGTCTTTTTGAAGAAAAAATAAAGGAAGGGGTCGAAATACGATTGATATACGATTCCTTGGGCAGTATGTCGTTTAAGGGAAAACTTAAAAAGCGGTTTAGGCGTATCGGGGTCGATACCTACCCCATGATGCCGCTTCGTATAGGTAGTTTTATGTACACATTGAACTATCGCAATCATCGAAAAATAGTGGTCATCGATGGCAAGGTCGGTTTCGTGGGAGGAATGAATGTTTCCGACAAATATATCGAGGCCGAGTCGGAGTTGGGAGTTTGGGAAGACATTCACTTAAAGGTGGAGGGGCCGGCCGTAGCCAGCCTTCATCGCATTTTTATTAAAGATTACCATTTTGCCAGTCAAGAACCACCTTTGCTGCAACCCAAATACCTCCCCGAATTGGATGAGATCGGGGATGCTGTCGTTCAATTGAATGCAAGTGGTCCGGATTCCGATCAACCATCCATTTTACATCAGTACGTAGGAATGTGTCAAAGCGCGGAGAAATGTCTGCGCATCGCCAACCCTTATTTTATTCCCGGCCCTACCTTGTTGACCGTAATAAAAATGGCCGCCTTGAGCGGGGTTCAGGTAAAATTGCTTGTTCCCAAAAAATCCGACTCCTTCTTGGCCAAATACAGTATGCATGCCAATTTCGAAGTTCTTTTGGAGGTTGGCGTAGAAATATTTCTAAGAAATGACTTTTCCCACAGCAAACTCATCATCCTAGACGATAAGCTCTCCTCAATAGGTACGGGCAACTTCGACCATCGCAGCTTTGAGTACAACTTTGAGACCAATGCTTTGGTCTATGATCAAACCATCACGGAAGACATTATAAAAGTATTTGACAAGGAATGCGAAGAAGCCTCCCGTCTCGAATATGAGGAGTTTAAAAAAAGATCAAGGCTACAAAAATTTAAGGAAGGTTTCGCAAAATTCTTTAGCCCGCTTTTATAATCCATGAATAATGCGCACCCTATTTGTTCTAATACTTGCCATGACCACGATTCACGCACAACAAAATATCCCCAAGAGCATCCGCAAAGAGGCATTATTGGCCCTATCCCATTATCCCCTATTGGAACAGACCGACATCACCTTTAAGTTCAAAAAAAAGCTACATAAATCCATTATGAAGGCCCAGCCTAAGTTTGGAGCACTTTTCAAATCGAGAAGAAAAAGAGGGTATGTGATATTAATAAGCGAAAGCTTTCAATTGGGTGATTCGTTGTTCAGAACCAAAAACTTGGATTCCGATATCCTTATCGGGTGGTTGGGACATGAACTAGGGCACATTATGGATTACCGCAACCGAAGCAATCTGAATCTTATCGGATTTGGGATCAACTACTATTTTTCCAAACAATTTATCAAGGAAGCCGAACGTGCCGCGGATGGCTATGCGGTTGCAGCCGGCCTTGCCCCCTATATTTTAAAGGCCAAAAACTTTATTTTAAACAAGGCCGGTATCTCGAAGAAATATCGAAATCGGATCAAGGAACTTTATCTCTCGCCCGATGAAATCATGGTATTGGTGAAACAACTGGAAGAAACCAAAGAAACCGAATAACGGTTTGGATTCTCAAAATTTCCCGAGGAAATCCTCCCACTCGGCAAATTTATTCTCGCCCATTACGCGTTCCATTTTCACTTGTCCACCCTTTTTCTTATGCTCCGCACTCCATTCGTGAAATACCTCCGGATGTATGGTATGTACCTTTACACCCTGTAGGGCTTTGCCACGCGCCACCTTATAATTTTTGTTCGCCTCCTTCAAAAAATCATCAAGGGAGGAGGAAAGTTTTTCTAGAGGAACATCCGCTTCGGTTCCCAAATACCAGCTATGATAAAATCCGTCTTCATATTTTTTGGCACAAAGGGTATACTCCGGTATTTGAACATCGAATTTCTGTTCCAAATGGTGAACGGCGTTGTTCAACTTATTTACGGAGAGTTGTGATCCTACCGTATTCAAGAAGAATTTGGTTCGTCCCGTTATTCTAATTTCCGCCCTTTCGACATCTGTGAATTCGATGGTATCCCCTATCATGTATCGCCACGCGCCTGCTACGGTGCTCATGACCAACACGTAATCCCGGTCCTTTTTTACTTCTTCAAGAGAGAGTGCCGTCGCATTTTCCGAGAGCGAACCGTCCTCCTTTATCGCATCTTCGTCAAAAGGAACGAATTCAAAGTAAATGCCGTTATCGGTTATCAATTGCATGGCATCGGTTTCGGGCCTGCTCTGAAAAGCGATGAAACCTTCGGAGGCCAAATAAGTGTCGATAATCGTAATCGGTTTCCCCATTAGCGCATTAAAACTTTTCTCATACGGACCAAAAGCAACGCCTCCCGAAGTATACACTTGTAGATTTGGCCAGATTTCGTGAATATTTTCCAGGTTGTGCGCATCAATAACTTCTTTGAGCATTAATTCCATCCAAGAAGGAATACCGCTGAGGGCACCGATATCCCAATTGGGGGCCTCTTTGACTATCTTAGCGACGCGCTCGTCCCAGTCATCGATTTGGGCAATCTGTTCCCCGGGTTTGTAGTACCCCCTAAACCAAGACGGAATATTACTTGCGCTGATTCCACTGATCTCTCCCTCCAAATGATTTTTCTGTTCAACCAAATCGGTAGAGCTTCCTAACATCAAAATCCCTTTTTCGAAAAAATCCGGTGGAAGATCAAAATTTCTAAGGGCCAAAACCTGCTTAATACCCGCCTTTTGGATAGCCTTTATCATCGCATCGGTTACGGGAATTCGTTTACTGGTCTTTCCAGTGGTTCCGGAACTCAAGGCATAGTAGTTGGGATCACCCGGCCAAGTAACATCGGTAGCCGAGGTAGCATGCTGCCGATGCCACCATTCCTTATCGATTTTATGATAGTCGAAAAAAGGAACGGTGTTGACAAAAGTCCGCTTGACATTGCCTGAATTCAGAATCTTGTCGAACTTATAACGCTTTCCGAATTCGGTAGCACGACCCTTCTCAAGCAGCTCTTTTAATACTTGTTCCTGTTCGGCGATGGGATTCCTCTCCGGAAGTACCCAATCGGTGGCGTGTATGACCCCTTTTACCAGTTCTCCTAATAGTGGCATCTCTTTGCTGTGCTTAAATGTTGACTTCAAATAAAAAGAGCGAATCGTACGTCCGCTCTTTCCGTTTATTTTCTTTTCATAGTAGGCATTGCCTTTTTTACGCATCGACCACTTGGTCCTCGTGTTTTCCTTCTAGAATTTCCTCGATAACCTTATTGATAAAGGCAGGCAAATCTTTTGGATTTCTGCTAGTAACCAATCCTTGGTCGACCACTACTTCTTCGTCGACCCAATGGGCCCCTGCATTCATCACATCATCTTTTATGCTATGGTAAGATGTTACCTTGCGATTTTCGATGACGTTCGCGCTAATCAACAACCAAGGTGCATGACAGATTGCCGCGACCGGTTTTCCACTTTTGAAGAAAGCCCGTATAAAATTCAAAGCGTCATCATGTGTTCGTAGCAAATCCGGGTTTGCTACTCCTCCCGGCAAAACCAATCCATGGTATTCCGATGAATCGGCATCTGCCACTAATTTATCCACTTGGGTACTTTCCCCCCAATTATCTCCATGCCAACTTTTAATGAATCCTTCTTTCACCGATAGTATATGTACGGTAGCACCCTCTTGTTTCAGGGCTTTTAGTGGTTCAAATAATTCCGATTTTTCAAAACCATCGGTAGCCATGATGGCGACTTTTTTATTTTTCAGTTTCATTGTGTATTTTCTTTTGGTGTTATAAATAAAATTTTTTTCCTCTGTTTCCAAAGATAGTTGATGGTGATTCTTTCGTTTAGCTGATATGCCCCTTATTTGAGCGCAATTGAATTAATAATGGGAGTCTTTTGTAGCCGAAATCAACCCAATCTAGAATATGCAGGGCATTACCATCAAGACTTTTCGCGAATGCATCATTGAATTGCCTGCTGGCTTGTTATCTTTCGCGAAAAGCAAAAATGAAACGAATAAATGTATTATTGATACTTATTTTTCTTTTGGGCTGTGGCGAATCCCAACAGAAACAACGACCGGAAAGTATTTCCGACCAGACCCCCATTTTAAACGAAGAATTGGTCGATACGCCCCCCGATATGACCCTAAACGATATCCGTTCGGTCCTTGATATCATACGGGGTAATACAGAGTTCGATTCTTTCGATAAAGCGCTGGTATCTGCCGAAATGATTTCAATCATAGACAGTATTGACGATGTAACCATATTCGCACCTGTGAACGAGGCCTTCAATTTACTGTCGGACGACAAGCAGGCACAATTAAAATCTCCCGATGGAAACGAAAATATGACCCACATATTGAAGTACCATATGGTGGAGGACGAATATGATTTAGCCACTTTGCGTTCTACCGTCGTCCTTAAGGAAGGGACTCTTCGTTTAAAAACTTTTAATGGAGGATACATCGCCTTACAGTTGAAAAACGATACACTGGTTATCACCGATGAGCTTAGTATGGAAACTAGAATTATACTGGGCGATCAGGAAGCCTCCAACGGCGTGGTACACGGTATAGAAAAAATTTTGCTCCCCCAATAGAAACTCAATGAGCATATCACTACCAATAAACTCTCTTAAACGCTTTGTAGCCTACGTATGGATATTTACGTCAATACTATTTGCAAGTTGTTATGAGACGGGAAAAAAAGAGTACAAATCGGCATTCGAAAAGGAAGTCAATAATGAGGCAGATAACAAAACCAGCATACCGGTGAATATGGCTTTGGGTAATTTACATACCATCACTGATATCGTTGAAAGGAATCCTGAATTTCATTCTTTCAAGAAAGCGCTGGGAAGTACTGCTATGCTGGACAGTATCACTGCACAGAAGAAAGTGACCTTATTTGCTCCGATCGATGGTCCGCTAATTTACAATGACTCGGTCAGTATTTCCCAACGCGACATGGAAACTACCAACTTCTTACGGAAGAAATGGGTGTTGAATTATATCGTAAACGGCCAGCTTGACATAGCGGATATAAAGAGTCTCCTGGCCAAAGAGAATGAATTAATACAGCTGCCTACTGTTGGAAAAAGTATACTTACCCTTGTTCAGGAAAATGGGATTATACATGTGAAGGACGGACTTAACTTGGAATATGACTTGGTCATTGCCAATCAAAGTGCAAAAAACGGAATAGTACACGGATTACAGTACCGAGGAACAAAATAAAAAGTAAATCTGATTATTAATTAAAATTGAAAACTATGGGAATTTTTGAAGACAACAAGAAATTTAAAAGAAAAGTAGAACAGACCAATCCGACCAATCCTACGGGAAAAACGGATTTGGATACCAATGATTTCGATATCGATGAGAGAACCATTAAAGAACAGCAGAACAAGAAATAGACGGTTCCAGTTGGTAACGTATGACAATATAAAACCCTTGAAATTTCAAGGGTTTTGTTAGTTGTACAAAATGGGAATTTCCCACCTTCGGAAAAAAACCGAATAGCTATGACTCGGAAGTTACAGAAGTTTCTTGAGCGGAAACCTTTATGATATTTCGTATCCTTCTCCACAAAATATCGGAAGCGATCGAAGGTTCCTTAAGTTCCCCCATCAGATGTTCCAAAGCCGAAGATTCATTGATACTTAGCATTCTTAAAATTTGTGCAATTTATATTAAAAAAAGCTAGACAAATGACATTCTTGAAAGGGAAGTTAGCAATATTGACCGTGTTTCACAACTTATGCCATTTTACAAGGATTCTTAATACCTTCCTTGGGTCGCGCAAAATGCCGATAATAAAAAAGGTCTTCGAAACAAATCGAAGACCTTTTATTTAAGGCAAGTAGTACCGAATTCTAATTCAGAGGTACATTAGATACCCAAGATTTTAGCATCCACAAAAAACACTGACTTTACATCGATATAACAGTCCGATGTAAGTACCTCATCGGTGACCGTATTCAAACGTAAATTGAATTTATCCTTTTTAATATATTCCTTTATGTCCCTATCCGACGTATCCAACTCCAATAGGGAACCGATATCTTCGGGTACCTCGGTGATAGCGGCGATTGGGACTTCCTCCAACCCTTCTGCGGAAATAAATATCTCTACCGATTTCAGGAAGCTAAAATCCTGATTATCGGGGGATGTGATATTGAGTCTTAAACTCTTCAGTTTTATCTCTTCTATTAAATCTTTGCGGGTATCATTAACGGCAAATTCAGATTCGGAGTTCGTTTCAACATCCGGGGTAACAACATCGAAAGGCAGGTTGATGTTTGCAGCCGACTCAATGACCACGCTACTATCATAGTCCATATCGAACTTGGTAAGATCATCTATCTTGTCACAAGCGAACAGCAAAAAGACACACAGAATTATTGGTAGGATTTTTTTCATGTTTTTGATTTGGGATTGGGTATTTATAACGTTCGAAACCGCGAAATAGTATGCGTGGAATATGACGCACCCTACCTCTTCCTTACCACCAAGGTATTGAATGACCGCTGACCGAATTTGCGAATAGCCTAGGCCGCAAACCTAACCCCCAGCCGTTAGCGTGTCCGACACCCCGAAACAGTCGAGGACAAACTTGTACCAACAAAAAAGGCACCCTTTAAGATGATGGTATCAGGGCTTTCGATAGCCTGCCGATATCGCTTGATTATCCCAACTGCTTGTAGTCATATCCCTCCTCTTTGCTCATGATCATAGCGACGTTGCCCAACAGCACGCCGTAAATGACCTTCGAGGCGATATCGGCAATGGTATAGGTGATTTGTCTTCCTACTACCCCCGACTCGTTGAATAGGGCTCCCTCGATTCCAAATAGATGCGGCATCAGATACGCTCCGGGATATAAAAACCAGGAGATCAAAAACAATACCCAAATCGATCCCAACACTTTCTGGGCTTTAGGTGGTATGCCTTCTTTACCTTCTTTGATTACCTTGTTCATCAACCATAGGATATGGAAGAAGAAAACTGTTGATATCGCACCCCAGACGAAAAATTGGGTAAGATCGGAAACCTCGTAAAATTGTCCGATATACCCGGTGATGATCATCATAGCGCCAGAAAACCAAAATTGATTTCTGACAGATGTGAAGTTCGATTTGGTAAGCGATACGACGAACAGAATCTGAAATAACAACATAGGCACATCGATAAGCCAATTTAGATAACGATATCCATTGTTGAACAAATCCCCTCGTGTGTCCAAAAAATAACGTCCGGCCTCTTGATTAAAAGTAAAAGACGTAGTCCAATTACCCGCTTGGGCGAACAGCAGTAGGAACGCCGATACCATGACTACCCCGGAAAGAATATTCGACATACGATATTTGGGAGATACTGTTTTCAAGGTAAGTACAAAGTACAACAAGCCCGCGAGCATCACGGCATAACCCAACGTAAGGGTGTGGGATACCATCTGGTATGCCATCTCGGAATAACCGTCGGTCATACCGATATAATTTTCAAAATTTGCATCAATGAATTTGTCCATAGTCTTTTTTTTTACAAATTTATCCTTATGAAACCCATTTACCGTGCTTTTTCGATTTAAATAGTGATGGTTTTGATTAGGGCTTCGACCATTTTTTGCGAAGAGACCCTTGCAATTGATCGAATCGATCTATATCGATATCCAAAACCCGGAGATGCTATCAATAATTCCACTTACATGGCCCATTTCCTACAAATGCACTAAAATGCATCGGAATAACATCCGTGGGAACCCCATCGGTAGACTATCTTTACAGCCATAAAACCAATTCAATATGACTCCCTCCAAGGATTACCCGGAATACGGACTGCAAATCCCAAAAAGTGAAAAAGCCAGAATCATAGTGGTGGGTGGTGGTTTTGGGGGGTTGAACTTCTTGAAAACAATACCCAAAAATCAGTTTCAGATAGTTCTTTTCGACAAACATAATTATCATACTTTTATACCGCTGCTCTACCAGGTCGCCACTAGTGCGTTGGAAGCTCCTTCCATTGCTGACCCGCATAGACGCATCTATGGAAAACGGAATGATGTTTTCTTTCGTTCCGTTAAGGTAATCGGAATACAGCCGGAAGAGAAAATTGTCGAGACCTTCATAGGTACGCTCGAGTATGACTTTCTGGTGCTGGCCTCAGGCTCTGTTCCCAATTACTTTGGAAACAAAAGCCTAATGAAAAATGCATACCCCCTGAAAAGCTTGCCCGACGCAACGGCACTTCGAAGCAAAATTTATCAGAATTTGGAAGAAGCGACCTTGACCAAGTCCGAAGAAGAACGCAAGCGCCTAATGAACTTTGTAATCGTAGGCGGCGGGCCCACTGGGGTGGAAGTCGCCGGTGCACTTTCGGAATTGCGTAAATACGTGCTTCCTCTCGACTACAAGGATCTTGATTTAGGCCAGATGCAAATCAAAATTGTGGAAGGAGCCGACAAGGTTCTCGGTGCATTTTCATCCAAGTCAAGTAAAAAAGCATTAGGGACCTTGAAAAAAATGGGTGTACGAATAATTTTTGACAGACTGGTTTCCGATTTTGATGGTACAACGATCACCTATGAAAATGGCGAAAAGGAAAAGTGCGGAATGCTAATTTGGGGAGCGGGCGTTTCGGGAGCCATCATCAACGGACTGAAAGACGAAACTGTAAAACAAGGTCGGTACATAACAGACCCCTACTGCAGAATCAAGGGCTACAATACTATCTTCGCCATTGGGGACGTCGCCTTTTTTGAAGACGAGCGCTATGAAGACGGCCTCCCGGGTGTTGCACAGACCGCGATACAACAAGGTAAGTATACCGCCAAACTACTATCCCGAATCACCAAAAAAAACAATGCCAAAGGGCATACTTATTCATTGGAAGATGAGTCGCCCTTTCGTTATTTCGATAAAGGGAGTTTGGCGACCATTGGTCGTAACAAAGCGGTGGCAGACCTGCCCATGAAGCTTAAATTCTCAGGTTTTATTGCCTGGTTACTCTGGGCGGTAGTTCATTTGTTCTACCTCAACGGTCTGCGCAATCGTTTACTTACCTTCCTTAACTGGGTAATGAACTATTTTAATTACGAAAACAAGGTACGGCTCATCATACATCCTACCTTCAAGACCGAAAACGTACATTCCAATAATCTGGCGGAAGAAACGAATAAATCAGAGGGCTAACGGTATCGAAAGACTTTTTGGCGCATTGCCGATACGGTGCTTCCCCTAAACAGGATTTGAATAAATCCCGGCATTTATTCCTGAAGAAGGTCAAACGCCGTATCCTTGAAAACCCGAAACACTTCGTTTGAACCTTTGTCGGTATTCGCCGAATTGAAGTAGATTTCAAGCAACTGTCTTTTTTGGGTAATATCCTTATCGCTTCCTGAAAGGTCGTAAAAGGCCATCGACCAATCTTCCCATAATCGTCCATTACCGTCGTTTTCGAGGATGACTTTTACATCATGATGTCGATTATCCTCTTTGATCCGCCCGAATAGTTTTTCCACCTCTTCTTCGGCTCCTTCCAGTAATTGTAAAAAGACACCTTTGTAAAAAATGATACAACCGGTTATCCCGTGTTCCCTGTTGTAATTTTTCGCGCCCAATAGCATTTTGAAGATGGCTGTTGGACTAAAATCGGCGTGTGCCTCGGACTCGTAGATGATGGAATACATTACAATCGATTGGATTAAGCCACAATAGGTTTGACCCCACTTCTCACATAATCGGAGGGCCTGACGCCAAAGCGACGTTTGAAAATTTTTGAAAAGTAGCTACGGCTCGTGAACCCGATGGCATAGACCACCTCCGAAATATTCATCTCACCGTCTTCCATTAGTTTCGCAGCGAGGTCAACACGCTTTTGAGTAATATAGCTAGCAACATTATTGTTATACAGATACTTAAATCCCAACTGCAATTTTGCCGGACTCAGGCCCGAGATGGAGGACAGGCGTTCGACCTGTAAATTTTCGGTAATATTATCCATAATAAAGGCATGAAGCGCATGTATTTTATCGATTTCACTAGGTCGTATCGGAGAATTCACATGTTTCCCCTTGGTATCTGCCTGATACCTCTTTATTTGGGAAGCCAGCGTGTTTAAAATAGCTGCTTCAATAAAAAAAACATCCTCAACACTGTTCACGGTTTTATTGACCAACACCTTCACATACTCCGCCGTCCTAAAACAAATTCTTCCCAGGTATCGATGACCCTCTTTAAGCTCCAGGGCATTATTGAGATTCCCAATCCTTGCGCTCAGGAGGAAACGAATATCTTCCTCTGGGTGTCTTTCCAGCGAAGCGTTGAAAAGCAAATAGCTCATTTTTATCTCACTGGAGGAAGGAAAATGGAGCATATTCTTCTTGTTTTTCAATCTTCTGACAATCGAGTTTTGTCGAAATCCGATTTCCTCAAACGAATTGTTTCTTGAAAAACCTTGGGTTATAAAGCCTTCAAGACAAAAAATGAAGTCGATTACAGTGCCATTCGTATTACCGACTTCCAAAACTAAATCCTCGTTCAGCTTCAGATTGAAGACAAAAGCTTGAAGTTCGTCCGATACTTTATATGCTTTGATATACCCTTTTCCCATAGAACCGTTCAGATGAAAAGTACACAAACCGGTATCCTCTGTATGCTCACCGGAATACTTCCTAGCAATAGCGCCCAGGTCGGCTACAAAATCGTTTCCGTCAATTTGAATATGTTCCATAGTTTCAAACGGTTGTCAATTTTTAACTATCGATTATTTATAAAAGTTCCAATACCCTGTTAGGATACTACTTTAATCGACTACCCATCTAGACCCGTGAAAAAAAGTTGCGATATACCAATTTTCTGCGATCAAATATATCGGGGCACTAATGGATTTCCATGGTCGATCAAAGTAACGGCAATCAGGAAAAAACGGCTATCGATTTTGGGTAAAAGGTTAACGTTATCGTGCCGACCCTTGAAAATTGGATGCTCTTAGTTTTTAAAAGGACTACGAAATCGCTTAAAACTTCACCAACCGATCGAGCCAATGAAAACGGCGTACGTAAGATAAATATCGGAGTACATAAACCACTGCCAGGGGGTTGATAGCGATAGCCGGATTACCTTGAGCAAGCTTCGTCCCTGGTGCACTGTCACAAAATCCAAAAACCAAGTGCCTCCCCACTTTCTTTCTCAGTGATGATCTACACCAAGTTCATCTTTAGATCAAAATGAAAAGCGATACTTGAGAAGTTCGGCTTTCTTGGTACCGATGGGAAGATTCGAAGAGTATCCCGCTGTCAGGTAGCTCCTAATCTGAGGAAGCCCACGATTGTTTACAGCGCCCGAGGCAGGGAAAAATCATGCCAGCATCATAGTTTTTAACATATTTTTAACACCCAAAGGCAAACCCTAGAATTTCATCTTCGTACGTAAGGGCAAATTATTAATCCTAAAAAACTAAAAGATGAAAAAAACAAAACTGTTTTCAGGCCTTGGCGTACTGGCTTTGATCGGAGGCATTTTAGTAGCCGCCGACCATATCGATGCGCCTTCGTCTTCGGGCACTACCGCCGACATCGCAGATTTCTATGGTTTTGAACCAAGCGAAGGTTCGGACCATACCGTATTCGTTGTCGATTTACAATCAAACGTGTTGCCAGATTTGGCTTACGGCACCTTTGATGAAAGTATTTTGACCGAAATCAACATCGACACCAATAACGATCTTGTAGAAGATTTGGTCATCCAGGCCATCCCAAGAAACGGAAGGATGTACTTTTTTGGTTTGCAACCTCCGTCACAAACCGGATTGAGCGGTACCATATTGGTCGATGCTCCCTTGGGATCTGTAGAGATTTCTCAAGCTACCGCCATTACCGAGACAACTTCCGACGGCATACAGCTATTTGCAGGGCCTCGTCAAGATGCTTTCTATTTTGACTTTTTCCAGTTTAACGCCGTCATTGGGGGAATGGCACCCGGCGGATTTAAAACTGCCGATGAAGCAGAAGATACTTTCAACGGAGCGAACACTATGTCCATTGTAGTAGAAGTACCGAATAGCCTTTTGGGGAGTACTTCGGGAACAAACGCCCTAGGTCTTACCGTTTACAAAGCATGGGTTACTACCAACAAAAAACAATAACGAATCTTTTTAAAATAGTTCAAATGAAACGACGTATTCTATATTTCTGTTTAACAGTGGGAGCAATTACAACCTTTGCGGCCTGCAGTAACGACGACGAACCGATGCCCGTAGTAATGGCAACCTGTAGCGATGGTATCATGAATGGTAATGAAACCGGTGTAGATTGTGGCGGCAGCTGCACCCCATGTGAGAATGGCATGGGAATGGAGCCCGATTTTTCAGGCACCTACACCCAGGTTGATTTTATGGGTCGCCCCGGTATCAATACGGTGCTGAGCGCGGACGATGCCACCAAAGATGCCCATAATAACGCCATCCCTTCTGAAATGGCCGCCATGTTTCAAGCTAGTTTTGAAGCGAGACTGGAAGCCTATCACGATGTATATGCGGAATTATTGGGACTGGACCCAATGGATGTGAATTACGAGAATAATATTCTTGGGCTCGATGCAGCGACGCTTACCGGCTATTTGGCGGCAGATGTACTGGAAATTGCCCCGGATTTGCCCACTACGTATTTTGATCCCGGTACGGATGCGGATATGGACGGCAGTATCCTGGTACCCGATGGGGATGAAGTAGCGCTGACCGGAAGAACACTACAGGACGATATCATCGATGTCTCCTTGATTTTATTGTTCGGAGGCGAGACCGGAGATCGTTTTAGCGGACAAGACACCGATATGGACGGAACCCCCGACTTGCCGAGATTAACTTCCGACGGGGTGAGCCTTACGGCAACGCCGACCGATACCTTCCCCTATTTAGGTGCTCCCGAATAAATCAATCACTATGAAAAAGAGTGTTTCGAGGGAGGCGGTTACGCCTCCCTTCAGAAACATTGGAACCCGAAAATTGTATAAAATGAAATATATCAGCCTTTTTTTCCTAATCGCCGGTTTTATGTCATGCAGCCATCCCAAGCAAGATGGCATCACAAATTCAGAGGATTACGACCGCTATCTCGTTGCCTCTGCAGTCGATACTACCTCGAAATACTTCGAATTGTGGAATTCAAAAATTAAGTCGGACAGCATCCAATTAGTAAGCTTTGGAATCGTAGCCGGTGAATACGGCCGCTATTTTCAGAAGACAGGGGATATCCGTTTTTTAAAAAAAGCGGAACAGGCCTTGAAAAAAGCAACCGATATCGCCGCGATTGGACGGGCAGGTTATTACAGGGCCTTGGCAAGGAACTACATTTCGCAACATCGCTTCAAAGAGGCCTTGGAAGTAGGCAAAAAGGCATATGCAGTCGGAAATGGTTTGGACCAAACCAAAGCGTTGTTATTCGATATCCATATGGAGCTTGGAAATTATGAAACCGCTCGCGCCTATTTGGATAGTATTGGAGATTTCAAGGGTTTTGATTTTTTGATCCGTCTGGCAAAATGGAAAGACCACAAAGGAGACTTATCCCATACCATTCGGTTAATGGAAGATGCTACCACTAAGGCGGAACTTTCAAAAAACAAGGACTTAATGCTTTGGTCCTATACCAATATTGCCGACTACTACGGACATGCCGGCAACATTCGGGCATCGTACGAATACTATCTTAAATCACTGCAGCTCGACCCTGGAAATGCCTATGCAAAAAAGGGAATCGCATGGATCGTATACTCGCATGAAAAAAATCCGGTTGAAGCACTTCGCATCCTAAATTCGGTCACAGAGAGTAATAAAAGTCCTGATTACCATCTACTCAAAGCGGAAATTGCCGATTACATGGGGGATACCGCTTTGTATCGATTGGAGCTGGAACAGTACACAAAAGAAGTTGCCCATCCCTTTTATGGGCAAATGTACAACGTATACACTATCGACTTTCATCTGAACGAATCGAAGCAGTACAAAAAGGCCCTTCACCTTGCGCAACAAGAAGTTGACAATAGGCCTACCCCTGAAAGTTACAGTCTGTTGGCATATGCTTACTTCAAAAAAGGGGAGCCAGAACGAGCCGTTGCGCTGATGAAGGAACATGTCGAAGGAAAAACCTTCGAACCTACCGTCTTGCTACGTTCGGCCGAAATATACAAGGCTACGGGCAATACTATTAAAGCTGAATCGCTGAAAGAGATGCTCATGGAAACCAGTTATGAGTTGGGGCCGAGCACGAGCGATAAGATCGCTTCGCTTTAAGCAATTCCGTCTACTCTTCACTTAAAAATAATGCTAATCATTGATATCATCTAGTATGCGCTTTTTCGTATCGCTTTGCCTGCTCTTCTCGTTGGTAAGAATTACTGCCCAAGACATGAACGGACAATTGGTAGATTCCATGGGAATTCCCGTGGAAGGGGCCTACATTTTCAATCATCGCTCACAGGCCCATGCCCACAGTGATGAAAACGGATTCTTCAAAATTTCACAGACCATCCCTGGGGACACCTTAAGGATGGGAGCACTTGGTTTTAAAAAAATAGTAGTTCAAATTACCGAACAGCAAACTACCAAGAGAGTTACGTGGGTTTTTGACGAAGCTGCTTTTGAGCTTAACGAAGTAGTCATACGACCCACTATCGATGCCTTAAAAGTAATGACCGAAATCGATTTACAAACACAACCCGTACGTTCCTCTCAAGAAATATTACAGAAGGTCCCTGGTCTCATTATTGGTCAGCATGCCGGCGGTGGCAAAGCGGAACAACTGTTCTTGCGTGGATTCGATATCGACCACGGAACCGACATCGCCATTTCGGTTGATGGGCTTCCCGTAAACCTGGTATCCCATGCCCATGGCCAAGGGTATGCCGACCTGCACTTTGTAATCCCTGAGACCATAAAGAACATCGATTTTGGAAAAGGCCCCTATAACCCGGACAAGGGGAATTTTGCTACTGCTGGCTACGTTGGTTTTAAGACCAAGGACGTTCTGGGCCAAAACACCTTACAATTAGAATATGGGGACTTTGGTTTTAATCGCACCTTAGGCCTTTTTAATTTTGTAAACACCAAAAGCAACAAGGCGTATATGGCCACCGAACTGGTTCGGTTCGATGGGCCGTACGTGAGTCCACAGAATTTCTCCAGATGGAACCTCTTTGGAAAATATACCGCCCGTTTAGTGGACGATAGTAGCCTATCGGCAACGCTTTCCCATTTTACAAGTACTTGGGATGCCTCGGGACAAATACCCCAACGTGCCGTGGACAACGGAACCATATCCCGTTTTGGGGCTATCGATGATACGGAAGGTGGCCAGACATCGAGAAGCAACCTCAACCTAAGCTACCATAAATTGTTGGGAGAACAAACGCTTTTGAAGGCCAATACCTATTTTAGCCAATACAATTTCGAATTGTTTTCGAACTTTACATTTTTTCTGGAAGATGCGGAGAATGGTGACCAAATCAAACAACGTGAAACCCGCAATCTATTCGGAATGAACGTTGGTATCGACAAAAAAATCAGTAGGGAACAAAAAGATATCGGATTGCAATCAGGAGTAGGCTTCAGGACCGACGCCATCGACAACAACGAGCTTTCCCGTACTATAAATCGCCGGACAACGCTCGAAAACATACAATTGGGCGATGTAAGTGAAACAAACCTGTTTGGCTATTTGAATTTGGAGTTTCCCCTCGGAAACCTCCTTTTAGCACCCGGGTTCCGAGTCGACCATTTTTCTTTTGGTTATGTTAATACGCTCAGTACCACTTATGACAACCAGACTGTGGACAAAATCCTTTTCTCACCCAAATTGAATATCATATATCATGCCGATAAGGATGTTCAATTCTTTCTTAAATCGGGTATGGGTTTCCATTCGAACGATTCGCGGGTATCCGTAGCCAGAAGTGGGGAAACCATTCTTCCAAGAGCCTATGGCGTTGATGTCGGAACCCTATTTCGACCACATTCCAAATTACTGATAAACACCGCCATTTGGTACTTGCTTTCCGAACAAGAGTTTGTGTACGTCGGGGATGCAGGCATCGTGGAACCCAGTGGAAAATCCCGACGTTACGGACTCGACTTTGGTCTACGTTATCAACTTACCGACTGGCTTTTCATGAACACCGATCTCACCTATACCAAAGCAAGGGCTATCGAAGAGCCCCAAGGAAACGACTTTATTCCCCTTGCTCCCGATTTTACGTTTGTAGGTGGATTCAACCTGACCAACTTGGGGAAATTTTCGGGCGGATTGCGCTATCGGTATCTTGATGATCGCCCTGCCAATGAGGATAATTCCATTATAGCGGAAGGCTATCTCGTGTTCGACGCGAATCTAAACTACCAGTGGAGCAAAAACTTTTCAATCGGCGTCTCCATCGAGAATCTTTTTGATACCGAATGGAACGAGACACAATTTGCGACCACCTCGAGGCTTCAAAACGAGCCAACTCCCATAAATGAGATCCATTTTACCCCGGGGACACCATTTTTCGTAAAAACGAATCTGCGCTATACTTTTTGAAAGATCACAAAAGGTATTTATGAGGTATAGACCGCAAACAGCCTCTACTTTCAAACCATACCCTGGGAAAAGCATAAAGGCATCTGGAATCTTATCGAAAAAACCACCTGTGCCAAGAAGCGATTCGTACTCTAACCAATGAATAAAATCCTACCCTGATCAGGTTACATCAAATATTTGTCGTGCTTAGGGATAGATTTCTAACCTGAAACGGTTCCAAGGGTATATAGTTGTTCAAGATTGGGAGATGCACTGCCACCGGCCGGTTCCAAGGTAATTCCAAAGGCCTCGGATGAATTATTATTTGCCAATTCAAATATGCGATTTTCATCGGCAGTGAAATCTTCCAGCAATCCCACACTGGTCGGTGTAAGCGGGTTTAAGGTGAGCGACCACACTTGATACACCATTCCCTCCGGAGGATCTGGCAGACCTTGCGCATCTACCAACAATTTTTGCTGTTCCTTGTTCCAATATATTTTGGCATAGGAGCTAGGTGCTACTTCCTGCCCTCCCAAAGGCACTACTTCTACGTTGCGATCACGTAGGTTTTCCAAAAGAGCTTTTGATCGCGCAAGGGAATTCCGGGCCTCCTCAATTTGTTTTTCCAAATAGAGACTCTGCTCTTTGAACAATTTAATTTCCGATGTAAGCGCTTCATTTTGCATATAAAGGTAAGCCAACCCAACAGTAAGTAGCAAGGAGGCCGCCCAACCAACATACCAAAATGCATTGACCCGCTTCTTTTTCAACGGAACCACCTCGGAGCTCTCATCGATTTCAATTTTCTGTTTAAAAACATCAAAGCTCAGAGGCACCTTTGGAGACACCGCCTTTGACAAAGCCAGTATAGACGCCTCAATTTCCTCGATTTCAGTTTGGATTTCGGGATACGTTTTGGCATATTCGGCAACTTTCAGGTTTTCCTCCTCTGAAAGTTGACCGGCCACATAAAGCTCCAAGATACCTGACGCTATGTATTCCTTTATATCCATATTACTTTTTCAAACTTTCCCTCAGCTGGGAAATACAACTCCTGTTCCTAGTTTTTACCGTCCCCAAAGGGATTTCCAATTCTTCCGCGACTTCCTTTTGAGTGTATCCCTTAAAATAGAGTAAGTCAATAATCTCGACACACCGCTGTTTCAATCGGTTTATCAAGGCCCGTATTCCTGCAACGTCGGTCGTGGCCTCATCGGCATTACCTACCTGTTCAAGGATACCTACGAAGGAGTCGGCGGAAAGGTTCTTTTTTTGATTTTTGTAGGATTTTGAACGCATTTCATCGATGGCCGCATTTCTCGCAATGTTCAGGATCCATGTAAAAAAACGTCCCTTGGCACTATTATAACTGGCAGCGTTATGCCAAACCTTTACGAATACATCTTGACATAGTTCTTGTGCCAAGGCCTCGTCACGAACAATCGTATTGATGACACCACAGATATTTTCAGCATACATACCATAGAGCATTTCAAACGCGGAGGCGTCTTTTTGCTGAAAACGGGTGATCAATACTTCTAACTGCATGATAAATAGCTGGGACGAATTGCGTAGGACAAGGAGCCCTTTCAAAAATAGGTTTTAATGTCCAATAAATCCCTACCCAATTTCAAATATCGATGCCTGGTTCGTTTATGGAATCATCTGTTTCAGATCATCCAAGGAGTTGGCTTCCTCGATTTTTTTATCCTTCCGCCATCGTAGAATCCTTGGAAAACGGGTAGCGACCCCACTTTTGTGGCGTTTGGAGAGCGCAATTCCCTCAAAGGCGATTTCGAATACCAATTCCGGCGTAACACTCCGTACCGGACCAAAACGCTCCAAAGTATTCGCTTTGATAAATTTATCGACTTCCCGGAATTCGGCGTCCGTTAACCCGGAATAGGCCTTTGCAAAAGTCACCAATTCCCGCTCGCCCGTTTCATTTTCGTCCCATAGCGCAAAGGTATAATCGGTGAAGAGGTTGCTGCGTCGGCCATGGCCCCGCATGGCATAGGTTAGTACGGCATCAATAGTTAGCGGATCGACCTTCCACTTCCACCAATCCCCCTTTTTTCTTCCCACTAGGTATGGGGAATCTTTACGTTTGAGCATCAAACCTTCGCTTCGGACCTCCCTAGATCGTTCGCGTTCCTTGGCCACGGATTCCCAATGGTCAAATACCAGGGTTTCCGATAATTGCATCACAGGTGCATGTGCGTTTGTCTTCTTGAACAGCTTTTCGAGGATGGCCCTTCGTTCCTTAAAAGGTTTCGAACGGATATCGTTACCCTCCCATTCCAAAACATCATAGGCCTTTAAGATTACCGGAGTCTTTGCCAACAAGGCCTTGGATACGTTTTTTCGCCCGATTCTTGTTTGTAGGTCATTGAAAGTGCCGATTTTTCCATCCGGAAAGGGCAGTATTTCCCCATCCAATACGGTACCGTTCGGAACAACCCCTACCAACTTCTCAAACTCGGGGTATTTGTCGGTCACCAACTCCTCCCCCCTGCTCCACACAAACAGCTCGTTTTGTCGTATGATGACTTGGGAACGAATCCCGTCCCATTTATGTTCGGCATACCATTCCGACACGGCACCCAAGTCCTCCACCGTTCCCTCGATAGCATAGGCCAGGTAAAAAGGATAGGGTTTTGAAATATAATCGGCCGCATTTTCCTGCAATATCAGCTCCTCAAAAGTGGTCTTCATAGGGCTCCAATCTCCCATGAGCTTATAGGCCAAAATATCCTCATCGATGCCTGTGGACTTTGATAAGGCACGGGTCATCAGTTTTTGACTGACCCCGATACGGAATCCGCCTGTCATCAGCTTGTTAAACACAAAACGTTCGTAGTAATCGAGACTGCGCCAGTTCTTGTGCAAATAATCCTTTTTTTCTACCTCGTCCTTCGCTTTCAACTGAATCATTTCTTCCAGGAATTCGGAGAGCGATTTCTCCGTCGATTGCTTTCCATCGGGAATGATAAGGGCAATTGTCTCCGCCAAGTCCCCGACGATATGGTACGATTCCTCAAACAGCCAAAGGGGAATCTCCGCTAGCTCCGTGGCCCACTCCCGTAAAAGGGTGGTATTTACAGGCCGGGGCGGACGCCGATGCGAAAGAATGGCGATAGTCCATAACTTGTCCTGATCGTTGACCGTATCAAAATAATCGGCCAAGGCGGCGACCTTGGTGTTGGTCTTGTTGGTGCTATCCAACGTTTTTATAAGCGCGGCAAAATGCTTCATGTGTTCGCTTCCTTTTCCTTGGCTGTTTCCATTTCTGCCAGTTCCCCTTCGAACTGGGTCTTCTCGGTGCGGGCATCATACCCCAACTCCCTGAGATAACGGGAAAAGATATCGGTATATCCATGGGTGGAAATAATCTTTTCCGCTCCGGTCGCCTGGATACTTTGCAGCAAGCCATCCCAGTCGCAATGGTCGGAAAGTACAAATCCTTTATCAATGGCCCGACGCCTTCTTGCCCCCCGGAAAGTCATCCAGCCACTCGCGGAAGCAGTTACATAGGGAACCATTTTACGAATCCAAGTACTCCCGTGGGCAGAAGGAGGTGCCAAAATCAGCGCTCCCCTGAAATCCTCTTTTTTGGTATCCCTCGTTACTAAGGTGGTCTCGGGAAAATCAGCTATCGAACGTATTACATTGGTCATGTTCTCAATGGCGCCATGGGTAAGGATTCGCCCGATGGATGGATCTAGGTGCTTAAGAAGCCGCTGCGCTTTGCCCAAGGAATAACCAAATAGGATGGAACAGCGACCCTCCGATCTGTTCTCGGCCCACCAATCGTTGATATGGCCCATTACTTCCTCTTGGCGTGTCCATTTAAAAGCCGGAAGGCCAAAAGTACATTCCGTTATGAACGTGTGGCACTTTATGGGCTGGTAGGGCACGGCCAGTCCGTCATCCTCGGTTTTATAATCCCCTGTAAAGACCCAAACTTCCCCTTGATACTCGACCCGTACCTGGGAAGATCCGATGATATGGCCCGCTGGATGTAGCGAAAAAGTAACCCCGTTGACCTGAAAAGTTTCGCCCCACTCCTTCCCTGTCACCTTGATATCTCCCAAACGATGTTTAATAATCGGGATGTTGGTGTGATGGGTAATATACCTTTTATGTCCCCAGCGGGAGTGATCGGCATGGCCATGGGTTATAATCGCCTTATCAACCGGTTTCCAAGGGTCAAGGTATACGTCGGCCTGGGCACAGTAAATACCTTTGGCGTTAAAAAGAAGTAGCGGCTGCCGCATGGGTAGAATGATTTTAATTGTACTTCAAGTTACTGTTTACTTTCTATTTTCACCTAGACGATTGTTTGCCGTCACGAATAAAAAACCGCCGTTGCATCTATAATCAAGATGGTACTCCATAAAAAAGTTCTCAACCAATTTTGCCGGACCAGTTTACGAAGTAGTCCGTCTTTTAAGTCTCCTTTTGCAATAGCATGGTGCATCGGGACAAATTGGGCAAAGGTGGAAATCCATACTGCAATAACCAAACCCATAAGCGTTGCGGTAACAACGTCGAACACCTCAACTATCTGAAAAATTACCAGAAAAAGCTGCCCGAACATCAGCGGAACAACAATTATGGAAATAGCTTTGGTATAGCGCTCGTGCCATCGCATCAGGTCCGATTTCTTATAATACCGAAAACTGGGATATACGACCAGTTGTACCATCCATATCAGGATTACCAATCCGAAATCGAACAGGAGTCGCACCATATCAAAATGTTCTACAAGTCTCGACATATCAGGAATCCAAACTTTCCAAGTAGCCCTCTGCGATTTTCAAGTGGGACTGTCTCTTCTCATTTGACATTCTATCCAGACTTCCGACCAACATGCTTAAACGAGGGTTTCCCGAGAAAAAATCCCGATGGGTGTGCATAAAGCGCCAAAAAAGTCCGTCCCACACTTCTTGCCAATCACCCTTTTTGTAATCGCTCATCTTCATCAAATAGTTACTTCCGCTGATATAAGGCTTGGTAGACATGAGTCCACCATCGGCATACTGGCTCATGCCGTAAACATTAGGAACCATTACCCAATCGTAGGCATCTATAAAAAGTTCCATAAACCATCGGTAAACGGCATCGGGATCAAATTCACAGAGCACCATGAAATTTCCCAGTACCATTAAGCGTTCAATGTGGTGGCAATAACCCGTTTTAAGCACTTTTTTAATGGTCTGGTCGATTGGATAGATACCGGTTGTACCATCATAGAAAGATTTGGGTATTTGTCGGGTAAAGCCCCAAAAATGTTTCAATCGTTCGTCTCGTCCGCGGGAGATATATACCCCACGGATAAATTCGCGCCAACCGATAATCTGACGGATAAAACCTTCAATTGAATTAATTGGCACCTCGTTCTCCTCGGCAAACGAAAGACTCTTTGATACAATCTCATCCGGAGTAATCAGCCCCACATTCAGCATGGGTGTTAGTACGCTGTGATTCAAAATGGTTTCTTCGGCGACAATGGCATCTTCATATGCGCCGAATTCCATAAAGCGGTTTTCTAAAAACTGTTGAAACCATTCCTCGGTAGTTTGATAGTCGGTCGGATATAAAAGTTGCTCCGACAAGTTGCCATAATGTTGGGAGCAATTGGTTTCGACATAAGACCTTGCTTCCTTATAATATGTATTTACGTCGGGATATTGAATGGGGGGCGGTGTTTTCCTTGCAGGATATTTTTTTCGGTTTTCGGTATCGTAAGTCCATTTTCCCCCTGCTGGATTACCCTTTTCATCGACCAGAATGTTTCTTTTTACCCGTTCGTCTTTATAAAAACTAGTTTGGAAATATTTCTTTTTGTCTGTTTTGAAAAAACCCTTGAGGTCTTCCCATGTATTCAACCACATGGGTGAATCATGACGCTCACTCTGTATTCCCAACTTTTTACAGGCTTCTTCGACCCGGCGTTCAAGCCAGTAGTCGGTAACATCCACATAGTGAAGTTCGGTACAACCCTGTTCTTTTAAAAAGGGAATCAACTTCCGGACATCCGAGATGGCTTTCCCCGTTTCCACGTAATGTACAACCCTGCCGTGGTCTTTTAGAAAACCCTCGAAAAACTTCATGGTCGCTCGATGGTATGCTATCTTTTGTTTATGAAAGGGGTACTGTTTAAAAAATAGAAATTCCTCGACCAAATAGATCGGGTGTTCATTCTCAAGAAGCGGATGTTCCTTAAAGAGTTGATGCGGAAAGATGATATTTATCTTATTACCGATTTCTTGTTTCTTCGACATTTTTCGCTACAGTATTTTACTTGATCCCATTCCTTTGCCCATTTTTTACGCCATGCAAAGGGTCTCCCGCATACCGGACATATTTTTTGAGGCAGGTGTTGTTTTTTCATGATTCGATAAGGATCAATTTTAAATGTTCCTCAATGTCGTAAACTAGAACTTTTCAAATGACAGCATAACTGTAAAGCGCAAAAATTTACCGTTAAAGGGTTTAAATCCGAAACCAAATGGCCTTCCCATCTACGGCTAGCCAACAAGGTCAACCATTACTTCGAACCTACTGTGGACCTTATTCGGTTTGATTTTTCTCAAAATTGGGTACTTCCGATACCCTTGCGTATGGAAATCGTCGTAGTTTTTTTAGACTGTAATAGGTATTAAGTCCAGAAATACCCACAGTATCGATGGCTGCTAAATCGACATCGTCTTCCTCTCCAAAAACTTCTGGAGGCAAAACCAAATGTTGGATTTCACCAATAATCAACCAAGTATCGTTCAACTCAATTGGAATCGCCTCCTTAAAATACATTCCCATCTTTAAATGGCTTTCCTTTACAAAGGGCGCCTCAAAACCATCTATGTATTCCTCGGTGAGGCCACATTCCCGAAATTCCGAGACTTCCGCCTTAAATTTGGCCGAAGTATAATGGGCCTGTTCGATGATTCCGTTGTGGATGTGGTTAATGGTATATTGACCATTTTGAAGCAGATTTTCATAGGTATGTCGGGGAACTTCCCCGGTTGGACGTAAAATAAAGCCTTGTAAGGGTGGATTACTACCCAAATGAAATACGGAATTAAAAACGCCCAGGTTAGTGACTCCTGAACTAGATACCGTTCCGATCAAATTAGCGGGTTTCACTCCTGAAACAGCATTGATAATTTTAAGTCGCTGGATCGAATCTAATTGTTCTATGGCTACTTTAGTGTAGTGCATTCCCTTTTTTCTTTTGTCTTTCAACCCATTCTGACACTTGTTCCAAATTTTGAAAAGCGAAGAAAAATAGCTACGAATGTCGAACCTCCAGCCAAGGGGTGCCTCGATGCCCCTGTTATGCTCTTTGTTGGAATATTGGTCATGAAAAACCGTGGGAGTCGAACACTCTTTAATAATTCAAAGAACGCTACATAGAAAGAAAAGTAGATCAAATAGCGTTCGATACATCCTTGTTCGACCCGATAACCAAAAGGATGGATAAGGGATGTCCGTTGAAGTATCTCGACACAGCGCGTGGGGAACAGGGGAACTTTTTGCTCAATCAGCACCGGCATTATCGCTT
Organism: Pelagihabitans pacificus; assembly: GCF_009371985.2. Lineage (GTDB taxonomy): Bacteria > Bacteroidota > Bacteroidia > Flavobacteriales > Flavobacteriaceae > Pelagihabitans > Pelagihabitans pacificus. The sequence continues at coordinate 355,248 of NZ_VIKU02000005.1, forward strand.
ACTTATTTTATTACCACTGATCGATCGTTGTCTTGTACATTTAAAGCGGTCGATTCCAGGATTTCGTTTTTTAAGATGTTTATGGCTTACACCCGAGTTCACCCTTTTCCTCCAAAGTTTGAAACTACTGGATTTTAGTTGGGATCTCATTAACCTGATGACCTCTTTCTCGGGCAAACCAAATTGGTATTCGATGGCCTCGAAAGGTGTACGATCTTCCCATGCCATCTCAATAATACGATCTATTTGTGGCTCGGTTAATTTGTTGTCGTACTGGGTAGCGAGCACTTTTGGTTGAACATTGGCCATTTCAGTATTTACAATGCCCGTTTTTCCCATACTATACGTTCAAGTTGCCTTTCAACCTTTTATCGATTTTTTGCTTGATTACGGTCAATCGTTTCATAATGTCCATAATCGCGCTATCTTTTTTCTCCTTGTATATTTCGTTGAGTTCCAAAATCAAAGCTTTGGCTTCCCGTGAGGCGGAAACCCGGTCGCTTGTACTCATACCAGATTTTTTTCTAGATTCGAACTCTTGAACCCTTTCCATTAAATCCATTCTGTTACTTTAAAATATTTAATATCCCAAGTATATGATTATTTCTCAAGCTTTACAATTTGTTTCATAATTTCCTCCGCTTCGAAGACCTTGTCATCACTTAATTTTCGATTGGAAGTGGATAGCTGATGCGCTTGTTGCATTAGTTTTTTGTACTTGTCCTGAAGTACCTCCATCTCTGATTTCTTTTTGAACAATCCAAACATAGCTATCCAGTATTATTTGTTATGATTTTAACTGTTCCAAAGGTATAAAACGTTTAATCATATTTAAAATTAATTAAACAAAATAACAATACTTTAACTCGCGAGATATGTTGCTATTTCAAATTCTTTTGTACGAGTGGTTTCGAAGGCTTTTCGGTCCCTTATAGTGGGTAACAAGTAATTGGTAGGTACTGGATTGCAGTAGATAGGTAAGATTGTATATCCTTGGTTGACACCGCTCCTGCAAATAGGATTCCAAAGCCTATCGGCTTACGTGAATTTTTTATCGAATACCCATATGGATTACTGGGCCCGAGCATACGAGGGATTGCATATCCCGCGTTGCGTCCGCTCCTGCAAATAGGATTCCGAAGCCTATCGGCTTCAGGAATTTTTTGTTTCGTACAGCTTTAAATTTCCAATTCCAATTTTCCGAAACAAAAAATTCCGATGAAAAATTCATCGGAATCCTGCTTGATGTGGGCAATGAGGGATTCGAACCCCCGACCCCCTCGGTGTAAACGAGGTGCTCTAAACCAACTGAGCTAATTGCCCGTAAAGGTGTGCAAATATAGAACGTTTTTAGGAACGCCAAAAGAAAAAAGAACAAAAAATCAAAGCGCTTCCGCGACGGTGAAATTACTGCCGCCGACAAAGATAAAGTCGTTTTTTGAGGCATTTTTCCTGGCTGCCTTCAAGGCTTCCATTACCGATGTATAGGTTGTTCCTTTTAAACCAAACTTGGCAGCCTTTTCCTTTAGGAAACTTCCATCCAAACCCCTGGGGATATTAGGTCTGGAAAAATAATAGACGGCATCTTTGGGGAACAACGGTAGAATAGTTTCCAAATTCTTATCCTTCACAAAACCGAGAACAAGATGCAACATATCATATTCCTGTTTGCTTATTTGTGCGAGTACCAATTGCAGCCCCTCTGTATTGTGTGCAGTATCGCAAACAATTTTTGGATGACGGCCCAAAACCTGCCATCTTCCCATTAGACCAGTATTTTCCACTATTTTTTGAAGTCCGGCAATGACGTCCACCTCCCGAATCTCGAAGCCCTTAAGTTCTTTTAAGGTAGCTACTACCCCTTTGACGTTCTTGGCTTGATAGTTTCCCAACAGGGATGTCTTGTAGGGTTTTTGGTCAATTCTATCGGCAAATATCAATTTTGAATTTTTTTCCAAGGCAATATTTTCAAAGACCTCGGCAATCTCTTCCTGGTATTCGCTTACGATGACCGGGATTCCGTTTTTGATAATCCCTCCTTTTTCATACGCGATTTTATCCAACGTATCGCCCAGCGTATCGGTGTGGTCGAATCCAATATTTGTGATCAACGACACCTCAGGGCTTATGATGTTCGTGGAATCCAGTCGACCTCCAAGTCCGACTTCAATAACGGCAATATCGACCTTCCTTTTTGCAAAATAGTCAAAGGCCATACCTACGGTCATCTCAAAGAACGACAGTTGATTCCTTTCGAAAAAAGCCCTGTGCTCAGTAATGAAATCGACAACGAATTGCTTGCTAAGTGGTTTTCCGTTGATACGAATACGTTCCCGAAAATCTTTGAGATGGGGCGAGGTATACAGACCCACTTTATAACTTGCTTCCTGAAGGATCGAAGCCAACATATGACTACTGGAACCTTTGCCATTGGTACCAGCGACGTGAATACTTTTAAATTTTTTATCAGGATTGTTAAGATGACTCGCCAATCTTTGGATGTTATCCAACTTATGGTTCAATGCGGCTTTCCCTTTTTGTTGGTACATCGGGAGTTGCGCGAACATCCACTCAAGCGTTTGTCCGTAGGTCACTTATTCCCCCAATTTGAAGTTGACGACCACAAAACCTACTTGTTGGCTCGGTGCCTTTGAATCAAGGTTCCATTTGTGCAGGAAAGCGGTCTTTTTGGCGGGTTCCAACAGGCAGGCGGCATTATTTGTGGTTCCTTTCACCCCAGGGGTAGCGCTGACCACTTTACCGTTTCTGTCAACCACTATTTTGACAACTACACGCCCTTCTTCGTTACATTCCTGTTGTACCTTTCCTTTGCTTACCAGCGAACGTCCATTGAGCCCATATCCACCGGTTCCGCTTCCAGAACCGGGACTTCCGTAATAGCTGGTCGCATAAGGATCCCCATCAGGTTGTCCCTTATCGCCTGAGCGCGTGTCATCCCCTTCAGAACCCGAGGCGGTACCGTCCGATTTGTTGAGGCCGCCCATCAACTCGTCAAGCTTTTTCTTTTTCGCTTCCTGTTCGCGTCGGGCCCTTTCCTCGGCATCCCTTTTTTGTTGCGCTATCCTCGCAGCCTCCGCTTTTTTTCTTTTTTCGGCTTCCTCTGCCTTTCTCTTGGCTACTTCTGCCGCCTCGTCCGCTTTGCGTTTCGCCTCCCTGGCCTGTTTGATTTTGATGGCTTCCGGGTCTTCTTTGGTAAGCACCTTTTCGGCAGGGGCCTCCTTGCTTACTTCTTCGGGAACCTCTTCCTTCACTTCCTCGACCACTTCTTCTACGGCCTGTTCTTGTTTTGTTGGCTCTACGGGCGGTGTTTCCATTGGTTCGGAGCGAACTCTTTGCTTGGGCTGAACTTGACCACTGCCAAAATCAGTAGTTCCGAAATTTACGGAAATTCCATTCTCAATAGGGGGGTCCAAGTAGTTGAGGCCTATATAGAACATAATAAGCAACAACACACTCAGAAGTAGCGTGGTGAGTGTAAAGGATTGTTTTTTGTGTCTCGTGTTCAGGAACGACATTAGTTCGGTCGCACGGCCAGGATGACTTTGTAATTATTCCGGTTGGCGATGTCCATAACGTTTACCGCCTCTTTGATGGCAACGCTTTCTTCCGCCCTAAGAATAATAGTCGGTTTTTCTTGACCTTTTAGTGCCTTTTTTAATTCAATTTCAATGTATTCTCCGTTGATTCGCTCGTTGTTGACAAAATACTGTAAGTTCTTGTCTATACTTACCGATACGTTTTGTGTATTGGTTGATTTACCCCGAGCCTTGGGCAACAACAAATCCAAGGCGTTGGGGGAGTTAGCGGTTAGCATAAAGAAGATCAGTAGCAAGAAAACGATGTCCGTCATCGATGACATGCTAAAATCCGGGCTTACCTTATTTCTTCCTTTCAATTTCATACGGGCCTCTATAAAGGTTCGTTCAATAGATCTAAGAATTCCACTGCATTGGCCTCCATTTTGTGAACGACCTTATCCGTTCTGTTTACCAAATGGTTGTATCCCATATACGCTATAATTCCAACGATCAGTCCCGCTACGGTAGTGGTCATTGCGGTATAGATGCCGGAGGCCAGTGACCCCATTTCCGCCTGTCCGCCACTAGTGGCCATTTGGTGGAATGCCAAAATCATACCAATTACCGTTCCAAGGAAACCGATCATAGGTGCGGCACCAGCTACAGTGGCCAAAATACTGACATTCTTTTCCAACTTATAGACTTCCAAAGTCCCGGCATTTTCGATGGCCGTATTGATATCGTCCAACGGTTTCCCGATTCGTGACACTCCTTTCTCGGTCAATCGGGCAACCGGGGAATCGGTTTGGGCGCACAACATTTTGGCAGCGTCCAACTTTCCGTTTGACACATAATCGCGGATCTGGTTCATAAAATTCTTATCAATTTTGGAAGCGGCTTTGATAGCGAGGATTCTTTCAAAATAGATGTAAAGGGCCACTCCCAACATGACAAATAGTACCGAGATAATCACAATGCTTCCGGTACCACCGTTAAAAATCAAATCAATGACCGATAACGTTTTTTCTTCAGAGACCAATTCCCCCATTTCCGGGTCTTGGGCCAAGTCTTGAAACAATAACATATATATTCTCTTCTTAAGGTTGCCTTAATAACGGTATTTTGTCGATTAAATTATACGTGCAATACAAAATCTCTCATCAAAATAAATGCGCCCGCACCAGCTACAAAACCGATTAATGCCAACCAGCTTATTTTTTTGAGATACCAAAAGAAATCGATTTTCTCCATTCCCATGGCCACCACACCCGCTGCGGAACCAATGATCAACATACTACCACCCGTCCCGGCCGAATACGCGATGAAATGCCATAACGGGTCGTCCATCGCCTGGGCGAACATTCCCATACTGGCAGCTACCAAAGGCACGTTGTCGATTACGGCCGACCCCACACCGAATAGCATCACCACGATATCGGTATTCGGTATGGCCGTGTTCAAACTTTCGGCATAATTAAAGAGTAATCCTAAAGATTCTAAAGCGGCAACCGCAAGCAAAATTCCTAAGAAGAATAAGATACTAGGTAGCTCAATTTTTGAAAGGGAGTGGTGTACAGGACTATGATGCCCAACCGTGTCATGGCCCTCTCCCTCGATCGTGGATATACTAAACTTGGAACTACTGTAAATTTCGGCAAAAGTAGCCACTACAGCCAATGATAACATCATCCCAACATAGGGCGGTAAATGGGTTACCGTTTTAAAGAAGGGAACGAAAACGATCGCTCCCAATCCCAAGTATAACATCAACCCGCCGTACTTGGATTTTGGTGCTTCCATCTCGTCGATTTCACTTTCGATAAAACCGCTAAATGCCTTGTAACGGCTAGCCACCAAAACGGGTATCACCATGCAGACAATCGACGGCAACAATACGTGTTCTATCAATTGAAGGGCCGAAACCTTATTGGCTATCCACAACATCGTGGTGGTCACGTCACCAATGGGAGACCACGCACCCCCTGCGTTCGCTGCAATTATGATCATCCCTGCGAACCAGAGCCGGGTTGTACGATCCTTTATTACTTTTTGCAAAATCGTAATCAACACGATGGTTGCGGTTAGATTGTCGATTATCGCCGATAATATAAACGCTAAAATCGAAAACAACCACAAGAGCTTCCGTTTACTCCTAGTTCGTATAAAGCCCTTAATGGTGGCAAAACCATCAAAGTAATCAATGATTTCCACGATGGTCATAGCACCCAACAGAAAGACCAGAATCTCCGCGGTTTTGCCCAGATGATGGAGCAGAATCTCGTCGATATGGGTAGGTTCTAGCTCGCGAAGCTCGGCATTCACCTCGAATACGTCCATATGTGCAAGCGCGATTATCGCCCATAAAATTGCCATCATGGCCAATGCAGGAATGAGTTTATCGATTTTTAAAGTGTGCTCCAGGGTAATGGCCAGATAGCCTGCCAAAAAGACAATGATAATGATGGTCTCCATATTCGGTCGGTTTTTATATTAGCTGTTTCAGTGCGATCTCAAATCCGGTTTCGCAGATATTCGTTTTTGTTGGATTTTGCTTAAAGATATTCAAAATTGCTTTTCTAATGGTATCGGAGGTATCTTTAAATATCAATTCATCATCCATCCCAACTCTTTTCTCCATAAAATAGGCAAACACCCTTGCCATTCCACAGTTACTCACAAAATCGGGCAGTAGGCTTACCCGTCCATCGGTATATTCCATTATGGGGCCAAAAAATATTTCCTTATCGGCAAAAGGCACATTGGCCCCTGAGGAAATAACCTCCAGTCCAGTATCGATCATCTTGGTAATCTGTTCCTTGGTCACAAGTCGGGATGCGGCACAAGGCATGAAAATTTCGGTGGGCAAGGTCCATATTTGCTCATTGATTTCCTCAAACGGAATCATGGTATCCGCATCGGCCATAAGACTGTTGCCTTTTTTATTCAAAAAGAAATGTTGGATTTCTTCAAAGGAAAAACCCTCTTCCTTTACAACACCACCGGCCCGGTCTAGAATCCCCACAACCTTCGCGCCCATTTGGGCCAAATAGTAGGCGGCGGCAGAACCCACATTTCCAAAACCTTGGATAACCGCCCGTTTTCCCATGACATTACCCCCGTAAATATCATAATAATGGCGTACGGCTTCCGCGACTCCGAAACCCGTAATCATATCCGCCACCGTATATTTTCTGGAAATATCGGGAGAGTACTTATGATCTTCCAGAGGTTTGATGACTCCCAATCTCAACTGCCCTATACGATTGATCTTATCGGCCTCCGTCGGTTTAAAATGACCATTGAAAACCCCTTCCTGCGGATGCCATACCCCCGCATCCTCGGTAATCGGGATTACCTCATGGGTCTCATCAACGTTCAAATCGCCTCCCGTACCATAATAGCTTTTCAACAAAGGAGCGACCGCATTGTACCAACGTTCCAACACCCCTCTTTTGCGGGGGTCGTGCGGATTAAAATTGATACCCGACTTTGCTCCGCCGATAGGAGGACCCGATACCGTAAATTTTACTTCCATCGTTTTTGCGAGGGAAAGCACTTCGTTCATATCGAGTCCTTCCCGCATACGCGTGCCTCCGCCCGCGGCACCCCCGCGTAGGGAGTTGATGACCGTCCATCCTTCGGCTTCCGTCTCAGGGTCTTTCCAATTAAAAACGATTTCAGGTTGTTTCTCTTCGTATGCCTTGAGTAATTCTTTCATGGTAATTGATTGTTAAAATTATGTGATCTTGTTTTGCGTTCTGCTTCGGTTTGAAACTCTGTTTGTCATCCCCCATGAGGGGCTACTGCTGATCCATAATTTTGTCTTTTAACCAATTAAAAAAACGAAGTGAACAAATATAAAAATTTGAAGTGGGATTAAAAGCTTTGCCATCCTTTTCATAGGAATAATGCCCTGCTAAAACTGTAATCGGTTTGCCTAATTTTTTATTACATAACCGTATATTTGCACGAAGCCAAAATAAAATTTTTTATATGGATTTTTTACTGTCGGAAGAACACCAAATGATTCAACAAGCCGCGAGGGATTTCGCCCAAAATGAATTACTGCCCGGGGTAATCGAAAGGGATGAAGCACAAAAATTTCCCGCAGAGCAGATTAAAAAGTTAGGGGAATTGGGTTTTATGGGAATGATGGTCGACCCAAAATACAACGGCAGTGGAATGGATACGCTTTCCTACGTTATCGCTATGGAGGAACTATCCAAAATAGACGCTTCGGCCTCCGTAGTTGTTTCGGTAAACAATTCTTTGGTATGTTACGGACTGGAGGCGTATGGGACAGACGAACAAAAACAAAAATACCTGACCCGCTTGGCCTCCGGGGAAATCATCGGTGCGTTTTGCTTATCGGAACCGGAAGCGGGGAGCGACGCCACTTCACAGAAAACCACTGCCATCGATAAGGGGAATCATTATGTATTAAACGGTACGAAAAACTGGATTACCAACGGCAATTCCGCCGAAGTTTATCTGGTCATCGCCCAAACCGATAGGGAAAAAGGTCATAAAGGTATCAACGCCCTTATCGTTGAAAAAGGCATGTCAGGGTTTGAGATCGGACCCAAGGAAAACAAACTAGGGATCCGCGGCAGCGACACCCACTCCCTGATATTCAACGATGTAAAGGTACCCAAGGAAAACAGAATAGGGGAAGATGGTTTCGGATTCAAGTTTGCGATGAAAACCCTTTCCGGCGGACGTATCGGTATTGCAGCCCAAGCACTCGGTATTGCGGCCGGTGCGTATGAATTGGCCCTTAAATATTCCAAAGAACGAAAGGCTTTTGGAACCGAAATAAGCAACCATCAGGCAATTGCCTTTAAGTTGGCCGACATGCATACCCAAATCGAGGCCGCCCGCCATATGGTATACAAGGCCGCTTGGGACAAGGATAATGGGGTCAATTACGACCTTTCAAGTGCCATGGCCAAACTATACGCTTCACAAGTAGCCATGGACACGACGGTGGAAGCCGTCCAGATTCATGGGGGCAACGGTTTCGTAAAGGATTATCACGTAGAACGCCTCATGCGCGATGCCAAAATCACCCAGATTTATGAGGGTACTTCGGAGATTCAAAAAATAGTCATCTCCCGCGGTATTTTAAGGGACTGAAGCTTTTCAAAATTCAAAATGAGTGCTTGTGGTGCTGTGGCGTCAAACTGCCATCACGTTACTGCTTTTTTTGGACATCGCCTAATTGCGTTAACTGGTTATTTCCCTATACCCCCTCTTTTTCTTGAAAGTAAACATGAAAAATCCACTTGTTTGGGGAGTAAGCACTATTCATGAGGGGGTCAAGCAGATGAAACTGATTTCTTTTTACACATACCCCCTGAAATCCGGAAAGATTATCCTCATAGAGGTCCTTTTTATTGGAATCATAAATTAGACCGCTAAAAATTCACATTTGTACATTTTTTAAGGTTTTATTTAAAACCTTGATTTTTTTATTTGATTTACTCGAAAATGATGATTATAATTCAACTAAAACTATATTTTTGAAGAAATGTCATGATCTATGAAATTGAAAAAACAAGGATTGTACCTGCCGGAATTTGAGCATGATAACTGCGGTGCCGGGTTTATCTGCAGTCTGAAGGGAAAGAAGTCGAACGATATAATTCACAAGGCCCTCGAGATATTGGATAAGTTAGAGCACAGGGGGGCTGTAAGTGCAGATGGAAAAACCGGTGATGGAGCGGGGATTTTAATAGATATTCCTCATGATTTCTTTCAAGCCGAATGTAGCTTTGAATTACCGGCACCGGGAGAATATGCGGTCAGCAATGTATTCTTGCCCCAGAAAGAAAATCAGCGAAATTTCTGCATTTCGATATTTGAGGAAAACATAGCAAAACAGGGGTTACGACTCTTAGGCTGGCGTGATGTTCCCGTAAATAGGTCGGTACCAGGGCGTATTGCCATGGAAACCGAGCCGTTCGTAAAACAGGTTTTTATCGGGAAAGAAAATTCGGAGCAAAACGAATTCGATTTCAACCTTAAGTTATTTATTGCCCGAAAGGTTACCGAGCATGCTATCCTCGATTCAAAACTCTCGGAAAGCAAATTTTTTTACCTGCCTAGTCTTTCCACAAAAATCATCATATTCAAGGGCCTTCTGATGCCCAAGGATATTAGCCTTTACTACAAGGATTTAATGGATTCAAGGGTAGTTACCCGACTTTCCTTGGTACACCAGCGATTTTCGACCAACACCTTCCCTACCTGGGATCTCGCACAACCGTTCCGCTATATGTGTCACAACGGGGAAATCAATACCTTGCGGGGCAATGTTACCCGCATGCATTCGCGTGAAGAGTTGCTTAAAAGTGATTGGTTCGGTGATGAAATCAAAAACATACTTCCTATCATACTTCCCGGCAAATCGGATTCCGCCACCATGGATATGGTCGTTGAACTATTGCTAATGACTGGCCGATCACTCCCAGAGGTTATGATGATCCTGGTTCCCGAAGCTTGGGAAAAGAATCCGGATATGTCGGAGGCTAAAAGGGCTTTCTATGAATATCATAGCTGTATGATGGAGCCTTGGGACGGCCCGGCCTCCATTCCTTTCACCGATGGCAACTACATTGGCGCGGTACTCGATAGAAACGGTTTACGACCTTCTAGATATTCGGTAACAAAGAATGGCTATGTCATTATGTCCTCCGAGACAGGCGTAGTCGATATCGCTCCTGAGAATGTGGAATTTCATGGCCGTTTAGAGCCCGGAAAAATGTTTTTGGTAAACATGGAAGAGGGCCGTATCGTCAACGATGAGGAAATCAAGGAAGAAATTGCGCAAAGACATCCCTACAAAAAATGGTTGGACCAAAACTTGGTTCATCTGCGAGATATCCCTTATAACGACTGTCCGTTGTTCCTAGGTGAAGCTTCTTTGGACAAAAGAAAGGCAGCTTTTGGATATACCCTTGAGGATATCAATACCATAATCCTGCCGATGGGCAAGAACGCAAAGGAACCGATCGGTTCCATGGGATCGGATACGCCTATTGCAGTTTTGTCCGAACGACCACAATTGATATACAATTATTTCAAGCAGTTGTTCGCCCAGGTGACAAATCCACCTTTGGATGGTATCCGGGAAGAATTAATCACCGATATCAGCCTTACCCTCGGCAGTGACCAGAATATTTTCGATTTTAATGAACTACACTGCCGCAAGTTAAAAATCCAGAATCCGGTCATCTCCAAAGAAGATCTGGACAAAATCAAAAACTACGATGCGAGTCCCGACTATCGCGTGACATCCATTCCTATTCTTTATGAAATCGAAAAGGGGCTGAACGGTCTGGAAGATGCCTTGGATTCGATTTTAAAAAAGGCGACCACCGAAATCGACCTTGGGACGAACATAATCATTCTATCAGACCGAAACGTAAACGAAAAAATGGCCCCTATCCCAGCGCTTTTGGCCTGTTCATTCGTGAATAGTGGTCTGCAACGCTTGGGCAAACGCTCCAAGCTCAGTGTAATCGTCGAATCGGCCGAACCCCGAGAGGTGCATCACTTTGCGTTATTATTCGGTTTTGGGGCGAGTGCCATCAACCCTTATTTGGTAAATGAAATCATCGGAGAGCAAATAGAAGAACACGATATCACTGATTTTACCTTTGACGAAGCCATTAAAAACTACAACAAGGCCATTGGAAAGGGCATCCTCAAAGTAATGAACAAAATCGGTATCTCCACACTGAACTCCTATAGGGGGTCGCAACTGTTTGAATGTATCGGCATCAATACCAAAGTAGTCGATAAATATTTTCCAAATACGCCCACCCGAATACAGGGTATTGGGCTCTATGAAATAGAAAAAGAGATTGCAAAAAGACATTCCAAGGCATTTGCCAAGAAAGAAGTGGCCGCGAATTTGGACCTTGAAATGGGCGGGGAATATCGATGGAGAAGAGATGGGGAGAAGCATATGTTCAATCCACTTTCAATCGCAACGCTACAGAAAGCAGTGCGTAATAATGAGCCCAATACGTACAGGGAGTTCTCCCAAATGGTCAATGAGCAATCCAAAAATTTGATGACTATTAGAGGATTGTTCGAATTTTCGAACTTTGATCCAATTCCTATTGAAGAAGTAGAGCCATGGACCGAAATTGTTAAGCGTTTTAAAACGGGTGCGATGTCCTATGGCTCTATCAGTAAGGAAGCCCACGAAAATCTTGCCATTGCCATGAACCGCATCGGCGGCAAGAGTAATTCCGGTGAAGGAGGAGAGGATTCCGAACGGTTTTATAAAAATGCCACAGGCGATTGGCGTAATAGTGCCATAAAACAAGTTGCTTCGGGGCGTTTTGGCGTCACTTCCGACTATCTGACCAACGCCCAAGAAATACAGATTAAAATGGCACAGGGCGCCAAACCTGGGGAAGGCGGACAGTTGCCAGGTCCGAAGGTAAATCCGGCCATTGCCAAAACACGGAATTCAACACCCTATGTTGGTCTTATTTCCCCACCTCCCCATCACGATATCTATTCGATTGAAGATTTGTCACAACTCATTTTTGATTTGAAATCGGCCAACCGCGAAGCACGAATCAATGTGAAACTCGTGTCAGAAGTGGGTGTGGGAACCGTGGCGGCAGGGGTTTCAAAGGCAAAGGCCGACGTTATTCTTATTTCAGGCTTTGATGGCGGTACCGGAGCATCGCCCCTTACCTCCTTAAAGCACGCTGGTCTACCCTGGGAATTAGGGATTGCGGAAGCCCAACAGACCCTTGTCATGAACGACTTGAGAAACCGAATTGTTTTAGAGTGCGACGGACAGTTAAAAACAGGGCGCGATGTTGCAGTCGCCTGTTTGCTTGGCGCGGAAGAATTTGGTTTTGCCACCGCTCCCCTGGTCGCTTCCGGTTGTATCATGATGCGGGTATGCCATCTGAATACTTGTCCGGTAGGTATTGCTACCCAAAATCCGGAATTGCGTAAAAAGTTCGAAGGCAAACCGGAGCATGTTGTCAATTATATGTATTTCGTGGCCCAGGAACTAAGGGAAATCATGGCAAAGCTTGGCTTTCGAACCGTTGATGAAATGGTAGGTCAAGTACAAAAGCTCGATCGCAAGAAAGCCATTGACCACTACAAGTCTGCAGGAATCGACTTGACGCCCATTTTACATCAGGTTGCGGTACCAAAAGGGACCAAATTTTACAACACCCAAAAACAACATCACGATATCGACCAATCGATTGAGTTTGAAATCATTGAGAGGGCCAATCCATCGTTGTTCCGAAAGGAAAAATTGACACTGGATTTTCCCATCAAGAATACGGATCGGGCGGTAGGAGCCATCATTAGTAATGAAATTTCCAAAATTTACGGAGCACAAGGCCTGCCGATCAATACCTTAAAAATCAACTTTACCGGGTCTGCCGGCCAAAGTTTCGGAGCCTTCGCTACTAGAGGGTTGACCCTAACCGTGAATGGCAATACGAACGATTATTTAGGAAAAGGACTTTCCGGTGCAAAATTGGTCATAAAAGTACCCGATGGGTCTACCATTGTACCCGAAGATAACGTAATTACGGGGAATGTAACCCTGTACGGTGCCACCGCAGGTAGGGCATATATCAACGGTAAGGCAGGAGAACGTTTCTGTGTTCGTAATTCAGGCGCCAAGACGGTCGTGGAAGGTATCGGTGATCATGGCTGTGAATATATGACCGGCGGTGTGGCGGTCATACTTGGTGAAGTCGGGAGAAACTTTGGGGCCGGAATGAGCGGTGGTATCGCCTATGTGTACGATAAGAACAAAAACTTCGAAAGGAAATGTAATAAAGAGGCGTTAAACCTTTTGCCAGTGGAGGAAGAACAGGATATTGAGCAATTAAAGGACTTGATTGAAAGTCACTACAACTATACCATGAGCCCATTGGCCCAGCGAATTTTGGAAAATTGGGACAGCTGTTTAAAAGATTTTGTCAAAGTGTTCCCCGAAGAATATCGCCAAGCCTTGATCCGTTTGGAAAAAGAAAAATTACAAACAACATAAATATCGAGACATGGGAAAGATAACAGGGTTTTTGGAGTTCGATAGAAAAGTGGAAGCCTATGCTCCCGTAGAGGAGCGGGTGAAAAACTACAAGGAGTTTACCCGGCCCCTCAAGGAAAAGGAGTTGAAAGAACAGGGTGCGCGCTGTATGGATTGCGGCATCCCCTTTTGCCATAGCGGTTGCCCGTTAGGGAATTTAATTCCTGATTTCAACGATGCCGTGTACCGGGGCAAATGGGAAAAGGCGGCCCACATTCTACATTCGACCAACAACTTTCCGGAGTTCACCGGTCGTTTATGTCCCGCGCCTTGTGAGGAAGCCTGCGTATTGGGAATTAATGAAGATCCCGTCTCCATTGAGAATATTGAAAAAAATATCGCGGAGAAAGCTTTTGAAAACGGATGGGTCAAACCGGCACCACCTATTACAAGAACCGAAAAAAAAGTGGCGGTCATCGGGTCCGGACCTGCGGGATTGGCTGCGGCGCAGCAGTTGAATAGAGCGGGACACTGGGTGACCGTTTTTGAAAGGGATGAGAAACCTGGCGGATTATTACGCTATGGTATCCCGGATTTCAAGATGGAAAAACATGTCATCGATCGTAGACTGCAAATTTTGGAAGAAGAGGGAATCGAGTTTAAATGTGACGTACATGTAGGGGTAGACGTTAAGGCGGAAGCACTGAAGAATGATTATGATGCGATTGTACTTTGTGGAGGTGCTACGGTGCGAAGAAATTTACCGATTGAAGGAGCGAACCTGAAAGGGGTTGTCCAGGCTATGGATTTTTTACCGCAAAACAACCGTCGGGTCGATGGAATAAAAAAGTTCGAGAACGAAATACTGGCTACCGGTAAGGACGTCGTCGTCATTGGTGGTGGTGACACGGGTTCCGATTGTATCGGCACTTCCATCCGACAGGGAGCGAAATCGGTCTCCAATTTTGAAATCATGCCGATGGCGACCACCGACCGGCCTGAAGGTCAACCATGGCCCTTTTGGCCGATGCGCTTACGAACAAGCTCCTCCCACAAGGAGGGAGCCGAACGCTATTTCAGTATCTCGACCAAGAAGTTCGTAGGAGATAAGGACGGTAACCTGACCGGGCTTGTCACCGCTGAAGTCGAATGGATTCACGAGCCAGGAAAACGACCCATTTTGAAGGAGATTGAAGGTACCGAAAAAGAATGGAAATGTAATCTGGCCTTGCTGGCACTCGGATTTACCGGCTCTGAAATGACCCTGGCAGAGCAGTTAGGATTGGAAGCTGATCCACGTACCAATATCAAAGCATCGACAAAAGACTATAAAACCAATGTTCCCGGTGTATTTGTAGCAGGTGACCAACGCAGGGGGCAATCGCTGATTGTTTGGGCCATTTCGGAAGGTAGGCAGGCCGCGCATCATGTCGATACCTATCTAATGGGAGAATCATATCTACCGTTGAAAGGCGAGGGCGATTTGCCGAGAGTGTAAAAAAAGTTTCCCCTTGTATGAATTAGTTGGAATAGCCGCCTCTTTAAGGGGGCGGTTTTTTCATGTAAAATAGAAACGGTTAAAGAATCAGACCTTCAGAAGAGGGAAAACCTTTAAAGAAGAAAATGAATCGAGGGGGTTGATTCGTAATTTTGTTAAAACGAACCGGGTTTTGTACGGTCGAGCCCTTCGTCTCCTCCGGGCCCTTTTGCATAAAAAAAGCCCCGCATCTTTCGATGCGGGGCTTTTCGAGGTAAGGCGGCGACCTACTCTCCCACTTGGTATAGCAGTACCATCGGCGCTAACGGGCTTAACTTCCCTGTTCGG
>NZ_VIKU02000006.1 GCF_009371985.2 Pelagihabitans pacificus
GACTGTATTTCCGGACCGTCGGAAATAATAACCCATAACCATGACGGGTTGTTGGTGGAAGACCAAAATATCGAGGCCATGGCCGTACAACTGCACCAACTGATGAACGATGACTCCTTAAGGGCGAAACTAGCAAGAAATGCCCCTAGGGCACTGGATAAGTTCTCAATCGAAAATGTTGGGCGACAATGGGAGGACATGTTCCGAAAAGTCCTGGCCGACAATTGACCATTGGGGCTTGCGCCCATTCAGAAATTCCGACCGGAAAAATTCGAACGAGAACTAAATAAGTATCAACAAAAAGTCACTTTCGGCAAACCAAAAACAAATGAAGTCACCGGGTACAAAGGAGAATCAAAGCTGTGCTATCAATTTACTAAAGTACATGATATATGAATATTTGTGCAAGATTACCTATAAACATTTTTAACGACATATAAATGTCATATGAACATAAGACGAAAAATATACATATGAAAGCTACAATTTTGTTTACCGAAACGGCATAAATAAACGTATACGTATAGTCTTTATTCGATTAATATGAAAAAGAAAGGAAGATGGATAGGATACCCAATTTACTTTAGAGCGATCTCTCCGGCAAAAGAATAAAAAAAGACCAAAAAAAATGAAGCCAAAACTAATTCGTATAACAACGATACCGGCCTCCCTCGGCGGGCTATTGCGTGGCCAGTTAAGGTATATGTCAGACCACTTCGAGGTTATCGGCATCGCTTCGGCCACCGGTGGTGCGAATGCCACGGAAATAGATGTTTTGGAAAATGTAGGAGTCCAGCAGAATAGCCGGGTGATTCCGGTTGAAATGACACGAAAAATCACTCCATGGAAGGACTTAAAAGCTACTTGGCAACTATACAAGATTTTCAAAAGCGAAAAACCCTATATCGTACACACACACACCCCAAAGGCAGGAACCTTAGGTATGATGGCCGCTTTTTTGGCCAGAGTACCCCATAGGCTGCACACCATCGCCGGTTTACCTTTGTTGGAGGCCAAAGGAGCAAAAAGAGTGTTGTTGGATACCGTAGAGAAAATGACTTATGCATGTGCTACCGGTTTATATCCCAACTCCTTTGGTTTGAAGGATATACTCATCCGAAGTAAATATACCAAAGCCAGCAAGTTGAAGGTCATCGCAAATGGAAGCTCCAATGGCGTTGACACAAGTTTATATGACCCAGGACTGTTCGATCAGAAAACCAAAAACGACCTCAAGAGCGAGCTTGGAATTAAATCAACCGATTTTGTATTCATTTTTGTGGGGAGATTGGTAACGGATAAAGGCCTCAATGAATTGGCAAAGGCCTTTAAACTTATCAATTCGGAATTTGAAAATACGAAATTATTGCTAGTAGGCTCGCCAGAAGCAGAACTTGACCCCTTGCTTCCAGAAACCGAACTCATCTTGAAAAATAACAAGGGTATTATTTCCGTGGGTTCACAAAGAAATGTACGCCCCTATTATGCAATAGCAGACATGCTAACGTTTCCGAGTTACAGGGAGGGCTTCCCGAATGTAGTTATGGAAGCGGGCTCGATGGGACTTCCGAGTATTGTATCCGACATTAATGGATGTAACGAGATTATTCTTGAAGGTAAAAATGGCTACATCGTTCCGGTCAAAAATGTCGATACACTTTACGACCGTATGAAAGAGGCCTACCTATTGGCTAAAAAGGGAAAGTCCCTAGAAATGAATGCGATTCGTGAACTGATCATTTCAAGATATAGTCGTAGCATGGTATGGGAAGAAATTTTAAAAGAGTATCAACGCTTACCCAATAAAGATAAGAACCATCCTGACCAATAATTCAACGTTGGGATTATTTTTATGATCGGTAATATGCCTGCCTTTCAACCCGCTTTTAAAGGCCTTTGTCTTAAACCCTTAGTTTTTGTCTTAATTTTATGTAAACTTGCCTTTTGATAGGACCTTAGTACAACATCGATGCTATTTTTTCCTAAGCCGATTTTTTTAAAGTCAATTACCCTATGAAAGTAGCCTTTCTTTTAAGTCGAATTGAGCAAAGTGGGGTTACTACACACACCCTAGATCTTGCCAAAGGCTTGGTAGATATGGGACATGAGGTTTGTCTCATCACTGGGGGTAAGGTACCGAATGCCACTTCAAGGGTAGACGACTTTTATAAGGAGTTCGAAGACCTTGGGATACTGATAAAAGAGTTTAAAACCCCGATTGGAACCATATTACAGAGAGTATATCACTCCCTAACCTCCGTTTTAAAGATTATTACCGAAATCAAGGAATACGACCCTGATGTGATTCATTGCCAATCACCGTACATGACTTTTCTGCCATGGTTGATGCGTACAAAATTCACGACTACCTTGCATATTTTATACTTGAAGAGGAACTTCAAGTTTAAGAACCCTACACATCTTATTGCCATCAGCAAGGAGTCCTATGAGTTTAGTAAAAAAACATTTGGCATCAAAGACAAAGACATTACCCTGATTCATCATGGAGTGTCCGAGCGTTTTTCGATACCTATTTCAAGGGAGGAAAATCAGAGCCTTAAAGAAAGGTTGGGAATTGAGGAACATAAACTGATTATCGGTTTTGCGGGAAGTATTTCGTTACGAAAAGGAAGCGATTTGTTGGTGGCCGCACTTAAGGGGTTGTCGGACAGGACCAAAAACAAAATCCATTTCGTTTTTCTAGGTGGTGTGGCCGGTAGTGATGAGCATACTTGGCTACAAGGTATGATTACAGAGGCCGAGGTTGGTAATTTAATTACCTACGTCCCATTTGAAGATCCCAAACCTTTCTATGATATTTTTGATATTTTTGTATTACCCTCGCGAATGGAATCGTTTCCCTTGGTGACCATAGAAGCCATGATGAGCGAATGTTGCCCCATTCGAAGTAATACAGAGGGCGCCTACGAGCAGATTGATCATGGCGTAAACGGATTGCTATTTGAAAACGAAAACGTACAAGAGTTCATAGAGGCTTTGGAAAAACTGGCCAACGACCCGGCGTTGAGAAAACAACTGGCGGAAAATGCCAAAAAAAAGGCGCTAAGTCGATTCACCATTCCCGAAATGACAAGGAAAACCTTGGAGGTCTATGAAAAAATCAGAATCCATTAAAGGTCCATCATATGTACGGAAATGGCGTAAAAAGACTTCTTGATTTTCTGGTTTCCCTGGTCCTGCTTGTTCTCCTCTCCCCTATTTTTTTGACCGTACTCATTATTTTACTGGTTACTAATCATGGAAAGCCCTTTTTTGTTCAGCCACGACCAGGGAGGGATGAAAAAACATTTAGGTTACTCAAATTTAAGACGATGACCGATGCCAGGGATAAGAACAATACGCTACTGCCCGATACCGACCGATTGACCAAGGTGGGTATATTCGTGCGGAAGACCTCCTTGGATGAAATTCCGCAACTGATCAATGTGTTAAAAGGCGACATGAGCCTTATTGGACCCAGGCCCCTTTTGATGCGGTATCTACCGTACTATTCGGAGAGGGAAAGAAAAAGGCATCAGGTGCGACCGGGTATTACCGGTCTAGCGCAAGTATCCGGTCGGAACAACTTAAATTGGGACGATCGTCTTGCAATGGATGTCAAGTACGTAGAAAACCTATCGTTCACGTTGGATGTAAAAATTTTTTTTAAAACAATTAAAAGTGTTCTCAGCTCCAAGGATATCGTGGTCGATGCCGGAGCAGTAATCCCAGATTTGGATGTATACAGATCAAAAGCTTAAGTGGGCGATTCTAACTACCGGATGGGGTAGAAATGCCAAAGACACGATTGAGGCCTTCCAAAAGGGAATGCTGAAACGTTCTACCATAGATGTACTGTTTTACCAAGCACTGCCCTCGGGTGCGGTCGATGCTGCAACGGAAGCCGGAATAGCCACGAAAAGGTTCATCAGAAAAGAGTACGATACTCCGGAGTCCTACCAGGACGACATCTGTAGTGAGCTAAAAAATAGGAATATCGATTACATATTCCTTTTAAGCTATAAGTATATCGTTCGACAAGGACTGTTGGATGCCTTTCCAAATAGAATAATCAACATACATCCCTCTCTTTTTCCCAGTTTTTTGGCCACTACCACGGCCATCCAAGAAGCTTTGGATTACGGGGTGAAAATCTCCGGAATTACCACCCATATCATTGATGATAAAATCGATGAAGGAACCATATTGTGTCAGGAACCGATTAGGTTCGAGGAGGGCGAGACTTTTGAAACCGTTTATCCCAAATTTGCCGAAAAAGGAAAGAAAATAATATTGGACACCATAACATTGATAGAGCAAAGACAATTCGACCACTAATACCATCGGGTCCCTGAAAATTAATACCTCAATGCCAATACAGATAATCAGTGATAAGACAGCATGGGAAAATGTATTGAATGAAATCGGTGCCTACGATTTTTACCATACCTACGATTACCATCACATTTCTAAAAAGGAGTTTGAAAACCCTATTTTGATTACCTACAAGGAAAAGGATATCGTGATTGCCATTCCTTTTTTAAAAAGACCTATCAATGATACCGATTACTTTGACCTGACCTCGGTGTATGGCTATGCCGGACCCATTTCGAAGAACGTTCCTCCAGATTTTGATAATCAAAGATTCGCAACCGAATTTAAGACCGCTCTTGACGGGCTCGCGGTCGTAAGTGTTTTTTCAAGGCTCCACCCCTATTTTGAAAACCAATCGAATATTTTGGGTGGATTGGGAAACACGCCTGTGTTGGGAAAAGTTGTGAATATAGACTTGACACAGGATTTGGCTACCCAACGCGCCCAGTACGGGAAAAGTACCAAAAATAGAACCAATAAATGTCGTAGGGTCTGTACGGTTAGAAAGGCCGAGACCGATGCCGATATCAACTTGTTCATAGACATATACTACGAGAACATGGACCGTTTATCGGCCAGTAAGGACTATTATTTTACTAGGGAGTACTTTTTCGATTTTATGAAATGTGACGGTTTTAAAACCGACATACTTTTGGTAGTGCACAATGAGACGGGAGAGGCCATGGCAGCTTCTATGTTCGTAAAAACCAAAAATATCGTACAATTTCATCTTTCGGGAACCAGGACCGACTATCTGTATCTGGCACCCGCCAATGTTTTTCTGGATGAGATGCGAATAAAGGCCACTGAAGCAGGGTACAAAATCTTTAACCTGGGTGGCGGTTTAGGGAGTAAGGAAGATTCCTTGTTTGATTTCAAGGCCTCGTTTTCAAAAGACTATAGGGAGTTTAGGGTTTGGAAGTTTGTGGCTGACCAGGCAATCTATGACCAACTCTCCGGAGAAAGGAAAGCTGAAGAAGGCAGGGCGTTTTTTCCGTTGTATAGAAGCCCAAATTAACTAGCAAGCCATAGTACTATTCTCATTTTTTATCGGTAGAAGTATCGCAATCCCTTTACGCCTAAGCCTTATAACTTCTTAGGCTTGAGTATGATTGAAGCAGTGGCGACTTCTATTGACATAGTAGTGCTCACGGTAGGTTTCTGATAATCCAAAACCACCTCTTTCTAATCATTTGGTGTGCGCTTATCCCTTAGGACATAGCAAAATGACCCGGAGAATCCAGTTTTTGCCAAACTTTTTCTCATGCCCATCAATTTGTATTTAAAAACTCCATAGGCCGTGTAATAATGTGGTCCATTTTCCACGCTTACTATTTCAAATCCATGATTTTTAAAAAGGTTTTTCCATTTACGTTTTGTAAAAGAAAAAATATCATGTAAGAAACTCGGGTTTGTGCCAATGGGGTGTAAAAATAAGACATTGATAATCTTACTCTTCGTATTTTGTTTTTCTGTTTCTACTAGATTCTTACCATAACTATTGGCATCTATGACCAAGGTATTGGGTCTTATCCAGTTGATAAAGAATTTTGGCAATAAGAGATAATGCCAAAAATTTGTACCCAAAGACCATGGAGTAGAAGGCACAACATGTACCATCAATCCATTTTTTTTGACAACTCTCCTGCATTCATCAAAAAATAAGTCAAGTTCCCTAATCTCTACAATAAGATGCGAGGTGAAAATAAAATCAAATTGGTTCGATTCAAAGTCCAATTTGGTTGCATCCCCAACCGCCACCGGAAAATGTTGGGGATAGATTGGAAATAAATCAATTGATGTGATGTCGTATCCAAGGTCATGAATCCTTTTTGCCATAAAACCATCTCGACCCCCGATTTCCAGAACTTTGATATCTTTTTCAACCGGTAAATATTTTATAACAGTATCAAGTTCCGCATTTCTTTTAAAAGATAACCAATCTTTTTTCTCTATATTTTGCTGCATATATTTAGACTGTTTAACACCAATTAGATAATTAACCTCAAATCTAAAAAAATATTGTATCCTTTGAAGGCTTCATCTATGGGGGGCTTTTAGTATGTATCATTTTAGGGAAGAATTCTTTCCCGAACAAACCTTTTATTTCCTAGGCGGCACGTCACACAAAGGCAACGAGTGTTTTAGGTATTCTAATCCGCCATACATTTTCCTTTGATCCAAAAAATTGCTTACTGAATTACTACCTACGAGTACTGTCTTTTATTCATATTACTGAAAATGGTCATTGTTATAGGATATTGCGCATTTTTAAATGTAAAGTAAGCAACATGCCATACCGTCGATTCCCTGTTGTGTTATTCAAGTTTATCCCTATCCGTGTAATCATTTTATGACCGCATTCAGTTATTAAGTGTGGTTTTATTTTTCCGCTATACCATAAATTATATATTTCCAATTTTCAGGGCAAGCTTTATTTAAAATTAAATCATCTATTGTTGAAAGAAAAATTCTCTGTCTTTCGTTTCTTCCAAATGTTGCAAGTACACCAGTAGTCTTTATGTCGACACTTGAAAAGTCTTTAAGAAATTCTCTCATTTCTTTTAAAGTCACATATCTCCACGTATTTCCCCACTTGACATATCGTTTTCGTAGTCGCTGATGAAAAGGGGAAGCAAGAAGATTTTCTGCAAACAAAAGCTTCCCTCCCGGTTTTAAAGCTTTATAGATTTCTTTGAAAACCTTTTGTTGACCTTTAAAGTTGTTGTTTCTACCGATTCCGCCGATTATTGATTTAAATACTATAATGTCAAAATAGTCCTCGTATGGAATATCGGCAGCGTCAATGTCTTGATATGTTATTAGCGAAGATATATTGTAGCGCAAGTGAAGTTGTTCTGCCGTTTTTTTCGTGTTAATAAGGTCAGAACAAATGGTTTTTTTTCCTTTTAAAGCAAGCCATAGAGAAAGTCCGCCTTCTCGGCCGCCCAACTCAAGTCCATTTTGAATTTTCTCCCAGTCGATACTTCTTTCCCAATATTCCAGTGCTTTAGACCAAGATTTTATATCCCATTGGATTATATGTCTGGTTAATTCCGTAATCATTGATCGTATTTGTTTTAATTCCGGGCACCATTTTACCCAACCTGGTTGTAAGCAAGCTTCCCTAAAAAACCAACATTTTAAAAGTAGCATAATAATCTCAATCGTAAACAGTAATTATGGGAAAAAGCAGATTTTCACCGAACCGGATTGCAAAGATCTTACGGAGTTCAAATAGAGTGCCATCGCTGCCTAAATATGCTGCGGGCACGGCATGGCCAGGCCCATTTTTAGAATTAAAGGGTAAAATACTAAAGGAGGTCACGAGAAAAGGAAAATTACTTCTTGACGTTTCTCTTACACGTAAACTTGTGGAGAGGGCCATAAGCATTTCGAACAAAAAGGTTATTGTCCATGACATCTTGAAATAAAATTCTTTAGTATTAAAAACATATCTATTGCTATCATCAAAAAAATTAGAGGACTGAAGGTTTATGTTCGGTGCCGACAACATCAAATGTTAAAAAAAAGCGCATCTTATCGAATAAATCGGTATTTCGTAGTCCGAAAACGGATCTCTCCCGTATTTTTAAGCAACCAAATCATAGATTAGAATAAATTGCGAATTAACAGTAAAATCTTAATCACATTTTATTTTTTAAATAACCTGGTAATTACAAATTTTTAGCAAAGACCTACTTATGAAATTTCCCCATGGCAACGTCATCTATCTGACAATGTTTACTATTGTACTGTGTTTAGTTCTCTCCTGTACCAAAGATTCCGATTTGCTTTCCCAATATGCAACAGATGATTCCAGCGGTCAAGTAGACTTCGTAAATTATCTAAAAGACGATAACTATACTGCATCCATGAACGAAAGTCTTACCATGGACGTCTTATCGAACGACACCTTTAGCGATCCGGAACGCGTGAAGATAATTGAAACATCATCCCCGCTAAACGGGGAAATCATAATTATTGAAAATAAAACCTTACTGTATATCCCCGCCAATACTTCGACGGAACAAGAAAATGACCAGGAAGCTGATTCACCGGAAACGGAGTCATTTACTTATACCACGGAGGCAGTAAACCCTGATGAAACGGTCGAAATTGATAGCGCTACCGTCACCGTGAATTTTTCGGATGAAACAGTGGAAAGCGAGGTCTTTGACAAAATGTCTAAAAGTCAACTAGCCCTAAATGCCCATAATGCATTGTATGATATAACGCTACCACCGAGTCCCAATGATCCACTGGGGGAACCATACGATGGCGAATACGGAAGAATACTGAGACTATGTGAGCACGGGAATCAAGGGGATATCTATCATTTAGACGCATTACAGGGGGTTATTGCCCTTTTTGAGGCGACAGGGGATAAAAAATATTTGAATGACTTTATAATCGCCGTCAACACCTTGTTCTCCAAAGCCGTACCAAGTTCAGCGCTCCCTCAAACAGGGGCATCTTACAACGATTCCTATCTAAGTTGGTGGGGAGATGCCGATACAAGTATTTCAGGCAAGCCGGTCCCGAGTGTGGGCGGGCAGTTTCAACTCTACGAAAGTAGAGGATTTATGAGTGTGGCAAGACTGCTGTACGTCATGCATAATAGCCCGGGGCTTTTGGGAGAATCGATTATAGTAGATGGCAAGACGTACCGCGAACACTATGAATATATCCTTAATTTCCTTCAGGTAAATTTTTGGGAGAAATGGCTTTCTAGAAATTCCTTAACCTTCCAACATTCTGGTGTTGACAGCTCCTCCGCTTGGGCCTACATCGGATGGCACCTTTGGAACTGCACCGGGGATTCTCAGTACAAGTATGTTTATGACAGGTTCAATAGTGACATAGGTATCGAAGGAACTACTGGTGGTATGCGAGAGCTACTAAAACCAAACGCGGCGAACGCAAGCGCCTATCAATGGAATACTAGATTTAACGGGGAGCCATATCAGGGAAGAAAAATCGTTGACCATGGCCACGCTGCCAGAGTGGTAAAATTTATGGTCGAAGACTATACAGTTGGTGAAATGTTTTATACGGAAGAGGATATGAGCGCCTTAATTCGCACCGTAGACGTATTTTGGCCTGAAAACTTCACAAATTATCAGATACGTTATTGGCTCGATGGTCAGCCGGATTCTGAGAAAGATAACCGTAATTTTATGCCGGAAGGGTGGATGTGCCTTGGACGTTTTGATGAAGCATTGCAGAATCGATATGAAAATATGGATACTGGCTTTTTTGTAGAAGCTAGAACTTCTGGAGTTCATTGGGCAGAATTGGCCTATAACAGGGCTTATCTGGAAGGTTCTGTTCAATACCCTGAAAACTTTAAACCTAGATGAGATGAGGATTAAAGATATCCAGGTTTAAAACGAGGGTGTTTTTATATCTTAATCAGGGCTTTAATCGTTTTCGGCACATCAGAAATTCTCTGCGGTCCGTCCCAAGAATTCAATTGAGTCTATGAAAGCCTTCGAGTATTAGGAATTATGGTTTTGGTAGTAGGAATTGGGGTTTTATCAAAAATGGATATTATCGGTCAAAATTGGAAACAGCCTATAAATACTTATCGTAAATTTTCTTAAGCGCTGACAGACTTTCATCCAAATTGAAATCCCGTACTAGTCTTCTTAAATCTTCCTCCGGAGCCCGTAATGATTTATAAAGGGCATCGGCGAGTTCCTGCGGGGAATCATTGCAAACAAAGCAATTCTTGGTCCTCGCGGCGTAGGCTTCAAGATCGCTCACCTGTGTACTCACAAAAGGCTTGTTGCAAGCCAACATCTCCTTTACTACGTTGGGCCATCCCTCATGGGTCGAGGTCAATAATAGAACGTCCATACCGTTCATAAAATTACAAACTTCGGAATGGGGTATCCTACTCATGGTTACCAACTCTGTGTTGGGTAGTTTTTTACGCAAAAGTTCAAAACTTCGCTGAGCCAATGAGAATCTTTTTACCGGATTATCCAAGTGTACGGCGGCAAACAATACTTTCTTGACTTTGTTTTCTGCTGGAATTCTTGAGGGTTTAAATTTATCCAAGTCAATCGGGTCTGTTATTGTTTCGACTTCTGCCCCCGGAACACTTTTTAACACCTCTTTCTTCATCGCATCCGACATCACAATGATATGATGAAACCTTTTCAAAGAAATCCTGGTCATTTGAATTCCCATAAGTATTCTTAGTTTTTCTAAAAGCGAAGTACTAGGGGAAACATACCAATCCGACCCCTTAAGTGAAAGTATTCTCGTACAGCCCATTAAGCTTGTTAGAAAACCAACCGCAGAGCCGTATTGGGCATGGGCAATATCGTACTTCTTGGCCAATACTCTCAACTTCAACAAATGCCTTAAAAGAACAAAAGGATTTTTAAGATTGTCTACATGGTATAAATCTACCCGGTCTTTCACAGATTGATATTGGGTATACATCCATCCGCCCCCGACGCCAACGCCTCCAGGCGAACTGTGCACCCATAGAATATTTTTCCTATTTTCTTCCATTTATAGCGGTTTTCAACACAGATGTAAATTTCGATATATTTTCGCTTGTAGAGAATAGGGATGTGGCCGTTGCAAGAGCTCGTTCACACCAGCTCCCGTAATCATCCGATTCCAATATGTCTAACAGGCCTTTTGACAAATCAGAGTAACTTCCTTTACAATCGATTCCTATTGCGTATTTTTTCATTATACCGTCCGGATCGGAATTGAATGCCAATACCGGTGTTCCACACATCCAAGCCTGAATAAACGTGTTTGAAAAACCCTCCGATGCTGAAGTATTGACCAACAAACCTGATTTTATCAAGAATGAATTAATATATGCATTTGTCTTCTCCCCATGATATTCAACATTTGTGGCGACCTTTAGTTTTTCTTGTAAGCTAAAACCGTATTCCGACTCGGGTATTTTTCCAATCACGTGAAATAGAAAATTTGTTGATTCAAAGTCCTTGGCCAATTTTAAAAATACTTCAAGTTGCTTAACTGGTCTTGAGTTGCCAATCCATACAATACTGTTTTTATCCTTCTGTTCGTGTCCCATAACTCTGATATCAGGATGCATGTTGGGAATCTTGGCCGCCGGCTCATACCCTTTTTGACGAATTTTCTGCTTTTGATAATCCGTTTGACAAATGATATAAGGTCGTTGTTTGAGTATATCTTTAAAAATCCTTTCTTTAAAAAAGCTTTTGTAGCCCTTATTGAATTCCACAGAATAATTGTCCGCAATATGGAGCACAAATGGAATTTTAGACTTATTTGCGAATTTCGAGAGCCTGTAGGTAAAAGTATTAAGTATCCGCTGATAGATTACATCAGGATTTTCTTCAGCGATGATAGCGTTTACTTTTGTCATGAACCTCCTATAAAGCGTAGCTTTTTCAACTGTGCCAAAAGGGGTTGTCAACTTATAAACCTTGAAACCATTGTGCAATTCTTGACCTTCCAATTCGTGTCCTTCGGAAATATAGATTACCTCATAATCGAATTTAGTAAGCTCCTCGGCAATAATTTTTGCCTGATACTCCGCTCCACCTTTTATCAAGGGATAATAAGGAACAAAAAAACATATCTTACAAATAGCCATTAACTGTGTTTAAGACTAATTAGTGTATTTAACAAACTGTGCAAATATCGAATAACGGTTTTTAAATCAATAAAACCGTCATCTATCTTACTTGACAAATCACTCATTTTACTAAATTTTGGATACAGATTTCTTCAACTAATACTTTAGTAAC
Source organism: Pelagihabitans pacificus (assembly GCF_009371985.2). Classification (GTDB taxonomy): domain Bacteria; phylum Bacteroidota; class Bacteroidia; order Flavobacteriales; family Flavobacteriaceae; genus Pelagihabitans; species Pelagihabitans pacificus. Next base: position 12,147 of record NZ_VIKU02000006.1, read on the forward strand.
AATCGACAGAAGCAGAAACCGAGACCCAGGGCAAAAGCAGGAATAATTTTTTAAAAGATTAGACTTTCATAATTTACTTCTATCTTGAAATGGCAAAATCTTTCTTTCCAAGTTTTTTCTTCAGGACATTTACCAAAAAATAGCCCTTTAAATAGCCCCAACCATAACTTACATGTATCAGAGGAAACAAAAAAGGGACTACAAAAAAAAGGGCGGGTCGATTTACTTTTTTGGCTAAGGTGGCCCCGACCAAAAATGCCATTATTAAATAAACGAAAAGGAGACAAGCCCAAATCAGCTGAAAAATTAAAGGTATAACAGGTAGCAGGATCGCCGAAACCAAAAATAATGTGAATAGTGGTGGTACAAATTGACGCAAAGTAGCGGAAGCACCCAATTTTTTATTTACCAAAGGTTTAAACAGGCCGTAGTGGTAAAACATTTTCATTAAACTATGCACATTGCCACGCGCAAAATATTTTATTTTTATCTGCGGTATTAAATGGATTTTTCCGCCATTTTTAATAATTCTACCATTGAACTCATCATCTTGATTGCGAATAAGGTCGGTATCGAACATACCGATCTTGTCAAACAACGACCTTTTAAAACATCCAAAAGGTACGGTATCCACCTCCCTGATATCCTTACTCCCAATTCTAAACGTAGAGTTGCCAATGCCAAAGGGATGAGATATTGCCAAGGCTATACCCGTGGCGACCAACCCGTCATTTGCCGGCAAAGTAACACATACACCACCAACGTTGTCAGAATTTAGGCGATTCATTTCACCGACCAGCAGGGAGATGTAATTCAAGGGATATATGGAATGCGAATCCATCCTAATGATAATTTCGCCCGTAGATGCCTTGATGGCATAATTTAAGGCATAGGGAACCACCTTTTCAGGGTTTGAAATTAATCTTGCATTCGGCCGATCGGCGATCATATTGGCTACAACGTTTGGCGTATTGTCGTCGCTATCGCCGTCAACGATGATTACCTCGGTAAACTTAGAAGGATAATCTTGGGCAAAGATAGATTTCAACGTGTCAGCAATATGTGCCGATTCGTTTCGTGTAGGTACAATTATTGACACTTTCTTCTTCATGGTCGAAATTCTTCTTCAATAATTTTTGGTTTTCTCTTCAATCCTATCTTTGTCAAAAATCGATTTATCATATAATCGACCAGCACACCCATGGTAATTAAACCCCTTTGTCTTTTTAATAGCGCTAAAGCTCCTTTTACATCGAAATTAGAAACTCTCTCAACAATACTGTTCAATATTCGGGTTTTTTGGTATAACCTTTCTTCGTCACTCGTTATTTCGGAACTATCTACATAATATAGTCTGTGTTTCTCAATATCCGGCAGTTTCCCCATCGCCCTATTCTCAGCATCCATGACGTAATAAGAAAGCACTTTGTTCACAATCCAAATATTGCCTCTACGTGCCAATTTTTCAAAAACTTCCATATCCTCCCCATGGGTTAGGTGTTTGCTGAACATTCCGATGGAAAGTAAGGATGTTTTTTTTACACAAAAAGTAGACATATTCAACACGTTGTACCCTGACTCATTGGTTGCTTTGAAATAATCGACAATTCCACTCCTAAGCGCCACACTTGATTTTAATATGGTACCATCCTTATTGATACGTGCAAAACCAGTAGCAATTACCTCAATATCAATGGGCCTTTCAATTACCTTTGAGATTTCCAACAGATAATCTTCATGCCAAAAGTCGTCCGCATCCAAGAATGCTAGCCAGTCGTAATTGGCCGCTTCAATACCCTTGTTCCGTGCACTTGAAACACCACCGTTCGCTTTTTTAATCAAGCGAATACGATCATCGGTGAAATTCTCCACAATCTCTACACTTTTGTCCGTAGACCCATCATCAACGACAATAAGCTCAAAACTAGCATACGTTTGCTTTAATACGGACGCAATGGTTCGCTCGATACTTAACTCCTTATTATATAAAGGTATTACTACAGAAAGCATTAGCGAATCTTAAAAGCGGTAAAATTTAGTCTAGCCTTTTCTATCATTTCTTCTTTATATGCAGGCGGGATATAGGTTCTATCATTTTGCAAAATCGACAATACACTTTGAGCGGCCTTTACAAAATCAATTTCCCCATCGCCCCAGAGATACGATTCATCTTGACCAACGTCTTTTAGAAAATCCGTACATTTTTTGTGGTACTCAATGGAAAAGAACGGTACGTCGGCAAAACAGGCAAAAATAGACGCATGAAGACGACTGGAAATCATAACGGCGCATTCGCGAAGTGCATTCCAAGTATTGATGGTAGAACGCTGGTACTGGAAGATCTCATAGTTCACGATTTGGCTTTTTTGAATAATTTCATTTGTGACCGCTTCGTCTCCTCGAACAGGATTGGCATTAAAGACGAAAAACCGAAATTCATAATTGCCGTGGTTCGAAAGATAGCGTAATAAACTGATTATAAAAGTTCTTCTTCTTTTCTCATTCACTAAATCGCCGTTGATCAAATGGGATTCTTCGTTGTTGAAACTAATTCCGATAATATTGCTATTTTTCTCTTTTGGAAGTTTTGAAAAATTATAGATTTCAGGAAGCATAGCCGCTATATCGAAAGACTCCACCGGATTGTATTCGAGGTTTAGACTACTGGCGTATTCATATGATCGTTTATCGCGAACACTTAGAAAATCCATATGTTTTAGATACTCAATAATTTCATTCTCCTTTTTCACGCTCTTGAACGGGCCTATCGATACACCAATTGCTCCGAGTTTTAGTCGCTTGTGCCTTACTTTCATCCGTAAAGTAACATCCTTTATACTCCCTGGTTGTACATCATTAAAGACCGATCCGCCTGCCAATACGGAATACTTCGTTTGGTGTAACAACCATTTTCTTTGTAACAGGTAGGTTTTTGGTATGGAGAAAGGATAACCCAAAACCGGTTCAAGGGTTTTTGGCAATAATCCTTCTTTGGCTAGAAACCGTTTGGATTCCACTCCCCAAAATTTTGAACTTCCCCAATTAGCGATTTCCACAAAAGCATCATCACCGGTATTCTTCATTCCATAATACCCGCTGAAAATAATGTCGGTCTTGAACATATTAATTTTTTAATATCTGTTTAAATTCATTGAAAATAGGCCTGTTTACTAAATAGCTAAAGGAAATATAACATGTGAAATAAACCGGTCCCAGTATCAATAAAACGAAAAAATTATTGAAATCTGATAATGGTAAAACGTTACTAATAAAATATGCCGCAACAAACGAAATCAATCCTAAAATAATAGGGAACATAAAATCATAAAGTTGTTCCTTAAGATGATACCCTATTAATTTTCCGCAAACATATCCATTTAAAAAGGCAAACAAAAAAGAGCTTATGGTCAATAGCCAAATCAAGGCTAAAATGCCATAGGGAAGTATTATAAAAAATGCGGTTGCTCCAATCGTTTTTTTTACAATTTCCAAAATCAGAAGTAAATCACTGCGGCCTTTCACCTTAAGGATATTCAAATTATAGGTGCCAATGGGCCTCACAATCGATGCGATACATAAAATCTCAAAATATGGTACTGCGGGCAGCCACTGATCTCCGAATAAGAATAAAATGACTGGTTCGGCCGCAAGAATTAGAAAGAACATGATAGGTACTATGACAAACAAGACCATTTTCATAGTACGTTTGTATGCGTTTTTTAAAGCTTCATCTCCATCTAGTGCGGCAAAAACGGGAAACGTTACCTTCGAGAGTACACTGCTCAAATTCTGCACTGGAAGGAGACGTAAGGTTTCAGCCTGGGTGTAAAACCCGACCAAAGAGGGTGAAAAATATTTCCCGATAAAAATATTGTACATATTGTTATATATGGTATCAATTGAACCGGTCAGGGTTATCTTATACCCAAAATTAAAATGGTCCTTGAACTTAGTCCAACTAAATACAAGGGTTGGCCTCCACTTAATATAAATCCAATTTAACAGCATGAAAACTATGGACTGCGATAACTGTAACCAGACTAAGCTCCATACCCCATATCCTTCCAACGCCATAACAACGCCGACAATACCGCCAACAATTGTCGATGGAACCTGCAACTTCATTTGGGTCTTAAAATCAAGTTCCTTGGTCAATTTTGTGGTATGCACACCGACCAAAGACCTAATCACAAAAGAAAGGGAATAAATCCTTAATATAAGGGCCAATTGTGGGGTGTCATAAAAATTGGCGACCGCGGGGGCACCAAAAAAAATAAGAAGATAAACCAAGGTGCTAATCGCTATATTAGTAAAAAAAACGGTCGAGTAATCAATTTGGGTAAGCTTCTTACTGCGTATCAATGAGGTGGTCATTCCACTGTCCATCAACATTTGCCCAAGAGAGATAAAAACAGCCAGCATGGCTATCAACCCAAAGTCTTTCGGCACTAATAACCTCGCCAGCACAATTTGGACCAAAAAACCAATGATTTGAGTGCTGAATTGCTGGGAAAATGTCCAAAAAATGCCAGAAAGTGCTTTTTGTTTTAATCCCATGAGTGTCCTGCACAATTATTAATTAACATATTATTCTACAAAAAATTTATGGTAATCCGATTAAAAAAAATGAAATTAATTTTTTGTTCTTTCATCTATTTTTACTTACTATTTCAAATCATTCTTTGGCTGCAAGAAGTTTACAATTCTCTTTGCCCTCTCCTTAATGTCAAATTGCATCGAAGATTAAAAGCATGATTTTACATTTCCATCAGTTTTTCTCCATCGCTAAGAATTTCATCCAGAGCCGACTATATTACATTAACGTCGTGCAGGTCAACCAAAATCGAAACAAACGGGTCGCATTGCACCCTTATTTCAGGCATATCCGACGAAACCACGGGAAGGCCAAAGGCTATGGCTTCAACAATCGCGTTACAAGATCCGTCTTGTAACGTTGGTAGGGCAAATACATCACATTCGAACTGTATTTCCGATACCAACTCGGCTACTACCTTATCTTCAAATACGATGGCTTTGCCAAAACCAGAATCGAGAATTGTTAAGTACGCAATTACGGAAGCTACTAGCGCATAGAGGCCGTACTCGTTTTTGCCCATCATCCGTAGCATGTAAGGGGTGTACAACAGCCCTACAAGACTGCTTACCGCCAAAACCACGTATGACAAGAGAGCGCCTTCCTTTAGTTGGTTTACGGCCATAATGGTTTAGTAAAAGGTTGAATCAAAAAAAACGAAAATGTCTTGCTAACCTTAGATGACCGAGCGCAGACGTTCATAAATCTGCCCTTGCATTTGGTCTTTTTTAGCCAGTGTAAATCGACCAACTTAAACCAACCATTTCGAATTTTTGGCCAATAGCTATAATCTTTCATTAACGCCCTTTTTTTCATAAATATTACTCGAAATTTCTTCAATTTGAGTAGTTGACGCTATTAATAGGGCAAAGAAAATCCACGCGAAAATAATACCAATGGCTCCACCGGACTTCGACAAATTTGCTAGAATGACCAAAAAAAGAACAAGGCCCAATACCTGCCCGGTTTGCCTGTAACGATCCCAAAGCTTTTTAGCAATACGCCAAAGAAAAAGCGAGAAGAAAAATACTCCCAGAATCCCCGAAGTAAGCCAAATCTCAAGAAATATATTGTGGGGCAACTCTGCCTTTTGACCATATTTAAGCATAGCAGGATTAACGCCTGAATGGCCGACACCAAAAATAAAATTATCTTGAATTACTCTTTCTGCAGACTCCCAAAGTTTGGTTCTACCACCTGTTTCAGCATTCTTAATCGTACTTTCAATACGCTTTGCAAAATCACGGTCATTTACCATAATATAATTTATAAAGTATATGGAGAAGAATAGACCGACCGCAATCAAAACTATTTTCTTCACTACTTTGACCTTAAGTAATACCAACATGAAAAAAAGACCTAAAAACAATGAAAGCAGTGCCCCCCTGGAGGCACTTGCTATAAGCAGCATTAGCAATGGCAAGATCAGTAAAATACTTAATACCCATTTTTTTAAGCTCACCTTTTGTCCAGCGACACCTCCTATAACGATCAATATGGCGAGCACACTTTTGAACCCGGTAAGGTTGGCATTCTCCCCAAAAAGAAATAATCTACCACTATGATAAGTGATTCCGACTCCTGCCATGAGCAATAATGCAGTAATTAGAAGGCTTAATACATATACCTTTAATGCATTTTGTAAAACTGTTTTATTAGTAACGGTATGAGCCGTGATCAACACCATTAATAATGCCAGCTGAATAAACCTGGTATTGAATATCTCAATTAAATCCAAAACGTAAATATCATTTACGATTGTTGAGAATATACCAGCAAGCACAAGAAAAAATAAGGGTACAACATACTGTTTTAAAAATCGAAATCTGAGATATTGCTTAAAAAAAGGTAGAGAAGACATTACATACAATACAGTCACCATTCTTGCAATCGTAATAGTGCCTGCAATACCGAAAGGATCCCAATACTCAAAAGTTGCCGAAAAAATTAGCAGGTAAAGTAAGAAGTCATTTAGTTTCTTCAAAAAAATCATTTGGTAATTTTATTCAAAAAATCCACTGGCATGCAACTCTGCGTCTTTACCTAATTGAAATGAATCTTATTCTCATTTTATAGCTGATATCCTTAAACTGAGGATGTTAGTGTTGTTAAACTTCTTCAACATTAAAATCCTCAGCTTTAGTTAAATATATCCGTGCCGCTACTATAACTTTACAATAGCCTTAATAGTATAACGATATCCTCAAAATATCTATTTACACGTATTCAGAAATTACTAATATTGTTTAAACAATTTCACTATTTATTTTGTGAAAACGCACGATGTATTGATTCAATGTCTCTTCTCCATTAGTAAAGAACACTTGATGGCCTAACAAATTTTGCAAGAATTAAGTGTCTCTTTCTTTCATAGCCTGAAATCCCATACGACATTGAGTCTAGACAGTTCTCATCTATTATTCAATGAATGGCCGAACGCTGCCGCAAATATATGTTATATGGAATTACCCCATCCAAACAATTCGATTTCCTGGAATATTCTCTTGATGAAATGGAACCCTTTCATAAATATTGGGATGGCTACAATGCAACCATCATCTACACGAAGGTCTACCTCCTTAAGAACGATCGAACAACACAAGTTGGAATAGAAATATTACCTACTTTTCATTTTCATAATTAACAGTACATTTGAAAAAAACAAATGTGGACATTCAATCATCTAATTTCATTTCGAATAAAATTCTTCTAGAAAACAATAAGGAAGGTACTTTGAACTGGAGACTCACTAAGCCTGCTCTGAATAGGGAGATTGAAGGTTATGCCTCAAAATCGAGCATCAATAAAGGTGAATCCCTTGATTTGTTCGTAAATACCCGGTCAACAACATTTACGCTTACCGTTTATCGAATGGGTTGGTATGGTGGAATGGGCGGCAGAGAGATTGTAGGCCCAATAACTCTTGAGGGTACGGAACAACACATTCCCTTACCTGAAAGAAATACAGGTCTTGTAGAATGCGCATGGAAAAAGCCATACCGGCTCACGTCAAAAAAAGACTGGATCACCGGGATATACGTTGTCAAATTAGAGGAAAAAGAGAATAACAAACAAAGTTATATCCTCTTTGTGGTACGGGACGACGGGGAACCTCATGATGTTTTGTTTCAACTGCCTGTTACTACCTATCAGGCCTATAATTATTGGGGTGGCAAGTGTCTTTATACGTTTGGCAGCGGTTCCTTGACCAACTGGGGCACGGTTTCTGGGGAAAGGGCCCTCAAAGTCTCTTTTAATAGGCCTTACGCACGAAGTAATAATATTGCAGCTGCCTATGGCATGGGGGCCGGGGATTTTTTTACCAATACAAGGCCGGTAACTACCCACAACTACCCGACGAGCAGTGCGGGTTGGGATTATAATATGGTGCGATGGCTGGAAAAAAATAAGTACAATGTTGGATATTGTACCAATATCGACCTCCATAATGACCGTAGCTTACTGAATAATTCAAAAATCTTTTTGTCATCAGGGCATGATGAATACTGGACGGATGAAATGAGAACAAGCGTTCGAAATGCTAGGGATAACGGTGTGAACCTTGCCTTTTTTTCCTCAAATACTATGTACTGGCAAATTAGATTGGAAAAAAGTAAGCTTTCCGAAGAGCATTACCGTACCATTGTTTGTTATAAGGAGGTAGATTTGGACCCAATAAAGGATAAAACATGTACCATAAATTTTTGTGATATTCCTGAACAAGGATCACAGGCATCACTAATCGGTGTTCAATACTTCCTGGATCCCGTCGCGGGCGATATAAAAATTGAAAATGCATCACATTGGGTTTTCGAGGGTACCGACCTGAAAAAAGGAGACCGACTTAAGGGCCTGTTGGGTTATGAAGTTGATGGGGTCGTTTCCGAATCGCCCGCAAACATCGAGATCTTAGCTACTACGGTATGTCAAAGAGTTCAGCTACAAAACAATTCCTTCATTCTAAAGTACATATTTTCGAGGGTTTTAGCCCCGTTCACCAGCTTTTTAAGAAGCAAAGTGCCCACATCAAAAAAATACAGCCCAAAAGTATTGACCTTCACCATTCTACTCGGTCTACTACTGGTCTTTTGCCTTTATTATTTTTTTGACGCACTGATTCCCATTTTTCTTGTTCTAGGAACATTTCTGTTTATTTTGCTATGGTTCGTCAAAATCAAGATATCCGGAAAGGTCACCTCGAACATGACACTCTATCAGGCCAAAAGTGGGGCCCAAGTTTTCGCAACGGGTAGTATGCAGTGGGCATGGGGTTTGGACGATTTCAATTCACCCGAATTAAGATCATCTGTTTTAAACCAAGAGGCCATACTAATAACCAAAAACGTTTTGAAAAAATTTGGGGCGTATGCAGAATCATAATTGGTTAAATGAAATTCTATTAATTTGCCAACCATACTTAAACCAACTACATTTTACAAAGGCACAATGAACGATATTCCCTTGCCTAATCCGAACACCCTTGTGCTGAATCGTACGAAATGACAAAACAAAAATTAAAAATAGGTTTATTACTTGATGACCATAACATTCCCGCCTGGGTATATAAAATGGTCGAAATGATCGGCTCTTCCAAGCATTCCGAAATTTCATTGATCGTAAAAAAAACGCGTGTAACCAATCAAAATGGGGATTCAGCATTCAGAAGAATCTGGAGGAATCGAAATGTATTGCTATATAAGCTCTACTCAAATTTAGACTACAAAATATTCAAATGGAAGCCTGACGCATTTGAGAGAAAAAATATCCTAAACCTAGTCAATTGTAAAGAAATTGAAGTTAATGTCGGTAAAAACCTTACTGATGACCACCTACTACCCGAAGATATCTCAAGAATCAATGAAAAACCCATAGACGTTTTCATTAATATAGGCTTTCAGAGCCTCCAAAAAGAAGTTATAAAAATTCCAAAGTATGGTATTTGGACCTATAGGCATGACACCTATCAAAATGGTATTACATCATTTTCAGGAGTATGGGAAGTTTTAGAGCAAGAAGATATCACCGAAGCGACACTCGAAGTACTTACTGCGGATGGCAACAAGATATTGTACCGTTCTTATTCCCATACCGATGAATTAAGTGTATATCGAAACAAAAACAATTTTTATTGGAAGTCGAGTAGTTTTGTCCCCAGAAAATTGGAAGAATTATATCGATTGGGAGAGAAAACATTCTTAAAAAATATTGATCAAAACAATACTGAATTATCATCTGTAGCGAATAAAAAGCTGAAAAAAGCTCCCGGTAATTATGAAATTTTGATAAAAATAGGGGCCAATTATCTTTTGGCCCTTAAGAGAAAGGTCCGAAGAATGTTTTACATTAAACAATGGATTTTGCTTTATAAGGTTGGGACATCGCCAAAAATACCAAAGTCTTTTTTTGATTACAACAGAATTGTTCCTCCCAAGGATAGAATTTGGGCGGACCCTTTTGTGCTGTTTAGAGATGGTAAATATTTTGTTTTTATCGAGGAGATGCTATATGCTGAAAATAAAGGTAAAATTTCCGTAATTGAAATAAACAAGAATGGAAAATACGAAATGCCCAAGGTAATTATTGAAAACAACTATCATATGTCCTATCCTTTGCTATTCGAAGATGGGGATGATTTGTTCATGTTGCCGGAAACCGGTGCAAACCTTACGATAGAATTGTACAAATGTGTAGATTTCCCGTTGAGATGGGAATTTCATTCGACACTTATGGAAAATGTCCGTGCAGCCGATGCTACCCTCTTTAAGTACAAAGGAAGATATTGGCTTTTCACTAACATGAGAGAGGTCCAAGGAGCCTCTGTCCAAGATGAACTTTTTCTTTTCTATTCAGATGATTTCCAAAATGGAACCTGGCAATCACACCCTGAAAACCCAATAGTTTCAGATGTCAGGTGCTCAAGACCGGCAGGAAATATATTTGAACATGAAGGAAGAATATATAGACCCGCCCAAAATGGCGGCAAACACTATGGATACGGTATGCAAATCAATGAAATTGTTACCCTTACGGAAGAATTTTATCAGGAAAGAGAGGTACAATCAATTCACCCAAATTGGGCGAAAGACCTTATCGGCACGCACACGCTAAACGCAGATGGAGGTCTTACAGTAATAGATGCATTGATAAAAAGGCGAAAATGAAATGTTCCAAAAAGGCCTTAATTTAACCCCTGGCTAGTCCAAAAAGACAAAATCCGCGTATTTTAAGTAGTCGCTCGTTATTCCATTCCATCGGAATGGCCCGCGACCGATTACCTAACGACCGTAAACCTGCTTTGAATGAAAAAAATTGCTTTAATTACTGGTATTACCGGCCAGGACGGAGCCTATTTGAGTGAATTCCTGCTTAAGAAAAATTATATCGTTCACGGTCTAAAACGTCGTTCGTCACTATTTAATACCGATCGAATTGATCATTTGTACCAAGATCCACATGTAGCGAACAGAAATTTTATCCTACACTACGGGGATATGACCGACAGTACCAACCTGATCCGTCTGATTCAAGAAATACAACCGGATGAAATCTATAATTTGGCCGCGATGAGCCACGTGCAAGTTTCGTTCGAAATACCTGAATACACCGCAAACGCCGACGGTATTGGCACCTTACGGATCCTGGATGCCGTTCGTTTGTTGGGGCTTACCAAAAAAACAAGAATTTACCAAGCTTCAACTTCAGAGTTGTATGGCAAAGTACAGGAAGTACCCCAGACCGAGAAAACGCCTTTTTATCCCAGGAGTCCGTATGCAGTGGCCAAAATGTACGCCTATTGGATTACCGTAAACTATAGGGAGGCCTACGGCATGTATGCATGTAATGGCATTTTGTTTAATCATGAATCCCCAATTCGGGGCGAAACGTTTGTTACCCGAAAAATCACCAGGGCAACGGCCAGAATAGCACTTGGTCTACAAGACAAGTTATACCTTGGAAATCTGGATGCCCAAAGAGACTGGGGCCATGCAAAGGATTATGTGCGTATGATGTGGATGATTTTACAGGCCGGGGAACCTGAAGATTGGGTCATTGCCACCGGAAAGACCACAAGTGTACGTGAATTTGTGCGTATGAGTTTTTCGGAAGTCGGTATTGAACTGGAATTCAAGGGAACCGGAATCGATGAAAAAGCCTACATTTCTGAATGTAATAATCCCGAGTTTCAATTGAAAAAGGGCAAAGAGGTATTAGCTATCGATCCAAAATATTTTAGACCTACCGAAGTAGACCTGTTGATAGGTGACGCTTCAAAGGCCAAGGATAAACTGGGATGGGTGCCTGAATATACATTGCCTGAATTGGTGAAAGATATGATGCAAAGTGATATCAAGCTAATGCGGCAAGATCAATATTTACAAGATGGTGGCTATCGAACCAATAACTACTTCGAATAGGAATGCGTAAGGAAGCAAAAATATATGTCGCGGGCCATCGGGGACTCGTGGGAAGTGCCATTTTGGCAGACCTCGATCGAAAAGGGTATACCAACATTACCGTTCGGACACACAAAGAATTGGACTTGATCAATACGAACGAGGTATCCAATTTCTTCAAAAGTGAAAAACCGGAATATGTATTCCTCGCGGCCGCAAAAGTCGGTGGAATCGTTGCCAACAACACCTATAGGGGAGAATTTATCTATGATAATTTGATGATCCAGAACAATGTTATACATCAAAGCTACCTCAACAATGTCAAAAAATTACTGTTCCTCGGCAGTACCTGTATCTATCCCAAAAATTGTCCCCAGCCAATGAAGGAAGAGTACTTGCTAACCGATACTTTGGAGTATACCAACGAGCCTTATGCCATCGCCAAAATAGCCGGTATAAAAATGTGTGAGAGCTATAACATACAATATGGCACCAATTTTATAGCGGTCATGCCCACAAATCTCTATGGCCCCAACGATAATTTCGACTTGGAAAAATCCCATGTATTGCCAGCCTTGCTGAGAAAGATTCATTTAGGTAAAGCCTTAATGGAAGAAGATTGGAATGCCATCCTAAAAGACTTGATGCGGTATCCAATAAAAGGTATTCTGCCTTCGGATACCACAGAATCGATTATAAAAAAACTGGATGAAATTGGAATTACCCGAACATTTGATGGAAAAGTGACAGTTCATATCTGGGGAACGGGGGCGCCCATGCGAGAATTTTTATGGTCGGAGGATATGGCCGATGCCTGTGTTTTTCTCATGGAAAACAGGGATTTTGAAGACATGTATTCCAATACTACAGAAATAAGGAATACGCACATAAACATAGGAACCGGTGTCGACATCTCGATTTCCGATTTGGCCGATCTGATCAAATCAATCGTTGGGTTTGAGGGAGCATTCAAGTTCAATAGTGATAAACCCGATGGTACCCAAAAAAAACTTACGGATGTCTCAAAACTAAACGCTTTGGGATGGAAGCACAAAATTGGATTAGAGCAAGGTATCTATAAACAATACAAATGGTATTTAACGCAATGAACACGGTAATCTTTGTACATCAACCCTTGATTTTGGTAGAGCGGATTCACTCAAATAAACCAACGAAATAGGTTTAATACGCCGAACAGATAACATTTGTTTGCGGAAATATCATTCAAAACAATTCAAATCCATTCAAAAAAGCTTTTTTTTTGTAAATTAGAATTATACAATGGTTAATGTTAATGTTAAACGAATTTAGCTGTCATTTTATCTAGTTTATGCAGTGATTTCCGGGAATTATCCCTGAACATGTTATATTTGTTCGAAGTATATTGTCATTTCATGAAATAATAAACCCGGAATCAAGTTATAAAATCATCGGGTTAAATTGCAGAAGCATTGGAAATTATCCGTCTGCAGGGTAAAAGAAATCTTGTTACAGTACTTAAAAGAAAAGTCGTCTAGCCTATGATTCCGTTTTCTCCACCTTATATCAGTGAGAAAGTTGTCGCCGAAGTGGTTGACTCCCTTAATTCTGGCTGGATTACAACCGGGCCAAAGGTGAAGTTGCTGGAAGAGGAGATTTCGAATTATTTAGATATCCCTAATGTACTCTGTGTGAACTCATGGACTTCCGGTGCCATTATGATACTGAGATGGTTGGGCCTCCAGGAAGGGGATGAGGTCATCATTCCTGCATATACTTACAGCGCAACGGCTTTGGCGGTAATGCATGCTGGCGGAACCCCGGTCATGGTCGATTCGGGCGATGATTTTAATATGGACATGGGTAAGGTTCAGCAAGCGATCACCAAGAGGACCAAAGCCATTATACCGGTAGACTTTGCAGGATATCCTTGTGACTACGAAAGGCTGAACCATATCATCACTAAAAAAGAGGTGGTCGATTTATTCGAACCTACTTCCGAAGTCCAAAAAACACTCGGTCGAATTTTGAATCTTTCCGATGCCGCTCATTCGTTGGGAGGAATATTTGGGCATAAAGCCGTCGGGCATAAAGCGGACATATCAATATTTTCCCTTCATGCCGTGAAAAACATAACTACTGCGGAAGGTGGTGCAATCGCAATCAATATGCCAGCCCCATTTTCAAACGATGGACTTTACGATAGTCTTCGGATGATGACGCTGAATTGCCAAACGAAAGACGCCTTTTCCAAATCCCAGGGCGGGCAATGGCGTTATGATATCACTGGCCTCGGAATGAAAATTAATCTTCCGGATGTAAATGCGGCTATTGGATTGGCTCAAATACGTGAATATTCCCAACTTTTGAAAAGAAGGAAGGAGATTTTTCAGCAATACCTGAATAGGTTCAGTAAAATGGATTGGGCCATAGTTCCACCGATGGAGGCGGATGGGATAGTCTCTTCTTGCCATTTATTCGCACTGAGAATAAAAGACATTAAAGAAGACCAGCGAGACCGGATGATCGATGAAATTACAAAATTGGGTGTTTCGGTAAATGTTCATTTTATTCCGTTGCCTTTGCTATCTTACTTTAAAACTCTCGGATACAGTATCAACGATTACCCGACAGCTCATAAAAATTATATTTCGGAAATTAGCTTGCCCATTTATCCACAACTTACCGACGACCAGGTAGAACTCATCCTGGATAGTGTTTGTACTTCTTATAAAAACGTTACAAGGTCCCTTTCCAAAATAGCGGGTTGATGTTAAAAAGGATTTTCGATTTTGTATGCTCTTTAGTAGGGCTAGGGTTGCTATTTCCTTTCTTCCTTATTGTTGCTTTATGGATAAGGCTGGATTCAAAGGGAAAGGTTTTCTACAAACAAGTTAGGGTTGGTAAACACAATAAGGATTTCTATCTCTACAAGTTTCGAACAATGGCTGATGGCTCGGATAAAAAGACCCTGATCACGATTGGTAATGACGACGCACGGATTACGAACGCAGGAAGGTTTTTAAGAAAATACAAAATCGACGAACTGCCCCAACTGATTAACGTTCTCAAGGGTGATATGAGCTTGGTAGGCCCAAGACCCGAGGTTCGAAAGTATGTTGACCTTTACTCCGAAAGCCAAATGAAAGTTCTGGATACACGACCCGGCATAACTGACATTGCTTCCATAAAGTTCCGAAACGAGAACGAAATCCTTAAAGGCCAAGAAAATCCGGAACAATACTATGTGGAACATCTGATGCCTGAAAAACTTGAACTTAATCTTCAATATTTGGCCGACCGTAGCTTTTTTGGAGACATACAGCTGATATTTAATACTTTTTTCAAGATTATCAAATAAGGTATTACCGTCGCTAGCTTGTTAAGAGGCCGTTCATGGAGGGATTTTTCTTTTCAGGACTCTTTTTGCCCTTCAAGGTTCCTAATTGACTAAACAAATAGGGGATAATTCAAGGTTTCAAAACCTTTTTCTTACACAGCATGGTAATTTTTTAAATCATTTTGGTAAATAACCTTGCCATGTGGTCCTAACTGCAGGAATCGATAGTTCTTACCATATGACCATTCTTCAATTAGGAAGGGAACATCTACTAACCAGAACGGTTAACAAGAACTTCTCATTGATATAACGTCTATGAGTCCGCAATTAAGTTTAAAAGCAGGCAAATAACAGTGATATCCATTGCTTGTTGTTGGTTTCTCCTTTGAATGCAATTCGAATCCCATCCTTTTCATAAACAAAAAACAAAAACCCCACTAAAAGTGGGGTAATGTTTTTGAAACTCAAATTCAATAGAAGCTAAAGACCAATCAGCATAAATTCCGATCTTCTGTTTTCCCTATGCTTTTCTTCCGGGCAATAAGTATTATCATCACATTCATTCATAAGACTCTCTTCTCCTAGGCCTCTGTAAGTCAGTCGATTTAAGGAAATTCCTTTATCCCTTAAATAATTGATTGTCCGTTCTACCCTCCTTTCGGAAAGCCATTTATTGTAATCGGATGAACCTCTCGAATCTGTATGCGAAGTAATCTTCAACTCCATGGTAGGGTTAGTAGCCAAAATCACCGCTAAAGAATCCAGAATGCTTTTTGATTTTCTGTCCAAATATGACGAGTTTAATGCAAAGTAAACATGACCAAGGTCCTTGATTTTATTTTCAAGCTGTTTTCTACGGTCATTCTCAGCATCCTGTTTGGCCTTCTCTACCGCTGCGAGTCGGGCCTTTTCCCTTTCCCTTTCGAGACGTTCTGCCAGCGCTGCTTCTTCCTTTGCCCGATTTACTGCTGCAATGGAATCCTGTACCCGCTGTTTTTCCTGTTCCATAGCCTGAATCAGGGCCAATTTCTCTTCACCTTTTTTTGACAAACCTTTCTCAATTCCAAATTGATATACCACACCTGCTGCATGCTGCAAGTGATTTGTAATTCCACTTTCTTTGTTTATGGCCCATTTTCCCGAAGAGCTAAAGTCCAGCCCCCATCGATCTGAAAACCAGGCCCTAAAACCAACAACGGCATTATAGGTTCCTCTTGAATTGTTATTTGCATCGGTATATCCCAATCCCACGCCCAAATAAGGATCGAACCAGCCGGTCTCACCTACAAGTCGATTAAGGTCGTAGGAAATACGCGCATCTAAACCAAGGTAATCCGATTCTTCGACATTTGTCGCACCGTCTATTATTTTTCCCACCTTGTATTTATTGTAACTGGCTATTGCCTCTATCCCAAGTCCATTTTTAAAATAACGGCCAATACTAATTCTAGAAGGATAAGGAAGCGCGTTCCATTGGGAGTTTACCGCAAAGAGCTCATCGAATACATCACCGGAATCGTCTACAATATTATAACCCAAACCCAACATCCATGAGCTTTTTACAATGCTATCTTTCGAAGTAAGTTTTGGTTCTTCCTGTGAAAAGAGGAGACTGGCAAAAAAGCAAGCCAAGACAGATATTAGTAACGTTTTATTTTTCATAGGTCAAGATTTGGGATTCCGTACCTACAAAGGTACTGGCGGTAAGGACTAAAGGCAAAATGGCCCTTTAAAAGGTAATTATTCTCGTTGGACGGCCTTTATATCGGATTCTTCAATGGAATGCCGCATCTTTGAATACCGATCATCGATTAAAAAGAACCGTTGAGCTACGCTACGGTAAACCAGTGGTAGCTAATTGAAGTAAATGAAAAAAGACCTTTAGTTCATGGTCTTAAAGGTGATTTCCTTCTTCGTTAAGGGCATTTTATAAACGCTGAACGGCCGAGTGGTCGCCGTTGAGCCTTTTTCACTCTTTTTTTGGGTTTTACCCATTCCGATTACTATTTCCTCTTTCGTCTCGTTCAACATGGTTAGCATGGGCATACCATTACCATGTTGCTCTCCAGCACAGTGGATAAGTATCAACTCCTTTGAAAAGTCGACCTGTGGTACGGGAATACCGGGCTTTCTAGTACGGTTTATCCGGGAAAAGAATTTGCGCAGCGATTTATCATCGGTGATGACCATCGTTTCCTGGGTATCGGTCGCAGCATAATTGTCTTGTAGTACCAGTGTTAAACGGTCATTATCCTGTTCTTGGACTTCACTAGCTTTCGCCATCACCGATTTCTTTTGACCGTTACAAGATAGGAACACCATTGTCAAGGTCAAGAAAATAACATGAAAATTAGCTGTAGGCACCTTTAAACCTTCCATCGTATGCTTTTTTATAAATTGCCTCGTAAAGGGGCAGTACCTTCATAATGTCGAATCTCAAGGCCTCTTTTTGAGCATTCACCTTAAATTGCTCCAACACTTCGTCATCCTTTAGGATGCTAAGAGCGTTTTTTGCCATGTCCTCGATATCACCGATATCACTTAGAAATCCAGTCACCCCATGTTTGTTTACCTCTGGAATGCCACCGGCATTACTTGATATTACCGGAACCTTATTAACCATTGCTTCCAAGGCAGCCAACCCGAAGCTTTCGGACTCGGAAGGAAGCAAAAACAGGTCTGAAAAACAAAGAATCCTATCTATTTCATGACTATTGCCCAAGAAAATAACCTTGTTGGAAATACCTAAGTGCTCACAAAGCCATTCCGCATTCTCTTTTTCGGGCCCCTCCCCGACCATTATCAGTTTTGCCGGAAGTTCTTGCTGAATCCTGTAAAATACGTTGATGATATCAGGAATTCGCTTTACTTTTCTGAAATTACTGATATGGGTAATGATTTTTTCATCATCATTGGCCATTAAGGATCGTTGGCAATCCGTGAAGGAATTACTATATTTTTTTCGATCGATAAAATTAGGGACAACCTCTATTTCTTTTTGGATATCGAAAAACTCCAACGTACCTTGTTTTAGATTCTCTGATACCGAAGTTACCACATCGGATTGATTGATACTGAAATTCACGGCAGGCTTATAGAACGGATGTTTGCCTACCAATGTTATATCCGTGCCATGCAAGGTAGTGATCATCGGAATATAGATATCTTCCTCCTCCAACATCTTCTTGGCCATATATCCAGCGTATGCATGGGGAATGGCGTAATGTACATGTAAGAGCTCTATGCCGAATAACTTGATCGTATCCACCAATTTACTGGATAATGCCAATTCATATGGTTGATAATGGAATAATGGGTATTCCGGTACATGTACTTCGTGAAAGTGGATGTTGTTACCCAACAATTCCAGTCTTACAGGCTGACGATAGGTTACAAAATGCACCTCATGGCCCCGATTGGCCAAGGCTATTCCCAGTTCGGTGGCCACCACTCCACTGCCGCCAAAGGTAGGATAACAAACGATTGCTATTTTCATTGTTCAAATTTAGTGAAAAGCTAGTAGTCTGTCGGTTTTCTTAACCTAATATTACAGGTTTTCGGTCTGCGGGGCCCTTGTACGATGTATCGTTACATTTATAGGAATTGATAGGAAACAGATCCTAGGACAGTGGGCAGGGAAGCGCTATTAGTCCATTATGGCATTGTATATTGCCTCTTGAATCCGGGTGCGAAGACCCGACCTCACCAATAAGGTATTGGTCGCCGAGGGGTAGGTACGATTAGATAGAAAAACATACACCAATTCTTCCTCGGGGTCGGCCCATGTGTACGTACCGGTAAATCCGCTATGTCCAAAACTCTTTCGGGATACACATTCACAGGCCGGGCCACCCCCATTTGCATCGGGCTTGTCGAAACCGACACCCCTACGTACCCTTTTATCGCAAAAATAACAGGTGTTGAATTTCTTTACGGTACGCGATTCAAAAAAACGATCACCGCCGTAAAATCCACCCTGAAGATACATTTGCATTATCTTGGCCACATCGTTAGCATTGCTGAAGAGACCGGCATGACCTCCGACCCCGCCCTGCATAGCGGCACCCATGTCATGCACATACCCTTGTACCCGTTGATAGCGAAAATATTTATCTTCCTCGGAGGGTACTATCCTGTTTTTATTAAATTTTTCGAGTGGATTATACGTTGTATAAAAGGCCCCGATACGCTTATAAAGAAATTCATCGACCAGGCGGTCCAATCGTTTCCCTTTTTTTTGTTCTACATATTTTTTCATTACGTAGTAAGCCACGTCGCTATATCGGTATCGGTTCGATTTTAAATCCTGACGACCGATGCGATTATATATCGAATCGGTATAGGCGTCAGTTAGATATAACTGGTCGCTCACTTTTATTGAAAAACCGTCCGTTGGTGCGTTGCGATAGAATTCCCTTGAAGGTTTACGTTTTTTATCCAAAGTACTCACGTAAAAAGCAATCCAGGCGGGAAGTCGTCCGTAATGGGACAACGCCTTTAATACGGTCACATTCTTAAGTTCCGTTGTGTCGTATTGGGGAATAAGTTCACCAAAGGTGTCGCTAAGGCCTATCTCGCCCTGTTCCTCCATCTTCATCACCATCGGTAGTGTAGCAAGAATCTTGGTAACGGAAGCCAAATCGTACAAATGTTCCGTAGTAACACTATCTTTTGCAGTATAGGTAGGTTTTCCAAAGGCCTTATTGTAAATCACCTTCCCTTTTCTGGCAATTAATACCTGGGCACCGGGAAACATCAGGGAATCCAACCCATTTTGAACCAATGTATCGACCTTGGCCAATTTTTCGGTACTTAGGCCAACGCGCTCCGGATAACTATAACCCAAACGCGACAGAGGCTTCAGTTGTACCGATGTATTAACGGGAAACTCGGAGTGACTGGTCACTGGGAGAACTCCTTTGGCAGGAATAGCCCCAAAAATCAATTCCGCTGCTTTACGTTGTGCGATGGCACTGTTTTGATATCCTACTACCACAGCGTCAATAGTATTAAACGTAGGCACTTCTAGAAGCGCATAAGGCTTTGCAAAAACCGATAGAATGGTGTTGGAAGTCCTAGATGCGGCAATCTCTTTCAACCATAACAACTCCCTTTCGGAAAACTTATATGATTTCCAGGGGCTTTCATTACTCTTGTGAAAGCCTATGATGACCAAATTGTAATCGGCCAGTTTTTCTTTTAGCGTCCCGATATCCTTCGCATTGACCTGGGTAACCGTTGCATATTTATTCAGTTCCTCGAAAAAGGGCTTACCGTTGGCATCCCCGAATTTCACATAGGCGATTTTTTTGTTTTCCAATTTTTTAATTCCCATAAGGTAAAAATCATTTTTTACCACGGTAATCGCATTTTCTATGGCCTCTTCGTAAACCAGATCATCTTTCTGCGAATTCAAATCCATATACAGACCCTCTAAGTCTATTGGCCTGTACTTATGCAATCCAACCTTGTACTTCGCCATCAAAATTTTCTTTACAGAGGTAGCCAACCGTTTTTCGGTAATTTTTCCCCGGTTGTAGGCTTTTAAGAGTTTTTCCTTTGCCAGTTCAACATTGGTCGGCATTAGCAAGATATCGTTCCCTGCCAAAAAGGCCGTTAATTCGACTTCCCCGTTTTTGCCATAATTGGTTACCCCCTTCATATTAAGGGCATCGGTGAATACCAACCCCTTAAATTTCATTTCATCGATCAAGATTCCTGAAATAACTTGCTCGGAGAGTGAGGAGGGTAGGTTTTTCTTTAGCTCCATACTGGGAACGTTCAAGTGGGCGACCATTACGCTACTGAGTCCCGCAGCTATCAATTTGCGATAGGGATAAAGCTCAACACTATCCAATCGGCTTCTACTTACGTCGATAAGGGGCAAGGAGTAATGCGAATCGGTCGCGGTATCGCCATGTCCCGGAAAGTGCTTACCACTGGATAAAACCCCTGCGCGTTCCATTCCCTTCACAAAGGCGATGCCCTTTTGCGCCACATTCTCCCTGTCTTCCCCGAACGAGCGGTTACCGATTATGGGATTTTGGGGGTTGATATTGATATCGATATCCGGCGCAAAATTAATATGTACTCCCAACCGTTTGGCATGTGTCCCGATTCGATAACCAACTTTTTCAACAATACTGCTGTCGCGTATCGCCCCCAAGGTCATATTCCAAGGAAAGGCATAGGTAGAATCCAAACGCATCGAAAGGCCCCACTCGGCATCCATGCCTATTAGCAAGGGTGTTTTTGAAAGCTTTTGATAGGTATTGGTCAATTGAGCCTGTCGCACCGGGCCCCCGGTTGAAAAAATGACCCCTCCAATATACTGTTCACTAATGAGTTTTTTGACACGTTCCTTGCTTGCGGCACTTCCATCCGAGGCAACCATGACCATAAAGAGTTGGCCTATTTTTTCTTCCAACGACATCTTATCATATTGATCATCGACCCATTTAACCTGTGCAACGCTGTCTTTTGTGAACAACGGATGACTTTGCCCGTTGGCACATAGAACAAAAAGAAAGAATATAGGGAAGGTTATTAAAAATCGCATGGTACAACTTCTTTGAAATAACTGAAAACATCCGAAATTATTGCCTTTCATCGGTAATATCGCCACTGCTGAAAATATATTCAACTACCGTGCCATCCCAAGGTTATCAATAGTTGTTGAAAGGAAATCGCGTTACATAAAACGGGCATGCCAACTCTCCGAGGCAGGAACTTCCCAGTGTTCCAAGTATTCTCCCTTGTTCGTCACCAGATTGTTAAAGACAACCGTTTTAGGCGACACCGATTTTGATTTGGCCATTTTCTTGAACTCCAATAGGGGTTTATAGGCAACATACTCCCCTTGTTTGTAGGAGACATTCATCTTGTCCAAGAGGTCTACCCCATATCTTTTTTCCAATTCCTGAATAAAGTGTACCGAAGCATCGATAGAACAACCTGAGGCTGAAGACATTGTTTGGTCCAATGCCAGGACAATAAAACGATTGTAGCGTATTTCATAGCCAGCATTCAGATGTTGGCCATGTGCGGTCCATTCCTGTATAAAAGCGTCCATTGCCTGTTTAATTTCGGCGAGTTCTTCTGTGGAAAAGCTCCTGTTCGCCTGATAAATCCACACACGGGAAGTCTCAGGTAATTTTTCAAATTCTACTAGCATTTTTTTATTCTTATTTGGGGAATTCTATGGGTTCCTCTCTCCTTTTTGGGAATCGATTAAGAACCACTTTTTTTTGGTTGATACTACGATAATTTACAAATCCTCCACATCGGCTATCAACTCGGCCACATCCATGACCGCGATCGAGCCTTCCTTTTCCTTGTTCTTTACCCCGTCGGTCATCATGGTATTACAAAAAGGGCAGGCCGCCGCAATAATTTCCGGACGGGTATCCAAGGCTTGTTCGGTACGCTCGATATTTACGTCTTTGTCCCCTTTTTCAGGTTCCTTGAACATCTGTGCCCCCCCGGCACCACAGCAAAGACCTCTTTTTTTACAATTTTTCATCTCGACCAACTCCGCATCCAACTTTCGGATGAGCTCCCTTGGGGCCTCATAGACATTGTTTGCCCTTCCCAGATAGCAGGGGTCGTGGTAGGTAATGCGCTTTCCTTTGAACTTTCCGCCTTCCAAAGCGATCTTTCCCTCCTCCAGCAACTGTGTCAAAAACTGGGTATGATGCACCACTTCGTAGTTACCCCCTAAACCGGGATATTCGTTCTTTAAGGTGTTAAAGCAATGGGGACAGGCGGTCACCACTTTTTGGATTCCGTAGCCGTTCATGACTTCGATATTGGTCACTGCCTGCATTTGGAATAAGAACTCGTTCCCTGCACGTTTGGCCGGATCTCCGGTACAGCTTTCTTCGGTACCCAGCACGGCAAAGGAGACTTTGGCCTTATTCAAAATTTTGATGAAGGCCTTGGTAATCTTCTTTGCCCTATCGTCAAAGCTACCGGCACAACCGACCCAAAACAATACCTCTGGTTGTTGGCCTGCGGCGGATAATTCTGCCATGGTAGGTACTTTTAACTCGTTTCCCATTCCTATTCTTTTCTTAGTTACCCGTATGTTTTAAGATTCCTGCACCCAATTAAGACGATCCATTTGGTTGAAGGGCCAAGGGGCGCCGTTATTCTCAATATTCCCCATCATATTGTTCAGTTCGGCCGGGGCCGCAGATTGCTCCATCACCAAGTACTGCCGCATATCCATGATGATAGACAGCGGGTCGATACTCACCGGACAGGCCTGCACACAGGCATTGCAGGAGGTACATGCCCATAATTCCTCCCTAGAGATATAATCATCCAGCAGCTGTTTTCCATCCTCAACGAAAGTACCTTTATTGGCATCTATATTTTTACCGACCTCTTCTAAACGATCCCGGGTATCCATCATAATTTTCCTCGGAGACAACTTTTTGCCGGTCTGGTTGGCGGGGCATTCACTGGTACAGCGACCACACTCGGTACAGGTATAGGCGTTCAAGAGTTGTACCCAATTTAAATCGGTTACATCGGAGGCTCCGAACTTTTCCGGTTCAGGGGCGTTGTCATCCGATGCGGCAAAAGGATCGGCCTCCGGGTCCATCATCAACTTTACCTCATTCGTCACCGCCTCCAAATTTTTGAATTGCCCCTTCGGTTTTAAATTTCCATAATATGTATTTGGAAAAGCCAATAAGATGTGTAAATGCTTTGAATAGTAGAGGTAGTTCAAAAACAAAAGTATCCCCACGATATGAAGCCACCACGCCGTACGTTCAACTATAATCAAATTAGCTATCGACAAATCCTCCAGCAAAGGGCTTAAAAATTGGCTTACCGGAAAGGCCCCTGCAATACCTGATTCATTGACATAGTGTGCGGCTCCTTTGAGCTGTAACTGGTAGTCGGCTCCATTCATGGTCAAAAACAGGAACATCAACACGAGCTCGATATAGAGGATCATGTTACCATCCTTTTTGGGCCAGCCAGCCATCTCGGGCTTTACGAACCGTTGTAAGCGAATGATATTTCTCCTTGCCCAAAAAGCCACCACCGCAATGATGACCAACAAGGCCAAAATCTCAAATGTGCCGATCAAGAAATCGTAGACGCTTCCTAAAGGGGCGAACAGGCGATGGGTTCCCAACAGACCATCGAGAATGATTTCAAGCACTTCGATATTGATGATAATAAAACCTATATAAACGATAACATGCAATAACCCCGCGATTGGACGTACCACCATTTTGGTCTGCCCAAGAGCAATTTTTGCCATATTCTTCCAGCGTTGTGAACTATTGTCGGATACATCGACATCCTTGCCCAATTTGATGTTTCTGGAAAGCCGCTTTACGTTTCTGGTGAAATAACCGATGCCAACGATTAAGACGAGGGCAAAAAGAATGTTGGGGAGATATTCCATAGGTAGTTATTGATCTTCTATTGTATCGGCGGGATCGTTCTCCGGTAGTTCGTATTCCTTTTGTTTTTTTCCGAACACGGAAACGTTTACATACCTTTTGGGGTTTAGCCTAAAATCCTGCAACAACAAATCCAATTCACGCGACGCATTGTTCAGATTGTTGTAGAGTTCCCGATCGTTTACCAACTTGCCCAAGGTACCATCATTCGCATCAATCTTGGCAATGACCTTATCCAAATTGGCCATGGTAGATTCCAGACTGCTAAGGGTACTCGGCAAACCGGCATTGTTCAGCGAATCGGCCAATTTAGAAAAGCTATAGGTCAACTGCTGAAAATTGGTCAAGGAACTGTCTAATTTGCCTTCGTTGGTTTTCAGGATGTTGTTCAAGGAGATGGCACTACCCTGTAAACTTTGAATTAATCCACTAAGTCCTGAAATAGCAGTTCGTAAATCGTTCTTGGTCTTGGCATCGAGTACTTCGTTGACATTCACCAAAACGGAATCGGCATCCGATACCGCCGATTCGAATTTTTTGAACAGTGGGGTCAATTTTTGTTGTGCCAACTCGGTGAGTCCCGGTCGTGTATTGGTCTTTAACGTATCTCCCGATTTGGCCAAGGGAGACCCGTCAAAAATCGGAATGATCTGTAAACCTTTACCCCCTATTATCCCGGTGTCATATAGTTCGGCCGGACTATTTTTCGAAAAGGAAAAATCACTGTCCACGGTAAAAGTGACCAAAAGATTTCCCTGTGAATCCAAAAAGCGAATATCGTTTACCTTGCCAACATTCAGGCCATTGATCGAGACGGGAGTGCCTGGTTGCAATCCACCTACATCAGGATATATGGCAAACATTTGCTTGCTAGTATCAAATAACGGGGTTGATTTTAAATAACTGAAGCCTAAAATGAAAAGAAGGATACCGCCGATAACGATGATAGCCGTTTTAATTTCCCTGGATAGTTTCAAAAGGATGAATTTTCGGTTCCTAACAAAATTAGAAATAAATTTAAGAAGACCGCCATTAATCCGAAACGTATTTCCGGGCTTCGGGAACCGGAATACGTTCCCCATCTTTGTATGCTACTATAAAGGACGTAGTGTAGCCCTTGACATCGGCATTTGCCTTCAACAATTCTGCCTCCTCAAAGGAAGTCGTACCGCCATACATATAACGATACATATTCTTATAAGGCTCCCGCGACAACTTATTCAAGCCCCTAAAATTATCGGAGCGAAGATCTAAGTCTTTGGTGCTGGCCATAATTTGCACTTTATAGGTGATACTGGTCGACTTTTTAGGTGGCTCCGAAGGTGTCTTGGTCGCTATTTCCGGCTCCCTGGATTTCCCCGTTTCCGAGGCGATTTCTTTCTTTGGGGTTTTCGTAATCCCTTCAACCGAAGACTTCGGTTTTGGGGTCTCTTCCTCCTGCTTTTTCCCTATCTCAGCAACAACCTTGGGTGGCTCTGGCGTTTCTTCTTCCCCAACACTTTGAATCGTTTCAACTGTCTTGGCTTCCAACGTCCCTTTCTCTTTAGAAATGGTCAATTCCTCTGGAATATCTTCTGGCTTTTTTGGTGTTTCCTGCACGACCGCTTCCGTCTTATCATCGGCTTCTACAACGGGAGCTACTGTTTTGTCATCCCCTCCACCACCGGGTTGAACCCCATTTTTATAATCCAGAATGGCCCGTGCGATGGCTCTCCCCATTTCCTCCTGCCCCTTTTTTGAATTCAAATAGGCTCCCTCTTCATTGTTTGTCAAGAATCCTGTCTCGATCAAAACACTGGGCATAAAGGTTTGATGTAAGACAATAAATCCCGCCTGCTTCACCTTTCGGTCGTTGCGCTTCAGCTTATGGGAAAAATTGTCCTGAATACCCTTAGCCAAACGTATGCTCTGGTCCAAAAATTCCTCTTGCATGATGGTGAGTCCAATCACCGATTCCGGAGAGTTGATATCATAATCCGCATATCTGGTTTCATAATTGTCTTCCAAGTAAATAACCGAGTTCTCTTTTTTGGCAATTTCAAAATTCTGTTCGTTGGCATGTAATCCCAATACAAAAGTACCGGCTCCCTGTGCATTGGAAGAATGCGAATCGCAATGAACCGAGACGAAAAGGTCTGCATTGGCCTTGTTGGCAATTTCCCCTCTGACATAAAGATCCACGAACGTATCGTCTTTTCGTGTGTAGATGACCTTGATATCGGGCTCCTTTTCCAAGATCTTCCCGATATTCAATACGATATTTAAGGCAATATTCTTCTCAAAATAGCCGTTTCCAAGGTTTCCAGGATCATGCCCACCGTGCCCGGCATCCAAGACAACTACGAACACCCCGTCTTTGTCACCATCGCTATTATTATTGGCGAACGAAGAAATTAGTGCTCCCATCAGCAAAATGGGAACGAAACTTAATAGCCTAAACTTCATTTCAACAAAGGATTTTAGTCTGTTCAATATGGTTAAATTTATTGTAACGACCCGTGAAGGGAACAAAAAATATATGTAAGTTTGACCCCAAATCACCATCGCCAAGGGTCGCCAAACGGTACAAAAATAGGATATATAGCCTTGCAATCAAATAAACATCATTTACTTTTCCTATTCCTACTTTTGATCGGTACGCTCACCGTGTCCTCCCAAGAAGACGGAATCGTAACCATGCCCATCAAGGCGGAGAAGGATACGATCGTTGCCCCACTCTTTCCGATCTCAGCTATAAGGGACAGTACGGTAACCGATTCTACGCGTATCGATTCCCTTAATAAAAAGCAAAGTATTCTCCTCGACAAAATTAAGTACAAAGCGAAGGATTATGTTAGACTGAGTCAGAAAGATCAAAAGATATATCTGTACAACGAGGCCGAAATCTACTATCAGGACACTGAACTTAAGGCGGGCATTATTGTTATGGATTATGTTAACAACGAGGTCTACGCGGGTCGTTTAAAGGATTCGTTGGGCAACTATTCCCAGTTACCTTTTTTTAAACAAGGTTCGCAAGAGGTACGGCCCGATTCGATACGGTTCAACTTTGATACCCAGAAGGCGTTGATCTGGAACTCGAGAACCGAACAGCAGGCCGATGCGGGGCCACTAGGTGGTAGCGAAATGATGAAGGTATATGCCGAAATTACCAAAAAGGAAAACGATTCGGTGTATTTTTTGAGCGAGGGAAAACTCACAACCTCGCAAGATACGATCAACCCTGATTACTATATACGGGTAAGAAAGGCCAAATTTGTGCCCAAAAAGAAAGTAATAGCCGGTTATAGCAATCTGTACATTGCCGATGTGCCAACGCCTATTGCCTTGCCATTTGCCTATTTTCCGTTAACCGTGGGGCGTACCGCCGGACTAATGATGCCCAGTTTTGGAAACGACCCCAATAGGGGGTATTTTCTACAGAACGGAGGGTATTACCTGCCTTTTGGCGAATATGCCGACCTTACATTAACCGGTGATTTTTATACCAATGGCAGTTACGGTTTTCGTGGCCAATCGGTATATGCGAAACGGTATAAGTATCGAGGGAACGTCAACTTTCGATTCGAAAATTTAGTGACCAGCCAACGAGGTTTTAGCGACTATTCCCGTACTACCATCTATAATATTCAGATATCACATTCCCAAGATACGAAGGCAAGTCCAAATTCCCGGTTCTCGGCATCGGTAAACTTGGGAAGCAGTTCGTACTATCAAAACTCCCTGAACCAATTGAATACGGGCAGTCGATTAAACAACACTTTGAACTCATCTATCTCCTACTCAAAAACCTTTCCCGAATACCCTTCGGTAAATATGAGTCTTACGATGACGCACTCCCAAAACACCACCGCTCCGGAAGGAACGGATAACATACAGATGACCTTGCCCACCTTACAGGCCAGTATGGAACGTATTTTTCCCTTCGCCAAAAGGGATGGAATCAAAAAAGGAGCCATACAAAACATCAATTTCCAGTACGATGTGAATGCCCAGAACAGGCTCACCACGAACGACGACGATTTCTTAACGGGACGTATGTTCGATAATGCCTTGGTGGGTGCCAGACACCGGGTACCAATCAGTACGAATTTTAAGATCGCGAAATTTTTTAGCGTAACCATGGGAGGAACATATGAAGATATTTGGGCCCTGGAGACCTACGGAAGAAGTTACCAACCCGGTGAGGACGGTGCCAGGGGTTCGGTGGTCATCGATACCATGCAAGGTTTCGACCGGTTTAACAAATACGGGCTGAGTACGAGCATCGGGACCACGCTCTACGGGACATTCTTGTTCGGTGAAGACAAGAAAATACAGGCAATTCGTCATGTGATGCGACCATCGATAAGCTACGGGTACACGCCCTCTTTCGAACAGTTTTTCGACGAATACGTCAACACGGACACAGACGAAATCGTTCAATACACCCGGTTCCAAGGGACCTTGAACGGTGCACCGAGTTTGGGAAAGTCGAGCAGTGTGGGCTTCTCGTTGGCCAATACTTTTGAAGCAAAGGTGAGGGACAAGGATTCCACCAAACTCGAGCCAAAGAAAATACCCCTTTTGTCGAACCTCAATCTCAGCACCGCCTATAATTTTGAGGCAGATTCCCTTAATTTAAGCCCCATTAATATCAACGGAGGAACGACGATTACGGTGTTAGACCAGAATATGAGCATTAATTTTGGTGCCGCACTGGATGCCTATGCCTTGGACAATAATGGAAGACGAATCAACACATTCAATATTGACAACGGAGGTAGCCTTTTTAGGCTTACCCGTGCCAATTTAAATATTGGATACAACATAAGCAACAAAACCTTTGCCAGAAAAGAAGGGGAAGAAGAGGATGAAGAAGAAGTAGACCCCTATGATTATGTGGCGCAGAGCGGCGGCCGTGATGACGATTTATTCGGAAGTCCCGAAAGCCTGTACGGAGACCAAGGTGGATTTAAGGATAGGGACTCGGAAGATGTTGAAAATCCTGTTTATGGGACCAAGATACCTTGGGATTTTCGCTTGGCGTACGCCGCCACCTACTCAAACCCGGCCCGACAGAATGAGTTTAGCGCACATTCCCTGATGGTCTCGGGAAACATATCCCTGTCTCCCAGATGGAGAATCGGCGGTAACTCGGGCTATGACTTTAAAAATAAGGGTGTTGTGAATACCAATCTGCGAATCGAAAGGGACCTGAAAAGCTTCACCATGCGATTTAACTGGACCCCGTTCGGACGCTTTAGGCAATGGAACTTTTTTATCGGGATAAAGGCCAGCATTCTTAAAGATCTTAAATGGGAGAATCGAAGCCAACCTTTTAGACAATAGTATACAGGTAGGGTGTTTGAAAAAATAAATACGTAGAGATGTCGGTCTTGCTAAAAAAGAACCAAAAAATAATCGTTAACCAATGAAAAAAATCATCAATACCCCAAATGCCCCGGCCCCGATCGGCCCTTACAATCAAGCAGTGCTAACAGGAAACACCCTGTATATTTCCGGGCAGATTCCAATGGATGCCAAAACAGGGGATTTAATACAGGGAGACATTAAAAAAGAAACCCGGCAATCCATGGAGAACCTTAAGGCCATACTCACCGAGGCGGGCGCAAGTTTTTCCGACGTGGTAAAGGCCACTATTTTCGTCAAGGATATGCACCAGTTCGCCCAAATCAATGAAGTGTACGGAGCTTATTTCGACTCAGCGACAGCCCCGGCAAGGGAAACGGTGGAAGTAGCGAATCTTCCCAAATTCGTCAATGTGGAAATCTCCATGATAGCCGTACTCTGACTATACATTCAAAAGAATGAAGCAGCTGGGATGAACGCCTTAGAAAACCGTGCAGTGTGAGCTAGGGTTTTCGGCAACTTTTATAAATTGGCTTTGTGAAATTCCACTAGCCCTTCGATCGGCCGCTGGCGGATAACACCCACTATCAAATCGTTTCGTTCGAGTACGGTAGTCAGTTCTTCCCTGAGGTAGTATGCGATACTCCCCACGAAGTTGATCGGTACCTTGGTCGCAAGTTCGAACTGCATAATATAGTTGTTCACAAATTGCTGAAACCCCTTATCGATGACACCCTTGCAGTAGGGATGATCTTTGTTCTCTATGAGAAAACGGGCAAAAGTGGCCAAATAGGTATTCGGATTGGGTTGTTTATACAGATTTTCCTTGATAACATCCGCGTCCAAATTATACCCCTTGGCAAACTTCATCCCCAAATCTTGCGGCATTTTATGAAAATAGTAATCACGAATCAATTTTCGACCGAAAAAATTACCGCTGCCATCATCCATGGGAATATAACCCAAGGAAGTTACTTTCTGAAATAGCTGATGTCCATCATAATAGCTGCAGTTAGACCCCGTTCCTAAAATACAGACAATACCCTGATGGCCGATTTTGGTCGTGGCAAAGATAGCGGCATAGGTATCTTCCTTCACTTCGGATTGGGCGTTGGGGAAAAAGTCCTTGAAAATATTCTTCAGAAATCGTTTCATTCGATCGGTACCACAACCCGCTCCATAAAAATAGAGCCGTGACACCTTTTCCCTATTTTTAGAAATCTCAAAATTATTGGCCAAGCGGTCTTCAATGACCTCCCGGGTCAACACCTCCGGACTCAGCCCCAGGGTCTGGGTTAAAAATAACTGTTCTCCCTTTTCGTCCAAGGCTATCCAATCCGATTTGGTCGCGCCACTATCCACTATCAATATCATAATCCAACTATTTAAAAAAAGAATCCCGAAAATAAGCAAAAAAGCGCCTATTTTCAGGAAAATCTTTTTGGTGACCCCTACAATTTTATAAGCTGTTCACATACTGCGCCAAATCTACCAACTTGTGTGAGTAACCGGCTTCATTGTCATACCATGATATGATCTTAAAGAATTTGGAATTCAATTCGATTCCTGCACCCGCATCAAAAATACTGGTTCGAGGGTCTCCTATAAAATCCTGTGAGACCACTGCCTCCTCGGTATATCCCAAAATACCCTTCAACTCCCCTTCAGAGGCTGCCTTGAAGGTTTTTTTTATGTCTTCATAGGAGGTTTCTTTTTCGAGACGAACTGTCAAATCAACCACGGAGACGTCAGCAGTGGGCACCCTAAAGGCCATTCCCGTTAGTTTACCGACCAATTCAGGGATTACCTTCGTAACGGCCTTCGCAGCACCAGTCGATGCCGGAATGATGTTGAGCATGGCACTTCTGCCGCCTCTCCAATCTTTCTTGGAGGGACCATCCACGGTCATCTGCGTGGCCGTAGTGGCATGAACCGTGGTCATCAAAGCCTCTTCGATTCCGTAAGCATCATTCAGCACTTTTGCCAAAGGAGCCAGACAGTTAGTAGTACAGGAGGCGTTGGAAACGATGGTATCGGATGCCTTTACCTCTTTGTGATTTACACCCATTACAAACATTGGGGCATCTTTTGAAGGTGCTGAAATTACCACTTTCTTCGCACCTCCGTCTATGTGGTATTGTGCCATTTCCAGCGTCGTAAAAATACCGGTACATTCTGCAACGATATCGGCCCCGACGGCATCCCACGCCAAATTTTTGGGGTCACGTTCCGCAGTAATTCGTACCGTCTTCCCGTTGACTACCAAGTGACCGTCCTGTACTTCCACCGTACCATCGAAATGACCATGTACCGAGTCGTATTTCAATAAATATGCCAGATGGTTCACATCCAAAAGATCGTTGATCGCTACCACATCTACATCATCTCTTCGTACCGTAGAGCGAAAAACCATTCTACCAATTCTTCCAAAACCATTGATTCCTATGTTCAATTTTGACATCTTCTTTCGTTTTTAGATTTATTATTATGTTGTCATTATTTCCGAAACCCTTATGAGTTCCTTATCAATTTTTGTATGCCCTTTGATTGCCTTGTTGATGGGGGTAAGGATAAGTCTGTTATCCTGTACTCCGACCATTAGGTTGGTCTTGCCCTCTAACAAGGATTCAACCGCTTTGACCCCCATCCTACTGGCCAGCACCCTATCGTAACAAGAGGGTGATCCACCTCGTTGCATATGGCCTAAAACAGAAACTCGAACATCATAAATGGGAAGATGTTCCTCTACGTATTCCTTTAATTCAAATACATTTTTACCCGTTTTGTCCCCTTCGGCAACGATAACAATACTCGATGATTTTCCAGATTTTTTACTGCGTTTCAATGATTCGAGCAGCCTATCCAACCCTAAGTTTTCCTCAGGTATCAAAATTTCCTCGGCTCCGGCACCCACACCGGCATTCAGTGCGATGTGCCCGACATCCCTTCCCATGACCTCGATAAAAAATAATCGGTTATGGGAGCTTGCCGTATCCCGAATTTTGTCGATGGCATCTACCACCGTATTCAAAGCGGTATCAAAACCTAGGGTAAAGGTAGTGCCAAAAATATCATTATCGATAGTGCCTGGAATACCAATCACGGGAAAATTGAACTCTTGGTTAAAGATCATCGCCCCGGTGAAACTCCCGTCCCCACCAATGACCACAAAAGCATCTATGCCCGCGTTTAACAATTGCTCATGGGCCCTTTTTCTACCTTCATACGTACGAAAGTCGTCGCATCTTGCCGATTTTAGTATCGTACCCCCCTTGTTGATAATGTTGTTGACGCTTCGGGCATCCATCGGTTTGAAATCACCTTCGATCATACCTTGGTAACCCCTATAAATAGCGACGCAATCAACCTTTAAATAAGCGCAGGTGCGAACAACCGATCGTATCGCCGCGTTCATACCGGGAGAATCGCCTCCAGAGGTGAAAACTCCAATTTTTTTTATCGCTGACCCCATCAAAAAAATGTAAGCTGCAATATTAGCAAACTTATTTCAAATTATGAATTGTAAACGCCCTAATTTTAGCAATGTCCCAGCATACCCAAAAACCCAACAATCAATAATCCATGTGGTCGTAAAACGAATAACATTATAAATGTAAAAATTTGTATTTCAGAAGTTTATGTGCAGTACATATGAAATATGATTTCAGCTTCTATTAGCACTTTTGATCAAAAACCGACATCGAAAACGTTTGCGAACAAAAGCCATCTCCCAACGGCAAAAAAATAACGATCGGGTTCGTTTTTGTTATAGTCATTTTAATCCTTTTGTCTTAGGAAGTATTCGAATGAGACTGTCATTTCCCATGACGGTCGCCTGGGTGGGTTCGGGTTTTGGCGGTTCTTCCTCTTGGGGTTCCTCCCTTTTCTTTCCAACGACTTTTCTGAAAAGCTCTTTAAAACTGTCAAAATCTACCTCGTAGGAAAGTCCTATACCCTGAGTAGAACCGATACGTTCTGCCAAAAACTCTTGAATTTCGCTCTCACGACTAAAAAACTTTGCACTAATGGTTCCTTCTTCGTTCAACAACAATTGAATCTCAAAATCCCCTGCTACCACAGTGGTACCCGCGGCGCCCACCGGCACCCCGACCTTCCCATTGAATAAAAGTCGGTCACTTATCCTAGACGATACCGTAACCCCCAGCCTGTCCTCTGCCCTTGTATCGGTCAATACATCACCTTGCACATAGGAAACCCCAAAATTGAACTTATCGTTATCACCGCTCAGTAGGGAATTGAAAAGCCCCGAAGCTGATTGCAGCAAATTTCCCGTGACCGTTTGTTGATTGATTCCTCCCTGTTGGCTTGCAAAGGAACCTTGGGCCAATAGGAATATCGCATTTCGTTCTTCCACCGTTGGATCCTGCAGACTGTATTCCAGTTCTGACTGAATAATGGAGTTGGCCCCGGGAAATTCGATATTGAAATCGATTCCTGGGTTTTGCAATTCTTCGGTCAATTTGATGACGACGTCTACAGGAATCTGTCTTGTATAATTACCGCCCACCAATAAGGGCGAGGGATTCGCCTGTAGACTATAAACGGCTTCCATATCCAACTGGGCGCCTAAGGGCTCTCCCAACCAATTGATAGTTCCACCCGGCTTTACTTGAAAGGTTTTGTTCACCACACCGCCGAACCGATAGTTGTACTCTCCCGTTACAACCACAAAGTCTCCCCACATTTGGAAGTCGCCCAAAGTATTGATCCGCATCAACAAGGGTCCCTCACCAGTCCCTGTCAACGTACTGCCCGTCTCCGTATCCGTCACGATCTGGACCTCCGCGTCAGGGGTGATATCCAAATCGAATTCAAGCTCCAGCCCCTGTACATCTTCCAAGGTACGCTTCACCTCGATATCCCCGATTGTATTTTTGTCAATAAAATTTATAAAGGAATAATCGCCCACACTGGCCACATCGCTTAAAGGTATCTTTAGCGACGTACCCCTGGCCGTTTCACCTTTTACATCGATATTCAAAGCCTGGGTCGGCCCGTAAATGCGCCCGGTACCTTTCAAAAACCCGGTACCGTAATACAAAGCCTCTTCCTCAAAGGGAGTATTGAGAATCAACAGTCGATCATTGTTGGTATTCACGTTGAGATCCAAGGTCCAATTCGAGAAGTAGCTATGGGAAATGGTACCGTCTAAAGTGGCCCTGGTGCGTTCGGCAACGTCGGTGATGGCAATTCGATCGAAATCGAAGGTCTGATCAATGAGATTCACTCTTGAATTGGGAGCAAAACTGTAATCAACGTTCAAATAAGGAATGGCTATTCCGGCATTGTCCAAGGTAAGTATTCCGCTAAATTCAGGATTGTCGACCCGACCCTTGATTCTGGCATTTCCACTTAGGTCACCGCGTATATTATCGATAACCCCTTCCCCAAGTGGATTAAAAGGTTCCAAATCAAAGTCATTGAAATTTACCAGAAGATCTGCCGTCGGCATATCGCCCGTATTGCGAATATTACCGACTACACCCATTTTCTCGAATCCCTTATCCGTAATCTGTGAATTGACCACAAAATCGGTAAGATCCCGGTTTCCCGCAATACTTACTGCAAGGTCTCCCATGCGCATTTCGTTGATTGAAAAATCAGCCACGTTAAGATTGGAGGAAGGCAGGTAAACACCATCTTTCTGGAATACATTCAGTGTCCCGTTTACCTCCCCTTCCAAACGCAAACTATC
Source organism: Pelagihabitans pacificus (assembly GCF_009371985.2). Lineage (GTDB taxonomy): Bacteria > Bacteroidota > Bacteroidia > Flavobacteriales > Flavobacteriaceae > Pelagihabitans > Pelagihabitans pacificus. Next base: position 47,947 of record NZ_VIKU02000006.1, read on the forward strand.
GATAGCGGGTGTGATTTTCTCCAGGGAAACGATCTTAAATTCCAACTGAAGGTCCTTAAAGGTCGAGTCGGCCAATTGTCCCCGAAGCCTTATCTGCTCCTGTTCATTGTTGTTCATCACGATCTCTTGGATGCTCAGGCTATCCAAATTTCGGTTGATGATCACTTTGTTCTGGTTATTGTTGTCCTTGTTGAGTATCCATTCGTTCCCCTTAAAGCTGACATCCGATTTTTTCAAGCCAATGACCGATTTGTTGGCCTTGTTGAAAGTATGGTAGAAGTTAAGGTTGTACACATCATTGTACTCACTGCCTCCATTGAATTCAGCACGAAAGAACAAGGTATCTTTCAAGGTGGTATTAATGATATTAAAATCCTTTACATCGTAGTAGGGGTTCGATAAATCGCCCACCGCCACAAAAGTATTGAACAGCGGGTTCTTATTGTCGATTTGAACATCGATATTGTCAGCTTTGGAGCCATACGCTTCAATGCTTGGGGATTTGAAAGTAAGCTTAAAATCCCCTTCATCGGCTATGATATTTCCTCTTATAAAGGTATTGGGATCAAACCGGACTTCGGGAAAAAAAACACCCACAATTTTATTGTATATCTTAAAATTAAAGGCCAAGGTCTGACCACCGGAAATCTCAAACGGACGGTAATTCGTATAAATACTCCCTAATGAATTCTGTACGAGCCTCCCCAACTCCTTCACTTTGAAATTACCCCGTAAAAAACCTGTTATAATATCCGGTGAATTGATATTGATGACTCTGGTGGAATCGTTCTCAAATCGGGAGGAAATCTCGAAATCCTCAAAGTAATAGGTGTCGTTCTTGTTCTGGAAATTGGTTTTGGTGAATTTGATGTCACCTATAAGATTATCGAGGGTATTGCCGATAACATCCATATTCACATTACCCTTGAAAATCGATACACTATCGTTGATAAAGTTCAGTTTTTTAAGGTCGGCATAGTCTACTGCCGCGATAAAATTAAAGTTGTTTTGGTCAGCCCCAAAATCTGCCAACCCCTTAAAATTAAACTGTAGGTTTTCATCGTTGCTGACCAAACTTCCGTCGAACAACTGTTCCTTTAGTATTCCCGAGACCTTGAGATTATTATATTCATAATCATTGAAAACAATCGAGTATACCTCCCCTATCACTTCGGTATTCAGGCTCTTTGTTAGAAAGCTTTTCCCTTCCACATTAAAATCAAGGGTAGTTTTTCCCAAACGCTTGTTTTCAGCAAAATCGCCCAAATCAAAGTCTATCAACGAAACGAAGCCTTTGTAGGCCGCCTCATCGATATTGTTGATATTGGTAAGCTCCATATCGGCGTAACTACTACCGATAGCGGTATTTACGTTAATCTTGGCGTTGATGGAAGTTTCGGTCACCAAGGCATCTCCCCGAATCGTAAATTGTCCCAATTTCCTGAATATGGAAGGAGGTAACGATTTCCCCAAAATATTCGGCATCAATGCGTTTAATTGATAGTAACTGGAGGTGACGTTTTTCATTTTTGCCTGCATTGAAAAAGGCTGGCTTTTTACAAAGAGGTTCTTGAAATTGAAATCGCCCCGTATGCCGGTGTTATCGGACTGGAGAAAAAGATTCTCCAAATTTAAATCGTTCAAAACGCCGTTAAAGTCGGAAGAAAACGAAACTTCCTTGCCCTTTCCGAACTGGTCGTACAATAAGTTCACCTCATCGAAGGCAACTTTCGATTCATTAAAACTAGCGTCAACTTTAACTTTATTCAGAAAATCAGCAAAGTCTTTTCGCTCGTAATTAAAGATGAGACCACCATTCAATACCGAACCGGGTGTCTGAATGGCCAGGGAATCAAAACGCATTTGTTGTTTGGTATACTTGAAATCGGTCATTAAATTTTCGACACGGATACCGCGACTGCTATTAAACGACATTGCATCGATGCCCGTGGTTACCTCAGGACCTAAAATTTGAAAGTCCGAAGCTTTGATACTCAAATCCTTAAAGTTGAGAGTTTCGGGTCGCTCTAAATTTTCATCGATTAATTTGAACGTACTTTTTGCTACGTTTAATTTCGCCGAGGAGAAAAAGAAAGGAGGTGTTCCCGGCTTTCTAGGTTTTCCATCGTCCAACTTGTCGATGAATACTTCCAAATTGGTGCCGGTACTGTCTTTGTAGGTCTTCAATTTAAAATCGAGTTCTTCTACATCAATATCCCCAAACTCCAGTTTACCATTGACCAAATTACGTACACTTAGGATAGAAGTAGTCAATTCATTCACATAGAACAAGGTATCTTGTCTAAAATCCTCAATGTATACTCCCTTTAGCGCAGTATCCCATGAAATAAGCGAAACACGAAGTCTATCGATGTTGATATTGGTCCCGAACTCCTTATTGATCGATTTTGTCGCATATTGGGCCAATTGAGTCTGTACTATTGGCAAGGAGAGTACTAAAGTCCCTAAAACACAGATGAGCAAAATCACCAGAAGTGTTCGAATCAATATTTTTTTCAATTTTTTGATAGGGCGGTATGTTTTACCTTTGAGCTTTCAATTTTTATTCCAAAACGGGTGAAAAACGAAACTATTTACATTCTTGCCATAGAATCTTCCTGTGATGATACTTCAGCAGCTGTTCTCAAGGACAGAAAGGTGTTGAGCAATATCGTTTCAACCCAAAAAATTCATGAGGAATACGGAGGTGTTGTACCGGAATTGGCCTCTCGGGCACACCAGCAGAACATCGTTCCCGTAGTTCACCAAGCCTTGGCTACCGCAAATATCGACAAAAAACTAGTATCGGCCATAGCTTTTACAAGAGGTCCGGGGCTCATGGGATCTTTGTTGGTAGGCACCTCATTCGCCAAGTCGCTTTCCCTCGGACTAGGGATTCCGTTAATCGAGGTGAATCACATGCAGGCGCACATATTGGCCCATTTCATCGAGGATGGCAAAAGCACACCGCCCTCATTTCCTTTTTTGGCCATGACCATCAGTGGCGGGCACACCCAAATCGTGCAGGTAAATGATTATTTCGATATGGAAATATTGGGGCAGACGTTGGACGATGCCGTGGGGGAAGCGTTTGACAAAAGCGCCAAATTAATGGGCCTCCCCTATCCGGGGGGACCTTTGGTGGACAAATATGCCCAATTGGGCAACCCTTTGGCATTTGATTTTCCAAGACCCAAAGTAGAAGGGTTGAATTTTAGTTTCAGTGGCCTAAAGACCAGCATTTTATACTTCATACAGCGGGAGACCAAGAAAAATCCTAATTTTATCAAAGAGCATTTGAACGACCTATGCGCCTCTATACAACATACGATCATTGCCATTTTAATGGATAAGTTGGAAAAAGCCGTAAAACAAACCGGGATTAAGGAAGTTGCCATCGGCGGGGGGGTATCGGCCAATTCGGGTATACGGAGCACATTGGAAAAAATGGAAATTACCATGGGCTGGCGCACCTATATACCAAAATTTGAATATTGCACCGACAATGCCGCTATGATCGGTATCGTGGGGTATTTGAAATATAAAAAGAGTGAATTTTCCAATCAACGCATCAGCGCAAAGGCCCGATACTACCTGTAGACCAATAATCGTTAAATGCGACTGGTAGGAAAACGAAATTAGTATGATGACACTAGCGGATACTAGAAAACCCCTAAATTTCTAACGATGCAATTATTTTACAGTGCCGATATTGATGACGATGCCCCGGAATTTACTTTTGGTCCCGAGGAAAGCAAACACATCGTACGCGTGCTCCGAAAGAAAGAAGGAGACCGGTTGTATATCACCAACGGAAGGGGATGGTTGTTCGATGTCAAAATCATAGAAGCAAATGGCAAGAAATGCAAAGTCGAAATCGCTTCTACAGAAAAGCGGCATCGCCCTATGCATTCCCTACACATGGCCGTTGCACCTACAAAAACGGGCGAACGCTACGAATGGTTTTTGGAAAAGGCTACCGAAATCGGTGTTGATGAGATAACCCCTATCATTTGTGAACGTTCGGAACGGAAAACGGTTAAACCCGAAAGACTTGAAAAGATAATCCAGTCGGCCATGAAACAAAGTCTTCGTACCTATCTCCCCAAGTTGAACGAAGCAACGACTTTTGAAGAATTTCTTGAACAACCGCATCACGGATTGCTGTTTATTGCCCATTGTGAAGAGGAGGAGCGGCTGGAGCTGAAAAGACGTGTTGCACCGGATAAGGACTTAACCATTCTCATTGGGCCCGAGGGCGATTTTTCACGTCGAGAAATACAACTGGCCTACGAAAAGGGGTTTCTACCCGTTTCTTTGGGGAAAAGCCGTTTACGAACCGAGACCGCAGCAGTGGTGGCTTGTACTATGGTCAATATGATAAACAACGGCTAGATAGGAAACGGCTGCAGCTACCAAAACACCAACGAAATTAGGTCAAAATCGGCAGTATCAAATTTTTAAATCGATTTGAGCCGCTGCGGTGATATCTTTTTCTTCATTTTCTACCAAAACTACCAAGAATATCTTCTCGTTCTTCTGAACGATCCGGGGCAATTTTATAAAAGCGGTTCCGACGGGTCGTGCAAGCTGTGATAGCCGCTCGTGAACTACGATATTACTGTTCGTGACGCGCCGATTGCGGTTTTCTCCCCGTTTTACCTCGGTAATACGTTGATCAAGAACGATGACCGCCCGTACTTTTTTATTTTCAAAGGGGCCTTTAACTTCGTAGCAATAGCTAATCCGTCCGTCTTTCGTCCGAACATCGGTAATCGTTATCGCATTGGTTGTTTTTTCATTCCGGAAAGTTTCAAGGACCCAATTCATTTTTGAAACATCCGAACCTACAAAGTGCTCCTTACCGTTCACCACAATTTCCGGAGTGTAGTTGCCGTGATAACCGAGCTTTCTGTTGTAGTCGCTTTGTCTCAGGGTATGCTCGGCCTTACTGAATGGATCGTTCCATCCTATATAGTTCCAATAATCGATATGGTAGGAGAGGGTGAAGACACGGTCAGGGTTTTCGTGCTTCACTTTTTGCAACAAAATATCGGCGGCCGGGCAGCTCGAACACCCCTGTGAGGTAAAAAGTTCCAGGACTACAAAGGGATCATATAAAGTCTCTTCCGCTTCGGACTGTACCACGATTGAAGACCCATAGGAATCCCAGCTGTTTTTGAAGGCCAAGGTGGCCAATACGGTGAGAACAAATGTCCCAACGATACCCTTTTTGAACATGATTATTAGTATTTTTGAAAATGTACCTGCTTAGTACGGTAGACTATGAAACAGCTTACAATCGTCTTTTTGCTTTTTGTTTATTTCAACACTTTTGACCTACTGGCTCAAGAAATTGCAATCTTGAAATATAATGGTGGTGGTGATTGGTATTCAAACCCGACCGCACTACCCAATCTCATACGGTTTTGCAATGCCAATATCGGAACTCAAATCGATGAAAACACAGAGAATGTCGCTGTTGGAAGCAGTACTATCTTTCAATATCCTTTTTTGCACATGACAGGCCATGGGAACGTCGTTTTTAGCGAAGAGGAGGCCAAAAACCTCCGTACATATCTATTATCCGGAGGTTTTTTGCACATCGATGATAATTACGGCATGGAACCCTATCTTAGAAAAGAACTGCCAAAAGTATTTCCGGACAAGGAATTGGTTGAGATTGGAGCTGACCACCCGATTTTTAAACAGGAGTTCAACTTTCCGGATGGACTGCCGAAAATACATGAGCACGATGGTAAGCGGCCGCAAGCACTTGGCCTGTTTCATGAAAATCGAATGGTACTGCTATTTACCTATGAAAGTGATTTAGGTGATGGCTGGGAAGATCCGGCCGTACATAACGATTCGGAAGAGGTGCGCGAAAAAGCGCTTAAAATGGGAGCCAACATTATCTCCTATGTGTTCAAAAACTAACCAAATTTCATCAAAATGACCGCACAAACCATTTCTAAGGGCATCCTTAGGGCCCTAGGCATTATAGTGGGCATCGCATTGGTGCTTTATTTTCTATATAAAATTCAATCCGTCCTTGCTTACTTGGCAATTGCAGCGGTCATCGCCTTGATCGGAAGACCCGTGGTACTTTTTTTAAGACGAAAACTCAAATTCCCCAACACCTTGGCAGTAATATGTACCATGCTATTAATGGTCGGGGTCCTAGCGGGAATTATTGCTCTCTTCGTGCCGCTTATTTCAGAACAGGGCAAAAATCTATCGCTTTTGAACATCGATGCATTGCAAAAGAACTTAGATCAGCTTTACCGGCAAATTACGGAATATATAGGGGCCTCACCCAGGGTGGTAACCGAGCTGATACAGGAAACGGAAATCGAAAAGAATATTTTGGAAGGCCTCGACATCGGATTTATTCCAAACTTTCTCAACTCTTTTCTAGATATTTTAAGCTCGGCAAGCATCGGTTTATTCTCGGTCCTGTTTATTTCATTTTTTTTCCTAAAGGATAGCAAATTGTTTCAAAATGGCCTCTTAATGTTTGTCCCCAATAACAAAGAGGCCGGTACGGTAAAGTCTATCGACAAAATCAATAATCTGTTGTCGCGATACTTTGTAGGGCTATTGCTACAGATATTTGTATTGTTCGTTATATATACCATCACCTTATTGATTGTTGGCGTGGAAAATGCTATTGTAATCGCTTTTCTTTGCGCCCTTTTCAATATCATCCCCTATGTTGGCCCGATCATTGGTGGGGTTATCATGATTATCTTAACAATGACCAGTTTTCTGGGAATGGATTTTAGCTCGGTAATCCTGCCGAAAGCGGGATACGTTTTGATTGGTTTGGCCATCGGCCAGATAGTCGATAATTTTGCCTCCCAACCGCTGATTTTTTCCAGTAGTGTAAAGTCGCACCCACTTGAAATCTTTTTGATAATCATCATTGCCGGATTGCTTTTTGGAGTCGTGGGAATGATTGTCGCGGTACCAGGATATACCGCGATCAAGGTAATTTTAAAAGAATTTCTAGCAGAAAACAAGTTGGTGAAATCCCTGACCCAAAATTTATAGTATTACTTTGAATAATAATATTTTAAAATCTGATTTACAAGATTTTATAAACAAAAATTATAAAGGTGACATCCTGTCAGTTTTATTTAAAAAACCCATTTTCGAAGGTATTTCCAATCAAGAACTGGCTCAACAATTGGAAGCCAAAGAAAAGTGTCGGACAAAGCTCCCCACCTGGTTCCGAACCTCGAATATTTACTACCCCAAAAAACTGAACATCGAACAAACCTCCTCGGAAATTACGGCCCGGTACAAGGCAGAAATTATAAGCGGAAAAACGTTGGTCGATCTAACCGGGGGCCTAGGGGTCGACTGCTATTTTTTTAGCCAGAAAATAGCACAAGTTTTTTACTGCGAAAAAGATTTGGAGCTGTCCAAGATTGCGAGGCATAATTTTGAAATGTTGGGGGCGAAAAACATAGCGATCTTTTCCGGGGACGGATTGGACTTTTTAAAGAACCAAAAAAAATCCTTTGATTGGATATATATCGACCCATCGAGAAGGCATGGCGCCAAAGGAAAAGTGTTCCTGCTATCGGACTCCACCCCAAATGTCGTAGCGCATTTAGAGGCGCTTTTTGCCAAATCGGATAACTTACTTATCAAGACCTCACCCCTATTAGACCTTTCTACAACCCTAGATGCGCTGAAATTTGCCAAGGAAGTTCATATTGTTTCGGTGCTAAACGAAGTAAGGGAACTGCTCTGGGTGCTACAGAAAGGTTTTGAAGGAAAACCAAAAATCAGGACCATTAACTACGCTAAACACGGTCCGGAAAATTTTGTGTTTGAATGGGAATCGGAGAAGAGTGCGGAAGCAGTCTTTTCAGAACCCATGACCTACTTATATGAACCAAACGCGGCCATAATGAAGTCAGGAGCCTTTAAAACCATTGGAAATCGATTCGGGCTGTACAAACTAGATCCCAACACCCATCTTTACACCTCAAAACAACAGGTAGGGTTTCCCGGCAGGGTTTTTTTAGTAAAAAGCATATTTCCTTATAATAGAAAATCATTGAAGCAATGGGAGGGTGCCAAAGCGAACATCACTACCCGTAATTTTCACGAAACCGTAGCAACAATCCGTAAAAAATATCGCATCAAGGAGGGAGGCGACCAATACCTGTTCTTCACGCGAACAGCAAATCGGTTTTTGGTCCTGTCTTGTATCAAAGTAAGTAAAACCCCAAAAATTGATTCGAATTAAATAGACTTTTAGGAACTTTCTATCCCATCAAAACCACATCCCATTTCAATGATGGATCAGCCAAAAAATAGAACGTAAAAACCTTTCGTTCGCCTATGGTATTATCATAAAAAATTAACATAAAATTCTCACAAAAAAAGACCTTCTAAAACGTTGTAGTAGTCCAAAAAAATCTACTCATTTAACATACTTTTGGTAACATTTTTTACCGCTGTTGTGATTTCATTAAGATTGTGGATATGTAAAATTTCTTGTGGAAAAATTTCACATATCCCAATGAAACAGGGGTTTGAAGGATTGCCTCCGTAAATTTTGAACATTTTTTTTGAGTCGTCTAATGATAAAATATTGGAAGTTATGTGTTTTTAATTCACATAATTTTGCTATTATTAACCTAAATTTGGTTTTTTTTAACAGATGGATGTAGGCCCATAGCTTAAAAAATCCAACTTAATCAAGAATTATTTAAACTAACAAACAACAAGGATTATGAATCAAAAACGTGATTACAATTCGTTGAGGCCCAAAGGCAAGTTTACTTCGCTTAAATTTGGGTTTTTGTCGATGATGATTTGCTTGGGAGCGCAACTTGCTTTTGCGAATCCGGAAACTAATTTTACAGTGGTCGAGGGGGATCCAATTTTCCAAACGACCATAACGGGTACCGTAACCGATTCCGATGGTGTTCCCTTAGCGGGGGCCAACGTGTTGGTAAAAGGAACCACAACTGGTACACAAACCGATTTCGATGGCAACTATACGTTGGAGGCTGAAAGTGACGCCACCCTGGTATTCAGCTATTTGGGTTTCCAGACCTTGGAAGTTCCCGTAAACGGTAATTCTACCGTCAACGCTACGATGCAGGAAGATGCCGCCGCCCTCGATGAGGTAATCGTTACTGGGTACCAAACGGAAACAAAGCGCGAAACGACTGCCGCGGTCTCGATTGTGAAGGCAGAGGAGTTGGCAGCGATCCCTTCCGGAAACGTTGAACAGCAGCTACAAGGTCGTGTGGCCGGGGTTACGGTAGTAACAAACGGTCAACCAGGTACCGCTTCCCAGATCAGGGTTCGTGGTTTTGGTGCCTTTGGCGGTAACGAACCTTTATATGTAGTCGACGGTGTGCCTACCTTGAACATCGACTTCCTAAACCCCGACGATATTGAGAACACGGCAGTACTGAAAGATGCGGCAGCAGCCTCTATCTACGGTGCTCGTGCGGCGAACGGTGTAATCGTTTACACCACCAAGCAAGGACGTAAGGGGAGTAGAAAAGCGAAAATTTCAATTAACATACAAAGTGGTGTTACCGACCCCAATGTCGGTGGATCCCCAGAGATGTTGAACCCTCAGGACATGGCCCGATATACCCATATCGCCTACGAAAACAATGCAGCGGCCAACGGTGTTCCGGTAGAATATACCCATCCGCAATACGGTTCGAATCCTACTCCCGTATTACCGGATTTTCTACATGCCTCTTACACAGACGCCAATGGTGATAATATAACCCTTAACGGGATCAATGGAACTGTAGATTTGGCTCAAATTCAAGCATCTTTTGAAGCAAACCCTGAAAACACCTTCTTGATACGACCCAATCTAGCGGGGACCAACTGGTATAAGGAAATCACCAGAATCGCTCCTGCCAACCGTGTCAGCATCGGTTTTGACGGAGGTACTGAGAATGGCCGATTTTTTATGGGCCTCAGTTTGCAAAATCTAGCCGGTATTTTGTTGGAAAATGAACAGAACAGATATACGGCTCGATTTAATTCGGAATGGGACATAACCCCTTGGTTGAGTGTCGGGGAGAATTTACAGGTAACCTATAATTCGGTCAACGGACAACAAGGTGGTAATGGAGGTTTGGGTATTTCGGATGATGAGTCGGAGGTTCTTTCCGCCTACCGGATGCCGACCATCATTCCCGTTTTTGACGAATTGGGTAACTATGCGAGTACCCGAGCGGCAGGGTTCAACAATCCAAGGAACCCGGTGCGAAGGTTGGTCCAGGACAGAGGAAATGACAACAATTATAGTGTGAGTACCTTTGGAAATCTCTATGCTTCCGTACGACCAGCCGATGGTTTGGAACTGCGAACCAGTATCGGTGGTTCGTACTTTACGTTTAACTCGGTGGATTACAACTTCAGATATCTAGGGGATTCGGAACCTCAGGCAAGTTTCTCTTTTAACGAAGCCAACCAATACGGCTTTCAATGGATATGGACCAACACTTTGACCTATGAAAAATTGTTTGGGAAGCACAAGATCAAGTTTCTGGGTGGTGTCGAAGCAATTAAAGGGGCAGATTCCCCAAGAACTCCTCCCCTGGGACGAAGAATCCAGGGATCGGGTATCAACCCATTTTCTACAGACTTGGACTTTGTCTCCTTGCAAACGGTTCAAAGCCCTGTAGTTCAAAGTTTTATTTTCAAAGGGGTGAACTTCAGTTCCCTCTTTGGAAAGTTGGACTACAACTTTGACGAGAAATACTATCTGACCGGGGTGATACGACGGGATGGTTCCTCCGTATTTGGTGAAAACAATCGATACGGGGTTTTCCCGGCAGTCTCCGGTGCCTGGAGGGTGATTGCGGAGCCTTTTATGCAGGATCAAGACTTCATTACCGACCTCAAGATACGCGGTGGATGGGGAGAAATGGGGAACTCCAACAATGTGCGACCCACCAATCAATTCACCTTGGCTGCCTCCAACCTGGGTAATACCTTTTATCCCATCAATGGGCAAAACAGTGGGGCCGACGAAGGGTTTGCCGCAAGTACCATCGGTAATCCGGATGCAAAATGGGAAACCAGTACTACCTTAAATATCGGTTTTGATGCTTCGTTCTTTAACGACAAATTGGAGGTTATCTTAGACTGGTGGAAGAAAGATACCGAGGATCTTCTTTTCGAAGTTCCCCTGGCAGGTGTTACCGGTAATTTCGCCGCTGCGCCAGCAGTAAATGTAGGTTCTATGTTGAATCGAGGGGTTGACGTACAAATCATTGGACGTGGCAACTTCACCGAAGACCTTTCCTTTGAGGTAACCTTGAACAACTCCTTCCTTAAAAACGAAGTTGTCGAATTTGCCCCCGGCATCGAGTTCTTGGATGGAGGTACCTTCAGGGGTATCGCACCGACCCGAAATCAAGTGGGAAGACCCCTCTCCTCCTTCTTCGGTTATCAGGTAATCGGTTACTTTAATAGCGAGCAAGAGGTAGCCAATTCCCCTGATCAGGACGGTAAGGGACTAGGACGTTTCCGCTATGCGGATATCAATGGGGACGGTGTTATCACCCCGGACGACCGTACCTATCTTGGCGATCCCGTGGCCGAGTATAGCGGTGGGGCCGTTTTGAACTTGAAATACAAAAACCTTACCTTGGAAACCTATTGGAACTGGGTAACCGGCGTGGAGATTTTCAATCAATCAAAATGGTTTAGGGATTTCTTTGGGACCTTTGAAGGGTCGGCAAAGGGCGTGGCCGCCTTCAACTCCTGGACTCCTGAATTGGGGAACAACGCAGGAGCCCCCATTTGGGAAAGCGTTTCGAACTTAAGTACCAGTGGAGCATCCAACTCCTGGTATGTTGAGAATGGTGATTACGTAAGGCTACAACGACTTGCTTTGATCTATTCTTTTGACGACAAAATAAAAGACGCCTTGGGCCTTAGTAAATTGGATTTCGGGATTTCCGCCAATAATATTTGGACCATCACGAATTACAGTGGTCTAGACCCAGTGGTAGGGGGTGATGCCGATACCCGTTTCGGTGTCGATGTTGGTAATTATCCGGTAACACCCTCGTACTTGCTCAACCTTAACATAGGTCTGTAAGCGGATAGGATTGTTTTGTGATATTTAAACCAAAAAAAAACAATATATTTACAACAAAAATTAAACTATGAAATCAATTAGTAAAATCAAGAAGTTTACAGGCATTGCTCTGGGAGTTCTCATGTTGGGGGTTTCCTGTAGTGATGAGTTTCTCGAAGTCGCCCCAACGGGCTCCTTGGGGGACGCACAGCTTCAAACCGTTGACGGTATTGAAGGATTGTTAATAGGAACCTATGCCGCCGTCAATGGCGTCTTTGGAAACCGATTTGAGGGTCCGAACCACTGGGTGACCGGTTCGATTATGGGCGGTGAAGCCAATAAGGGTACGGATGCCGGTGACTACTCTAGTATCAATCCGGTACAGCGCTACGAAGCCGATCCGACCCAAGGTGATTTAAACAACCTTTGGCGAGGTCGCTATGAAGGGGTAAGTAGGGCGAATAAGGTACTGGCAACACTCGCCATAACCGAAGTCCCCGAAGCCACCGCCAATCGCATTGCGGGTGAGGCAAGGTTGCTTCGTGGTCATTTCTATTTTGACTTGAAGAAGCATTTTAACAGCATTCCTTATTTTGATGAAACTGCCCTTGCTACCGATATCCCTTTGATTCCAAATACACCGGACGTATGGGATAAGATAGAAGCCGATTTTCAGTTTGCCTATGATAACCTGCCCGGGGATAACGGAGCCGGTCGGGTGAACAAATGGGCCGCTGCGGCCTATATGGGAAAGGCGAAACTGTTCCAACAAAAATGGGCGGAGGCCAAGACCTGGTTTGACGATGTAATCGCCAATGGGACCACCTCCAACGGATTAAAATATGCTTTGTTGGATGATTATTCCGCAATGTTCAACGCGGTAAACGATAACCACGCCGAGGCGGTGATGGACGTAGAATCCTCGAACGAAACAGGAAGCACCCAGAATGCGAATTATTTCGATGACCTTAACTATCCTTACAACACAGGTCCTGATGGTCCCGGTAACTGCTGCGGATTTTTCCAGCCTAGTTTTGAGTTGGCCAATTCATTTAGGACCTCTGGAGGTCTCCCACTATTGGACGGTTCTTACAATCAGGATCCCTTGGCCAACGACTATGGTGTAGAGACCAGTGATCCCTTTACTCTTGATGCAGGTCCGGTAGACCCTCGTCTGGATCATTCTGTAGGACGAAGAGGTATTCCCTACTTGGGATGGGGACCACATCCTGGAAAAGCTTGGATTCGTAGTCAGCCGTATGCGGGGCCTTATTCACCTAAAAAATATGTGTACCGTGCAGGTCAGGATAATACCTTTACCGATGGTAGCTCTTGGACTAGAGGTTATGCCACTATGAACTACATGATTATGCGCTACGCAGATGTTCTTTTAATGGCTGCCGAGGCCGAGGTAGAACTCGGGAATCTTGACCAAGCCTTGGACTACGTGAATCAGGTAAGGCGTAGGGCGGCCAATGCGGAATTCTGGGTGAAAAACGACGATGGAAGCGACGCGGCCAACTATGAAATTGCCGAATATACTGCCTTCCCTAGTCAGGAATTCGCTAGACAAGCAGTGCGTTTTGAGCGTAAGTTGGAACTGTCCGGCGAAGGCCATCGTTTCTTCGACTTGGTTCGATGGGGTGTCGCAGCCGAGGAGCTCAATGCGTATTTGGCGTACGAATCCACGCTGTTGGTGACCAAATTCGGTGGAGCTAGTTTTACTGCTGGTAAAAATGAGTATTATCCTATTCCACAAGCACAGATCGACATCCAGGGATCTGATGTATTGTCGCAGAATCCAGGATATTAATAAATTCCTTTCTTATGAAGTTAAAAGCCGCCTTACGGGCGGCTTTTTTTTGCTTCTTTCCCAAGGTTCGCGCATCTTTGTAGATACACATTTGAATCGAACCAAAACCCATGACTTCAATTGAACTATTTGTCCTCAGGCGTTACTTGGCCTACTTGGTCCCTTTACTTATGGTATTGGGGGCGTGCAGTGAAAAAACCCCTACTACCCTATTTTCCGAGGTAGCCGTAACCGAATCCGGTTTACGCTTTAACAACCAGCTCACCGAAAATGATAGTATTAACATCATCGACAACGAATTTGTATACAATGGTGCTGGGGTAGCATTGGGTGACGTAAACAACGACGGGCTCGACGACATTTTTTTTGCCGGCAACCAAGTGGCCAACAAACTATTTCTGAACAAGGGTAATTTACACTTTGAGGATATATCCGCTTTAGCGAATATTGACAAACCTGATAGCCTCATGTGGTCATCGGGCGTATCGATAATAGATATCAATGCGGATGGTAATTTGGATATCTACGTCTGCAATACCTTTAGACGGGATTCGGTACGTCGTCGCAATCTGCTGTACATTAATCAAGGAATCAAGGAAGGAATACCCATTTTCAAGGAAATGGGTCAAGAATATGGGCTAGCGGACGATAGCTATTCCTCCCATGCCCAATTTTTTGATTTTGATAGGGATGGGGATTTAGACCTGTTCATTGGGGTCAACCGTATCGATGATATTGATCCCGGAGAGTTTAGACCCTTGGATGATGATGGCACTTCCCCCAGTCGCGATCGATTGTACGAAAATACGTTTAGTGATAGTCTCGACCATCAGCTATTTGTAGATGTTTCCGAGAAGGCAGGTATTCGCTATCACGGTTATAGCCACAGTACTTTAATACACGACTTCAATGGGGACAGCTGGCCGGATATCTATGTAGCCAACGATTTTTTGAGTAACGATTTGGTCTACGTCAACAATCAAGACGGTACGTTTACGAATAGTGCCGGAGCCATTTTTAAGCACTTTAGCCTATCTTCTATGGGAAGTGATGTAGCTGATGTAGACAATAATGGCCGTATGGATATTTATACTACCGAGATGCAGCCTTACTACAACAAACGAAAAAAATTGTTTCAGGGGCCTAGCAACTACCAAAAAGAGATTTTTACCGAAAAGTATGGGTATGAATATCAATACGCCCGCAATACCCTTCAGGTAGACATGGGGACCAACCCGGAAACGGGGCTGCCTATTTTTAGCGAGGTGGGGATGTTGGCCGGCGTGCAGGAGACCGATTGGAGCTGGGCGCCATTGTTCGGAGATTATAACAACGATGGATGGCAAGACCTTCTTATAACCAACGGTTTTCCCAAAGATGTCACGGATCGTGATTTTGGGGATTTTCGAATCACGGCGAGCCGATTGCTTAGCAAAGAAAAATTGATAGCGGCCATTCCCGAAATCAAGATTCCCAACTTCGTGTTCAAAAACAACGGCGGTCTTGAATTTCAAGACCATACCAAGGAATGGGGGCTCAATTTTGGCACCTACTCAAGCGGTGCGGCTTACGGGGATTTGGACAACGATGGGGACTTAGATCTTGTCATCAATAATATCAATGATCCTGCCCTATTACTGGAAAACCACAGCGAAAAGCTGTATCCCAACCAAGTTTATTTACGGCTGAAGCTACAGGGCCCTGATAAAAACCGAAACGCGGTCGGTGCTACCGCCAAAGTTTACGCAAACGACATGATCCAACAAAAGGCGCTGTTGTCCGGGCGTGGGTATTTGTCACAACCGGAACAGGTGTTGCATTTTGGATTGGGAACTATTTCCCAAGTTGACAGTATACGAATTCGATGGCCCAATGGTGCGGAGCAGCTCATCGGTGAAACAGAAGTCGATACGGTACTGGCGATTAGCTACAATCCCAACAGAAATTTAGAGGGAACAACAATGACTGCTGACAATGAAGCCATCTATCGTGAAGTTGCGGAACAATACAACCTACAACATCTTGTCGGCGACTACGATTTTATCGATTTTAATTTTCAGACGACCATCCCGCATAAGTTCTCCCAATTCGGCCCGGCACTTGCCGTAGGAGACGTCAATGGAGATGACCTAGACGACCTGTTTGTTGCCGCAAGCCGTGGTTTTCAGGAAAAATGGTTGCTACAGACCGAAAAAGGTGCTTTTGAAAAGCGGGAAGTATCCTATAAGACCTCGGAGGGCCTCGAGGAGGAAGATGCCGGAACCTTACTTTTTGATGCGGACAACGACGGGGATCTCGACCTGTACATCGCCAGGGGATGTGGCCAATACCCTGCTGGTCATCCTTTTTATACCGACGTACTGTACCAAAACGACGGCATTGGAAATTTTACCAAAGCAATCGATGCAATTCCGTTAATTACCGCGAATTCTTCTACCGTTAAAGCGGCCGATTTTGACCAGGATGGCGATCTAGACCTTTTTGTCGGAAGCAGGGTACTCCCATTCTCCTACCCATCTTCCGATAGAAGCTTTCTACTACGTAATGAAAGCGAAAATGGAAGTATCAAATTTGTGGATGCTACTGAATCGATTTCTTCGGAACTGGTGTACGCAGGTATGGTAAGCGATGCCCTCTGGACCGATTTCAACAATGATTCCTGGCCAGACCTTGTTCTGGCAACGGAGTGGATGCCCCTACGTTTCTTCCAAAACAATATGGGAAAATTGGTAGAGGTCACTGACAGGACCGGTATCGATGATGCCCATGGATGGTGGAACAGTTTGGCCGCAGCGGACTTGGACAACGACGGGGACACGGACTATATAGCAGGGAATTATGGCAGGAATATTTATTTCAAGGGTGATGGTGAAGAGCCTGTTCGATTATACGCCAAGGATTTGGATGAAAACGGGAGTATCGACCCCTTGATTTCCTATTATTTACGGGACAGCGTTGGTACGAAGAAAGAATATCTGTACCATCCGTGGCAAGATGTCACCAAACAATATGTCGGGATTCGTAAGAAATTCAACTCCTTCGGAGAATTTGGAGCCGCTACCCTACCGGAAATGTTTTCCGACGGTTTGTTGGAAGATGCCACAAAACTTACTTTCAACTACATGACCAGTTCTTGGGTTGAAAACCTAGGAGATGGTACCTTTCGCATACATTCGCTCCCATTGGAAGCGCAATTTGCACCGGTATATGGCATCTTGCCAACGGATATTGATAGCGATGGGAATATGGATTTACTATTGGTCGGAAATGAATTTGGCATGGAAGTACAACAGGGCAAGGCCGATGCCTTCAACGGTTTGGTTCTTAGAAACAACGGGAAAGGTGACTTTTCAACGGTAGTGTTGGAAGACAGTCATTTTTTCGTGCCAGGCAATGGCAAGAGTTTGGTTTCACTGAGCTTGGCCAGTGAGCGACCCATAATCATCGCTTCCCAAAACAACGACTCATTAAGAGTTTTTGAAAGAGCACATGATAAAAAAGTGCGAATTCTAAAAATTGCACCCAACGAAGTGAAGGCCTTGGTAGAGTACGAGGATGGACAGCAAAACCTGAACGAATTCTATTGGGGAAGTAGTTTTCAATCACAATCCGGGCGCGCTATGACAATACCAATAACGGCGACAGAGATACGGCTTTTTGACAATACCGGTAAAGAGACCCGCATAATAGCCGGCAAGAGTCTTTAACGGATCCCTGATCTTTGGATAGATAGCAGCAAAGGACATCTCCGACCTCCCGGTACCATGGAATCGACTAATATTCGTTCTGATGCTTATAATCACCAAACCGGTATTTTATGGTGCGTTTTAAAGGGATGTTCATTCCTTTGGTCTCTTCCAGCCAGTCATAGATGGCCGTTGACATCGATTTAATCAACTCCTGTTTGTCAGGGTCGGCAATCAAATTATACATTTCGTCGGGATCGTTTTCAAGGTCGTATAATTCATTTCTATCCCATATCCCATGATACCTGATGTATTTGTATTTATCATTGCGCATTCCGAATACCGTAGGAGTCATGGGAAAATCGTATTCCCAATAATACTCATAGAATATTTCCTTACGTACCTTTGCATCGGTATCACCCGTCAAAATCGGAATAAAGGACACGCCGGGCATATTTTCGGGTTGCTTCACTCCGGCCTCCGCCAAAACAGTGGGGCCAATATCGATGTTCTGAACCATTTGCGCGGGAGAAATCCCTCCCTCGAAAAGCTCCGGACATCGAACCAATAGGGGAACTTTCACCGATTCTTCGTAAAAATGTCTCTTGTCTATCAAACCGTGTTCTCCCCAACTAAAGCCGTTATCCCCCATGTAAATCACCAATGTCGATTCATCCAGACCCTCCTTTTTAAGATAGTCCATGACGGTACCAATGCTTTCGTCCACACCTAATAAGGTTTCGCAGTAGTCGACCACCATTTCGTGTATGTCGCGATTATCGTGGTACATATAATCAACTCCGTGCCAGCTTATTCGTTGGTCGGCAACCCATTGTGGCCATTTTAAATCACGATATTTTCCAGTCTTGGTCTGATCATAGGTTACGGGGAGGCTAATTTTTTTGCCCTTATATTTTCCTTTATGTCGCCTTGCGGGCTGAAATCCCGCATGTACCGCTTTATGGGACAAATACAAAAAGAACGGTTTCTTTTTATCTCGTTTTTCCAACCAATCGACCGCATGCTCGGTCAACAAGTCGGTGATATAGGTGGAATCCTTATAAGACACTCTTTTCCCGTTGATATTTAAGGTAGGGTTGTAATAGACCCCCTGTCCGGGAAAGCTCTCCCAATGGGTAAATCCTGGTTGGGGATCGTCACCATGGTCACCCATATGCCATTTTCCAAAGAAACCGGTCTGATAACCGGCTTTCTCCAGATTTTCCGGGAAATAGGTGAGGTTTCCAGGGTCGGGGGCTTGATTGTCTATAATGGTATGCGAATGGGAAAACTGACCCGTCAAAATCGAGGCACGGCTCGGGGAACATAGCGAGGTAGTGACAAACGCATTGGGCAAATAAGCTCCTTCGGCTGCCAGGCGATCCATATGGGGTGTCTCGAGCCAAGGGACCTTGCCGGTAAATCCCATGTAATCATACCGGTGGTCATCGGTTAGAATAAAAATTACATTTCGTGGTTTTTTCTTTTTCGGTTTTGGTTCGGTACCCCTTGCCGTTAAAGGTAGGTTTATCAGTAATACCAAACCAAAGCAGATACCTCTCAATAGACTACCGTTTTTCATATCTCAAATTTTTATTAGGCATGTGTTGCCCCAATGGGCGTATTTATTTTGCTTCTCTTTCCAAAAACCCCAGAACATAAGTCATGGGGGCATTCCAGTTCAAACAGATTTCATTACTCGCGTAACTGGGTTCCTGATCTACCCAGCTCTGCATTGGAGCCGGATTCTGAGGGTATACCGCCCCTCCCGACACATCCTGTAATCGGCTGTTGGGACCTCCGGACAACAAGCCCGGAACCGGTTCCTCAATACCATCAGCGGCACTTTGCCGGTGATGAATGAACATCGGGGTCTTATCCCCGAAACCTGTCAGGTAACTCACGCCCATGGCATTAGTACCCAGAATATAGCCCATTGATTGCTGCACGCCATTGAGATATTCCTCTTTCGGTTCCAATCGATAGGCTTGTGCCATGATCATGGCGGCGTTCAAGACATCGCTGTTAGAACCCCATTGAAAATCATCGATGGGTTGAAAATAATCCAGATCTTCCGCCTTTTTTACCAGAGCGTCCGCAGAATTCAAGATTCCCTGCCTTACTTTGTTATAGAGTGGCTTTGGAACAACATCGGGATGATTTAAGATGGTAAACATTCCTAGAAATCGCATATAGGTCGTCCAACTTTCCCCCGGGCGGAAATCAAAATCAAAGGGCCTCTTCGTAAGACGGTCTAAATAGGTAGCGTCCTGGGTAGACACAAACAATTCGGTATCCGCCCAGAACCATTCATCATCGAAATTGGTATCCCCATACTGTCCTGTGCTTACATCCGCTGGATTTACGAAAGCTACGGCCGGGTGTTCCAAGGCCCAGGCATACGCCTTCTTCGCAGCCCGCAAACATCTAGCCGCATAAAGGGGGGCGACCTTCTCATATACACGGGAGGCCTGTGCGGCGCAAGCTGCGAAATCCAGGGTAGCGGTGGTACCCTTGCCAACGATATACCGTTGGCTGGTCGCTTCGTTCGGCATCACCATCCCTTCAAAGTTTTTGGCCGTCAGCTTGTGAAAGAGTCCGCCATCCTCATCTTGCATTGTTAGTGTCCAATCCATCCCGTATTTCAATTCATCCAGATAATCACTTCTACCGTTCCCGCTTTCAGGGATATTTAGGGTATTATCGGAAATACTGTTGGGGTATTGTTCTTCCAAAAGATACAGTTGGCCCAAGGGAAAGGTGGCATTTACGATGTATTTGTTATAGTCTCCGGCATCGTACCATCCCCCCGGTGAGGCCATATATCCTTCTTCTTTTCCACTGGAGGGATGAAACAACAGACTATCGTCCGGGTGGGCCATTTCCCGATGCCATTTTCCCGCATGCTTTTCCTCTAAAGGCACACTGACCCTCTGGTAGTACAGCCCTTTTACCGATCCCTGGAAAACATCATGTAGGACGTTTTTTCGTATTTCAAAAGGGTAGGAATATCCAAGTCCGGCCACCAGTAACAAATAAGTACCTTCCTCCGTTACCTCCGAGAAATCGGCAATCCTTACTTTCTCCCTTGAGAGTTGCCAGTCTTTCGTTTGGGAAAGTGACCCGGTCATTAACACCTTCATCGACACACTGTCAACCACTTGAAACCTGTTGGCCCCTTCAAAATCAACTACAACCGCCTTTTTAACGGCCTGGGGGTAATATCCGATCTGGTTGAGCCTGATCTGTTCGCTAAAAGTATCGGTTATGGGTGGAAGCGATTCCTCGCAATTCATAATGAACACACAGATGAATAGAACTGCGATGGATTTCAAGGAATGCATAGTGAAATGGTTTAGGTCAGTCTTGAAATTTACAAAAAATACGACAATCCCGATCACTGTGATTTCGTCGTTTCAACGCAGAAAATCATCACCGTCCTAAATATTGCCCGGATAGAATTCGATATTCCGAAAAATAAACCTAGTTTACACTCCCATGATACGGACCAATTCAAAAAAGTACGGAATATGGATTGGGCTTTTGCTGTTTCTAGTGGTCTTGTTGGCACCTTTGCCAAACGGGCTACCAGAGGAAGGGCAAAAGACGGCCGCAGTCGCCATTTTGATGATCATATGGTGGGTTAGCGAAGCCATTCCTATTTATATCACTGCTTTTTTACCTGTGGCCTTATTTCCATTTTTAGGTATCATGACCTCCACGGAGACCACTAAAAACTACGGACACGACTACGTGCTAATGCTCTTAGGGGCCTTTATTCTGGCGAAGGGCATCGAAAATCAACGGTTACATAAGCGCATTGCACTTTCGACGATTAAGCTCCTGGGCACCAGCAAACGCCATATTATTTTGGGTTTTATGCTGGTCACCGCCTTTCTTTCGATGTGGATCACCAATATGGCAGTGGTGCTCATCATGTTACCTATCGCTACCGCGCTCATCCAAAAAGAACCTTTGGAACAACGTAAGAAGTTCGGACTTGCCCTTTTACTGGGTATCGCTTACGCAGCGAGCATAGGAGGTACTGGTACCTTGATCGGGACCCCGCCCAATCTGGTATTTGCAGGTCTTGTTACGACACTATATCCAAATGCCCCGGTAATTGATTTTTTGGAGTGGATGAAAATAGGACTTCCAGTGGTAATACTGTTCGTCCCCATCGTTTGGTTCTATTTAATAAACCACTTTAAAATCCACCACCGCATGGAAGGTGGAAGTAACATCGCTACCGATACTTTGAAAACCTTGGGCAGTATTACCAAGGGAGAAAAAAGAGTTTTCTATATTTTTTTGATAACAGCTCTAGGATGGATATTCAAAAAAGATTTGGTCCTAGGATTTGTGACTATTCCCGGATGGGGAAGTTTGCTTGGAGTAGAAGCTTATATTCACGATAGTACGGTGGCACTTTTCGGGGCTATCGCATTATTCATAACCAGCGATGGAAAAGGAAACCGACTTATGACTTGGGACGCTACCAAAGAAGTACCCTGGGGGGTAGCCATGTTTCTAGGTGGGGGACTGGCCTTGGGAGCAGCATTCAACAATAGTGGACTCGCCAAATGGATAGGGAACTCATTTACCTCGCTTGCGAGCTTGCCAGATTTCATAATTATTCTTTTGATCGTTGGACTTATTATCTTCATCACCGAAGTCAATTCGAACACCGCCACGGCCACTATTTTTCTACCTATACTCGCTGCGATGGCCGTTGCCGGAAGCATACATCCGCTATTAGTAATGATTCCCGCTACTTTCGCCTGTTCCTTCGCGTTTATGCTACCTTCGGGAACCGGCACCAATACGGTGATCTTTGCTAGCGACCAGATAACCATTGCTGAAATGGCCAAAACAGGTTTTTGGCTCAATCTCCTTTTCATATTCTTATTACCCCTCCTACTCTATTTTGTGATTCTGCCACTGCTGGGCATAGATGCGGAAATACCCGCATGGGCGAATTGAGGCCGGAAAGACAAATTCTATGTTTCAAAAAATAGATGGACGGGAGTAGTACACCTCTGACTAAAAACGATTTTAGGGTCAATCGTTACGGGATTGACGCACAAACCAATCATACAATTCCTCCGTGTTGTAGGCCTGTATCCACGAGTTGTGGCCCACCCCTTTGTATCTGGTGAATTTTACATCATATCCCATCGATAAAAGGCGTTCGACCATGGTTTCCGACTCCGATATGGGAATCGATTTATCCTCCTCCCCATGAAACACCCAGATAGGCATATTTTTATCAAGCCAAGCGGCATAGGGTAAAGGGGTCATGCCGCAAACCACCGCCAAGGCCGCAAAAGTGTCCGGATACTGAACCGCCATCTCCCAGGCCGCACCCCCACCCCTACTCAGACCAGTCAAATAAATCCTTTTGGTATCGACTCGATTGTTGGCAACGATGGTATCCAATAATTGCTTTACGGCAACAGTATTCCACCATTTCTTTTTATGCGGGTTCTGTGGTGCCAAGATCAAAAACGGGAACTGTTTGCCTTCGGTAATCAACTTGGGAGGACCATTGCGTTTGATTGCGACCAAACTATCCCCAGCTTCGCCGCCCCCATGCAAAAACAAGAGTAACGGGAACTTCTCATCGGGTTGGGTCCCATATGCCTCGGGAAAATAGAGATAGTAATCGAACACCTCCTTTGTCACCGTTTCTTGCGTGGCATCGATTAATCGGGTAGCGGGTTGTGCGGCGCACCCTTGCAATAGGAATAGGAATACCATTAACTTCAGCAATCGCATGCAATTTATTCTTTAATTTACCAGTTGTAAGGTCGGGCGAAAAAAACTTGAATCAAAATGAGAAGCCCAATTTTAAGAGCCCCCCTTGCACATCTGTGTTCGCCATGAAGAGGTTCCAAAGCATTGACGTTCGGTAATTCTCAATCATAACAGGAATGGGGCCTTGGTCTATTGCCAGGTATCTAGGAACGCTCCATCCATATTGTTCGCTGAAAGCATCGAAAGGACCGTACGTACCAATCTGATCGGAATGATCCCGGTATAGGTGTCGCAAAAACCGTAAACTCTCCTCTGGAGTATAAGGCATCGAAGACAGGGCGGCGGTAGGAGAAATAACGCCAAGGTCTTCGGTAGGTCGATGGGCGGCATAACCTAGCTCTCGGGAGTAGCTAGAGGTAAGACCCCAACAGTCCTCCCCGTAGCCCTTATAATTCTTAGGGTTATCAACACAATATCGATAATGTATTAAGGCGTGATTTCGATTAACGGACCAATAATCGGCAAACGCATCCTTTAATTGGGTAGGATTCAGCCCAAGGAACGAATAATGGGCCCAGAACAGAGGGCCCACCGGGTCATCAAGAGTCTCATAGTGGTCTAAAATCGTTTTCAAGCCGTAGAATTCGGTATCCGTTGTAATCGCATTTCCCCTTGCCCAGCCTTCACTGTAAACCTCACGTGAAATGGGATGTGTTGGTGAGGCAGCTGCCAACACATACATAATTAAGGCTTCGTTATACCCACGAACCGGAAAATTCATTTCCCAGCCAAAATTCGGCGACCAATGCCAGTAAAGCACTAATTCCTTATTGGTGTACCAATCCCATTCCACCGACTCCCAAAGCTCCTGAATCCTCTCCGCCAACGGTTGTTCCCTATCGTCTGTAGTGTTAAGAAACCCTTTTACCGTCAAGAGTCCTTGTATCAAAAAAGCGGTCTCTACCAAATCACCCCCATCGTCCTTTTCACTGAAAGGTTTGGTTTTTCCCGACCTCCCATCAAGCCAATGCGGCCATACACCATGATAACGGTCACAGGTTTCCAAAAAATCCACGATTTTTTCCATTCTGCCGATGGCGGCATCCCTAGGAATAAATCCTCGTTCCACTCCAACCAAAATTGCCATCAACCCAAAACCCGTCCCGCCGGTAGTTACTATATGACGGTCATTGGAGGGATACACATTGTCCAAGTGTATGCGTTCCGGCGCCATTCCAGAATTGGGCTCGGCGCCCTCCCAGAAGTAAGCGATGGTTTGTTGTTGTACCATATTCAATAGATCCTGATCGGTTAAAAGGTATATGGCTTGGGAAGGCGGTTCTTCCAATTTCGTAGAATCTTTTGTGCCTTTATCTTCACACGCGATAATCAGCAAGGATATGGCGAAAAGAGTGGAAAGGAAAAAAAGCCGGTATCCATTATTCCAATGCATTCCCATATTCCCAATGTTATTGTTTTAAGGTGTTTTCCAAAATATAAAAGTCGGTTGCCTCGTGATTGGGATAGCGGAAGATGTCTATATCGCCATCGCCGTCGTAGTCAATGGCCTGCCCGTTGTAGATTCCATTTTTTTCAATCACCATCTCCTTATAGTCCGAATAATTTCCCTCGTTCAAGAAAATGGAAACATCAAAATTCGTTTTATTCAAATTAATCGCCCTTCCATAGTTGATTCCTGCCAACACATCGTAATCCCCATCCAAGTCGAAATCGTATACTTGTAAGGTATGACAGGCAGGGATACTATCCTTTATCGTTCGACTTTGCCATTCGTTGTTCATTTTTTTATAGGCGACCAAGGGATACCCTGCACGCTCCGAATGGGCCATATAGATTTCCACCCTTCCGTCCTTGTCGACATCCGTGGCAAAGGTTTTGGTACCGTTTCGGGACCAATCCCCTTCTTGATTGTTCCACATCTCATTTAAGTTTTCTACCCGCCATTCCTTCGTTAAATCCACACCCGGATTGTAGTAGACCAGCCCTGTAGCAACGATATCGGGGTAACTGTCATTATCCATGTTGCCAACGGCCATTCCTTCGTGTAGCACCTCATCTTGAATATATTGCACCCGTTCCCAGGAGTCGGCATTGTTTTGTCTAAAAACACTGAGCGTATGCTCGTCGAACGTAAGAATGGCGAGATCCATCTTGCCATCAATGTCAAAATCGGCAAAACTGACATCCTTTACCGCATCGGGAACCGTTCCTATCGTATGCGATTTCCACTCACTCCCGGTATTCTCATACCAGAATAGTTCTGCCGTCGCGCCCGCATCGGTCCATTCCCCTGGATGTTTTATGGCGATTACATCCATATCACCATCCCCATCGATATCATTTGCCTCCAAATCGCCTCCTGCAAAAAGTCCGCCTGTCACCGGTTTCTCAGCTATGATATTCAATTCCCAAGGACCCGTTTCGGTTTTTCCTTTGTAATATCCCAAGTAGCCACCCGCCGAATTGTTGTTGATGAACAAAAGATCGGCAATACCATCACCCGTGACGTCCGCAGGGGTGTGTGCCCACCAAAATTTGGCGCTATCTACAATTTTACGTTGCTCGAAGGCCAATTCTTTCTCGATTTCCGGTACGGTAACAGGGGTCGCTTCTTTCTTGGCTTCTTTACAGGATTGTATAATACCTGCAAAAAGCAATGCTCCCAACAGTCCAAAATGAATGGTGTTTTTCTTCATACTTCCCAATGGTTTATGGCTTGATTAATTTATTGATATGTGTGGCTATTCTTTGATGCGACTCTTTGGTGCGTACCGGATAATCGGTCAACCCGATGACAAAACTGTTTTTCCCTACTAGTAAGGGCCTCGTGTCCTTATCCCTTCCAAAACCAAAAACGGTCATACCGTCTTTGCTTGAGGCCCCATCGGCCGTATCGCCAAGATACGACATCATATCGACATGTTGGTCGGGGGTTACCTGAGCGAGATAAAAGGTGGTCGGTACACCGTTCTTATTAAAATACGCCCATTGGTAATTTCCCCAATTGATACTTCCCTTATAGAAATCGGGAATATCGGAACGGGGTCCCGCGCTGTCGGTACCATAGGTTGACGCTGCCGGTTCGTAGTTTCCACCAGGGGTTCCTTCGTAGAGGAACCAGTATGTCTTACCCTCGGCAACCTTCAGAATATTTAGCACGGCGTAGTCATCGTGAAAAATCCATTCCCATTCCCACAACCCACTTTTGGAAGTAGTCTTGATCTTATTTTCCGATACGATTTCAGAGACACATTTATCATGCCCCGGGTGTCCTGCACCCCCATCGTCGGAATTAAAGACCAGGTTTGGGAGTCCTCGAAAGGCAGAGGCCGCAGAGGCAGGGTATTGGTCCCAAGGTTCGGTTTTATAACCCACCCAATCATTCCCATATCGGTCGATAATACGCGAAAATCCGCCACCTTCTTGATCGTAGTAGTATGTTGCCTTTTGGGTATGCACGATATAATGTGGCCTATTTTCATAGCTGCCTTCGGAGATATGAATACTGGATTTCTCCTGATTTTCCTTTTTTACCTTGACCATAATCCCAGGCCATTGCACATCCATGCCATGCACCATTTGCCCCTCATGCAAAGGAGTCTTTAAGGTGGTTAATCGGTTTCTTCCCATTTTGAGGGAACCAACATTCTTCAATGCTTCTTCATGCCAGTAGGCATCGTAGCATGGGGTGTTCCTATCCGGTATTTGCACCGTTCCGTTCAGACGGATTCCCTCGGAGTAACAAGGACTCCAACTGTTCCAATATAATATTGCCTTGTCATTTTCAGATACCGCTAAAGGGATATCCAGGTATTGGCCATGCTCTCCGTTCCTAGTGGTCCAAAATGGCTCCTGCCCGTAAGGCTTCACCAGGGCCACGGTAGATGTTCGATTTAGACCGAGCCCGTGAATCGGCTCAATAACCTCAACAAAACCATTTGCATGGGTCACTAAAGCGGTCAGTTGTACCGGCATGGACTGATCTGGAAGCCATTCCGTATTCCAAACTACCTCAAACGGAGCCTTGGTGGAACTTCCGAGATGGTTGGCGATTGCACCCCGATGATGCCGAAACTGCCATTGGCGGTATTTGCCATCTCCTTGCACATTTACATCCTCGTAGAGCCCTACATAATCGACTTTTACGATATCGCCCATCGAGGTACTTTCCAATGAAAGCGTTTGATCCTTTTGAAGAAAATCACCTGGTTTGATTCCAATCAATTTGGTAGGGCCCGGTAATTCAACGGGCTTATAATAAATCCGTAGCACCACTGCGTATACGAGATTCTGTGGCCAATCCCAAGATTGATCTTCTGCCACCATAAGCTTAAAGCTGTTTTGGACACCCTGTTTTAAGTGGGTCAATGGAACGGGCATCCGAATGTTGGTATGAAACATATAATCGGTTGCCGGCTCCGATATCAATGTAGGTTCCGGTAGCAGAATTGGCTTTCCTTCATTAAATTGAATGCTTAAATCTTTCGTATCCTCATGCGATTGTACCCGTTCTACCAACACTTCCGCACCGATGGCATTGTTCAAGTCAACTTCATGACCTAGTTTGATGAAACCATTTTTATGTTTTTTTTTTGGAAAATGGTCTTTGTTCAAGGAATAGTCCAACTTTCCACCCACTCGAAGAAATTTGCCATCGTCGCTGGCATCGATAGGTGTCCAAGGATACTCTTTATAAAGCATCCCCGTCTTTAACGATTTAATGGCATCATTGCGCCAAACGTGCATGTATTGATGCTGATCCCATCCCGCCCCGATAATATCAAGGTCCCCATCGGCATCCAGATCGACCCATTGGGTACCCAGATGATTTTCCTTTCCGGTATCGATAACCGTTTTTGTAAAAACCCCGGCGCCGTTGTTCTCCCAAAGTTGGAGTTCCAAAGCCGTTCCTTTATGTTCCGCGGTCAACAAATCGGTGTCGCCATCGTTATCAATATCGGTGATATCCAGGTTGTTGATAGAAAATTGGGTCACTATTTTGTTGCGTTGCCAAGTGTCCAAATCTTGTTGGCCGAACCACCAAAAGTTGGCGTCCGGTTCCAAGCCGGGGTACCGTTCCTCGGTAACCACGATATCGGCTTTTCCGTCCCCGTTGACATCCGCAATTTCCACACGGTCAATCGGGTGGATGCTTTCGCCCACGATGGTGGGTTTCCACAAGCTATCGATATTTCCGGGGTTTTCGTACCAAACAAGAATTTTGGGCTCATCTTCCCCATCGGGTCTTCTTCCAGCAGCAATATCCAAATCGCCATCGCCATCGATATCCCCCACACCGATGCCTTCATCGGATGTATTTTTACAAATCATCGTCACCTTCCAATCGCTTGTATCCGCTTCCTTATCGGGAATCGCTATCGCGTATATATCACCGTTTCCAGCTATCACAAACTCCGATGGCCCACCGGCAACCAGTTGTGCTTTTTCAAAACCTTGACTATTCACATGACTTGTAGCGGGCACCTGCCCGATCAACTTTCTCTGGTAGCGGGTTCCATTTTCATTGGTAGCCTCATACCAGTAAAGGTCTGGCAAGGCCATCGCAATGATATCGGCATAGGGGTCGCCATCGACGTCGATATACAGAATCCCATCGACATTGTCATCGAGTACCGTACGTTTCCATGTACTTTCCATGCCCCCCCCCGGATTGTGGTAAATGTATCGGCCTGAAATAATATCCATATTGCCGTCGCTGTCCACATCCCCTGCATCCAAGCCAAAATAGCGAAGCCACTCCGGCTCTGCCCAGTCGCCCCACATTTGTTTGGTACTATCGACTTGAATGTAGTGCCAATCCTGGGATAGCTTATCCTGGGCATTGCCAATAGCCGTCGAGACTATAAAAATCAGGAAAAGAAGAGGTTGTAAGTATTTCATATTATTGTTATTCATTTTTTGCGTTTCGAATGTGGTCATACCCAAGACCGCCCATCGAACCCTGTGAAATCCTTGGTTCCTCTAATTTAAACCATATTTCTCTAACATTGGCTGCATCGCCCTAGCCCACTGGGGATAAGCAGCTGGTTTCAGGTGGGTATTGTCTTCTTGTACGTATTGAGTTTTGATATCCCCGTTTTCACAGAGAAAGGGACGAAGGTCCATATAATCATACCCCCTTTCCCGACAAAATTCTTTCATTCGTGCATTCAGCGTATCAATTTCCCTATTGCGTTCAGTGACGCCTCTTTGATACAAGGTAGTTGTGTAAACCGGGCTAGTCCCGATACTACTAATAGAATCCATCACCATGGTGATGTTCTCGTAAATTCGCTGGGTCGAAATGCCCAGTGTGTAATCGTTGATTCCCCCTTTGAAGAAGCAGATTTTGGGTCGATGGGGAACGATAAAATTCTTGATAACCCAAGAGAGTTGCTGGGTAGTCCATCCCGGTTTCCCCCCGTTAAAAACATCGTTGCGGCCAAGTACCTGTTGCCAGTCACCCTGATAGGTAATCGAATTGCCGAGCATGACAATGTTTACCGGTTCGACCGTCAGTCCCTTTTCGTCGACTACTTCTTCATCGGCTGTTGGTATTTCAATATGCTTTTTTTCAGGAAATGCATCTTTTGTAAAAAAGTTCCCTGACAAGAATACATATAATGCAAGAAGAACATTACCCAATAACGATAAGGGCAACCACAACTTTTTCATTCAATTGCTCTTTAATTGTTTGCGAGAAAGATAAAAAACCCACGCTGAACCATATACCAGCATTTTATCAAAAACCATATGTAAATGCAACCGACCATTACTATCCAAAAGGAAAATATTCCATAGAAGGCTGTTGAATGCATGCTACGGTACGAAAAAAGGCCTCCAACAATTGGAAGCCTTTTTTCAACTAAGAACCAGTTATTGGCTGGTTACCTGTATAGGGTAAAGTGACCGACAAAACGAGTGTCCCGGTCATCGTTCTGGTTAACGACGTACCAATAATCACCACTAGGGAGTTCCTTACCTTCATAGGTACCGTCCCAGTTTTTAATTTGATCCAAAATAGCGACCACCCTACCATATCGGTCATAAATCTTGACTTCGATATTGGGGAAGAATTCCCTATTGTTGATCATCCATTCATCGTTTTGGCCGTCACCGTCCGGGGTAAAGAAATTCGGAATTTCAAGCATACCGGTAAACGTAAACGGTATGGCGGCCGTAGCTTCGCAACCAAGCTCGTCGACCACTCGGACCTCCACCAAAACATCTTGATTGGATAGGAAAATATTATCATCTCCCTGAGATACTCCTTGGAAAAAGTATTCATAGGCTCCAAAACCTCCAGTTGCGGTCGCGGTTACCTCATTCGGACCTGTGGATTCCAAGCTCACTTCAAGGTTTTCGTATTCGAACATCTCGAAAGGCTCGCTGATCTCCAAACATCCATTTTGATGGAAAATATACACCTGATAGGTACCGGCTTCCAGATTTGCCCAACTTCGTTGGTCGGAAGAAAGCTCGATGCGTTTTTCGTTCCTATCGATTTCCGGAAGTACTTCCACCTCCGGGTGAAGGTCATTGACATTCTCCAAAAAGAACGTCAGTTGCGGCAGTAAAGACTCATCGACCATTTCAACCGTCACCAGGCTATTGGGCATATTCACATCACAGCCATATTGCGGATCGATCATATGTTCGAGTAACACCCCTTCTTCTATCCTAAAGACGGTAAGTTCCTCACAACCGTTGGCATCCCGCACGGTCACCTGATACTCATTACCAGTGATAAACGGGTCATTCGGGTCATTTGGCAATATCTGACCGTCGTAGTAATTAAAATAGGGAGTGTTAATATCCCGTTCATCGGTGGGGAAATACTGTTCCACCTTCATTTCGTAATAGGTACCACCGGCATCTGTAAAGGGTACTCCCCCTGTTATGGGTATCTCTACCGTACCGTCATTATCACCCAAACAAGTTTCATTCGTAACTATCGGGTCCGCAATCGCTATCGCAGTCGGTTGGGTCATCGGCACATCGAAGAAATACGGGCAGCCGTCCTCATCCTGCGCAAGGATTCTATAGGGCGATCCGTCGGGTTTCACCGGTAAATCGGTAAAGGTATACACCAACGGATTATCAGGGTCGGTGACCAGATCCGCGAAATTCGGTTCGATAGCGAATTCCACCAACCCGGGATAGGATGCATCAACGGTCATGGTGATACTTCCTGTTTCATCCCCGTAGCAAAGAACATTCTGGGCACTAGGTGTTATGAGTACCGCAATCGCCGGCTCCAACTGAAATGCTGCCTCTTCCCTACATAGGGCCGGATTACCACTGGTAACGACCGCTACATAATAATTCGGTGGAAGATTCTCAAAATTCGGACTGCTCTGTGGTCCACGGAATATGGTGGTCGGCACGGCAGGGTCGCCGGGATCTGCAAGATATAGGGAATATTCATAAATCCCGGTCCCTCCCGATGCCTTGATCTCAATTCGCCCATCATCAATGGAGCTACACGATGGCGGTGACTGCGGAGATGCAGGGTCAATTGCCAAATTCAGCGGTGACTCTACCCTTACCTCATTGGTAAAACGTTCCAAACACGGTCCATTGGCTCCCTGTTTCCGTACTTCGAATTCGTAGGTTTGTCCAACGATACCATTGATGTTTTCCACTGCAGTACCTGCTTGATCGGTCATTACGACCCAAGGATCTGCGGAACCTGCTACCCTATATTCATACGTAGCGCCTGGTTCGAAATTAAATACCCTTAACTCCAATACTCCCAGATCACCGCAGGCAGGGGCCGATACCAAACGCAACTGTGGATTGATGGGTTGTGGTGGAACCACCTCAATCGGGGGCGAATATACCTCACAACCATAGGTAGACGTTGCATGAACCGAATAGAAACCGGCAGGGATGACTCCGATACCACCGCTCCCCTCAAAGCGAGGCGAGGTTTGAGGCCCATATAAGAACTCTTGGTTAGCGGGATCGCTTGGGTCCTGATTGATCGGGTCTGGATGATTGGAATCCAATTTAATTAATTGATAGATGTAGTTTTCTCCCGGAACCCCTCCTATGGCACCCTCAGTGACCAAATCATTCGGGTCTACAGCTACCAAGATGGCATCCGTACCGTTCGGACATTCCAGTTCCTGCGTAATCGTCAAGGCCACATCAGGCTGCGGTACCGCAAGGAGTTCTCTCTCAAAGGTACCGGTACAGAGATAAATATCCCTTACCGTAACCCGATAGAAACCGGCAGGTCGATTCGACATACTTTGCTGGGGACCAAAGGCTTGTACGACCGTCCAGGGGTCAGCAGTGGTAGCCCGGTATTCTACCTGATATTCATAGGGGCTGGTATCCCAACCGTAGCGGGCGTTGAAGCTAATGATTCCCTGATCGTCGCTACAACCTACTGTTTGATCTTGTTGAATATCGATAACCTCCAACGGACCGGCCGGATTCGGACCACGAACCGTAATCACATTACTGTAAGCTCCACAATTAGGAGAATCGTCTTCCCGGACTACTATCCTAATGTTACCACTGGGCACGTCTACGATTGCGGCTGGATTGCCATCGGCACCAATATCGACCGGTAACGGTCCGAGCAATCCGGAAGCACCGGTGAGTGGCGTCGAAGCGCTAAAATCATCACTGGCAAAACCGGGGTCATTGGCATCATAGACCCAATAGGTATAGTCATTCCCGGTGTAATCGGTTATTTCTATGGAAACTACTCCGTCGCGCGCATTGAAACAGGTCTCGGGAGTTAGCTCTGCAATAGTGACCACCGGATCTACGGGGGGCACCACCGTGTATACCGGAATCGGGTACACACAACCACCGGTTACAATCTCCAAATAATAATCCCCGGCTACCGCGGGTAGGGTGATGGGATAGTTGGTTGTGCCGGCCGGTATGTTCGGGGTATCGGCAAAAGTGGCTACGGAATTCGCATTGGCCCTAATTACATAATCGGCAGGCGTGGTCATGGAAACTACCACATCGATCATCTCTCCTTGTATACAACTCATGGGGGCGACTTGGTTGATTACTCCCTGCACCTCCGAAGGTGGATTCACCGTGATCGGTGGTAAGGTAGCCGGACAACCCCTCGCATCAATTGCTTCTATGTTAAGGGTTTGCACACTTCCATTATCAAATATTTCGAAGGTTGGGTTACTAACAAAACCATCGGTTGGATTGATTCGAAAACGGTAATCTCCGGGTGTCCCTTGCAAGGCGGGATTTATCTGTATCGTAAAGGTAGCCGAACTCACTTGGTTAGAACCCGGCGAACATTGAAACTCGATGGGAGAAGGATCCAGGATTGCAAAGTCATCGGGATTTTCAATAACTGCAGGTTCGGAATCGATACAACCCCTATCCGTCTCTACTTCCACGCGATAGGTGTCGGGTCCGAGACCCGTAAAATTACCTACTACCGGATCAGAAGCTACCAATGTATTGCTACTGTCATAGAGACGATACTCGCGAATACCGTCCACATCGGTGTTTGGTTGTAGGATGACGGTAATGCTGCCATCATTGGCATTGTAACAGGTGATATCGGTCTCCCCCGTATCAACAATCACAGGTTCGGTGGGCCGTTCAGAAATAATCCCGGTCACAAGATACTGACAGGGGTTGACACCATCGGTGACCTGATTGTCCCTGACCAAAACTTCATAGGTTCCTGGCACCATTCCGGTGAACGTACCATTGTTGGTCTGGGTTATCGAAGTTATCGGATTACCGTCATAATCGTTTCCTGACAATATGAATGTAAAATCGCCACTACCACCATCGGCTGTTACCACAATTTCACCATCGGCATCGAAACAGGTAGGCGGAGTGGTCGTAAAATCTGCGGAAGCTGAGAGCACTTGATAAACCTCAGCGGAATCATTGACAAAACATCCATTAATATCTATCACATTAATAGGGTAGTTGCCGATGCTATTTACGTAAAAAATGGCCTGAGTCGGCACTCCAGGGGTATACACGGGAGTTTGGCTTACCCCATCCAAAGTAAAGGTCGGGGTATCAATATTTCCAGGCATTTCCACTGTAATCTCAAATCCTCCAACGGGTGTGGTGACATCACATTGATTATTGACAGTAATGGATGGTACAGGTAATGGCGGATCTTCTTGGATAACCGCAGCGGAAATCCTGTAGGAACATAAATTTAAATCCCTTACCCAAATGTCGTACGAGGTGCCAGGAGCCAACGAGCCCGGCAACGAGACGGTCGTAGCTGTTGTAAAATCATCCGTAGGGTCTGCGGGTGTCGCCGTGCCGTCTTCATCCACTGAAAAACCAGCTGGAACAAAAGCGTACTCGTAAGGAGAGCCATCAGGAAGAGAACCAGGTCCCGACGAAGGGTAAGGTGTACCTCCACTACCCCTAACAGTCAATAGACCCGGGGCATTACAATTAGCATTTTGATTGGAAACGATGTCCACTCGCGGGGTATTTAGGATTGCCTCATCCTCGTCCCCATCGGAGCAGTCTCCTGCATCCAGCACGGAAACACCATATCTTCCCTGCGGAACAGTCAATGGTGTGGCCAATGTGAGATCAAAGGAATTGGTTACATTGTAGACAACGGTACCCGTATTTAGGTTGGTGATCACAATGTCGTAAGGTGCCGTTCCGGCGTTACCCGGATCGATGGTGTAATTTACTCCCACGTCACCGTTTCTACAGGTAATTCCGTCGACATCCAAAGTGACGTTCAAATTTGGTCCATCAGGAAGCGTAATCACTTCTTCGTAAGTACAGCCTGTATTATCATCCATTACCTCGACCGTGTACGATACCCCCCAAAGTAACCCAGTAAAGCAATGGGTATTGAAATCCGTGTTCGGTGCTTCCCATGCCAACGGGGGATCTTGAAGCAACCGTATGCTATAATCCTCAGGAAGACTTCCTCCCACGATATCCACACAAACTGTCGTTCCACCTGGCGAACAAGTTGGCGGAGGTGGTGGATAAGTAGGAATGATATCCAAACTAGCTGTTCCTATCGTCACAGGTTGAATATCGATACAACCCCGAGCATCTATGACTATTACCTGATAACCCCCTGGGATCAAACTAGGGTCGGTAATCGCCAATGGCAAATCTCCTGGTGCCACGTTGTCTTGAGCGAAGAATTGATTCCCAAAGTTATCCTCTATAACGACTCGATAATTCGGACTACCAGGGGTAATGCTGTTTATTGTAACACCACCGGAAGCCGGGGCCCCAGCGCTGCATGTGGCATCTATAGGAGATACGGACGCAGCAGGTATCGGATCGGTATTTGCCACTACCACGATGGTCTGTAGGCTTGTAGGACATCCCCGGTCGTCAATAACCAAATATTCATAAGTACCAGCAGCCAAACCGCTATAAATGTTTTGTGCAGAAAAAGTGTAGACCACTCCATCACCTGAATTACCGTCTGGATAATTAGGATCGGTCACCACGTCTGTCAACGAGCCGACGGGCCCAAAAACATATTGAAAGGGCGCTATTCCAGGATTTACGTCAGGAATAATTTCGACGAACCCACTATTGGGATCTCCACAACTTGGCCCTGTAGCGGTTGCCGATGCAGTAATATTCGTTGGTTCTATCATGGTCAACGGCTCTGAAACATCCGTACAACCATTATTGTCTGTAAGTTCGATTGTATAATCCCCATGCTCTCCAAAAGGTACGGTATAAGTAAATGGGTTTGCAGGGAGTTGTACCCCGTTGTGACCCGGAACGGGAGTACCATCTTTTCTTAATATATATGACGTAGATGTTAAATCAGAAATATCCCCTCCCGTAACTACGATATCAAGGGAGCCATCTCCACCACAAGCAATTTCACCATTGAGATTTAGTTGTACCCGAAGTTCCGGCTCAATAGTAATCGGCGCCAAGGCCGCACTACAATCGGTGACAATATTGACCACTTCAATGGTGTAGGTACCTGGTACCAGGTTATTAAATGTATGGGCCCCAGGGGTTCCTAACGGTTCCAGGGCACCACCGTTGATACGAAATCGGTGGTCGTTGATATTTCCTGTACCTACGGCGGAAAAGACCTCGATCGAGGCAAAATTCGTCGAAGAGTAGCATCGGTCAATAGTACCTTCCGTAATCGTAGGTGCATCCAAGGATGTCAAATCGAAGGTAGTACTGGCGATACAACCTTCCGAATCCCGTACTTCCAAGGTATAGGTCCCCTGCTCGTTCAATCCCCCGAAGAAACGGCCATTTTTCCAAGGGATGACCGTTCCTCCCGGATAAGTGAGTTGGTATTGTGCCTGTCCGGAAAAGCCTCCATTCCTTTGGGCCTCCACCGAACCGATATTTCCATTTCCGCAGGTCATCGGGCTGACATTCCGAGTAACCGTTAACGGTGTGGTGGGTCCAACTATGACCAAGTCTGCCGTATCGGTGCAATTCGTATCGGCATCGGTCACCGTAATCGTATAGGTACCGGGGCCTAGGTTGGTGACCGGAATTTCCAAATCACTGCTCGTACCGCTTAAGCCTGTACCAGAAATAGTGTAACTGTAATCCGCACCAGGCGTATCCGGGGTAAAACCATCGATGATAAAGGCACCAAAACCATCGCTCTCTCCATCACAAACCCTGGTATCGCCCCCTGCCTTTACTCGCGCCTGAATGGTACTTACGCCCCCAGTAACAAAACTCGCAGGATGTGTACAGCCGTTTGCATCGGTAATAACAAAATCGTGTCGGGTATCCAACGCTAAATTCGGGAAAACATTCCCCGGTTGAGGGCCTGTTACGGCACTGGCCGGAAAGACAATCTCGTAGGAAGTCACGGCGGCCCCTCCTACCACGGTGACGGTTACCTCACTGGTACCGGTCGCACAATCGATGTTGCCTTGGCTAAAAGTGATATCATCTGGAGCGGGTGCATCGGCTATTACAATTTGTGGAAGCGGTTGGGAACAATTGGCATCGTCCCTAATATGGGGTATATAGGTCCCGGGTGTCAACCCTGGGAAACTAGTGGTCGTAAAATAATCGCTTCCATTAATACTATATTCATAACCTGAACCAGATCCCCCGCTACTCTGCGCAGGATCAAAGGTAATGGTTGCCCCCGTGGCACAGGTATAAGCCGTAGCACTTGCAAATCCGGTCAAGCCCGCTTCGGAAGTTACGGTCACCGAATTCAAGGGAAGTTCGCACTCAAAGGCCCCTTGACTGTAGCGTACCTCCAATTGGTTGTAGGTGCCGTCGGGAACCGGCAATACACTCCCACTGACCCATGGAGAGGTCGGATTCAATCGATATTCAAGGTTATACCCCGGGTTATTCGTAACGACAAACTCGATTCTTCCGCCT
The DNA here is from genome assembly GCF_009371985.2 of Pelagihabitans pacificus. Lineage (GTDB taxonomy): Bacteria > Bacteroidota > Bacteroidia > Flavobacteriales > Flavobacteriaceae > Pelagihabitans > Pelagihabitans pacificus. The sequence continues at coordinate 85,661 of NZ_VIKU02000006.1, forward strand.
CCATTGCTACAAGTACCGTCAACGCCGTTTGCATTCACCACTGGTGGTGGTAAATCCGCGATATATACCGTTAAAGGCTCATCGGGCATACACCCATTGGCGTCGGTAAAAGTAAAAGTATAGTTACCGGAAGCTGTTACCGTATAAGTAGAAATTTCAGTATCAGTGTACGGGGCGGGAGACGTTCCGCTACCTCCTCCTGTAACCGTATAAGTATAAGGCGGTGTTCCACCGACCGTGGTTATATCGATACCAATGCTGGTAATATCCGCGCAACCGAAACTCTGACCGTTTAAATTCGCGTCGGGTACAATAGTCTGCAATCCTTCCCCAATGACAATGGGGTCGCCGTTGACATCCAAATCCTGTCTTGGTGCGAGAATACCATTGGCAAAATCTTCCTGACATTCAGGAGTCTCTACCTGTACAATATAGGTACCTGGACTTACCGATGAAAATACATAAAAATCCGGGGCGATCGCCGGGGTAAAGGTAATTGGTTGATTGGTGGCAGCGTCGATCAAGGTATACTCGTACGGCCCAGGAACCTGGGCACCATTGATATCGACCCTGATATCTCCATTTTGATTGGGACAGGTCGCATCGGTGACGGTCACCTGAATGTCCAGATTCTGCTCGGTTATGGTGAATGGAGGATAGGGGTATTCACAAGCGTTGGCTACATTTCGAAGACGCACCTCCACCGTGTAATTACCCGCAGGTAGGTTATTAAATTCCTTGGAGTTCTGCCATGGTCCGAAACCACCGCCCATATCGATTCGTAGTTCGTAGGCAGGTGAAAGCTCCGTGATTCGGATGCTTCCAAGGGTGCCGCAAACGGCATTCTTGACCTCGTAGTTGTAATCAAAAGAACTCTTGGTCGCCTTAATAAAATAAGTCTGTCCGCCTGCGGTCACTCGATATTCAGTGCCCGTAGCTGCCGGAACATCGGCTGGATCGATGGTGTAATTCGGGCCCGTGCCTACCTGTACCCAATTGGAAGGAGCGTTCCCGCAATTCGTTCCTGCCACCTGAAAAGACGGACAGTTGTCATCCAAATCCATAGCGCACGATCCAGTAGGAACGTAACGTTCCCAAACAGCACCTGCGGGATTTCCCTGTAAGGTAAGCGGCTTAAAATCATAATCACCACAGACGAATACCTTCGCTACAGTGATTCCCGTATTGGTACAACTGACAGTTTCATCGGCACCCTGTACGATGGTTGTGAACATTACAGGGCTGGCAATGTTCGTGTTTTTGCCTGCCTCCTTGGAAAGCTCGTCGACAGCGCTGAAGGCACTAACACCGGATACTGTTCTTACGATGGAGGTCTCCGCCTTGGCAACTACCTCTTCAAGAAATTCATAAATGCTGGGATTGGCAATAGCGGAAGTGCCTACTACCGATAGCGTCAACAGCAGTATGGCATACACAGGATGCCTTGATTTTTTTGGAAGCATAGGTTAAGTTTCTTTGGCAAGAATATGCGTGATTTGGGTACACCGGATATTCTGTAGCGTAATTGTTTAAACTTATAAAATCTCTTTATCTTTGAGCCCTGAGGCCACCTTAATAATATTTATCTAACGTTGTTTTATGAAAAATAGTGTGTTCTTTATTTGGGTATTCGTTGTAATGTTCAATCTGTCTTGTGCGCAAGATACTGAAAGTCAAGTTGTTGAACCTTCGTCTGTGCCGTTCGTCGAGGAACTGCTGATCGACGAACTGCAGATTCCATGGGGAATGGCCTTCCTACCCGACGGAAGCATTCTCGTAACCGAGAAATCAGGCCAACTGATTCACTTTAAAGATGGAGTCAAAACCTCCATTTCAAATGTGCCCGAAGTCTATAATCGAGGGCAGGGGGGACTCATGGATTTAGAACTGCATCCCGACTACGAAAACAATGGTTGGATTTATCTGACCTATTCCTCTTCGGAAGGTGACCAAAAGGGGGGGAACACTGCGCTATTGCGAGCAAAATTGCAAGGTAATTCGTTGATCGACAACCAATTACTATATAAAGCAACGCCTAATACTACAAAGGGCCAACATTTTGGGTCCCGAATCGAGTTTGATACTGATGGCTACCTTTATTTTTCCATAGGGGAACGAGGAGCGAGGGACGTGAATCCGCAGGACATTACTAGGGACGGTGGAAAAATTTACCGCTTGTTGGATAATGGGACCATCCCTTCCGATAATCCATTTGTTGGAACCAGCGGTGCAAAGACCGCCATTTATAGCTATGGCCACAGAAATCCACAAGGTCTCGTAAGGCACCCTGAAACCGGTGCGATATGGGATCATGAACACGGTCCAAGAGGTGGGGATGAAATCAATGTTATTAAAGCTGGGGCAAACTACGGATGGCCGGTCATCACCTATGGTATCAACTACAGTGGTACTCCCATTACTGACAAAACCGAAATGGAGGGCATGGAACAGCCCATTTACTATTGGGTGCCCAGCATCGCCCCCAGCGGCATGACCTTCGTAACCTCTGACAACTATAAGGGTTATAAGGGGAGCCTTTTGGTAGGGTCATTGGCCTTCCAATATCTGGAGCGTTTGGTATTGGAAGGTACCAAGGTGGTAAAACGTGAGAAGCTCCTCGAGGGCATAGGCCGTGTAAGGGATGTGAAGGAAGGACCCGATGGACTCATTTATGTGGCCGTAGAGGGAAAAGGTATTTTTAAATTGGTTCCGAAAGGCTAGCTGCAGGACCTAAATTTTCGGACAAGAAAGGAAAAATCGTTCGGCCCTTAATAGCTTAGATAACTGTCCGGCCTATAACCCAGTCCCAAAAAACGATATTTTGATTTAGAATCAGATGAATCAAAATCGTTGAAAAAGTATCGATTTAAAGTAGTAGAGCGTCATTTTCCTTCTTCCTCCAAAGTCTTCTTTACGGAACCGTATTTCTTGAGCAGTGCTTCGGCCTCGTCATAATCGACGCCGAGTCCTTCCATAACATACCTCGTTCCACGGTCGACCAATTTATCGTTGCTCAATTGCATATTGACCATCTTATTTCCCTTCACGCGACCAATTTTAATCATTAAAGCGGTCGAAATCATATTAAGCACCAATTTTTGTGAAGTACCGCTTTTCATTCGAGTGCTGCCCGTAACAAACTCCGGGCCTACGTTTACTTCGATGGGAATATCTACGGCCATGGCCAGGGGAGATCCAGGATTGTTGGTAATCCCTGCGGTGAGCAATCCATTTGCCCTGGCATCCTTGATTCCACCCAGTACATAAGGGGTCGTTCCGGAGGCCGCAATACCCACCACTACATCGTTGCTATTAATATTATGCATCATCAAATCTTTCCAAGCCTGGATCCGGTCGTCCTCGGCGTTCTCAACGGCCTTTCTTATGGCCGTATCCCCTCCCGCGATCAAACCCACTACCCTTTCATGCGGCATTCCGAAGGTGGGCGGAATCTCCGAGGCATCCAAAATCCCCAAACGCCCACTTGTACCTGCACCGATATAGAACAAGCGGCCCCCGCTTTTAAAACGTTCGGCCAAAGCATCGACCAGCTTTGAGATTTGGGGTATTACCAACGCCACGGCGTCCGCTACTTTTTTATCTTCCCCGTTCATTTTTTGAAGAATGGTAGCGGTATCCATTCGTTCCAAATCGTCATGATTGGAGGGTGTTTCGGTAATTTTAGTGTAATCCATCCTTTTAGTTAAATATTTGGTGCTGGCGTTGAGTGGGGTTCGGCAACATCTACTCCTTTGTCTTCGATTCTTCCTTATTACAACAACCGTAAATCGTGGTCCCTGAATAAGTTTAAAAGATTATTCGTCGGATCTAACTCGGTGATCATGGTATTGATCGCATTTATGTCACAGGTCTTATATCGATGTTGCGAGTTCAGTTTTTCGGATATGCACAACAGTACTGTTTTTTTTGCCGCCTTGATGACAGCTTTTTTGAGTTGTACAATATCCCAATCGAACTCGGTCAATCCATAAAGAGAATCTACATATCCTGTACCGATAAAACTGTAATCGACCCTGATTTCCGAAAGTCCGTGAATTGCGTGCGCACCGATAGCGATCTGGGCATCGCGTGAAAGCTGTCCCCCGATAAATATAACTTCCACATTTGGTTTGGCCAACAGCTCAAACGCAACAGGAAGACTCAATGTAAAGCAAGTCAGCCTGACATTCTCCGGAAGGGCTCGAGCCAATTCCAAGCAAGTAGTCCCCCCATCAATAAAAATAACCCCGCCTTCCTTCAGCAATTTCACTGCCTTTTCGGCAATCTTCATCTTTTCCTCCAACGCGTAGATGTTGGTATTTCTAATGCTTTGATTGGTAAAACCCAACGAAATCGCCCCGCCGTGGACCTTCCGAAGTTTTTGTTCGGCATCAAGTTCCTTGACATCCCTGCGTACCGTATCGATCGAGACATCCAATGCTTCGGCGATATCGGTAAGTAATACTCTATTGTGTAAGGCTACTTCGTTTAAAATCGCACGCTGCCGTTCTTCTTTTAGCATGAATTTCTAATTCTTGGACACAAAGATAAAAAATAAATCCACATGCCATTTTGTTCCGTTTTTAATGATTGATACGGTATTAAATCCTTAAAAAATGCATAAAACAGCAATTTAAACTGCAAAAAACAGCAGGTAATAAGTTATTTCACTATCTTTGTCTCGTTTAATTATTGTTTAAAACATCCAAAATGGCCGAAACATCCACAAAACCGAAGATAGGGCACTATCCAACCGATGAGGAATCCCGGAAATTCGAAAGAATCAACACGATAATCTATGAAAGCTCCCAAGAGGCTTCGTTTTTTGTTGCCAATGAAATTGCGGATTTGATACGGCAACGCCAAAAACAGGGTAAACAAGTGGTCCTAGGGCTGGCTACCGGATCGACCCCTACCAAGGTATATGACTTTTTGGTCAAGTTCCATAATGAGGAAGGGTTGAGTTTTAAAAACGTCATTACCTTCAATTTGGACGAGTATTTCCCCATGGAACCCGATTCCATTCACAGCTACGTCCGGTTTATGAACGAACACCTTTTCGACCACATCGATATCAAGAAGGAAAACGTTCATATCCCTGATGGCACTTTGGACAAAGAAGATGTAAGGGACTACTGCCATGAATACGAAGACAAAATACGCACGGCCGGAGGTATCGATATACAAGTCTTGGGTATCGGGCGAACGGGTCATATCGGTTTCAACGAGCCTGGATCTTCCCTGAAGAGTAAAACTAGGATGGTGCGCCTTGATCGTGTGACCCGTCTCGATGCGGCCAGCGACTTTTTTGGGCTAGAGAACGTACCTGCAAAAGCCTTGACGATGGGTGTAGGTACCATTATGGCCGCCAAACGCATCATCTTAATGGCCTGGGGAGAAGGAAAAGCGGAAATCATCAAGCAAGCGGTTGAGGGAAAAATTAAAGAATCCGTACCGGCTACCTTCCTTCAGCATCATGACAACTGTGACTTTATCATCGACCATGCCGCGGCTTCTTCCCTCACAAGGGTATTTACCCCATGGCTGACCAGTGAATGTGTGTGGACCGACAAACTAGTTAAGAAGGCGACCCTATGGCTCTCCGAAAAATTGGACAAGGCCATCTTAAAACTCACCAATGAAGATTATAATGAGCACGGGATGGGAAGCCTTGTTGCCGAAATCGGTTCTGCCGAACATATCAACTTAAAAGTCTTCAACGACTTACAACGCACCATCACCGGCTGGCCAGGAGGAAAACCTAATGCAGATGATAGCCAGCGACCGGAGCGAAAAGATCCCTACCCTAAAACATGCCTCATTTTTAGTCCACACCCCGATGATGATGTTATTTCCATGGGGGGAACCCTGCTTCGTTTGGTCGACCAAGGTCACGAGGTACATGTGGCTTATCAGACCTCAGGGAATATCGCGGTGTTCGATGACGAGGTAATACGTTTTATGGATTTCGCTACGGACATACAGGAAGGAAATGCAGAACTGCAACAACAGTTTAAAGACGTTCGGAAGTTCTTAAGCAATAAGTTGCCCGGGCAGGTCGATAGTCCTGAAATACAGAATTTCAAAGGACTTATCCGCAAAGGGGAAGCCTTGGCTGCCTGTCGTTATTGCGGGGTAAAGGAAGAAAATGCCCATTTCCAAAATCTACCCTTTTATGAAACGGGAACGGTCAAGAAAAAACCGCATTCCGCGGTCGATGTTCAGCTTACCTACGACCTCTTGAACGACATAAAGCCTCATCAAATCTTTGCGGCCGGTGACCTTTCGGATCCCCACGGTACCCATAGGGTATGTCTTCAAATTATTTATGAAGCGATGGACCGCTTCGTGCAAGAAGGGGCGAAATGGATCGATGACTGTTATCTTTGGCTGTATCGGGGTGCTTGGCAGGAATGGGACATTGCGGATATGGAAATGTGCGTGCCCATTGGTCCCAAGGATATGCAACGCAAGAAAAATGCTATTTTTAAACATCAATCCCAAAAAGATGCGGCCATGTTCCCAGGAAACGATGAACGGGAGTTTTGGCAACGGGCCGAGCAGCGAAACAAGGAAACTGCCCGTAAATACAATGCCTTGGGAATGGCAGAGTACGAAGCGATGGAAGGGTTTGTTCGGTATAAGTTCAAATAGACATGTTACAGTATATTTGTCATTCTTGGGCACAAGGTAATCCTACTTTCCAGGCTTGAACATCCGTCTGGATATCCTATACCTTGGAATGATAAATACAAACAATAACTCTTGAAAAAAAAGCCAACCACCATAATCGCTTTCGTAGTCTCGCTACTAGGCACTTCCTGCAGTATTTTTCAGCCTATTCCCCAACCCAAAAGCGAATTCAGGGGTTTTTGGGTAGCTACGGTGGTAAATATCGATTGGCCCCGTAACGGTGCCGACCCGGTGGAAAAACAAAAGAATGATTTTCTCGAAATCCTCGATTTTTACGACGACCTCAACTTTAATACGGCTATTGTTCAAGTTCGTACCGCGGGAGATGCTTTTTATAATTCCCACTTCGCCCCATGGTCCCGATTTTTAACGGGAACCGAAGGACAGAAACAAGAAGCCCATGAAAATCTATTGACGTGGATGATCAGGGAAACCCACAAAAGAGGCATGGAATTTCATGCTTGGCTCAATCCCTATCGCGCTACCTTCGACTTAAGGACCAACATCCTAAGCCCTACCCATGATTTCAACCTGCATCCTGAATGGATGGTCCAATATGGGAAAAAATACTATTACAACCCCGGATTACCCGAAGTACGTAATCGCATGATCCAAGTAATCGACGAAATCATTACTAACTATGATATCGATGCCATTCACTTCGATGACTACTTTTACCCCTATACCATTAATGACGAAGTATTTCAAGATTCCTTAAGTTTTGCTCATCATGGCCTCCCCAATCAGTCTTTGGAAGACTGGCGACGCAGCAATATTGATTCGTTGATCAAAAACAGCCATGAAATCATCAAGGCCCGCAAACCGTGGGTACAGTTTGGTGTTAGTCCGTTCGGAGTTTGGAAGAATCAATCAACCGACCCCCAAGGTTCGGATACCCGAGCCGGGCAGACCACCTACGAAAACCTCTTCGCCGATCCCCTGCTTTGGATGGAAAAAGAATGGCTCGATTACCTGATTCCGCAAGTATACTGGAGTATGGAACTCCCCGTGGCCTCTCATCATAAGATTGTTGATTGGTGGTCCGGGAAGGTCCAAAATACCAACTTGTACATAGGCAACGGCCCCTACAAAATAAGGAACAACAGTGACAAGGCCTGGGATGATAAGAAGGAATTACCTAATCAACTCACCTTGGCGAGAAATACCGATGCAGTAAGTGGAAATGCCTTTTTCAGCGCCAAAAGCTTGATGAAGAATAACGAGGATGTGGTAGCGATACTCAAAAAAAGACATTATAAGAGGGCTTCCATACCCCCTGCTTCACCACTGGCACGCAAAGCGGTAAAGTCCCAAATCTCGTTGAACTCACTAATCAAGAAAAACGACACCGTGTATATGGATTTTGACAATCTGGAAAACTATCGATACGCAATGGTCTATGCCTCCGGAAAAAGAAAGCGAATGGAATACCCTATTAAAAAACTTTTGGCAAAAATTCCTCTGGAAAATCGCAATGTAGTGCCCCTTCCAGTTTATCGAATAGCGGGAAAAAAACAAATGGCATTCGTTTTTATCGACCGCTATCGAAGGGAATCAGAACCGATAGTAGTTCATTTAAAACGATAAGGGGCAAAGATGAAAAAGTACGTAAAGGGGAGGGAAAATACCTTGAATTTGAACTTGACACTTGAACTTAAATTTCAACCATAACCAATGATACAAAAAAACAAATGGGCGTGGGCTTGGGTCCCGGTACTGTATTTTACCCAAGGGCTCCCCTATGTAATGGTGGTCACCGTTTCGGTCATTATGTACAAAAAATTGGGTGTCAGTAATGCCGATATCGGCCTGTATACCTCCTGGCTTTACTTACCCTGGGTCATTAAACCATTATGGAGTCCGTTCGTAGACCTTAAAAGTACCAAACGCAATTGGATCCTAGGATCTCAGTTATTCATTTCCATTGCACTTCTGGGGGTCGGACTAACCCTGCCGACCAATATATTCTTTGTCACCTCCCTCGCCTGTTTTTGGATGGCAGCCTTTGCCTCCGCGACCAATGACATTGCCTCCGATGGGTACTACATGATCGGTCTTACCGAGGAAAAACAATCGTTTTTTGTAGGACTTCGAAGTACATTTTATAAACTATCGACCGTTACGGGTCAAGGACTTTTGGTGATTCTAGCCGGTTTTTTGGAAAACCATTATGGCGATAATACCAAAGCTTGGTCATATACCATGATCTGTGCGGCTTTTTTGATGCTTTTACTTACCATATCCAATTTCTTGGTTACCCCGAAATTCGAATCTTCCTCGGCCATTACCCTCGACAAGCCAAAAAGCTTTATGGAGGTTTTCATTTCCTTTTTTAAAAAACCTGGCATCGGTATTGCTTTGACCTTTATCCTGCTCTTTCGGCTTGGGGAGTCACAATTGGTAAAAATGGCCTCCCCTTTTTTATTAGACCCGACAACAGAAGGTGGTCTTGGGTATTCCACTGCCGAAGTTGGAACCATTTATGGGACCATTGGAGTGATTATGCTCACTGTAGGCGGTATATTGGGCGGAATACTTATTTCTAGGAATGGTTTAAAAAAATGGATGCTCCCCATGCTACTCTCACTTAATGTTCCCAACGCCCTTTATGCATTTTTGGCGCTGACGCAGACCACCAATCTTGTCGCCGTGGTCGGTACCGTTGTACTGGAACAATTCGGGTATGGTTTTGGCATAGCGGGCTTTATGGTATACCTCATCTATATTGCGGAAGGAAAGTCCAAGACCTCTCACTATGCCATAGCGACCGGATTTATGGCCCTTGGCATGATGCTTCCAGGACTTATCAGCGGTTTTATGCAGGAATGGTTGGGATATGATGGTTTTTTTATATGGGTCGTCATTGCAGCTTTTCCGGCATTTTTAATGCTCAAGTACATTGATTATCCAGCCGATTTCGGTAAAGCCAAATCCGCAAATGAGAAATAGCGTGATTAAAATAGGGAAAAAGGAACGACTTTCCTTAAAAGAGAAAGTAGGTCAGCTTTTTATGCCGGCCGCATTTATCAACGATACCGAAGAGGAGATTACACAATTGGAAAATCTGATTCGGGCGCAATCCGTAGGCGGACTCTGCTTCTTTCATAGCCGTGCCAGTGCCGCCACGAATTATGAGGGTAAAAAAGAAGTCGTCTACAATGAGAGAAGCTTTACAATCCTAAAAAAACGTATTCAACGCTATCAAAAAGCAGCCAAATATCCTTTACTGATTGCTATCGATGCCGAGTGGGGGCTCGCGATGCGAATTGAAAACACTCCCCAGTACCCGTATGCAATTACCTTAGGTGCCATTCAGGAGAAAAATTTGATCTTTGAAATCGGGAGGAATATCGCTAGGGACTGTAGAGCTGCCGGTATCCATTGGAATCTGGCCCCAGTGGTCGACCTAAACAATAATCCTAACAATCCGGTTATAGGCTATCGCTCTTTTGGGGAGGACAAACTCCAAGTAACCGAAAAAGCTCTTGCTTTTATCAAGGGCACCCAAAGTGAAGGTGTATTGACTAGCATAAAACATTTTCCAGGTCATGGCGATACGGCCACCGATTCCCATTTAGATTTACCATTGATCGATAAATCAAAAGAGGAGCTGCTGAACAACGAGCTGTATCCCTTTCAAAAGCTAATTAAGGAAGGAATGGATTCCGTCATGGTCGGGCACTTGTCGGTTCCATCAATTGCCCGGGGAAACAAGATATCATCGAGCGTTTCAAAAGACATTATTAAAGGCCTTCTGCGAACCGAAATGGGGTTCGAAGGTGTCGTGGTGTCGGACGCACTCAACATGCATGCAGTATCCAAAAAATATGAGGAAAAAGGTGAATTGGAATGGCTCGCCTTCGACGCCGGAAACGATATTTTGTGCTTTGCGGAACATATCGAAGAAGGTATTGCAACCATCTTGAGGAAAGCCAGTAAAGCCCAAATTGAAGAAGGTTTTTCAAGAGTGTGGAAATTGAAGGAGAAGACCTTTGCAACGGAAGCTAATAGACGCTTTGAATTGACAAACCCAACCGATCTAAACGAACGCGTAGCGCGAAAAAGCCTTACACTACACAAGGGTGCGGAGCAGGACATTTTCGAATTTAAAGAAAGTTCTTTTTTAGGAATTTCGAATTTTCGAGATAGTGATAATCAATTTTTTAAAACTATTTATGAAAATAAAAAGTTCGAATACCTGCCTATATCCGAAGATGTTTTGAACATGCCTGAAAATAATGTGCTGATGGCCTTGTTTCCCCCACAGGTAAAACCAGCAAACCATTTTGGTCTGTCCCAGGAAGAACTTTTATGGATCAATTCACTTTTGAGGTCAAAGAATGTGGTGTTGTACCTATTTGGAAATCCGTATGTGTTGAACCATATCGAAAGTACGAATGCGAAAGCCGTGGTAATGGCCTATCAAAATTTTGATATTTTCCAAGAAGTAGCGGCCGCCCACTTTTTGGGCCATTTCAAGGCAAAAGGTATACTTCCCGTATCCATTTCTACATAAAAAACAGTAACGCAAGAAAAGAACCCTATGGTAAAAACATTTAAAATGCTGGGATTAATGTCCGGTACCTCATTAGACGGACTAGACCTGGCCTATTGCCATATTATGAAAAACAAAGACCAGTGGTCTTTCGAAATTCTGAATACCAAAAGTGTTTCCTATACGGTCGAAATGCAGGCCGAACTTAAAGATGCCATATTTCTTCAAGCGGACAAGCTCTTGGTATTCAACAATGAATACGGTACTTGGTTGGGTGAACAGTCCATAGAGTTTATCAAGGAAAACGCGCTTGAAGTCGATTATATAGCCAGTCACGGACATACCACACATCATCAACCCCAAAACGGCCTTACCTATCAAATCGGTTCCGGACAGCATTTGGCCAATGCCAGCGGACATCGGGTCGTTTGTGACTTCCGTACCAACGATGTTTCTTTGGGCGGACAAGGCGCTCCCTTGGTACCCATTGGGGACCGACTCTTTTTTGGCAATTATGACTTCTGTCTAAATCTCGGGGGTATCAGTAATGTCTCCTTTGAACAGAAAGGCAAGCGAATCGCCTATGACATCGGCTTGGCCAATATGATCTTGAACTACATCACTCGAAAAATCGACTTGGACTATGACAAAGGGGGTGAACTGGCGAGGAACGGAACTATCAATTCCAAAATGCTCGAAAAGCTGAATGGGCTTGCCTATTATCTCCTTCCCCATCCAAAATCTATCGGGTACGAGTGGTTTGTAGAGGAAGTAGCGCCTATAGTCGATGAGACCGATGACCACATAGAAAATCTGCTGCACACCGCTGTGCATCATATCTGCGAAAAAGTAGCCCAACAAATAAAACGCAACAGCACTGGAAACCGACAAAGCCTTTTTGTCTCCGGTGGGGGTGCCTTGAACCATTTTTTGATTGATACTCTCCAAGAAAAAGTAGGAAGCGATACCAAAGTTGTCGTACCGGAACCTACCTTGATCGAATTTAAGGAGGCTTTGGTCTTCGCACTAATGGGAGCTCTTAGGATGGAACAGGAAATCAATATACTATGTTCCGTTACGGGGGCTAAAAGAGACTCGTCTAGCGGGGTTTTATACCTCCCTAATTAAAGAACCATCTAAACCATCTTCTGTTTACCAAATAATTGCTTTTTTTTTGGTTAACTGCAAAAAGTTGAAGCCGGTTCGATGTTTACGTCGCAAATACCTATCTTGAAAAACCAAATAAATTACCAACATGTCTGATAAACAAAAAAAAGCGACCGCTTACTGGAAAGAGAACGTTCGTTACCTCTTTCTGTTACTCTTCATTTGGTTCGCGGTGTCCTATGGCGCAGGTATTCTTTTCAAGGATGCGCTGAACAATATAAAAATTGGCGGTTTTCAATTGGGATTTTGGTTCGCCCAGCAGGGAGCGATCTACGTTTTTGTGCTGTTGATTTTTATTTACGTACGCCTTATGAACAGGCTCGATAAAAAATATGGATATGACGAATGAAGGGTTCATTCGTTTATTCGACTGTAGCCAAAGACCATTGTTCACCTTGCCGCCAACTTCCTTGGAAGCGCTGTCTGCCAGAGTGAAAACGGAAAGACCGGCAGGCCGGGGTCACTTGCTTCAAGTAAACCGATTTAAATCTCGATCATCAAATAAAATACCAACTTTAAATCTGTAAAAATATGAACGATGTGCAACTATGGACCTATGTGCTTGTAGCTCTTACCTTTGGCCTATATATCGGTATTGCCATCTGGTCCAGAGCCGGATCTACCAAGGATTTCTACGTTGCCGGTGGCGGGGTTTCCCCCCTTGCGAACGGCATGGCCACGGCCGCCGATTGGATGTCGGCCGCCTCTTTTATTTCTATGGCCGGGATCATCGCTTTTGCCGGCTACGATGGCTCGGTCTATCTGATGGGTTGGACCGGTGGTTATGTGCTCTTGGCACTTCTGTTGGCCCCCTATTTGAGGAAATTTGGAAAGTTTACGGTTCCCGATTTCATCGGTGACCGCTATTATTCCAAGACCGCGAGGATTGTTGCGGTCATTTGTGCACTCCTAGTATCTTTTACTTATGTGGCAGGGCAAATGCGCGGTGTGGGCTTGGTGTTCTCACGTTTTTTGGAGGTCGACATCAACACCGGGGTGGTCATCGGGATGGTTATCGTATTGTTTTACGCCGTTTTAGGAGGAATGAAAGGCATCACCTATACGCAAGTGGCCCAATATTGCGTACTGATTTTTGCCTTTATGGTTCCCGCGATTTTCATCTCGATACAGATGACGGGGAATCCCATTCCGCAACTGGGTATGGGATCTACCCTGAACGACGGTTCGGGCACTTACTTATTGGATAAGCTAAACGGTCTCTCCACCGAACTGGGGTTTGCCGAATATACTTCAGGTACGAAAAGCACCATCGATGTGCTCGCTATCACCTTGGCCCTGATGGTAGGCACTGCCGGACTCCCTCACGTGATTGTCCGGTTTTTCACGGTAAAAAGAGTTAAGGATGCGCGAAAATCAGCGGGGCTTGCCTTATTGCTCATTGCCATTTTATATACCACGGCACCGGCGGTAGCGGTCTTCGCCCGTACCAATATGATCAACACGGTTAGCAACCAGGACTACACGAGCATGCCCGACTGGTTTACCAAATGGGAGAAGACCAAGTTAATTAGGTTTACCGACAAAAACGGTGATGGTAAAATCCAGTATGTGGCCGATGCCTCAAAAAATGAATTGGTGGTGGACCGGGATATCATGGTATTGGCGAACCCTGAAATTGCCAACCTTCCGGCGTGGGTCATCGCTTTGGTTGCAGCCGGAGGGCTTGCTGCGGCGCTTTCGACCGCAGCGGGATTGCTACTGGTCATTTCAGCTTCGGTATCACACGATTTGATCAAAAAAGTATTTGTCCCCACAATTACCGAAAAAGGGGAATTATGGGCCGCTCGGATTGCCGCGACCGGCGCAGTAGTGGTTGCGGGATACTTCGGAATTAATCCGCCCGGATTTGTAGCGGCAGTGGTAGCGCTGGCGTTCGGGCTCGCCGCGGCATCCTTTTTTCCTGCCATTGTCCTAGGTATTTTTTATAAAAAAATGAATAAGGAAGGAGCCGTAGCGGGAATGGTCGTGGGTATTTCCCTGATGCTGTTTTATATGCTGAAGTTCAAGTTCGGGATTTTTGATGGAGGCAAGGAAGCGGTACCGGGTCTTGCCAAGGATTGGTGGTTTGGAATCTCTCCTGAAGGATTTGGCACGGTAGCGATGATGGTGAATTTTACGGTGTCGATTGTTGTGATGCGGTTTACTTCGGCACCACCTCAAAACGTTCAGGAAATTGTAGAGGACATACGTATTCCAAGTGGGGCAGGAAAGGCTTCGGGACACTGATTTTTTGATTATTTTTAAGGGATAAAAGCACGTATAAATGAGCAACTACCATATTAAGCATCTAGAAGAATATTTTCAAGTCTACCGGAAGTCCGTTCGTAACCCGGAAGCCTTTTGGGAAGAAATCGCGGAGGAACATTTTATTTGGCGCAAAAAATGGGACAAAGTGCTCTCCTGGGATTTTAGCAAACCGGAAATCAAATGGTTCGAAGGAGCAAAATTGAACATTACCGAAAACTGTTTAGATCGACATATTCCCACCCGTGGTACTAAAACCGCCATCATATTCGAACCAAACGACCCAAAAGAGGAGGTTCAACACATTACTTATAGGCAATTACATGAACGGGTGTGCCGCATGGCAAACGTACTCATCGAAAATGGCATCAAAAAGGGGGACCGTGTCTGCATTTATCTGCCAATGATCCCGGAACTTGCAGTATCCGTTTTGGCCTGCGCCCGCATCGGCGCCATTCATTCGGTCGTGTTTGCGGGATTCTCCGCCAACGCTTTATCCACCCGTATCAACGACTCGGATTGTAAAATGGTCATCACCTCCGATGGGTCCTACCGAGGTGCCAAGACCATAGACCTTAAGGGCATTGTCGACAAGGCCTTGGAGAGCTGCCCCGGGGTGGCCACCGTATTGGTTGCCAAGCGAATCAACTCCAAAATAAACATGTTGGAAGGAAGGGATAAATGGCTCCAACCGCTACTGGATGCTGCGTATGCCGACTACGTAGCCGATGTGATGGATGCCGAGGATCCCTTGTTCATCCTATATACTTCCGGTTCTACCGGGAAACCCAAAGGCATGGTGCACACTACGGCGGGATATATGGTCTATACGGCCTACACCTTTAAAAACGCTTTTCAATATCGGGAAGAGGACGTGTATTGGTGTACTGCAGACATCGGATGGATTACCGGACATTCCTATATCATTTACGGACCCTTGGCCAATGGAGCCACCACCGTCATGTTCGAGGGGGTTCCCTCCTACCCGGATTTCGGGCGTTTCTGGGAGGTCGTCGAGAAACACAAAATCAATCAATTTTACACCGCTCCAACCGCCATTCGGGCCTTGGCCAAGGAGAATCTTGACTTCGTGGAGAAATATGACCTAAGTAGCCTAAAGGTATTAGGGTCGGTCGGTGAGCCCATCAACGAGGAAGCCTGGCACTGGTACAACAATAATGTAGGAAGAAAGAAGAGTCCCATTATCGATACCTGGTGGCAAACCGAAACCGGTGGCATTATGATTACCCCGATTCCGTTCGTGACCCCTACGACCCCGACCTATGCCACACTGCCTTTCATCGGTATCCAGCCCGCCCTGATGGATGAAAACGGGCAGGAAATCAAAGGCAATCAAGTAGAAGGACGTTTGTGTATCAAATTCCCCTGGCCCTCGATCGCACGAACTATTTGGGGCGATCATGACCGCTACCGGGACACCTACTTTTCAGCATACGAAAACATGTATTTTACCGGGGACGGGGCCCTGCGCGATGCGGTGGGCTATTACCGAATTACGGGCCGTGTAGACGACGTAATTATCGTTTCGGGCCATAACCTGGGAACCGCGCCCATTGAGGACAGTATCAACGAACACCCGGCAGTAGCGGAATCGGCTATCGTCGGCTTCCCACACGACATAAAGGGCAATGCTTTGTACGGTTACGTAATATTGAAAGAAACTGGGGAGGGTCGAGATAGGGACAACCTACGAAAGGAAATCAATCTCCAGATTACCGAACAGATAGGACCGATTGCCAAGTTGGATAAAATCCAGTTTGTTCCTGGACTTCCAAAAACCCGTAGCGGAAAAATCATGCGACGCATCCTTCGAAAAATAGCCTCCAAGGATACTTCCAACCTTGGGGATACCAGTACCTTATTAAATCCGGAGGTAGTGAAGGAAATTATAGATAATGCCCTCTAGCCCACTGCCCTTTAGCTTTATAAAAAGTTGATCAGACCATTAGTTCGAGCGTTCCAAAACCAAAATGAACACTTTACATGTGCTTACTGCTGTTGCACCCGGTCTGCGCCCGATGTAACAGTGGAGTTTAGCTTGGTGCTATATTATCGAGCAATAAGTCAGATAGGGCGACTTTCCAGTTCGCTATCGAATCACCCTACTCGTAACATTGGTCTTTCTACGAACCGCCATAAAGATCCCTAATGAAATAAGACCACAAACGGCCAGACCTACAAACATGGGCCAAATGGTGTCGTTGATAAAACTCCCGACATAAGAAGCAATGGGTATGGCGATCAAGGTCGAGACACAGCCGTTGATGGCCGCCCCTACTCCGGCAATATGGCCGATCGGTTCCATCGCAATCGAGCGAAAGTTCCCCCACAAAAAACCGAGGCAAAAGAACTGGGCCGACAAAAATAAGATTAAAACCGGTACACTGGGGTTCAATCTTCCCCAGAAGACAGCCACATACAACAGCGCAATGGCACAAAAAGCGGTCAGCGCCATAAATGCCAATCGGCGCATGCCAAAACGAAGTACCAAAGTACCGTTCAAAAAAGTAGCCGCCCCAATCGAAATGGCGAGTCCGGCAAAAATATATGGAAACTCCTCCGGCATTCCATATTGACTTTCGAACACATGGGACGATGCGCTGAGAAACACCAGAAACGCCCCGGTCACGAAACCGGAGGTAAAAGTAAAAGCGACGGTTTCACGATGCCGCAAGAACTCCTTCAAACCATCCAAAAAAATTGTTTTCGAAAATGGTACTTTATATTCCGGTCTTAAGGTTTCAGGCTGGCGTCTCCAAAACCAAATGGCGATCAACAGACCAAAAAACAACTGCATGTAAAAAATGGCTTCCCATCCAAAGGCGTCCATCACCCACTTCCCAATCGCAGGAGCTACCACGGGAATGAGAATAAAGAATGCCGTGACGAACGACATAATCCGGGCCATGTGATCACCCTTGTAGGTGTCTCGAATAATCGATATCGCGATGGACCGAGGGGCAGAAAGTCCGATACCCTGTAAGACACGACCAACAATCATGATTTCCAGGGAAGGGGCCAACACACAGACCGTACTGGCAATGACAAACACGATGAAGCCAAGATACACAATAGGTTTCCTACCAAAACTATCGGACAAGGGTCCAAAAAATAATTGTCCGACTCCCAGTCCCAAGAAAATCATGGTAATCAATAGCTGGTTGTCGGTGGGATCCACGCTATTTATAGCGATTCCAATGGTAGAGATAGCCGGTAAAATAGCATCGATGGCCAACGCTACAATCGACATCAATGCGGCCATCAACGCCACAAACTCAAAAGCAGGCCTTGCATTCGTATTTTGCATTCGGCAAAAGTAGGCATATCCGCAGCAAACGAAACAAAAAGAACGGTCAAAATAAGGAAGCCTGTCCCAAAATAGGCTATCATTCTTTCATCGGACCAATAATGGCCATTCAGACATTTGCTTACCGTTAGCGGACCGCTCGGGAATTACAAGGGAATATTACCGTGTTTTCTTTTAGGTAACGGTACTTCTTTATTTTCGAGCATGCTGAATGCCTTGATCAATTTTCTACGGGTGTTCTTTGGCAGAATCACCTCATCGACGAACCCTCGACGAGCAGCTCTAAACGGATTGGCAAATTTTTCGGCGTACTCGGCCTCCTTCTCCGCTAACTTTTGAACGGGATCATCAGCAGCCCCGATTTCTTTTCTAAAAATGATTTCACTTGCCCCCTTTGCACCCATTACCGCAATTTCCGCCGTTGGCCATGCATAGTTAAAGTCTGCCCCGATGTGTTTGGAATTCATCACATCATACGCCCCACCATAGGCCTTTCTCGTAATTACCGTTACCCTGGGGACCGTAGCTTCGCTGAACGCGTACAATAATTTGGCGCCGTGTACGATGATCCCATCCCATTCCTGATCGGTCCCAGGCAAAAATCCCGGTACATCCACCAATACCAACATTGGAATATTGAAAGCATCGCAGAAACGTACAAATCGGGATGCTTTTCTAGAGCTCTTTACGCCCAGTACTCCTGCTAGGAACATGGGCTGGTTGGCGATAATACCGATACTACGACCGGCCAACCGCCCAAAACCACACAACATGTTCTCGGCGTAGTCCTTATGGATTTCGTAAAAGGAATCCGAATCGATGATACCTTCGATAACGTCGTGCATATCATACGGTTTATTGGGGCTGTCGGGTACGATACCTTCCAACATTTCCCGTACCTCGTCCCCCAAGGTGTACGCAAGCTTTACTGGTTTTTCCCTATTGCTCTGGGGTAGATAGCCCAACAGTTTTTTGATATCTTCCAAACAGACCACGTCATTGGCAGAAGTCCTGTGTGCCACCCCGGATTTGATGGCATGTGTCGTTGCCCCACCCAATTCCTCGGCGGTTACTTCCTCATTGGTCACCGTTTTGACCACGTTCGGACCCGTAACGAACATATAACTGGTCTGCTCGACCATAATGGTAAAATCGGTCATCGCGGGGGAATAGACCGCCCCCCCTGCACAAGGACCCATGATGGCCGAAATCTGGGGGATTATTCCCGATGCCTGGACATTTCGATAAAATATATCGGCATAGCCCCCCAGGGAACGCACTCCCTCCTGGATTCTGGCGCCTCCCGAATCATTCAAACCTATGACAGGCGCCCCTACCTTCATAGCGAGGTCCATGACCTTGCAAATCTTCTCGGCGTGTGTCTCCGACAGTGCGCCACCAAAGACCGTAAAATCCTGGGCATACACATAGACCAAACGCCCATCGACAGTACCATAACCAGTGACCACCCCATCCCCGAAGTAAATTTCTTTTTCCATTCCGAAATCGGTGGTGCGGTGGGTAACCAAAATTCCCATTTCCTCAAAGGAACCTTCATCCAATAAATAGTCGATCCGTTCACGGGCCGTTAGTTTCTTTTTTTGGTGCTGCTTGTCTATCCGGGCCTGTCCGCCACCTTGATGGGCCAGTGCAATTCTTTCGTTCAGTTTTTTCAGTTTCGGATCCATAATCTAATTTGTTGGTGTTCTTAGCAGGTTTTGGTCTTCCTTGTATCTTTTCAACGCTATGATTGCAGCTATTTTTGCTTCCTCGGCCGTTCTTTCCTTCAACTTTTCAGGAGAATAATAGTTCTTTACAAAATGGGTATCGAAATTTCCGGAACGAAATGCCTCATGTTCAAAAACAAATTTTCCGAAAGGCAAGGTGGTTTGGACGCCCTCGATATGATAATCGCTTATTGCCTTCAACATCAATTGAATGGCCTCTTCCCTGCTCGCGCCGTAGGTAATCAATTTCGAAAGCATGGGATCGTAGTAAATGGGTACATCCATGCCTTCCTCAAATCCGTTATCCACACGAACGCCCTTGCCATTGGGGAGCTTATAGGTCTCCAAGGTACCCACACTTGGTAGGAAATCGTTCAATGGATCTTCTGCATACACCCGTAGTTCCAGGGCATGGCCCTTTATTTTTAAATCCTCTTGTCTGATTTCCATGGCTTCTCCCCGAGCAATCTTGATCTGTAGTTCTACCAAATCAACCCCTGAAATCAATTCACTGACCGGATGCTCTACCTGCAACCGGGTATTCATTTCAAGAAAATAGAATTTATGGTCGGCGTCCATCAGAAACTCTACCGTACCCGCCCCTAAATAGTCACAGGATTTGGCCACTTTTACCGCTGCGTCTCCCATTTCGGCGCGTAATTCGGGAGTAAGAATCGAGGAGGGTGCTTCTTCGACCACCTTTTGGTGACGACGCTGAATACTGCACTCACGCTCAAAAAAATGAAGGATATTTCCATGGCTATCGGCCATCACCTGAATTTCGATATGTCTGGGGGAGGTCACATATTTTTCGATAAATACCGATCCATCGCCAAAGGCCGAAGTGGCCTCACTGATAGCCCGGTTCATCTGGGATTCCAAATCCTTTTCCCGTTCTACGATCCGCATACCCTTTCCGCCACCGCCGGCCGAAGCCTTGATGAGGATGGGGAATCCGATTTCCTTGGCGATTTCCATGGCCTTTTTAACATCGGTAATTGCCTCGTCGATTCCTGGTACCATAGGAATGTTATATTGCTTTACCGCTTCTTTGGCGGCCAGTTTGCTACCCATCATCCGTATCGCCTTCGATTTCGGACCGATGAAAATAAGTCCGTTTTTTTCGACCTCCTCGGCAAAATCCGCATTTTCGCTCAGGAATCCGTATCCAGGGTGTATACCGTCGACATTCAGGTCTTTTGCCACCTCAATTATTTTGCCCCCCAATAAATACGACTGGTTCGAGGGCGGTTCCCCGATGCATACAGCTTCATCGGCAAATCGTACATGTGGGGCATTCCTATCCGCTTTTGAATATACGGCTACGGTCTTGATACCCATTTTTTGGGCGGTTCGCATGACACGGATGGCAATCTCGCCGCGGTTGGCTACTAAAATTTTTTTCATTCTCGCTATTTTATTCAAATTCGATCAACAAGTTTTTTTTGTCCACAGTATCTCCTTGGTTCACGGCAATCGATTTGATTGTTCCGTTTCTCGGGGAAGTAATGATATTTTCCATTTTCATGGCTTCCAAAATCAATAAGGGATCATCTTCGTGAACCTCTTGACCTTTGGTCACGTTGATTTCCAGAATCAATCCAGGCATCGGTGCCGAGATCGATGTAATATTTTTGGACGAAGCCAAGGAGAAGCCCATTTCGTCGATCAGCATATCCAACCCGCCCAAAATATCCACTGAATAGCTATTATTGTTGACTTTTAGGACATATCTTTTTCTATTGAAATCGGTGTTTATCAACTCGACCGAAAATGGCTTGTGGTCTTGAAGTATGTGGTAAGAATCATCTGAAATTTGCAAGGCATCCATTTGGGAGAGGTCTTCCTGTGTGATATCGAACGATAAACTTTCGTTCACCGTTACCTTGAAAGTAGTGTCCATAGGCGGTCGTTTATTTTTTTTGTCAATTATGTTTTATAGCAAAAGCATTAAGTTACACAATTTCCTAAGTATGGTCGTTACGCATGGTGGTTAAGCTTATGTAAAGTTTAGATCGTTTACATCAGTTTACCTATAATAAATATATTGTTCAAAAGTACTTCCACAAATGAAACCGTAATATGAGTCCTGTCATATTTTAAAAAATAATGATGTAGTTCCAAAGCGCGATTGCAAAATAGTTGTTTTGGACCCAAATATGTATTTTTGAACCAAAGGAACGAGTATGTTGATTATTGGGATAGCCGGGGGAACGGGCTGTGGTAAAACCACGGTAGTAAATCAGATCATCAACGAACTACCCAGGGGCGAGGTGGGGGTGATTTCGCAGGATTCCTATTACAACGACCTTTCCCATCTTAGCTTGGAGGATCGGAGAAGAACCAACTTTGACCACCCCCAATCCATCGATTTCGAACTATTGGAGGAGCACTTACAAGAACTGACCGCAGGACGATCCGTAGAACAACCCGTCTACTCTTTTTTGGAGTGTAACCGTACGGAAAAAACGATTCCTACGCATCCCAGCAAGGTAATGATCGTAGAGGGCATCTTGATTCTTACCAACGCGCGCATTAGGAATATGTTCGACATCAAGATCTACGTGCACGCCGATTCCGACGAACGTTTGATAAGAAGGTTAAAAAGGGATGTGAACGAGCGTGGTTGGAACCTGAATGAGACCCTTGAAAAATATCAGTGCAACATCAAACCCATGCACGAACAGTTCATCGAGCCTACAAAGGAGTATGCAGACATCATTATTCCCAATAATAAATACAATACCGTAGCCGTTGACATTGTACGTACCATCATCAACGAAAAATTAGGGTAATAGTCCATGGGCTTGAAGAGTATAAAAAAGAAAAAGTGGTTTCGGATATTGACCAATATGTATGTATTGGTATTGACCGTTTTTGTAATATGGATGGTATTCTTTGATCAAAATTCACTCCTGATCCATTTAGAGCTAAAAAGACAGATCGATAAACTTGAAAAAACCCAGCAATTCCTAAAGGAAGAAATTGAGAAGGATAAAAAAATCATTGAACAACTCTCAGACCCCAAACAACTGGAAAAATTTGCACGGGAGCAATACTATCTCAAAAAGAAGAACGAGGAAATCTACTTGATCGAGTATGAGGACAGCCTGAAGCTACAAGAGCAAGAGGACAAATAGAGTGCTATTGGTACGAAACCTCGATGCAGCACCTGCCTTCCTGTCGGTAGGCCCCGCTACCAAACACCTTTCGTAGGAACCTTCAAGATGGGGACTACCTGTCAAAAATAGGGAGTCCCTACTTTCTTAACTTACTTTAACACAGGACTATATACTTATTCACTTCATGTTAACAAATTCCATTTTTTGGCATCGTAAATAATCGTATTTTTACCCCCTAACTTACTAGGATAATGGGCAAGATTATTGCTATTGCGAATCAGAAGGGGGGGGTAGGAAAAACAACCACGACAGTTAATTTGGCAGCTTCTCTCGGGGTGTTGGAAAAGAAGGTCCTTTTAATCGATGCAGATCCACAGGCGAATGCTACCTCAGGGATGGGTATCGATGTGGACAATGTAGAACTGGGCACATATCAGCTATTGGAGCATACGAAAAGCGCTTTGGAGACCATCGTAAAAACCGATTCCCCTAACGTCTACCTTATTCCTGCCCATATCGATTTGGTGGCCATAGAAATCGAACTGGTCGATAAGGACCAACGGGAGTATATGATGAAACAGGCCATTGTGGAGTTGAAGAATACCTACGATTATATTTTGATAGACTGTGCTCCCTCTTTGGGTTTACTAACCTTAAATGCGCTCACCGCGGCCGATTCGGTAATTATCCCTATCCAGTGTGAATATTTTGCATTGGAGGGCTTGGGAAAATTGTTGAATACAATTAAAAGCGTTCAAAAAATACACAACCCGGATTTGGATATCGAAGGCATGTTGCTCACCATGTTCGATTCGAGATTAAGACTTTCTAACCAAGTAGTGGAAGAAGTGCGTAAACACTTTGCCGACATGGTCTTTAATACCATTATTCAACGAAATGTACGCCTAAGCGAAGCACCCAGTTATGGGGAAAGCATCATAAAATATGACGCGAGCAGCAAAGGGGCCGAAAACTATCTGAATCTCGCCAATGAAATGGTGAAACGCAACAAGGAGAAAGTATAATGGCGAAGGCTACAAAAAAACAAGCGCTTGGCCGAGGCTTGTCGGCCCTGTTAAAAGATCCGGAAAACGATATCCAATCCGCCTCCGATAAAAATGCCGACAAGGTAGTAGGAAATATTGTCGAACTTGATTTGGACACGATCGAGGTGAATCCCTTTCAGCCACGTTCAAACTTCAATGACGAGGCCTTGAGGGAACTGGCTACCAGTATTAGGGAATTGGGGGTCATACAACCCATTACCGTCCGAAAAATCGATTTCAACAAATACCAGTTAGTGTCAGGTGAACGTAGGTTCCGAGCCTCCAAACTGGTAGGCCTGGCCACCATACCTTCCTATATCCGGATAGCGAATGACCAAGAGTCGCTGGAAATGGCTTTGGTAGAAAACATACAGCGCCAAGACCTCGACCCCATCGAGATTGCCTTAAGCTACCAACGATTAATCGACGAAATCGAATTGACCCAAGAGAAGTTGAGCGACCGAGTCGGCAAAAAAAGATCGACCATCACCAATTACCTCAGGTTGCTGCGGTTAGACCCTATCATCCAAACAGGAATCCGCGACGGATTTGTAACTATGGGGCATGGAAGGGCCTTGGTGAATATCGAAAAAAAGGAGGACCAAATCTCATTATACGAGCGTATTGTGGGCGATAATTTATCGGTACGGGATACTGAAAAGGCCGTAAAGGCCTATCATGAAGGGTCGGCTACCAAGAAAACATCGCCAAAATCCGATCAGGGGGCAGCGTTCGTGAAATCAGGAACCAATGCCTTGACCGAACGACTTTCGGTGAAGGTGGCCATTCAGGCCAACCCAAAAGGAAAAGGCAAGATTACCATTCCTTTCCACTCAGAAGAGGAATTCAACCGAATTAAAAAATTGATCATAGGTGAGTAACAACCTATATATCAAAATCTTACTGCTACTTCTGCCTCTAGGGCTTTTAGCACAGGAAAAGGAACCCCAGGACCGGGAGGTTGACTCCCTGCAGAACGATTTGAAGAAAAAGGGTATCGTGGTGCAGGATTCCGTAATAGAAAAAAGAAAACCCATAAATCCCTTGGCCCCAAGCCGAGCGGCTTTCTACTCGGCGGTGCTTCCAGGAATGGGACAAATCTATAACAAACGGTATTGGAAAGTTCCTATTATTTACGGGGTACTGGGTGCCGGAGTCTATATTTACAACTGGAACGATGAACGCTATGACCGTTTTCGAACAGCTTTTAAAAGAAGACAAGCTGGTTTTATCGATGACGAATTCTATGATCCCAACGGGGACGGCTCTGGACCTGATTTCGACGATGATGTCCTTCAAGACCAACAAGAACGATTCCAACGAGATCGTGACTTGGCCTTGGTAATTACCATCGGACTATATATCCTAAACATTGTCGATGCCAACGTAGATGCACATTTAAAACAATTCAACATCAGCGATGACCTTAGTTTTGATGTACAACCATTTTTGGAGCTTAATACCGTTGACCAAAATCCAAATTATGGGATGGCTTTTGTTATCAAGTTCTGAATGTGTAATAGGAATCTTGGTTTTTTAATAATACAGAGATACATTTATTCATGAATATTGGGCTTTTCGGATATGGGAAAATGGGAAAGATAATCGAGCAA
Organism: Pelagihabitans pacificus; assembly: GCF_009371985.2. GTDB lineage: Bacteria > Bacteroidota > Bacteroidia > Flavobacteriales > Flavobacteriaceae > Pelagihabitans > Pelagihabitans pacificus. The sequence continues at coordinate 111,117 of NZ_VIKU02000006.1, forward strand.
GTCGCCATTGATCGAGGGCACTACATTGTAGCGAAAATCGATGTGGATACCAAGGAAATCGATTTTTCCGAAATGGACGTGGCCATCGATTTCAGTACGCCCGATGCCGCCTTTGGGAACATTTCCAAAAGTCTTGAAAAAGGTATCCCCGTAATTTCAGGCACCACTGGATGGTTAGACCGGTACGATGAAGCGGTAAAGATTTGCGAGAAACGGCAAGGAGCGTTTATTTATGCCTCCAACTTCAGTTTAGGGGTGAATGTTTTTTTTGAACTCAATGCCCATTTGGCAAAAATGATGGGAAATCTGAAAGAGTACGCCGTCTCCATGGAAGAGATTCACCACGACCAAAAACTCGATGCCCCAAGTGGTACCGCCATTACCTTGGCCGAGGGAATTATGGCGAATACCGACTACGGCAAATGGACCTCTGGAAAAGCGGAAAAAGATGAAATTCCCATCAGCTCGAAACGCACGGGGTCGGTCCCGGGAACCCATATCATCGATTATAGTAGTTCCGTAGATAGTATCGAAATAAAGCATACTGCCCACAACAGGGAAGGTTTCGCACTGGGAGCGGTCATTGCCGCAGAATGGATTGTAGGCAAAACAGGGGTATTCGACATGAAGGATGTGTTGGGTCTATAAGCGGCGATACTAAATAATTTAATTCAAACGTTCTCTTACATCGTGAGGAACAGACAACCAAACACGAAGAATTAGTCATATGGACGGAACACAGTGGATCATATTTATCATCATAGTACAGGTCATCCATTTTTTAGGGACTTGGAAACTATACGTAAAGGCGGGAAGAAAAGCATGGGAGGCAGCTATTCCCATCTACAACGCCATTGTCTTAATGCAAATTATCAATAGGCCTAGATGGTGGGTTGTTTTGCTCTTTATACCGATTATTAACCTGTTAATGTTTCCGGTAGTTTGGGTCGAGACCATTCGCAGTTTCGGACGAAACACCCTCTTGGAAACCTGGTTGGTCATCCTCACCCTAGGATTTTACATTTATTACATTAACTACGCCCTCGACGTGAAATACGTCGAAGATCGTAGTTTACATCCCAAAACTGGTTTAGGCGAATGGGTAAGCTCCATTGTATTTGCGGTAGTGGCCGCTACCCTGGTGCATACCTATTTTATCCAACCGTATGTAATTCCCACCCCATCCCTTGAACGAACTTTGCGCGTCGGGGATCTCCTGTTCGTAAGCAAGTTTCACTTTGGGGCACGTACTCCGATGACGACGATCGCCGCACCAATGGTACACGATACCTTACCGGGACTCGGTATAAAATCATACCTGAAGAAACCGCAATTGCCCTATTTTCGACTACCGGGATTTACCAAGGTCGACCGAAACGATATTGTGGTATTCAGTTGGCCTGCCGACACAGTTCGACAGTTCTTTAAAAAGGAAAAAGGAGTCATCAAACCCATCGATAAAAAATCGAACTACGTAAAGCGTTGTGTCGGTATCCCGGGAGATTCCTTAGAGGTAATCGATGGTTATGTATATGTGAATGGGGAACGATTGAAACTTTCCGATCGGGCGAAACCGCAATTCGAGTATATGATCTATGCCAATAAAGGGGTCTCGTCAAATCTATTAAAAGAAATTGGCGTAAGTGGCTTTCAAAGAAAGTACATCACTCCACAAATAAGCCAGCAACAAGCAGAGGCTTTGCAAAAGCACGTGCTGGGGTTCAACAGGCGTCCCGACGGACAAATAGAGATATATACCAAAGAGGCGGGTATATCAGTGGAGCTGATGAGAAGGCTCAATTTGTCTTTAAAGGAAGAGACCGGAAGACAACGGCAGGCACCCCTCACAGACGAAATGGTCGCAAGACTTAAGAACGATTCCTCTATCGACTCGGTGGTACGCATTATCCAACCCAAAGGCCAAAGGGGTACAAACCTTTTTCCACAAAGTCCCGATTATCCATGGAACTATAGTCAAATGGGGCCAATTTACATTCCCGAAAAGGGGAAGACCGTTCCCTTGAACTTAAAGGTCTTACCACTTTATAAAAAAATCATTCAAGATTATGAGGGAAATACCATCAGTGTTTCAGGTAATCAAATCAGTCTGAACGGTGGGGTGGTAGACTCCTATACGTTCAAGCAGGATTATTATTGGATGATGGGTGATAATCGGGATCATTCCGAGGACAGCCGAGCCTGGGGCTATGTTCCTGAAAACCATATTGTAGGTACCCCGATATTCATTTGGCTCAGCTTCGATAATTTCAATGATGGCATTCTGAACTGGCGGCCCCGATGGGACCGGATTTTTACCACTGTTCACGGAGAGGGCGAGCCCCGTTCCTACTTCAGGCACTTTCTGGTTGCACTCGCCGCCTACTTCGTTGGAAGCTGGTTTTGGCGCCGAAGAAAACAAAAAAGTAAACAGTAGCCAATCGCGGCAGGAAGAACCAAGCCAAAAAAATACCTGTTGCCTCTTTCTACCTAGTTTTTGAATCAGTAATCGATACCTTGAAAGTCTTACTCCATCCCGCTTATTTTCCCAATATTGCTACCACTGCTGTCATGGTTCAAAACGAGGCATATTGGGAAGTATGGGATAGTTTTCAAAAACAAACCTATCGCAACCGCTGTCATATCTGTACCGACTTGGGAAGACACTTACTCAGCATCCCCATTCGGCATGTAGGTGGTACGCATGGTAGGCAATTATATAAGGATGTTAGAATCGATAATTCGTATCCGTGGCAACGACAGCACTGGCGCACCTTGGAGACCGCTTATAGAACCTCGCCATTTTTCGAATTTTATGAAGACGACTTGTTACCCTTGTTCAAAACAGAACACGAATTTCTGCTAGATTTGAACCTCAAGACCATATTCCTGATTTGTGAATGTTTGCAGATAGCGCCTCCTTTGGCCAAAACGGAATCCTATCAAACGAATCCTAAATCTTATAGGGATGCCCGTTTTTTGGTAAATGCCAAGAAAAGCATTGACCTTAGTCAAGAGCCCTATGTGCAGGTTTTTGGTGACCGGCATGGTTTTGTGGGGAACACCAGCGTGCTGGACTTGCTATTCAACGAGGGCCCTAACGCACTATCCTATCTAAAAGCCCAACCAACCAGTTTTTTAAATGGATAGGTTTCTCATTCACTATGGTATACATTTTATCGTTCCTTTGGCTATCGCTTTCCTACTATTCAAGGAACACAAAGTAAAGGTACTGCTCATACTATGGACGGGAATCCTGATCGATATAGACCATCTGCTGGCGACCCCCATTTTCGACCCGAATCGCTGTAGTGTAGGCTTTCATCCTTTGCATACCTATTGGGCGATGACGGTCTATCTTTTTTTGTTCCTGATGCGGAAAACTAGAATTATAGGGCTGGCATTGATTCTGCATATCATAGCGGATTCGGTAGATTGTTCCCTATTGTTCCTTCAATCGAAATGAGGCCATAATCGGAAAGTGATCGGAAAATGGTAGGTTGTAGTTCTTGTGGGCACGAACTTCAAAAGCCGGATCAGCCAGAATGAAATCGATACGAAAGGGGAAGCCCAAAAAGCTATAAGTACTACCCAAACCTTTTCCCTTTTCATTAAATGTATCTTGCATATCCCCTTTAATGAGCCGATAGGGGTTTGAAAACTGTGTGTTATTAAAATCGCCGCACACAATGGTCTTATATGAATTATTTTCCTGGAGACCATTAAAAATTTCGGCCTGTTCCTGCTGTTTTCTGAAGGCCCCTCTAAGTCTGCCATATAATCTCAGGTATGGTTCATCTATAATGGTCTCCTTATTCGGGGTAACCCCCATCGATTCCATGTGCAAACTATAAACTCTGATGGTATCATTTTTATAGGTTATATCGGCATAAACACCCATGTTAAACGAATTAGGAAATTTCAGGTTTCCTTCGGCAATTATAGGGTATTTTGAAAAAACACCCAATACAGACTTTTTAAAACCATCAATTTTGGAATTGCTTACATAAGAATAGGGATACTGATCGAGCAGCTCATGGTATCGATGGGAAAATTCTTGAAAACAAATGATATCTGGACTTTTCCTTTTTGTGAAACTAATGATACTATCACCTACATTACCTTCACCATAAATCCGTCCATACTTATTGAAACCCTGTGCATTATAACTCAGGACTGTAAGGTCTTCTTCATTTATTTCGTATTCCGATAGTTTGATTTTGAAAAAACCTCCCAGCGTGAAATAACTAAATACAACCGGTATGAGAGAAAGTAAAAATCGCTTTTTTCTTGCGATTAACCAGTATACGGCGAACAACAGATTTACCGTTAACCAAATGGGAGTGCCTAATCCCAATGGGGCAAGATAGGGAATCGTAGTGGCAGGCACATGTATCGATACATAGGCCAAAACCAACAACAAGGCAAAGAATACATTGAGTGCCAAAGCAATTTTATTGAATCTTGCCAATCGTTTCAAAATTTCAATCTTCTTTGCCTGCTTTAAACAAAAAATCTTTTTCTTCCTTGGAGAGACTCTCGTAACCCGATTTACTTATTTTATCCAATATAGCATCTATTTTACGTTGACGACTTTCCCTGTCGTAGTCTACTCTTTTCCTTGTCGAAGGTTCTTTTTTCTTTTTATAGACCGTCTTCATTGGTGCTTTTTTTTCCTTGGCTTTAAAAAGATTCGCAAAACCATCGAGCATTTTGGCGAAGCCTTCCCCGATATCCCTTCCGTTAATCAATTGTCTCGCGTACATGTAGCCCAAGAATGCACCTCCCAAATGCGCCAAATGACCCCCGGCATTTCCGCTCCCCATTTGAATTAAATCCAGCATTACCACCACCAAACCGATCACCCATAACTTCACATTGAAAAAAATAAGACGAACCTCTTGGTTGGGAATATAGGCACAGACGAATATCAATATGGCCATCACTCCTGCCGAAGCACCGATAAGGGCGGTATTCGCGGCATAAAAAACGGGGAAGATATTATAACTGAGAAGAAATACGGCACCCCCTGAAATGACTCCGAGAAAGTAGATGTTGACGAACTTTCTGCTCCCGAAAAGGTTCAGCAAAATGCGTGACGAAAAATAGAGCAGTAACATATTCCAAAATATATGTCCGAAACTGCCGTGAAAAAAAGCGTAGGTAATCAAGGACCAAGGTTGTGAAATAAAGGTGGAAAGGTATTTGGGAAGTTCGAACCACTGAACGATACTATTGTTCGATAGCTTGAAGAAAAAGGGCACCAACAGGTTCACCAAAAAAATCGCTACATTGATTACGATGAGCTTTTCCGCAATGCTCAATCTAGCATACTGATATCGTAGGCCTCCACTGCTCATTTTAATTCCATCTTTTGTCGTTAAACTGATTCTTTTTCCAATACCACATGATGAGAAATCCAAAAATAGCGCCTCCGACATGGGCCATGTAAGCCGTATTACTGGGACTAAAAAAAGACTGCCCTGTCAAGGCCGAAATAACATCCAGTAAGATAATCCCCGGAATAAAATATTTGGCCTTTATAGGGATCGGTAAAAAAATCATCATCAACTGGGCATTGGGATTCATGGTGCCGAAAGCGGCCAAAATCCCCATGATACATCCCGATGCCCCCACCATGGAGGCATTATAAATTGGAAAAATAGCCCTTAGATTATCAATTTGAGCGGTACTCAAGGCATCCGAAGCTTGATTCGTGGTCAGCATCCGTACAATTTGATCTCCATTCAATCCAGAACCAATCAAATTCGAATAAGTAGGAAAGTACTCAAAATAGTAATACCCCAATTGAAACAGAACCGCACCCAATCCGGCGGAGAAATAAATAAACAAAAACTTTTTCATCCCCAGACTTCGCTCCACCGGTGTCCCGAACATCCACAAAGCAAACATGTTAAAACCGATATGCGCGAAACCACCATGCATGAACATATGGGTCAACACTTGCCAAATGGCAAAATTTTCATTCTTCGGAAACCAAAGTGCAAACCATTGGTACATTACCTCTCCGTACAAGGAGGTTGCCACAAAAAATAGGACGTTTACAATCAGTAAATGTTTTACCCCTTCGGTGAGTCTTCCCATCTAAATAAATTTTTTATCGATCTCATTTTCGGTGATAGTAATATATATGGGTTTGTTAAACGGACTCACCATGGGTTCTTTGCATGCAAATAGGTCGTTTACCAAAGCTAATTGGGAAGCACTTTCCAAAACCTCCCCCGTTTTAACCGCCAAGGTTTTAGCCAATGTTTTGGAGAGGATATCTGTTTGGGAAAAACTTCCATTCCCCACTTCCAACTGGCAATCGGCAATCAGCTGATCCAAGACCATACCCACCTCGCTTTCGGGAACTAGTAAGGGAACACCGCTTACCTGCACCAACTCCTCCGTAATTTTATCGAAAACAAAACCTATGGCAACCAAAGTGTCTTTTATATCTTTCAAAACTACAACATCGGTCTTCGAAAAGGAAAGCGACAAAGGAAATAACAGTTGCTGGCTTACCGCTTGCTTTACCGTACTGTTTTTGAGAAATTTTTCATACAGTACTCGCTGATGTGCCCGACTTTGATCGATAACGAGCATACCCGATTTTATGGTAGTTACAATATATTTTCTTCTCAATTGAAAAGTGGTGGCAATGGAATGGGTCGTGTCGGCTTGCCCTTCAAAAATGGACCCGGTGATACTATCCGATTCGAACCGTAAGTTACCAAAATTAGTTTCCTCGCTTCCCATGTCAGATTTCAGCCCCACGTATAAACCTTCCCAATTTGCCGCCCCTCGGCCAGTTCCAGCGACCGCCCCTAATTGATATGTCTTGGTAGCAACCTCTTTATTTCCCGATTCGACAAAAGGGTTGAAAGAGGGGTCGACGGTAATTTTCGGTATCGTTGCGCTTTTGTCCTTGTAGGAATAAGGCGTGGCTAGATTTTGATCGGTCTCAAAATCCAGGGCGGGCACTACATTGAACTGGCCCAAGCTATGTTTGATGGTAGAGCGCAATATGGCATAAAGCGTATGTTCGTCATCGAACTTTACCTCTGTTTTAGTAGGGTGGATATTGATATCTATAGAACCGGGATCTACCTGCAGATATAAAAAGTAGCCAGGATGGCAGTCAGGTTTCACCAAACCTTCGAATGCGGCAAGCACGGCATGATGCAGATACGGACTTTTTATAAAACGATCGTTCACGAAAAAGAACTGCTCGCCCCTACTCTTTTTTGCAAATTCGGGTTTATTGATGAATCCTGAAATCTTGACTACCTGGGTCTCTTCCTGAACCGGGACTAATTTTTGATTTGTCTTACTACCAAATACGTGAACGATTCGCTGTCGTAAATTACATTTGGGCAATCCGAACAGTTCGCTCCCGTTTACGTAGTAATGAAATGAAATCTGTGGATGTGCCAAGGCCACACGGTGAAATTCATCGGTAATATGCCGAAGCTCTACCTGATTTGATTTTAAAAAATTTCGGCGCGCGGGAATATTGAAAAACAAATGTTTAACCGATATGGATGTTCCTTTTGGTACCACTTGGACCTCTTGGAAAATGATTTTGCTTCCTTCGATCTTTAAATGGGTACCCAACTCGGCCTCTTCGGGCTTTGTTTGCATCTCTACATGGGCAATAGCGGCAATAGAGGCTAATGCCTCCCCGCGAAAACCCTTGGTCGAAAGTTTAAAAAGGTCTTCGGCCCGGTTTATTTTGGAAGTCGCGTGGCGCTCAAAACTCAAACGGGCATCGGTCTCGCTCATTCCAGACCCATCGTCTACGACCTGTATAAGGGTCTTGCCGCCATCCTTAATAATCAACTTTATAGTTTCCGCGCCTGCATCGATAGCGTTTTCCAACAACTCTTTCACAACGGAAGCAGGCCGTTGTACCACTTCTCCCGCCGCAATTTGATTCGCAACATGGTCTGGCAAAAGTTTAATGATATCTGCCATTATTTCGGTAGGAATATTGAGAGGTCAAAATCGATGATGTAGAGAAAAATAAGTACAAGGATGGAAAAAATAATAAGAAATCTAATTTTGAGATTCCGATCTCCCTCACGTCGCAGGTCAGCCATGGCCGATCCCAATTTGCGCTTTAATCCTCGTTGATTGCCAACTGTAGTCCGATACTTGTCGAACCTGTTCTCAAACTTAAAAGGACTTTCCCCTGTTTCGCTTTTGTAATAACGCGGGGTATAACCGAACGTTCTATTCTTCTTTAGCTTTGTTATTTTATCAAAAACCCCCATAACTTCAAAGTTACTTAAAATCAAAAAATATGCCGTAAACGGATTGCCAATTTTTGTTAACAGGAGTCAAGCCGTACAGGTCTGAAGTTTGGGTTGGGGAAAGACTCTTATTGCGGTGCGACCTTCTAGGAAATACAGCTGAAAATCGATTGTTCCTGTAGATGGCGGTATGGGCATGCGCGATGGTACTACGTTCCCAGCACCGCCATTTGAATGGCTGCTATGGCGGCCTCGGTTCCCTTATTACCGTGCTTTCCACCACTGCGGTCCTTGGCCTGCTGCAAGGTGTTGTCGGTTAGTACGCAAAAAATCACCGGTGTATCGAAATGCACGTTCAGGTCCTTGATTCCCTGTGCAACGGCACTACAAACAAAATCAAAGTGCTTCGTTTCACCTTGAATGACACTGCCGATAGCAATAACCGCATCTACCTGTTGGGTAGTCAACATTTTTTTACAACCGAAGGTCAATTCAAAACTTCCCGGTACGTTCCAGCGACGAATATTTTCGGTCTTTGCCCCACAGTCCATCAAAGCTTCGCGGGCACCTTTAAAAAGAGCCTCCGTAATCTCGTGGTTCCATTCCGAAACAACAATCCCAAACCGGAGGTGCTCCGCGCTTGGGATTATTGTTTTATCGTATACCGATAAATTCTTATTCTCTGTGGCCATTATTGTCCGCTTTTGGCCATACCGATAAAGGCATCGATGCTCTTTGCCTCGTCCGAACCTGAAAACTCGTCCTTGATTTTTTGAAAATACTGTACGGCCTTATCGTTTTGACCTAATTCCATAGCCGTGATACCGGCCTTATAAAGGTATTTGGGTGTGGTGTAGTCATTGGTGCTATGTGCAAGCGCCTCCTCATAGTAGCCCAGAGCCTCAGCAGGCTGGTTCAACTGCATAAAGGCATCCCCTAATCCGCCTTTGGCCATAGCGCCTAAGATGGCATCGTCGGAAGAGAAATCACTGAGGTGGGTAATCGCTTCCTGATACTTTTGCATATTCAAATAAGCCATTCCGGCGGAGTAGTTGGCCAAATTTGCCGCTTTGGTACCTGGATATTCATCGATGATATCCAAGAAACCATATTTGCCCTCTGCCCCGTTCAAAGCCAAATTATAAAGGGAATCTTTCTCGCTCGTTGCGTTCAACGCCTGATCAAAATACTGCTGCGGATAATACAATTCATTGGCGGCATTGGCATCTTTCGGTTTTTGGACGAACTGATTGTACGCTAGAAAACCCAAAAGGGCAACGGCAATCACACCGATAACCCCCAAAATATAGTTTTGATTCTTGGAAACCCAAGCTTCGGTCTTCGAGGCTCCCTCGTCCAAAGAACTAAAAACCTCAGCGGTAGTACTTTCCTGCTCATCGAATCGCTGTTCCTCTCCCTTATTTTTCGGCTTGTAGCCCCGCTTCTTGTATGTTGCCATTCTATTTTTTTATTGATCGCGCAAAAATAAAGTTTTTATCCAAAACCAAAAGGGTATTTATTCGTTATTTTTGGATATTTTACCAGATAGCACGGTACGTAAATCCTTAAACTCGACCGAACAAGAATGTTTCTGAAAAAGTTATCACTTGTCAATTACAAAAACTTTGAATCACGGGAATTCGAATTCGATCGTAAAATCAATTGCTTTGTCGGATCGAACGGTATCGGAAAAACGAATATACTTGATTCGATCTATCACCTTTCGTTCGGCAAAAGTTACTTTAATCCTCTAGCCACCCAGAACGTACGGCACGGAGCGGATTTTTTCGTAATCGAGGGGGAATTTGAAAAGAACGGTCGCGAAGAAAAAATCGTTTGTAGCTTTAAGAAAAGTACCAAGAAAATCATCAAAAGAAACGGGAAAACCTACGACAAACTATCCGACCATATTGGTTTTCTGCCCCTTGTCATTATTTCTCCCGCAGATAGGGACTTAATTATGGAAGGAAGCGAAACCAGAAGAAAATTCATCGATGGGGTTATTTCGCAATCCGACAAAGCCTATCTTCAAGATCTTATCAAATACAATAAAGTGCTCGCACAGCGAAATTCCCTTCTCAAGTATTTTGCACTCAATCATACCTTTGACCTGGACACCCTATCGGTTTACAACGGGCAGTTACATGAATACGGATCTGAAATTTTTAAAAAACGGGTCGCTTTTCTTAAAGTATTTGCCCCTATCTTTCAGGAGCAGTACGGCAGCATCTCCGGAGGAGTCGAAGAAGTATCGCTTTCCTATGAGAGCAAAATGTTGGAAGATACGCTGCAATCCTTGTTGGAAAAGAATATAGAGCGGGATCGCGCCTTGCAATATACCGGTGTGGGTATTCACAAAGATGATCTTGGCTTTGAAATCGATGGGCATCCAATCAAAAAATTCGGAAGCCAGGGACAGCAAAAATCGTATTTGATCGCGTTGAAGTTCGCACAGTTTCAGTTTATACAGGAACAGGCAAAAACAACCCCCATTTTGTTGTTGGACGACATTTTTGATAAATTGGATGAGCAGCGCGTAGGCCATATTATTGCGCTGGTCGACGATAAGAACTTTGGACAGCTGTTTATCAGCGATACGCATGCCGAGCGCACCGAAAATGTAATCAAGAACATCCATCAATCCTATAAAATCTTTAAATTGTAGCATGCGGAAATTTCATTATATCGGGTTGTTCTTTGTTGTTGTGGCATGCGTCGATACCATTTCCGAAGGAATCCTCACACGATTGAATGGCTATTGGGAAATCGAAAAAGTGGTATTCCCGGATGGAAATTCAAAGGAATATAAATCGAGTACCACGGTGGATTATATTCAGTTGGAGAACCTCAAGGGTTTCCGCAAAAAGGTACAGCCCAAATTTGATGGCACGTACGACACTTCAAACGATGCGGAGTTATTTACCATAGCGGAACAGGAAGGGAAGTTTCACATCGTATATAAAAACGAAATGAGCGAATGGCGGGAGCGATTGGTCCGATTGGAGGAGAATGCCTTTTCGGTAATTAATGAACAAGGCATCCGATATGATTACAAACGATTTGAACCTATTAAGGTCGATAACTAATGGCAAAAAGAAAAAATGACCATTTAAAGCTTGGGGAGGCCCTTCGTGAATTCATCAACGAGAACAAACTGCAAAGAGGAATAGACAAGGTCGAGGTGCGCAAAGCGTGGACGGCCTTGATGGGTAACGGTGTCAACAACTACACTACCGCGGTGGAACTCCAGCGGGATACCCTTTTTGTTTCGCTTTCCTCTTCGGTACTCCGCGAAGAGCTCAGTCATGGAAAATCGAAAATCATTGCCCTATTGAACGAGGAATTAGGGAAAGATCTTATCAAGAAGTTAGTGCTTCGCTAATATGAACGAGTTACAGGACTATATTATCTCGTATTTCGGCATCCGTTCGGCGGATTTGGGAAAATTGGCACCGCTCTTTGAACAACAAACGCTGGAAAAGGGAGCCTTTTTTGTTGAACAGGGCAGCTACTGCGATGCCTTAAGCTTTGTAAAAGAAGGCCATTTGAGAATATTTGCCGATTCGGAAAGTAAAGAGGTTACCCAATGGATTTCGGTCAAAGGACATTTCATTACGGATTTATCTAGTCTCATTTTTGACACGACCGCACGTTTTAGCATCCAAGCTTTGACCAATTGCCAGTTATATACGATACAAAAATCCAGCTATCGAAGGCTGCATGAGGTAGTCTCCGACTGGCCAAAGCTTGAAAAACTATTTCTGGCCAAATGTTTTATAACCCTGGAGAACCGTGTTTTTAATTTATTATCGCTTTCCGCAACCCAGCGCTACGAGCACTACTTCGAACAGAACAAGGAAGTTTTCAATCAAGTGCCCCTCCAATATATTGCCTCTTTGTTAGGCATGACCCCGGAGACCTTGAGCAGAATTCGAACCAACCACACTTCTTGACATAGATCAAGCGAACCCATTTCGAAATAGTCAATCTTTGTAAGTAATAAAACAAGAAACAATGACTATTCAAACCAGCATCATTATTAGGGCCACTCCCCGAAAAGTTTGGGACCACCTGCTCGATTTCGAATCCTATCCCGCGTGGAATCCGTTCATCACTTCCATAGTCGGAAAGGCCGAGAAGGGGCACCGAATCAAAGTGTATATCAGTGGTATGTCGTTTAAGCCAATGGTTTTGGAAAGTAAAACGGCCAAAGAACTTCGTTGGCGCGGCAGTCTTTGGTTCAAAGGACTCTTTGACGGTGAACACGTTTTTAAAATTCAACAAGTGTCGGATATTGAGGTAGTTTTTAATCACAGCGAGCGTTTCGAAGGAATTTTGGTTCCCCTTTTTAGAAAAAAACTCTTAATTGATACCAAAATGGGGTTTCATGCCATGAACAGCGCACTCAAGAATCTATGTGAATCATAAAAGACATCCCTCTGAAGTACGCCCTTCGTTTAAAACCGGAGTCGGCCCAATCCCAAACCGGGAGAAGTTGTGAACGTGACCCCGATGCGATCGGTCAAGACCGGATCAACCATCCCTGTTGTCGCGGAACCGGCTTTCAGGTAGATCAAGATGGCGGTTCCACTTATAAAAAAGGCCTAGCGTTTTTACGCTAGGCCAACCATTGCTTCTCTGTAAATTTCTTAGTAGACTTCCCTGCCTGAGAAGTGGAAAGCACCTTCGATCGAGGCGTTTTCATCACTATCGGAACCGTGTATCGCATTTTCACCGATATCTTTTGCAAACAGCTTTCGGATGGTTCCTTCCGCCGCCTCTGCCGGGTTCGTAGCTCCAATCAAAGCCCGAAAATCCTCTACCGCGTTATCTTTTTCCAAAATAGCCGAAACGATGGGCCCCCTGGTCATAAAATTGACCAACTCATCGAAAAAGGGACGTTCTTTGTGAATGGCATAAAATTCCTTGGCATCCCTCCTACTGAGTTGGGTGTATTTCATTGCGACGATTTTAAAGCCAGCACTCGTGATTTTCTCCAAAATGGCACCAATATGTCCGTTCTCGACGGCATCGGGCTTTATCATCGTAAAAGTTCTATTTGTAATCATGGTTAAAAAATTTTGCGCAAAAATAAGCTTTTCCCTACAATAGGCAACTATACCAACTTTCGCTTCGTTTTTTTGAAAATCGTTCAACCAAACCCGAAACAGAGCAGAACTTTCCTAGGGCCGGTAATGCCAGGATAATCGAAATCTCCAAAGTTGCCTACTTTCCCTGCAAAACTTCCGTTTAATTCAGTACTTCCGTCGCAAGTCGTTCAGTACAACCCCATTGTCACCCACCATCATCAACTGGACCGTTTTGGTCAGAAAATCGAAACGCAGTAAACCAAAACTCTCAGTGGAAACCACCTCTCCTACCCTAAACGGATTTGGCTCCCCCTTGAAATCCGAATAGGCATGGGTAAGGCCGCTGCTTGTAAAATCTATTAAGGGATATGACAGACCCTCGACCCGTGTCTGGGAAAACTCCGAAATATGGCGATCCCCGGAGAGAAAAAGAACCCCTTGGGCACCAGATTCCACAATCATCTTTTTCAGTTTATCCACCTCATGCGGAAAATTGCCCCAGCACTCAAAGCCATGTTCGTTCGATAGCACCTGAATGCTACTGACAATGAGATTGAAGTCTGCCTCTGAGGTCTTCAGTTGGTTTTCCAACCATTGCCATTGGACGTCGCCCAATAAGGTCCCCTCACCGTACCTATTGGGTTTTATTCGTTTATCCGTCTCCGTATCGGGTGTCAAGGACGTCCTGAAGTAACGGGTATCAAGGACGATAATCTTGATGCTTCCATTCCAACGCTGAAAGTCATGTACCGTATAGACCCCTTCTTGTTTTCTTCTAGGACTGTCTTTTGGAACCCCCATAAAATCAAGAAATTCCTGTTGGCTTTCACGCTTGGCCGTAAATTCCCGCCCTCCATCGTTGAGCCCATAATCATGATCGTCCCAGGTGCCGACTACAGGTACCCTTTTGGTCAACCGCTTATACCCTTTCACTTCTTGCTGCGCCCGGTACATCCCACGAAGTTGCTCGATATCGTCGGTATCCGCATAGATATTGTCGCCTCCCCAAATCCAGATATTTGGATTCGTGCTTAGAATATCGTCCCACAATACATTGTCGATATCGGTCTTGTTACAGGAGCCAAACGCAATGGTAAAATCTGAATTTATCTGGACGGGAGCGGTACCATTTGGGGTTTGGGAGGTATTAATTTGCGTTGCTTTGCAGCCGAGCATTAAAACGGATGTTAATAGGGCAATTGTTAATCGGTTCATAGGTGAATATCTAGGCTTCCGCAAAAATAGCCATTTCAACCATAGGTCTATATTATTAAATTGTATCTTTGCCCGCATGAATTTTGAGGATATAAACGCCGTAAAAAAACTACTCTCAGAGTCACGGAACATTGTGATAGTCCCTCATAAAAATCCCGATGGCGACGCCATCGGTTCTACTTTGGGACTTTGGTTCTACCTAAAATCAAAAGGGCACAACGCCTCGGTAATCGTGCCCAACGACTTCCCCAAATTCTTAAAATGGATGCCGGGCAATGATCACATACTTATCTTCGAGAAACACAACACACAGTCAAAGGACAGATTAAAACAGGCCGATTTGATTTTTACGCTCGACTTCAATCATCTAGGAAGAGCGGGTCAGATGGAAGAACTGCTAGCTACTTCGGAGGTGCCCTTTATCATGATCGACCACCACCAAAAACCGGACGATTATGCCGAAATAATCTATTCGGATGTGGAAATGAGCTCTACCTGTGAAATGGTTTATAATTTTATCGAGTACTTAGGTGGGAAAGAAGAGATTACCCCCGAAATAGCCGATTGCCTTTATACGGGAATCATGACCGATACCGGCTCATTCAAGTATTCGTCAACTACTAGTAGAACACACAGAATCGTAGCCGATTTAATAGATAGAGGGGCAAATAATCCCAAAATCCATAACTTGGTTTTTGACACCAATACCCCCAGTAGATTACACATTCTTGGATGTGCCCTTAAAAACATGGTGATTCTTGAAGAGTATGCCACGGCCTATATCACACTAAGTCAAGAGGAACTTGACTTATACGATCATAAGAAAGGGGATACCGAAGGAGTTGTCAATTATGGTCTTACCCTGGACGGAATCCGTTTTGCCGTAATCTTTATTGAGAACAAGGAAGAAGGCATCATCAAGATTTCTTTTCGTTCGGAAGGTAATTTTTCGGTCAATGAATTTGCTCGGAAGTATTTTAATGGAGGGGGGCACATGAATGCCGCGGGCGGAAAAAGTGAGGTTTCGATGCAGGAAACCGTCGACCGATTTCTCAAACACCTCGATGAACATAAAGAGGCATTATCAAAATTGTAGGTCGATGGGTACAACAATCGAAACCAGTAATTAACAAAAAACATCGGGGCACGCCTCGGATCATTTAAACCCCTATTATCGGGTAAATAAGAAATCATTTGAAACGACCAAACAAATTAGCGCCTTCCAAGTATACTAAACTGCAGCGGTTCAGGTTTTACGGCTACCTTCTTGTTACGCTGTTCCTAATCGGTTGCGGCGGACCGGAACCACGAAGACCCAAAGAGGTCAAAAGTGGAAGCTACTACGAGGAATCGATTGAGCGCAATAAGGAAATCCTCGCCTTAGAGGAAAAAATGATGGAGGAAATCATTCAAAAAGACTCCCTGCACATGTACCAACACAGTGCCAGCGGATCATGGTATTACTATGATTTTAAAAACGATGAGGCCGGTTATTTGCCTCAACCTGATGACTTAGTGACCCTTGTCTATAACATTGTTAGCTTCGAAAACGATACCATCTACAGCATGGAAGATATTGGGGTCCAGAAATATAAGGTCGATAAACAAGAGCTTTTTCCTGGGCTGCGTAACAGCGTAAAACTTTTAAAGGAAGGGGAGACCGCTACTTTTTTGTTTCCCTCCTCCTTGGGGTATGGCTATCCGGGTGATGGGGACAAAATTGGAATCAATATGCCATTGAAATCTACACTGTCTATCCTTAAAATAGAGCCATCGGCCTCTCAAAGTAATGAGTAACAACAGAAATTTCAAAAATAAATCTAAATTAAAATAGTACACATGAAAAAAGCATACCTATTATTTCCAATAATCGCGTTCGCATTATTGAGTTGCAAATCGAGCAAATATGCCGACTTGGGGGATGGCCTTTTTGCAGATATCCAAACGAACATGGGTGACGTCGTCGTAAAGCTTGAATATGACAAAACGCCGGTAACCGTAGCGAACTTTGTATCCTTGGCCGAGGGTACCAGTCCTTTTGTAAGCGATGAATTCAAGCAGAAAAAATACTATGATGGGGTTACTTTTCACCGGGTCATCAAGGATTTCATGATTCAGGGAGGAGACCCTACCGGAACGGGCAGTGGAAATCCTGGATATAAGTTCAAGGACGAATTCAATGATTCGCTCACACACTACAAGGCCGGAATCCTTTCGATGGCGAATGCCGGACCAAAAACCAATGGAAGCCAATTTTTTATCACCCATAAGGAGACGCCTTTTCTTAATGGAAAACATACCGTTTTCGGGGAGGTAGTACATGGCATGGAGGTAGTCGACTCTATCGCCAATGTGCAGACCGGGGAACGTGATAAACCTGTTTCGCCGGTGACCATGAAAACCGTCGAAATCATTCGAAACGGAAAGGATGCCAAAAAATTCGATGCCGTTCAGGTGATGACGGATTATTTTGCCGAGGAGGAAGCCGCGGTTGCGGCCATGAACAAAATGAAAGCCGAGGTAGCTGCCGGTTTTAGCACCGATGAGTCCAAGGCGACTGCCCTACCTTCCGGGCTGAAAATGCTTACACTACAAGAAGGTGAAGGTGAAAAACCCGCAGTCGGACAAAAAGTCCTCGTTAAATATGCCGGTTATCTGAGCAATGGCACCCTCTTCGATAGCAATTACGAAGAGGTCGCGAGAAAATACGAACAGTACGACCATAGAAGACAGGACCAAGGTGGTTACGAACCGACTCCCATGGCCTATAGTCCCGATGCACAGCTGATCGCTGGCTTTAAGGAAGGGCTCATGACTATGAAAGTGGGTGACAAAGTGCGCTTGTTTATTCCCCCGCATCTAGGATATGGAAATCAAAACTACGGCCCCATTCCCGGAGGTTCGAATTTGGTATTCGATATCGAGATTACCGGCATTGCGGAATAATCGCTAAAGTGGCTATAGCTAACCCATCGATACTTGGTACCGAAATAAAAACGGCCTTTGCAGGATAAAGGCCGTTTCTATTTTTGAGCCCATGTAAAGCTTTTGCGCTACTCCCATCCGAAATTATCGATCCACATTTCAATATTCTTCTTTCCGGGAAGGTAATTGAGATCAAGTCGAAGTTCATAGATTTCATTCAAGGGGTCGATAGAACCCTTCACCAGTTGCAAATCCAAACTGTCGATATAAATAGTGGCTTTTTCCCAAGAGCCTTTTTTAAAATCCTTCAGGGCACTAGCGTCTTTCAGGATCCGATTCCAGTGCTTACCGGTCAGAAAAAGGGTCGCATCGTCAAAATCATCACTCTCTTCAGTGAGATAATAGTCGAAATAAATCTTTTTTACGCTGGTGAAGTCTACGGGACTCCCGGTGATTTTTTCGAACATGGGTAGAAAACAGGTAAACTTTCGCCGCACGTCATTGCTGTTTTTAATACGAACCGCCATGGAACCGTTTCCGAATTTACCCTTGGCCAGCGCTTGGCCTGAGGACTCGAAACCACGGTACGCCAATACTTTTTGGAAATATGGGCCATCTTCAAAATCCATTACAAAAGGATTTGAAATTGTGTCAGGTTTGGCAGCGAGTGCTTTTATATAAGATTCAGGCGAAAACTCCCTCCCCACCTTAATCGCATGCACGTAAATCGTTGAACTGTCGGCTTGGTGCGCATTGTAAGGGTTCAAGGACAACACCGATGTGTTAGGAATAGGACTTTCCTCGCCCACCCAATTCTTGCAATCGACCAGTGCTTTCTTCAAATCTACCCTCACGGTTATCCATGCATCGTAGTGTCCATAAAAATTATTGGTGATCTCATGGCATCCGCCAAAGTTTCCGGCATCATCCTTATAATTGAATTTCAAAGCAGTAATCCAACTTTCCTTGGGTACGTAAATCTCCAATTCGGCGTAGTTCGCTTGGCGAAAATCAATGGAATGGTCGAACAGCTTATCCAGGTCGATAAATCCATCTGAAAACTCTTGGTCGGTGCGAATTTCCAAGGCAGCTTTTCCATCAACCCTGCTCAGTGCCATAGAGCACCCGGAACAGTAGACGATACTATCCCGAATCAGGGTTTGTGAAAGCGACTCCTCGCCCAGTTCAAAAACAAAGCTGGTGCGATCGGTACTTTCAAATCTGTTTTTTGACGGCCTTTCGGTGCTGCATGCAAAAAGAAAGGTTGTTAAAAGAAGCCCTAGTAATTTGTACATAAGTCATTTTTTAGGCGCATCCTTCAAAATCCCCAGGACGAATTTCCAAAACTTTTTCACCGAGGAAATCTGTACCCTTTCATCTGGCGAATGGGCACCTAAAATGGTCGGCCCAAAACTAATCATATCCATATGGGGATAATTTCGTCCTAGAATGCCGCATTCCAATCCTGCGTGACAGGCGACTACTTTCGGTTTTTCCTGAAAAAGCTCTTGATACTTTTGCTCCAAAACCTTTAAGATTTCCGAGTCGGGATTCGGTTTCCAACCGGGATAGTCCCCGCTTAAGGTAACCGACCAACCGGCCTCTTCGAAGGTAGCTTTTAGGGTGTTGGCCAGTTCCATTTTTCCCGATTCTACCGAAGAACGTGTCAAACAGCCAATCTTAATATTGCCATCATTTACTTCGACCCGTGCAATATTGTTCGAGGTCTCCACAAGGTCTGGAATGTCCGGACTCAGGGCATACACGCCGTTGTGCGCGGAATGAAGCGCTTGCAGGAGCTTTTCCTGGTCCGAACCAACCATTACTTTTGAGGGTATTTCGATAGCGGCGATTTCAATGGTAAGGTGTGGATCTAATTCTTTAAATTCTTTCTGAAACACGGTCGCCCAATTCCGTATATCTTTCTCAAAACGATCTTTGTTAACTTTTGGGATGACCACTTGGGCGTGACTTTCCCGGGGAATGGCATTTCGAAGCCCACCGCCATCCAACAATGCGATTCGCAGGCCATGGTTCGCGTTACTCTTGTAAAGTAGCCGATTCATAATCTTATTGGCGTTGCCCAAGCCTTTGTGAATCTCAATACCGCTATGGCCACCGGAGAGTCCCTTCACTTCTATACGGTACCCTATATAATTATCGGCCACCCGCTCCTCCGAATAATTGCCGGAAGCAGTTACGTCAATACCCCCGGCACAGCCGATATCAAGTTCGTCGTCTTCCTCCGTGTCGAGGTTCAGCAAGATGCTTCCTTGAAGAATACCTCCCTCGAGTCCCATGGCTCCGGTCATCCCCGTTTCCTCGTCTATCGTAAAAAGGGCCTCTAAAGCGGGGTGGTCGATGTCGGTACTTTCCAATAAGGCCATTATGGTAGCGACCCCCAATCCGTTATCGGCTCCCAAAGTAGTTCCTTTTGCCTTCACCCAATCGCCGTCGATGAACATGTCGATACCCATTGTTTCGAAATCAAAATCGGTGTCGTTATTTTTCTGATGCACCATATCCAAATGCGATTGTAATGTGAGCGTCTTTCGGTCTTCCATGCCCTTGGTAGCAGGTTTACGAATGATTACATTGCCCACTGTGTCCCTAAAGGTTTCCAGACCGAGCGATTGTCCAAAATCGAGCATAAACTGGATGACACGACCCTCCTTTTTAGAAGGTCTGGGTACGGCATTCAAATCCGTAAATTTATTCCAAACCGCTTTTGGCTCTAATGTTCGTATCGTTTCGCTCATCGGTATCTTGTATTTTTTCAAAAATACGGAGTCAAAAATTAGTATGCAGGATATTTGGTTATTTTTGAAAGCATGTCCGATCGAGTGTGGTCCCCTTTAGAAGGATGATTTTTCTTATCCCATTGCATTGACCGTGCCCAATCGGACGATAGATTGACAACCTCAGTAAAGAATGAAGGACAAACTTCGAAATGGCATTGCCCTAAGCCTACTACCTCAGTTTCTTGTGGTAAAATGGTTGGGAACCCGGCCAGAATGGGTTGAGGAATACTACAGCAAAGGGCTTTACCCCGTTATCAGCAAGTTTTTTCGTTGGGTTTTTGGCTGGGTACCGTTTTCAGTGGGAGAACTGATCTATACAGCTTTGATCCTTGTGGGGATATGGTACCTCGTAAAAAAAAGAAAGCAGATAAGGGCAAGTCCGTTACGATTTATCAGAAATGGTTTACTGGCAGTATCGGTTTTCTATTTTACCTTTCATTTGCTTTGGGGACTCAATTACTATCGCCAGCCAATTGCCGATAATTTAGGCATTCGCGATAGCATCACCCGACCCGAGCTGCTTAATCTTACCCAGCAACTGATTACCAAGACCAACGAAATCCAGTTCCGGATTACAGGCGATAGTACCGCTATGGTAGCAATACCCTATTCTAGGAAGGAGATTTTCGATAAGACGATTCATGGCTACGGGACCATCGAAAAACGTATACCCTTTCTCCAGTATCAAAGACCTAGCATCAAAAAATCGATGTACAGCACCCTATCAAGTTATCTTGGTATCGGCGGTTATCTCAATCCATTTACGAATGAGGCCCAAGTAAACGCACTGACCCCGGTGTTCCGATTTCCGGTGATCAGCGGACATGAGGTAGCGCACCAAGTAGGCTATTCGGCCGAGAATGAGACCAATTTTATCGGATATCTGGTCACCATGAACAATGAGGATATTTATTTTCAGTACGCTGCCTATGCCTATGCCTTGAGCCATTGTCTAAGTGCCATTGCCCGAACGGACGTCGTGGAATTTGACAAATGGTACGCCCAAGTGAACGAGGGCACCAAAAAAAACTACCAAGAACTGAGGGACTTCTACGAGCGATACGAGAACCCGTTCGAACCCATTTTCGAATCGATATTCAACACCTTCCTTAAAGTCAACAACCAACAAGACGGGATCGCAAGCTATGGCCGTGTGGTGAGTCTATTGGTAGGGTATCATGAAAAGTATCCCCTCTAAAATTCGTATTCGAACGGCCAACAGAAACGCAAGTCCAAAAGCCGGGATCACCTACCCCAAAACGTTAAAAAAATCCAAACACCACTAAAAATCCAAGGAGTTCCCCTATTTTTAGAGAGACTAATTAACTGATACGTTACTAGATGAAAATGAGACTGCTCGCGCTTGCACTCCTTTGGTGCAGTGCATCGTTATTCGCACAAGAGTACTTTCCAAAAAACGACGGTGTAAAATCAAAAAACAATAACTACACAGCCTTCACGAATGCCAAGATTTATGTGACCCCAACACAGGTAGTCGATGATGGCACCCTGTTGATTCAACATGGAAAAGTGGTACAAGCCGGAAAATCGGTGACCTTACCAAAAAATACGGTAGTGATAGATGTGGCCGGTAAATCGATTTACCCTTCCTTTATCGATATCTACTCCGGCTTTGGTGTGGAAAAACCCAAACGCGCGCCCGCCAACGGGCGGTCGGCGGAATACGATGCTTCCAGGGAGGGGTTCTACTGGAACGACCATATAATGCCCGAAAACGCAGCGGTCGAAAAGTTTAAATACGATGATAAAAAAGCAAAGGAATTACGCGGTGCGGGCTTCGGCGTTGTAAACTCCCATATACAGGATGGTATTGCCCGCGGAACGGGTGTGCTCATCGCCTTGAACGGGGAAGGCGACGACTCCGAACGCATACTGGATGATCGCTCCGCCCAGCACTTCTCGTTCAAAAAAAGCGTCGCTAAAAGACAATCCTATCCTACTTCGTTGATGGGAGCCATGGCCCTTTTGCGGCAAATGTACTATGACGCCGATTGGTATGCCAAGGGGAATGTTGATACCAAGGACCGTTCCCTGGAAGCCTTGAACGAAAATAAATCGTTACCTCAAATCTTTGAGGGAGGCGATAAGGGAAATATCATCCGTGCAGACGGCATCGGAGACAAATTCGGCATCCAATATATCATTGTGGGTGGTGGGGATGAATACGAGCGAATCGCCGACATCAAAGCGACCAACGCGACATTGATTCTTCCCTTGGATTTCCCGGATGCCTACGATGTTGAAAATCCTTATGAAGCAAACTATGTTTCCCTGGCGGATATGCGACACTGGAACCAAGCACCGGCGAATCCTAAGATACTGGCTGAAAACGGAGTGCCCTTTTCGTTTACCACACATGGTCTAAAGTCAACGGCAGACTTCAAGAAAAAATTGATGAAGGCCGTAACATATGGCCTGCCGAAGACCAAGGCCTTGGAGGCATTGACGACAGTCCCGGCCGGAATCTTAGGAAAATCATCTGAAATCGGATCGCTGCAAAACGGAAGCTATGCCAACTTTCTAGTTACCTCTGGCGATTTGTTCGATGAAAACACCACGCTTTATGAAAATTGGGTGCGGGGGCATAAGAATGTCATCAACGACATGTCGTTAAAAGATATCCGGGGAGCGTACAATCTGACTGCGGGCGGAAAGACTTTTGCACTCTCGGTGACCGGTGAATCGGGGAAGCCCAAGGCAGAAGTAAAACAGGATACGGTGAAACTGAAGTCCAAGTTCAGTTATCAAAACAATTGGATCGAACTTTCATTTGCCGATAAGGACGAGAACAACTACCGCCTTACCGCCCTGGTAATGGATACATCCGATAACATCGAGGGGAAAGCGGCTCTTCCCAACGGTAACGAAGGGTCCTTCACCGCCAACAAGACTGCTCCTTTTGAAGAAAAGGAAAAAGAGGAAAAAAAGGAAGACGAACCGGAATTGGTCCCCGTTAGATTTCCGAATATTGCCTATGGCTATGATGCCATTCCAAAAGCGGAAAATACATTGTTTAAAAATGCAACGGTATGGACCAGTGAGGCGGCAGGGGTTTTGGAAAACACCGATGTATTGGTGAAAAACGGGAAAATCGCCAAAATAGGTAAGGATTTGAATGCCGGCGGCGCGAAAGTAATCGATGCTGCCGGAAAACATTTGACCGCGGGTATTATAGACGAACACAGTCACATTGCTGCTTTGGCCATCAACGAGGCAGGGCAGAACTCCTCCGCCGAGGTTAGAATGGAGGAAGTGGTCGATAATGAGGACAAAGGTATTTACCACGCCTTGGCAGGGGGTGTCACCTCATTACAATTACTACATGGTTCCGCCAATCCTATTGGAGGACAATCGGCCATCATGAAATTGAAATGGGGAGAAAGTGCCGAAAATATGATCTATGATAATTCGCCCAAGTTTATCAAATTCGCCCTTGGTGAAAACGTAAAACAGAGCAATTGGAACAGTTTCAGCCGTTTTCCGCAAACCAGGATGGGAGTCGAGCAGGTGTTCATGAACTACTTTCAACGCGCCAAGGAGTACGAAACCAGAAAAAAAAGTGGCCAGCCCTATCGATACGATGAGGAAATGGAGACCCTGGTCGAGATACTGAACGGGGAACGTTTTATCAGCTGTCACTCCTATGTACAGAGCGAAATCAATATGATGATGAAGGTAGCGGAGAAATTTGGTTTCCGGGTCAATACCTTTACCCACATCCTGGAAGGCTACAAAGTGGCCGACAAAATGGCGGAACATGGAGTCGGCGCAGGCACGTTCAGCGATTGGTGGGCCTACAAGTATGAAGTGAGGGATGCCATTCCCTACAACGCGGCCATCATGCAACGCCAAGGGGTCGTCACGGCGATCAATAGTGACGATGCGGAAATGATCCGTAGATTAAACCAAGAAGCCGCAAAGACGATTAAGTATGGGGGTATGAGCGAAGAGGAGGCCTGGAAAATGGTGACTATCAACCCCGCAAAACTCCTTCATTTAGACGATAGAACCGGAAGTATCAAAGAAGGAAAGGACGCCGATTTGGTGTTGTGGAGCGACCATCCCTTATCGGTATCGGCCAAAGCGGAAAAAACGATGATCGAGGGTGCCACCTACTTCGATTTGGAAAAAGACCGGCAAATGAGGGAGTCGGTCAAACAGGAACGCAACAAATTGATCAATATGATGCTGAAGGAAAAAGTCAACGGAGGCAAGATGCAGGGTCCTAAAATGAAAAAGAAGGAACGGATGCACTGCGAATCGCTATAACCACTTCGTTTACCATTAGTACTTTCAAGTTCAAACCTAAATAAGAGTCTTTAAACATATAAAATGAAGAAGTCAATTTTTACGATAGTCCTTGCCATCGGAATCATACTTCCCGGTAGTGCCCAGCAAACACCGGCACCCCAACAAAATGGGGCTATTAGCATTAAGGGAGTAACCGCGCATATCGGGGATGGTACCGTTGTTGAGAACGCCACCTTGGTTTTCGAAGATGGAAGGATAACCGCTTTGGGTGCCGAGGCCGATGTTAAGGGAACCGTAATCGATGCTTCGGGAAAACATGTCTATCCGGGCTTTATCGCTCCCTGTAAATCGTTGGGATTGATTGAAGTAAATGCAGTACGTGCCAGCAATGACCAGGATGAACTTGGGGAAATCATTCCACATGTTCGAAGTTTGATAGCGTACAACGCCGAGTCAAAAGTGGTGGAGAGTATGCGGCCCAACGGTGTTTTACTGGGGCAGGTGACCCCGCAAGGGGGCCGTATTTCGGGCACTTCGTCCATTGTGCAGTTCGATGCCTGGAATTGGGAAGATGCCGCTGTAAAAGTCGATGACGGCATTCATCTGCGATGGCCCAGTACCTTTCGGCGAGGCCGTTGGTGGATGGGCGAGGAACGGGGTTATCGACCCAATGACAAGTATAAGGAACAGCTTACGGAAGTAGAAACCTTTATGAGGCAAGCGGCCGCCTACGGTAAAGGCGCTGCCAAGGAAATAAATCCCCCTTTTGCCGCGATGCAAGGCGTCTTCGGCGGTACCCAGAAATTATATGTGTATGCCGATGGCGAACGGGAAATTATCGATGGGATTACCATTGCTAAAAATTCCGGGGTACAGCATATCGTACTGGTTGGGGGTTATCACGCCTACAAGACCACCGATTTCCTAAAGGAAAATAATATCCCGGTTTTGGTACAGTTTACCCACAACCTCCCCGTTTTTGACAACGAGGACTATGACCTCCCCTACAAACTTCCAAAACTCTTGACAGATGCCGGACTCTTGGTAGCCATACAAAATGGGGATGCCAGCAACTTCCAGACACGGAATCTGCCATTCTATGCAGGCCAAGTAGTCGGACAGGGAATGGACGTGGAAAAAGCATTACAGCTGATTACGGGCAACTCGTCCAAAATTCTAGGAATTGACGATGCCTATGGCACCTTGGCCGTGGGAAAAAGCGCTACTCTATTTATTTCGGAAGGCAATGCCTTGGACATGCGTGGCAATCAACTGACACACGCTTTTATCGATGGTAGGGAAGTATCGCTCGAAACCCATCAAACCGAACTTTGGAAACGATACGAAGGAAAGTATGAGGGGGAGTAGACTATTTTCAAAGTTCGTTCTAACATAACAGCAATACCAGAAAATTCCTTGCGTCCAATATTCAAAAAAGAAGCAAGGAATTTTTTTGATCCATTATGGAAAATTTAGAACCGATAGGGCTTGGAAATTGCACCTTACCATTGGAATTGGCGTATTCGGGGACCAAAAATAGGGTGCTTTAAGCAAGCCACGAACTACGACATAGCTTTTGTGGGTTCATCATCAAAAAACAATCATTATGAAAAGGACTCTTTGTCTTCTCCTCACCATCGCTTTGCTTCAATCTTGTAAGGAAGCGCCTAAGCCAGATGTAGTAGATGAGACTATCAAAAAAGTGGAAACCAGCTTGGTTCCTCCCGTCTACATTGAAGGAGATGACACGTGGACCTTGGAGGAACGCATGGCCCACTACGGCGTTCCGGGAGTAAGTATTGCCGTAATAAATGATGGCGAAATCCATTGGACAAAAACGTATGGAGTGGTCGATAAGGTCAGTAAGGTACCTGTTACCAAGGAGACCCTTTTTCAGGCCGGATCGATTAGCAAACCAGTGGCTGCCTATGGGGCCTTGAAGTTAGTGGAGCAAGATCAACTAGACTTGGATTCGGACATCAATACTTTCTTGAAATCATGGAAACTGCCCGAGAATGAATTCACAAAAGAAAAAAAGGTGGCCCTAAAGCACCTACTCAGTCATACGGGTGGCCTAACGGTACATGGTTTCTTGGGCTATAGCCCGGACCTACCCGTACCGACATTGGAACAGGTGCTGAACGGGATTCCTCCCGCCAATTCAGGGGCAATTTTGGTAGACAAGGTACCAGAAGAGAGCTTTCGCTACTCAGGAGGGGGATATACAATTATGCAACAGATGATGATCGATGTCTCCGGCAAATCATTTCCATCCCTCATGGATGAGCTGGTACTGCAACCGTTGGGTATGAATCATAGTACCTACGATCAACCTCTAGAGAGTCCCCAATTGGAAAAAGCGGCAACAGGTTATCTACCTGATGGCTCGATGACCAAAGGCAAAAGACATACCTACCCGGAAATGGCGGCCGCTGGTTTATGGACGACCTCCGAGGACCTCGCAAAATTTGCGGTTGACCTTCAGAAGACCCTCAAAGGAAGCAGTACCAAAGTACTTTCCCAAAACATGGGCACCAACATGCTTACCCCTTTTGTAGAGGATTTTATCGGACTCGGTATCTTCATCAATAAGAAAAAAGACGCAGTTTATTTTGGACACGGAGGTTGGGACGAAGGGTTCTCCAGTGATTTGGTAGCGCATAAGAACAAGGGTTATGGTGTGGTGGTCTTAACGAACTCGAACCATCCGGAGTTTATATCCGAACTTATCCGTTCGGTAGCCCTTACGTACGAATGGGAAGATTATGTTCCCACTTATGGGAGAATAGCCATGGACACGGTCGCCCTGTCCACTATTTCCGGTCGATATCGCGTTGATGGCAACTGGTTGGTCGAAGTATTCCAAAAAGAAGGGGTCCTCTATGGAAAAGAGGTAGGCGGAAAAGCCTCTGAATTGGTTCAAGTATCCGATAGCACCTATGCAAGACGGGAGAACGATCGGCTTATACAATTTAAACCCAACCCAGAGACCAATGGGTTGGACATGCTTGTTCGTAATCCCAATACCGGCAAAGTACAAACTACTTTTACACAATTGAAGCAAAATGAGAAGTTACCCATCGAGTGGCTCGTAGCAGGTGATTTTGAGCAAGCCCTTGTCGCTTATCAGGCCCTGGTGAAAGCGGACCCGACCGACCCGACCATTCTGGAAGGAAATTTAAACGGACTTGGTTATCGTTTCCTGTATGGAGACAATATGAAGTTGGCACAAGATGTCTTCAAGGTCAATACACGGCTTTATCCGGAAAGTTCCAATGTCTACGATAGTTATGCCGAGGCCTGTATGCAGCTGGGGGAAACGGACTTGGCTATTGAAAACTATAAAAAATCCCTATCACTCGATCCCGAAAATAAAAACGCCGAAGAGAAGATTGCCGAATTGGAAAAATTGAAAACGAGCTGATCTACATTTTTGAAAAGGTTCGTCCCCGTTTCGTATGTCGTCGGGTAAGACTCAAATCACCCCCAACCCATTTTTCAACAATACCCTAATCCCAACAATAAGGACCAATAAGGCCGTTACCCGTTTGATGCCCTTTGGGGTGAACTTTTTAAGACTGATACGTATACCGAGTTGGCCGCCTAAGAACACGGTTCCCATCAAAGCGATGGTCTCTACCCAAGGAAGTTCGAGGGTCTTTGCCATGACGAGACCGCCCAACCCGGAAAGGGAGTTGACCAAAATAAAAAAGCTGGCCAGGGCGGCAATTTTAATAGATCGGTCCCAGCGTAAATGATTCAACACAGGGGCCAAGAAAATACCGCCCCCGATACCGACCAAGCCGGAAAGAAAACCGATGCCGGCGCCCAAAATATAACTAAACCATTTAGGGTAACTATTCACCCGCTCTGCATGACTTGTCGAAGTCGCGATGGTCTGCCATGCCAAAGCCATTGCCGAAGCAATCAAGGAGACGCCCAAAATAACAAAAAAGACCTCCTCTTTCAATCGAAAGGATGCTCCAATAAAAGCCAAGGGAATACTTGTCAATACAAATGGTAAAAAATCTTTTAATTTGGCATGCCCGTGTTTATAATAGAGATAAGTGCTAGAGGACACCACCACGAGATTGCAGACCAAGGCCAGCGAACGGATGGCAAAAAAACCGATAAGGGTCAAGGATAACAACGCGAGATAACTGGAACCACCACCAAAACCTACGGAGGAATATAACGTAGCCACTACAAAAAAACCGATGCATAAAAGCACCAAGCTTTCAATACTTAGCAGCATACATCGATAGTTGATTGATTCCGCCTGATACATTGATCAAATTGGCTTTGGGCGCGTACTTACGTATTTGGATTACGCCTTTTTGACTTCGAATCCCGGATTGACAAATGAAGTACACGGGACGTTGCATATCGATCTCCTCTCTACGGGTCTCGAGATCCACCAGCGGAATGTTAATGGAATCCTTCAACCGGAATTCCCGATATTCTTTGGGTGTTCGAACATCAATGATTTGTAGCTTCCGTTTTTCCAATAATCGTTCAAAACTATCCGCTTGAACAGACTGCACTGGTATGGTACATTCAAATTCGTAGGACTCCCTCAATTCCGTAATCCCTAAGTTTTCTGTATTTGTAGAAAACCGAATCTTCTGAAAACTGTTGGCCAAACCATTAAACAAGAGCAGCACACCTGAAAGGGGCTCCCCTAGCCCGGTTATGGCCTTTACCGTCTCCAACGCCTGTAAGTTGCCGACGATTCCCGGTACAATCCCGAGCACACCGTGTTCATTGCAATTAGGTACTTCGTCGGCTTTAGGCATGTTTGGGAACAAACAGCGATAGGTAGGTCCTCCTTCGTAATTAAAGACACTCACTTGACCTTCAAAGCCATGCAACGCCCCATAGACAAAAGGCTTTTTTAAAAGTACACATACATCGTTAATCAAATAGCGTGTAGGAAAATTATCAGTGGCATCGACTACCAAATCAAAACCCTTGATGATTTCCAAGGCATTTTGTTTGGTTAAAAAGGTATCATAGGCTTCGAAAAGGGTTTCGGAGTTTTGGGCTTTGAGTTTTTCGATTGCCTTCCACACTTTTGAACTTCCCACATCCGATTCGTTATACAATACCTGGCGATGTAAATTCGATAGCGATACGGTATCATTATCGACAATACCCAAGGTACCCACGCCCATTGAGTTCAAATAGGTAAGCGCGGGGACGCCGAGTCCTCCCGCTCCCACGACCAAAACCTTGGCTTCCGATAGCTTCTGTTGTGCTTCGGGGCCAAAATCTTTCAAGATGATATGTCGGTCGTACCGCTTGGAATTCATGCCGTGGTCAATTTCGCCAAGGCAGCTCGATAATCTTCCTCGGAATTGGCATTGAGCAAAACATTTGGATTCTTTGGATACACCAATTGTACCTCGTTATTGATTAAGAATTTTCTCGGACAGGTACCCACGCCACTTTCCAAATAGGCAACCGATGTTTTTAAGGCCTCCGGTTCCCATATGGCACATAAGGGTTCGGGTAAAGGATTTTTCCTTTGGGCAAAGGCCGTCGCCAATGACTTCGGATTACGTTCGGCAATTAATTGCTTCAGCGCATCCGCATCTATCAAGGGCAGGTCGCACGCCAAAACCAACCATGCCACTTCCGGAAATTGATGATGTGCCGAAAGGAGTCCGTTATAGGGTCCACGGTATTCGTCCTCATCTACGATGTACTTCATATCCTTCGGCAGTTCCTTGACCTGTTCTTCCCGAAGGCTGATAAAGGTTTTTTCACAAACTTGCCCTAACAAGTGGTACAAATGTTCCCGCTGAGGAATGCCGTGATAGCGAATCAATCCCTTATCGGTTCCCATTCTCGTGCTTTTTCCGCCCGAGAGTACCAATCCATATAACTTAGCGACTGAAATCATTCTTTCCTCCTGTTTTTTCTTCCAATTGAATTCCCAAAATCCGAATATCGTGCGATAGTGCCTTGCACATATCGTAAATGGTCAGTGCGCTTACCGATACACCTGTCAATGCCTCCATTTCCACACCGGTACGCTCGGTGCATCTGACCATACATTTGATCTGCAAGGCGTTGTCGACGGGCTGTATATCTATCTGTACTTTTGAAAGGTTCAATTGATGGCAGAGTGGAATCAGTTCGGAAGTCTTTTTTACGGCTTGGATTCCCGCGATAACCGCAGTCTGGATAATGCTTCCCTTCGCACTGAGAAAATCCTGCTCGGACAAGATGGCGAACACCGCTTCCGGAAATGCTACCCTGCCGGAGGCCAAGGCGGTTCTTATGGTCATAGGTTTCTCCGAAACATCGACCATATGGGCTTTTCCGGCCTTATCGATATGGGACAATTCTTTGTTCATTGATTTAAACTCGGATTACACTTCTTCATTTCCAATACTATCTATCCTACATGTGAAACAAGAATCAGTAGCCAAGACAAAAGAAAAATTATTGGAGCCTTTTAAGTCTTATGCCAGTATCTCTTCGGTATCATATCTATCCCGAACCTACGGATGTGCCGACACCCAGACCGATTTATTCTTGAACAATTCTTTTTTCCAGATAGGAACGCGTTCTTTCAAGGTATCGATTAAATACCGACAGGCCTTGAAACAAGCATCCCGGTGAGCGGCCGATGCGCCGACCACTACTACTGGCTCCTGTATCTCCTTCGCGCCTACCGCGTGACGAAGCAACACTGTATTCAGCTTCCATTTTGCCTTGGCTTCCGTTGCAATCTTTTTCATCTCTTTCAAGGCCATATTTTCATAGGCCTCAAACTCCAAGGAAACTACTTCCTCTCCTTGGGTAAACTCCCGTACCGTACCAACAAAAACACAAATACCGCCACTTTCCGAATGGGACAGTTCGGCATACACCTTATCCGGCTCAATGTAATCGACTATTTCAACGATTGTTTTCTCCATTACCCTCCGCTTACAGGTGGAATAATCGCAATTTCATCCCCTTTCCCCAAAGATACATTATCCGTGGCATATTCGCTGTTGACCGCTATTGCCAACGAAGAAAGTTTTGCAAACTCCGGATAAGACGAAATTAACTGTTCCTTTAGTTCGGAAACCGACGCGGGCACTTCGCCTCCCTCATCGAGATGTATCACCGTTTTTCCCACGATATCCTTTGCGATTCCGAATAACAATACTTCCATACGTTCCTATCGATTTGAACTTACAATTTAATTAAAAAAAAGGGATTCGATTTATTTTGTGACAACTTTGGCATTCTCCGGGACGGCATAAAACGAATCAGGCAGGGCGGCTTCGCTTAGCGAGACTTCTTCAAAGGTGTAGCTGTTTTTTGCCTCCTTGATATCCCTTCCCTCATAGGCATGCCATGTAAGTGTTTTAGGCAATACAAGATCTTCTACCTCCATCCAATCGCTATAGCGGATCCACTTTACATTGTCCGATTTTTCCCCGGTACGATAGGTCACCGTATATCCGAGCCATGTCATTTGATAATTCTGGGGATGGTAGTGGATATAGTATTCGTCTTTGGGCGAAGTACCCACACCGGTATCGTAGGTTATGCGTATGCCGGGATAGGAAACTCCCTCGAACTGTAGGGGTTCCGTTTCCGCATAGTTGATGCCATCATCTGCCAAGACGAAGGGCATCGCATAGAAGTAGAACATGAGGTTATGATAAAATATCGGATCTCCCCCGTAGGCCTCTTTTCCATCCAAAAGCCAAACATCCTTTCCATCAAAACCCATCATCACATCATCTATCGTTATCCTATCTTTTCTCGAATACAAATCGGTCGTATGGGTTTCAATACCGGTAGGTTTGGGAAGGTCATACACCAAGGTTCGTTTCTTTTTCCAGTTTTCCAGGCCACCATGGGCCTCAAAAACCCTTTCGAGCGCTTCCGGATAGGCATTTTTAGCAGCTTTTGTATCGGGTTTCCCACTAACGACTGCGGGGGGTACTTCCTTGGGCGCCTCTTTACAACTCACGAAGATTCCAAGTACCATGAGCATTAAGATTTTTTTCATTTGCATTTGTAGTGGATTTTACTGTTTCGACATCAGTCGGTCCAATCGACTTTTATTTACATTTGTGCCGATGGACGAAATTAAGCAAATCACCAGCTTGCAGAATACCTTGATAAAAAAAATCGGGGTGCTACAAGAAAAATCAAGGGAACGGAAAAAAACAGGGCTATTTGTACTGGAAGGATTACGGGAATTACAGCTTGCGATCATAGGAAACTATCGCATCGAAACCGTTTTATTTTTAGCCGAAGTCATCGCGGACACCAAAGTACGTTCACTTTTAAGAGGATGCCAAGGCAAACCCGAAATCATTGAGGTTTCCAAGGAAGTGTATCAAAAATTGGCCTATCGAGAGGGAACCGAAGGAGTAATTGCCCTGGCGGAAAGTAAGCCCCATTCGATGGAGGACCTTGGTTTCTTAGGAGAAAATCCGTTGATCCTTGTAGCGGAAGCTCCCGAAAAACCTGGAAATATTGGTGCCTTATTGCGAACGGCCGATGCGGCCGGACTCGATGCAGTCATTATTGCCAATCCCAGAACAGATCTTTATAATCCCAATATCATCCGTTCAAGTGTGGGCTGTGTTTTTACCAACCAACTGGCTATAGGTAGCTCCAAGGAGATTATTTCATTTCTTAAAAAACAGTCAATCGCTCTATACGGTGCTGCACTGTCTGCCGCTAAAATGTATGTGGATGTCGATTACACTGGCCCCTCTGCCATCATCGTAGGAACGGAGTCTACAGGACTTACCAAGGAATGGTTGGATGCTTCCGATCAAAACATTATTATTCCCATGGCAGGCGAAATCGACTCGATGAACGTATCGGTTTCAGCGGCAATACTTATCTTTGAGGCGAAAAGGCAACGGGGATTCAATCGATGAGGTTGTTTATAGGAAGTATAAGGTCGAATTTCAAAATCAGCCTCAAAGCATCTTAAAAATCTAGGAAAATACCATTGCCGCGATTAATCATTTAAACCAGCTGTTCGTTGAATACGACTCTTTTTTATGTCATAATAGCCATTCTTGTGCTTCAGTTCGTGGTAGAGACCGTGCTTGATTATTTGAACGCACGAAGATATGACGATCCCGTTCCTGATGAACTAAACGATGTGTTCGACACCGAGGAATATCAAAAATCCCAAGATTATAAAAAGACCAACTACCGTTTTGGGCTTATAAGTTCCGGATTTTCATTACTACTCACATTGGGATTCCTCATTTTTGGTGGTTTTGAATGGGTAGATCAACTGGTGCGTGGATTTACCGAGAATGCCATTGTCATGTCCTTGCTTTTTTTTGGAATCATCATTATTGGAAGCAGCGTGCTGACACTTCCGTTCTCTTACTACCGTACTTTTGTTATCGAGGAAAAGTTTGGTTTTAACAAAACCACTAAAAAACTATTTCTAATTGATAAGGTCAAAGGTTGGATTATGACCGCGCTGTTGGGAGGTGCAATCCTGACCTTGATCATGCTGTTCTATCAATGGGCGGGAAATCGATTTTGGATATACGCCTGGATATTGGTGGCGGTCTTTACGCTCATTATGAATTTGTTCTACAGTAAGCTGATCGTACCCCTGTTCAACAAACAGACCCCGCTGGAAGACGGAAGCCTTAAAAGTAAGATTGAAAGCTACGCGAAAAAAGTCGGCTTCGATCTTCAAAACATATTTGTTATCGACGGATCTAAAAGATCCACAAAGGCCAACGCCTATTTTTCCGGTTTTGGTCGTGAAAAAAGAGTGACCCTCTACGACACGCTCATTAAAGATTTGGAGGAAGACGAGATAGTGGCAGTTTTGGCTCATGAAGTGGGCCATTACAAGCGGAAACATATCCTTTTTAATCTCACCGCTTCCATTTTGCTGACAGGGCTTACACTCTTTTTACTCTCACTTTTTATCAATAACCCGGAGGTATCCCTTGCCATCGGCGTTTCCCAACCAAGTTTTCACGCCGCCCTGATCGGCTTTGGGGTATTGTACAGTCCCATTTCGGAAATTACGGGATTGATCATGAACCACCTTTCCAGGACGTTTGAGTATCAGGCAGACGATTACGCTAAAGCCACTTTTGCGGCACATACGTTGATCAGCTCCCTAAAAAAGCTTTCAAAAAACAGCCTAAGCAACCTTACACCCCATCCTGCCTACGTTTTCATGCATTATTCCCATCCACCTCTCATCGAACGAATACGCAACTTGAAGCGTTAAATCGTACGCAAGGGTTCCCTCCAATTGTCAAGATAGGTCAATAAGTCGTCATCATCGATAAACACTTGGTATTAACGATGAACAGGCACAGTTTTTGTTGTATAGTCTGTAGGATTATGGTAATTTTAATCTAGGATGACAGAAGCTGCATTGGAAATAGAGAACAAGGAGATTACCAAGCAATACAAAGAGTTGCTTCGTATCAGTTACCAGACGTTGACGGCTGCGGACAAGAAACTGATACGTTCCGCTTTTGAAGTTGCGTTGGATGCCCATAAGAACCAGCGGAGAAAATCCGGGGAGGCCTACATCTTCCATCCCATCGCGGTGGCGAAAATAGTGGCATCGGAAATTGGGCTCGACGCGGTTTCCATTGCCTCGGCCCTCTTACACGATGTGGTCGAGGATACCGAATACACTTTGGATGATATCGAGCGGATGTTTGGGGAGACCGTGGCACGGATTGTAGACGGCCTCACCAAGATAGCACATATGAAGAAGGACATGAACATCTCCCAACAAGCGGAGAACTTCAGAAAGATGTTGCTTACCCTGCACGATGACGTACGTGTTATCATCATAAAGATTGCCGATCGTTACCATAATATGCTCACAATGGACTCCATGCCAGAGCACAAGCAGGTAAAAATCGCTTCTGAAACCCTTTACATCTATGCACCCCTGGCACACCGAATTGGTTTATACAATATCAAAACGGAGCTGGAAGACCTAAGCCTAAAATATACCGAGCCCGAGGTATACGACGACCTTCAGGGAAAAATTGAGGAATCGAAAGAAGAACAGCAGGCCTATATCGATTCGTTCAAGAAGGTCATTGAAAAATCATTGGACGAGGAGGGGTTGAACTATACGATCAAGGGCAGGATGAAGTCCATTTTCTCCATGCGGAGAAAAATGAAGGCACAGAATGTTTCCTTCGATGAAATTTACGACAAGTTCGCCATCCGGATTATTTACAAATCAGACCGTCAGAATGAAAAATTTCTAGCCTGGAAAATCTATTCGATCGTCACCGATCACTTTACCCCGAACCCCGTTCGTCTTAGGGATTGGATTTCCTCACCAAAATCAACTGGTTACGAGGCCCTCCATATTACCGTTATGGGTCCCAAGGGTAAATGGGTCGAAGTGCAGATCCGTAGCGAGCGAATGCACGAAATTGCCGAAAAAGGGTATGCCGCCCATTTTAAATACAAGCATGGGGATCAAAAAGAACAAGGAATCGAAATTTGGCTCAATCGTCTTCAAGAAGCCTTGGAAAATTCCAATACCAATGCGGTCGACTTTGTCGAGGAGTTTAAACTGAACCTGTATGCAAAGGAAATTTTCGTGTTTACCCCGACTGGGGAGCTCAAATCCCTACCAAAAGGGGCTACTCCCTTGGATTTTGCCTTCAACATACACACTGAGGTAGGAATGCATACCCGCGGTGCCAAGGTCAACGGCAAGTTGGTTCCGCTAAATACCACCTTGAATAGCGGTGACCAGGTAGAAATTATTACTTCCGATCAGGCCAAGCCCAATCAAAACTGGTTAGACTATGCCACAACGGCCAGGGCAAGGGCAAAAATCAAATCATCGCTTCGGGAGGAGCAGAAAGCGGTCGCCCTCGATGGAAAGGAAATCCTGAGGAGAAAGCTGAAATCCCAAAAAATCACCTTGAACGAGGACACCGTTAATAAAATGGTGACCCACTTTAAATTGAAGACCAGTCTAGACCTCTTCTATCGGGTGGGCATCGGAGCGATCGATAACCAAATGATCAAGGATTTTGCCTCTTCCCACAGCAACGCCTTTATCAGCTTCTTCAAAAACAAGATTCGGCGATCTCCTGTGCCGGAGGATATTAACAAAGAAGAAATTACCTCTAAATACGATATCCTCGTATTCGGAAAGGAAGAGGAAAAACTAGACTACAAACTTTCCAAATGTTGCAACCCCATTCCCGGTGACGAGGTGTTTGGATTCGTGAGCGTTTCCGAAGGAATCAAGGTGCATAAAAAAAACTGTCCGAATGCGATATCCCTGCAAAGCAACTATGCCTATCGAATTATTTCGGCCAAGTGGATCGATTCCTCTAAAGAGGAGTTCAAAGCCGATATCCAATTAACGGGAATCGACAATCTGGGGCTAGTTAGCGAGATTACTGAAGTGATTTCGGATAATATGCACGTGAATATGCGGAACCTGAACTTCAGCACCGATGGCGGAACCTTTACGGGACAAATAACCGTAGTAGTAAAAAATAAGGGCATTCTTAAAAAATTGATAGACAACCTCAAGCAAATCGATGGTATCGATAAAGTAACCCGTATCTAACTGCTTTTCCAAAAAGGCCAATACCCTCACCTCACCTACAATACGATTCGCATCCAAAAAAATGAAGAAATCGATGCAATCCCAGGTATTCTACAACCATTTGAAAGCACATATTAGCGTCACCATCGGGTTTCTTCCATCGACTATCGCGACTTTGCGGTAAACGCATATCCAAATAGGTTTCACCAATCAAAATTTAACTGTACATTTGCGAATTGATGTAGCGGAAGAACTATCCCATGGCAAGCAATAAAGATCAGGAAATCGTCAAGAACGTATTCACCTCGTTCCTAGAGGAAAACGGACACCGAAAGACCCCCGAGCGCTACGCCATACTCCAGGAAATTTATGAAAGCGATGAGCACTTCGATATCGAATCGCTTTACATCAACATGAAGAACAAAAACTATAGGGTAAGTCGCGCCACCCTATACAACACCATAGAATTATTATTGGAATGCAAATTGGTGCGCAAGCACCAATTCGGAAAAAATCAGGCCCAATACGAAAAATCCTATTTCGACAGGCAACATGACCATGTAATCCTTACCGATACGGGTGAAGTCGTCGAATTCTGCGATCCGCGCATTCAATCGATTAAAAAAACCATCGAGGAGGTTTTTGACATTCAGATCAACAACCATTCCCTCTATTTTTACGGCACAAGAAATAAAGATAAAAAAGAGGAAAACACAGACCACTAACACTAACCAAAAAAGAAATAGCTCATAATGGCGGTAGATTTACTACTAGGATTACAATGGGGAGACGAGGGAAAAGGCAAAATCGTTGACGTACTTACAAAGAATTACGACATTATCGCACGATTTCAGGGAGGTCCCAATGCAGGACATACCTTGGAGTTTGACGGCATAAAACATGTCTTACATACCATTCCTTCAGGTATCTTTCATGAAAACGCGGTCAATGTAGTCGGTAACGGAGTGGTCATCGACCCCGTTATCTTTAAAAAGGAGCTGGACAATCTTCAACAATTCAACCTCGATATCCAGTCTAAGCTGTTGATTTCTAGAAAAGCCCATCTAATATTACCCACCCACCGTCTTTTGGATGCCGCTTCCGAAGCCTCCAAAGGGAAGGCGAAAATAGGGTCGACCCTAAAAGGCATCGGTCCCACTTATATGGATAAAACAGGCCGTAACGGCATTCGTGTGGGAGACCTTGAAATGAGCGATTGGGAAGAAAAATACCGCGCCTTGGCCGACAAGCATGAATCGATGATCGCCTACTACGATGTACAGCTCGAGTACGATTTGAAAGATTTGGAAGCTGACTTCTTTGCAGCCGTAGCCGCATTGAAAGAACTGACTTTTATCGATAGTGAAGAATACCTCTATCAAGCCCGGAAGAAAGGAAAAAAGATATTAGCGGAGGGTGCCCAAGGATCCCTGTTGGATATCGATTTCGGCACCTACCCCTATGTTACCTCTAGCAATACCACTGCCGCAGGTGCTTGCACGGGCCTTGGGGTGGCACCCAACCATATCGGGGAGGTATTTGGCATTTTCAAGGCTTATGCTACCAGGGTAGGAAGCGGACCCTTCCCCACCGAACTTTTCGATAGCGATGGTAAAACCATGGCTCGGGTAGGCAATGAATTTGGTGCCACCACGGGCAGACCACGCAGATGTGGTTGGTTGGATCTAGTAGCGTTAAAGTATGCCGTTCGCGTCAACGGCGTCACCGCCCTGATGATGATGAAAGGGGATGTTTTGAGTGGATTTGAAAAGCTAAAGGTCTGTACCGCCTACAAATACAAGGGGGATACCATAACACATCTCCCCTACAACATCGATCCGGAAAATGTAACCCCCATTTATTCCGAAATGGACGGATGGTCCCAAGACCTGACAAAAATGGAGTCTCCCGAACAATTTCCCAAGAGTCTTA
Source organism: Pelagihabitans pacificus (assembly GCF_009371985.2). Taxonomy (GTDB): domain Bacteria; phylum Bacteroidota; class Bacteroidia; order Flavobacteriales; family Flavobacteriaceae; genus Pelagihabitans; species Pelagihabitans pacificus. Next base: position 150,169 of record NZ_VIKU02000006.1, read on the forward strand.
ACGCCTATATCGATTTTCTTGAAAAAGAAATGGAGGTCCCTATCAAGATCGTTTCGGTCGGACCTGATAGAACCCAAACCATTCACCGATAAAAAAAGCCACTCGAAAGTGGCTTTTTTATTGAACTCAGTTATACTTTTGGATTAAAGTGAAAATCAGCTATTTTTTGGCCTATCAAAGGCTTATTTGAGTTGCATAGCAGGGCTATGGAAGGAAAAAAAGACAAAAAGCGGACGGAAAAGGGCGAATTTTTAGCCAATTAAAAAAGTTTAAATGAGTTCATTCCCTATATTTAGCTATTGCTAGATTTCCTTCATATGAAAAACAATACCAAGGGGAGATTTAAAAGAATCGGTCGGATACTTTTTTTATTGCTTCTCGCTGTCATCGGCTGCACCCAAAAGGAAGATGCCAAAATAAATATTGAGAAGGGCTATCGTATTGTACTGCTGGGGAATAACCTGGGGGCACGTATGATGAACTTCGGCCATTTTGAAACCGAAATGCATCAACGCTATCCTGAAAGCGAGCTTTTTATACGCAATATGTGTGATGGTGGGGATACCCCTGGGTTCAGGCCCCATTCGGGACGAATGGATCCTTGGCCCTTTGAAGGAGCCGAAGAATTTCAGACCGAATTGGCCAAGAACTCTGGTAGTGAGGGCGTTTTTGAAAAACCGGACGAATGGCTCCATCGTCTATCGGCCGATATCATCATCGCTTTTTTCGGTTATAATGAATCTTTTAATGGTCCGGACGGGTTGAACAGCTTCAAAAAGGAATTGGAGGCTTTTGTACGTCACACCTCAGCCCAAAAATATAATGATTCCTTACCCCCCAATTTAGTACTCGTCTCCCCGATTGCCTTTGAAGACCTCTCTGAAATGCATGACCTACCGGATGGCTCTCGGGAAAACAAAAACTTGGAACTCTATACGGATGCAATAAGGGAAATCGCACAACAACAGCAGGTAGATTTCATCGATGCCTTCCATCCTTCCAAACAGTGGTATACGGAAAACGACCCCTTGACCATCGATGGCTTTCAGTTGAATTCCCAAGGCTATATGCGATTGGCAAAATTCCTCTCCAATGAAATTTTTGGAAGTGTTTCGGAAAATGGCAACGCAAATCGGGAAGCGATTGCGAAAGCTGTCCAAGACAAGAACTTTTACTGGCACAACGATTACAAGGTGCCCAATGGGGTACATGTTTTTGGGCGGCGGTATGCCCCCTATGGTCCGGACAATTATCCCTACGAAATTCAGAAAACCCGGGAACTCACTGCCAATAGGGATACTCTGATTTGGTCGGTTGCCCAAGGAAAGTCCTATGATATCGCCGCTGCCGATTCCAAAACTACGGAATTGCCACCGGTCGAGACCAATTACAAAATGGGAGATTCCGAAGACCCCGCCAATTACCTTTACGGGGAAGACGCCTTGCAAACCTTTTCATTACCGAAAGGCTATAAAATTGAACTATTCGCTTCGGAAAGGGAATTTCCCGATTTGGCCAATCCCGTTCAGATATCCTTTGACAACAAGGGACGCCTTTGGGTCGCTGTGATGCCCTCGTACCCACATTACCGACCTGGAGACCCTAAACCCTCGGACAAATTACTCATCCTGGAAGATACCGATGGTGATGGCAGGGCAGACAAACAGACTACTTTTGTAGACGGTTTGCACCTCCCTATCGGGTTCGAGTTCGCGCCCGAAGGGGTATACGTAAGCCAAGGAACCCATTTGAAACTATACACCGACACCGATGGGGATGATAAGGCCGATACGGAGGAAATAGTACTTAGCGGCTTCGACGACCACGATACCCACCATGCCATATCGGCCTTTTGTGCGGATCCTTCCGGAGCGTTCTACATGGCCGAAGGCGTGTTTTTACACACCAATGTGGAAACCCCATACGGACCGGTTAGGGCCACCAATGGTGGTTTTTATCGATATAGTCCACAACGAAAACGTTTGGAGCGGGTGGCCCAAGTAAGCATCCCCAATCCTTGGGGAATTGCCTTTGATGACTGGGGGCAGGATTTCTTTATCGAGACCTCTGGCACCAAAATGCATTGGATGATGCCAAGTACCTTGAATTCCATTTATGGGGTGGCATCGCCCTTGACCGAAGACCTTATCGAAAAAGCACATCGGGTGCGTCCCACCTCCGGTTTGGAGTTTGTTTCGAGCCGCCATTTTCCGGATGTGGTACAGGGGGATATCCTACTCGGCAATACCATCGGATTTTTGGGGCTCAAACAACATAGGGTCTCGGAAGATGGCACTGGCTTCAAAACCAATCACCGCCAAGACTTGATCAGCAGCACCGATTCCAACTTCAGGCCGGTAGATATCGAGTTTGCCCCCGATGGTTCCCTCTATATGGTCGATTGGCACAACGTATTGGTGGGCCATATGCAGCATAATGCACGGGATCCGCTGCGTGACCACGTTCACGGCCGTATCTATCGTATTACCTATCCCTCGCGCCCCTTGGTGCAGCCTTCCAAGATTGCGGGGGCGACTATCCCCGAATTATTGGAAAATCTCAAATTACCCGAATACCGTACCCGATATCGGACACGTAGGGAAATCCGGGGTAGAAGTCCTGAAAAGGTATCCGAGCAATTGAAGAAGTGGGTGGCAGGGCTGGATAGTTCCGATGCCCGTTATGAGCATCATCTTTTGGAGGCCTTATGGGTATCCTGGGGAATCAACCAAATCGATTCCGAGTTGTTGGCCCGGCTTTTGTCCACTGAAGACCATCGTGCACGGGCAGCGGCCGTACGGGTGCTTCGATATATGGGCCATCAGGTAGCTAACCGGAACGAACTAATGCAATTGGCCGCCAATGACTCTCATGGAAGAGTACGATTGGAGGCCATCGTCGCCGCGACTTGGATGGATTCCGAAAGCGGGGAAAAAGTGCTGGATATTGCCCAAAAACACCCGCTAGACCGATGGATGAAAGACTCTTACGACTTTGCCCGTACCCGACTTTCCGGCGTTTTCAAAGAGAGAGACCCTGATTTAGCCGTAGCATCCCATTTAAAGGGCGCCGATTTTGAACGCTTTAAACAGGGAAAGAAAATATATGAGACCGAGGGTTATTGTATTACCTGTCATCAAGAGAACGGAGGTGGACTCCAAGCAAGCGGCTATCCGACCTTGGTCGACCAGAACTGGGTGTTGGGCAGTAAGGAACGTTTGATCAAGCTGACCCTTAACGGCCTCTACGGCCCCATGAACGTCATGGGCACGCACTATGAGGGGCAGGTTCCCATGCTCGCCTTTAGGGATATTCTAAAAGATGACGAAATCGCCGCGGTACTCACCTATGTGCGCAATGCGTTCGGGAATAAGGCCTCTGTCATAGATCCTGCCACCGTACGAAAAATACGGGAGGAAACCAAGGATAAAAAGGGCTTCTGGACTCCCGATGAACTTTTAAAACTGCATCCCGATGAATAACTTACACGTACGTTTATCCTGGCATTCAACTGCTTATCCTTATGGATTCACCTTGGTCTTTTTACTATTGGCACTCGGACTTGTTACCTCCTGTGGCGATAAAAAATCGGCCAAGGACCAAGCCCTTGAGGGTACTGAAACGGATAGCGCGGGTACCGATGCGCGACCGCATATTGTTTTTGTAACCGGGGACGAGGAATACCGGTCAGAAGAATCAATGCCGATGTTGGCCCGGCTCGCCAGGAGGGAACTGGATGCCAGGGTAACGGTTTGTTATGCATTGGATTCGGCGGGATACATTGCTCCCAATAGAACCGACCATATCGAAGGATTGGAAGCCTTGGAAACAGCGGATTTGATGGTCATCTTTACGCGTTTTCGAACTTTGCCCGAAAACGAGCGTACCTACATTACCGATTATGTGGAATCCGGAAAGCCAATAGTAGGTTTCCGAACGGCGACCCACGCCTTCAGGTATGAAAATGATTCTACCCTACTTTATTGGAACGATGAGTGGCCGACCAAGGTATTTGGGCAACAATGGATTACGCATCACGGCCATTTCGACGATGGGGCCCACCCATTGACCCAAGTAACCAAAATCAAGGGTACGGACCATCCGATCCTGAATGGTTTTGAACCCGTACAAACCTACTCCTGGCTCTACCATGTCGATGGTGGGGATTGGAAGCTCTATGGCGATAGCGATCCCCTGCTCCAAGGGACTTCCCTGAAATCAAAACACGAAATGGAGGGAAACTTGCAGAAGTATCCCTTGACGAACCCAGTGGCATGGGCCAAGAGCTATACCGGTAGTGCGGGAAAAAAGGCGCGGGTCTTTTTTACTACTTTAGGGCATCCCTATGATTTTAAATTGCCCGAAATGCGGCGTTTGGCCCTTAACGGTATCTTTTGGGCCTTGGGCCGGGAAGATGCGATTCCGGAAAATGGTACCAATGTGTCGCTGGATGCTCCCTATGAACCCAATAATTCGGGTTTTGGTGAGAAGTACAAGCTGGGGCAACGTCCCACGCAAATCAACTAAGTCATGATGCCAACAGGACCCGCTCTTCCTAAATCTATCCTAAACCAGACCGGACTGCTTTAAAAAATCCTATTTTTGCGGAAATTCTCTAGCTTGAACAGGTTATACTACCTTTTTGTTTTTTTCTTTATCAGCGGTTGGACCGTTGCCCAAGAGGAGCAGGAATCGGATACCACACAAATCAATATCGTGTATGGGGCCAACTTTACCAAGGACGAGGAACAGTTCCCCGGGGCCTTTATTTTTAGTAAGGACGAACGGCAGGTTCAATTTGAGCATCAAGGGGCCGACCTTTGGTGCGATATCGCCATTCATTATCAGAAAGAGAATCGTTTGCGAGCCCTTGGCAATGTACGGTTGCAACAAGGCGATTCGGTAGAATTGGTAAGCGGTACAATCGATTACGATGGCGAGACCAAGCTGGCCAAGGCCTATGAAGAGGTTGTTTTGACGAACAAAACCATGACCATCACCACCGATACCCTTTATTTCGACCGTGAAAAACAAGAGTCGTACTATCAGGATTCCGGTACCGTCGTGGATTCCGTCAACACCCTCACCAGTGAGATAGGCCGGTATTTTCTAGAAATTAAAAAGGCACAGTTTTTAGACAGTGTGCATATCGATAATCCGGATTTCACGCTTGACTCGGAACAACTCGATTACTATACGAACTCAAAAAACGCCTACATGTACGGGCCCTCGACCATTATCGGTGAAACGTATAAAATGTATTGCGAACGCGGTTTTTACGATACCAACGTAGAGAGTGGATATGGGATCAAGAATACCCGTATCGACTATAACAATCGCATCATCGAAGGAGACAGCGTATATTTCGAGAAAGCAAGCGAGTTCGCCTCGGCCACCAACAATATCAAGGTCACCGATACCATCAATAAAGGGGTGATCAAAGCCCACTATGCGGAAGTCTACAAGGCCAAAGATTCCGTTTTTGCCACGAAACGGGCCGTTTCCATAAGTCTGGTCGAGCAAGATTCCCTTTACATGCACGGCGATACCTTGATGGTCACCGGGAAACCGGAATACCGTATTCTACGGGCCTTTCGAAATGCCAAGTTTTACAAGACCGATCTGAGCGGCAAATGTGATTCCATTCATTCCGAACAACGAACGGGCGTCACAAAATTGATTAAGAATCCGGTTATCTGGAACGGCGAGAATCAGATGACAGGGGACAGCATTCACCTTATCTCCGATCTAAAGACCGAAAAATTGGATTCGCTCAAAGTGCTCAATAACGCTTTTGTCATCTCTCAGGACACTATCGGAAAGGTGGGCTACAACCAGGCCAAGGGCAAAGACCTGTTCGGGAAATTCATCGACAATGAACTCAAGTATATCGATTTGATCAAAAACACCGAGGTGATTTACTATATGTACGATGAGTTGGATTTAATTGGAATCAACAAGACCATTTGTAGCAAAATCAACATTACCTTGGCCAACAACGATATCGAGGACCTGACCTTTATTACCGAGCCCGACGGGGATATTTTTCCGGAAAAGGACCTTCCGGAAAACAGCAGGAAGCTCAAGGGGTTTGTATGGAGGGGCGATGAGCGGATCCTTACCAAGGACGATATTTTTGACGAGGACGACAACAACATTGAACTCGTCGTTATCAGGGGTGTCAACAATCCGATAGACATTGATTTGGAGGAGGAGGACCGTTCATTGAACGAAAGCGACCCCGTGAATAATATACAACCGGGGAATTCGGGGGAAACCGACAAAAAATCAAAATTTCCGGGGAAGAAACCCAAAATCTCCAAGACCTCCCAGCCCCTCAAGCCAAAGGCAACCCCGAAAATGGAAAGAGTAGAGTAACAATAAGGGTCCCCACTTGATGAAAAAAGACTTCCTGACATACCAGGCCCAGACCACCCCCCATCCCTTGGCGTTGGAGATATCCCATGCAAAGGGAAGCTACATCTATGATACCGATGGCAAGGCACACCTCGATTTTGTAGCAGGCGTTTCGGCCTGTAGCCTAGGCCATTGTCACCCCAAAGTGGTCGACGCCATTCAAAAACAAGCGGAAACCTATATGCATGTGATGGTTTACGGGGAATACATCCAAGAACCGGCCGTGGCATATACCAAACTACTTGCCTCTTTCTTACCAGCACCCTTGGAAACAACCTATTTGGTGAATTCGGGAACGGAAGCCATTGAAGGAGCCCTGAAACTGGCCCGCCGCCATACGGGGCGTACGGAACTCATTGCAGCCCGTCGTGCGTATCATGGAAACACCCTGGGGAGCTTAAGTGTTACCGACTACGAAGTGCGAAAGAGTGTATTTCGGCCTTTGATTCCCGATGTGCGATTCATTCATTTCAATGCGCCCATTTCGCTTTCCGCCATCACCGAAAAAACGGCGGCGGTCATCTTGGAAACCATTCAAGGAGGGGCCGGTTTTATAGAACCCAAAGCAGGTTATTTGAGAAAAGTACGGGAACGCTGCGACGAAGTGGGCGCACTCCTGATTTTAGACGAAATCCAACCGGGCTTCGGCCGCACTGGAAAATTGTTCGCATTCGAGCATTACGATTGCATACCGGACATTTTAGTGATGGGCAAGGGAATGGCCTCCGGACTTCCCGTAGGTGCCTTTACCGCCTCCAAAGTAATGATGGAGAGTCTCCAAGACCGACCCAAGCTGGGACATATTACCACTTTCGGGGGAAACCCAGTGGTAGCCGCCGCCAGTTTGGCGACCTTAGGGGTACTAACCGAGACGAAGCTTATTGCGGAGACCCTGGAGAAGGAAAAGCGCTTCCGCCAGTTGTTAAAACACGAGCATATCAAGGAAATTCGCGGAAAGGGATTAATGCTCGCCCTGATCCTAAAAACGCCCGAAATGGCGAATTACCTGGTATTGGAATGTGCAAATCAAGGCCTTATCCTTTTTTGGTTGTTGTTTGAACCTAAGGCGGTTAGAATATCCCCACCGCTGACTATATCGATGGGGGAAATTGAAAAAGGATGCAGGTTGTTACTCGAAGTTTTAACGAAATACAAGCAATAAACTGTTAACTAATTTGTTAATAATATAGCCCAAATCGGGGATTGAAAGTAGTCGCAAAAGACTATTTTTAATTCCATAGTTTAACCAAAACGTTCCTATGGCATTTGAATCTGAGGAAAGACCCAGTCAATCCATCACCAAGTTCGAGTCGATGCTCAAGACCGATGACGTCTATTTTTTCGATGCGGAGGACTTCGAGGAAATTATTCACCACTACCTCAATCACGGAAAAGTCGCTTTGGCCAAAAAGGCCATTAAGATAGGGCTGCAGCAGCACCCCGCCAGTATTGAGTTAAAACTGTTGGATGTAGAAGTACTCGTATTCGAAAACAACCTGGAGGTAGCGGAACGACTGCTCGATGAGCTACAAATGCTCGACAGCAACAACGAGGAAATCTATATTCAACGGGCCAATATCTATTCTAAAAAAGACAATCATGAAGCAGCGGTAGCCCTACTTCAGGAAGCCCTGCAATGGACCTCCAATAGTTTCGATATCCACTCGCTCCTGGGTATGGAATACCTGTTCATGGACGATTTTAAACTAGCCAAGGAGAATTTCATGAAATGTGTCTCCTTCGACGAGCAAGACTACTCATCATTGTACAACGTTGTGTATTGTTTTGAATTTTTAGAAGATTACGATGGGGCCATTCACTACCTGAACGACTATTTAGATCGAAATCCGTATTGCGAAGTGGCCTGGCACCAGTTGGGAAAACAGTATTACACCAAAAAAATGTATCCCGAAGCCCTTGCAGCATTTGATTTTGCCGTTATTGCCGATGATCGCTTTATCGGGGCCTATTTTGAAAAAGGGAAAGTGCTCGAAAAAATGGGGAAATACGAAGAGGCGATTGAAAATTACGAAACCACGCTCAAGCTCGAAGATCCGACCTCCCATGCCTATTTGCGGATCGGACGTTGTTACGAAAAAAAGGGCAACGATGAGATGGCGAAATATCACTATTATAAGACCGTACATGAGGATCCATTGCTCGATAAGGGATGGTTGGTGATTACTGAGTTCTACTTTAAAAAAGGGAATTATAAAAGGGCCCTTTATTATATCAACAAAGCCCTGAACATCGACGGGGACAATCCCAGCTACTGGAAAAAGTGTGGAAAAATACATACCGCGCTCAAGGACTATGATAATGCCGATTTTTCCTACAAGCATACCATTGATCTAGGCAACTATGAGTTGGATACCTGGCTCAGTTGGGCTGCCGTGGCCGTGCTGGACCATCGCCTGGATGATGCCCTTCATATTTTGACACAGGGTCAGGAGTTTTATCCCGAATGTGTTGAAATCATTTACAGGAAAGCCGGTATCCATTTAGTGAAAGGAGACCGGGTTAACGGTCGGATAGCCTTAATGAAAGCCTTAAAACAAGATTTGGAAGGGTTCGAGCAATTCAACAAGGAGTTTCCGGAATTCAGTACCCAGGATTGGGTATTGGAACTGGTTTCGGCCTCTAAAAAAACCTCCCGCTCTTAGCAAACCGGTTTCCTAACCTATAACCTTGAAAGCCCTGACCACCCTGTAAATGGCCTATCGCTTTGAAAGAAGTCTTTTTCCAATGCCGTAAAGTGAAATATTGTTCCTTTATTTGCCCTCGTTAAACTATTGCATCCCATTTTATGAAGCCACGAAATACGTTGCAATACCTCTTCATAACCCTTAAAGGAATGGCTATGGGCATCGCCGAGCTGGTGCCAGGCGTTTCAGGGGGTACCATTGCCTTTGTAGCGGGTATCTACGAAGAACTGATTTCCTCGATCAACAAGGTGAACCTCAAAACGGTGCACATTTGGCGCGAAAAAGGGTTCAGGGCATTCTGGGACGAACTGAACGGGAATTTTTTGGTAGCACTTGTTTTGGGCATGGCCATTAGCATCTTTTCATTTTCCAAGGTCATTAGCTGGCTTCTCGAAAACGAACCCATTCCCCTATGGTCGTTCTTTTTCGGATTGGTGGTCGCCAGTGTGGTCTTCGTGGGTAAAGCGATAAAAAAATGGAACCTGGCCACCATTTTACTATTGCTCCTCGGGGCGGTCGTCGCCTATTACATCACCACCCTGCCCCCGTCTGCGAATACGGACAGTCTTCCTTTTTTGTTTTTTTCCGGTGCCCTTGCCATCTGTGCGATGATCTTACCGGGCATTTCGGGTTCTTTCATATTGGTGTTGTTGGGCTCCTATAAGACGGTACTGGACGCGGTTGACGGGAAAGACCTTCAAATACTATTGACGGTCGCCGCAGGGGCCCTGTTCGGTTTGTTCAGTTTCGCGAGGTTGCTAAAGTGGATGTTCGACCACCGGAAAAATATCACCTTGGCCGTGCTTACCGGATTTATCCTAGGTTCGCTTAACAAAATATGGCCTTGGAAAAAAGTATTGGAGACCAAGACCATCGGTAAAAAAGTATTGGTTATCGACGAAAATATTTCTCCTTTTTCTTTTGAAGGCGACCCAAAATTACTCTGGGCCATTGTAGCGGCCATCATCGGTTTTTCCCTTATTTTTATGCTGGAGAAATTGGCTTCCAAAAAATAACGTGGCGCTTTCATGTATGAACCGAGAACACTCTTAGACAAAATTTTTCTGGTCATCAAAGGGCTCTGTATGGGTGCGGCCAACAAAGTACCAGGGGTATCTGGAGGTATTGTGGCCTTTGTAGGCGGGTTTTACGAGGAATTTATCTATTCGCTGCAAAAAGTAAATTACAAGGCCTTTAAGTTGTTGTTCAATGGCCGGTTCAAAAGCTTCTACCGTTATGTGAACGGCTCTTTCCTGACCCTTCTTATTTTCGGGATGTTGGTGAGCTATTTTAGCGTATCGAAGCTCTTGGACTATTTCCTGGAACGCAAGGAACTTTTTGTATGGGCCGCTTTTTTTGGGATGATCTTGGGATCGATCCATTACATCGGCAAGGATTTTGGGCACTGGAACAAACGTACCATTCCGGCCGGGATCATTGGGTTGGTCATCGGCATCTCTATCAGTTTTTTGAGTCCGGCCAAGGAGAACGATAACCTCTTGTTCATATTTTTGTGTGGCATTATCAGTGTCTCGGGGATGACACTTCCTGGACTTTCCGGCTCGTTCATCTTGATTCTTTTGGGAAATTATGTATTGTTGCTGGTCGATTCGGTGAACGCCTTGTATGATACCTTTGCCGAAATCATTAAGGGCGATTTTAGTTTTATCGATAACGGCGCCCGATTGAACACGCTTAAAATCCTGGCGGTATTTACCGCGGGGTCTGCTGCGGGGCTCGTAACACTATCGCATATCCTCACCTATGTGCTAAAGCACTTTAAGCACATTACCACGGCCACTATTTTAGGATTTATCACCGGTTCGCTCGGGGTGGTATGGCCCTGGAAAAAAACGATCTTCAGAACCGATGCGGATGGCGCTATACTGTTCGATTCGAACGGGAAGGAGATCGTGGCCAACTACGAACGTTATTTTCCCGATTTTGCAAACGGGGAAAACTGGTGGGCGCTTTTCTTTGTTGTCATTGGAATCGGTATCTTATTAGCACTCGATTGGTATGGAAAAAACAGGAAACGACTGGCATAGGTTCGGCCTAATCGGAAAAAACATTGGCTACTCTTTTTCGAAGGGTTATTTTACGAAGAAGTTCAAGGACCTGGGCCTGGACCAACACAGCTATGAGAACTTTGACCTCCCCCAGATCGGCGACTTTGAGGCGCTAAAGGGGCAAACGGATACCATCAAAGGGTTCAATGTCACCATCCCCTACAAGGAGGCCATACTCCCCTACCTAACGACCATCGACCCGGAGGCCGAAAAAATCGGGGCGGTCAACACCATTAAGGTAGAAGGGGCGACGTTTACGGGTTACAATACCGACGTATACGGTTTTCAACAATCGTTGGAACCTTTGTTGCAGCCACAGCATACCAAGGCGTTGATTCTCGGTACGGGCGGTGCCTCGAAAGCGGTCGCCTATGTGTTGAAGGCCTTGGATATCGATTACCGGTTGGTTTCCCGCCGACCCCGGACCGATGAACTGGGCTACGATGCCCTGACAGAGGAGATCATGGAAAGGCATACGATCATCGTGAACTGCACTCCCCTGGGCACGTACCCGAATATCTCGGAAAAACCACCCATTCCCTATCATTTTGTACACCGAGGACATTTACTCTTCGACCTGATCTACAATCCGCCCAAGACGGCTTTTTTGGCGGAGGGGGAGGCCCGTGGCGCAACTATCAGCAATGGACTTCGCATGTTGCAACTACAGGCGGAAAGGGCCTGGGAGATCTGGACGACCCCCTAAGTGGTACCATCCCCTAAGAGCTTTATCGGTCCGGGGTATTGGTCCAAGGTGCATGGTGCGCCGCGTAATGCGAACTGCGTAATGCGCGCTGCGTGATGCGTAATGCACGATGCGTGGTGCGTACAGCGAGGCACGCGATGGTAATGCGTGATGCCACAAACAGGGTTCATGGCCATTGTTTTTTAATGATAGGGGCAGTTGGGCCACTGATCGGTCAGGGGCCGATCGTTATCGATTACCGGTTATCGGGGACTGCCTACCGCCCGCACAAGGGATTGCAGTGGAAATACCGCAGACCGGCGCCAGGAGGGGCGAGGAATTGCAACGAAAAGCCCGACCCCACCACCCGTGGGGATGTGCCCGTCAAAAAGACTTTTGCAATCACTTTGCCATTCAATGGGTTGTTACTATCTTAGGTTAGGATTTGCATAACAGGGAAAACAGCTATAGAATGCCAGAAGAAAATGAACAGGAAATGAAGGAAGTTTTGGGAGCGGATGAAGGGCAAGAGGCACCCGTAAAAGACCCTGATACGGCCAAGACAGCTGAAAGCGAGGAGCTTGCAACCACCGACGATGCCAAAGAAATGCCTGCCGCCGAAAATAAAACCCCGAAAGAACCCGAACCGACCGGCGATACCGAGGAGCCGGACACCCAGCTAGTAGAACCTTCGGAGACGGTGGGGCCGGATACCCCGCTAGAAGGATCCTCGAAGACGGAGGAGCCCGCAACCACTGAGGAAACGAAGGAAAACAAAGCGGTCGAGAAGGTCGAGGAAGCCCCCGCTTCCAAACCGGTGAAAGTGAAAAAATCGGAGGAAGACGAAAAAGCGCTGAACGAAATCGATGAGGAGAATGCGGAGGATGCCGAAGACCATGAAAACGAGCACAGACACCGAATCCCTATCTTGGATTACCATGCCATGTCGATGGAAAACCTGGTAGGGGAGCTGCAGCGGCTGGTGCGCAACGAAAAGGTACAGGCCATTAAAAAACATGTGGACGGCATCAAATACGAATTTGATCTAAAGTTCCAGGAATTCATCGACGGCAAAAAGGAGGAGTTTATCGCCAATGGCGGCAATGAAATCGATTTCAGGTACAATTCGGTCACCAAACGGCAATTCAACGAGGTCTATTCGGACTACCGCGAGAAGCGCAACCAGTACTACAAAAACCTGGAGAATACCTTAAAGGAAAATCTGGCGAACCGATTGGAGATCATCGAGGAATTGAAGGGGCTGGTCAACGTCGAGGAAGATATCAATACTACCTATAACAACTTTAAAAGCATCCAGGAGCGCTGGCGCAATGCAGGACCCGTGCCCCGTACGCATTACAATAACGTTTGGCGTACCTACCAGCACCATATCGAGATCTTCTACGATTTCCTGCACCTGAACCGTGAGTTGCGCGACCTTGACTTTAAACACAATCTGGAGGAAAAGACCAAACTGGTGGAACGGGCCGAAGCCCTGGCCGAGGAAAAAGACCTCGGGAAAGCCTTTAGGGAACTCCAGATCTTGCATAAAGTCTGGAAAGAGGATATAGGACCTGTGGATCGGGAACACCGGGATGCGATCTGGGAACGTTTCAGCAATGCGACCAAGGTACTGCACCAACGCAAGCAGGAGCACCAGAAAGAACTGGAGAAAAGCTACGAGGCCAACCTATTGCGAAAAAACGAGATCATTGCGCAAATCAGCGCGATTGCGGCCAATATTCCGAACAACCATCGGGCCTTGCAGCAGCAGATGAAAGAAATCGCTGCATTGCGCGATACCTTTTTCAAGGCCGGCAAGGTACCGCAGCACGCCAATGAGGCGACTTGGGCAGCCTTTAAGGACGCGGTACGCACCTTTAATCATGGGAAAAACGCCTTTTATAAAAACCTGAAAAAAGAACAGCAACAAAACCTGGAAAAGAAAAGGGAGCTCCTGGCCATCGCCGAGGCCCACAAGGATAGCGAGGACTGGGAGGCGGCTACACAGGAAATGAAACGCATTCAGCGCGAATGGAAAAATATCGGCCATGTGCCCCGCAAATATTCCGACCGTATCTGGAAAGATTTCAAGGATGCCTGCAACCACTACTTCGACCGGCTGCATGCGCGCAAGAATAGTGCATACAAACAGGAGGAGGAAAACCTGGCCAAAAAGACAGCCTGTCTGGAACGTCTGCGCACATTCGAACTGAGCGGTGAGAAAGACAAGGACGTGGAAGCCGTAAAAGGGTTTATCGCCGAATGGAAAGGGTACGGGCGTGTTCCCTTCAAGAAAAAGGGAATCGACCAAAAGTTCAACAAGATCCTGGATGCACTATTCCGAAAAATAGGACTGGACAAGCAGGAATCCGAACTGTTACAGTATGGCAACAAAATACAGCAATTGGCCAAATCGCAGGACCAGGAGCGCGCCATCGGGAACGAACGCCAGTTCATTCGCAAAAAGATTACCGAAAGCAAGAACGAAATCCGCCAATTGGAGACCAACCTGCAGTTTTTCTCCAATGCTTCGGAAGATAACCCTTTGGTACGTGACGTAATCAAGAACATCGATCGGCAGAAGGCGGCATTGGAGACCTGGAAGGGGAAGCTGAAAAAGCTGAACATAATGCAGCACCGACTTGAGCGGGCCGAGGAGGATAGCGAGACGAAGGCCCAAGCGTCTTCGGAAGAGGAGTAAACTTCCGGTTAAAAACAGCACCTATCAAAGCCTCCTATGAAATACCATCACTTGCGTCCCGAAGCATCGGGGCTTCGGACCGGTGACTTCCTCTAGCAGCATCGGGCGGCTCGTCGTTGGCAAAAAAACCTTAGCCCAACCGTTAGGGCACATTCCGCAGAAGCTGACTTTTTTTACTTCGTGCCAAGGCACTCCCGCCCAAAAAGAAATGTGTTACGACTACCTGCTAAATCAAATTGGCAATAGAGCTCCCGACCGCCAAATCCCAGTTTTAGCAGGACTTCGAGTCCAAACAATGTTACAACAATACCTAAAAGCAGTTTATTCATGTCATATCCATTTTGATAGGCATTCATGTTTTCGCCCTGCTCGGAATGTACGATACATCTTATTTCCAATACCGAAATATCCAGAACATACAGCCTCGAATGCGGCCTGGTTCGAGTACTAGCATTGGAAACAATACGCAAACATTAAGAGAGCGTTTTAAACGATAGTTAAGGGATTTTACTATATTTCCATAGAAATCAATAGCCCGCGCTTCTACCCGCACACTGTGATCGCAGCTGTGATGTTTAGCAGGTCGTTACCGGTAAGCTAAAAAGAACGTATATCAATCAATATGCACAAATCACTGATTCCAATATTATTTTCATTAATCTTTCTAAATACGGGTGAGGAACCACCTTTAAAACTTATAGATGAACAGAAAAAAATTATAGCTGAGTTGAGCGGTCACAGTAAATTAGAAAATGGTAAAACAATATCTAGTAGAAGCACAAAAGAAGAAAGACAGCTAACACGTGAATATTTGTCAAACCTAATTGCATCTACCGGACTCAAGCCCCAAGTTCAAGAATACAAACTGCCAAACGTGAACCCTTTAGTTGATTTATTATTTGAGCCCTTTGCGGGAGCCAATGTTTACACTATTCTGCCATCAACAAATCAGAGCGATGACTATATCGTATTCGGCGCCCATTTTGACACAGAACGTAACTGTCCCGGTGCAATCGATAATGCTACGGGTATCGCTATAGGGTATGGTCTAATTGAGAAATTGATCGATGTAAAGGAAAGGAACGTCAATGTCATATTGGTTTTCTTTGACCAAGAGGAGGAAGATTTAATAGGAAGTCAGGCATTTGCGAAAAAATTAAAAAAAGAAAAATTCAAAATCCTCTCGGTACACACGATGGACACAATGGGTTGGGATAGGGATGAAGATAGCGCTATCGAACTGGAATTACCCACTAACTATCTAAAGGATATTTATATTAAAACTGGTAAAAGGCTTGGAATACCTATATATACTACAAAAGTAAACTCGACCGACCATCATTCTTTTAGGGAATTAGGATTTAATGCCACTGGATTAACGGACGAACTTGTTAACGGCGATTATGCACCTTACAAGGATACAGCAAAGGATACGTATGAAACAGTCAATTTTAACTACGTTGCATCGTGTACAGAATTAGTTTACGAAGTCGCCAAAACATTAATTGAACAATGAATATTTTAAAAAGCATATATAAATCCAAATCATTGTACGCGATGCTTGGTATTTCTATGGCATATTTTTTATTCAAGAGCTTTCAGTATTTGATAATTGGCAGCTACGTTCCAATATTGTTCATAGCATTTATGGTTATTCTTATTTATTGGAGTTTTACTGTAACCCGTACAACTCATTATCGGATTTTGAAGTTTTGGGCGATTTTAGTAATTTTTTGGGCAATCGCAAGATTTGGTGTTTGGCTGATGTTCAAAATTGATGTAACCTTGACAGAATCCCATATAAGGGAACAATTTGGCATAGTACCTCATGTCGTATCCATTTTGATGTTATGTATCGGAATTGGAATACTTAGGCAGATAAAAAAGCCAGCAGGTAACAACGTATAGGCTCAACTGCAGTGGAATTACTATACCGGGTGCATGCAATACGAGACAACTTTTTATTTAGGATGAAAATCAAAATGAAATTAGCAGCAGCATTCTTACTAGTTTTAAGCATTTCATGTAAAGGACAATCCAAACATAGCCCTAATGTATTTATCAAGGGTATCCCGACCATGGTTGGGCCAAAGATCATGGACTCAGGTTATCCCCTTCCCATAGCAATTTTCACCGATAGTTCAAGACAAGATGTTCATTACAGTGGCTGGGCTAATTATGATGATGTTTATATTGCCGACCCTGATGACGCCAATTCACCGATTATTATACATAAAGAAGTAGAAGACGTTTCTTTTGAGTTGGCAGCAAACAAAATTTCCAAGAACTATGGCTTTGGCCATTTCGATATTGAAACAATAAAACGAAGTCCATTCTATCAAAAATACAATTTGGATATCGCGTATGGACTAGCAAAAACGGAACTCAACGGAAAAGCAGCAACCACCATCATACAAGGTCAAAGATTAGACGGTAATACATATCTTGTCATACTAACCATAGTTCAGGACGAGTTATTTAAAAAATGGTCCGGCATGAACATCCTATTGATGCAAATGGGTTATATACAGACCTTTAAAACATTGCCAAAAGAAATGGTGGAGGTTGCCGTAAACGGTTCTGCCAATGAAAAATTGAAATACTTTGAGAGGGTCAATGCACGAGCCCAGACAGCCATATCAAATCAATCGGTAGAGAAAGGAAAAATAAATGATGAAATAATGAGAATGCTATCCGACAAAGCGCAATTGGATGTTATCCAATTTCAATGGGATATGAGCAATGATATTTTGTATGGGAACGGTTGGTAAATATCCTATTGTGGAAATCGAAAGAAAAAGGCCTGCATACAACGAGGACGGCAAACAATTACTTGTTTTCAACCACTTCTGAACCCCCAAGCACCAAGACTGACTGGTCTTCAGTTTGGTGTGTATCTGCAAATTTAAGCGCTCATGCCGTCCTTTCGCTACGCGCGTAGGAGGCAAGAACCAAATCATAGCCGATATCTCCCTATCCCTTCTATCTTAGCTCAGATTAATAATCCGGAAACTACTATATTTATGAACAATAAATAATGTTTCGTAAACTACGAGCCGAGACCGTTACCCACCATCATGAAAAAAACTTGGAAAAACGTTTTAGTATGCTTTCTGATTTCAAGTTCATTCACCTCCAGTGCCCAGAATTCAAAAACTAAAACAACTCTTGATAAAATAATCGAACACGTGGAAAATAGTTCGCTCTATCGAAAAAACATTGACTGGGCCGCTCTCAAAAAAGAAATGTATGTACTTGCAACAAACGCTGATTCCGTTTCTCATCTCAAACCCGCACTTGATTTAATGCTGAAAACGTTAAATGATACACATGGTCGTGTTTTTCACAACAATCAATATCTATCATACTATTCTGGGGAAAAGAAAGAGCACCGGAAAAATATTGATTGGGATGTTTATACTGAAATTCAGTCAGCACAGGTTTATGAATTCAAAGCCACAAATATTCAGGACAGTATCGGATATGTAAGAATCGTTGGGCTTCCAATGGGAGACAATCAAAAAATGTCATCCAATATTCAAAACGCTGTTTGCAAGCTAATCGAAAACGGGGCGAAAAAGTGGATTATAGATTTAAGATATAATGGTGGTGGAAATATGTTCCCGATGGTCGAAGGATTAGCGAATATCATTGGCGACGGAATCGTTGGAGGAACAGAAGGCGTTACGGAAGATGAAAGTTCTGTTTGGCAAATTAAAGATGGGGATTTCTTCTATGACGAACAAAATGTGGCGATAGAAAACAAATGCCCAATCCTTGAACTTCAAAGAGTCGCGGTCTTGACGAGTGTTTACACCGCAAGTTCAGGAGAAGCTTTAGCCGTGATTTTAAAAAATAGACCAAGGACAAGATTTTTTGGGAATAAAACTATGGGAATGGTTACCGCAACCGATTATAACCAGATTGATAGTTTAACCGCAATGATGATTTCCGTAAGTTACTATAAAGACCGAGAATCCAATCTGTACAATGAATTTGTAGATGTTGATGAAATAGTTGATTTTGATCCAAAAGTGGAAACGAACGAAGACAAAGGAATAAGTCGAGCGATTGAATGGTTAAACGAAAACAAGTAACCGTAGGTGACAACCGCTATAAGTGATTCAATGAAGACGGGCAGGTTTCTTGTCCTTGCATCCTCCTGAGAATTCAATTGGAATTTTCAGCTTGTTGTTCACCTGCCTGCGATTGGTAGGCTTTTAGCGTTTCACCGACTTTATCTAACACCGTCATTGACAATTGAAAAATAAAATAAATGATCAAGGGACTTTATGAAACCCATTTATTTGTGGAGAAAATTGAGCGTTCGGTTGAGTTTTATAGTGAGGTCCTTGGACTAAGGCTATGCCATTATGAAGAAGAGCGAAAAGCAGCTTTCTTTTGGATTGGGAAAGATAAACAATCAATGCTCGGCTTATGGGAAAAACCAAAAGAAGAAATCGATATTCGACATTTTGCCTTTGAATGTGAACCGGAATGGGTATTGAACGAATCAGTGAACTACTTAAAATCACGGAACTTAAATTTTAGGAACTTTTTAGACGATGGAACCGAGCGACCCATGGTATTTGCTTGGATGCCGGCGATAGCGATTTACTTTGACGACCCTGACGGACACTCCCTTGAATTCATTGGAATTCTCAACGGAAAGTCTAGACCTGGAAAAGGAATAATTGCTTATGACCAATGGTTGGAATTGGAAAAAAATGGAAAATAAAGGGATGCAACTGTAGCTTTTATGAAAAGCTAAGGACTATTCAATCGAGCACTCCTACCCTAAAATAACCAAAACATTATGTCCTGTGTAGTTGGAAAGAATTAAATTTAACCCATTCATTAAATCCTCATAAATTGAAAACCAATACCATTCTCTCAATCTTTGTCGCCATGGTATGGTGTATCAGCTGCCAGCAGCCTACGTCATCCGATACTTCCAAAATCAAAAAAGGCATGATCAAAGTGGCGATACTATATCCGAACACTGAGGGGAAAACGTTCGATATGGACTACTATTCCAACAAACACATGCCAATGGTCGCGGGTTTATTCGGCGACTCCTTAAAACTGTACACGATTGATAAGGGAATAGCTGGTAGAACGCCCGATGAACCCCTTCCCTATGTGGCCATTGGATATTTTTACTTTGACAAGCTTTCTGCCTATCACAATTCTTTCGGACCCAACGCTGAGACAATCTTAGGTGATATCCCTAACTATACCAATATTCAGCCTATTGTCCAAATTAGTGAGGTGTTGCATTGACTATTTAAGGTCGGGTACCATTACAATCCAAGAGCTTTTAGGGGGGGTTCCAAGACAGTACGGCCGGCAACACGAACTGCAGAATGCCGAAAACATTCCATAACCATAGCTTTTGGTAAAGGTTGGTATTGGTTTAAGAGGAACGTGGAAGAAGGGTCGAGTAAAATAGCGTACCTTTTACTTAACATTGAAGCAATAACCTGAAGTTAAAGGGATGGGCAAAACAAGTTATCATGATGAGATCAACTGAAGGGTACGAACCATCACATAGCCCCCAGAGATTACGTTGGGTAAAAAGAATTATCACCTTGATAGTGGGTACTGTTATTTGGTACCTCCCCATTCCTTGGGGATTAAGTCCGGACGCTTGGCACCTGTTCGCTATTTTTATTACGGCCATCATAGGAGTTTTACTGGATGCCCTGTCTATTTTTACCGCATCGGTTCTTGCATTGGTAGCCGTAGTACTATTGAGGGTTCTCACTCCTGAAAAAGCCTTTTCAGGTTTCTCGGAGAGCTTTATACTACTTATTCTGGCAGCTTTTTTGGTGGCCAAAGGGGTGATTAAGTCCGGATTGGGAAGACGGATCGCATTCCTTTTAATTCGCCGCTTTGGCAAGTCTACCTTAAATTTAGGGTATTGCATTGTTGCTACGGATACGCTTTTGGGGCCTGCCATTCCGAGTAATACGGCAAGATCGGGAATTCTTTATCCCATTACCCATGCACTGTCTTTGGACACCGGATCACTGCCGACGCCGGAAAGCCGAAAAAAAACAGGAACGTATCTTATGATGACAGCCATATCTGGACACACCATAAGTTCTGCATTATGGTTTACGGGTATGGCTGCCAATCCAGTAGGAGCCGGTATTGCCGCTCAATTTGGGGTAAACATGAATTTTGGTAATTGGGTGTTTGTGGCTTCGGTACCCTGCATCATTGCTTTGATTGCGATCCCCTTGGTATTGTATAAGCTTTTTCCGCCTGAAAACAAATACACCCCCGAAGCCCCTGAAATGGCTAAAAATACGCTGCTTGAAATGGGTCCCATGAGTCGGCAAGAGTGGATTATGGGCATTACATTTTTTGGAATGATCCTTCTTTGGGCTTTTTCACCCCTTTTGAACATCAACCTGGCCATCATTGCCTTTCTTGGATTATCGATACTGATATTGGCGAACGTGTACACCCTGGAAGATATTCGACAAGGGGCGGGTGATGCGCTTGAAACCTATGTATGGTTTGCCATTTTATATATGATGAGTACCGCATTGAACGACATGGGTTTCATGAAAACCCTAGGCGCTCAAATAGCTGCTCAAATTAGTGGTTTCAACTGGGTTACCGTATACATCCTTTTGACCGTATTGTATGTGGTAATCCACTATTTGTTTGTCAGTCAAACGGCACAATTGCTGGCTTTATACGCCGTATTTTTACAGGTAGCCGTAAATGCGCAAGTACCTGCTGCGCTAATGGCTTTTATGCTCTCTTTCGCCACCAATTATTTTGCGGTGATCACGCCCCAAGCCTCCAGTTCCAATGTTTTATTTGCCGGAAGTGGCTTTTTACCGTCGGAAGATATTTACAAGCAAGGAGCGGTCATCACGGTTTTGAACACCGTCATATTCCTTCTGGCAACTCCTTGGATCTTGTGGTCATCATCGGTGTGAAGAAATTATGATTCCCGAGCTAACTGGTAACAAAGAATGATAATCAGCAATCGAAGCGTATCTTTTTATAAATGCCTATTAGAGGTTCGTTACCCATTCAAAATACCGTTAGTAACAGTCTAAAAAATGAATCCCGAATTGAAGGAAATATCCAATTTTTTTAGAACGGATTATCCTTTAAATAAAGATGGACTAAAAGAGTTGCTTTCTTTCTTTGAAATGAAAGACCTTTAGGAAAGGCAGTCAAATTCTTATGGTCGAAGAAGAGGAAAAATACTCAACACGAGGTTTGAATGCGGTACGAACAATGGATTATTGGAAGTCATCCGATTTTCTAGGAGACAGGATAAAAGGTATTCCAGCCGTGCACGGATATGGATGTGTAGCCAAACCGATGGGAAATGTCATGGGCTTTTTCATACAGTTGCCCGATGAGAAATCCATTTATGTAAGCTCGGATACTATTTACACAGATGCCGTAGACAATGTTATAAAGAAATATAAGCCAGCTATTAACGTTGTAGCCTGTGGAACTGCTCAAATGGACATTTTCAAGCCGTTGCTAATGGCTATGGCGGATATAATCAGATTTGTAAAGAATTCACTTGAAAAGTCATCACAAATCACTTGGAAGCTGTAAATCATTGCCCCACCACAAGAAAGCAGCTTCGCTCCAAATTGACCACCTATGGAGTATTGGAAAACCGTATATTCCAGAAGATGGAGAGATGATTGAAATTGAATATAGCCGGTAATTGGTACAATTTCCAACAATCCATGAACATATAGCATCCTGGGTTATAGTCAAAGAATTTAGGTACTCTACATCCCTCATTCGAAAAACGGCAACATCTTTAGGCACAAGCGTATCAAATGATAGCGCTTTAAGCCAGATAGTTCGTTCTCTGATAAGACTACAAAGTTTATTACCTTAGATATCAAAGATAAAGAGCTTCAATTCCATCAAATAAACGAGTTAATGCTGAAATTCTTTAGAAAAATTCGAGCGGCCCTCATTAAACAAAGAAAATTTCGTACGTATCTCGCATACGCGGTAGGTGAAATAGTATTGGTAGTCATCGGAATATTAATAGCCCTCTCGATCAATAATCTTAAAGATGCAGCCGATCTTATAAAAGAAGGACAACATCTCTACAAAGACATCATTACCGAATTGCGTGAAGACCTTAAGGACATCCAGGAAAATGCCGACTATAACAATTATTTTCTTGAAAGATACAGACTAGGGAGAAGAATTATATTGACCGATAAGGAAAAAGAAAAAAGCGATTCGCTCGCCGTAATAGCTTCCGAGCTCACAAAGTTTTCAGATTTTAAAAACGACAGACCCATATACGACCGTCTTTTTACCAGTGGGGAACAAGACCTCATCAATGATCCGGAAATACTGGGTGATCTGAAACGGCTGGCCGTGTTATACAACTACATAAACAGGCTGGAGAAAAACCAACAGGACTTTATGTACATCGTCTTGCCTAAAATTGCCGATTATATAAGGATAAATCCACCTGAAATAAAAGATCTTGATGCCTTATATGGCTATAGATTCCACAACGATATAGAGATTTTCATCATTATCATGGAGGAAAAGGAACAGCTTTATCAAGATGCCGCAGACCAGCTAAACGAGCTATTAGCCGACTTGAACGCAAAGTTGGAATAGCGATACACCCTTATACGAAACACTATAGCCAAATAAATCACACATCAAACATAAATTGTATTCATATAAGACAACGAGTTAAAAAAATCGGAAAAGAAAAACAGCGTTATAACAATTTTAACGTCTTATACGACTTGGTCAAGAAAAGCAACCCTGCTTTGGACCTTCCAGAGGGTGATTTAAAAACGATAGGATCATAACTTCTTTTTAAGCCCGACACCTCGAAACAGTCAATAAATGTAATGTCTTTCGCGACAAAACTGTATCCGGATTCGACGAATCTCTTTGACGGTTTGGCAGAGGTCCATCTGTATGTTGCGAACAAAGTAAAAGCCCTATAGAATTTTGAGAAATAGTTATAGTTGAATCCGCAAAACCACAATGCGCTTAGCAGATTAATGGAGCTCCAAAAATAATGACCAGCCGATTATGAGCTGTAGAAGATATAGCAAGTAACTATTTTCCCATAGGAACCGGTACATACATTAGGCAGCGATACAATTGGATCACCAACTTTAACAAGTTCTTCCCCGCCCCTAAAAAAAGGCGTGCTGGCCGAGAAAATGTCGCGTTGGATATCTTTGGGAGTATACACCTCCTAAGGCTAAAAATTGAGGCTGAATAAAGGTTTCAGAAGTAAAGACCGACGCATTATTGGCTCTACCTTGCTCTTAGAATTCTATAATCAGGATGTTATCGCCCTAATCCAAATTCCCTCTAGGCATCCTAAGTCCGTCTAGGGTCAGGACGGTGTCCCAATTCTGAAAAGACTGGGATTCACCATTTCCTAAGTCCTGATTGGTTTAGTTACAGTGATGCAAAAGCTATTATGTACCAAATAGCGGAGCAAGGATGGACTACATGAACTGTGTAAAACATCGGATGACATACCACCCACGGGCCAATACGAAAAAATACTAATGAATAAATAGGATAAAAAGAACGACTTAGGATTCAAACTGTCATTGCGGGCAGATTTCCAAACCGGAAAAATGTCGCAATCACTTATCTTTAGGGCGGGAGACAATTTCATATGGATTGTTTTCCTCCCCCTAAAACAAGATTGTCGGTAAAAATTACCAATCATGCAAGAAACCGATTGTCTGTAAGCTTGGAACCAGTATAGATGTTACAATTAATTAACCAAAAATATCCTCCTCCAAATCCTGGCTTACGAAGTATTATTACCGCCTTGCTTTTTGGGCTGTTCATAGGTTTATTTCTATTGTTCTTCGAACCATTCGACATCAATTTGGCTACCTATAACAACAAAGTCTTGGTTTTGCTATTCTTCGGCCTTATTACGGCACTAGTTTTATTCGTTTTTCTTTATTTATTACCTCTGGTACTTCCGAAAGTATTCTCAGATAAACATTGGAAGGTTAAACATCAAATTATTCTTTACTTCATAATTCTATTTGTAATCGCTACGCTCAACGGGGTATACACTAATTATATAAACTCTTTAAACTTTAGTTGGTCTAACTATTGGTGGATTATTAATCGAACATTTGTTCTTGGTGGGATACCCATTACTTTTTTAACACTAATCGACTATCACCGAAAAATCACATTAAATGTTAATCAAGCGAATGAAATTCTGGAGACCAAAAAAGAATTCAAAGAGAGTGTAGATGGGACCACCTACCAGTTTTCGACCGATTTAAAAAATGAAATTGTCAATTTTAACGAGGATGATTTCTATTATGCAATGGCAGAAGGCAATTATATCGATATGTTCAGTTTGGACAAAAACCAACTAAAAAAAGTCACATATAGAGTTTCACTGTCTTCATTTGAAAATCAATTGACCTCCACATGTCTGAAAAGGTGCCATCGTTCTTATTTGGTAAATCTTAAAAAAGTAACCAACATTTCGGGAAATGCACAAGGTTTAAAACTTGAACTAAGAAATCAAACGGTCGCGATTCCTGTTTCAAGAAAATACATACCAAGTGTTAAACAATTTTTTCTTCAATTTCCATAGCCGTTTCCATAAAATAAAACGTTTGTCATTCAAATCATTTCCTTGATGTTCGACCCATTCTTTTACTTTAAATCACAAGCTTTGGTAAGTTTGGAACATGAGAAAACTTGCTTTTATTACTTTTTTATTAGTCGGAGCGATTTCAATGATTGTCATGTCTTACCATTACTTCGAGTTAGATAGCACGGGTGTGCTTGAACGAAAGGAAGTCGCTGAAGAACTTTGGTATCTATTTACTTTTAGAACGCATATTCTTTTAGGATTGGTAGCTATTTCCAGTGGACCATTTCAATTTTTAGAAAAAGTATGGGTATCCTATAAGTCTATCCATAAAAGAATTGGATATGTATACGTGTCAAGTGTAATCATTAGCAGCGTATCTGGACTTGTGATTGCCCAATACGCCATGGGAGGCTGGATATCCACAATGGGATTTTCCTTATTATCGGTAGCTTGGTTATTCATTACCATCAAATCAATTATTTCTATACGAACCGGGAAAATAAACAGTCATCAAAAATGGATGTTTTTAAGTTACTC
Organism: Pelagihabitans pacificus; assembly: GCF_009371985.2. Lineage (GTDB taxonomy): Bacteria > Bacteroidota > Bacteroidia > Flavobacteriales > Flavobacteriaceae > Pelagihabitans > Pelagihabitans pacificus. Next base: position 175,919 of record NZ_VIKU02000006.1, read on the forward strand.
TTTGACCTTTGCCGCAATAACCCAAAGAACATTATTGCTAGTTCCACTTTTAACGGAAGTACCTTTTATTCCCATCTATCGACTCTCAGCCTGGTTGCCGTGGTTACTCAATCTCAACATTGCATATTTTCTTTTTAGCCGCTATTCATCGGAAACTTAATACACTACTGCGTGTCCAATTCCCCGGAGGCACCTATAATAAGTACGAAGACAAATCACCATAACATGAGCTATTTTGTTGCCTACCTTCACGGGCAAATAGCAACAAAGACTGGCGCATATTAATTGCAACGCTCTCGAAGGTATCGGGTCTTAGCTAATTTGATGAACAGCTATCCCGCGATTCCCATTTTGTTCCTGTTTTGCCGGATAAAATCGTACATTACCCTTTTCTAAATACCCATATCTATGCGATTACGAAAAGATAAATTATGGTGCTTATCGATCAGCCTGCTTTTTCTAGCTGCTTGCTCAACACCCAAAACCCCTTCTGCAACCCTGTTAATTCACGGTGGCCCCATTTATACGGTCGATTCGACCCAGGCAATGGTGGAGGCCGTTGCTACGAAAGACAATAAAATCCTATTTGCAGGAAGCCTCGCCGAGGCAAAAAGCTATAAAAACCAGGATACCCGGGTCATCGACCTGAAGGGTAAGACCATGACCCCCGGTCTCATCGAAGGGCATGGCCATTTTATGGGTTTGGGATACAATGAGTTAAATCTAGACCTGCTCAATACCACTAGCTATCAGGAAATTGTAGATGCGGTAGCCGAAGCGGTAAAGACGACAGAGCCCGGTGAATGGATTACCGGACGGGGATGGCATCAAAGCAAATGGACGGAAATGCCGGCGGACACCGTAAAGGGTTTTCAAACGCATCACAGGTTGAGCGAGGTATCTCCCGATAATCCAGTATACCTGCGTCATGCCAGTGGCCATGCCGGTTTTGCCAACGCCAAGGCTATGGAAATTGCAGGAGTGCAAGTGATGGCCAAGGAAGGAAACACCCTTGAGATAGAAGGCGGTGAAGTCATGCTGGACGCCCTGGGTCGACCTACGGGTATTTTTAATGAACGAGCCATGACCTTGATCACCCAACACATACCGGAATCTACTCCCGAAAAAAACACCAAAGCCTTCGATTTGGCCGTAGCAGCCTGCCATAGAAATGGCATTACGGGCTTTCACGATGCCGGTATCGGCCGGCAGAATATTGCGCTCTACGAAGAAATGAAGGCCAAGGACCGGATGAAAGTGCGCCTCTATGCCATGCTCACCGGATGGGACAAGGAGTTGCTCAATGAGTGGTACGAAAATGGTCCGTTTGTAGACCCCGACAATTTGTTGACCATCCGTTCCGTAAAATTGAACTGCGATGGCGCCCTGGGTTCAAGGGGAGCTTGGTTGTTGGAAGCCTATACCGATAGACCAGGGCATTTCGGGCACGAAACCCTCCCGATGAACTTTGTAAAGGAAACCGCCCTAAACGGATTACAATATGGTTTTCAAGTTTGTTCACACGCGATAGGTGATCGGGCCAACAGGGAAATTCTAGATCGCTATGAAACCGCGTTCGCTGAATTGCCCGATGCGGCCAACGATCATCGATTTCGAATCGAGCATGCACAACATCTGCACCCTGATGACATCCCCCGTTTTGCGGAGTTAAAGGTAATACCGGCTATGCAGGCCGTACACATGTCCTCCGACAGGCCTTGGGCCATCGATCGACTGGGAGAAAAACGAATCAAGGAGGGAGCCTATATGTGGCAAGACTTGCTACAAAGTGGTGTACCTATCGTCAATGGTACCGATGTACCGGTAGAACCATTGAACCCGATTGCCAGCTTCTACGCCAGTGTAAGTCGCAAAACCTTACAAGGCACCCCAAAAGGGGGTTATGAGCCAGCGCAAAAGATGACCAGGCAACAAGCCTTAAGGTCGTATACATTGGATGCCGCCTATGGTGCTTTTGAAGAGGACATAAAGGGTTCCATCGAAGTAGGCAAACTGGCCGATTTTACCATTTATACCCAAGATTTGATGACCGTGGAGGAAGATGAGATCTTAGATACGGAAATCGCCATGACCATTTTTGACGGCAAAGTGGTGTACACCAAATAAATTGTAGTAATTCAAAACCCGGCAATATAGGGTTCCGATCTAAAAGGGAAAATGCCCTTTCCACTCGATACCAAATACATAAACCTTACGAAAAAACCCTTTGAAGAGGAATGAAACAGGATTTGGAGAAAAATAAAAAGAACGCCATTGCTTTCTATAAAATGGCATACGAGGGTAACCCATCAAAGGCAGTGGAATTGTATGTTGGCGATGTGTATATTCAGCATAACCCATTGGTCGGGGATGGAAAACAACCATTTATTGACTATTTTGAAAGAATGGCAAAGGACTATCCCGACAAACGCATTGAATTTGTTAGATCGGTAGCGGAGCAAAATTTGGTAGCATTGCATACACATCAAACATGGCCGGGGGATGAAGAATACGTAACGATGGACTTTTTTAGATTTGACACTAACGGTAAAATCGTGGAGCACTGGGATGCCATGCAACAGGTCCCGAAAGAATCCGCCAATGCCAATGGGATGTATTGACTTATATTCAGTACGTTCAAAACTTCGAAGCTGTTTGAGTAAATACCGGGAAACTTTCAAGTATCAATGATTGAAAACGTCCACCATATTGCGATTATTTGTTCGGACTATGAACGTTCAAAGTCTTTCTACACCACCGTCTTGGGACTCGAAGTGGTGAGGGAAGTCTACCGGGAAGGGCGGCAATCCTACAAACTGGACCTGGCCTTGAATGGCAGGTATATCATCGAGCTTTTCTCCTTTCCTCATCCCCCGAAGAGAATATCAAGGCCAGAAGCTACCGGACTGCGACACCTGGCGTTCGAAGTGGATGACATCGGGAAAGAAGTACTCCGTTTGAAAGAACATGGCATTACGGCGGAAGCCATCCGAATAGATGAACTTACCCAAAAGAGATATACCTTCTTTTCCGACCCGGACGACCTGCCCATCGAATTTTACGAAACGTAGGCCTAGCACTTGTTGGTATGGGATGAAATAGCCACGACCTAGCAAATAAGGATTCTCACCATGGACGATTACACCATCATGCCCTTGAAAATTAGTATTTTTAATAAGACAATGACCTACCAAGCCAGCATACCATAGGAAACGGTTGGGAAATAAAAATGTCGAGAGCGCTACATCACGCCTAGAACCGATACATAACGTTTATGCACAGACCAACTATTCTAATATTATTGCTTTTTTACTCCGGTCTGTCATACGCCCAAACCCATCTCGACTCTTTGTACCGTATTTGGGAAGACGTCAATAGCCCCGATACTCTTAGGGCCAATGCCCTAACAGACTATATCTACGAAGGATATTTCTATACCAAGCCCGATAGTGCGGTTATCCTGGCGGATGAACTTCTAACATTCAACGAAAACACCAGCAATCAAAAAGGAATGGTAGAAACCCTTGATTTAAAGGGGTACGTCCTTTTTAGAAAGGGCGATTATTCCCAAGCCCTACAATCGTATCAAAAAGGATTACGGCTGGCCAAAACGATTGAATATCACTTGGGCGCTGCGGATATTCTTACTAAAATTGGATATCTGTACCATGACAATGAAGACATCCTCACCGCCTTGCAGTACTATGAACGAGGCTTAAAAATCTATGAGAAACTCGGTGACTTGGATGGCATGGGTTCCATCTTCAACGAGTATGGCAGTATCTACAGAACCAGGGGAGAACATGAAAAAGCGTTGGACTACTACCAAAAGGGTGTAGCCATCAATGAAGATACCGGGGATGAAAAGGGCAATGCTGCCTTATACGTCAATATAGGACACCTGTATGCCGATCAGGAGGAATATTCAAAAGCGCTCGACAGCTATCAAAAAGGACTTGGCATCGACGAGGCGACCGGAAATCAATTAGGGATTGCTTCCGCACTTGCAGGTATAGGCACTATCTATTTGGAGCAAGGCGATGATGCCAAGGCCTTGGACTTCCTCCTAAGGAGTTTACAAATCAGCGAAACCATCAACGACATCCAAGGACGTGCCGCTACTTTATTGAACATCTCTGATATTTATTCGGATAAAGGGGATTTCTCGAAAGCCATCGCCTATTGCAAAAAAAGCCTTGAACTTGCCGAAGGTATTGGTGACATCGGAAATCAGGAGTCGTCATGCGATTGTCTTTATTATGCCTATAAAGGTCTAGGCAACATGAAAGAAGCCTTGGTGTATCATGAGAAGATGTTACAACTTGCAGATAGTATCCAGACCGAGGAAGCGGCCATTAAACTGCAGCAGATGGAGTTTTCGAAACAACTATTGGCCGATAGCTTGCTGCAGGTGGAAAAAGATTTGGAAGTAGAAATGAGACATCAAATGGAGGTGCAGGAAAAAGAGACGAATAGAAATATGGCCATCGGTGTCGGTGTATTCTTTTTGATACTTTCCGTTGGACTCTATAGTAGATGGCGCTATGTAAAAAAATCAAAGGCCATCATCGAAAAGGAAAAAGATCGCTCGGAGAATCTATTGCTTAATATCTTACCGGCCGAAATAGCGGAGGAACTCAAGCAAAAAGGAGAAGCGGCAGCCCGCGACTTCGAGTTGGTCTCCATTCTTTTTACCGACTTTAAAGGTTTTACCGAACAATCGGCCCAAATTTCCGCCAAAGAACTGATTGGTGAGATCAATCACTGTTTCAAGGCCTTCGACCTCATCTGTGAAAAATACGGAATCGAGAAGATAAAGACCATCGGAGATGCCTACATGGCAGCCGGTGGCTTACCGGTGCCTTCGGACGGGTCTGTTCAAAATACCGTTATGGCCGCCTTGGAGATGCAGAACTATATGACCGATAGGATCACTACAAAAAAAGCCAAAAATGAATTTACCTTTGAAATGCGATTGGGTATCCACACCGGTCCCGTGGTTGCGGGTATCGTCGGGGTAAAAAAGTTCCAGTACGATATTTGGGGAGACACCGTGAACACTGCCTCAAGAATGGAGAGCAATGGGGAAGTCGGTATGGTAAACATCTCCCAGGATACTTATGAACTGATCAAAGACCTTCCCCAGTTTGCCTTTTCACCAAGAGGAGAGATAAAAGTAAAAGGAAAGGGGGAAATAGCTATGTGGTTTGTTAAAATGGCCCAAGTTTAAAAGTTTACATGTTAAAAAGGACCAAACTGACTAATCTCGATTAATTACAGCACATAGATGAGGATTGAAAAAGCAAAGAGTAGCGATTCCGCAAAACTCACTGAACTGACATTTCGTTCCAAAGCACATTGGGGCTATTCCAAGAAACAGCTCGAAGAGTGGCGGGACGAACTAACGGTAACCCCTACTTATATACGACATAATCAGGTTTTCAAACTAACCGGCCATCAACAAGTAATCGGGTTTTACGCCTTTCGTCCAGAAAATAAAACCGATGTAAAACTTGATTTCCTATTTATGGAACCCCGATTTATCGGCAAAGGTTATGGGAAACACTTGATGGACGATTGCACGAAACGAATCCGTAGTCTGGGGTACAAGACCATAACGCTGGATGCCGACCCCAATGCAGCGACCTTTTACGGGAAAGTTGGGTTTCGGGTGATTGGACAATTGCAAAGTTCCATAAAAGAGCGATTTTTACCGATTATGAAAATGACCTTTTAGCGCTCTGGAAACAGCATTCGGTGATGCTCATCGAAAGGTCACGGAAAAGTAAAATACGCTCAAAACCCGACTTCCAAAATTGTATCAACGTTTTTGTGAAAAAGGGCTACAAAGGCTCCTTTAAGCCAGACAAAGCCAACTATTTAGCCACATTCACCGCTCTAGTCTCCCGAATAACAGTAACCTTGACCTGACCGGGATACGTCATATCGGTCTGTATCTTCTGGGAAATTTCAAAAGAGAGCTCGGCAGCCTTGTCATCGCTCACCTTTTCACTTTCCACGATAACACGCAGTTCCCTACCAGCCTGTATGGCATAGGCTTTTTGCACACCGCCAAAACCAAAGGCGATATCCTCTAAATCCTTTAATCGCTGTATGTACGAATCAAGTACCTGGCGCCGTGCACCCGGTCTCGCACCACTAATGGCATCACAGACCTGTACAATGGGCGAAATCAAGGTCTTCATTTCGATTTCGTCGTGGTGGGCACCAATGGCGTTGCACACATCGGGCTTCTCCCCAAACTTTTCGGCCCATTGCATTCCCAAAATCGCATGCGGTGTTTCGACCTCCGCTTCGGTGTTGGGTACCTTCCCGATGTCGTGTAATAACCCCGCACGCTTGGCCAATTTAGGATTTAGCCCGAGTTCGGCGGCCATTACACCACATAGTTTTGCAACTTCCCTGGAGTGCTGCAAAAGATTTTGACCATAGGAGGAACGATATTTCATACGCCCAACGGAACGGATCAATTCAGGATGCAATCCGTGAATACCCAAATCGATTACGGTACGTTTTCCTACCTCCACGATTTCTTGTTCTATTTGCTTTTCGGTCTTCCTAACAATTTCCTCGATACGCGCAGGGTGTATTCTTCCATCGGTCACCAATTTGTGCAAAGACAATCGGGCAACTTCCCGTCGAACGGAATCAAAACAGGAGAGTATAATGGCTTCGGGGGTATCGTCCACAATGATTTCAACTCCGGTAGCGGCCTCCAACGCACGGATATTTCTCCCTTCCCGTCCAATGATACGGCCCTTTACATCATCCGATTCCAAGTTGAACACAGATACGCAGTTCTCCACGGCTTCCTCGGTACCAATACGCTGTATGGTATTAATTACGATTTTTCGTGCCTCTTGTTCCGCAGTAAGTTTGGCTTCTTCCACCGTGTTTTGAATGAAGCTCATCGCATCCGTGCGGGCCGTCTCCTTCAAGGACTCCATTAACTGGGTCTTGGCATCTTCGGCGGAAAGCCCCGAAATTACCTCCAGTTGTTGTACCTGATGTTTGTGCAATTTTTCAAGTTCGGCCTGTTTCTTCTCAAAAACCTCAATACGGTGTTCTGCATTCTTTATTTTTGACTCTAGCTGTTCGTTCAGTCTTTTGCTCTTGGCCAGTTCATTGCTTACTTGTGATTCTTTATCCCGTGCGCGTTTTTCGGCTTCATTAATTTTCTTGTCCTTTCCAATAATCACCTTCTCGTGCTCTGCCTTCAACTCCAAGAACTTTTCCTTTGCTTGGAAAATCTTGTCCTTTTTAATGTTCTCACCTTCCGTTTTGGCGTTTTTCAGGATGCTATCCGCTTCCCGCTTGGCATTGGCGATCGTTTTGGACGCTTTGCCTTTCTCCATAAATTTTGCAATGGCAAAACCTATGGCGAGCCCTACTACTGCCGCTATGATGATAAATGTATAATCCATGGTGTTCAAATTAAACTGTTCAATCGAAGCAACCCGCTCCCATTGTATTGTGATTGGTCCCTGTCGTCGGGATATTCAAAAACTTGTCCCGAAACGAACCTATAAAAAAAGCCCACATCGGAGGAAGTTTTGTACAAACTCCTATAAACAGGTTTAGGGCTAACAGACCGATCAAGGATCCTTGTACAAGCAAGGCATGCTTTTACGACCTAAACTCACCCTTTTTAAACTTAATTAACGTTGAGTTTGTCAAAAGATAGTACCAATGTGGGCAGTAACTTTGATTGTATTTTAAAGAACGTATTTACTTTATACTAAGCTTGGCATTCACCAAATCGTCAAGAGACTTCAACCGCTCCAGGGCCTCTAGGGTACCTTCGGATTGGTCGATGCCTTTTTGCTCTATTTTCGATGCGAACTGTAAGGCACACATGGCGAGCACATCTTGTTTGTCACGCACGGCATAGCTCTGTTCGAACTTTTTGGCCAATTGCTCAATGTTCTTTGCGGCTTTCCGCAACCCCTCTTCTTGGCTGGGGTCTATGGTTAGGGGATATACCCTATCTGCAATTGAAAGCTTTATCTTGAGCTTTTCAGACATACAATTTATTGCCAATTATTCAGCAAGCTGTGAAATGCAATGGTCCAACTCCCTGATCAATGTGTTTATTTTAAGCTTAGCTTCCGTTTTATTTTCATTACTGCCTAGCATTGAATTCGCCAACTTTAAGGAATTGTACTTTTCTTCCCACTCAGAGACCGAACTGTGTACGGTTTCCTTTTCGTTCTTCATGGAAACCAGTTCTCTCTCTAACCTTTCATTAGCCTGATGCAGTACATCCAATCGGTGTAGCAATTTGCTAATTTTGTTTTCAAGGGAATCAACGATTTGAACCAATTCACTCATAAACGAAATTCAATACGATTTACACAAAGTTAACATACATCTGCCGACTTAGCAATTCTTTTTTCAATTATTCCTTAAGCGATACTTTAACGTCATGAAAACGCCTCGCGGCCCTTAGCTGGCTCCCAATGTAAAAGGTTTTCCAAAATCAAGTCGGATAATTAGGTTCATCTGTTTAAATTTACCCGTTTTTTAGTGTCATACCCCAATACCTGACAAAAAATCCCGTTTCAATATTCACAAATAGGCATCAAAGTTGTTATGGTTTACTTCGTGTTACCAAAAATTGACAAGAGAAAAATAGTATGTGGATGGGTTTTGTGCTGTTCACTTTTTGTAATTGCACAGGAGAACTATCCACAGGAAACCTTTCAATCTCCCATGGATATTCCTTTGATACTCGCCGGGACTTTCGGGGAGTTGCGTTCGAACCACTTTCACGCGGGAATCGACATCAAGACACAACAAAGGCAGGGACTACCGATTTATGCCATTGGTGACGGCAGTGTTACCCGTATCAAAATAGCACATTGGGGATATGGTAAGGTACTCTACGTGGCGCATCCGAACGGATATACCTCGGTTTACGGCCACCTCCAAAAATTCGCGCCTGAAATCGAGGCGTACATTAAAAAGGTACAATACCAAAAAAGATCTTACCAAGTAGAGGTATTTCCAGACCTAGGGGAAGTAACGGTCAAAAAGGGACAGGTCATCGCTTATTCAGGGAATACCGGTGGTTCTTCCGGGCCCCATTTACACTTCGAGATCCGAAGTAGTATTTCCGAAAAACCTACAAATCCCTTGTTATATGGCTTTGAGGTCAGGGATGCGACCAACCCCGTTCTAGAAGAAGTCTATGCCTACCCCCTTTCTAAAAATGCCAGAGTGAATCAGAGCACCGACAAGGTGGAATTGAATTTCAAAAGACAGAAAGACGGTACTTTCTTGGCCGATAAGGTGTCTGCTTTGGGCACTATCGGTTTTGGTTTTAAGGGCTTTGACAGACAAGACCTGGCGGCGAATAAAAATGGTATATATTCAGTACAACTCAGTGTTAACGGAAAGATATATACCGATTATGATTTTGAGACTTTTTCTTTTGCAGAGAGCCGATACATCAACACCTTGATAGATTATGAGCATTTCGGAGCCTATCGCCAGCGTATACAGCAGTGTTTCAAAACACCCGGAAATCGGCTCGGCATCTATAACACCCTCTACAATGACGGCAAAATAAACATTCAAGAAGGGATGAGTTATAGCGTAACCTTACTCCTTAGGGACCTTGGTGGAAACGAGACCAAGATCATTATTCCGGTCGAAGGAAAGAACGAACCCGTCAAAATTGAAAAAGAAGAGGAAAAAACGGATGAGTACCTTGTGGCCAAAAAGAACAACAATTACGACCTGGGCGCCGCCACCGTTTATTTTCCCGCAAATACCTTTTACAAAGACTTTTATATTGACCTCAAAAAAGGAACGGATACCATTACCATACATAATAGCAGAGTTCCTGCCCATCGGAATTTCACCCTCACCTTCGATGTTTCCAAATATAGTAAGGAGGAGAGAAAACAACTTTTTATTGCCCGATTGGACAAAGATTTGGATGCCAATTATGCATCGACTTACAAGAGGGGCAATACCTTTACTACAAGAACTAGAAATCTGGGAACCTATACCCTCGCTAAAGATACCATTCCCCCAACAATTAGACCCAAAAATTTTAAGGAAAAACAATGGTTGAACAACTATAGCTATCTCAGTCTCCGAATTTCCGACGACCTCAGCGGGGTCAAGAGCTATTCCGCCACTCTTAACGGTGACTGGATTCTTATGGAATACGAGCCAAAAACAAGGACCTTGACATACAACTTTGACGACAAGATATTGGACAAAACCCAATGTGAACTCCAAGTTACGGTTAGTGATAACGTAGGCAACACGACCATTTACAAAAGCACATTTTATCGTAAATAGAAAATTTGAGGCGTTTTAGATATCTTATTCTCTTGTTGGTATGCTGCCCATTGGGCCTGATTTATTCTCAGACCGCTACCATCACGGGGGTGGTGCTCGATGAAAATGAGTCGCCTTTGGGGGGAGTAAACATCACTACTGAAAACGGGGGAAGCTTCACGGATCCGGATGGTTTTTACGTACTGCAGCTCGTGGCCGATACCCCCACCACGGTTACCTTTTCACATTTGGGCCATGAGAACGTGGTCTTGGAAAACCTTATCCTTACGACCAACGAGACCTTTGAGTTCAATCCAGTAATGAAGACCAATGCCATCCAAGTGGCAGGAGTCACCGTAAGTCCGACTGGGGAAAAGGAGGCCAGGGGCATCCTAAGCGTGTCACCAGAGGTCGTTAGGAAAATCCCAGGAGCGAATGCCGGGGTAGAAAACGTGTTAAAGTTATTACCGGGTGTATCATCAAGCAATGAACTCAGCACACAATATTCGGTTCGGGGCGGCAACTACGATGAAAATTTGGTCTACGTGAACGACATCGAGGTCTACCGCCCCTTTTTGGTGCGTTCCGCGCAACAAGAAGGACTCAGCTTTGTGAATAGCGATTTGGTTCAGGATGTTAAATTTTCACCTGGAGGTTTTCAATCAAAGTACGGGGACAAGTTATCTTCCGTCTTGGACATTACCTACAAAAACCCGGTTGCTTTTGGGGCGAGCCTCGATGTAAGTTTCTTGGGAGCTGCGGCCTCGGTAGAGACTATCTCCGAAGATAAAAATTTTAGCGGTATCCTAGGCGTCCGATATCGAAACAATAGCTTACTGGTCAATAGCCTTGAAACACAGTCCAATTTCAATCCCACCTTCGCGGATTTACAAAGCTATTTCACCTATCGTTTTTCCAACAAGTTCAATCTTAGTTTTTTAGGGAATATCAGTATTAACGACTATCAAAACGAACCCATCAACCGGCAAACCACATTCGGTACCTTGGATGCACCGGAGGTGCTCACTGTATTCTATGAAGGAAGGGAAAACAATCGCTTTGATACGGCACTAGGTGCCTTTAAGGGCACTTACGTTCTAAATGATGAGGTAACCTTGAAACTCATTTCTTCAATCTATCATACTACGGAAGAAGAATATTCGGATGTTATCGCACAATACGAACTGGGCGAAATCGACACCAACCTTGGAAGCGATAATCTCGGTGAGGTAAACTCCTCGCGTGGATTGGCAACTGAATTCAATAGGGCCCGTAACGACTTGGACGCCCTCATCTTTACTATGCAACACCGGGGAAGATATGCCAAAAACCAAAAAGTACTCGAATGGGGAGGCAAATATACCCACGAAGATATCAGGGACCGTATCCGGGAATCCGAATTTATTGACTCCGTCGGTTTCTATATACGACCGCCATCTTCAGAATTTGTCAACAATCAGCCGGAGGAACCTTTCGACGCCCCCATTATTGCCTTTGATGAACTGAACGCCACCAACTTTGTCAAGACAAATCGCTTTAGCGGATTCATCCAATACAGCAATCAAAAATCTTGGAATGGCAATGAAATCTACTACAATATGGGCCTCAGGGGTCAGTACTGGACCATAAGTGGTACCGGGGTCGAGAAGGTGTCGCAGTCCATTTTGAGCCCCAGGGCCCAATTCGCACTCAAACCCCGATGGCAACGTGATATGCTTTTCAGAATTTCGGGCGGTGTCTACCAACAACCCCCATTTTATAGGGAACTAAGGGATCAAAACGGGACGATCAACCCCAATGTCAAAGCGCAGAAGTCCATTCACCTTGTGTTGGGCAGCGAGTATAGCTTTACAGTTTGGGACCGCCCTTTCACCCTTGTGGGCGAGACCTATTACAAGGCCCTGAGCAACGTGAATCCGTACACCTTGGAGGATGTTCGCATTCGATATGCGGCAAACAATAACGCCGAGGCCTATGTCTATGGGGCCGAACTACGTATGAACGGTGCCTTTGTCCCGGGAACGGAATCGTGGTTGAGCTTGGGATACCTTAAAACGGAAGAAAATATCGATGGCCGTGGATACATATCCCGCCCCACTGACCAACGTTTAAAAGTGGGGATTCTCTTTCAGGATTACGTGCCCAATATTCCTGATTTGAAAATGTATTTGAACCTAATATACAATACCGGGGTACCCGGGGGATCGCCGAATTACGCCGACCCGTACCTTTTTCAAAATAGATTACGGGACTACAGACGGGCAGATTTGGGAATTTCCTATATTTTTGTCGATAGCAATAAAAGATACCCTAAAAACCATTGGCTTTATCGCTTCAAGGCGTTGAGTCTTGGTTTTGAAATTTTTAATCTGTTCAATACCCAAAATTCCATTACTAATACCTGGGTAAGGGATGTGGATAGTAAACAACAGTTTGCCGTCCCCAATTTTTTGACCAGCAGGGTGCTTAACCTAAGGGTGGGGGCCCGATTCTAAAAACAGTTTAGGATAGTCAAATGAAAAATAAGATTCTTTTTATCATAGTACTGGTTTTCGGCTTTGGCACATATGCCCAAAAGAATATTTATGAGGCCGATACCTTCGATGAATTAAGCAAAGACCATAAGGTGTTGGCCATATTGCCTTTTTTGACCCGTTTAGATTTAAAGGACGATATGACCAAAGAGGAGCTGAGGGCGTTGGAAAAAAAAGAAGGAGTGGCCGTTCAAAATGCCCTGGAGACCTATTTTTCCAAAAGAAAGAAAAAAAAGAAATTCTCTGTCGAATTTCAAAATACCAAAAACACCAACGCAATTCTTGCCCAGAACCAAATCACATACGAAAATATAGATATCTATACGACCAAACAGTTGAGTGAAATATTGGAGGTCGATGGAATCGTAAGCGGCAATTTAGATTTGAACGTATTGCTATCCAAAGGAGTACCAACTGAGTTCAGTATCATCGATTACTTTCTTGGGGAGGCGAATTACGGTCGAATTGGTATCAAAATAAGCGATGGTGATACTGGAAAACTACTATGGAAATACGAAAAGGAAATCAATAAGAAATCAGGTAGAAATACCGACGACCTTATTGACAGAATGATGAGAATGGCCACACGAAAGTTTCCGTATGATCGGGAAAAGCGCAGGGAACGGAAAAAGCAAAAGAATTAATCCGCTATAAATTCCTTCAGTGTTTCCACAACATAGTCAAGCTCTTTCTTCGTGTTGTATTTCGAAAATGAAAAACGCAGTGACGGTCGTTGCAACTCCTCATCCGTTAATATTTCCCGCAATACATGGGAACCTGCATCGCTTCCCGACTGGCAGGCACTCCCTTTTGAACAGGCGATTCCTTTGATGTCTAAATGAAACAACAACATTAGGGCCTTTTGGGCATCTATAGGAAGACATATGTTTACCAGCGTGTAGGTGCTGTTCTCCAAATCTCCCGAATAGCCATTGAACCTAGCATCAGGAATCTCGTTTTTGATCCGTTCGATAAAATAGCGTTTCAATTCGGTGATGTAGGTGCGTTCCGATTCGAGATTGTCATAGGCAGCGATAAAAGCCTGCTCCAAACCCACAATATTGTGAAATGCTTCCGTACCTCCCCTGAAACCGCGTTCTTGGGAACCACCTGAAATAAAGGCCTTTAGGCCTGAGTTTTTCCTGATGTATGCGAAACCAATGCCCTTTGGCCCATGAAACTTATGAGCCGCCGCCGTCAGGAAATCCACCGGGATTTCTTCTAAGTCCCATTCATAATGCCCAATCGACTGTACGGTGTCCGAATGGAGCAAGGCGGCATACTTGGAACATAGCACGGACACCTCTTTCATATCGATCTTATTCCCGATTTCATTGTTTATGTGCATCAAGCTCACAAGCTTTTTACGGTCATCGACGCTCAAAAGTTCTTCCAAATGCATTAAATCCGGATTCCCGTGGGCATCAAGCTTTAAAAACTTTAGATGCACACCATGTTCATTCACCAAGTCCTCTGCCGTATGGAGAACCGCATGGTGTTCGATTTTGGTCGTGATGATCGTATTGACACCCAGATCGCGAACGGCACAACGCATAATCATATTATCCGCTTCCGTGCCCCCCGAGGTAAATACGATTTCCGAAGAATGTGCATTCAAATATTTTGCAATGGTCTTCCGGGCAGTTTCTATTGCCGTTTTGGCCGATCTTCCAAAGCTATGGGTCGAAGAAGGATTCCCATAACAACCGGCCAAAGCCTCCTGCATTTTGGCGATTACTTCATCCCTGACCCTTGTGGTAGCGGCATTATCCAAATAAACTTTTTGTACCTCCAACGCTTGTAAATTTCAATTCCCCAAAAATAACCTAAATAAAGTTAATTTCTAAGGCATGTGGGTTCATGCTATCGGTAATTTCGATTACATTTGAGCCATGAAAAGACTGCTTTTTATCTGTTGGCCGTTACTTCTTCTGAATTGTGACGACGGTGATCTGCAAATCGAGACCTTGGACTTCGACAGTGTCGATCCGCAGAGCTGCGAAACTGTGGTAGTGGAGGCGGAAAACGTATTGTTCAAAATAAACGATGACGAGGCATTGATTTTGGAACTTGCCGCAAACACGCTTAAAAACGAAGTCGACGTCGATACCGTCGAGATAGGCAGTTCGCAACCGGCAAACATCGTGTATCGCATTTTTTCAGACCAAGTAGATACGGATTATTTCTGTGCTTCTATCCCGCCTACCTCTCCGGTAGTCATCGATGAGATACCGGCCGAGAATGGATTGATTCGAATTACGACCACCACCGAAGATAGCATCACCTTTTCACACCAAATTAATATTACTGAAATATCCTTAATCATCTCGGAAAGCAATCGAATAACCGACTTGAGCATAAGTGAATTTGGTACGGTCACCACTACAAAACCGGAGGATCAAGGGAATTAGGGATTTTGATAAATGTACACCTCGGTCGCTCCCATTCCATATTGTTGATAGTCCGCATCGTAAAAGGTGATGTTTTGATAGCGTCTAAACAACGCATACAGCTCCTCTTTTAACACGCCTTCCCCCACCCCATGGATAAATACTATCTTTTGTATGCGTTTATCAATAGCAAACCGAAGCTGTCTTTTGGCGGCTTCCAATTGTAGGTTCAGCATGTCAAAATTGTTGAGACCTTTGGTAGAACGCACCAGCTGGTTAATATGTAGGTCCACCACCATTCTTGGGGCATTTCGCTGCTTGGGCTTGACACTTTGTTTCGGCTTCTTTTTGGGAAGCTCCTTTTCTTTCTTTATTTGAGCCACTTCGTAATTCGTAACCTTAATTACATTGTCAGAGTGGGTCTTTACCAGTTCAGAGGGGGAAAATTTGAATTGGAATCCCTCGGCGCTTTCAATAGTAACCTCATTTTTGTAGATAGCCACTACCGTACCGATAATGGTATCGTCTACGGTCTCTACCTTGTCTCCAATCTCAAAAACAGCCATTTTTTTATTTTTATTCCCCAAAATTAATAGTATTTTTCACAAGCAATATAGATTCTTCAACAGATGCGACTCATATTTTTTTTGCTGGTTTTGGAAGATTTCATGCTTCCGTGTTTCAGCAAACGTATTTTGGGATTTGAGTGCCCTGGATGCGGACTTCAAAGGTCGATCGCTTTTTTGATACGCGGGGAATTTGAGGCGGCCTTTCATATATACCCTGCTATTTACGCAATGATTCCGCTAGTTGTATTCCTGATCGCCAATTCGTTTTTCAAAATAAAATATGCCAGCATTGTAATCAAAACCCTAATGATTTCCACCGTGGTTTTAATACTGGGCAACTTTTTTCTAAAACTTATTTAACTAAAGCTGATTCTTATGAATGAAAGACAATTACCAAATGGAACCTTGATCATTGTTCTTGGTATATTCGGTTATCTCTGTTGTTGTTTTGCCGGACTGGGTGTTATCCCCTCTGGGATTGCATTTTATATGGCAACTAAATCGGAACAACTTTACAAGCAAAATCCTGAAGGCTACGACAACTACAGTCAAATAAAAACGGGAAAGATTGTTGCAATCATCGCTTTGATACTCAACGTTTTACTGATAATTCGAATTATCTATGTAATATCGACCGTTGGCTGGGATGAAATGCAGGAGGAATTTATGAGGGCCTATGAGGAAGCCATGGAAGCACAAGGCCAATAAACACAAACTACTTAGAAAACATGAACCAAGAAACCCTTCCAGGCGCCAGTAACGCTTTGACCTTTGGTATTTTATCAATCGTGTTGGTCTTCGTTTGTTGTGGCCCATTCGCTGCCATCTTTAGTTTTATAGGGCTATCGAGTGCAAAGAAAGCGGAAAGCATTTATTTGGAAAATCCAGGTCACTATACAGGTTACGAAAATGTAAAGACCGGGCGCGTACTGTCCTATATCGGATTGGGGCTCTCCTTGATCGCATTGATATTGACGATTATCTATTTTGGGGTCATCGTAGCCATTATTGCCGCGGAAGGCAACTTCTAAAAGAGAAAGAAGACGGTACATACATTAAAAAAACCTCCGATAGTCTCGGAGGTTTTCTTTATTTTTTAAATTCACCCAAGGTTTTAACGATAATCGAGATACAATCCAACAGTTGCTCTTCGGTCATTACCAATGGGGGTGCAAAGCGGATGATATTTCCGTGGGTCGGTTTTGCAAGGAGTCCGTTTTCCTTTAGGGCCATGCAAATGTCCCAAGCGGTGGAGCTGTCCTCAGAATCGTTGATGACAATTGCATTCAGTAATCCTTTACCGCGTACCAAGCGCACCAAACTAGATTTGGCAACCAATTTTTGCATTTCGTCCCGAAAGAGCCTCCCTAGTCGATCGGCATTTTCTGCCAGATGCTCTTCTTTCACCACTTCCAAGGCAGCCATAGCTACAGCGCATGCCAAGGGATTTCCTCCAAAGGTGGAACCATGGTTTCCAGGTCGTATCACTTCCATGATGGGATCATTCGCGAGTACGGCCGATACCGGAAAAACACCTCCTGAAATGGCTTTCCCGAGAATTAGGATATCCGGTTTTACATCCGGGGTGCCGCTGCAATTCTTATCCGGACAGGAGCAATTGCCACAGCTGGCCAATAACCTTCCTGTTCGGGCGATACCGGTCTGCACCTCATCGGCTATAAACAATACATTCTTTGAACGACAAAGCTCAAAGGCCTCTTTGATATAGTTGTCGTCGGGAGTATATACGCCTGCCTCACCCTGGATTGGTTCAACTAAAAAAGCAGCCACATGTTCATCTGTAAGGGCCTCCCGTAAGGCGTCTATATCGTTATACCGTATGGAGATGATTCCTGGTGTAAATGGCCCGAAGTTTTCCGTAGCTACCGGGTCGTTGGAAGCGGAAATGATGGTAATCGTCCGCCCGTGAAAATTGTTTTGGCACACAACGATCTTTGCTTGATTCGACGGTATCCCCTTTTTCTCGTATCCCCATTTTCTGGCGAGTTTGATGGCAGTTTCTACAGCCTCGGCACCGGTATTCATAGGTAACACCTTGTCAAAACCAAAATACTCGGTGATGTACTTTTCATACCTACCGAGCATATCATTATAGAATGCCCTTGAAGTAAGGGTCAACGTTTCGGCTTGACTTTGCAACGCCCCAATAATCTTAGGGTGACAATGTCCCTGATTCACTGCGGAATATGCCGATAAAAAATCGTAATACCTTTTGCCTTCGACATCCCAGACATAGACCCCTTCTCCCCTACTTAAAACTACAGGTAGTGGGTGATAGTTCTGTGCGCCGTGCTTTTCCTCCAATGCGATGGCATCTTTAGAAGTTATCCTTTCTAAAACAGACATGATAAAAATTACTTTAAATAAAACTTTAGCAATTCCTTCTGTACCTTTTTCCTTTCGATCCCGAACCATCGGGAGAAAATTCAGCGTAGGAGAGAAATCATCCTTTGTAGAGTTGCTAAATTACAAAAAAGTAGGTACAAGCCCGAAAAAGGCCCACAAAAAAATAGCTGAACCGGCAGTACTTGGAGATGGGCAATTTCAATTAAGTACTACATACAAGTTCGGATTCCTCCCCTCCAGCTATCTCATGCCAATAGGCCCACCTACTTATCCAACCTGTGGGACAAGGCTGAAATTTGTAGTTCCAGCCGTTTTAACTCCCTCAAAAGGTCGTTCTTATCCATTTGCATCCACACATACAGCTTTAACATGGCCATAGCTATCATACATATAAAACCTGCCGCGGACCATATCACTAATTCGTTGGTCACCTGTGTGTTGAAAAACTGCACAATGCAATAGATGAAAGCGACAAAGATCAACAAGTGCGCGACGGTCATAATGCTAACCAACCATCCGGTTTTGCCTCGGTGAGCCTGCCCCAACTTGCCCATGAGATTTTGTTCCTCCAATTCATCATAGAACCTGGCTTCCTCGGTATCCAAGGTTTCCTTTATCAACTCATCGATTTTATTCATTTCTTTTTTCATGTTTTTATTTTTTAACGATTATTTTTAGTTTTTCCCTTGCGTGAAACAGCCTAGACTTTACGGTACCAACCGATACATCGAGTATCGAACTGATTGCTTTAAGGGAGTATTCCTCGGTATAGAATAAGCGTAGTACCACTTGATGGTCCTTCGGTAGTTGTTGTATGGCTTTTTTTATTTGGATCAGATTCGTTTGGTGTTCTTCATCATAGTTCGCATCTTCCTTTGTCGATGGTATCTCGGAAATTTGCCGTTGTGCCTTTTTATCCCTATTCAAAAAGTTCAACGATTTCCTGGTAACGATACGCATGGCCCAACTTTCAAAAGCATTGGCATCCCGAAGGCCACCAATTTTTCTAATGATGATGCCCCAACAATCCTGGACAATATCTTTTGAGGCTTCCATATCCCTGGTGTACCAGTACGCCTGTCTGCACAACCTTTCGTGGTGCCTTTTGACCAGTAGGTCCAAAGCCTTACTATCCCCGGACTGGTATTGCAATACCAATAATGCATCAAATACTTTTCGGCTGGTCATTGTACATATATACCCTTAAGAACCAAAAATGAAAAAAAGGTTCACTTTTTTAACTCTTTTTAATAGGATCCTACCAAAGATAGAAGTAATAAATGCCACGCGATTGCTACTTTTGCCCCATGCAAAAAAAGAAGAGGCGACCGCTTTTCCAAAATGTCGAGGTCATCGACGCAGGAGCAAAAGGGAAAACCATCGGCAAGGCCCCTGACGGACGGGTCATTTTTCTGACCAATACCGTGCCAGGTGATGTGGTCGATGTGCAGATTACCAAAAAACGTAAGGCCTATTTCGAAGGGGTGGCCACACAGTTCCATACCCTATCCGAAAAACGGGTCGCTCCCGAATGCCAACATTTCGGGGTATGTGGGGGATGCAAATGGCAAGATATGGGATACGAGCATCAGTTGTTTTATAAGCAAAAGGAAATAGAAAACAATTTAAGACGTATTGGCCACTTGGAACTTCCCGAAATCAGCCCCATTCTCCGTTCCAAAAAGGAGTATTTCTACCGTAACAAAATGGAATTTTCCTTTTCTAACAATCGTTGGATGACCTTGGAGGAAATTCAATCCAACGAGGAAATCAAGGACAAGGATGCCTTAGGCTTTCACATTCCCGGAATGTGGGACAAAATCCTGGATATCAAAAAGTGTCATTTACAACAAGACCCCTCCAACGCCATTCGACTGGATGTCAAGGACTTTGCCTTGAAAAATGGGATGGCTTTTTACGACCCAAGAAAACAGGAAGGCTTGTTGCGCACCTTGATGATAAGAACAGCTTCTACCGGGGAAATCATGGTATTGATACAGTTCTTGAAGGATGATGACACAAAAAGGGATTTACTGCTCAACCATCTGGCCGAACAATTTCCCGAAATAACTTCCCTCCTTTATGTCGTCAATCAAAAACAGAACGACACTATTTACGATCAAGAAATAGTTTGCCATAGCGGCAGGGATCATATTTTCGAGGAGATGGAAGGTCTCCGGTTTAAAATCAATGCCAAATCGTTTTATCAGACCAATTCGGAACAGGCGTACGAACTATACAAAATTGCTCGCGACTTTGCAGGACTTACCGGAGACGAGCACGTCTATGACCTCTATACCGGCACCGGCACCATCGCCCTCTTTGTGGCAAAAAATGCGAAAAAGGTAGTAGGGATCGAATCGGTACCCGACGCTATTATCGCCGCCAAGGAAAATGCGGGGCACAATGGGATCCAAAACGTGGACTTCTTTGCCGGGGATATGAAAAATGTTCTTAATGAGGAATTTATCGCGGCTAACGGTAGACCGGATATTGTGATTACCGACCCTCCCAGGGACGGTATGCATAAGGATGTGGTACAACAATTGTTAAGGATTGCCCCAGAAAAAATTGTCTATGTAAGCTGTAACAGCGCTACACAGGCACGGGATTTGGCATTGATGAAGGCTGATTACAAAGTGACCAAGGTACAGCCCGTGGATATGTTTCCGCAAACCCATCATGTCGAAAATGTCGTACTTTTGGAAAAGCTATAGGGCTATGAACAGAACAAAGCTTGTGTTTTCGATTTTTCTTGGAATCCTTTGCATCGCTTCCTGCGAAAAAGACGATATCTGTGTAGATGGGGATACCCCCTTACTGGTTATTCGTTTCTACGATAAAGACGATACTACCCTGCTCAAGACCGTTCCTGCATTGGAAGTACGAGGATTAAACGGCTCCGATACCTTGGGGGTCATTGCCAATGCCTCCCTGGATTCAATTGCAATTCCTTTACGGGTCGACCAAGGCGGTACATCCTTTATATTCTCCCAAAACCCGGATGAGGAGGATGAAACCACCCTAAATATGGATAACATAACTTTCAATTACGAAACCCGGGAACTATTTGTTTCCCGTGCCTGTGGCTTCATCGTCAATTATGATAGCCTATCCGCAACTGCCATCATCGATGATAGTTTGTGGATAGAAGAAATACGAATCGTTACCCCCTTGGTAGAAAACGCTAGCTCCGCCCATGTCAAAATATTGCACTAACCTATTTTTTCTGTTGGTGCTTGTTGCCGGATTCGGACAGGACAAGACCATCGATTTAAATCCAAAGGACACGTTGGTCTACGAACAGCCCTACGGACTTCGCGTTGGTATCGATTTGAGTAGGCCCATTACTTCATTTTTTAATGATGACTACACCGGACTGGAATTTGTCGGGGATTACCGGCTTTCACAAAAACTCTATATTGCAGGGGAGCTGGGTAACGAGAAAAAAACACGTACCGAGTCAGTGGGCCCTAATGAAGACCAAACCAGCGACGGGGAGCTCTATGATTTCACCGCTTCAGGAAGCTATATTAAAGTCGGTATTGACTACAACACCTATGGTAACTGGTATGGCGAACAGAATATGATTACCGTAGGAGGGCGTTATGCCTTTAGCACCTTTACCCAGACGGTGAACAACTATAATATTTTTAATTCCAACCGGTATTGGAACCCCAACGGATTCACCCCCGGTTCACAGGAAAGTCTTGAGTTTGATGGGCGTACGGCCTCTTGGATAGAAGGTGTTGTCGGTGTGAAAATGGAGCTTTTCAAAAACCTCTATCTTGGAGGTAGTGTTCGCTTGGGTATTTTGATCACCAATCCGGAACAAGATTCAAAGGAATTTACCAATCTATTTATTCCGGGCTTCAACAAAGTTACCGATGGCAGCCGTTTTGGAGTGGGTTATAACTATTCGATAACGTATTTAGTGCCTTTATACAAAAAAGCAAAGAAAGCGGAACCTACACCTGAGGAGTAGTCATAACTCCCGAAAGCCATTGATGAATAGCCATTTCATTATTATTTTCTTATTACCGTCATCGGTAACGACAGCGAATTTAGGTGCAAGCAGACTGGCTATGACGAAGGCGGTGATTGCCAAAATGATTCGATGAAATGAAAAGAAATGGCCTAGGATTATCCGTGTAATTATAAAAAGAATGGCAAAGCCAAAAAAATTAAACATCAAGGCCTTATGTTTCGGTCGCATCTATTCCTCTTTTTGATACTTGGCTTTTTTGCTTCCTTCGTACATTACGTACTTTACCAAGCGAGATTCCAGATGACTGTTGAATACCTTGATTTTTCTCGACGGGCGGAGTCCTACAAACTTCAAGGCCGGTAAGTTGGAGGTAATGAACCAAGCCTCCGTTCCGGGGTAACCTTGCTTCAACGTATCGCCGATAGCGGCATAGAAATCTTGCATGTCGAGGTTCAAACGCTCCCCGTAGGGTGGGTTAAAAACCATGTGTAACCGACCTTCAACGGGTTTATCGGTTTCAAAAAAATTCTTTCGTTCAACGCTTATATAATCGGATAGATTGGCATTTGCGATATTGTCCTGTGCCTTTCTTACCGCCGAAGGTGCTTTATCGTACCCGATGATTTTATGGTGAAATTCCCGGGTCTTCCCTAAACGGACCTCTATTATCTTTTCAAAAAGCGCTTCGTCAAAATCCGCCCATTTTTCAAAGGCAAACCCCTTTCGGTTGATGTTCGCCGGAATATTACAGGCAATCATTGCCGCTTCGGTCAACAACGTACCGCTACCACACATGGGATCCAAAAAATCCGATTGGCCTTCCCATCCGCTTAACAACAGAAGTCCGGCTGCCAAGACCTCGTTGATGGGGGCGATGTTAGTGGCAGTTCGGTACCCCCGATGGTGTAGGGAGCGTCCGGAGCTGTCCAACGAGACGTTGCAGTGGTTTCGATGAATGTGGATATTGATGCGAATGTCGGGAAACTTCAGGTCGACATCGGGCCTTTTACCATCCATATCCCTGAACTTGTCAACGATAGCATCCTTGGTTTTTTGCGAAACATACAGCGAATGCGAAAAATAGTCCGAGTTCACCGTGCTATCGACGGCAAAGGAAGTATCCACCGATAAATACTCTTCCCACGGCATCGCGTATATTTGCTTGTACAACTCATTCTCGTTCCGAACGCTGAAAGAGTGAATGGGTTTGATGATTTTGATTGCTGTACGCAGACAAAGATTCGCTTTATACATAAAGCCCGTGTCTCCCTCAAAAGAAACACTACGTACTCCCTCCTCTACATTACCGGCCCCTAGATTGCGTAACTCTTTGGCCAAGATTTCCTCAAAACCAAAAAGCGTCTTGGCCACCATTTTAAAATTATTGTTCATCGGCGAGATTCTTTCAATGGCAAAAATAGGTTAATTTTAAGCCGAATAATTACTGACATAAAGTTATTGATGTACATGTGCCGGCAAATCGTGACGCCCACGGCATTGTTCATCGGTTACAACAACAACCAATGACCTATCTGCTTCTTGTTCTTGCCGTTATTTTAAGTTTTGTACTGGTTCTTGTTGCCAAACCAAAAAACAAGGAGCATTTTAAACTGTTGTTGGCTTTCAGTGGGGCATTCCTTTTGGCCCTAACCATCTTTGAACTCTTCCCCGATGTCTATGCAAAATCGGAACCCAAGACCGTGGGGCTGTTCGTCATGCTCGGGATTTTGTTACAGATTTTTCTGGAATTCTTCTCTAAAGGGGCCGAACACGGACATGTACATCTGGATGCGGAAAAATCGGCCTTTCCCTGGTTGTTATTTTTAAGCCTTTCCGTCCACTCTTTTTTGGAGGGATTCCCCATAGAAGGCCATGATCATATTCTCTATGGCATCCTGATTCACAAGATACCTATTGCCATTATATTGAGTATTTTCCTTTTGGGCTCCAAAATACCGCTGGTAAAGGCCATTTTCTTTATTATCCTATTTTCACTTATGACCCCCATAGGCAGTTATGTTTCCACTAATTTTGAATGGGCTACCCGGCATTATGCGGCCATTAATGCTTTGGTTATCGGTGTTTTTTTACACATTTCAACGGTTATCCTTTTTGAAAGTTCGGAAGGACACAAATTCAATTTGAGAAAATTGATTGTCATTGTCCTGGGAATAGGAATTGCTTATCTGCTCTGATGTTCAGTAAAGAGGAATCAAAAAGGTTGCGACAGGATTTCTGGATTGCCTTCGGAAAATCGTATCCCCGAAAATGGATTTTATATCATACGAATATTAAAGGACTTGCCTTAAAATTTCACTTCGACGTGAATGGTGCCATGGTTTTGATGGACATCGAATCGAGTGATTTGGAAAAACGCATCGATCTTTGGGAAAAAGTGAATGCATTGAAATCAATTCTGATCGACGATTATCTCCCAGATGCGAAGTTTGATGATGCTTTTATCCTAGAAAACCAAAAGGAAGTCTCAAGAATTTATGTAAGGAAGGAAGGCGTTTCAATCCATGACAAAAATAGTTGGCAAGAAACCATGATTTTTCTAAACAATCGTATGAAAAAGCTGGAGGCCTTCTTCCTTGAATTTAGGGATATTCTTTCGCCTTGATTCTATTCCCAACGGATTACATCCCTATTTTTCGATAAATCCGTTTCCTTGGCGTACTTCCCTTCTAGCAGTATGCGATTTTACGTCTTCTTCTTTGAACCAGGCGTCGCGCAATTCTTTTTTGGAGAAAAGTTCCAATTGATCACCATAATGCGGTGAATCTTTCTGCGTAGCGTTGCCGTAGCTCAGTAATACCTTCGCACGTACCTCGTCCCCAAATTCAATGACTCCTACCCATGAGTCACCACCGCCGACATACATATGATCGTCGTCCCCTCCACCGGGCCACGCAACCCGAAACACGCCCATAGAACCATCGATTCCATTTGCTGGAAGGTTTTTGCCGTTGTAGTTGATTCGGTAGTACTCACCCCAAGGCACTTCGAGACTGCCAAACTTGGTTTTGATTTCAGTTGCAGCAGTTTCCAACAACTGTACCGCAGCATCGGGATCGGCGAGTCCGTCCGGGGTCGTATTCGGATGTTCGATATCCCAGCCTTTTTCGTAATTCGAATTCTTCCATACATTGAATTTTCTTGCCCAGTTGTAAAACAATAACATTCCTTTACTGTCCGCATCGGCTTCGCGGTCCCAAGTTTCCAGAACTACCTTGGCCTCCTTGGCCTTTTGGGAGTCCGAGGCATCGACAGCGGCAAAGAGGTCGTCGAGAATACGGTCGGCAACTTCCAAACGGGTGGAAAGTTTATAGTCTACCAACTCGTCAAAAGTAATCGACTCATCTTCCAATAACATCCTAGCCGAGCGCTGTGGTCTAAAAGACATGTATCGTGGTGCCATGTACGCCGGATAATCATCGGGATTCAAACTCATTGGAATGGTACTGGTCCAAGGCGGGTCATTGGCATTCTGCAACCAACCGGTTGCCGGGTTTTTGACCTTTGGCAAATCTGTATAGGAATGCATTTCGGTCCATACGTCGGCAGATTTCCCTCCGGGAATCACACGATCCCAATAGTCCCAATCTCCGGAACTCCTTTTTGGGACAAGGCCATTGAACAGATAGAAAATCTCTCCCTCCCGATCGGCGTACATCACATTCCAAAAGGGAATCTGTGCCATTTTTAAGGCATTTTCAAACTCTTGGAAGTTGGCACTGTTGATCATCCTCCACCATTGTAAGAACATATTAGGACGGTCTAAACCCGCCAAACGTAGGGCCAGTACCTTGTTTTCGCTCTTGTTCACCACAGGTCCGTGTACGGTTTTCATCAGGGGAATGGTCTGTTCGACCAACGTTCCGTCGTCCTGTTTTATCTTAATGATCTTGGAGGTAGTCTCAAATTCTTTACGTTTCCCATCCAAGAGGTAGCCGTCGTCTTGAAGCTCCAATTCATAGGTGTCGGCATTGTCTATGGTATTGTCGGTATGGCTCCATCCCAAATGCTCGTTAAATCCAATCGCGATTCCCGGAAAGCCAACCAAGGTCGTGCCGTACATATTTTTTCCGTTTAGGTTCAAATGCGATTCAAAGAATAAAAACTCCTGCCACCAAGGAAGATGCGGATTTTGAACCAACATCGCTTTGCCCGAAGCCGAACGCTGTGGACCAATGGCATAGGTGTTAGATCCCATGTCGGGCCATTCCTGGACCCGCCCTAAATCGTTTCCACCGATAAAACGGGTAAAGATGACGTACATGCTATGCATGTTCATGTCTTTAGTGGTCAAGGGCAATACAACCCTGTTGTCTTCATCAATACTTTCGGGATGGGCCTTTGCATAGGCGTTCATTCCCTCAACAAAGGAGGCATAGATGGTCTTGATCTCGGGGTCCTGTTTCGATTCCCACTCCTCGGCCAATTCCGGCAGGCCCAACGTATGAATGAGCATATCGTTTTCAAGTTTCTTCCCTCCCCAATATTCAGCCCCTTTACCACGCGAGCTGCCGTAGAGCTGCACGATCAAGTTGGCATGGTTGTGCATTTGGGCCCAGCCTTGCGCAAAGAACAACTCCTCCAGACTATTGGCCGATATATGGGGCACCCCATAGGTGTCCCAAGCGATTTTGGATGGTTCCTCCTTTGTTTGGGCACAGCCAAGATATAGGAATGTAAGACAGAGTAATGGAAGAAATAATCGGATTTTCATACGGTTCATAATTTACAAAAGGTTGGATGCTGGATTGAAATAAGCAACATTGCAAGTATCGCTAAAAATAAGGCTTTTGAGATAACTCACGTGGGTTCCATCCAAATTTGGGACAACTATTGGTTCCAAATCAATGATTACGGACCATTTTGTAGGCCTCTATGGTCGTATAGTATTTGGCGATCATATTGGGTACTTCCCAAGAGGGAAGCGCTCCTTCTTTCAAATAGCCTAAATAATTGCCAGTCACTTTGGCAAAGTGTGCTTCATGCCCTAATCTGAACCTGACGGGAATATTGATTTTCCATAACCCTTCTGCCATTTTCTCGAAAGAGCTTCCTGGAAACTGAATGGCAATGTCATTTTCAAGGGCATTAGCGAGTTGTAGTGGAAAGTTCGAATCCGTTTTGGATTCGATATATAAGGTAGGCCGATAGTGTTCCTCGGGTCCCTGTTTGATGATTAAATTGCTTTTGGTACCCCGCATGATACTATAGTGTGTATCTCCTGCACCTTGGGGCGCCTTATAATTCCATTTAACCGATACTTTGGCGTGTTTTCCGTTAATCCGGTAGTTCAGCTCGCTATTGCAATACACATAGAGATCGTCGTTCGTGATATCCTTCCTTAGAAAATCAGGGAACTTTTCAAGTCCGGTCACCTTTTGGAATTCCCACTGCGTCATTTTTGTCGGCCATCTTTTGGCGGACAACATTTGAATTTGTGCCGTGTCGATGATCTGATCGGGGAAGGCTTCCCACTGCACCAAATCTACCAAATGCGTGGTCACATCGACCGTACCCTCCCCTTCCTGGTTTACATCGAAAAACCAAGGGGGGCGTACCAAAGGCCGACCCGAAACATCTTTAAAAAAATGATGGACGCTTTCTTTGCTAATTGCAGGTTCTTCCATGGTACCATCGACCAGTTCACCAAAAACTTCCGGCAACTCCGAAAACAGCTTTTGCATCATGGTTGTTGCCTCAAAGCGCTCGGTCATCATATCATATAGTAGTACCCCGTTGGTCTCGGCTATTTGGAATGCTTTCTTCAACTTTTCAAAACCATCCGGATCAATTACCAAGGGCTTGTCGGCATAGACATGCATACCCGCTTTAACAGCCTCTAGGACGTAGTCTATTTTTTTGGAGTTCTTCCCAGCTACAACCATTACGTTTCCCCGTTTTTCGGTCAACATTCTCTGTAAATAATCTTCACAGACCACTGGCTCGATGTTCCACCTTGTAGGAACCTCTTCCCGATTATTATAGGCCTCAACCCTTTTTAGAAATTCGGTAAGCTCGGGTCCTTCGGGGGCATACACTTGGAAAGTAGAATCCACCGACCCATACATAGTTTTATGGATGAGGGCTGCATGAAAATGGCCGGGGTCCAACGATACGAATCGTATCTTTTGGGAACCTGTATCCTCCGAAGTTTTTTGTTCTCTGGCACCCGATCGGCAGCCGGATACCACAAGCAATACCAAACAAAACGCTTTATAATTCATACAATCATTGCTTAAAACTTATAAGGGATTACAACTTCACGTAGTTGGTACCGAAGGGCTTCCGCTGTTCGCGGTTCAGCAGGGTATTTGCCTGGTCGTCGTCGATGAACGATTCAGTATCGTTGTCCCAGATGAGTTTTCTGTCAAATTGCATGGCAATATCACTTATCAGACAGATTGTACAGGCCTTATGCCCCTTGTGTATTGGGGAAATAGGTTGCTTCCGGGTTTTGATACATTCCAACCAATTACCGTGTTGGTCATCGATTTTTTGTAAGTGAATTTCTTCGGGTTCGATGACGGACTCAAGAATTTTGGGGTCGGATGCATTTAGGGCGTCGTTGCTTTTTTCTTTGTCAACCGGGTCCGACGCCGAAGCCTGATAGGCGCCTCTTGAAACAAAAATCCAACCGTCGGTTCCTTCGTATCGGATTCCATTGGGATAGCCACCACTGGTATACACGGTTGTTCCGTTTTCATACTCGTGTTTAACAAAGAAGTCGCCATGTACATCCCAAAGCCCGGATTTTGGAAACTCCGCCAAGGCTTCTACACTGATAGGTCCGGTGAGCTCGGTATCCATACCCCAAGCGGCCGAATCGTAGTGGTGTTGGCCCCAACCCGTAATCATACCGGCCCCATAACTGCGTAACCTTAACCACCCGGGGCGGCCATAATCATTCTGGGGATGCACCCCGATTTCGGTATAGGGAACTTGGGGAGTAGAACCCAACCACCTATCAAAGTTGAGATTGGAAGGTACTGGCATTTCCGTCGCCTCAGGGCCCGTAGGGTCTCCGGGAAGCCCTATTTTCACGGTATGGATTTTTCCAATTCTGCCATTTCGTACCAACTCCGCCGCGATTCGAAACTGGGGCATGGCCCGCTGTTGGGTACCTACCTGTAAAACAACACCTGTTTTTTGAACGACATCCCTTAACTGTTGCCCTTCACTGATGGTCAAGGAAGTGGGTTTTTGCAAATAGATATCTTTCCCTGCAAGGGCCGCTTCCATGGCCGGTTGTGCATGCCAATGGTCTGGAGTACTGATGATTACAGCGTCAATTTCTGTTTTTAACAGCATTTCCCTATAGTCACCATAGGTTTTGGTATCCATGTAGTTGGCCTTTCCGGTTTTTTCTTTGTAAAAACCATCAACCAATATTTTTGCATCGGCTGCTCTCTTCGAATCTACGTCACAGACCCCAACAAAACGAGTATCCTCAAAACGGATGGTATCGGGGATATCGTGCACCCTTGCGATACGTCCACAACCAATCTGTCCTATGTTGATTTTGTTGCTTGGAGCATTTTTTCCAAGTACATGTGAAGGTACGATGGACGGGAAAGCGACTGCGCCGGCAGCACTAATGGATGTATCTTTGATAAACTTTCTTCTTTTCATTTTTAAATGGGTTATTGGTTAGGAGCTTCTTTCATAACGATTTTGGCCCATGGTTGCGCCGCAAACGACTGCCAGTAAGCCTCTGCTTCGTCGACATTAAGCTCGCCTTCGAACACCAGCAGCCTGTATTTGAGTCGATACTCTTTTTGAGGCTCGATATGCCAAGGATTATGGCGAATAGGGCAAAATTCAAAAAATAGATCCCCACGACCATTATTACCATCGACAGGCCAGACCCGCATCGGTTCGGGATGTGAGCGGTTTTCGGGATGGCTAAGAAACAAGATGCCGTTTCGACCCTTCCCATTCGCCGCCCTTCCGGTAACCATACACCAACGGGCACTGGTACCGTCGGCGGCTTGCCTATCTTTTCCTTCCGAGGTAAGTACCGTACAATTGTCTTTATGCCATCGCTCCGTAAAACGCATCCCTAAGCCGCCGCCATAGCGGTACGCCTCGAACAGTATCCCTGAGGGCAAAGGAGAACTAAAGGTAGAAACGTAATCGATTAAATAACGATTCTTACTTTCCCTTAAATTCCATACCCTAACCGACAGATATTCATTGATGGCCACCTGTTTCCCTTGTTTTGCGGTCAAATCGAAATGCTCTTGGTGCGCTTGGAATTCCGAAAATACGGGTCCGGATGTTTTGGAGGTAAAATTTTTGAACAGCACGGTTCCCTGACTCTCTCCCAAATTCCAAAAATCGACGGACCGATCCTCAATCTTAGTACGGGTCCATGGACCCCAAAGACCATAATGATGGTAATGGTCCGGAGGCTGAATACGGCTAAGTGTATCACCACCGGGGGTACATAGGGGGTGAATAAACCCGGACTTTCGGAAAATGGTATCGATACCCATCGGGGGATATGTCATCCCATAGCGATAGGTTAATACGGGTCTTTCATTGGAGGTAATTTGAAGATTTCCGTCGGTATCGGTTTGTGATAGATCGTAGGGTGGCTCGGACCGCACCCCTTTTCTAATAGTATAGGCTGACCGTTCCGTGCCTTCCTGACCGGCATCCGTTATAAACCAAAGCCGATTCCCTTGTATTTGGAAAGGCACTTCTTCGGTAATTCCATTTGCGGTTTTTAGCAGTACTATATCATTTTTCAGGTTTTCAGCGATATTCAACACTACCGGAGTATTAATCGTAAGATTGGAATCGAGTCGAAGAGCAATACTGTTCTCATTTTCCGAATGACAACCCTGTAGCACCATGGCAATAATGAGGAAAACACAAAAAATTGTATTTGATTTGTGGATAGACATACAGTGAAAGTCCTTTACCTTTTTACACATGATTCACTAATATGTGTTAATTTACAAATCCTTTTACTAACTACCCGTGTTATTTTCAATTTCAGTTTTACACTTGTGATGCGCGGTTTGAACTGTTTTCAATGAAAAAAGTCTTTGTAGCCATTTTGTTGTTCCCAACTACCAATACCTCCTATTCCCAGGACTTGGAGCCCTTTGAACTGGCCGATTCGTGGATTTCGAAAATCTCCGCTATGGTGCCAACAGGAACAGAGATTAGCGATCGGGAAAAGAAGAAGGTTCTTATTTTCTCACTACATACCGGCTACGAGCACTGGACCCTACCGCATACCGAAGCGGTCATGAAAATACTGGCGGAAAAATCAGGGGATTTTAAAGTGACCACGTCAAAGGATATTGTCGCCTTTAAGAAGGAAAACCTTGCAAGGTATGATGCCTTGATTTTGAACAACAACTGTTCAATTCACGATCGACGAAATCTTTTTTGGGATGTCCTAAAGAATGATGGCTCCTTAACAGATGAGCAGGCCTGGGACAGGGCAGCACAGCTAGAGGCGAACCTCTTGGACTATGTACGAACGGGAGGTGGACTAGTGCTTTTACACGGGGCTATCGTAATGCAGAATACATCGGAGGCCTTTGGAAAAATGGTAGGCGGTAGCTTTGATTACCATCCCAAACAGCAAAAAATCGAAGTCAAATTGGTCGATTCGGAACACAGGCTGGTCGAGGCGTTTGACGGTGAGGGTTTTGAACATGTCGATGAGCCTTATTTCTTTGACAACGCATATTTCGATTACAACTTCAGGCCCCTTCTCTATATGGAAGCCAATCAGCTTGAAGGTAAGAAGGAATCGGTAACCGATACGGTCAAATACATCTCTTGGATCAAGAAATATGGTAAAGGACGGATTTTTTATTCCTCCCCTTCCCACAACGCACAGAGTTATGAAAATCCAAAGTTACTGCGCTATTTGTCGGATGGTCTGCAGTATGTGGTAGGCACGATCGATTGCGACGATTCGCCCATTGAGAAATGAAATTAAACTACATCCAAATAAATGAAGAGCCAATGGCAAACGGCTCCCCCTAGTACAAATAAATGCCAAATAAAGTGGTTATACGGTATCTTCCTGTTCGCATAAAACAGAATTCCCAAGGTGTAAAAGGCACCACCACCAAACAACAGATTAATGCCCAAATCGGTGGTCGCTTCCCTTAGGTTCGAAAAATCCAATATGATCAACCACCCCATGACCACATATAGTAAAAGGGACACCAACTCGTATTTCCCGGTAAAAAAAAGCTTGAGTACGGCCCCAAAAGCCGCAATAGCCCACACGGTATAGAAGAGCGTCCATCCGTTACCACTTTCCAAACTTATTAGAGCCACAGGAGTATAGGTACCGGCGATTAGGAGATAAATGCCAATATGGTCGATAATCTGGTAGATCTTTCTTAGGTGAGCCTTTGACACCGCATGGTATACCATCGATGCCGTAAAGAGTGCTATAAGGCAAAGACTATAAATCAAGATACTAAGCGTAGCATAGGGAGTTTTATCGGTGCTTTTTTGGAGTAGGAAAAACAAACCAATAAAACCTAACAGTACCCCGAGACCATGCGAATAAGCATTTAAACGCTCTTCGAGCCGACTGCCCGATTCCCCCATGTACCCTTTTGTATTATTTGTACCGTTTGCCATGTTTAATGACCATGTCTACCTTCTGAAGAAGACTAATATAGCGAAGAACATCCCCATCAACTGCAATGATATCGGCATATTTGCCGGGCGTAATGGTACCAACTTCATCGGCCACCCCCATCCAAAGTGCCGGCCAGTAGGTCGCCCCACGAATAGCGTACATAGGGTCGATACCAAATTCATTGACCCAGACGTCGAGTTCGTTCCAGGTAGATTGACTGTGGAACTTCATTGGTATGCCGCTATCGGTACCTATCATTAGGACCACCCCAGCGTCTAACAGTTGATTGATTTTAGTTTCCAACGTAGGTTTACGGGAAGGCGTTAGTTGAAAATAGGGCAATCTATCCGGGTGTGCAATGCTTTTTTTGATATCAGTAATTACACTATCCGGTAGTCCTCTGTGCCACGAATCGTTATCCAGTTTTTCAGGATTATCCCGAATGTATTCATAGTTGTACAGTCCTTCGACTGTCGGACACCAAAATAAAGGTCCTTGGCTCATATCCGCCGTTCGCTCCCTGATCATTTCCATCACGTCATCCGGATATCTCGGCGCGGAAGAAAGGCCGGTATGTTCAAAGCAATCCGCACCTGCTATCAAACCTCTCCGAATTTCGTCTGGCCGGTGACCATGGGCAACCACTTTTAAACCATTCTTATGGGCCTCATCGACCACCGCCTTGACCTCTTCCATGGTCATTTGGTCCTGATCGATCAGTTTTACGACATCGACCCCGGCCTTGGCCAACTTTCGAATTTTCTTTCTCGCATCCTCTGCACCGTTGACGCCCCATCGAAAATCTTCCGTGCCAGGATACGGTTCATGTTGGATAAACGGGCCTGATACGTATAGGGTAGCCCCCGGTATCTCGCCATTGTTGATAGCGTCACGTACAGCAATACTCTCTTCCAAAGGTCCTCCCAAATCACGGGCACTGGTGACTCCTGCCATTAATAATTGATGGGCCGAGGCCGGCATTATCACATCTTTGAAGAGGGGAGGATAGGTCTTATCCCAATAGGTATAGTCCGCATGCCCGTTGATCATCGTATGCACATGCATGTCCCACAGGCCTGGAAGTATCGACATGCCCTCTGTTGAGATGACTTCGGCGTTTTCGGGAATGGGCGTGGTGTCGACCGTACCAACAGTTTTGATTTTTTCCCCTTCAATAATGATAACACTGTTCTTTATGGGTTCAGAACCGAAACCATCGATCAAGGTGCCTCCGACCAGCGCTTTCATGTCGCTTTCCTGGGAAAAGGCAAAAACCGCCGTCAAGAGGGCCATTAGCGTTGAAATTCTTTTTCGCATACAAAATGGATTTGCTAAATATACCGAAAAATGGTGCAATGCCTTAAAAACATTCAAATCTTTGAAGCGGCGGAGACATATTTTATAATTTACGTATGACTCATGTCGTAACCTGAACTTTATCTAAATTTTATTGTTGAAAAATGGTTTAAAGGGAATTATATTCCTGCCTGGATACCGTATGCCTCAAACAACAACGATTGTCTTTTTGTTCCCCACTTTTTATTGCCTCATGGGCTGCGAAGATTTCATCGAAATCGATACCTCCTTCCGAACCTCCAAGATCAGTGGTAAACGAAGTATTGCGCGCCGATGAAAATGAGTCTTTATACCCATTGAAATAGAAGTGCCCTGAAGCAATAATATTTTCGTGGATACTCCGATTACTTGTTTGGAACGTATTCTAATTATTACCGAAGTATTCGAAAAGTTTGTCGTGGTTCTAGCTACTGGGATTTGAAATGCTACGGATGTAGATAAAGGCTCCGACACCTATGTAGCCGACCCTTCTTTTTCGACCGACCAATGCATTCCCACCAGTGTTTTGGAAGATGTACTCTTCACCCTGGTTATTACCCATGATAGGCGGCGCTATACGGCCCAGACCAGTCGAGCCCTTCGTCTCCTCCGGGCCCTCTTGCATAAAAAAAGCCCCGCATCTTTCGATGCGGGGCTTTTCGAGGTAAGGCGGCGACCTACTCTCCCACTTGGTATAGCAGTACCATCGGCGCTAACGGGCTTAACTTCCCTGTTCGG
>NZ_VIKU02000007.1 GCF_009371985.2 Pelagihabitans pacificus
GTGCTGCCCGAATCCTGAACCTCCCCAGAACCGAAGTCCTGGTCCGAAGGAGCAAAGGAAGACACCGTACGGCCCGTGCCGCTCACCTGAAGGAGCGAGCCCTGTGGCGGTGCAGTCACATTTATGGTCAATAAATCCGTACAATTAAGGCTTGAGTCGGAAACCACAATCTCCACTTCCGCTGCCGAGGTCCATGGGTTGCCATTTACTTCGGAAAGTGCCCGAAGGCGTACGTAGCGACCTTGTTTCGGAGTAAAGCTTACCGTTTTTAGGCTGCTATTTGCACCCCAAGTGCCTGAAGAGACTGCGGAGCCCCAATCCGTGTCGTTTTCGCTCACGTATATCTCGTAAGAAGCTATCGTACCGTTCAAAACACCATCTTGCCGCGGTAGATAGGTCAATCCTTCCACTAAAACACTAGTGCCCAGATCAAACTGTATCTCATGGGGTAGTTGATCAATACCGTTCTCCCATTTCGTGTGCCAAAAAGTAGCATCAGACCCATCGATGGCCAACTCCGGATCATGGCGGGGGTTTGAACTATCCGCAAAATTTATGGTGGTTATCAATGGAGGAAGGGGTGTTGTCAACGTGTAGACACCTTCTTGTGTCGTCGTTATATTCTCAATTTCAAATCCGGTTGCCGCACTTCCCGGTAGGGTATTCCCATCGGGATCGGATACAGAAAAATCGATTCCCGGAATCGAGATCGCCAAATTTATACCATCACCTTCATTCACTGTTATTTCCTGTTCACCAGAACCCTCTACTCCGTTTACTGTATATATTGGTATTACATCAACACACGAAACAGAACTGCGTACATTGATGGTGAGGTATTTGGTACATCCTTCATCGGAGGTCAATGCATATACCCCGGCATCGGCAGTGGTAACACTTCCTAAGCTATAGTTATCCCCCACTTGCGAACCATTCGGAAGGGTAATTGTAACGCCAAGACCATTCGGTAAAATGCTCAACATCACATCGTCTCCCTCCTCGACCGTAATCTCGGAAAGGCCACTCTGCCATACCCCATTGATACGATATTCCTGAATAACCTCGTTCTGACAGCCACCGCTCAATCTAAGGTCGATTGTGGCTATACAACCACTGCTGGTAGTAAGGGCGTAAAGGCCCGTATTGTTCTGTGCGATCAGACCGTTTCCACCATTTATGAAGGTGTCTATTTTGTAGGCCGATGTGTCTTCAAAATTTGGAAAATCAACAACGGAACTGAATCTATTCTGATCTCTGAAAGGTAAGGTCACGAAGTATTCCTCCCCCGAGGGAACATTGGCCCGAATATAAACCTCTTGGCCTTCTTCCGCATTGACAATATTTCCACTTTGCCAAGTACCCCCCGAACCTATCCTATACTCAGCGGTAATCGTATTTGGAGGACAAACAACCACCTCCGGGTTTCCTTGTTGTTTTCCAATTTCATAAAAAGAAGTGATTTCGCTCGCTGATAGGGCTTTGTTATATACCCTTAGCTCATCTATCCTACCATCCAGTTCATCGGTAATGCCACTTAGACTCTGTGGCTGACGGTCGTCATAAAACCCCGAGGTCGTAAAGGAAGACTGATATTGTTGGCTCGTTTCCAACGTAATCTCCCCTGTAGCACTATCAGTACATATCTCTATCCCATTGGCAAATAGTCGCCCTACCTGACCATTAAAGGTGGCCGCGACATGTACCCACTTGCTAGCGGGTGAATATCCGACATAGCAGTTCACGGAGCTCCCTGTCGAGGTCGGGAACTCCAACTTGTACAAACTATTGTGGAAACCAAAAAAAAGTTTTGGATAGTCATGGGCCAAAATAGCCACGTTTTTTTCAATTTCATCCCGATAGACCCAGGCCATCACTGTCATCTCGTCCTTGATCGATGCCATCGAAGCGGAATAAGGTACTTCTACGATGCTATTACTTTCGAACTCTTTCCCGTCCATTTCCATGGCACTGCCAAATAACCCATCGGCAGTCCAGTAGCTCTGAGTCACAGGGATGGGATTTTTATCATTGTCTCGCTCGACCATGGTGGCATCGTTACCAAAGTTGGAACTGTCCGCCACATCGATTCCCGAGCCTTCATCGAATTTCAAATTCAATACCAAATTAGGTGAGTTGCCAATGGAGATAGCGGAACCTACCTTCACGTGTTCCGCAACGCTGGGTACTCCATTAGTATCAAGGGCAAAAAGCATATAATATCCAGGGGGTAACAACTCTCTATTAGGAACCTCAACATTATAAGTTCCCTGGTTTGAGGTGAATGATAGTGGAATCCTTCGCTGCTCATTATTGGTACTGTGAGTAGCAGATGAAAGCCTTATAAAGCTGAATTCCGTAATTCCAGGACTGCCCGTAACCGGCATGGTGCTATTGTAATCTACATTATCGGGCGCTTGTATCGTGGGTCTGGCGGCTAAACCACCGCCTGGACCAAAAAGATAAGGAGGGCTATAGATTTCGGCGTCGAGATGGTTATCACAGCCCGGGGAATCGCCACAAAGACCTCCCCCACCTACGAAAACCCGACCATCCGGAAGTAAAATACTTACACTGTGATAGGTCCTAGGTATTTGCATAGGTGCCGTGTCGCTCCAGCTATTGGTAACTGGATCAAAGATTTCACCAACAAATCGCGCACCGAGGTCGCTAAATACCTCTGCAGTAGATAGACCGCCGGTTACCAGAACCTTTCCGTCAGGGAGGACAACACTATTGTGCATGGTGCGTGCCCTTTGAAATCCAGATACTTCGGTCACTAGCGGAGTCTCGTTATTGATATCTATAATGAATGTCTTGTCACTGGCTGGGGTTCCGCTACTATAGGTCCGGGATCCTCCCACTTTCAACAACTTGCCAATATCATACATTACCGAAGTGCCCTTCATAGAGTAGACATCACCGGTACGAGCTCCAAGGTTTTGCACGGTCGGATTATTTATGTCGCTCACATCGAGCCAGTGCATGTCGGTACCAGGACCGGCATGAAATACTTTTCCGTTGGGAGCCGCCCAAAGCCAGGCATGGTTATCCCCGCGATAAAACCGCTGGGAAGGGTCTGGTTCATCCAAGATATTGTCATTACCATCCATCAGCAACTCCCCTTGAATGGACGGAAGTGCTATCCATCCAGTCTCTGAGCTGTAAATCTCGGCATGTTTTCCCCCAATACCACCGCTCCAGGATCCGCCCAACGTAAACACAGCTCCCGTAGCTAACGTAACATTACCCTGATAGCCTCTGGGCACAATCATATCATCGGCCCTTGTCCAGATTCCGGTGTTGGGGTCATACAGGCTAACACGTTCGCTCGAGCTTCCGCCGGCAGCCAATATTCTTCCGTCCGCAAGATTATTTATCCCCGGACAAAACATATCGTGATTGGTCTGAGTCGCCGTTCTTGGCAGGACCGTGCCCTCGGTACCCAAAGACGGATCGAAGATTTGGGTAAATGTAAAACCATCACCGCCCCCAAAATCATCGTGGTATTTTGAAGACCAAGTGATGATTCTACCATCTGGAAGATTGGCTACCGCCACAGGTACGATATCGAATGGGATTACGTTGCCCCATGACCCCACTTGCGAGGGATCTTGGGCATTTCCGTTGAAAATTGAAAAGACTAAAAAAGTTAATAAGGCAATGAAATAGGAGTAGTTGTTTCCCATGGGTATCGTTTTAAGTTTGGTCTAATAAAAATATAGGTAATGTCCTGAGGGAAACTAAAATGGGTGCTTAAATTTAGCCGATACGCCCAATAAATCGAGGAAGTGCCGCAGATGATCGATGAACTTTAAATATAATCGATTAAACGCAAAATAAAATTTTTTACCGCCTAGTGTAACAATCGCTACCTTGGTTCATCTTTAAGACAAACCATTCACTTTTTGAGCCGAAAAAGAGAACATATTGATGCATTGCTACAAGAATGTATTAACGGGAAACAAAGTGCCCAACTTGAAGTTTACAATCGCTATTACAAGGCCATGTTCAATACCGCCTTCCGAATTGTAAAAAATAGTGCTGAAGCTGAGGATGTGATGCAAGAATCGTTTTTAAACGCGTTTACGAAACTGCACACATTTAAAGGAGAGGTCACCTTCGGATCCTGGTTGAAACGAATTGTAGTGAACAACAGTATCTATCATTACCGGAAGCAACAGAAAAAAAATGAAGTTGCGCTGGAAAATATACTATACAAGGTCGAAGATAATGATGAAGTTGTTTCAGATCATGAGTTGACCGAACTGAAGGCTCAAAAAGTGATGGAAACCATGCGCTGTTTAAAAGACAATTACAGAATTTCTTTGACCTTACATTTAATCGAAGGATATGACTATGAAGAAATAAGTACTATAATGAATATCAGTTATGCCAATTGCAGGACTACCATTTCAAGAGCGAAGGAGAGTTTGAGAAAAAAATTAATAAATGCCTACTAATGGAAAAAGAAAATTTAGATAATCTGTTTGAAAGGTTGAAAGGTTCTTTCGACATCGAAGAGCCAACCCAAGGACACCAAGACCGGTTTTTGGAGAAACTTAATGCCTCCAAGGGCGTAACAAGTATCTATAAAAAAAGAAATTCATGGTGGAAACCCTTCTCCATAGCGGCCTCTGTTGCCATTCTAATTGGTATAGGTTTAGGCGTTTTAAACACCAGGCCTACCCTTGAAGAGCAAGTTGCGGAGATTTCACCGGAAGTGTCCCAAAGCCATTTTTACTTTGCTAGTCTCATTGAAGAACAAGTGAAGTTGCTGGAAAGTGAAAGCTCACCAGAAACCCAGCGCATTGTGGATGACACCATGGCGCAGCTTAACAAATTGAAAGACGATTACAATCAATTGGAGCAAGACCTTGTCAACGGTGGCAACAGTAAATTGATCTTAAGTGCGATGATTACTAATTTCCAAACAAGAATCGATCTTTTGCAAGATGTGCTCGACAAAATCGAAACCATTAAAAATTTTAAAAATTACGAAGATGAAGACTATACTATTTAAATATGCGACTATACTTTTCTTGGTCTGCCCAGTAGTGCTTTTGGCACATAACGGCAAACCGAAAGGAAGGTACACCAAAGAAAAAACCATCAAAAAGGAATTTAATGTCAACTCCGATGCCTTACTAAAAGTAAGTAATAGCTATGGTAATCTGAACATCACCTCCTGGAACGAGAATCGAATATTGATAGAAGTACATATCAAGACCAATGGGAATAATGAGGAGAAGGTGCAAAAAAAGTTGGACCAAATTACCGTTGATTTCGACGGCAGTAACAGTATGGTTTCTGCCAAAACCGTATTTAACAAAGGTAAAAGTAGTTGGGGATGGGGCAACAACAACAAGGTGAATATGCAGATCAACTATACCATTAAGTTGCCTGTAAAGAACAGTGTAAATCTTAATAACGACTACGGTAGTATCGCGTTGGACCGGATCGACGGTCATGCTAAAATCAACTGTGATTACGGACGATTGGACATCGGTGAACTCCGAGGAAGAAATAACCAACTCAATTTTGATTACACCTCGAATTCCACTATCGGCTACATGAACAGTGGTAAAATTTCGGCCGATTATTCCGGATTTACCATCGAAAAAGCCGGGGATTTGATAATCAACGCCGACTATACCAACTCAAAGGTGGAAGAAATGGGCAACTTGGAATACTCCTGTGATTATGGGAAGATTGAAATTGATGAAGTGAAGAACGTTAACGGAAATGGGGACTATATAAGCGTGCGTTTGGGAACTATTCATGGCAACACGGATATAACGGCTGATTACGGCTCCATAAAAATTGCTAAATTAGCCTCAGATGCCGGAAATGTTTTCATCAGAACAGATTATACAGGGGTAAAAATAGGCTATGACGATGGATATAATTTCGACTTCGAAATCTCGACGTCCTATGCGGGGGTCAGCGGTAAGGAAGATTTTGA
This sequence comes from Pelagihabitans pacificus, assembly GCF_009371985.2. Taxonomy (GTDB): domain Bacteria; phylum Bacteroidota; class Bacteroidia; order Flavobacteriales; family Flavobacteriaceae; genus Pelagihabitans; species Pelagihabitans pacificus. The sequence goes on from NZ_VIKU02000007.1 coordinate 5,963, forward strand.
GATGAACATTAGCAACGTTAAATCGACCAGTAAATATTATAAGGGATATCGAGGATCGGCCAATAGTGGCAACTTAATAACCATAACCAGCGATTATGGGGGTATTACTTTTTATAAAAATTAAATCATCATCAATCAAACCTTGTATGAACGCAGGGTAAAAACTAAAATTATGAAACAATTATTGAGCCTTAGTTTAGTAGTAGTATTAACCACCTCATGTACCGCACAATGGGGAAAGAGAATTAAAGGAAACGGTAATTCGGTAAGTATCGAACGAAGCGTTGGGGACTATGAGGGTGTGTCGGTATCGGGTTGGTTCGATGTAGACTTAGTGGATGGAAACGAGGGAGAACTCACCTTGGAAGGGGAAGAGAATCTTTTGGAATACATCATTACGGAAGTGAGAAATGGAAAGTTGGTCATTAAGGTAGAAAAAGGCTATAATTTAAAGCCTTCCAATTGGAATGAAGGTATTCGGGTCACCGTACCGGTAGAATCTATAAACAGTGTTGCTTTGTCGGGATCCGGGGATATTGTAGGCAAAAAGACCCTGAAAGCAACTTCTTTTAGGACCTCGATGTCCGGATCCGGTGATATTACACTTGATATCGAATCGGACAATATGACCGCAAGTATGTCGGGATCCGGTGATATAAACTTAAGCGGAACCACTGGAACATTTGAAGCCACAATTTCCGGTTCCGGCGATATAAAAGCCTATGACCTAGAGGCAGATGTGGTAGATGCCACCGTATCAGGTTCGGCCGATATCAAGGTGACCGCCAAAGAGATGCTCAAGGCAAGGGTATCGGGCTCCGGAGATATCAGTTATCGGGGAAATCCTAAAAAACTAGATACAAAAACTTCCGGATCGGGGGATATCTCAAAAGGCTAAATCAAGAAACGAACATCATCATGCTACAAGGGCCTTCGTTTTACGGAGGCCTTTTTTTTGACAAGAGTATCGCTTCCAGAGTAGCGTTCCCGGCTTACCGGCTTTCAGGGGGCATAATTTTACGATGGCAACAAGCCTTAGTTACCGACACTAATTTCCTCCCTTGGTACACGAAGCAACAAAACAATACCTACTAAAAAGAAACTAAAGAGAAAGAGAACCGCGTACCGCATGCTACTGATTTCATCGACCACTGCGAAAATAACCATCCCGATAACGATTCCGATTTTTTCGGCCACATCATAAAAACTGAAATAAGAGGTGGTATCTTCCGTAGTCGGCAAAAACTTGGAATAAGTAGAACGTGCCAATGATTGTACACCCCCCATCACAAGCCCTACCAATCCCGCCGCAATGTAGAATTGGAGGGGCGACACCATGAAATAGGCATAGAAGCAGAGGCACATCCAGATGGCGTTCACCGTTATGAGTGTTTTTATATTTCCAAACTTGGCAGATGCCCTTGATGTCGCCACCGCCCCCAAGACAGCCACCAGTTGTATCACCAGAATGCTCACAATCAATCCTTGGGTCTTCTGATCCGGTCCTGACCAATTGATTTCCTTTTCACCAAAATACACCGCCATCAGCATAATCGTTTGTACGGCCATGCTAAAAACAAAAAACGCTCCGAGATAGCGTTTTAAACGTACAGTTTGTTTGAGCTGGGACCAAACCTTACCAAGCTCACGAAAACCATTGAGTACCACATTCTTGCTGACCTTGTTACCAAAAGATTCTCCCTTGGGCAATATAAAAAACGTATATTGACTAAAGAGTGCCCACCATATCCCAACGGTGATAAAAGATACTTTCATTGCCCGGACCTTTGCCAGATTTGCTTCCTGTTCGGTGGTACCGACATCAAAACCGAACCATTCGGGCTTCATGACCATCGCTAAATTGAGCAATAACAAAAGTACACTGCCGATATACCCTAAAGAAAACCCCTTCGCGCTGATGGCATCCTGTTGTTCCTCGAAGGCTATGTCGGGGAGGTATGAGTTGTAAAATACAAGGCTGCCCCAGTATCCAATAAGTCCCATGAAATAAAACAAAAGACTTAAATGAATGTAATCGATATTGAACCAGTAGAGACCAATACAGCCTAAGCTGCCGAGATAACAAAAAAACTTCATAAAATTCTTTTTGTTACCAATATAATCGGCAATGCCCGACAGAATCGGGGACATTACGGCAACCGTCAAGAAAGTGAAAGCGGTTACGATCGATATAAGAACCGTTTGTTTCATCTCAAAACCGAAAGCCGCCACGCGCACTTCATTCGAGGAAAACAGGGTTGAATAAAACAAGGGAAATATCGAGGATGCGATAGTAAGGGTATATACCGAATTGGCCCAATCATAAAATGCCCACGCATTTAATAATTTTTTGCTTCCTTTAATGGGTGTTGGTCTGGCCATTTTTAAAATAAAAACCGTCCACAAAGGTGAACGGCTTTCAATATACGATTAATACGCTTAGCGTGGTTTCATTTAAAAGTCGTTACCCCAAATTTTGCTGCTTCCTCTTTGGCCAGGGGCGCCCAAGCGGTCAAATTTTGAATACGTGTATCATTGGATGGGTGCGTGCTCAAAAACTCCGGTGGAGCCTGCCCCCCGCTTTTGGCTTTCATGCGTCTCCAGAGATCTGCGGCCTCATCGGGATTGTATCCGGCGATGGCCATAATTTGTAATCCAATACGATCGGCCTCGGTCTCGTGACTTCGACTAAAAGGCAACATGAGTCCAACCGTGGAACCAACACCATATGCCTGATTAAATGTATTGCGGGTGCGTTCATCTTTAATGGCGATATTGCCGGCAACCGCCCCTAGTTGTTGTAATGTGCCGGCGCTCATGCGTTGCGCACCGTGATCGGCCAAGGCGTGAGCCACCTCATGGCCCATGACAACCGCCACACCTGTTTCAGTTTGTGTTATAGGTAAAATTCCGGTGTAAAATACAATCTTGCCGCCGGGCATACACCAAGCGTTCACGGTTTCATCCTTGACCAGATTATATTCCCACTGGTAATCCTTTAAATATCCCGGATATCCGTTCGCTGTGAGCCATCTTTCGGCTGCGGAAGAGATACGCTGGCCTACCTTGGTAATCATTTGTGCCTCCGCACCACTTTCTACAACATTGTTCTCGCTTAAAAACTGATCGTACTGGGCAAAAGCCATGGGAAAAATTTGACTGTTGCCATAAAAATTCAACATCTTCTTCCCTGTGAACGGGTTGGTCTTACAGGCGACGACACTTAGAAAAATCGCCAGAGCCAAAACTATTTTTTTCATTTTTTATCGTGTTTAGTACTTGAAAAATACGAAAATTATTTCCCTACGATATGTAGTTCGGTAAAATTTTTGTCCACTATGAGCGAGTTGTTACCGTTAATTTTCAAATCTTTCAAAGCCACCTTTTCATTGTCAATTTCTATGCCACTAATCTTGAAGGGAAGTCCGTGAAAATTGAATTTGAATGATTCATAGGGTGTGATAAACGCACCGTCTTTGTGCTGTTGAATAATCAATTCCTTTGGTTTCCCTATCAGTTTGAACTTTCGAAGGCTATACTTTCCTTGGGTATAATCGAACCCTTCCTGGCTATCTTCGTATACCGAGGACAATTCTACTCCCTCTTTGTAGTAAAGGTCTAAAACCAACTCTTCGATTTGCACCTCTCCCACGTACTGTTGAACAGGATATTTTGGAATTATCGCTCCTTCCTTGATGAACAAGGGCATTTTATCCAAATCCGCAGCTACCCATTTTTCCTTCCCGCCAACGATAACCTCCTCGGTCCAGAAGTCGTACCATTTCCCTCTCGGAATGTACATGCGTCTCCCCTGGGCGTTCGGTTCCTGTACCGGGCACACCAATATATGGTCTCCAAAGATAAACTCATCGGTTCTGAAATGGGTTTGGCTATCCTCTTGGTCGTAATACACCAATGACTGCAGCATCGGAATTCCATGTGTGGTATACTGATAGAACATCGTATACAGATATGGAAGCAATTGATACCTCAATTCAATGAACTTTCGAACAATATCGGTTACCTCGGTACCGAACGACCACGGTTCTTGGTCTCCATGATCTCCACTGGAATGCACCCTGCAAAATGGATGGAAAACCCCTAACTGTACCCAGCGCGCAAATAGTTCCCCGTTGGGCTGTTCGGCAAAACCACCGATGTCCGAGCCCACAAACGAATAGCCGCTCATACACATACGCTGCATTTGCACGTTGGCGATCCACAAATGTTCCCATGTCGCGACATTGTCGCCAGTCCACGTGGAGGAATATCGTTGGGTACCGGCAAAAGCGGCCCTGGTAATTACAAAGGGCCTTTTAGGGTAGACGTATTTCTTAACACCTTCATAGGTGGCACGTACCATCTGCATGCCGTACACATTATGTGCCTTGCGGTGCGTACAAGGGTGGCCATCAAAATTATGCCGCGTATCCAAAGGAGCGGTTTTTGAAGGCACCTCCATCACCGCAGGTTCGTTCATATCGTTCCAAACGGCATCGACTCCCATCTCGGCCATGAATTCCTTGTACAATTCCGCCCACCATGCCCTTACGTCAGGGTTCGTAAAATCGGGGAAGTTGCATTCTCCTGGCCATACCTTTCCATGCATATAGGGGCCATCTCCGCGCCTACAGAAATAGCCTTTCTCCATGGCTTCTTGATATACCCAATAATCCTTGTCTATCTTGATTCCCGGATCGATCATCACGACGGTCTTAAAGCCATCTTCCTTTAACTCCTTCATCATGCGTTTTGGCTCGGGAAAATGATCTTTATCCCAGGTAAAGCAACGAAATCCGTCCATATAATCGATATCCAAATAGATGGCGTCACAAGGGATACGAAGTTCCCTGAACTGTTTTGCTATTTCCTTAACCCTACTTTCCGGGAAATAACTCCATTTTGATTGATGGTATCCTAGCGCCCACAATGGTGGTAGCTCGGGCGTTCCCGTTAAATCGGTATACAGGCGAACGACCTTTGAAATATCGGGACCAAAAAAGAAATAATAGTTCATCTCGCCACCATCTGCCCAAAAGCTGGTTACATTTCGCCGTTCATGGGCAAAATCGAAATAGGAACGAAACGTATTGTCAAAGAAGATACCATAGGCCTTATTTTGGTGAAGTCCTATATAAAATGGAATAGCCTTGTACAAGGGGTCTTGGTCCTTACCATAGGCGTATTGGTCGGTAACCCAGTTGTTGACCCTTTTGCCTTTTAGGTTCAAATGGGTGGCTTTATCGCCCATACCGTAAAAGCTCTCGCCCGTCTGGGTTATCTTGCTCATCTTAACGGTATTTCCACCATACTCGTAGTTCTCTTCCCAGTGAAAACCTATTTCGTCTTCGTTGAAGATATTACCCTCAAGGTCCGATATCTGGATTCGTAAGCTGGCCTTATCGACCAATATTTTCACTCGGGTAGTCTCAATATAATACTCATTATCGGTCTCTGTGACCTCCAAGCGATTGTAACCCCTACTGGCATCTTCGCTTACCGCGTATGAGAAGTCGGGTTCGAAGGTATGACCGGTAGCGTATCGAAAACGGATTGTGCTATTACGCATAACCGTAATTTGGAGAATGACGCCGTTTTCCGTGGTAAAATAAAGTTTGTCGGTGTCTTGCTTAAAATCTATTATTTGGTTGGGGTATAGATTCCCTTTGTATTCCAGTTCAGTATTCGTGATCATAACAATGTATCAATTGGGAAACGCAAAAAAAGCACTTTAAAACCTAAAAATGAAAAGATATCATGTGGAATTGACGACTATTACATTTTCTTCGACCAACGCTACTCAAAAATGACAATACTCAAAGGCGGCAGCGTCATTTCGACCGATTTTTTATGACCATGCCAAGGAGTATTTTGCAATTTTGAAATATCGGATGCCATTCCAGACCCTCCGTACTTCTTGTCATCGCTATTGAAGATTTCCTTCGGCTGTCCCGATTTTTTAGGGACACCTATTCGATATTTCTCGCGGGGGGTCGGAGTGAGATTCAGGGCTATATAGATATCGTTTTTGGGGTCGTTCCCTTTTCGGATATAGGTCAGCACGCAGTTCTCGTGGTCCCCGTAGTCGATCCATTGGAAGCCTTCCGGGCTGAACTGTCTTTCATACAAGGCTGGGTAGTTTTTGTACAGCTTGTTCAACTCCTTGATGGTCTCCTGTATGCCCGCATGTCCTTCATACTGGGTAAGATGCCAGTCCAGACTTTCTTGGAAATTCCATTCGGAAGTCTGCCCGAATTCTCCACCCATAAAAATGAGATTGGTGCCGGGATGCGTGAACATATAGCCGTACAGCAGTCGCAGATTGGCAAATCGCTGCCATTCATCACCGGGCATTCGATACACCAATGATTGTTTGCCATAGACGACCTCATCGTGCGAAAACGGAAGCATAAAGTTCTCGGTAAAAGCATAGGTCATACTAAAGGTGAGGTCATTTTGATGGTATTTGCGATATACGGGGTCTTTTTTGAAATATTCCAAGGTATCGTGCATCCAACCCATCATCCATTTCATACCAAAACCCAGTCCTCCTAAATTCACGGGTTTGGAAACCCCGGTAAACGCGGTCGATTCTTCGGCGATGGTCTGTACATCAGGGAAATTTCCATAGACAGTTTCGTTCAATTCCCGAATAAAGCTCATCGCTTCCAGATTTTCATTGTTCCCGTACATATTCGGCTCCCATTCCCCTTCCTCCCTGGAGTAATCCAAGTACAGCATAGAAGCTACCGCATCGACCCTTAGGGCATCGGCATGATAGTGATCCAACCAGAATAGCGCATTGCTAATCAGGAACGCCCGAACCTCATTTCTGCCGTAGTTGAAAATGAGGCTCTTCCAATCAGGGTGATAGCCCCTTCGCCTGTCGGGATGTTCATAGAGGTGTGATCCATCAAAGAATCCAAGTCCGTGGGCATCTTCCGGAAAATGCGAGGGTACCCAGTCCAAGATGACCCCGATGTTGTTCTGGTGTAGCTTGTCGACCAACAATTTAAAACCTTCCGGTTCGCCAAATCGCGATGTGGGAGCAAAATACCCCGTGAGTTGGTACCCCCATGAGGGATCGTACGGATATTCCATAACAGGCATAAACTCTACGTGGGTGAATCCCATCTCCTTTACATAGTTCACCAAATCGACCGCTAGCTCGTGATAGGATAAGAATTCGTTTCCCTCCTTCCGTTTCCAGGAACCTAGATGCACTTCATAAACCGAGAAAGGGGCGTCCAAGGCATTATTCGCCTTTCGGTTTTCCATCCATTTTTTATCCTTCCATCTATACGTCCCGTCCCACACGATCGATGCCGTATGCGGGGGTTTTTCGCAATATCGGGCAAACGGGTCGGCCTTTTCGGTGGCAACACCGTGGTTATGGGAACGGATATAATATTTGTAGACTTCACCTTTGCCTACATTGGGGATAAATCCCTCCCAAATGCCACTCTCGTCCCAGCGCACATTCAACGGGTGTTCGTGATCCAACCAGTAGTTAAAGTCACCGATTACCGAAACGGACTTCGCGGTCGGGGCCCAAACGGCAAAATAGGTTCCTTCCACCCCATCGACCTCCATCGGATGTGACCCCAATTTTTCGTAGAGTTTAAAATGCTTCCCGGATTTAAAGAGGTTTATATCAAAGTCAGTAAATAAACTGTGTGGTATTACTTTACCCATATTTTTTATTTTTTTCTAGTTGATGCATTTTATCGGTATTATGTCTTCGTGGTCTACAGGGCTTTCGACCCGTACTGGTATTCGTCCTATACAGCCCTAGTTGCCATACCAACACTGGTCGGTGGAGCGGTTACCACTTGTCATTGATAATCCCCAAAATACCTTCGAGCGGAATGACCGCCCAACTGGGTCTCGAGTTCATTTCATAGCCGAGTTCGTATACGGCCTTTTCGAGCATACAGTACTTTAAAATGAAAATACGTTCCTGCCGATACCCGATGTTCAGGTTATTGGCCTGAATAATGGTTACATAGGACTCCAAGAAAACCCCGATAAAAAATTTATACAAGATTTCACCGGCCTTAAAGAGATTCTCCTGGGAATACGGGTATTTTTCCCCATTATTGAAAATAGTCGCATAGATCGCATAGTGGAAAGATCTGAAAATCCCGGCTACGTCTTTTAAGGGAGGATGCTTTACCTTTCGATCGCGAATGGTACTCTCGGGTTCTCCCTCAAAATCCAGCAGATAAAAATCATCGCCTTGCACTAAAATCTGCCCCAAGTGATAATCGCCATGGATCCGTATACGCTCACCTTTGAGCTTTGTCCAATCGAATTGTACAAAACGTCTTCGAATTTCGTTTTTTCGTTCCAAAAATTCCTTGACCAATTCTGCCGCCCGCCCTTCCAATTTGTGTAAGTTGTTCTCCACACTGTTCAAGCGATTTTGAAATTGGTACAACAACCGATTCTTCAACCATACCTCATAATCACTGTTAAAATGTTTTGGTGTAAATGCAGTATCCTCGAACTCGGAGCCCAGGGCTACGTGCATTTCAGCGGTACGCCTCGCCATGATCTGTAACCTTAAAAAGATACTAAGTCCGGCCCAATCGATGATTTCCGGAGGAACATCCTTTATCTTCAAACGTTCGAACAATTCGGTCGACGGTAATCGATCAACATTAATTTTTTTATACTCCAAATTACTAAAGACCTTATCGACTTCTTTTAACATAAAGTCCCAGGCGTCGCCTTCGTTGGGTACCAGTTTTTGTAAGAGCGCAATGGTAATGTTATCATTGTCCTTGTCGAGGATACTGATGCTTCCCAAATAGGCGGGAGTATTCTTAAAACCCTTTTTCTCAGATAGGAACTGGCTCATTTCGAAGTCAGGGTTTTTGTCGGGGTAGATTCTTCGGAAAAACTTGATGACCGAGGAGTCATTATAAATAATCGAAGTGTTGCTTTGTTCCATCCCCATAAATCTCGAAGACTCATAGGCAGTGTCGGTAAAATAGGAGCTCTTATGATAACGTACGGGCGTTAAATCGTTTGGTACGGAAGTCATGATGCGTTCAAATACCAACTTTCTAAAGGCTTCCAGATTTATGGCATCAATGATATAACCGGCCTGTCCACTGATGGTCAGGGGTAGTATTCTTTCTTCTTTGGCAAAACTCCCGTCAGTTACAAAAGCGATGGGAAGAAAGTAATGTTGATAAAAGGCTTCATTAAAATTCACCTCTAGCAATAATCCATAATACACCTCACCATGTTGCTGAATTCTGAAGTATTGGTGAAGTTCTATGTACTTTAAACTGCTCGATTTACCCCCATACCAACGCTGCCTCAATATGTAGTCTTCCAACACGTCTGATAAAAACACCTTGATAAACGCTGGATCGTCCAACAGATTCTCCCAGTTCGAATCGAAGACATATGGTGGGCGTAGTAGTTTTTCAGACTTTTTTTTAGACATCTCTATTTCCTAATATGGAACAGGTGAAAGGGAAGATTGGGACTTAATTCCACGTAGTTCCATTCACTGTTCCAAATGTAGCTATTATTACTGATCATATCGAACAATTGAACCGCCTCCCCATGATGTATTCCCAATTGGGACATTGGCAACTGAACATGGCCTATTTGCGTATGGTGTGGGTCAAGGCTAATGACCAATAAGGTCTCATCGGTTCGGTCATCGCTCCATTTATAAAAGGCAATCAGGTTTTCATTTTCAACGGCACAGAATTGAATATTGTTCGTTTGCTGCAGCGAAGCATGTTCTTTTCGTACCGCATTTATTTGGGAAATGAGATACGTTAGTTTGTTCTCGGCACTCCAGTCCCAATGTCGTATTTCATATTTCTCCGAGTTCAAGTACTCTTCCTTTCCGGGCATGGCATCGGTCACCATGTATTCGAACACTGGGCCATAAATACCCAAATTACCACTTAAGGTGGCCGCCAGTGCGTAGCGTATCAAGTGCATGGCATCATTGGCTCCTTGAAGGTGGTACGGATTAATATCAGGTGTATTCGGCCAAAAATTCGGCCGAAAGTATTCTTTCATCTCCGACTGGGTCAACTCGACCATATACTCTATCAACTCGTGTTTCCTTACCCGCCAGGTGAAGTAGGTGTACGATTGCGAAAAGCCTTGTTTGGCCAATTGTTGCATTACCTTCGGACGCGAAAAAGCCTCTGCCAAAAAGAGCACGTCGGGATGTTCTTTCTTCACCTGCATCATCAACCAGTTCCAAAAGTAATAGGGCTTGGTATGCGGGTTATCTACCCGAAATATGCGTACGCCGCAGTGTACCCAATGCAGGGTGATGCTCAAAAGTTCGGCCCACAGCTCTTTATAGGCTTTGGATTCGAAATAGAAGTTAACGATGTCCTGGTATTTCTTCGGCGGGTTTTCCGCATACTGGATGGTTCCATCGGGTCTTTGCCGGAACCATTCAGGATGTTCGGTGATGTACGGATGGTCGGGTGCCGCTTGAAATGCGAGGTCCATCGCGACTTCAATACCCATTTCCTTTGCCTGCCCGACCAAGGCCTTGAAGTCTTTCTCTGTACCTAATTCAGGATGAACGGCCTTATGCCCCCCATACCTGGAACCTATCGCCCATGGCACTCCCGAATCTCCCTCTTGGGCTTCGACCGCATTATTCTTTCCCTTTCGGTTTACCTCCCCTATGGGATGAATAGGTGGAAAATAGAGCACGTCGAAGCCCATATCGGCAATTCTCGGAAGCAGCCTGTTACAATCCCTAAAAGTCCCGTGCTTGTGTGGTTCTGGTGAAGCAGACCTTGGAAAAAACTCATACCATGTGCTAAAGTTGGCCTTTTTTCTATCTACATATACTTGGAGCAGATGGCTTTTGTTGGCTAAACTACGTTGTGGAAAATCAAGGAACAATCGATGCAGCTTTTCAGAGGTGGCCTCTTGTACTGCCGCCTCGTATTTATCTTCGTCTTGAAAGAGCCGTATCGTTTTTTTGAGGTAAGGGTCCATTTTTTTGGATGCCTTTTTCAGCAGAAACTTCACATACTGCACCCCATCCAATAATTCGCTCCTTACATACTGTCCATCTTTTAGTTTGGCCTCGATACCATGCTGCCAATTCAGGGCATGGTCTACCCAGCCACGTATCTGATACTCGTAAAATCCCTGTTTGGTCACTGAGAATGAGGCATTGAAGACATCTTGGCCCAAATGCGCCATCCTGATTGTTTGTGGCTCCCTGTCATTTTCATGTTTGAAAAGTATCTCAGCCTCTACTACATCGTGTCCGTCGGCCAATACATCGGCATAGACCGTAATCTTTTCCCCAACGACCCGCTTAATAAAAAAAGCCCCTCCCTGGAGCTGTGGTGACACATTTTCGATGACCACCCGTTGCTGTCTCAGCATAAAGTTTACTTTTGATTGGTTGTGTTAAAAATAGGGAATTACCGCTAATCTAAATGGCCCTTATTGATAATTTTTGACGATACCATGAAGATATACCGGCAAAAAAGCATTTTTGGAACGCTTTTTGAAAACGTTAAAAAAAATACATCGATAGGCTTCATGATGAAGTTGTATCGACAACATAATAGTAAAAACAGATACCATGAAAAAAGCGACTTTAGTACTCGGAGCATTTTTAACCCTATTTTTTATATCCTGCGAAGGACCACAAGGCCCTCCCGGATTTGATGGCTTGGATGGTCTTGACGGCCTAGATGGTCAGGATGGCATACAGGGACAGGTTTTTGAAATCGAAGGGATAAATTTCGGTTATGATGCCGGTAGCAATCTATGGACCGCCTTGGAGACCTTTGCCGACTATACCAATTTTGAAATTTTTGAATCCGATGCCGTGTTGGTATATCGATTCGACGGGCAAATTGACCTAAGCGATGGCAGTACGGCCGATGCCTGGAGTCTTGTTCCCCAAAACTTCTTTGTTCCGGAGGGAACCATTCAATACACGGTAGCCCATACCTTTGTAGATTTCGAAATCTTCATTGACGGCAATTTTGATCTTTCGCTGCTTGATCCCATATTCACCGACGATCAAATTTTCCGGGTAGTCATCGTTCCTAGTGAGTTCTTGCAGAACAACGATATCGACAAAAGCAACATTTCTTCCGTTATGGGAAAAATGGGGCTCGAATTGAACGAGGTGCAAAAGATCCATATCGATTGAATACATTGTAAATAAACGTTAAACCCTGTCCTTAAAACAAGGACAGGGTTTTTTGTGTATGGGAATATGTTATTTTTGAAAGGAAAAGAAAAACGATTCGACGAATACTGAAAATTGAAAAATATGATAAAGAAAATAGCACTGGGACTCTGTTTGATTTTTGTAGGATGCAAAGGCAATTCCCAAAAAAAGGAAATGGTCGCGGACCAGACCGAAGAGACCGAGACCACCTATAAAGTGTCAAAGACGGAAGAGGAATGGCGAAAAGAGTTGACCGACGAAGAATTCTACGTACTCCGCAAAGCGGCTACCGAGAATGCCTTTACGAGCGACCTTTTAGATAATAAGAAAAAAGGCACCTACGTATGTGCGGGATGTGGAACGCCTCTTTTTGAAAGCGAGACAAAGTTCGATTCAGGCACCGGATGGCCCAGTTTTTATCAGGAAATCGAAGGCAATGTGGCGTACGATGTAGACTATAAGATCGGCTACGCGCGGACCGAAGAACATTGCGCAACCTGCGGAGGCCATTTAGGACATGTATTTGATGACGGACCAGCGCCCACAGGCAAACGACATTGCATCAACGGAGTGGCTTTGGATTTCGTGCCGGAATCCAAGTAAATTTCAAAGTACCAAATCCCAAATTCCAAAGAGCGTATCGAAGGCTAGCCTGGAATTTGGGATTTTTCGAAAAGGACCCAAACTTAGCTTGTATGTTACAGTCTTCCGATTATTTAAGAAGCGTTTTCTTCGAATTTCGCCGTTACAAAACATTGGGCGACAAAACGTTCGAACAGCTTTCGGAGGAAGACGTTCATTGGAAGTATCGGGAAACGGATAATAGTGTCGCCTTGATCGTAAAACATTTGGTGGGCAACATGAAGAGTCGATGGACGCATTTTTTGACCCAAGACGGTGAAAAGCCATGGAGAAATCGCGAAACAGAGTTTGAAGGTGCCTATGCTTCAAAATCGGAATTAATAAATGCGTGGGAAGAAGGCTGGAAATGTCTGTTCGATGCACTGGCTTCGGTGAATGACCGGAATTTTGACACAACCATCAGAATCAGGAACGAGGAACATACCATCATTGAAGCGGTAAATCGGCAATTGGCGCACTATGCAAGCCATATAGGGCAAATTGTACTGCTGGGTAAGATGATCAAAGGTATCGATTGGATTTCACTCTCGATTCCGAAAGGAGGTTCGGAGGCCTTCAACAAGGAAATGTTTGGAAGTTGAACCGTTTGGCGCTTAGTTGGCGTTGAAAAGGTACAGTTTGACCCACGTCTGATGTATAATCGGAAAAGTAATCTCTTCAAAAATCGAACGTAGCGTTCGTGCCTAAACTTCCTTTGCCTCGTTCCAGAACACATCCATCTCTGCCAACGTCATTTCCTTCAACGATTTTCCCAGGTCCTTTGCTTTTCCTTCCAGGTATTCAAAACGTTTGATGAACTTTTTATTCGTGCGTTCCAGGGCGTTCTCAGGATTAATGCCCAAAAATCGGGCGTAATTGACCATTGAAAACAATACGTCACCGAATTCCGATTCCCTACGATCGGCGTGACCTTGTTTCACTTCCTCCTGAAACTCACCCAATTCTTCCTGCAATTTTTCCCAAACCTGTTCAGGTCGTTCCCAATCAAAACCTACCCCCGCTACCTTATCCTGGATACGATTCGCTTTTACGAGTGCCGGCAATCCGTTTGGCACCCCCTCGAGCACGCTTTTCTTCCCTTCCCTTAATTTAATGTTCTCCCAGTTTCGCTTTACCTCCTCCTCATCAGCTACCTCCACGTCGCCGTAAATATGCGGATGTCTGGTAATCAACTTCTCGCAGATATCATTGCAAACATCCGCAATGTCGAAGTCCTTGGTCTCACTTCCGATCTTCGCATAAAATACGATATGCAACAACACGTCGCCAAGCTCTTTTTTAATCTCCTCGAGATCGTCGTCCAAAATAGCATCGCCCAATTCATAGGTTTCCTCGATCGTCAAATGTCGAAGGCTTTGCATCGTCTGCTTTTTGTCCCATGGGCATTGAGCACGAAGTTCATCCATAATGGTCAACAAACGGTCAAAGGCTTTGAGTTGGTCTTCTCTGGAGTTCATAGCGATGTGGTTTCGGCAAAAGTACAAAGACCTACCCTTTTAGGGTATGGAAAATATAGTGTATTTTAGAAGTCGCCCGATGAATCACAACACACTCACGGCACACCGTTAAAAATCAAATACCACCCAAATGAAAACGAGAAGAGGCTTCTTAAAACAACTAAGCATCGGTACCTTGGGAATGGGGATGTTACCTACTCTGGCCTGGACCAACACCAATGAGCAACAATTCGGAGTACAACTGTATTCTTTTCGAAAGGCAATGGCCAAAGACCCATTGATGACCTTGCAACAGATCGCTGCCATCGGTATCAAGGAAATTGAATCGGCAAGAAGCAAAAAGGGGCTGTATTACGGCCTTTCTCCCGAGGAAATGAAAACTGCCTGCGTGGATTTAGGTATGACCCTGAAAAGTGGGCATGTAGCATTAGACGATAACTTTCAAGATACCATGGAGCAAGCCGTGGCCTCCGGTCAGGAATATGTGATTTGTTCCTCCATGCCAAGTCGGGGACAAACCGTGGACAACTACAAAAAAGTGGCGGAGGCGTTCAACAAAGCGGGGGAAGCTTGCAAAAAAGTAGGACTTAAATTCGGCTATCATAACCATGAATACGAATTCGAATCGGAAAATGGGCAAGTATTATACGATGTTTTAATGGATAACACCGATCCTGATTTAGTACATATGGAACTCGACCTCGGCTGGGTAATCGTCGGTGGAAAAGATCCCTTGGATTATTTTAAAAAATACCCAGGGCGTTTTCCCTTGTGGCATTTGAAAGATATGAACATGAAAAAAAGGGAAAGCACCGAGTTCGGTAAGGGTGGATTGGATATCAAGACCCTCATGCGACACCAAGAGGCATCCGGTGTCAAACATATTTTTATCGAGCAGGAAGAGTACGCCAGTACTCCAATTGAAAGCATGAAACACAACATGGCCTATTTAAGAAATCTCTAATCCCATACCAATGAAACCGAAAGGAGTCCCCGTGATTTTTACGCTTGTTTTTTTATTGTTAGGTTGTACTGAACAGCAGACCTATGACATCCTCATTAAAAATGGACAGCTGGTCGATGGTTCCGGCGAGACCCCTTATCTCGGTGATATCGCTATCAATGCAGATACGATAGCAGCTATCGGAAATCTCGATAAAGCCCGAGGTAAAAAGCAAATCGACGCCACCGGATTGACGGTGGCCCCAGGCTTTATCAATATGTTGAGTTGGGCAAATGTTTCACTCATCGAAGACGGGCGCTCCCAAAGCGATATCCGCCAAGGGGTTACCTTGGAAGTACTCGGCGAAGGTTCCTCCATGGGACCATTGAACGAAGCCATGAAATCAAAAATGAAGGAAAATCAAGGCGATATCAAATATGATATCCCATGGACGACCTTGGGCGAGTATCTGGATTATTTGGAAAACAAGGGAATCGCTACCAACGTAGCCTCTTTTGTGGGCAATGCGACCCTGCGCGAACACGTCATCGGCATCGAGAAAAGACCTCCTACCGGAGAAGAGATGGAAACCATGAAGTCATTGCTCCGTCAGGGTATGGAAGAAGGGGCCGTGGGACTCTCCACTTCCTTAATTTACGTACCGAGCGGTCATGCCGCGACCGAAGAGATCATTGAATTGGCCAAGATAGCGGCCGAATACGATGGTATGTACATTTCCCATATCCGGGATGAGGAGGGAAAGTTGTTGGAAGCGGTACAGGAGCTGCTTACCATTGCCGAAAAAGCCGCTATCCGCTCCGAAATCTATCATTTCAAGGCCTCGGGTAATGCCAACTGGCATTTATTGGATAGCGCCATACAAATGGTCAACAATGCTCGAACAAAGGGTCTCCCTATCACAACCGACATGTACATGTATAACGCCAGTTCCACAGGACTCAACGTAGTATTGCCGGCTTGGGCCAAGGAAGGTGGCCATAACGCTACCATGAAGCTTATCGAAGACCCGGAGAAAAGAAAGCGGATGATGGATGAAATCGATTTTCACGTGCCTCCTGAAAAAATTCTATTGGTCGGCTTTCGGAATAAAGATTTAAGAAGCCACATTGGCAAAACCCTCGCCGATGTCGCCAAGGAACGCAACAAATCGCCGAATGAAACCTTGGTCGATTTGATTTATGAAGACAATAGCAGAATTCAAGTAGTTTATTTCTCCATGTCTGAGGAAAATATCAAGAAAAAGTTGGCACTGCCTTATATGGCCATTTGCTCCGACGCAGGTTCCTACACCAATGAAGGGGTATTTTTGGAGCAGAGCACGCATCCCAGGGCCTATGGGTCTTTTGCCAGGTTGTTGGGCCACTATGTTCGCGAGGAAAAAGTGATTCCTTTGGAAGAGGCCATATACAAGCTCACCACCTTGCCCGCTACCAATCTGAAGCTTGAAAAAAGAGGAGCCCTCCGTGAAGGCTACTATGCCGATGTGGTCATCTTTGATGCGGACAAAATAAGGGACAATGCCACTTTTGGAAAACCCCATCAATATGCTACAGGCATGCATCATGTATTTGTAAATGGTGGCCAGGTGCTGAACGAGGGCGAACATACCGGTACCTTTACCGGAAGATTCGTGAAAGGACCGGGATGGAAACCCTAATTTGTTTCCATACCTTATCTAAATTGAAGAAACGAACTAATGCATCAAAACAATACCTATGAAAACGAGCCTTGCCTTACTTTTACTCTTAACGACTTTTATCTCCTGCGAAGCGCAAAATCCCGGGATTATTGCCAAGGGGGCCCAACTTACCTTGGTCGCCGACGGTTATGATTTCACCGAAGGCCCCGCAGTGGCCGCCAACGGTGATGTCTACTTCACCGACCAGCCTAACGACCGCATCGTCAAATGGAACGCTGCCGACAATTCGGTTACCGATTGGATGAAGCCGTCAGGGCGTTCCAACGGACTGTATTTCGATCATATGGGCAATCTGCTTTCCTGTGCGGATGAGAAGAACGAATTATGGCAAATTGATCCCGAGAAGAAGGTCACCGTGCTAGTCGACAATTTTGAGGGAAAATGTTTGGGCGGACCCAACGACTTATGGGTCGATCCCAAAGGAGGCATCTATTTCACGGATCCCCTGTATGAAAGACCTTGGTGGAACCATACCGAACCCCAAATCCCGGAACGACGCGTTTACTATATATCTCCGGACAAAAGGGAGCTGACCATTGTAGCGGAAGGTTTTGTGATGCCCAATGGGATTATCGGTTCCGCGGATGGCAAAACACTATACATTGCCGATATCAAGGATGGGAAGACCTATGTATATGCCGTGAACGAAGACGGTAGCCTTTCCGACCGAACCCTATTTTGTGAATTGGGCTCGGACGGCATGACCCTAGACAATCAAGGGAATGTGTATCTGACCGGGGATGGGGTAACGGTTTTTGATAAAAATGGGAAACAAATCCATCACATCCAAGTTCCCGAAAAATGGACGGCCAATGTTACTTTTGGAGGCCTAGATCAGAAAACCTTGTTCATTACGGCGATGGATTCAGTGTATACGCTTGCCATGAATGTGCACGGGGTTCGCTAATCAGCCTTCGGTGCGCCTAAAGAGCAACACAGTATTAAGCAAATCAAATAAAGAGAGTTTATATTACTAAAAATCCGTATCTTAAAGTAATCTTTTCTCAGTACACTGTATAAATAGCGAGGTGATGGGATGGAAAAATCTGTTTAGCGAAAAAGAGGCGCAGGAAACCATTGACCGTATCAACGCCCTTACTCCCGAAACCCAACCCAAGTGGGGTAAGATGAATGTCGCCCAAATGTTGGCCCATTGTAATGTGGCCTATGAATTGGTGTATACAAACAAGCATCCCAGACCTAAGGGGTTCCAGAAGTTCATGATCAAACTTTTTGCTAAAAATAGTGTAGTGGGCCCCAAACCATACAAAAAAAACAGCCGAACCGCACCTATATTCTTAATAAGCGACCAGCGGGAATTTGAGGAAGAAAAAAACAGGCTGATAGCGCATATCAAAAAGACCCAACAACTAGGAGGCACCCATTTCGAAGGTAAGGAATCACACGCATTCGGTCCCTTGACCGAAAAAGAGTGGAACACCCTCTTTTCCAAACATTTAGATCATCATTTACAACAATTCGGGGTATAGCCCCTGTCATCTCACCAAATCGAACATTCGGGTATATTTTATAATAATGCTGTTATTCAATGGCTCATTGTCAAACACATTGTAATTCCAGACAATAAAGAGTCCGGTATTGGCCTGCTGCAACCAACCGAAACGAATGTTCGCCGCCCAAAGTTTGTCCGAGGTATTATGCTGAATGAGTCCTTGTAAATAAATATTGGGTCTAAAGGCATACGACAAGCGTGTACTTAAGATATTGGCCGTAAAATTTCCAACGGGAAGTTGGTAGTTGTTGTATAAAAAAGTTAGCTCCGAATTGAACTTATCCCCGATTCGCCATCGCCCGGTGATGCTTTCCACAAAACGTGTTCCGCCAAAAGACCCCCCGATGACCGAACGGATATTGATCGACAACGGATTGCTTCGGTTGGTGAAGAATACAATCTGTGATTCGGCATGGTTATACGTTCCGGGCTGTATCACCACATCCTGTCCGCGTGAAATATCAAAGGCATTGACCACCCCCTCCGTAGTAATGTTCAGACCGGTATGAAGTTCGTTACCGCTTTTCCATTCAAAATGGTTGTCGATATGAAGGAAACTCGTTTCCAGAAATCCATCAAAATTCCAATAGCCTCGATAGGAGATGTGGGGTCGGTATTCCAGAATCTTCGCATTCGGATTTTTTGGGCGTAAATGGTACAGCACCAAACCCTCTGGCTTACGGAAGGCCGAACGCAGTAAAAAACCTACCTCCGGATTAAAACCCTGCCCTACTTCCGTGTACGCGGCACGCATTTCCCAATTGTTCCAATTATAATCGGTCTGGAACTTGAATGAATGGGCATTGATGGTGTCGTTAGGGTCTTCCGTCTTTGCAAAGAAACCGGACATCCGGGCCTTTCTACCCAACCCTAATTTTCCGTCCAGGGCCAAGGTTCGATTGTAATTGTCCGATTGCAAACCCTCTTTATTGACAAATACAGCCCCTAAGGCAGTACGCCCCTTGAATTCATGATTAACCCTGGCCAAGGTAAAGTTGTTTTCCTCAATCCCGTTTTCCGCTACCTCTTCTGTAAACATCGAAAGAAAGCCCACGTTGGTACGATTCAATTTACCGGAAAGTCGGGCCCCACCGATGATGGGCACCACACTGCCATTCTCTCCAATACCGACGCGACGGCTAAAAAAAAGGTCGACCTCTCCAGGACTTCCCACGCTGAACAAACCTGCATTTTCCAAAAAAAACGGCCGTTTTTCAGGAAAGAAGAGATTAAAACGGTCCAAATTTACTTGCTGGTCATCTACTTCGACCTGGGCAAAATCGGTGTTGTACGTAAGGTCCAAAGTAAGGCTAGGCGTTACACTAAACTTAACATCGCCCCCTACTTCGGCATCGAATCTATTTTTGGGATCGACATCGTTAAAGTCTTTGTCCATTCGACCCAGCACATACGGAATCAGTTTTAAATTCCCGGGGGAAGGAAGATTCAAACCGGTAAGTGTACCCGCTAGGGATAGACGTTTCAAATCCAACCCTACCGGCATGGATGCCCAATAAACTATTTCGTTGGTCTTTCGAATATTTCTCCGGAAGTTGATTCCCCAATCCTTCCCCGCCTGAAATCGTAAGGTACGGACCGGAATCGCAAATTCGGCACTCCATCCATAATCGTTCACTTGGGTGCGCACTACGAAGGAAGCATCCCAATTAAGATTAAATCCACCAATAGTACCCCCTTGTTGGCGATTGGCATTGAAATTTCCCTGGCCTTCATTGTCTACTTGCGCGTCATACTCCACCGCTAGGGAATTGGTACCGAAAACAAATCCGTTTTGCCCGTCTTTATAGGTATCCAATATAAAAAGAAAGGCATCGGTATTATCGAGATCGGCATCGCGTCGCGCATCCGATACCACCAAATTCTCGGGGCGTGCGTCATAACAGACCACCGATACATAAAACGTCTCTTTCGTATAAGCGACGCGCACATCGGTCTTTTCGGTAGCCGGCCGTCCAAAATTCGGTTGGGCTTGGGTAAAATCTCCAAAGGGTTCGATTTGCTGCCAAATCGGATCATCCATTACCTCCCCGTCGATCACAGGCCCCGTTTCCAACGCTACAGCGGTTGCTGTCGGCCTTTCCTTTACGTCTGAAACGGTCGTTACCTGTGCGACAAAACGTATCGGCACTATTAAAAACAAAAGAAAAATAATCGGTAGTGGAAGGAAACGCGTCAAGTTGGTCGAGGTTGGTTTATATTTAAAAATAGCATGATTTTCCCGAATAAAAAAAGCCCTGACGCCAACCGTCAGGGCTTTTCTCGAACCGGAACCCAAAGTTCCACGGTCTTTATCGATTAGCCCAACTCATGTGCCACCAAGTAATAAAAGGCAGGTCGACTTTTCATACGGATACCTGACATCTTATCGGCTACTGCATGAATAGCGGCCATGGCCTTATCCTTATCGGTCACGCCTAATTTTTTCTCCACGAAATTTCTACGAACGGTTTCCAATTCGGACTCGTCCTGGCTAGAGACCAAGGTAGCATCTTTATTATCGACCATTGATTTTAAGCTATTCACATAGCCATCCAATTGATCGTGATCAATATTGGAAACACCACATTCATTCAATTGCTTCACCGCGGTTGCCTTTAAGGCCGCTAACTTGTCATCTCTTTCGCTCATTGTACTTATTTTAGGGTTATTAGATAGTGTGTTGAAACTGTTTCAATTTAACATGAACAAGTTAAAAAATTTCTTTAACAAAAAAATGAAAACCAGTCTAGAAATTTAGTTTTCACCATTAAATGAGTCAAAAAAGTATCAAAAAAACCTATCTTGGTGCCTCTATTTAAAAAATCGATAATTTCCCCCGTAGATTCGACCTTTCCTATGAGTAGTAATTTCCTAACTAAAACAAAAAAAATGAAGAAATTGATTCCTTGGTATTGTAGCGCCTTACTTTTTATTTCCACTGGAAACCTTAGTGGTCAATTAGCGGTCGAAAGTTCCTCAAAGATACCGGGAATTTCGACCGATCGGTTAGAACGGTACGACACCTTTCTGCAAAAAGAAATCAACGAGGGGCGTCTTCCAGGCGCAGTTTCCTATATCGTACGTAAAGGAGAGGTCGTACATAAGGCGGCTTATGGGTACAGCAGTCTAAAAGACAAGGCAAGCATGCGTGAAGATCAAATACTGCATATCATGTCAATGACCAAACCCATCGTTACCGTTGGTTTCATGATGCTATACGAAGAAGGACACTTTTTCCTAACAGATCCTGTATCCAAATACCTTCCACAGTTCAAAGACCTCAGGGTAGCCACTGATGTGACCAAGGGCCTTGATCAAACAACGGAACCGGCCAACAAAGAAATTACTATTCATCAAATTTTAACCCACACCGCAGGGTTCTCCCATGGTCTTGGAGGAAACGAATTGGACAATGCCATTGCCAAGGCCCTTTACTACGAGCCCCAAGAGAATATCGAAGACCGGGTGAACACTTTGGTAACCCTCCCGATGATCGGTCAGCCCGGGGAGCAATGGTATTATAGTGCCTCCCCGGACGTGCTATCGTTGCTCATCGAACATTTCTCGGGTATCAGCACGGCGGAATTCCTTCAACAACGAATTTTTGGCCCGTTAGGCATGAATGATACCGGCTATAATATCGACAAGAAAGACCAGGCCCGTTGGGGACCCGTTCATAATATCAATGAGGAAGGAAAGATGGTTGTTTCGGAGGACCAACTACCCATTGAAGGAAATACGGTATTCGGCGGAACGCACGGGCTCTTCTCAACCGCTGCCGATTATATGCTTTTTTGTCGAATGTTATTGAATGGTGGTTCATGGAACGGTATCCGGTTTTTAAGTCCGAAGACCCTCGACATTATGACCATGAACCAAGTAGGCGCTCTGTACCAAGCCCCTGGTCAAGGATTTGGACTCGGTTTTGGTGTCACTACGGATGTCGCCAATAGTAAAAGTTTGGGCTCCAAGGGACAGTACTATTGGAGTGGCGCTTATTGCACGTATTTCTTTATCGATCCCCAGGAAGAGCTGATCGCCATTTTAATGACTCAGGTACAACCCTATAATAATTACTACGGAAGCATACTGCGGCAATTCGTGTATCAATCCCTCACCGATTAATATTTCTGGCGTAAATTATTTATCTTCAGACCAACAAATAACCGACGCGGATGATCGCCTATCTTTTTGAATTTATCGGAACCGCTATGCTCTTGCTGCTGGGGAACGGTATTGTTGCGAATGTCGTTTTAAAAAACACCAAAGGTTCCGATGCGGGTTGGGTCGGTATAGCACTGGCTTGGGGAATCGCCGTTTTTGTCGCGGTGTTCATTGCTGCCGATGCCAGTGGTGCCCACTTGAACCCGGCAGTTACATTAGGCCTCGCCGTAATTGGGAAGTTTTCCTGGGAGTTGGTTCCAGGCTATATGCTAGCCCAGGTACTGGGGGCCATGATGGGCTCTACATTGGTATGGCTTAGCTATAAAAAGCAATACGATGCCACGGGGGATCCCGAAGCCTTACGTGCCACTTTTTGTACCAGTCCGGCGGTACGGAGTCCGTTTTGGAATCTGGTTACCGAAATCATCGGCACCTTCGTGCTGGTTTTTGGGGTATTCTTTATCGCAGGGGGTACCTTCGGGGAAGAACCTGTATCATTGGGATCACTCGATGCCCTTCCCGTAGCACTTTTGGTAATGGGAATCGGTTTTGGGTTGGGCGGACCTACCGGTTATGCCATTAATCCTGCAAGGGATTTCGGCCCGAGAATCATGCATGCGCTGCTTCCACTTCGCGGTAAGGGAACCAGCGACTGGAAATACGCTTTAATCCCCATTCTGGGTCCCTTGTTGGGAGGCGGATTAGCGGGTTTGATATACGTAGGAATCGGTATGTAATAAAAATAATACGAAAAACATGAGACAACTAGTTACCCTAATAATGGCAATGAATCTTGCACAGCTTTCCATCGCCCAAGAGATTGTTGAACTGCCCCATGAGAATGCCGAAGGGGTCGAGTGGGAAAATGGGGAAAAGGAATATTATTCCAAAATTTGGGACAATCAGGTCGTCACCAACGTTTCCATTCCGACCATGGAAGTATTTCGCCCGGAACAGCCGAACGGAACGGCCGTGATCGTGGCCCCTGGGGGTGGGCTCTATGCCTTGAGCATTCAAAGCGAGGGTACCGACGTAGCCAAGTGGTTAAATCAAAAGGGCATTACGGCCTTCGTGCTAAAATACAGATTGGTACCCACCGGCGAAGATGGAGTACAGGATATCACCGACGACAGTTCGCCCGATCCCTCGAAAATTTTAAAAAAAGTCGAGCCGGTATTGCCCTACTCGGTAGCAGACGGTCTTGCCGCGATTCGCCATGTGCGCGTGAACGCCGCAGACTATTCCATAAATCCTGAAAAAATAGGTTTTATGGGATTTTCTGCCGGAGGGGCTGTCACCATGGGGGTCGCCTATGGTTATAGCAAACCCGACCGTCCTAATTTTTTGGTGCCCGTATACCCGTGGACCTACGCCATGCCTGTTAAGGAAGTACCTGCCGATGCCCCGCCCATGTTGGTCATTTGTGCCAGTGACGACCCCTTGGGATTGGCTGGTGGCAGTACGGAGCTTTATGCCTCTTGGTTAAAAGCCGCCAAACCAGTGGGACTTCATATGTACGCCAAGGGCGGCCACGGATTTGGGATGAAGCAACAAGGCCTACCCTCCGATAGTTGGATCTCCCGATTCTATGACTGGTCGGTTGCGGAGGGTATTACGGAACACGTGGGTGGCCAATAACAGCATTGGGTCGTTTGTATATTACCAAAAGTATCTAACTGAATGAAATACCTGTATCTCTTTCCACTTTTCTTAATGACCCTTGGCCAAGCCCAGGAAGCATCAGATTTTATGGAGGAGGTCGATGCCATTCAAAAGAAATACGACACCTTATGGGATGCCTCGAAAGAAACCATCGTCTTTACAGGAAGCTCTAGCGTACGGATTTGGAACGATTTGCAAGAGCGCTTTCCCGACTATCAGATCGTCAACACGGGTTTTGGAGGGTCGCAAGCCACCGATCTGCTCGCTTATTCGGATGCCTTGGTACTTCGCTTTAAACCCAGAAAAGTATTTATTTACGAAGGGGACAATGACCTTTCGGCAAAAAAGAAACCTCGGGCCATTGTAAAGACCCTGGCCAACATCATCGCTCGAATTCGGGAACAGAACGCGGCCGCCGAAATCGTATTGATCGCTGCCAAACCCAGTATCGTTCGTTGGCAAATGAAACGGAAATACAAAAAACTGAATCGCAAATTGAAACGGTGGAGCCAAAAAGATTCCTTGATCGACTTTGCGGATGTTTGGAAACCCATGCTCGAGGGCCGAAAGATCAACGAAGAACTATTTATTGAAGACGGTTTGCATATGAACGGGAAGGGCTATGATATCTGGTACGAAGTGCTAAAGCCGTACGTTAAATGACAAAAGACCGGACCGGGTATAGTGTATTTATTTGACAAAATGCAATTTCAAACACTAATGAAGAATCGACCGTTTCGAATAGAAGTACAAATCAACCGACTACAAATAATAAACACCTAGATACGATGAAATCGACCCTTATTAAAAGTCTCCTCTTTTCCCTTGGCATAATTGCCTTCTTATCGTGTGAAACAGAAAAAAAGAAACGGGTATTGCAGTTTCCGACCACCAATTTGGCGGCTGAAAATATGATCCCAAAACCTTTAAAAGTGATTGCTGCCGAAGGCGGATTTGCCCTAGACCGCTTTTCGGCCATCTACACTTCCGAAACGGCGACCGGATTCGAGGATGTCGGCGGATTCCTGGCGGAAAAAATTAAGGCAAAGACCAATTTGGATATCCCCGTGAATAGTGGGCCACAGGAGAACCGGGAAGGCGTCATTTACATCAATCAATCCGACAGTCTCGAAATGAATGCTCCGGAAGCCTATCAATTGCACATCACCACAGATTCGGTGATCCTGAACGCCAATACGGTAGAGGGCGCCTTCCGAGGCGTACAGACACTCCGGCAGATCATTTCGGAAGCATCGAACGATACCCTGGCCGACTATCCCGTATGGACCATTCCCACCGGAAAAATCATTGATAGACCCTCTTTTGAATATCGAGGCAGCATGTTGGATGTCGCCCGGCATTTCTTTAACGTGGAAGACGTGAAAAAGTATATCGATCTTCTGGCCTACTATAAATACAATGTACTGCACCTGCACCTAACCGACGATCAGGGATGGCGTATCGAGATTAAATCATGGCCCAAACTCACCGAAATAGGAGGTAGCACCGAGGTGGGTGGCGAAGCTGGCGGTTTCTACACCCAAGAGGATTATAAGGGTATTGTGGCCTATGCCGCCAAGCACCATATCACAATAGTGCCCGAAGTCGATATGCCGGGCCATACAAATGCGGCCTCTGTCTCCTATCCCTTTCTGAATGGAAACGGTAAAACGCCTGAATTGTACGAAGGCATGAAGGTAGGTTTTAGCACCTTCGACACGCGAAAAGATACGGTCTATCAATTCATTGACGACGTGGTACGGGAAATCGCCGCAATGACGCCCGGGCCCTATTTTCATATCGGAGGCGATGAAAGCCATGTGACCAAAAAGAATGATTACATCTATTTTGTGGAGCGGGTCGAAAAAATCGTACAAAAACACGGGAAACGTATGATCGGCTGGGACGAAGTGGCGACCGCCGATATCGATTCCACCTCAATCGCCCAGTTCTGGGCCAGTACCGAAAACGCACAGTTAGCCGTGGAAAAAGGCATGAAAATCATTATGAGTCCGGCAAAAAAAGCCTATCTCGACATGCAATACGATACGCTCTCCAAACACGGATTGCACTGGGCGGCCTATATCCCGGTAGACACTGCCTATATCTGGACGCCCGAGGAATATGAAGGCATCCCCTTGGAAAATATCCTAGGTTTGGAGGCGCCACTCTGGTCCGAAACCATTAGCAACATCGATGAGTTGGAGTATTTGGCCTTTCCCCGTGCCATCGGCTATTCAGAATTAAGCTGGACGCCCAGGGAAAACCGCGATTGGGAAAACTACAAGATACGGTTGGCCAATCAGGCCCCCTTCCTCGATAGGATGAACGTGCAGTACTACCCCTCGCCTTTGATCGATTGGAAAAAGAGCAAGTATACATACGAAGAGATTCCAAAGGACTAACTCAAAAGAGGCACCCCGTCGTCACTTTTAATGTCAAGCTAGGCGTATAACGATGTGTTTTGCATCTATCGAAATTAGTTAAAAGTGAGTTGCTGCGTCTACATAAAGCCGGAGCAACAATTCTTGCCGGAAATGATACGCCAAACTTTGGCATTAATTATGGAGATGATTTGCATAAAGAACCACTAATATATAATGAAGCCAGAACTTCAAATCCCGAGGTATTAAAATCTGCAACGGGAAACCCAAGTGGTATTTTTCAATTGAAAGATATCGGCAAAATTGAAGTAGGGTTATTTGCTAATATGCTTTTATTCGAAGGTAATCCTCTTGAATACCCAACCTCTTTAAAAAGAGGCAAGCACATTTGGAAAAACGGAGAAATAATAAAATAACATGCTACGGCACCGTATACAATTAGTTGATGGTATATGCCTACATGTAAACCCCGAGGGTCGGGGCTCACGAGTTTTCAATTTGGTGTGTACTTGCAAGATTAAGTGTTATTGCTTTCCGCGCGCCTTCCACAAGCTCAGGGTCGTTGGAGGTACCACACAACTGCTCATTCCTGAGACCGTTATCTGAAATCGAAATATGACAAAAACGGGGAAAGAACAAAACTTGAACAATATGAAAACTATAAAGATGGCACTAAAAATATTCCTGGAATTGGATTTGGTGCATCCGGAAATTTGCCTGGCGAAATGCCAAGCGCCGGATTTTCATCTGAATCACCCCTAACAGTATATTATTCGGAATTTCAAGTTTTGCGAGATACGGCTTTGAAGTACGATTTTCCTAAGGAACAGAAATTTGACTCAATTATTCGCAGTCGAATTGAAAAATGTAAGTAAAAAGGGTATAGAATTAATTGCTAGTGCAAACCGTTAGCTGCGATATTTGAAACGAACTATGGAAAGAATTGTGATTGTTGCATACAGACCGCTACCAGGAAAAAGTGAACAACTAAAGTCATTGTCCTTAAAACATTGGGAACTGCTCTATGATATAGGCTTGGTTTCTTATCGCAAACCAATAATCATGGAATCCCAAGAAGGCGATATCATTGAAGTTTTCGGTTGGAAATCCAAAACGGCCATGGAACAAGCGCATTCAAATCCAAAGGTCCAAGAAATGTGGATAGAATACTCAAAGGTTTGTGAATATGTACCGATTGGAGCGATAAAGGAATCGGAAAATCTGTTTTCCGAATTTACTCCCATAAATATACCCAAATAACAAAAGTACGAACCACTGTCAACACATAAAACGCATTGCCGGTTGGTGTGTTCCCAGAAAACCAGTATTTTTAATGGAATTAATGTACGGTCGACAGGGACCATAAGGGAGTGGACTTGACGTGTCGCGTGCCAGTGCTACCAAATTTAGCGAACAGCTGCTCGCCATGAGTCAGCTACGCTTTTTATACATGACTCTTGACGGTGATGTGAGAAAAATGTAGAATGACTCATTACGAAACGGAAATAAAAAGAATTAGAAAGAAAATCTACTCGAACCAAGGACAAATAGATACCGTTATTGGGGTTCGCAATTATATCGACAATAATTATGACATCAATTTGAATTTAGATTTTTTGTCACACCTTCGATACGTGTCCAAATATCATTTGTTACGTTTATTCAAGAGATATTACGGTCAAACGCCAAAACAATACCTGACCGACGTACGGATTAAAAAATCGAAAGAATGTCTAAAGAGTGGAATGAAAGTAACGGAAACTTGTTTCGCTGTTGGATTTGAGAGCTTAAGCTCTTTCAGCACACTTTTTAAAAATAGAAACGGATTGACTCCTCGCGAATTTCAAAAAAGAGCAATTTTCGAGAAGTAAATTTGATTTTGATTTTGGAATTTGCCTAAATAATCTAAAACAAAAAAAATGAGGGTTACGTTGATAAGTATTCCAGTTCGAGACCAAGAAAAGGCATTAAAATTCTATACTGAAAAATTAGGTTTCATTAAAAAGAAGGATGTACCATTGGAAGGTGGTAATAGATGGCTGACCCTGGTCTCCAAGGAATCACAGGACGGACCTGAATTATTATTGGAACCGGCACCAAATCATTTTGAACCATCAAAAGTCTTTCAAGATGCATTGATGGATGCTGGGATTCCCTACACGCAATTTGATGTTGAAGATGTTCAAAATGAATATGACCGACTTACAAATCTCGGTGTTGTATTCAGTATAAAACCAACTGAAATGGGAACAGTAAAAATTGCCGTGTTCAATGACACCTGTGGAAATAATATTCAACTCGTGGAGGAATTGTAAAAAACCCTAGTCGAGTTCCCTGAAGTTCAGCAATATATATTTCTTACTTAAAATACAGCTGGTGACAATATCCCCTATTCCCAGTGTGCAGCACAAGTGCATAGAGTCTCTTTTGTTGTACTGCTTGGTGCCTGAAAAGGCTGGCGAAGACCTCTCTGCCCCCTTCTATTTTCAGCTCTAATCGATAAAAGGAAACGACTATATTTATGAAAAATATAGACTTAGCTATAAACATGCCAGCCATGATCATTGGTATTACGTATGAAAAATTTCATATTGCTAGCAGCTTCTTTCGTTTTGTCCAGGAATTGTGCACTACATGCCAAGGGCGCTATTCCAAAAGATCAAATCTATAATGGCAATTACCTTGAATTTGAATCCCTAGCGTGTTGAATACAACTTCGTTCAGCCCGGCCTTGTGGATAATTGCATATTTCATGGGAAGGTAGCTTGTTTTTGAAAGCAGTGATTACAAATTGATAAAATAATATTTGCTGTTTATCAATGGAAAAAGTATAGATCCGAGTCGAATTAAAAACGAGGGAAAGCCAACGGACAACAAGGTAGAACCGCAAATCGAAACCGGTAACTTAATTTAATTCACCGAAAACCCCAGCTCTTTGAAGCGAGCAAGCAAAGAACAGCGACTACACCAGAGGTCGTATCCTCCTAGATATAAGTTGCCCATTAGTTCAGCGTTATTGGTGAATTGCACCGGAATTCTTTATTTTAGACATTGAGTGTTGGTCAACCCAATTCCGTAGCTAACGAATCTATTTTACAAATTTTCGCAGATAATCATCCTTCGGGAAATTCCTACCGACATGTAATTTTATCTGAATTCTCCCATAAGGAAAACGATATGCTTCAATCGGATATAGGGTGATTGCGTTTATAATAATAGCTTTTGTATCAACCTCAACAAACTGATTTTAGTACTTTGAAAATTAAAAAGATGGCAAAATCAAAGGATGAAATCTATTCGGAGTTTTATGATCTGGTCAATATGACTCCCAGCGAATTAAAAGATTGGCTGGAAACCGACAAATCAAAAAGTGTAGGTCAGGATAGTGGCGATGGCGAGGCCATTGGTCATAAGAGTGGTAAAAAAATTATCGATATCAAAGAAACCAAAAAAGATAATCTAAGCGAGGATCACTACGACCATATGAGTAAGGTCATCGGTTACATCAAACGGCATAAGGCACAACAGCCTGATAGTGATATCAAAGAATCCGATTGGCGGTATAGCCTTAAAAACTGGGGGCACGATCCTTGTAAGGAAATAGACTGTTAAAAACATGCGATATGGCTGATTACGATAAAGAAGAAATCTGGAGAGAATTTCAGGAAAAACAAAATATGTCCAATGCGGAATTGGAGGAATGGCTCGAAACCGAAACCTCCAAAAATGCCGGGAAGGAGATGGAAAATGGGGAAACCATAGGGCATCGTGCCGGAAGGTCGATCCTCAAGATAAAGCAAAAGAAAAAATCAGAGCTTACCGAATCCAATTGGGACCGAATCAATGAGACCGTAGGCGTGTATCATCAAAAAATAAATCCCTCACAAAAACCTAACGACAATATTGAAAATAGCAATTGGTATTATTCCCTGAAAAATTGGGGCCATGACGCGTTAAAATAAAAATATGGGTACAGGATTGGTATGGTTTAGAAATGATTTGCGGTCTCAGGATAATGTGTCGGTCAAAAAAGCGATGGATCAAAACGAGTACGTACTAGGTGTTTATGTTTTCGACCCGAAAATGTTTGAATCCGATGCATTTGGCTTTAAAAAAACTGAAAAATATCGGGCAAAATTTCTAATTGAATCCGTGTCGGAATTAAGGAAAAACCTGGAAGCACTCAACATTACGTTACTGGTCTATTCGGAGAACCCTGAAATTGTGATTCCGAACCTTATTGAAGAGCACGGCATAGCCACTGTTTTTTTACAAAAGGAATGGACAAAAGAGGAGCAGGAGGTTTTGATCAATGTAAAGCAAGAGGTTCCCAAGGCGACCGAGTGGGTAGAAAGCTATGATCAGTTTTTATATCATCCTGAAGATATCCCCTTCGAAATAGCCAACGTCCCCAACGTTTTTACCAATTTCAGAAAGAAGTGCGAAAAGTACGGCAGCATACGAAAACCGATTGGCGTGGAACCTCTTTCGAATAAAAATCTGTTAGCCCAAACGAAGCCAATACCACAGTTAAAGGATTTGGGATTTGACGCCTTTGAGACCGATACAAGAACGGCTTTTCCCTTTCGCGGAGGGGAAAACCATGCTATTGAACGAATTCAGCAATACTTCTGGGATACCAAAAAACTTTCCTACTATAAAAAAACACGGAACGGTCTAATAGGCACGGATTACAGTTCCAAATTATCCGCTTGGTTGGCCAACGGAAGTATTTCACCCCGAACCATTTATGAAGAGGTTAAAAAATACGAGCAAAGAATAGGGAAGAACGACTCGACCTATTGGCTTGTTTTTGAATTAATATGGAGAGACTTTTTTAAGTATATCTCCCTCAAACACGGTAATGATATTTTTAAAATCGGTGGTATTTTGCATAAAGAGTATGATTGGAAATCCGATAAAGACCTCGTTGATCAATGGATACATGGCAAAACGGACGAACCATTCGTCAATGCCAATATGATCGAGCTCATGGAAACCGGTTGGATGAGCAATCGGGGCCGCCAAAATGTCGCTTCCTTTTTTGCCAAGGAACAGGAATTGGACTGGCGTATCGGGGCGGCCTATTTTGAGTCCCTACTTTTAGACTATGATGTACACAGTAACTACGGAAATTGGATGTACGTTGCAGGAGTGGGGAACGATCCGAGAGATCGTAAATTCAATATAAAGTCGCAGGCCGAACGATACGACCCCAATCAAAAGTTCCAAAATCTTTGGCTTCAAACCACCTTATTTTAAGAAATTATGACCGTACGGCTTCTTTTAGGAGATCAATTGAATCACAAACATTCCTGGTATTCGGGTACTGCCGATGACGAGGTATTTTATTTTATCGCGGAGATGCGCCAAGAAACCGATTACACCCGCCATCACATACAGAAAGTGGTCGCATTTTTTCAAAGTATGCGAAATTTTAAAGATTGGCTCGAGGAACGTGGTCACCAGGTGATTTATTATCGATTGGATGACAACAACAACGAGCAGGATTTGACCAAAAATCTGCAAAAAATCATTAAGGATCAAAAAGCGGATAGGTTTGAGTACCAACTACCGGACGAATATCGTTTGGATGAGCAATTAAAAGAGTTTTGCAAATCGTTGGATATTGAAACCAAATCCTTTGATACGGAACACTTTTTAACCTCAAGAACCGATTTAACGGAGTTTTACGAAGGAAAGAAACAATTGACCATGGAGTATTTCTATCGCCACATGCGCAAAAAATATGATATCATGATGGTGAACGACTCCAATCCGGAAGGCGGTAAATGGAATTACGATAAAAGCAATCGAAACAAATGGAAAGGGGAGCATGAGATCCCGCACGAACGAGGTTTCCGTAAAGAGGTATCCGACATTGTTGATATGATTCAAAAACACGGTGTGGAAACCATAGGAAACATAGACGCTACCAATTTCAGTTGGCCAACATCCAGGGAAGACTGTCTTTCCGTTTTGAACTATTTCCGTAAAAACTTGTTGATACACTTTGGCGATTACCAAGACGCCATGCATACCGATGAAAAATTCCTGTTTCACAGCCGTCTTTCCTTTGCGATGAACAGTAAAATGTTACATCCCAAGGAAGTTGTTGAAGCGGTCATCGATTATTGGAGAGATCACAAAGACGATATCGACATATCACAGGTAGAAGGATTCGTTCGGCAAATTATTGGTTGGCGGGAATATATGCGTGGTATTTATTGGAAGGAAATGCCGGGATACCGAAGAAGCAACAAACTGGATAACCAGAATTCGTTACCCGATTTCTATTGGACAGCGAATACAAAAATGAATTGTTTGCACCATTCGATAAAACAGAGTCTTGATGAGGCGTACGCGCATCATATACAAAGATTGATGATCACGGGTAATTATGCATTGCTCACGATGACACATCCCGATGAAGTGTGTGATTGGTATTTGGGAATTTATATCGATGCAATCGAATGGGTCGAAATAACCAACACAAGAGGTATGAGCCAATTTGCCGATGGAGGTATCGTTGCTACAAAGCCTTATGTATCCAGTGGCAGCTATGTAAATAAAATGAGTAATTACTGTAAAAGCTGTCATTATAAAGTTTCCAAAAAAACCAGTGAAGACGCCTGCCCTTTTAATGCTCTATACTGGAATTTTTTGGATGAAAAGCAAGAGCATTTCAAAGACAACCAGCGCATGAACATGATGATGGCTATGTTGAACAAAATGGACAAAGATCAACTGAATGCTATGAAAAAGAGAGCTAAAGCGATTATTAAAAACCCTACGGACTTCTAAGAAGAAAAAGTGAAAGCAGCTTTAGCTCGATTATGGGGAGATTTTAACGACTGAAAAGGAATCGATTTTAAGAATCATAAAGATTATTTCGGTCGCGTTTCACGTTCCTCGCTGCTGTTAAAACCGTTTTCTTACTTTTTACTGTTTGTACCCATTGTTCTTAGATATCCCAACGTAACCAGGGTATGGGCCACGTTTGTATGTACCGTCTACTTTCATTCCCAGTACCCCAAAACCTGTGAGGGGATTTTTCACTATATTTCCATGAAAATGCGTAGACTTCACATGGTACCGGATGGGTATTCGTTTTAACCGGTACTGAAAAAGGTATATCAATATCAACATGGTTACAGAACGATTTGATTTAAAAAAGACAGTCCGGTTTTTACCTCAAATCATGTTGGTAGGCATAGGAATAGGAACCGCCAATTACGTTATGCACCAAAATCTCAATTGGCTTCAGTATACGATTCAATCGTTATCGACTAGTTTCATTATCGGGTATACATTAATCGCTATAGAATCCCATAAATCCTGGTTTGAACTGCATTTCAAACCTAGGTGGAAACTATATCTCGTAATCTCAGTTGCATACTTTTTAGCTGCTTTTATTGCTACGGAAACCGAACAAATAATCAGATCATTGGTTTTTCAAGAGCAGCAATACCAGATTTTATCGGCCGGCAACATGTATCTGTTTAACGGAATCATATCGTTGGTCTTGGGAATCGGTTTTTTTCAATACGCCTTTTCGACGACTAAGAACCATTTATCGGTTGACTCTCAAAAAAAATCACCTAAGCAAAAGCAAGAAACCCCGCAAAATTCACAGTCTTCGGTTCCTATTAGCCATATTCCCATTAAGAAAGGTGAAAATATTTTATTTGTTCCCATTGAAAATATAGTCTATTTCGAGGCTTTCGACAATTACTCTTTCGTTTACGATAAAAAGGGTGAGAAAAAACTCTGTGATTACTCACTGCTTTTTCTTGAAACAAGATTAGGCGAGGAATTTTCCAGGGTCCACAGAAAATACATTGTTAACAAAGGTCATATTGAACAAATAAAACCCCATTTAAATGGCCGTTACGTAATTTTGTTTGGTAATCAAATCTCCCCCGTTATGAGTAGTAAAAGTTACTCAGCGACCATTCGGAAACTTATTAAGATTGAATAACGCGCGTAACTGACCTTTTAGCACCACCATTTAGATGGTTAGATTAAATCACTTACCATTAATAGCGTATCATTCACTTGCTATTTCGACCATTCACCCTTCTTCCCTTTTTTACCATCCTATTTTTATGCTATTTGCGGTGGTCCTACGGGATTCATTCTAACTAACAACAATTAGAAGTATGAACGATAAAAAGGTAATTCAATGAGATTAATCCTAATTTTCGGAGTATTGGGTACACTACTACTTAATCTTTATTCATGCAAGACCGGTAACTCAAAAGGACTCGGGGAAAAATCAACCAACTACAATCATCCTGTAAGAGTACTTTATATGTCTTCGATCGAGGCATTTAATCAAGGTAAACTGGATTCATTTTTGGGAAATTTTGACTCGGATATCAGAATGTACGGGACAGACGGTACCTACTTTGGAATTGATGCGTTGCGTGAACGATTTGCAGATGTATTTAAGCAATTTCCAAATGTAAGGATGGAAATACTGGAATTGGATCTTGAAATTTTATCGGATGAAATAGTCTTGGTAGACTTCAAATGGAAAGTATACCCGATGGGCCAAGGGCCATCGTACAGTGGTCTAGGGTCTGGAATCTACCTTTATCAAGACGATAACTGGACAGAAATCCTGGAAGCCGAAAAAGTTACTCACATCGATAAAGAATTGGCAAGGCCCGAGTAAATCAATCCGAACTTATGGAAATAGTACACCAATCAAATATTATACTTCATGTCGTAACAGGTTCCATTGCGCTACTACTAGGACTCATTGCCCTGCTAAGTACGAAAGGGGATACGCTGCATACCAGAAGTGGAAAATATTTTTTGAGATTTATCTCGGTTGTTATTTTAACCGGTTTGATAGGCGTTTTCATCTTTGGCAGAAACACATTCTTACTGGTCATTACGGTATTAAGTGGATATGTTTCCTTCTCCGGTTATAGGACATTGGTGCTGAAAACCAATGAACCTAAAATAACGGATATTTTGGTTGCCGTTGGTAGTCTACTGGTGCTGGCATATTTTTTATATTATTTTAAGTCCATAGGTATGATATGGTCTCCAATTATCATCTATAGCACTGTTGGTGCTTTTCTGTTTATTGTGATATATGATTTTCTAAGGTATTTCATTTCAACAGAGAAGTATAAAATGCATAAAATATGGCTTTATGAACATATTTATAAAATGACCAGTGCCTTTGCGGCTCTTTTGTCCGCATTTATTGGAACGGTGTTTGAAAAATACCAACCGCATAGTCAATATATTCCATCAGTTATGGGAATACTGATCATAATAGGTTTTATGGTTTACTTTAAAAAATTCGGATTAAAAAAACTACCAAAATCTTAATAAGTGTAACGTTCGGAACTACAGAAAGTATGCCAACAAGAAACTGAAAAAATGATGCTTTTCAACCCGTATTCGCTCCATTAGTTTTCATCGGACTCCAATGCTTTTCCAGAAATTGTCCGGCCCTGTTCGAAATTGTGACTTACCGTATTCAACCCTTGCTTGTACGGCCATCGATTAAATGGTTATTGAAGACCTTTCACGTAGGTTATTTATGCAGGTAGCGGCACAGCAGGGAACAGATGCTTCCTGGTACTGGGAGGTTGTTTCCTGCCTGCACTTATACATTCGCAAAGCGATTTTGGCAAAAAAAAGGTTAAAAATCCATATTTATTTGATATATCAATTATATTTGTGTCAAACAAATAAATGAATGCAACTAGCGCTCCCGTCGGAAACGATATTTCACTCCATAGAAAGCACCATTAAGGAATATCGAAGATTTGCTCAGCAGAACATCTCCGAAAAAATAAAGGATATGACATTAGATCAGGGAATGGTTCTCATTTTTCTCAACGAATATCCGGAGCTGACACAAAAGGAAATCGCCGAATTGGTATTCAAGGATAACGGGTCTATGACCCGAATGATCAACACCATGGTTCAAAAAAAATATTTGAAACGTTCCATACACAAAGAGGACCGGAGACGGTATAAAATTGAAATCACCGACAAGGGGATGGAAGTATTGCAACTTCTGCCCCCAATCATACATCATAACAGAAATTCATCACTAAAAGGAATCACAAAAAACGAAATCACGCAATTGGAAAATACCTTAAACAAGATAAGGACCAATTGCCTAAAAAAAACGAAATCATGAAAACTGCAAACACCCTTTCCCTTGTTCTAGCCCTTTTTCTCCTTCTTCTCTCCTATTGCACACAGGCTCAGGAGAACCCGGCCCCATTGACTCGACAAGAACGGCAAACCGTCTTGGATTCCATTGCCAGTAAACTTGACCAAAATTATGTCTTCCCCGAGATGGCCACCCAAATGATCGAAAACCTCCGAACCAGGCAAGGTAAAGGAGCTTACAAGGATATTCGCGATCCCCAGGAGTTTGCCGCGCTGCTCACCACCGACCTGCAAGCCGTAAGTAAGGACAAACATCTACGGGTGTCTTTTGAACCCAGGCAAATTGCCGAACAACAACAGACCGTAACCGCGGAAGACAGCATCGCCTATTTGAATCGTTATATTGCGAGTCTAAAACGAGGTAATTTTGGTTTCAAGGAATTGAAAATCCTTGAGGGGAATATTGGCTATCTAGATCTGCGCAGCTTTTCAAATGTGGAATATGGAGGGGAAACGGCCGTGTCCGCCATGAATTTCTTAAGTAATACCGATGCGATGATCATTGACCTTCGCAACAACGGAGGCGGCAGTCCGGCGATGATACAACTCATCACGAGTTATCTCTTTGGTAGCGATCCCGTTCATTTGAACAACTTCTACTGGCGCCCCACCGATTCCAACTCCCAGACATGGACTCTGCCCCATGTGTCCGGCAAACGCAGTCCGGATACCCCGGTCTATGTGTTGACAAGTCCCAATACCTTCTCCGCAGCGGAGGAGTTCAGCTACAATCTCAAGAATCTGGAACGTGCCACCTTAATCGGGAAAACCACGGGAGGGGGCGCCCATCCTGGTGGTTCTGTTGTGGCTACCGATCGATTTACCATCTGGGTTCCAACGGGTCGCGCCATCAACCCCATTACCAATACGAACTGGGAGGGAACCGGAGTGAGTCCGCATATTGAGGTTCCTGTGCAGGAGGCGTTGGAGGTCGCCCATATCAAAGCCCTTGAAAGTTTAATGGAGCAGCAGACCGACGAAGAACGCAAAGCGTTTTATGAATGGCCGATTACCCGATTGAAGGCTCTGAAAAATCCCGTACGTTTAGATGTGACGACCCTTCAAACCTTTGTCGGAAGTTATGGCCCCCGCAAAATAAGTATGGAAAACGGTACACTGTTTTATCAAAGGGACAATGGAACAAAATATGAACTGTACCCCTACGGCGATCGTGAGTTCATGTTAAAAGGGTTGGACAGTTTTCGCATCCGTTTTATCACGGAAGGCGACCAAGTACGCGCGCTGCAGGGATTGTATAGCAATGGCCGTACAGACAAAAATCACAAAGACAAGGAATAAGGCTACACTCATTTCGTTCAGATTGCTACCGCTGTTTAAGATAGTTTCGGAAATTATGGAGTGAACTGTTATGACCTGTGTGGCCAAGGGTATAATCATACTAAAAAAAGCGCTGATTACAGGATATTATTGGCGTACGTAAAATGCCTTTGGTGATTGCCCGATAGCCTCTTACCGACGCTCTGATAGAGTAGTTGTATATCTCCAAAAACATCTAAAGTAGATATCCAATAGCCGGTTTCAGACCTGTCAAACGGCGTTTGGGCTAAAGAAAACGATTGGTTTAGTGAAAACCATCGGAATATAAAAGAACCTCCATTACAGCGTTACCCATACCTTTCCTACGATAATAAATAGTATCATGACTTTATAAGAAGAAGTCTTGAGCGAGAAATGAGAAGCATCATATATCCGTTGCCGTGTCTACCATGACATAAAATCGCTTTACCAGTTTTACATCAGTAGTAAATAGTAATCTGTCGTAATTTACTTACAGAAATATTAACACAATACTTTTCTTTAAACTGCGTTGAATTACACGCGTTAAGTAAAGTTTCCCTTGTTGTTCGAACAACGGAAAAGTACATCCACTTTGAGTGGTGATTTCAATAAGAACAACAATCAATGGGCCGAATCTTAACCCAATCCCATATCAACACTTTAGATATAATACATGAAGTCAACCAAAATCATTATCCTGGTGTTTCTTACAGGTCTTTTTCAAAGTTGCGCCACGACCCGTTACAAACCTATTAACCCTACGGCGCTTACCTATCGGTCTGAAAATTCTACCGATAACCTAATCTTGGAATATAGATACAATCTCTTAAAAGATAAATATGCAAAAAAGGAATTGAAGAAAAGCATTAGGGTAGTTGCAATCAAAGTTATTAATAATTCCAATAAAGACATCATTTTTGGTAAGGACGTCTATCTTACCTTCATGGATGGTAGTGAAGTTGAAATACTTCCTTCCAACATAGCTTTCAAAAAGCTAAGGCAAGGAACCGCGGAATACTTACTATATTTATTGTTAACACCTGTGAATCTTTATATTGGGAATACCGAACAAGGTAGGGATAATACCACGGTAATTCCTATTGGCTTGGGCTTGGGCCCTGGATTATCTTTTGGAAATATGATTGCCGCCGGTTCTGCCAATCAGAAATTTAAGGCTAACCTTTTCGAAAACAATCTTGTAAATACTACTATCGGCAAAGGAAAAACTGTATACGGTTTGGTAGCCATTAAAACCCAGAGCCAAAGGGCACTTACTATCAAGACCTTCAAGCAAGACATTGTAGAGCCGGTAGCGTTTCCGGAAAACTAACCGCCTGAAATCAAAATCTGGTTCTCTAATGCGGTATGCCGGGCAAGCCTTCGGGTTTTTTGGTTTGCCAATTGAAGGACTCGGCCTTTTGAGGTATAGGCCAAACCTCATCCAAGGTATTGGCTTCGTACACCCTCCCGTTTTTGATAACATGCGTGAGCGTTTTGGTATGACGCAAGTTCTCCAACGGGTTTTTTTCCAAAATCAATAGGTCCGCCAACTTGCCAACTTCCAAGCTGCCCAGGTCCCCATCCAGTCCTATGGCCTCCGCTCCCGTAATGGTTGCCACCCTTAGTGCATCATGATTATCCATACCCCCACTGGCCACTGACCACAGTTCCCAATGAAAGCCAAGGCCCTGTAACTGTCCGTGACTGCCGATACCGGCCAAACCACCTGCTTCGACCAGTGCTGTCATAAACTCGGCGTGTTTCTTGAACACGTGTTCCTCGTCCATAAACCAGCCTGGCCGTCTTCGACTCTTTCGCGCCAGTTCCTTGTAGGGCGTGAAATACTGTAGCTTTTTATCGCCCCAAACGTTTTCCCTGGAGTAATAGTAGTTCTCCGCCCACGGGCCACCGTAGGAAACCAACAGGGTGGGAGTCACCGCCATCTGTGATTCCGCTACTGTTTTAATCACATCCTCATATATGGGATAAATAGGAAGGGAATGCTCGTGCCCTGGATACCCATCTATCAACTGGGTCATGTTCAGTTTAAAATCGAGTCCGCCTTCGGTAGTAGGCATTAATTTCAATTCCTTACAGGCTTCGATGACCCACTGCCGCTGTTGGCGGTTCCCTACCAAGTACATTTTAATGGTCTTGGTATCGAAATAATCGCTATACTGTTTTAGCACTTCCTTGGTCTGCTCCAAACTTTCCAACTGATAGCCCCAAAAGCCCAATCCGGGACCGGTACTATAAATCCGTGGACCATCGACCATCCCCGCTTCTACCATATCGGCGTAGGTCAGGACATCGGTAGTACCCGTTTGGGGATCTCGCGTAGTCGTGACCCCATAGGCAAGGTTGGCAGCATACATCCATACCTGGTTTTTGTGTATGGTCCAAGCCGGGCGTAAATGGGCATGGGTATCTACGAAGCCGGGAGTTAGGGTTTTGCCAGAGACGTCGATTTCTTCGGTGCCTTGAGGAACTGTAAGACTACCGGAAGAACCTATTGCCTTGATCCGATTGTTCTCTATCAGGATATCGCCATTTTCAATGACTTCCTTGCCTTTCATGGTGATGATTCGGCCGCCTTTCAACAAAAGCGTTCCCCTCGGGGTATCCTTTTTATAGAACACCCTGATCTTAAATTCCTCCGCGTTGAACTTGGGATCTTTTTTATCCGTATCCTCTTTTTTATCCGTATCGGTGGTATCTTGCGTTTTCCCGGAATCCTTCAGTTCTTTTTCTTTCTTCTTCGCCGTGGCCAAACTGTCGGCAAATTGCCTCCCTGCCAAAACATCGTATCGAAAGTGGCTGCTGCCCAACGACCAATGTACCCTTTTACTATCGGAAGACCAATAAGGGAATTCGCCCCCAATGACCGTTAATTTCATTGCTGGAAAGGCGGCTTTATCGGCTTTTGCCAAAGAAACGGTGGGCGTTTTTCCATAACGTGGAATCGTTGCCACATAGATATCGTTATTGATTTTCGCCAAAACCGATTTGCCATCGGGCGAGATTCGTATTTCATCGGGCTTGGAAGATTTATCCTTGTCATCGGCTTCTTGTTTGGTGGGCAGTACATGATGTTCATCCAACAAATCCTGAGATCCGTAGGTCACGATTCCCTTTAATTTAATGTGTTCCTTTTCATCGGTTCCATCCCACCTGATAGACAGTAGTCCCTTCTCCGGATTGTTCAAATACACCCGGTCATCGG
Source organism: Pelagihabitans pacificus (assembly GCF_009371985.2). Lineage (GTDB taxonomy): Bacteria > Bacteroidota > Bacteroidia > Flavobacteriales > Flavobacteriaceae > Pelagihabitans > Pelagihabitans pacificus. The sequence continues at coordinate 47,381 of NZ_VIKU02000007.1, forward strand.
TTTTGATAAAATGGGGTTGCACCCGACCCTTCGATTTATCGATCATATTGATAGGGCCTCCCTTGGAATCAATCCAGACCAAATCTTCGAACATGCGTCTAGAGTAGAGTCCCAATAAATCTTGAAAGCTTTGGGTAGTGCCCCGATGAAAAGCAATTCGGTCGGATTTATAGGACCATTCGGGATAGGTGTACAGCCCGGTTTGACGCGTTAATTCTACTGGGCGCGGTCTTCCTTCGACATTCACTTTCATCACGTGGCCACCACCTTCTTTCCAAGTGGTAAAAGCGATAAATTTGCCATCGGGGGACCAAGCGGGATGTGCTTCGATATAATTATGATCGGTCAAACGCCTTGGGGTGCCGTTAGGGAAATCCATCACATACAATCGATTCAAGGCAGTGAAAGCCAATCGGGATCCATCAGGGGACGGTTTGGCATCCCGAATCTGTGTGGCCAAGGCTTCCTCAGCGTCCTCGATAGGATATTTGAAGGCCAAACGAGGTCCCATATCGATTTGTACATCGGCAGTGAAAGGTATTTCGACCGCTGTATTGGTTTCCAAGGAAATGGAATAGATCTTTCCGCCATAGGAAGCAATGAGGTTTTTACTGTCGGGCGTGAACGACATGGCTGGCAACACCCCCAGGGGTGCAATCGATTCCTGCTCGTCGCGTTGCACCGGATACGCCAACCACCGTTCATCACCGGTATTTAAATCCCGTAGTACCAAACCCGTCTCGGCCTCGAAACGGGAACCGTAGACCAGCCACTTCCCATCGGGAGATAAGGTAGGCGTAAAAGCGGATCCATATTTAGAGGTAATCACGGCCATATCACCATCCTCCATATCATAGGTACCTATTTGGTATTGGGGCAGTTGCGCGTTATAGTTCCAAGCGTTGCGACGTTGCGAAAAATAGAGTAGCTTGCCATCGGCACTGAAGGCTGGATCGATAAGCTTCAGCTCTTTTGGCTTGTCGACCAATTGGCTACCGCCACCGCCATCCCTATGATAGATATGGGGTTTAATATTTCGACGACCCTTGACGCCCACCAGGTAATCTCCATCAGGTGTCCATTCCGCAGAGAAGAAATTGTGTTTCTTTTCTTCCGTGATCTGTTTTTGTTCTTTGGTAGCCAAATCCATGGTCCAGATATTGTCTGAACCGCTCTTATCGGAAATATAGACCAACGTCTTCCCATCGGGGCTATACCTCGGATGCACATCGTAGGGCATCCCAGCTGTAATGCGGGTCGCCTTTCCACCCGTTATTGGAATCGTGTACAAGTCCCCCATCAAATCAAAAACGACGGTCCTCCCGTCGGGGCTTACGTCCAACGAAATCCAGGTACCCTTGTCGGTACTAAAGGAGACCGTTCGTTCCGGTTCCAACGGAAGTTCTTCCGTCGCTTTTTTAAGGGTATCGTTTTCGAGGGTTTGCTGTTGGGCAAAAATTGAGTTAAGGCTACATAACCCCCATAGGGCTATGAGCAAAAAGTGGTTGCAAGTGCGCATGAACGGTTCGTTTTAAAAGAATAGGCTAAATATAACCATTGCACCCTAACCCCCAAACACAAAAAAGGCCCTGAACATGTCCAGGGCCTCATACTTTCGATGGGTTACAGTTACTCCTCGGAATCACCCTTCTCCGAAAAATTGGTTATTCCATGGTCATGGAGTATGTTGTACCATTGAATTACTTTTTTGATGTCGCTCGGGTACACGCGATCTTCATCGTAATCGGGTAGCACCTCGAAAAAATATTCCTCCAGTTTTATTTTGTCTTCTTTATGACCAATGGAGGTTTTGCCTCCTTTTTCTTTCACTTGAATATTTAGGAACACTTGACGAAGTGGAATTTCCTCCTCCAAGGTATAAATTGCGATTTCCGAAAGAACGCTCACATTGTTTCGTAAACCCACGGTCACTTTCTTGCCATCGAGCAACGATTCCGCCACAAATCCCGTGCGTGTTTGCGTTACTAATTTGAACAGCCCTGGTTTGCCTCCAATGGCCAATATTTTTTCTAAACCCATTTTCCTTTTAAAAATTCGAACGCAAATATGCTATTTTTTAACTGATTCCCCACCTATCCCCTTGCTTTTTTCAGCTCAGGGAAACGCATTCGGTAATCCACTAAAATCTTTCCTTGCGAGATATTCTTCAAGCGTCCCTTTAATAAGCGTCTTTTTAGGGGCGATAATTTATCGGTAAAAAGTATTCCTTGTATATGGTCGTATTCATGTTGAATTACCCTTGCAAGAAGCCCATCATAGGTCTCCCTATGTGGTTTGAAATTTTCGTCGAGATACGATATCGTAATCGTGTCTTTTCTTTTGACATCTTCCCGTATGTCCGGGATGCTGAGACAACCTTCGTTAAAAGTCCATTCATCACCTTTCTCCTGCTCTATTTCGGCATTGATAAATACCTTCTTAAAACCGTTCAGGGCCCGCTGTTCTTCTTTTGACAAATCCTCATCATCGGCAAAAGGGGTAGTATCGACCAAAAAAAGACGAATGGGGAGTCCTATCTGTGGAGCCGCCAATCCAACACCATTTGCATTGTACATCGTCTCCCACATGTTCTCGACCAACGCTTTTAGGTTAGGGTAATCTTTGTCTATCCCGGCCGCCACCTTGCGCAACACGGGATCTCCGTAGGCAATAATCGGTAAAGTCATTCAATACGGTTTAAGTAGGCCTGCAAAATCAATGTGGCACTGATCTCATCTACCAAAGCCTTGTTTCTTCTTTTCTTTTTTTTTACTCCGCCCTCTATCATCGACCGAACGGCTAATTTTGAGGTGAAGCGTTCGTCCTGTCGTTCGATCGGTATCTGTGGGAACAATTTCGTCAATCTCTTGATAACAGGTTGAATCAGGGCTTCCGATTCGGATGGGGTATTGTCCATCTGCTTAGGCTCCCCTATTACAAAGCCCGTTACGTTTTCGGTCTTGGTATAGTCCTTTAGGAAGCTAAACAGCTCGTGGGTGGGAACGGTTGTCAAACCGGATGCGATCAGTTGCAACTCATCGGTAATCGCAATTCCGGTTCTTTTCTTTCCATAATCCAAGGCTACAATTCTTCCCACCATCAATTTTTTGGCAAAAATAGCCCATAAATTGTTATAAGTATAAAATTGAAAGCCGAATTCATTCATCACCTCCTATATTTGCAGAAATTTTACGCGCAAGCATGACCGAAACAAGAACAATCATAGAAAATGCCTGGGAAAACCGGGAGCTTTTAAAGGAATCGACCACACAGGCAGCCATCCGCAAGGTGATTGGCCTATTGGATGTCGGTAAATTGCGTTGTGCAGAACCGACCGAACACGGCTGGCAAATTAACGAATGGGTCAAAAAGGGCGTAGTGCTCTACTTTCCGATACAAAAAATGGAAACTTTGGAAACGGGAATCTTCGAATACCACGACAAAATACCGTTGAAACGAGGCTATGCGGAAAAAGGAATCCGCGTGGTACCGCACGCCGTGGCAAGGCACGGGGCCTTCATTGCTTCCGGTACCATTTTGATGCCCAGCTATGTAAATATCGGTGCCTATGTAGACGAGGGAACCATGGTTGATACCTGGGCAACCGTCGGTAGCTGTGCCCAAATAGGCAAAAACGTCCATTTAAGTGGGGGGGTCGGAATCGGCGGCGTATTGGAGCCATTACAGGCCGCACCCGTCATCATTGAGGACAATGCCTTTATCGGCTCAAGATGTATTGTAGTCGAAGGGGTTCGAGTTGAACAAGAGGCAGTTCTTGGGGCCAATGTGGTATTGACGGCATCGACCAAAATAATCGACGTTACAGGAGAAGATCCTATAGAATTAAAAGGTAGGGTCCCCGCCCGCTCGGTTGTTATACCAGGGAGCTACACCAAGCAATTCCCTGCCGGGGAATATCAAGTGCCTTGCGCTTTGATAATTGGCACCCGAAAAGAGAGCACCAATAAAAAGACTTCTTTGAACGATGCGCTAAGGGAATATGATGTAGCCGTTTAGTTTTTTGTAGGAATTTTATAATGAAACATACTTTTTTTCCGTTTTTTCTGTTATAATTTTGTTACCAAACCGAGACACCTACTTATTAGCAGCGTCATGAACAACCAAAAAGAGAAAATATCGGCATTGATTATCTCCTACAATGAGATTGGATATATCGAAAAATGTGTTGAATCGGTCACCTTCGCCGATGAAATTATCGTAGTGGATTCCTACAGTACCGACGGCACCTATGAATACCTAAAAAACCATCCCAAGGTAAGGGTCATTCAACATCCTTTCTCGAATTTTACCTTACAAAAAGCCTATGCCCTAAAGCAGGCGCAAAACGACTGGGTATTGTTTTTGGATGCGGATGAAGTGGTGTCGGAAGATTTAAAAAACGAAATTATAGCTACCGTAAACAGTGATACCGATATTGCGGCTTACTGGTTCTATCGAAGGTTTATGTTCCAAAACAGTCCGTTGCACTTTAGCGGATGGCAAACCGATAAGAATTACCGGCTTTTCAGAAAAAGCAAGGCACAATTCTCCGATAAGAAAATCGTACATGAAACCCTTGATGTGGATGGGAAATCTGGTATCCTTAAGGAGAAATTGACCCATTATTGTTACAAGAATTACGAGGACTATAAGGGCAAGATGCTTCGTTATGGTAGACTAAAGGCCAAGGAATCTTTTTACAGGGAAAAACAATTCAACTATATTTCCTACGTCGTCAAGCCCCTTTGGAAATTCTTTAATCACTACGTTATCAGGCTCGGTTTTCTCGATGGCAGGAAGGGAATCATCATTTCCTATCTCAATGCCCTTTCCGATTTGGAGCGTTTCAGGGAACTAAAGAAATTGGAGAAAAAGAACGAGCTTGCCTATTACCTGCTGATGCCATAATAGGTCCAGACACTTTTCTTTTGCCTAACTTCCTTACGGATTACCTGATTCTTAGCAATGGCCTCCGGGGTCTTGTAGCCCCGCTCATGGTCTAAATGCACACATACTGCGCTATAGCGCAATTGCTTTGACTTTACTCCATAATTTAATAGTCGTTCCCCAAATTCCCTATCTTCCCCACCATATTGCATACGCTCATCGAATCCGTTGACGTTTAGGATGTCTTTTTTCCAACCCGATGAGTTGTGCCCGTTCCAACTTGCATTTGTAGGGGTTACGGCGTTGAAAAATTTGGAAATGAATCCTCTAGCGGTAAGCTTATTGTTTTTAAACGTTTTAGGAATGCCCATCTCCTTTAACCATTGAATGTTAAAACAGTTTTGTTTTCTAATATCCTCCTTGGTAATGGCAAGCGAGATATTCATAGGCAGCATATAATAGCCACCGGAAATGAAATACCCGGGTTCCTTGTTGATGTAATGTACCTGCACAAAATCCTCCCTTGGAATACAATCCCCATCAGTCATAATAATGTACTCCGCCCTACATTCCAAAATAGCCTTATTGAGGATTCTACACTTTTGAAAACCATCGTCTTCCTGCCACACATGTTTGATCTGGAAAGACAATTCATTTCGTAGCCGATAGATAAGTTCCTTGGTTTCATAGGTAGAACCATCATCTGCCACTACAACCTCAAAATCTTTATAGGTCTGGTAGTGAAACCCCCATAAAACCTTCTCTAACCATTCGGGCTTATTATAGGTACTAACGATGACACTGACAGTGCTCATTAAATTGGATTGTGATGGTTTTTTACAAATGTAGTTTTTTGAAGACGATCGCCAAACTAATTAAAAACTTAAAAACACCTGCCATTTTCCGATGTGGTAAATTAGCTATCTTTACCCTCGACAATGGTAGTTCGGAGATCCCTATGAAGTTCCTGGTAATACAACAAAAAATGATTGGCGATGTTCTGACCAGTACCATTATCTGTGAAAACCTAAGACATTTATATCCCGACGGCGAGATTCATTTTATAGCGAATGAGAGTACCTTGCCGGTACTTCAAAACAACCCTGATATTGATAAAATAATCACCTTCAAAAATGAGCATCGTACCAATAAAAGGGCCTTATACCGTTTCTTAAAAAAGATAAAAAAGGAAAGGTATGACGCTGTTATCGATGCATACGGGAAATTGGAAAGCAACCTGATGACTTATTTTTCAGGGGCCAAGTACAAGATTTCACATCATAAATGGTATACCCAATGGCTCTACACGGATACTGTGGAAGAAAATCTTCATCCAAACAAGAGCCTACCACTGGCCGTAGAGAATCGATTGCAGCTATTGAATCCGTTATTGGGGCATAAAAATCAATTCCAGACGCGTCCGAAAATCTATCTTTCACAGAGCGAAGTCGATTCGGCTTCCACTAAAATAGATAGGGTTCGCACGTACCGAGGACAAAAGATAGTGATGATCAGTATCCTAGGAAGTAGTAATTTAAAAACCTATCCGGCCGAATACATGGCCAAGGTCATAGACACCATCGCGGATAACACCCGAGTAAGGTTACTTTTTAATTATATTCCCAGTCAGGAAAAAGAAGCGAGGACTATTTTTGACAAATGCAAGCCAACCACCCGAGAAAAAGTTGCTTTTGATTTTTATGCTCCATCCCTCAGGGATTTTATTGTTTTGTTGTCGCAATGCAACGCTTTGATTGGAAACGAAGGCGGAGCCGTAAACATGGCGAAAGCGTTGAATGTACCCACCTTCTGTATTTTTAGCCCGTTCATTATAAAGGGAGCATGGCATAACGAAACTGGAAAAGAACATCATGGGGAGCATCTCAAAGACTACCGCCCGGAACTTTTTACAGGTCTTAACAAGAAGGACATCAAAGAAAACATAGCAACATTATATCAAGCCTTTGAACCCGATCTTTTCAAAATAAATCTGGTCGATTTTCTCGATACATATTGTAAAGAATAAGGTATGAACAAAACTCCAACGAAAAAGCACCGATACGATGTTGCCATCATCATTGTCAACTACAACTCATCGGAGTATACCATTCAATGCATAGAAAGGGTATTGGAAAAAAGCAAAAGCCCCTTATCCCTACAGATTATCATAGTCGATAATGCATCAGAGGAAAAAGATTTTACATTTCTTCAAAATTTTATCTTTAAGTTAAATAGCGAAAAAGTCATCCTTCATCGAAGCAGGATCAATACTGGTTTTGGTGGTGGAAACATGTATGGGGTACAGCAAGCCAATGCCGAATACTATCTTTTTTTGAATAATGATACCCTCTTGATGAATGATGCAGTCAGCTACTGTCATGATTTCATGGAAAAGACGGAGGATGCGGCTGTTTGTGGTGCCCAAATTTACAATGAGTATCATAAAAAAGAGGTTAGTTTTGACCATTTCACCTCTTTTGCCCGGGAGGTTTTCGGAAAAAAGGCGATTGAATCCCTGCTTTCCAAACCCGATAGAAGAAAGACCTATACAAATCCCATTGCCGTAGATTACGTAAATGGAAGTTTTATGTTTTTTCGTGCTTCGGACTTTAATGCCGTAGGCGGCTTCGACACCAACATATTCCTCTATTTCGAAGAAAGTGATATTTGCCATAGACTAAGGAAAAATGGCAGGTACACCTATTTTTTACCCACGCCATCCTACCTGCATTATCAAGGAAAGAGTATCGATAAAACCGGAATACCTATCGCCACAAAAATCGAATTGAAGACCTCGATGTTCTACGTGATACGGAAAAACTACGGATATCTACACTACCAATTGCTTCGACTGTTCTTTGTCTTTCGGTACGGACTTACCACTTTGATAAAACCCAAATACGCCCCGCTTTTTCACCGTATCCTAATTGGACTACCCCTCGGAAAATCCTTGAAACAAAAACAGCAAATCCGTGACTGATGTGATGAAGTGATTCGGGGAGAATGTATTTTATCGTTATAAATGGTATGCAAACAAAAGAAAACCTTTCCGGGGAAATCAACAAGGCAATCCAAGTTCTGGAAAAAGGGGGCCTCATAGTTTACCCTACCGATACGATTTGGGGCATCGGTTGCGATGCGACCAACGAGGATGCAGTGGAGAGAATCTACCAACTAAAAAAAAAGGAAGACACCAAAACACTCAGTTGCCTGGTGGCGAATGACTTTATGCTCGAAAAGTATTTGGAAAAAGTTCCTGAGATAGCCTACGATATCATTGACCTAAGCGAAAAGCCCGTAACTATTATTTATGACAAACCGAAGGGTGTGGCCAAAAATCTAATCCCCCCGGATAATACGCTGGCCATACGGGTTGCATCCGACAAGTTTTGCCGGTATCTCATCAATAAATTCGGAAAGCCTTTGGTAGCTACCGATGCGAACATTTCAGGGCGACCAACTCCCCTGGATTTTCAAGAAATCGATGAAGCGATTTTAAAAGGTGCCGACTATGTGGTAAATTTGAACCGCAACCAGAAAACCGGAACACCCTCGTCTATCATTAAATTAGGCAATGACAGCACTGTAAAAATAATTAGGGAGTGACCATATCAAAAATAAAATCACTTATCCTCCCTTTTTCCTCCTGACAAGCCAGAAAGAGGAACAGAATGGTCACCTTGTGTCTGCAAAAATAAAGTAGCAAAGAAAGACACGGATACATAAAACCGAGGGCAATTCCACAGCCGATATGTCGATAAAAAACTACAAACAAGCCTTAAAAAGTCCGGTCTTTGAAATTGTCCAGGCGTCCGCCCACGAATTGGGTGTCGATAGTTACGTAATCGGGGGGTTTGTTCGCGATTACCTCTTAAAAAGGGGAATGCCCAAAGACATCGATATTGTAGCAGTGGGCAGTGGTATCGCCCTTGCCAAAAGGGTGGCATCCAAATTAAAGGGGAATCCCCACGTATCGGTCTTTAAGAATTTCGGGACGGCCATGATCAAACACGGAGATCTGGAACTCGAGTTTGTGGGTGCCCGAAAGGAAAGTTATGACCGCAGCAGTAGAAAACCGGTTGTAGAAGACGGCACCCTTGAAGATGATCAAAAAAGAAGGGACTTTACCATTAACGCCTTAGCGCTATCTTTACAGGAAAAGAACTTTGGAAACCTACTCGATCCCTTCGATGGCTTAGGTGACCTCGAAAGAAAACTAATTCGTACGCCCCTTGATCCCGACATCACTTATTCCGATGACCCGCTGCGAATGATGCGGGCGATTCGATTTGCGACACAGTTGCGGTTCACTATTCAGATAAGGTCGTTACAGTCCATTACTGCAAATAAGGAACGTATCAATATCGTCTCCAAGGAACGCATTGTAGACGAATTACATAAAATACTGGCCAGCCAAAAACCCTCAATTGGTTTCTCATTATTGCATAAAACGGGGCTTTTATCCAATATTTTGCCTGAACTCACGGCCTTGGAAGGTATCGAGGAAATAGAGGGTCAACGTCACAAAGATAATTTTTGGCATACCTTGGAGGTGGTCGACAACATTAGTGGGAAAACCGACGACATTTGGTTGCGATGGGCGGCCTTACTGCACGATATTGGAAAAGCCCCTACCAAAAAATTCCATAAAAAAATCGGGTGGACCTTTCACGGGCACGAGTTCGTTGGCTCCAAAATGGTATATAAACTCTTTAAACGTCTCAGGATGCCCTTGAACGACAAAATGAGATTTGTTCAAAAAATGGTATTGATGAGCTCCCGACCCATTGTATTATCGGAAGACTATGTCACCGATTCGGCTGTACGGCGTTTGGTGTACGACGCAGGAGACTATGTCGATGACTTGATGACCCTTTGTGAGGCCGATATCACAACCAAAAACCCGAAAAAACAACGCAAATACAAAAACAACTTTAAAAAAGTACGGCAAAAAATCATAGAGGTAGAAGAGCGTGACCACATTCGCAATTTTCAACCTCCGATAAGCGGCGAAGAGATTATGAGAACCTTTGATCTAAGGCCTTCCAAAGAAATCGGGGTTATCAAAGATGCGATTAAAGAAGCTATTTTGGAAGGGGAAATTCCCAATGAGTATGATGCCGCTAAAGAGTACATGCTAAAAAAAGGAATTGAGCTGGGCCTTTCCATAGCTGCGGGATAGGAGCGTTTTTCAACGCAAGATGAAGTAGCGCATTTCTTTTTTGCTATAAAAGTGACCCGTTTCGGATGGCCTCTCTATTTTATCCAAACTTGAAGTACTAAAGAAAAAGATATGGTAATTTTGCAAAAAAATTGAACCCACCGCTATGCACCTCAACTTCCGGAAAACTGCAAAAGTATCACTAGTCTTGGTTTACTTGGTCATCGCCGCGGGAGCAATTGTTCGCATGACAGGCAGCGGTATGGGCTGTCCCGACTGGCCCAAATGCTTTGGGTATTACATTCCGCCAACCGAGGCTATCGAATTACAGTGGCAATCCGGGAAGGCGTATAAAAAAGGGCAAGTTATCATCGTTGATGAGTCGCTTCAGGTAGCGAAGGAAGATTTTAATACAGGCTCCACCTATTCAGAAGCCAACTGGGAACCATATACCAAACATGAATATGCGCTATTCAATCCATGGCATACGTGGATCGAGTTCATCAACCGGCTATTGGGTGCCTTGGCCGGTTTGGCAACCTTAATTATGGCCATTGCCTCATTTCGTTTTTGGAGGAAAAAGAAAGTGGTAACGATTGTATCCGTATTGACGGTTTTGGCAATGGGTTTTCAAGCTTGGTTGGGTGCTACGGTCGTGTACTCGGTCTTGGAACCGGTAAAAATCACCATTCACATGGTCATGGCATTGATTATTGTTGCCATGTTACTTTACCTCATTTATCGAACCAAGGATCGCAGCGCAACCTTTAAATACGACAAGCCACTGGTCGTTTTTGTCGTGCTCGCGGCAATCATTACCTTGACGCAAATAATTCTGGGTACCCAAGTACGTCAGTTCGTAGACCACCAAATCGATATGGTAGGTGATACTGCCAAAAATCTATGGTTGCAAAATCCCTCCATATCATTTTACATCCATCGTTCGTATTCCATCCTAGTAGTGCTACTGAATATATACCTCGGGGTTAGAATTTACCGCAAAGGTTTGGGATACTCTAAAATAAACTGGATATTGGCGATTATCTTTTTAGAAGTGGTCAGCGGCATGCTCATGTACTATTTGGATTTTCCCTTCGCCACACAGCCTATCCACTTAATACTGGCCTCACTACTCTTTGGTACACAGTTTTATTTGGTTTTGGAAGTGCTAAATGTCAAGAAAAGTCCTAAAACTTCGTAACTTTGCCTTCACCTTAATTTGGGGCAATGATCTACAAAATCAGGATTATCTTGGATGCCGAGGAAGATATCTTTAGGGACATCGAAATCACGGCCGATAGCACTTTGGAAGAACTACACAACGCTATCTCCCAGGCCTTTGGCTTCTTGGGCAACGAGATGGCTTCTTTCTATACCTGTGATGAACAATGGAACCAAGAAGAGGAAATAGCCCTTTTCGACATGAGTGAAGGAGGCGGCCAAGCGAGGCTGATGAGCGAAACTTTGTTGGAGGATGTTGTTACCGAACAGAATCCCAAACTGATTTATGTGTACGACTTCCTGAGCATGTGGACCTTTTTCGTAGAATTGGCCGACATCGTTGAAAAGGAAGATGGCCGTGCTTATCCCAACCTGCTTTTTAGTTTTGGGGAATTACCCGATTCACCTCCCGAGAAAAGGTTCGAGGCCGACCCCACCTTTGATTTTGATGATACTTTCGAAAATTATGATGATCTCGATTTCGATGAAAATTGGAATTGATGACGACAATTAGCTTCAAAGTCATCCTACATAGAGGCCCTAATGTAAAATTCTTAAAATAAACGAATTCAATGATTAATTTGTACCCGACCCAAATTGAAACCATTTCACTGCACCGTGTGGGCAACAAAAATAAAAATGAGGGTGTTTTCCTATCCCAACAGCCATTTGCCTTGAACGACGAGACAACAGGACTACTCAAGGAATATTTTTTCAAACCCTTTCGGGAAAAAGAGGAAAACTATTTTAAACTATCCAATGAAGTAGATCTAGAGTTCAATACCTTATACAAGATAGCCTCCGAAATTTTCAACGACCCGGCTAGCATGCATAACAATTCCAAAAAGGTAGCGACCCATTTGTTCGAGCAATCAAATCACCCCCATATCAAAAGTGGCGAAGTATACATCACCTATCTAAGCAATGTGCTCTTGGATAATGTAAAAGTAGATGCCATCGGTATTTTTAAAAGCGAAGTGAAAAATGATTTTCTTCAGTTCGAGGAAAAAGGGAGCAATCTCGATATTGTGATACAGCAGGGTGTCAACGTAAACAAACTCGATAAGGGATGCCTTATTTTTAATGTAGACAAAGAAAACGGTTACAAAGTGCTTTCCGTGGACGGCAACCGATATGACACCAAATATTGGTTAGAAGATTTTCTAGGGGTCGACGTGTTGGCAGATGAAAACTTTTATACCAAGAACTACCTTAAATTTTGTCAAAACTTTGCCAAGGATGTGGTATTGCCGGCAGAAGATAAACAGCAAGAGGTATTGTTCATGAACCGGGCAGTGAACCATTTCGCAAAAAACGATGCTTTTGAAGAAAGTAATTTTTTAAACGAGGTCATCGAAAATCCTGAATTGATTCCCGAATTCAAACACTACAAAGTGGAAAAGGGGCCCAAATACAGTATTGAGGACGTGTCGAACTTTGACATTGCCAACAAGGCCGTATCCGATGCTCGAAAAAAAATCAAGAACGTCATTAATCTGGATACCAATATTCAAATAAAGATGGACTTCATCAATCCGGAATCGGCGCAAAAATTCGTAGAAAAAGGTTGGGACGAGGAACGCCAGATGTACTATTATCTAGTATACTTCAACAAAGAGGAAAAAAGTTAATCGAAGTAAACGACCTCGGGGCAAGCCTGGAACATTTTAATCCCGATCATCGAATAAAGAATTCTGAAAATGTCAAGTACAAATCCCAACTATCCTGTATTGGATTTTGGGATTTTATATTTGGAATTTGTAGAGTTGGTTTTTGGAATTTGATTTCCGTACTTTTGCACCTGCTTTTGGCAACTTCAATTTAATCTCAAAAATTTTAGATATGGGCAATTTCGATGTTATTGTTTTGGGCAGCGGACCGGGCGGGTACGTTACTGCGATACGGGCTTCACAATTAGGGTTCAAAACCGCTATAGTCGAGAAAGAAAGTCTTGGCGGCGTTTGTCTTAACTGGGGTTGTATTCCCACCAAAGCCCTATTGAAATCTGCTCAGGTATTCGAATACCTCAAACATGCATCGGACTATGGACTAAAGGCCGAAGGTGTCGACAAAGACTTTGATTCAGTAATCAAACGAAGTCGTTCGGTTGCCGATGGCATGAGCAAAGGGGTACAGTTTTTAATGAAGAAGAACAAGATTGAAGTTATCAATGGCTATGGTACCCTAAAACCAGGAAAAAAGGTGTCGGTGAAGGCAGAAGATGGAAAGGAAACCGAATACAGCGCTTCCCACATCATCATCGCAACGGGAGCCCGAAGCCGTGAATTGCCAAGTCTTCCGCAAGACGGACAAAAAATTATTGGGTACCGCAAGGCCATGACCTTGGAAAACCAACCCAAAAAAATGGTGGTCGTAGGCAGCGGTGCGATTGGAATCGAATTTGCCTACTTCTACAACGCCATGGGAACAGAGGTCACCGTGGTGGAGTTTCTACCCAATATCGTCCCGGTCGAAGACGAGGATGTTTCCAAACAATTGGAACGAAGCTTTAAAAAATCGGGCATCAAGATCATGACCTCCTCCGAGGTCACCAAGGTAGATACCTCGGGAGAGGGCGTCAAAGTGTTCGTAAAAACAAATAAGGGGGAAGAGACCTTGGAGGCGGATGTAGTACTCTCAGCCGTGGGTATTAAATCGAATATAGAGAACATCGGGTTGGAAGAGGTAGGTATTGCCACCGATAGGGACAAAATCATGGTCAATGACTACTACCAAACCAACATACCGGGATATTATGCCATCGGGGATGTTACTCCCGGTCAGGCTTTGGCGCATGTAGCTTCCGCTGAAGGAATCCTGTGTGTCGAAAAAATTGCCGGGATGCATGTTGAACCATTGGATTACGGAAACATCCCTGGATGTACCTACTGCATGCCCGAAGTAGCCTCGGTCGGACTAACTGAAAAGCAGGCCAAGGAACAAGGATATGAAATCAAAGTGGGCAAATTTCCGTTTTCCGCTAGTGGAAAAGCAAAAGCGGCAGGTGCTTCCGATGGTTTTGTAAAGGTAATCTTCGATGCGAAATACGGCGAATGGTTGGGATGCCATATGATCGGTGTCGGTGTCACCGATATGATTGCGGAAGCAGTGGTTGCACGAAAACTGGAAACCACTGGTCATGAAGTACTCAAGGCCGTTCACCCCCACCCTACCATGAGCGAAGCAGTGATGGAAGCGGTGGCAGATGCCTATGATGAAGTGATTCACCTCTAAAATGAAGCTTACAAACAGAAACCTTCATAGGGATATCGCCTATTTCTATATCGGGCTCATTATCGCATTCTCGTTTTCGGGTATTATTCTAAACCACCGTCAAGATTGGTATCCGATGGATTATAGTTATGATACAAAAGAGGTGCAACTCGATTTGCCTTTGGATATAGAGACCTTGGATTCCGAGGAATATATCAAAAAGATTTCCGAAGAGTGGGACTTGGCGTCCGACTATGATGGACACCGAATACGGGGCAAGGAGCTAAGGGTATTCTATAAAGACAATATTATCTTGGATGCCGATATTGAAACCGGCAACGCCCTACTGGAATACAAACGAAAAGTACCTATTCTAGGACACACGATGACCCTTCATAAATCGACGAATAATTTTTGGATTTGGTATTCCGATATTTTTGGGGTCGCCATGTTGACTATCGCCATCACCGGCATGATGATCACCAAAGGTAGTAACAGCTTCAAAAAAAGAGGCTGGAAACTGGCTTTGGCAGGCCTCATTTTTCCTTTTATATTTTTAATACTATTCCCATAAGCATATGTTGGCAGCATTGAGAATCACCGCGATACTTGAGGGCATCTCCTATCTTTCACTTTTTGCCATCACAATGCCGCTGAAATACATGGCCGATATTCCGCTACCCAACAAATATGTCGGCTATGCGCATGGGGTACTTTTTATTATTTATCTGGTTTTAGCCATACTATTCTGCATGAACAAAAAATGGGGTTTTAAACGCATGGCCATTTTAATCCTTGCCTCTCTTCTTCCCTTCGCTACGTTTTACGTAGATCAAAAATACCTTTCGAAGGTTTCCCCCGAAATAGTTGCCTGAATACCCTAAAACAGGGAATGTATTACATCGCCTTTATTAATTAACGGCTATTTTGATGGGGTCTTTCGGGCGGATAGCAAGGAAGAAATACGTCTAAATGCCGTCTTATGGATTTTCTATGGTTTGGGAGGCAGCCTTGCGATGTGGTGTTCTTAAATATGGGTGAGATCAGCAAAGCGAAGGACTTGTATCGATTGAAACAAATGTTCAAAAGACGAGCCTCCTATAGAAAACTGTGTATGGCCAGGTCATAGCTTTGAAGTCCGAATCCCAGAATAACGCCTTTGGCACCCGGCGAGATATGGGAGACATGCCGGAAGTCTTCCCTCTTAAAGGTATTGGAAATATGCACCTCGACCACGGGGGTTTCAATGGCTTTTACCGCATCGCCGATTCCGACGGAAGTATGGGTATAGGCGGCGGCGTTGAGTACAATGCCGTCATAGGAAAAACCTACTTCCTGTAGTTTTCCGATAAGCTCACCCTCGATATTGGATTGAAAATATTCGAGCTGCACTTCCTTGAACTTGAACTGTAATTGGGAAAAATAGTCCGCAAAGGTTCGGTCGCCATATACTTCGGGCTCCCGTTTTCCCAAAAGGTTCAGGTTGGGTCCGTTTATAATGATTAGCTTCATTTGCTAAAAGTAACGAATTGTTACACATTATAAAAAAAGGAAAATGCTCTTGGACAGAAGACGTCTTGCGGAGCAAGATTACCTGCCACGGAGGGTACGCTTCGATAAAAAGGTGTAAACAAAACCCATCGTTACCGTAGACCAGGTATCCGGATCGTTTTGAATTGCGGAATATGAGAAGTTTATTTCGGAGCCCGGCCCTACTTGGAACCCAATTTGGGGACGATAGTAAAACCCTCCTTCATTATCATCATTGATTCCAAATGCCTGCCCTACATCACCTCCGAACGAAAACGATTTACCCGGCCAGACACGAATTGAAAGTGCGACTGGAAGAAAATCAACACTTGGTAATTTTTCACGAACTACCTCGTCCCTGAAAGTTTCGGGAAAACCATGAACGATACCGGTCTTAATACCTAAATCAAAAGTCTTGTTGGGAGCCCACATATATCCGATATCTGCCCCAATCACCAGGCCGACCAGATCGTTGTATTCCCCAAGCGGTATTCCACCATGGGCTCCAATTTTGAATCCCTCCTGGGCCGACATGTTGAAACCAAAAAAACAAATGGTCAGTAATAAAAATACTTTTTTCATTGGGAAATGAATTTCAATACTAAAGCTAAACTAAGATCTTGACGGCTGGTACGATAATTTTTGTTGTCAAATGGTCGATTATCGTGGTACAACCCCGGGTAATGTACTTGAAGCAACTAAAAAGGTTATAACTCAGGGGGCTATTGGCCGATTCCCCGTGTTATGAAATAAAAAAAGCGATACCCATGGATATCGCTACTTGTTGTTTTGTAAGAATCTCCTAGAAATAGTAGATTGCGCCCACCTGAAGTGCTGCATTATAGGCCTTTACGTTCTCCAGTACTTTTATAAAACCAGTATTGACGCGCAATTGAAAGTAAATATTATCATTCAACCGATACCCCCCTCCAGCACCAATTCCAATATCAAGGGCATTGGTCTCGAGTCCAAAATCATCGACATTGTCGCCTAACAGGATACCCAATTGCGGTCCAAACTCGACTGCAAACTCCTCTGTGATGTGATATTTTCCCATCAAGGGAAAATTTAGATAAAACAACCGCAGATTGTCGGCAATACCCCCCGCTCCCTGCAAGGAAAAAAGGGCCTCCGGTGCAAAATAGATTTCATCGGTAATGGGTATCTCCATGGCACCTCCAGCCTGAAATCCGGGAAGGGGTGTATTGTCAACGATTCCATCCCCTAATAGATCGGTAAGCATAAACGCCGCTTTTGCACCAAACCTAAAGTCTCCACCGGAGCCCATGGAAGAGGTGCCTTGTATCACATTCTGCGCCTGCACGCCTTGGATTGCTAGAAAGGCCAATGCCGTCAAATAAAGTAGTTTTCTCATGATATAGGGTCTGTTTTAGATTAATATACGTTACAGAGAGCATTTAGATCTTCTAATCAAAAGAAATAAGCAATCCCTAGATTAAAGGTCGAGGCCCGTATCGTTAGTGAATTGTCCAGGGGGCCCGTATATCTGTTGGTAAGCTCGATCGAGTAGCGTGCTTGGGCGGATAGATTTTCCAGGATATCGAAGCCAGCGCCAAAACCAAGGTCTACTCCGGTAGTGCGCAAGACATCGTCGAGATTCGTATTGGCTCCTGTTATGTCGTCGATATCACGGATAGTGTCCTTTATATCGTCGAGATTTGAAGAGAAACTTATTTGTGGTCCGGCCATAGCATATAATTTGGGAATGATATAATACTTGGCCATAATAGGCAGATAAATATAGGCAAGATCACCAGCACTTCCATAGGTAAGTTCAGGTTGTACGTGGAATTTATCACTCACTCCCACATCCGCAATGGCACCTACGTAGAATCCGTATTTATTAACGGCATCGATGTTGAGCAGGTCTACGCTGAAAATCGAAAAATCGATATCGGCATTTGAATTGAGAAGGCCCCCGGTGACACCAAATTTAAAGGTTCCTTGAGCAAATAATGTACTGGCGGTAAAAAAACTGAACAATGAAGCTACAAGTATTTTTTTCATAGTGTTTGCGTTATGGTTTTTCATGTTTACTCAAATATAGGAAACTTTGTGCTTCGTTTTATGCCCTTTCAAGGTATTTCAACGAAAAGTATAATGGTTTGGAAAACCGCGCTTTATACTACCTTTGGTCCATGAAATGGAAAGAAGCGCTTCTAGACTATCGGCACTACCTCAAAATCGAACGTGGGCTTTCCGATAACTCGATTTCAAATTACACGATGGATGTTGAGAAGCTGATCGGCTTCCTTGAAAGAAACGGGCTAGTAGAGACCCCTCTCCAGATTGGAAAGGAAACCGTGCAGCAGTTTATATACGAAATTGCCAAAAGTGTACATGCCAGTTCACAGGCTCGGATTATCTCCGGGTTAAGGAGTTTTTTCAATTACATCGTCTTTGAAGATTATAGGGAAGACAACCCGATGGATCTCATCGAATCTCCCAAAATCGGACGAAAACTACCGGATACCCTTTCAATCTCAGAAATCAATGCCCTCATTGGAGCGATCGATCTTTCGAAGCCGCATGGGGAACGTAATCGCGCCATGGTGGAGACTCTCTATGGATGCGGCCTACGGGTATCGGAATTGATCAACCTGCGAATATCGGACCTATTTTTTGAGGAGGACTTTATCAAAGTAACGGGAAAAGGTGATAAACAACGATTCGTACCCATCAGTTCGGTAAATAAAAAATATATAGAGCTATACCGTAACGAAGTACGGGTTCATATAAAAATTTCCAAGGGCCATGAAGATATTTTATTTCTTAATAGAAGAGGCAAACAACTCACCCGTGCCATGGTCTTTACGATCATCAAACGATTGGCGGAAGCCATTGACCTGAACAAAAATATCAGTCCACATACTTTTCGGCACTCCTTTGCGACCCACTTGTTGGAAAATGGTGCCGATTTGCGTGCTATTCAACAGATGCTGGGCCACGAGAGCATCACCACCACCGAGGTGTATGTACATGTAGACCGCTCCCATCTATCGGAGGTGCTAAACAACTTCCACCCCAGAAAATAAAGGGTAACAAGTCTAAATCGGAAAACCGGTAAACGCAATCGTTATAGTTGGTTTAAAGCCGTTGGGCCTTATTTTCTTAGGAATGTAATTGATATATTTAGCATTGAAATAACAACCAAATGAAGCAAATGAACGACCGCAAGTGGTGGAAGGAAGGAATTGTGTATCAAATCTATCCCAGAAGTTTTCAGGATACGACCGGCAATGGTGTGGGAGATCTTCAAGGGATTATTCGGCGGCTTGATTACATCAAAAGCTTAGGGGTCGATATTATTTGGCTGAACCCGGTTTATACATCCCCCAACGATGACAATGGCTATGATATAGCCGATTACCGCGCCATCATGCCTGAATTCGGCACGATGGCCGATTTTGACCATCTGTTGGCCGGTATGAAGGCACGCGGCCTCAAATTGGTCATGGACCTGGTCGTTAATCACAGCAGTGATGAGCATCAATGGTTTGAGGAATCCCGGAAGTCTAGAACCAACCCCTATAGGAATTATTATCACTGGTGGCCCGCGGAAAAAGGTACACCCCCTAAGAGATGGAGCTATTTCGATGTTGAGGGCAGTGCCTGGAAATATGATGAAACCACCAACGCCTATTATTTGCACTATTTTTCGGAGAAGCAACCCGATCTAAATTGGGAAAACCCCAGGGTGCGAAAGGAAATACACGATATTATGAGATTTTGGTTCGATAAAGGAGTGGATGGTTTCCGGATGGATGTCATATCGTTCATTTCCAAGGACCCCGATTATCCGGAATTACCGGAAAAATATAAGGGTGATTTCGTTTCATACTATTCAAACGGGCCTCGATTGCACCAATACCTACATGAAATGCACACCGAAGTTCTTGGTCGTTATGACGTAATGACCGTTGGGGAAGCCCCCGGTATCGGCCTGGATAGGGCATTGGATTTTGTGGACGGGGACCGCCAAGAGTTGAACATGTTCTTCCACTTTGACCTAATGGCCCTTGACAGGGAAGAAAACGAGGTATTCCTGATGCGGAAAGAGCCTTGGAAACTGCGCGAGTTTAAGGCAATCCATAGCAAGTGGGATGCCGCATTTGCAGAAAAAGGATGGGGGAGCATCTACCTTAACAACCATGATTTTCCCCGAAGCGTGAGCCGCTGGGGCAACGATTCCACCTCGACCTGGCACAACGCTGCCACGATGTTGCAAACCTTTGTGTTGACCATGCGGGGCACCCCCTATTTTTTATATGGGGAAGAAATTGGGATGACCAACATAAAATTTGATGATATAACCGATTATAAGGACATCAACACCTTGAATCGATATGAGATCGTCAAAAAAGAAGGGGGGGATTTGACCGCTTTCATCGAAAATGAAAAATCGGCGAGTCGGGATAATGCAAGGACCCCTATGCAATGGGACGAAAGCGAGAACGCCGGATTTTCCAGCACGACCCCATGGTTAAAAGTCAATAATAACTACACAAGGGGAATCAACGTAGCGGTTCAGGAGCGGGATACCCAGTCGGTCTTGAATTATTTTAGAAGGTTGGTACAACTTCGGAAAGACCACCCGGCCTTGGTGTACGGTGCATATCAATTGCTTCAAGAGGCTCATGAGGAAATCTATGCCTACTCCCGCACTTGGGAAGAAGATCGGTTTTTGATTTTATTGGGTTTTTCTTCTTCAAAATCGGAGATTACCTTGGATGAAATCAATTTTGAACGGGCCGAATTACTCTTATCGAATGATGAAATTGTTGAGAAAGCCTGGAAAAAAACCTTCGAACTACGGCCCTATCAGGCTTGTGTCTATCGGCTGTATTAGTCCCATGAATCAAAGGCCTTCTTAAACTCCACGTATTCAAGGTTGTTGTTCGAAAAAGTATTTCGGCTCAGATGATTCAATCTTTAAAGGCACTGTAATCTTTGTTGAAAGGCCTTATGATCAATCTTGCTTCACGATCAAAACGGACGTAGTTGTAAACCCAATTCACGAAAACCACCATCCGGTTCCGAAACCCGATAAGAAAAAAAAGATGCACGAACATCCATACGAACCAAGCAAATACCCCTTGAAATTTGAATTTTGGAAGATCAACGACCGCTTTGTTACGACCAACCGTGGCCATACTCCCTTTGTCCCAATAGCTGAAGGGTTTCATAGGTTTGTCTTCTATCAAGCGTATTAAATTCTCCCCAAGACTTCGGCCCTGCTGAATGGCAGGTTGGGCCATCATAGGGTGCCCTCTTGGATATTTCTCGCTCACCAAGCATGCAACATCGCCTATTGCAAATATATTGGGCCAAGCTTCGACCTGATTGAATTCATTTACTCGAATGCGACCGCCGGAAAGTAAGTCCTTTGCATCCAAACCTTGTACCAAGGCCCCCTTTACCCCTGCGGCCCATATCAAGGTAGCCGTTTCAAAAGTGAGTTCCGTTGCCGTAGTAGCTAGTTTGCCATCGTATCCTGTCACCCGGGTATTCTTCCAAATCTGTACCCCTAGTTTTTCCAGGAAATCTTCTGCCTTGCTTGATGCTTCTTCGCTCATTTCCTTAAGGATACGTCCATTGGACTGTACTAAGTTTATCTGTGCCCTGCGGGTATCGAGATCGGGATAGTCCTTTGGAAGAATCCCCTTTTTTATCTCTGCCAAGGCCCCGGCAAGCTCAACACCGGTAGGCCCTCCCCCAACGATAACGAAATTCATCAGTGCATCGCGCTCGTGCAGGTCATCGGTCAAAAGGGCCTGTTCAAAGTTTTCCAGAATGAGGCTTCGTAAGTTTAAGGACTCGGGAATGGATTTCATGGACATCCCGTTTTTTTCAATCTCGGAGTTGCCAAAGTAGTTGGTTTCGGATCCGGTCGCCAGTACCAAGTAATCATAATGAAGTGTGCCTATGTTGGTAACTACCGATTTCTTTTCCGGATGTATCTGAAATACTTCCGCCAATCGAAAGAAGAAGTTGGGGTAGTCCTTTAAGACCTTTCGAATCGGATAGGCAATCGAATCGGGTTCAAGTCCACCCGTAGAAACCTGATATAGGAGTGGTTGAAACGTATGGTAGTTATGCTTATCCAGCAGTACCACTTGTACCTCTTTATGAGCCAGCTTTTTAGCTAGGGAAATACCTCCGAAGCCGCCACCGATGATTACGATGCGGGGATAGCTTGATCTTGGAATGTTCATAGGACCATTTTACGGTGTAAAATTAAACAAAGCCCGGTATAATTAAAGGTACCTTTTCGTTATATTTAATCGCTAATTAAAATACAAACCCAAAATGAAACGAACGATACTCCTCGCCTTTTTACTCACTTTTATGACGTCCCAGCTAGTTGCCCAAAAAAAAGTGGATGCCGTGCTACAGAAGCTCGACAAAAATGCCGAAACCTACGGCACCATTGCACAGAACATTTGGGAACTGGCCGAGATGGGCTATCAAGAAGAACAAAGCTCGGCACTTTTGCAAAACACGCTTGCCGATGCCGGGTTTACCATCAATAAAGGTGTTGCCAACATTCCTACCGCCTTTACCGCGGAATACGGCAGCGGCTCACCGATCATCGCCATCATGGGAGAATATGACGCGCTCCCCGGACTGTCGCAGGAAGCGGTGGCCGAAAAGAAATCCGCCGGGAAGGCGGCCGGCCATGCCTGTGGCCACCACTTGTTCGGAACAGCCTCAACGGCAGCGGCCATCGCCGTAAAAGATTGGATGGAGGCAAACAAGACCAAAGGAACCATTCGATTTTACGGCACTCCCGCGGAAGAAGGGGGCGGTGCAAAGGTATATATGGCAAGGGAAGGACTCTTTGACGACGTTGATGTTGCCCTGCACTGGCATCCGAGTTCGCAAAACGCTGCAAGCGCTGCCGCCGCACTGGCAAATATTTCGGCAAAGTTTCGGTTTCATGGGGTTTCTGCCCATGCAGCGGGGGCACCCGACAAGGGTCGCTCCTCGCTAGACGGGGTCGAGGCCATGAACGCCATGATCAATATGATGCGGGAGCACATTCCCCAGGAA
Source organism: Pelagihabitans pacificus (assembly GCF_009371985.2). GTDB lineage: Bacteria > Bacteroidota > Bacteroidia > Flavobacteriales > Flavobacteriaceae > Pelagihabitans > Pelagihabitans pacificus. The sequence goes on from NZ_VIKU02000007.1 coordinate 70,467, forward strand.
ACCCGTATTCATTATGTAATCACAGACGGGGGCAAAGCCCCGAACGTGGTTCCTGATTTTGCGGAGGTCTACTACTATGCAAGGCATCAAAGAAGAGATGTGGTAAAGGCAATTTTCGACCGTATTGTAAAAGCTGCCGAAGGGGCGGCCTTGGGCACTGGAACCACCATGGATTATGAGATTGTCAACGGCGTACACGAGCTTTTGCCAAATCTCACCTTACAGAAATTGGTCCATGCCAACCTCAGCAAAGTGGGCGGAATCGAGTATACTTCCGAAGAAAGGGCTTTTGCCGATAAGATTGCCGTTAGTTTGGGACAGAAAAGCGCAGACCTCGAGGCGGCAAAAAAGGTACAACCCTACAAGGAAGAGGCCAGGGCTTATGGTTCAACGGATGTGGGGGATGTGAGTTTTGTAGTTCCCACCGTAGGGTTTGGTACGGCCACATGGGTGCCTGGAACACCTGCCCATAGCTGGCAAGCAGTAGCCGCAGGGGGCACCTCTATAGGAAAGAAAGGCATGATGGTCGCTGCAAAGACCTTGACCCTGACCGCTATCGAACTTTTCCAAAACAAAGATTTGATAAGCAAGGCCAAAGAAGAGTTCCTCGAGCGAAGAGGGGCCGATTTCGAATATAATCCGCTGGTAGGCGATAGGGCTCCCGCTTTGGATTACCGAAAATAGTGATTTGTTAAAAGCGTCCGGCTTCAGGATCAGTGCTGCCAAAAATATCACTTCGAAGTGTACGTTTGGCACGTGGAATTTTTTATTTCGCTGTAACAAATTGAAATATTCTTCTACTAATCAGTAACAACCCACCCAACCTATACGTGAACAAGGAACTGGAGCATCAATTTGTGACGGAACTGGAGAACAATCAAAATATTGTTCATAAAGTGTGTTCGCTGTACACAAACGATAGGGATTCCCATAACGATTTGTTTCAGGAGATAACCATTCAATTGTGGAAGGCCTATCCAAAGTTTAGGGGTGACAGCAAATTCAGTACTTGGATGTACCGTGTTGCATTGAACACAGCAATTACGTTATACCGTAAGTCGAAAAAAAGAATACGGACACAAGATTATGAATCGGTAATTTTTAAGATTAAGGCCGACGAATACGACGAGACTCAGGAGCAACAGCTGAAACTCATGTACAAGGCGGTAAAACAACTGGGCGATATCGACAAGGCCTTGGTTTTTTTGTATTTAGAGGATAAAAACTACGGGGAGATAGCAGAAACGCTAGGTATTACCGAAGTGAATGCCCGTGTAAAGATGAACCGTATCAAAACAAAATTAAGAACCATACTGAATCCCTAAGGATATGATGGACGAACTCGAATTACTAAAAAAGGACTGGCAGAAGAAAGACGAACTAATGCCCAAATTGTCATACGATGAAATCCATAAAATGACCTGGAAGAAATCTTCTTCCATCGTTAAATGGATATTGATTATCAGTATATTGGAGTTTACGCTACCTCATTTGTTATATATACTACCTTCTTCCAGGGACGTATTGAGTGTGTATCAAAACAATAGCATGTCGCCCTATTTTGTGGCCATGTCAATTTTTTCCTATAGCATTGCCCTATATTTCATTTTCCAGTTTTATCGCCGTTACAGGGAAATCTCCGTCTTGGACAATTCCAAAAATTTAATGCGTAAGATCATCAAGACCCGCAGAACCGTAAAAAACTACATCATCTTTTCCCTTTCGATGGTACTGGTGATGGTTATCGTAATCGTTATCGGAATCTACCTCAACAACGATTTTCTAAGCGATTTGGATTTCGGTGAAAAAGCCAAGGATGTTTCCCCTGAAAAATTGAAACTAAGCCTTATGATGGCCGTAGGTATTGTCGGGGTGTTACTTACCTTTGCCATGGGGGTTATTTATTTTCTACTATATGGCCTACTTCTAAGAAAGTTAAAAAAGAACTATACCGAATTGAGAAGATTGGAGGTCTAAGTCAGGTGTCTGGATATCCTCTCGATTCATACACTGGTACCCGATTTTGTTTTGCGCCATCTGCGCTCCTTATGTTCTTCCTCATAGGCTAAAAGTTCTTCCTGTGGAATTACCTTTAAAAAGGAAGGGTGCTGCTCTATCGCGTATTCCAATTTTTCTATGATCGATTCAAAAGATTCATTTTCATAATCTATTTCCAAGGGTTCCTTGATATGCATTGACTGCAAAATCCCTTTTTTCTTGATTCGTAATCCCTTTTTATCAAAAGAGCGTCTAAAACCATCGATGACCACGGGAACAACGATGGGCTTGTATTGTTTAATGATGTGTGCGGTTCCCTTTCTCAAAGGTTTCCACGGGGTGGTGGTTCCTTGGGGAAACGTAATGACCCACCCGTCTTTGAGGGCCTTGGCAATATTCGAAATGTCGCTCATCTTTACCTGCCGGTTCACTTCCTTGCCCTCTGAGCGCCACGTGCGTTCTACACTGATCGATCCCGCATAGGCCAATATCTTGGTCAGCAAACTCTTTTTCATGGTCTCGGCGGCTGCGATATAGTAAACGTTCAATTTGGGTTTCCAGAGGTATCCTAAATTTTTTATCGTATCGTCCCTACCGTGCAAACTGGCGTTGAACACATGAAACATAGCCACTACATCGGCGAAATAGGTCTGGTGATTGCTTACAAAAAGCACGTTGGTATCGGGGAGGTTTCGAATAACGTCAGATCCCTCGATTTCCAGCTTATTGAACTGCTTGTATCGGGCATGGGTAATTACTCCTAGAATTCGGATGAGCCATTTCTTTAAAAAGAGAATATGGCCAAAAGGATTTTTTTTAAATAGTCCCATAGGAACGCTAAAATACGAAATTAGAAGTACGAAATCTAAAAGTACAGAGCTTCTTCGCCTTGCCCATGCCTCCCTTTTTATATTCCCTGCCGTAATTCCTCAAGGCCCCAAGTCATATTCCTTGACTTCTCTTCCCTATTCCCTAGTTCACAAAACTTGCCGAAGCAGTTCTTTGATCTCACTGAGCATCATGGCCGTAGCACCCCAAACGGTATGCCCGTTCAAATCAAACGCGGGGACTTCTACCTTGTTGGCATACGAGGTACTCAATTCTTGGGTGAACAGCCTGGCATCATCGATAAAATCGGTCAGACGTACTTCCACAAGGGCTTCTACCTCGCTTTCCTGAGGGGTAAACGAAAGCTTGCCTTTGCCCAGTCCAATAAAGGGCTTTACTTCGAAATTACTAGGGGGAATGTATACCTCGCTCAACGATTTGATTACTTGGATCTGCTTGGGCGGCACCCCTACTTCCTCATGGGTCTCCCGCAAGGCGGTTGCCATCAAATCACTATCCTGAGGCTCCACTTTTCCTCCGGGAAAGCCGATTTGATTACTGTGTACCCCTTGATACTTTTTTCGAAGGATAAGCAGCAGACGTGTAAGCTCTTCCGTATCCGGATAGAACAAAGCCAGTACGCCTGCCTTCTTAGGGTTTTTCCTATTTGCTCGTAATGCAGCCAATTCCCGTAAACGAAAAGCCGGGGCCATTTTAAAATGGGAGTCTTCCCCCGGTAAGGGTAGATTTTTTATTTTTGAAACGCGTTGCGCGAATAACTGAAAATTCATTGTATGGACCCGTTGAAATCTTTTTCCCTTCTTGCAAAAGTCGCCATTACGACAATAATAGCACTATTTTTTTTGGGTGGATGCAAAGATAAACCCAAATCGACCCCCACTCCCGTTAAAACGGCCCCTGTTCAAAAAGATTCCGTCGTAGCACAGATCGAGGAGAAAAAAGAGGAAGAAGAAGAGCCATTCAAGCTCAATGAGGAAAATGCTATTGATTTTTTCTTCGATTACCAAAAAGGGCTTACCGAAAACAAAGTGAAAATCACTACCAGCCTGGGGGATTTCACGGTGCAACTCTACGATAACGTACCCTACCATAAGGCAAACTTTATCTATTTGACGCGTAAAGGCTATTTTGACAACACCCAATTTCACAGGGTGGTCAAAGACTTCATTATCCAAGGCGGTAATTCCGACGATATGGAAACAGCCAACAAACGAAAGGAAATAGGACGTTATCTGCTTCCACCCGATACTCGAAAAGGCTATAAACACCATCGTGGAACCATTTCGATGCCCAGTAGTGAAATCAACAACCCCCATATGCTGGCCTCCCCCTATGAATTCTTTATCGTAGTGACCAAACCGGGATCCTACCACTTGGATGGGGACTATACCCCCTTCGGAAAGGTAATCCAAGGAATGGACGTGGTCGACAAAATAAATCAACAGCCTGTAGGCAAAGGGGACTGGCCCTATCAAAATATCTACATAGAAAAGATGGAAGTTCTTGAATGAGCCGTATTCAGTATCCGGTAGGTGTTGGCAGCAGGCAGAAGGAAGGTTGGATATGTACTTTTACAATTGGTATAAGCTCCCTTATCCCAGGTCTTGAACCTGACAGTTGGGCTTGCACCTCACCGATTCCCATTTCTGTAAATATTTGGTAACGAAATATGATACCGCACCGCGAATAATCGAATGATGATAATCATCACAATGGCGGCTATATAGGCGTATGTCGGTTCAATAGGCAGTCTTTTCAGGACAAAGTAGCCTGCCCCTCCCAGAATACAAGCGGTGGCATAAATTTCTTTTCTAAAGATTACCGGAATTTCATTACATAGAATATCACGGATAACCCCACCAAAGCTTGCCGTGATGGTCCCCAAGGCAACGCACATCATGGGTATCAGGTCTGCCGAGATTCCTTTTTCGATACCCACCATTGTATAAAGGCCGATTCCGATGGTATCGAACAAAAAAAGAGACTTTCTTAGGTATTTCAGATAATCGATGAAGAGTACGGCAAAAATTACCGCCCCCAAAATCGTAAACAGATATACAGACGTCGTAAGCCAGACCACAGGTGTGGAACCAATCAAAATATCCCGTAAGGTTCCCCCACCCACTGCGGTAACGAAAGCAATAATAAAGACTCCAAAAAGGTCCAACTTTTTCTCCATTGCGACCACCACTCCCGAGATAGCGAATGCTATGGTGCCTAAAATATCAATGGCGAAATAGAACATTTCTTAGAGTTGTTGGGTGTAAAAATTGTAATCCTTGATTACAATGTCAACAAAATCGATGGGTTTCAAATCGGTAGCGATATGGGTAACTTTCTTGATCCGGTCGCTGAGGGAAACTATAATTTGGTGATCCCCGTTTCGCTTTGCCGAATCATAAAGTTCCTTGATGGTCTGTATTTCAGAATCCTTAAAAACGGTTACTTGGGGAAACTTGGCCTGATAATCGACAGGGAGTTCCCGTAAGAGCGTATCCTGTAGGCTCACCCGTTTCTTTTCACTGATTACGGTCGTACCTGCCGCCAAGTCCCCGATACGTTGCCCTTTTCCACGCACGAGAATGGTCAATACCGCGAGTCCGCCCGAGGTCAGGGACACATCCACAACTCGAAGAATCCACCGAATGAAATAACTGGAGAAATTAGGTTTGGAGCCATCGAGCTTCACCACACGAATATTCATCAGGCTTTTACCAATGGTCTTACCATCCATGAAGGTTTCCAGTAGCAAGTAATATAAAAAAGCGGGAAGGTTCAACAGCAAATAGAAGGCCCATTGATCGGCGGGATCTACATCCATCGAGACCAACAGCACAATGGTGAGAATAACGTACACCATAATGACAAAACTATCGATGATATAAGCCAACATGCGGTCTCCCAAATGCGCCGTATTCTGGCTGATGCTTATATTTTGGGCAGTTTCTATTTGAAATTGTTCCATAGTTTTGTTTCTTTGGTATAAACCAAATTTGAAATGCGCGAAGCTGCCTTCGTCAAGCAAAATAAAGACAAATGGGCCACTTTTGAAAGTGCACTCTCCAACAGAACGAAGATAGCCCCCGATGTATTGTCCGACCTCTATATCGAAATTACCGACCACCTTAGTTACGCCCAGACCTTTTACCCAAAAAGCAATACGGAACGCTACCTGAATGCCTTGGCATCCCAAGCCCATCAGAAGATTTATAAGACCAGGAAAGAGTCCAAAAATCGAATTATTAGTTTTTGGAAAACAGAATTCCCATCCCTTTTTTACCGCCATCAACGTGAATTATTCATCGCCTTTCTTGTCTTCACATTTTTTACCGCAGTTGGGGCCTTCTCCTCGGCCAATGAAGGGGATTTTGTGCGTTCCATCCTTGGGGACGGTTACGTAAACATGACCTTGCAAAATATCGAGAACGGGGATCCAATGGCAGTCTACAAACAAATGGGGGAATTCAATATGTTCCTGGGCATTACCATCAATAACATTCGGGTTGCGATGTTGGCATTTGCCTTTGGCATCCTATTGGGTATCGGCACTTTATACGTAATGATGTCCAACGCTATTATGTTGGGAAGCTTTCAATATTTTTTTTACGAAAAGGGACTCTTTTGGGAATCGGCACGCACCATATGGATTCACGGCACCATCGAAATCGCAGTCATTATTGTAGCGGGTTGTGCCGGTCTCGTGCTTGCAAACGGCATGTTATTTCCCGGTACCTACACGCGGCTCGAATCATTTCGAAGGGGGGTCATTAACGGATTAAAAATTATGTTGAGTACGGTCCCTTTTTTTATAGTCGCCGGTTTTTTGGAAGGCTTCGTTACCAGGCATACCGAAATGCCCGATTGGTTGGCCATCGTTATCATCACAGCATCGCTGGCATTGATTCTTTTTTACTACGTAGTTTATCCACGCCAATTACATAAAAAAACCATCTTATGAATACCGATACCTTCATCGAATTTAAAAAACAACGGGAACTGGGGGATATTCTGTCGGATACCTTTGCCTTCATGCGAAATGAATTCAAATCATTTTTCAGCGTTTTTTTTAAAATCGTCGGTCCGTACCTTTTGGTAATGATCATTGCCCTGACACTTTACCTTTATTACGTCGGCAATCAATTCAATTTTGCCTTGGAGTCGTACGACCCGGATTTGACGAACGGTTTCTTGATTTTCGGCCTGATGTTTTTCTATGCGGTCTCTATTTTGATCGTGTACGCTGTTTCACAATCGACCGTGTTACACTATATCAAATCGTACACGGCGGGAAGAGGCCAAATAAATTACGAAGCGATTCGTAACGATGTTTACGCCACTTTACTGTCATTCATCGGACTTATTTTTTTAGTTGCCATCTCCTTGGTCGCTGGCTTTATGATCTGCTGCTTTCCAGGTATTTATTTATGGGTGCCCCTATCGTTGGCATTTAGTATCATGGTATTCAACCGGAAAGGGGCGGTAGAGGCCTATGGCGATAGTTTTAACCTGGTTAAAGACCATTGGTGGATGACCTTTGCCACCCTATTGATAGTGGCCGTCATTGTAGGAATCGCCGGCTATGCCTTTGCGTTACCGGGAACCATTTATACCTATGCCAAAATGGGAATTCTCAGTGGGGAAATGGATGCAGAAAGTATGATAGATACCGTAAAAGACCCTATCTATATTCTTTTGAACATCATGGCCTCGGTAGCCCAATTTATGCTCAACATCATTTCTTTGGTTGCCGGAGCGCTCATTTATTTCAATCTTAACGAGAAGAAAAATTTTACCGGGGCCTATGAGCGGATACAAAATCTAGGTGAAACCCCCGAAAACTAATTATGCAGCAACTGCTTTTCGTCCTACTTTTTGGTTTGAGCCTAAGTGCTTCCCTCGGTCAAGATACTATTCCCATTACATATGATTGGGAGCCATTGGAAGTAGTGGAAATCAGTGAGGACCGTTTGGAAGCCTATCGAAACGACCCGGCCTTTGATTATGAAGTCGTGAAGACCGAACGAACGTGGTGGGACGATTTCAAGGAATGGCTTGGAAATGTACTCCTTCGTTTTTTCGAATGGGTCTTTGGAGCGGAAAAGGCGGTAGGATTTCTAGCTAATTTTATAAGAATCATTCCTTATATACTGCTGGGAGTACTTATTTTTATTTTGATCAAGTTTTTCCTTAAAGCAAACGCCAATGCCATGGAACTGGCAAAAAAGGACGAGTCGTTGGTAGTACTATCCGAAGAGGAACACCTTATCAAAAATGAAGATATCCAAGTACTGATTCAAAAGGCATTGACCGCAAAAGACTACCGTTTGGCAATTCGTTACTATTACCTGTTCATCCTTCAAAAAATGAGTGCCAAAAATCTTATTGAATGGCAATTGCAGAAAACGAACGACGATTATTTGGAGGAACTTCAATCCAAGGAACTCAAAGGACCATTTCGAACAATTACCCGTTTGTACGATTATATATGGTACGGCAGTTTTAGTTTGGACGAAGCCAAGTACCAAAGAGCCGAACGCGCTTTTCAAAAACTACAACAAACCTTGGATCGAAATGCGTAAAAAAGGAGGCGTCTACATTCTTATTGCCGTACTCACTTTGGGGCTGTTGCTACTGTTGCAATACAACCAACCCAAAAAACTGAATTGGTTCCCCTCCTTTGTGGCCCAACACAAAATCCCATATGGATCTTATGTTTTCAATACGCTCGTGGAGGAACTTTTTCCCAACACGCAGCAGGTCACGAGACCCCCTTACCAATATTTAAACGACCACCCCGATATCAAAGGGACCTATTTCTTCGCGAACGGCTCCGTGGCCTTCGCGGAAGCCGAATTGAACACCTTATTGGAATGGACCGCGGAAGGGAACAGCCTTTTCATCGCTTCCAGTGCCTTTGAACCGGAACTGTTGGATACCTTGGGGCTCGACACCCAAAACCTGTTTATGGAATTAAATGATGACCAAGGTTTTGGTCACCGCATGGTACATCCCGAACTACATCCGGAAAAGGAATACCCCTTCCTAAAGGATAGCTACACCCCGTACTTCGGTGAAATAGATACCTCAAGGACAAAGATACTCGGCATGGTCAAAGACTTTTCCGGTACCTCAAATCAGGAGTATGTCAATATTGTAAAACAGCCATTTGGCAAGGGGACCATCATCCTAAGTACGTTCCCAAAGGCAGTCACCAATTATTTTATTCTTAAAAATAGCAATAAAGACTACACCGCGGGATTGCTTTCCTACATCGACAAAAAAAGCACACTGTATATGGATAATTATTATAAGGATGGAAAAGCCTTCTATACGTCGCCCATGTACATATTTTTGAACAATAAGGCCTTAAAATGGGCCTATTATCTCGCGTTGATCGGCGCCCTTATCTATGTGCTCTTTGAAGGTAAACGAAAGCAGAGGGCGATTCCCATAGTACGCCCGCTAAAAAATCAAACCCTAGCATTTACACGTACCATTGCCGACATGTACTATGAAAAACAGGAGCAAAAACCGATTGCGGAACATAAAATAGACTACTTTCTAGAGTACATTCGATCTCACTTTTATTTGGGAACCATCCATCGGGAAGAAGATTTCTATAAGAACCTAGCCTCCCGGAGTTCTCATAGCGTGAACGAAGTGAAGTCATTGTTCGAATTTTTTGAACGCTTGCGCAATCAACAAGTAGTTACCGATGTAGAATTGAAAAAATTGAATACCTCCATAGAAAAATTTAAAAAAAGAGCTGATGGAAGAACATAATACAGGCAACGAAGAAGGTGGATCAAATCCCGAGGAAATCAAGAATACCTCCGAGGCAACCAATCCCGAAACCACCGATCCCTTGAATTTCGACAATAGAATTCCCATGGAAGACCTCAAAAATGCGGTCGCCAATATCAAGAGCGAGCTGGCCAAAGTAATCGTGGGGCAGGAAGGTTTTATAGAACTACTGATTGTTTCCCTGCTGATCGATGGCCATGTTCTGATCGAAGGGGTCCCGGGTATTGCTAAGACCATTACCGCCAAACTGTTTGCCAAAACCTTAAAAACGGACTTCAACAGAATACAGTTCACCCCCGACCTAATGCCCAGCGATATTTTGGGCACCTCTATCTTTAATGTAAAAAACGCCGAGTTCGAATTCAAGAAAGGACCGATTTTCTCCAACATCGTGCTCATAGATGAAATCAATCGTGCCCCTGCCAAAACCCAGGCCGCGATGTTCGAAACCATGGAGGAACGCCAGGTAACCATGGATGGTACTACCTACCCAATGGACCTTCCTTTTATGGTATTGGCGACGCAAAACCCCATCGAGCAAGAGGGCACCTATGCCCTTCCCGAGGCACAATTGGATCGTTTTGTCTTTAAAATCAAAGTCGACTATCCTTCGGTCGAAGAGGAAGTACGTATTATTCAAACGCACCATGAACGCAAGGGCAAACAGCCTCAGGAACAAATCGACCACGTGGTAACCCCGGAACAATTGGTAGCTTTCCGCGCCAATATCCAAGATATCATTGTCGAGGAAAAAATCATTCGTTATATCGCCGACATCATCACCAAAACCCGTAATCATCCCCATTTGTATCTGGGTGGTTCTCCCAGGGCTTCCATCGCCACTTTGAACGCGGCGAAGGCATTTGCCGCCATCAATGGACGCGATTTCGTGATACCGGAAGATGTAAAGAGAGCCTTGGTCCCCGTACTAAATCATCGGGTAATTCTAACGCCCGAAAGGGAAATGGAAGGAATGACCACCGAAAGTGTCGTGGGAATGATTACCGAATCGGTCGAAATTCCCCGATAAGGATGAAATTTGTAAAGTCGTTCTATATACACTCTGTTTTTTTCTGGTACATCGCCATACTTTCCGCCTGTTTTATGCTCTCATATTGGGTACCGGCAATCTATCCGGTAGCCTGGCTACTCACCATGTTGCTCCTAGCGCTTTTCCTGTTCGATATATATCTCTTATATACGGTAGAGGGCATCAAAGCCGACCGAAAGCTCCCCCAGAAACTGTCGAACAGCGACCTAAATCCCATAAAAATCAAGTACGAAACAAACTATTTCTTTAGGACCTTTATCTCCATCATCGACGAACTGCCCGTTCAGTTTCAAAAACGCGACTTTCGACACGAGAGCGATTTGCTTAAAGGTGAAAAAAGGGAATTCGATTATACGGTTCGGCCCGTAGACCGGGGTGAGTATGTTTTTGGCAACCTCAATATCTACGCTTCGTCTCCCTTAAAAATCGTCAAACGGCGCTTCGTATTCCAAAAGGACCAAATGGTACCGGTATATCCAAGCATCATACAGATGCAACAGTACGATTTTCTGGCTATCAGCAACCGCTTATCCGAAATCGGTCTTAAGAAAATTCGTCGTATCGGTCATACACAGGAATTTGAGCAAATTAAGGAATATGTATTGGGTGATGACTTCCGGACCATTAATTGGAAGGCTACGGCCAAGCATAAACACTTAATGGTAAACCAATACCAAGATGAACGTTCCCAACCTATTTACAGCATCATCGATACGGGCCGGGTAATGAAAATGCCCTTTAACGAACTCAAATTGCTGGATTATGCCATCAATGCAACCCTTGCCTTTTCCAATGTAGCCCTCAAGCGGAACGATAAAACAGGAATGATTGCCTTTTCGAAGAAAATAGAAACCTTTGTTCCCGCCGTACAAAAGTTGACACACTTAAACACCATCCTGGAAAAACTGTACAACATCGCTACCGAGTTCACAGATTCCGATTTCGGTTTGCTTTACGCACATCTCAAAAGAAAGGTTACCCATCGCAGTCTGATGCTGCTTTATACCAATTTTGAGCATATTTCGGCCTTAAAAAGGCAGCTTCCCTTTTTGACGGCTATCGCCAAACAACACGTACTAGTCGTCATTTTTTTCGAGAACACAGAGTTGGAAGAACTTATCGCCTCGGATGCCGAAAATCTCCAGGCTATTTATCACAAGACCATTGCGGAAAAATTCTCACTTGAAAAGAAACTGATGCAAAAAGAACTGCAAAAACACGGAATTCAAACCATCCTTACCAAACCTGAAGAATTGACTATCAACACCATCAACAAGTATCTTGAAATCAAGGCACGGGGTCTTATTTAACGGGTTGGTATTAATCAAAATCGAATACAGCAAAGAACATAAGTTCAAAACAGGGTTTCCTATCGTCCCGCGCATTCCCATCCATTTCGGTTTGCCTTGGCCGGATTGGAATGGCGGTACACCGGACCAAAACATTCGACCGTGGACATTTTCTGTCCGTTTACAATGAATAATGAATAACATCCTTTCGCTTGGTCGTTTGTTTGACGTGGAAATTTGGGGCGAATGTTCCTATTAAATATGCAATTGTTGATAACTTTTTGTCAAAAATGGCAAGCAGCCTCCCCCTGTCTTTTACGCTGGCTCATCGACAAACTGTAATCGGGTTAGTGCCATTTTGAATCCTAATCCCGAAAAAACTATAGAAAACTTAGGTGAAAAATAGTAACTTGGCCCTTCCCCCGAAGGTGCTTCGTGCACTGCCTCAATCTTATGAATCACTTAATTTAAACCGCTTTAAGGGGATGGATATATTGTTGCGATTGCGCCAACAGGGCCTAAAAGTATTGCCAAAATTGAATTTTACACTGCAAGGCAATAAGTTTGAATACCGGTTAAAAGGCTTTCAAAATAAATTTTTAAGGACGGATTTCACACAGGAAGATACTCCCTGTGGTATTGAAATATTTAAGGCGGGGCTTTTGCTGAAAGGCGATTTTCCACACCGACGTAATGCCATCTCCATCCTTTCGAACGAAATCGAATCAATTACCCTGATACGGGGCAAACAGATTATCGACACATTTCAGTTATCTCCCATTCATATTCTTTCTTCATTAGGGGCCTCCAGTTGCTTTGCCCGTCACTTTAGTTTAGATCCCAATGAGTTTCAGGTTGAGGACACCAAAATACTTATCAAAACGACCGATCAAAAGTTGGAACTTACCAGTTGCGGACATCGGTTTAGCCGACTTAGCCGGGCGTTTAGGAAATCGGGCTACAATGATAAGCTCGTTATGGTAAAAGAACCAAGGTACAGGATTGTAGATGGATTGCCTGAACCCGTCAACTAATTGCCTTCTGCTCTTGGTACCTAACCGAAATAGGGTTACTACCTAATCTGACAGCCCTTAGATCACTACCTTATCCTTATTTAGCTCCCGATAGCTCCATTGTATACATCCATGGATTACGTTTACCCAGCAGCCTTTACAAATAAGTTTTGAATGGTATAGTACCGTACCTTGCACCCTATAAAACTTGCCGAAGGCATTTCAAACCATGTAATTTTTTGGGGTATGCTACGACTAAAACGTCGAACAAAAAGAAAGGAAAAGAATATGAAAACAGTTTTGCATAAGGCAAACACCAGAGGGCACGCCGACCATGGTTGGTTGAACTCCCATCACAGTTTTAGTTTTGCGAATTATCACAATCCCGAAAGGATGAACTTCGGGGTATTACGGGTATTGAATGACGACGTGGTCTCAGAGGCCAGAGGTTTTGGTACCCACCCGCATCGTAATATGGAGATTATCTCAATTCCCCTGGAAGGAGATCTACAGCACATGGATAGCATGGGCAACTCCACGGTTATTAAGGAAGGCGATGTACAGGTCATGAGCGCAGGTACCGGTATTCAACATAGTGAGTACAACAAAAACAAAGATCGGCCCGTAAAGTTTCTTCAGATTTGGATCTTTCCCAACAAAAACGAGGTGGAACCCCGATACGATCAGATATCGTTGAAAGATATCGCGGTACCGAACCGCTTTTATCAAATTCTTTCCCCAAATAAAGGAGAGCAAGGGGTTTGGATACACCAAGAGGCTTGGTTTCATTTGGGCGAATTCGAAGCGGGTAAGAACGATACCTACCACCTCAATAATGGGGGCAATGGTGTCTACCTCTTTGTCATAGAAGGCAAAGTGGAAGTCAACGGTCAAAAACTCGAAAGAAGGGATGGTTATGGACTCTGGGAACTCGAAAAATTCGACTTAACCGCTACCACCGATGCCAAGGTGCTATTGATGGAAGTGCCTATGGCCTTGTAAAAAAGGCTGATTTAAATATGCCTGTCACAAGCATGTAAAGAAGGACCCACTAACAATCGTGGGCCTTTTTTTGTTGCCAACGGTAGTAACACCACCCCTTACCGGGCAAGAGCGAAGCATGCTTCGCAATACTATTTTTCCATAGTACGGGTAGTTAAAAACACAAGCGTTTTGGTCTTACCAAACCGCTTTGCAACACTTCGTTTATTTTTGGCTACTACGGATTATTAGACATACGAAAACCACTTCCCCGACGTTATCATCCTATTCAAATCCTAAATGCTAGTATGTTACTTAACGACAGCGCACAACGCCCACAGATGTTATATCGAAGCATTAAGCTTTTAAATATCGCATACAGCATTATTTGTTCCTTTAATCTAGTGATGTTACTGTTGTATCATACGACGGTCAAGCAGGAACTAAAGTTGGCGGCCGCCTACGCATTTTTCTATACTATTTTAGGACTATTCCTTCCCGCCTTGTTCGCCAGTGTAGGACTCACCTTCTTAAATAGAAGAAAAAAGATCGTCGACAAAGCCCTCATAGAAAACCATCTCAAATTCGTAATGATGGCGGTGGTTACCTTTGTGGTGTTAAATGCCCACCACTTCGTACTCTCCCTTTTAAGGTAGAAAGCAAGTAGTTTTGATTACCTACTATTTTTATTGGAAAACATCCTCTACTTGATTAGTTAAAAAACAGGGAGTACCTTTGAATAGTCCTTTCTCTAGTTACCGTGAACCTATCCGTACTTTGGCAAAACCATCGGCATGTTGTTCAAATTCGTTAGCGGTCAACTTACGTGCGTTTATTTTTCCGAGTCCGTCTACCCGTAGCTCGGCGCAGTCTGCGTTTCCGGAGACGGTCATGTTGCCGATACCATCCAGGGAAATACGTAAATTTTTGACCTCCACGTCGATATCCCCTTTGACAATGCCATCACCTTGAATTTCCAGACTTTCGGTGTGAATGGTTTCTTCGGAAACAAGTGTCACCAATCCACTTAACTCAAGTCCTTCCAATTCGGTATAGTAGAGGTATACGATAACCTTTGGCTCGGTATCGTGTTTATGGGGTTTTTTATAATATGCTTGAAGTTTCCCGTTGCGTACTTTGGTTACAAAGTCGGTCATGGCATATTTCTTTTTCATCTCGATTTTTATCGAAGGAGCGTTGCTCTTGACCAAATACAGTTCTACCCTGCCCCAAAGTACTACTTCATTAAAAGATTCCAAATTCCGGTTCTCCGTTTGCTGGGCGATGATGAGGCTTGAAGTAGAAAATAGGAGGAGAAGCGCAACGGTTCGAAGTTTCATGATTGTTCGTTTTTTGATTGATTGTTACCCTAAAGACTAGTCGGAAAAGGAAATGTTACACTGATAGCGGAAACTTTATCCCAATCGGGAAAAAATACCTATTTTACCAACTCATTCATCATCCCATTCCATCTAAAAAACGAATAAAATGAAACATGCTATTACACTATTGCTATTTTTGGCTATTCTCGGTTGCAAGGACACTTCCGATGAAACAGTGGTCGAACCCGAAAACAAGTCAGTAGAAACGCCCCGCTCGGATAGGCTACAGAAGATACCTGTACTAAATTTTGCAACGTTCCACATGGGACAGACCTCCGATGCCAACAGCACGGAATTCGATGAGAACGACCGAAAAAATCAAGAGGACGCCAAAACCATTGCGGCGATGATCGCCCAATTCAAACCTACGATCATCTGCGTGGAAGTTCCGTGGGAGGAGAACGAGGAACTCAATCAGGAGTACCAATCCTATCTTTCGAACCCCGAACCGACGACCTATTACGGGGAGGTGGGCCTTGTTGCCTTCGAAGTAGGTCGTTTAAGCGAACTCGCCCGACTCTATGGCATCGACCATAAAATGGGGTACAACTACATGATCGGGGAGCAAATTGAAAATGCCATCGATTCCACCACCTATAAGGACTACTTTAAAGACCCTTTCAAGTTTGATACCGAGCTTACCATCAACCTCGATAGCCTTCCGCTATTGGATAAACTCAAAATGATGAACCATCCAAAATTTCTCGACTTTTTGATCAACGTCAATGCCGATATATTGGCCTTTGCAGGTACTGAAAATGGCTTTGAGGGTGCCGACGAGGCGGCCAAATACTACCAGCGTAACTTGCGCATCTATTCCAACCTCAATAGAATTCCCATGACGGTCAACGATCGGGTCTTTGTTCTGTCCGGTGGAAGCCATACCGCCTTTCTCAATGAATTTTTGAATAGAAGTCCAAAATACGGGACCGTCGACGTATTCCAATACCTGAAGTAGTCATATTTCTTAATGATATAATCATCGAATTCCCGCAGATTCAGACTTCTATCTACTTTGGATACCGTATCCGCTATGCGAAACACTCGACCCCCCAACATCCAAAAAATCACTATCTTTCGGTAACGACCCGTTTATGAAAATACTCTTCTTATTCATTGGCCTGCTATGTTCGGCCCACCTTTTTGGTCAAACGGCTGAAATAAGGGGAATGGTCTTTGAAGACGACAACCGTAATGGAGAAAAGGATTTAGGTGAAAAGGGTATTTCCATGGTAACCGTTTCCGACCAATGGCAGACCGTACAGACCGATGAAGAAGGCGCTTTTGTGCTCAGTCCCAGTGACAATTTTCCCTACGTATTTATCAGCTTGCCTACCGGCTATACCGGTACCTACTACCACCTTAAGGCTCCGGAGCTAAATTTCCCATTGCAACGGCAGAACCAGCAACACTTTAAATTCATACATGCTTCCGATACCCATGTTGATTCGCTCAACCTTCCCCGTATGCAGCGTTTTCGACAACTGGCCGATTCGGTCGAAGCCAATTTTATTGTGGTCTCCGGCGATCTGATCAGGGACGCGCTGCGTGTGAACGAGCAGGTCGCCGGCAACTACTATCAACTCTATGTCGAGGAAATTGCCAAATTCAAGATGCCGGTCTACAGCGGGGTCGGTAATCATGAACTGTTCGGAATCGAACGGGACAAATCGAACGTTTCGAAAGATCATCCGCTCTACGGGAAAAAAATGTTTAGAAAGTATTTGGGACCTAACTATTACTCCTTTAATTACGGTGGAATTCACTTTGTTTCCATCGATGGGGTCGACTATCAAGATCAGTACTATTTTGGGGGAGTCGATTCGCTACAACTGCGGTGGCTGGAAAAAGACCTAGAGCATCTCCCTTTGGATACCCCAATCATAACCTTTAACCACATTCCTTTTGTCTCTCCGGGCTTTTCGTTTCAGGATTTCGAAAATCACGAGTTCTATGGACCGCAATTACTGGTACAAAAAGGACGACTTGCCCATCGCCATATCGTACATAATTTTTCCAAAGTACAAACGATCATTGGAAACCGTTCGTACCCCCTGGCCTTGGCCGGACATTACCATGCTGCCCAAGAAAGTGACTTCTTGGGGTCCTCCACCAGATTCGCACAGACTTCTGCCATCACACGGCCGGATACTTTTGAATACAACGGATTTCGCGTTCGTTCCGGCTTCACACTATACGAGGTAAAGGATGGAAAAATTATTTCCAGCCAATTTATTCCGCTCAATTTTCCATAACTTAAGGTTTCCAAAACAACCTGAAAATGGAAAAAGCACTACAGACCATGGTTGACAACATGCCGGAAAAAACGGGCAAATCGTTGGAAGAATGGAAGAAAATATTACAGTCCCAAGCGTTTGAAAAGCATGGGCAGGCGGTCAAGTTTTTGAAAGAGGAACACGGGGTGACCCATGGTTTTGCCAATACTATTGTCACCTTATCCAAGGCAGAAAACAATGAACCGGAAGATCTGGTGGCCGATCAATATAGCGGTAAAGAATCCCTACTCCCCATTTATGAACGTTTACTTACCGTAGTGAAGGCGCTAGGACCCGATGTAACCATCACCCCTAAAAAAAGTGCGGTCAGCATCATTCGAAAAAGACAATTCGCCTTGATAAAGCCCGCTACCAAAACCCGTATCGATTTGGGATTGAAACTGCCCGGTAAGGAATTGACCGCCCGCCTGCAAAATTCGGGGCCCTTCGGCACGATGTGCACCCATCGGGTGCAGCTTTTCGAAGTTTCGGAGGTAGACCATGAATTGATCAAATGGGTGACCGAGGCCTACGAAATGGCAGGGTAACGACTTCCAATTAGTGGTGACATCCGGTACATTTTCCTATCTTTAACCAATGCCACAAAACAGAAGAACCTTTCTGAAAGCCGTCGGATCCGGTGCGGCCCTAAGCCTCATGACTCCCGACAAATTATGGGCGCAGGCAACGAAGCCGGTGCAATATGCCATTGATGCACTTAGAGGTCAAGCGACGAACGGTTCGGAGTCATACTGGGAGACGGTGCAATCCCAATTTCCCTTTGCAAAAGGACTCACCTATTTCAACAATGGTTCCCTTGGTGCATGTCCGGCACCCATTCGGGAGGCAGCGCATAGCTTTCGAAATATGTTAGACGATTTTCCCTCCAAGTACATGTGGGGCGGATGGGAAACCGAAAAAGAAACGGTTCGTACACAGGTAGCCGACCTTTTTTCAGTTTCATCCGAAGAAATCGCCTTGATCCACAATACCACCGAAGGCATGAACCTCATCGCCCGAGGTATCGATTTGAAGGAAGGTGACGAGGTCATCCTGGCCGACCATGAGCATACGAGCGCAGTCGCCCCGTGGACGGTGTGGCAAGGACCCAAAGGCATTCGACTCGTGCGTCCTACCCTACCCATACTTCCCGAAAGTACGGATGAAATAATCAACATTTACCGAAAGTCCATCGGTCCAAAAACCAAGGTCATCTCTATCTGTCATTTGGTCAATACCAATGGGATGCTGCTGCCTATCAAGGAAATTTCGGAAATGGCCCATAAAAAGGGTATCCTGGTAGCCGTCGATGGGGCCCAAGGTGCCGGCATGCTAAATACCGACCTAACGGAAATGGATTGTGATTTTTATACAGTGAGTGCCCATAAATGGCTCTTTTCCCCCAAAGGAATGGGTATTTTTTACGCAAAAAAGGAAGCGCAACATCATTTACGACCCTTGATCGTGGCCCGAGGTTATGAAGATACCAGCATTCGGCGACTGGAAAACTATAATACCCGTAACCTGCCCGAGTTACTGGCCCTAGGAGCTGCCCTGGATTATCGAGACGTTATCGGGGCACAGAAAATACAGGATCGCACCTATGACCTAAAACATTATTTCAGAGGCCAAATAAAACAACATCCAAAGCTCCTACTGAAAACTCCCGGCCCCGATACGCTCTCTGCGGGAATTCAGGTAGTAGAAGTAGTGGGGAAAGATGTCCAGAAAGTCAAGGACCAACTTTTTGAGGAATATGGCATCGATTGCCGGCCCATGACCAAATTCGGATTGAATGCCGTTCGCCTTTCGTTTGCCATCTTTATCACTAAAGAACAAATCGACGACCTCATCGAAGCTTTGGATACCATCGCTAGGACCTAATACAGAAAATGAAATGCCCAAAAGATTGATTATAGTAATACTGGTTCTTCTGCCTTTGCTCCAGATACAAGCACAAAAAGAACCCTTGCGATTGGGCGTGGTAGGTCTGACCCACGGTCATGTAGGATGGATCCTAAACAGGGAATCTTCAGATGACATCAATATGGTAGGTATCGTGGAGACCAATAACGAACTGGCCTTGCGATTGGCCAAGCAGCACGGTTTTTCGATGGAGATCGTCTATGGAACCCTAGAGGAGATGATCCGGGCCACCAAGCCCCATGCCGTTGCGGCTTTTGGCAATATCAAAGACCATTTGACCGTAGTGGAGACCTGCGCTCCAAAAGGAATTCATGTCATGGTAGAAAAACCTATGGCAGTCAATTGGGAACACGCCCAAAAGATGGGTAGGCTGGCCAATGAGTACGGTATCCATTTACTGACCAACTATGAAACCTCCTGGTATCCCACAAACGAAAAAGCATACCAACTGCTCAAGGAAGGAAAAGTAGGTGCATTGCGCAAGGTCATCGTTCGGGATGGTCATAAGGGACCAAAAAAAATCGGCGTTAGCCCAGAATTCTTGGAATGGTTGACCGACCCTGAACTAAACGGCGGTGGAGCACTAATGGACTTCGGTTGTTACGGGGGCAATCTAATGACCTGGTTGCAGCAGGGCGAACGCCCCCTTTCGGTCACCGCCGTTACCCAACAGTTGCAGCCCGAAAACAATCCCAAGGTCGATGACGATGCCACCATTATCCTTACCTACAAAAATGCCATGGCCATTCTAGAACCCTCATGGAACTGGCCCATCGGTAGAAAGGATATGGAGGTCTATGGTGAAACGGGCGTTATTTATGCCGATAACCGAAATCGGTTACGGCTCCGCATTTCGGAAGGCTATGATGGCTTTTCCGAAGAGGTTTTTAATTTGGAGGAACGTACCGCCCCCTATCACGATCCCTTCGCCCTATTTGCCGCGGTGATCCGAGGAGAAATCACCTTGGGTCCGTACGACCCCTATTCATTGGAAAATAACCTGATTACCATGGAAATTTTGGATGCCGCCCTTCGTAGTGCCGAAACAAATAGTACCATCATTTTAAGGGATTGATTTTTTTCCAACAACCTATGCACTATTTTTTATTGCAATTTTAAGGGGTCTATCGATTTGGCATCCAAAACGTAGAATTCCGTACCTTACTCTTCTAATAGTTGATACAATGATCCGATATTTTTTCACCACTCTTTTGCTTACCGCATTTTTGACCCAAGCCCAATATACCAACCAACAGATAGACTCCCTGGTGCTCGATGCCCTCGATAAGTTCGAGGTAGCGGGTACGGCCGTTGCCATCGTAAAAGACGGCAAAGTTGTTCATAGCAAAGGCTATGGTATCAAATCGGTGGCGACGGGAGGGGAAGTAGATGAACACACCAATTTTGCCATCGCGTCCAACAGCAAGGCCTTCACAACCACTGCACTGGCCCTCTTGGTAGAAGAAGGAAAAATAGATTGGAAAGACAAGGTGGTCGACCATATTCCGGAATTCAAGATGTACAATTCGTATGTAACCGAAAATTTTAACATTCAGGATTTGTTGACCCATCGAAGCGGATTAGGGTTGGGTATCGGGGATCTGATGATTTTTCCGGATGGATCGGATTTCACCATCGATGATATCCTTACCAGCTTTCAATATTTCAAACCCGTTTCGGCGCTTCGCACCCAATTCGATTATGACAATTTGCTGTATCTGGTGGCTGGGGAGCTCATTGCGCGTAAAAGTGGCATGAGTTGGGAGGCCTTTGTCCAAAAACGGATTTTCGAGCCCTTGGGGATGGACCGTTCCTATCCTTCCCTTAAACAAGCGACCGACAAAAGTTCATTGGCATCGCCCCACACGACCGCCTATGGAGAACTTCAAACCTTTTCCGACTATGAGGAAATGGTCAACGGGGCCGCCGGGGGTATCTACGCCAATGTCGACGACCTTACACAATGGATGTTGGTACACCTAAATAAAGGCGCCTATGGTGGGCAGTTACAAGACACCCTTTTTACCGTGCGAAGTCAGCGCGAAATGTGGAAAATACATACTACCTTAAATGCCAGTACCAACCCACGGTATCATAGTCATTTTAGCGGTTACGGATTAGGATGGTTTTTGAACGATGCCCTCGGGAATATGATCGTTTCCCATACAGGGGGGCTCCCCGGAATGTTGTCAAAAACCATTTTGGTTCCCGATTTAAAATTGGGCATCGTGGTACTGACCAATACGGAACCCGGGGGCGGGGCCTTTTTTAACTCGGTTTCCCAAACCATACTGGATAGCTATCTGGGACTGGACAATGGGGAATGGGTACAAAAGAACTACGACTATCTGCAGAAAAAAATGGCTTCGGGGGACGAAGTGACAAAAAATGTATGGAAAACCGTTGAAGCGGCCAAAAATACCGACATCGTCAAAGAGAACTTTATCGGAATCTACAAAGATCCCTGGTTCGGAAAGGTCGAAGTATTTGACAACAACGGACAATTATGGATGAAGTGTCACCGCTCTCCCAAACTGAACGGTCCCATGCGCCTTTACAAAGCGAACACCTTCGCCGTTAAATGGGAGTACCAAGATATGAACGCTGATGCCTTCGCCATGTTTGGCTTGGATGAGGAAGGCAAGGCACAAAGTATCAAGATGAAAGGGATATCCCCGAACATTGATTTCAGTTTTGATTTTCAAGATTTGAACCTAACCAGAATCGTCGGGGAATAACCATCCCCGCTTTCAAAAAATACCGGGAATTCATAAAAAACCACGGTTTGAGACCGTGGTTTTTTATATCCATATTCCTTACTACGGTCTTACCGAGTGTTACCACAAGAGATGACATCTCCAAGCTTTCGACTGGTACGTACCCTGACGGTGGAACTGGTGTTACCCTCTATGGTCTTTATCCTAGTATTATTGGTCAAATTATTCGGGTCGTCTACAAAGTCCATGAAGATACCGCTATGTTGTCCGCCGCTGGCCCACTCAAATCGCAAATAGTCCCCGGGATTCAATACATAGGAACCGTTCATGATTTCACTGATCTGATGCGCCCGGCCGATTCCCGCAAAATAATTTTCCATCGACTGCGATCCAATGTTACCATCCGGGGTACCCCACATCGCTTTTTGAAGCGCCCAACTGGCGAACTCACTGCACCAAGCATTTTCGGTACCATACTTTGTAGGGTCGGTTTTTCCTATTTCCCTTGCGGCCCAGTGTATCTGTGCAATCCAACTATGGTCGATTTGGTCTAGCTTGGTCTGCAAAATCTGGGCAGTCAGTGAAATAAATCTACTGGCTTCCATTGTGGAATCGTCTAACCATAGGGTCTCATTCCAATCCAAGATGGTTTCACCGCTATGGACCACTTTGATGTGTTCAATCTTGATACCATCACCACTTTCGGTTTCCAACATTAACTCGTCCCATGCATCGGTATGAATATTTTCCATAAAGTCCTGAATACCATTAAAATCCCATTTAAGGGTATCCCCTCTCTGGAACTTGGTTGTGGGTCTGCCGTTCAGTCGCACGGTATGGCCATCCCCAAAATGCAATAGGATGTAATCGGCATTACTACCGTGGGTATCGTTGCCGTTACTGATGCTGATTTCAATATAGTTTTCCCGAATAAGGGGCGCACCATCTGTCTCGCTTCCCGCTAATCGCAATACCCTCTTTTTATCAAGGGGCTTTCTCTTAAATTGAACCCGGCGCACCGATTTGGCGATCTCCTCGTTGATCTTGACGGGTTTCACCCTGTTTAAACTAGACAACGCCCAAGCATTGATTCCCGTTTGCTCGGCAATGTCTTTTGGAATGTAAAGGTCTAATGGCTTTGCTTGTAAACCCAAGGGCCCCAAGCTCACTGTTTTAGTGACGTCTTTTGTTAACATACTATGTGAATTTAGATTATTTCAAACGGTACTCGTAACGAGCGTACAGGGGAATGTCGAGGGAAGTACTGACAAACAGTGGTCGAAATTAAAAATATCCTTTTATTGGAAAGAATTGATTTGTATAAACGGTTGGAAACTCTGTATATACGGTTCCAAGCAATCGGTATTAGTGAACGTTTGAAGCCATGTAACCAATGACTTTTTTGGTATAAAGAACGTTGGATTAAAGTAGGCTTGGCCTAGCGAATTTCGACCAGGTTGATCTCCAGCCGAAACGTCTCCGCCTTTTTATTCCCGATGAGAAAGGCAATTTCTTCCATCGTCTCCCCTGGATAATTGGGCAGTTCGAGCGTTCTTCCCCGAAAAGCGGGATACATGGTATCAAATGGAATTTCGATAGACTCCCATTTCCCCGAAGTTTTCATCACGTGGATATACGAGTAGTAGTCCCCGGTACGGGTCTTCACCCTAAATTGGTACTTTTTACCATCGCCCTTCAACCGGATGACAAACTTATTGTAGGAACTTGCATCTTTGGATGCAAATCGATGACGAACCGAGGAAAACCCACCATTATTTTCCAGGGAAACCGTGCCTTTAAAAACACCATGACCCTCGTCGCTCAACGCAATTTCACCCGCCGAACGACCACCCATGACCCCGTCATCGACCACGTACCAGTTGGATATATCACTGGCCGTGTTAAAATCAAATAGGATAGCGGACTGCGTCATCAGGATAATTAGGATTACGATAGCTGTGGGAGGCATCATCCAACGTTTTGGCAACATCCCTCAAGATAGCAATAATCAACAACTTTATGGTTCTTTTGGTACGAGTATCTGGCGATTTTGGGCAACGGAATCAATTTTTGATCTTGAAAAATAGATGGGAACGTATTCCTCTTCGGCCCAACCGTCATATAAATTTTTATAAAAGGGACTTTCCGGGTCTCCGGATTGTCCAGGAGGGTTGGTGCCGATGGTCCGGTCCCAGTCGTTTACATCCGCTATAATCTTAAAGGTAGCTCCGTACAACTGGCTGTCGGCACTACCCGTAGACCCGGGAGTATGTTGATTGCCGCCCCTAGGCTTCAATTCGGTATTCAGTTTCGCCTGTAGCTCGGAATTGACCACCTCACCCAAGGGGTGTTTGATCTGTACATGCTTATAGGCGGCTTGACCATATTTCCAAGAAGCTATGTTTTCCCCGAGCCTTTGAGAAAGACCGAGAACGGCAGATTCAAACGTGCCTGCCAGATAGGCATCCCTTTTGGCGGCACTACCGAACTTTAAGTTAGGTTGAAGCAACCATTGCATCAGTCTGGCCATTTGAAGATTATCCAAAAGTTCTTCCGCCCCGGGGTCGGGCACATATTCCAAAAGTCTATTCACAAGTTCTTTTTCCCACGCGACATAAATCCCCGCGGCAACCGAATTTTTATGGAGTCTATGATCCCAGTCGACTAACTGATTCCTGGCATTGGCTACCGTTGCGTCCTCAAAGTCCAAAGACAGCAGTAGCGGCACCAAGGTACGCGCCGGAATGGAGTGGTAATCGGTCTGCAGTGCCTTCATGTCCTCAATGGAAAGTTTCTTATTGGAGCCCAAGACCTCATCGATTCGCATTCCACGATAGGGATCGGCCCAAGTGTAACCGATAGCGTCCCATTCGGTGTACTCGTCAGGCGTGACATTTTGATTGGCCGTGGCGATAAATCCCTCCGACGGATTAAAGGAGCTTGGCTTTTGGACAATCGGCAGGTATCCATCCCATTCATACCGCCCATCGCCCGGTACGGGAACCAACCCACTAAAATTGCGACGAATGGGGGCGATTCCCACCGCCTGCCAACCGATATTCCCCTCCGTATCGGCCCAAATCATGTTTTCTCCTGGAATGTGGCTGTAGTTGCAAGCTTCCCGGAACTCTTCCCAACTTTTCGCCTGGTCCATCCGAAGGGAGGCCAGATAGGGCGCACCACCAGGTTCCATCCAGGCGCAACGTACCGCATAGGCCTTATGGTTCACGGAATCTATATAGGTTACCGGGCCGTGTCGGGTATAGCGCAGCGTTACCGTTTCATCCCCTTGGTTTTTGACCTTGACAACCTCTTGGAGCGTTTTCATAGCCTCCCAGTCTCCTTGATAGTTGTACTCTAGCAGATTATCGGGATTAAGGTCATACACATAGAGATCTTCCCCATCGGTTTCGAAAACAGTAAGACCCCAAGCCCCATACTCATTGTGACCGATGGATACCCCGGGAATCTCGGGTTCCCCTCCACCGATGACATTCCATCCGGGTGCGGACAAGTGTACCCAGTAACGTAGGGAGGGTATCGCCAAACGCCGATGGGGATCGTTCGCCATATAGGCGTGACCGTTTTCGGAACGTGAGGGGGCGGTAACCCAGTTATTGCTTCCTAAAAAGATCTGGTCTTTTTCCATCTCCCGGGTTTCCCATGTAGTTCCGACCTCTTGTTGTTCATTGGAGGCCACCCGGTATTCCGGTACTATATCGGATGGTTCGAATGTAAGCGGTTTTCGATAGGCATTATACAGCGCTAAAATAGGTGCTTGCAATAGCCGTCCGTCGATAGCGGTATCTAATTCCAATAGCGGCTCTTTTGGGTGAAACCAAGTGTACTCCTTTACCTTATCGACCCCCAACTTGGCCACTGCCCTCCCGATGGCGAGCTCCTCGGTACTATTCCCTAGTAGTCCCTGATGTCGTGAGATGATTACTTCGGGGGTCCATTTTTGGGGCAGGATGTCCAAGGCTTTAAAGGGTATGGGAAGCGCTTCCGGATGCTGGAGTACTTCCTCGATGTATGCGTTCACGCCATCGGTATAGGCCGTAAGAATTTCGATGCCATCGGGATGGTAATATTGCATCTCGGCATTCATGTCTCCCCGAAATTTAAAAAGACGTGTACCGATATCGCGTTGTAGTTCCCGCTCCCCGAGAATTTCCGCTACCGTTCCCGTCGCCTGTCGTCGCCAGATTTCAAACTGGAACAAGCGGTCTTTGGCAGCGCAGTAGCCTTGGGCAAAAAAGAGATCGTGCTGGTTTTGGGCATAGATGTGATTGATGCCGGCCTCATCCCGAATGACCTCCACAGTTTGCTGCAACCCTTGTAGGTGGATTTCGCGGGTACCATCACCCTCCTTTTTACAGTTCAGCAAAAGAAGTGCAACCATCAAAAGTAGGAGCGGACGTTTAAAATATTTCATAGCTGTTCTTGTGGATGAAGAAAATTACAAAATAAAGTGCTTGTTTGTCGAATACCCCTTACCGATGTCTGTTACTAAGGGATATTTTTGAATACCGACAGCTCCTTCATCCGCCTATACCCGGCCTTGTTGCAATGGGGAGGGGCAACAAAAACGCAATGCTATGGTAACCCGGCTCAATCGACCATAAAAAGGGCATTGGCAAAAAACAGCTTTCCGTTTTCCCAAAAACCTCTGAAAAGAGGGTTGTCGACCATATAAATGACCGAGCCCCTACCCCTATTTTCTACCCCGAATACTAGGGTGTTCCCGATTTTGCCCTGGGCTTCACTTCCAGCAAAACCGGCAATCGGCTCCGTATACCCCTCTTCCAGGTATACCACGGTACCACTATCCATATATTGGTAGGCGTCTGCACCTAACTTAAGGCTAAAATAGGAATCCCCGTATCCGTACGCCAAGGGATGGGTAGTATCGACCTTGGTCTTGAAAATAGCTCCGGTGATAGCTCCCTTGATACGGTCCCTTTCCGATGCGTCGTAGGACTGTGGGTTCACCGCACTGTCTTTCTTACTTTCGGTCGGTTTAAGTCCGAATCCCCCTTCCCCGGTAAGGCCTTTTATCGCTCCTCCCATGGCAATCAGTTTACCGCCGTTACCCACCCATTCCTTTAATTCGGAGAGTTTGCTTTCATCGATGAAACCTTGATAGCCCCTGCCTCCCGGCAGTATCAATACGTCATACTCGGATAAATCGACACGACGCATGTACTCGCTATCAATGACCGCAACGGGATAGTGCAGTTGCTGCTCAAAAAAGTGCCAAATTTCCCCAAACCGCAAGGTCGAGGTCGGTTCTCCGGAAAGCACCGCCACCTTTATATCAGGTACCATTTGCACATAACCCGAGCCAAAATCCTTGCCCCCTTCGACAAAACCGGTGGAAGTAGCCGTGAGCAAAATAAGGTGCTCGTTCGCCACCGTGGACAGGGTGCCGAGAAAATCTGGATGATTCTTATTATCGGCCCTAGTGATGATCAAGGTACCACGGTCATAGTTTTTCCCATCCATTACGAAGGGTTTTTGAGCGTAGCGTACGCGTATTTTCTTCTGTAGGAGGGCCGCCAAAAAACGGGCATCCTTCATACTGCTCCAATCGGTTAAAAAGGCATAGGCCTGTGGGTCCAGTCCTGAATTGTTTACCGTCTTTTTTTCATAGGAACTTCCCTGGATCAAATTGGTAGTCGCCGTTGCATCCAATCCGTAGGCGAATGGAAGGGACCAAGCGGTAATGTCATAGGTGACCGAGTCGCTGAGCTTGGCATTGGGTTCAAAAAGCACCTTCACCAAAGTCCCCTTGGGTTGGTTTGTCGAAACGACCAAGGATGGGTCGGAAATCTTGATGCTTCCCATTTTTCCGTTGCCATATCGCAGGCCCTTTGCGGTGGCACCATCAGCAGTACCGTATTCAATTTGATGTTGATCGAGCAGAGCGGTCAGTGCATCGATTTTGTCGGCATCGCCTTGCAGCACATAACTCTTGTACTTAAAATTTTTATTTTGATAAAACTTCTTGAATTCATCGTTCAGTCTTTGGGCATTTTTGGAAGCGACCTCTACGGTCGAGAGTCCCGTCGTCAGGTGATGGGCAATTCGGTCTTTTAGGGTCAAGGTGTCGCCTATACGGGTTACGATACCGAGACCGGCCCTTCCACTACCGCCCTGTTCGTAGGTCATTCCAACTCCCCCATTGTAGGTAGGGTAGGTATCCCCATAACTGGGATACAAGAGATCGAACACCTCTTTGGTAAAGTAAAACCATCCGTTGGCGTCAAAATACTTCGCATGGTTTTTTCCAATGGTCACCTGAAAATCGCGTTGAAAATCGGTAATGACCTCATGAAAAGGCTCTGCCGCCGGAGCGAAGTAATAGGGATTGTTTACCCCCTGCTCGTGAAAATCAACGTGTACATGCGGCAACCACTTATTAAAGAACTTCAACCGCTGTTGACTTTCTACTTGGGTCAACCAGGCCCAATCCCGATTGAGGTCGAACATATAGTGGTTGGAACGTCCGGTCAACCATCCTTCGTGATGTTCCTTGCTATTCGGGTCTGCATTATTCGGGGTATTTTTATTCTGATTGTACCAATTTACATAACGGTCACGCCCATCGGGGTTGATACAGGGATCCATAATGACCACGGTATTCTCCAGGTAATCACTTTTATCGGTCAGGAGGTCGTATAAGGTTTGCATCGATGCCTCGGTACTCACACTTTCGTTCCCATGCACGTTGTAGCTCAACCATACAATGGCCTTGGAAGGGGTACCACCCCCATTGGTATTTTTTAGATGTTCTTGGCGGATGTTCTCCAAGTCGGCCATATTGGCCGCCGAGGAAAGATATGCGACTAGTAACGGCCTGCGCTCATTCGTTTTCCCATACTGGATCAGTTGCATGCGATTCGGCACCGTTTCCGCCACATATTGATAATAATCGACTACCTCATGATGCCGCGTAAACTGGGTACCCAGTTCATAGCTCAAGAACTCGGAGGGGGATTTTAAATCCTGCGCGATTACCGAAAAGGAAAAGACAAAACAAAAGGAATGTAAAAGTGTTCTCAAACGATGCAATTTAGATTACTGTTATATTTTGGGAAGGGAACAAAGAACTACGCCGAAACCCACAAAACACCGAGGTTGTCCCTTTCCTTCAAATCTAGTGAATTTGAAGTAAAAAGCGACTTAAAATCCGTTGCCCCGAACAAAATTCCGGATGAATGCAATTGAAGGTATTTGTACTTTTTATTAGGAACCGGAAATCCCTGCCTCTTCGGCGCGATGTTGCTGTTTTTATAGGGCATTGCGGTGCTCCGATGGTGAAAAATGACAAGGACATGGTGCAAAATGTGAATTTTGCAGGAAAAAGAAAAAGTATAAATGAGTTCATTAACGTATTTTTAGGAACCAAAAAACGCTAAGCGTTTTATATTTACCAGCATTTTACGCCTCTTATGGACATTGACTGTATTCCCTTTACAAAAACCGGGTATTTTTCCAAACTCATTTGTGACTACCTCGACGAAAAGAAAACGCTGCACCCTTTCTATAATCGGTTTTTCCACTTGAAGGATTTCAAGGGCCAGCTCGAAGAAAAAGCGACCCATTTCCCCCTCGCCCATCGCGAGGTACTGTACGACGCCCTACAACGGCAGTATCGGGATACCAAGACCTCCAAAAAGACCAAGGATCACCTTAGGCAATTAAAGGAACCGATTACCTTTACGGCGGTTACGGGACATCAATTGAATTTGTTCACCGGGCCCTTGTATTTTCTCTATAAAATCATTTCGACCATCAATCTGACCCAAGAATTGAAAACGGCGTATCCAAAGTTCAATTTTGTGCCGGTGTATTGGATGGCTACCGAAGACCATGATTTCGACGAAATCAACTACTTCAACTTTAAGGGAAAAAAACTGCAGTGGAACAAAGAGGTCAAGGGGGCGGTAGGGCGTTTGGCCACAGAAGGGCTCCAAGAGGTCTACGATGCCTTGGCGAATGAAATCGGGCCCGGTAAAAACGCGGAGGCACTGAAATCACTTTTCCGGAAAGCGTATTTGGAACACGACACCCTGACCGAGGCGACCCGATATCTGGCGAATGAACTTTTTGGGGGATACGGACTTGTCATCTTGGACGGGGATGATGCGGCTTTGAAGCGACTGCTTGTGCCATACGCCAAAAGGGATCTATTGGAAAACCTGGCCTTTTCCATGGTCTCCGAAACCATTGCAGCACTTGATGGGTTACCGGAAAAATATGGGATTCAGGTGAACCCGAGGGAAATCAATTATTTTTATCTTAAAGATGGTCTTCGCGAACGCATTATCGAGAAAGACGACCATTTCTTTGTCAATGAGACTAATTTGCAGTTTTCGAAAGAGGCCCTATTAACAGAGTTGGAAACACACCCGGAGCGCTTCTCTCCCAACGTAATCGCCCGGCCCCTATATCAAGAAGTGATTCTTCCCAACCTCTGCTATATCGGTGGGGGCGGTGAAATAGCCTATTGGTTGGAACTCAAAGCAATGTTCGATGCCATGCAAGTGCCGTTTCCCATACTGCTTTTGCGTAACTCCGCTTTGCTCATCTCCAAAAAGCAACAAAAGAAACTGGGGAAGCTGAATCTCTCGGTGGAGGACTTATTCTTGGAACAACACGCTTACATCAATAAGAAAATCCGCGAAATCTCGAACATCGATATCGACTTTTCTCCGCAAAAGCAACACTTGGAAAAACAGTTCGAGGCGCTTTACGAACTAGCCGAAAAGACCGACCCTTCCTTTTTGGGGGCGGTCAAAGCCCAGGAGGTTAAGCAGAAAAACGGACTGGACAAACTCGAAAAGCGACTACTGAAGGCACAGAAACGTAAATTGGCCGACCACGTCGAGCGGATGACCGATTTACAGAACCAATTATTTCCCAACCAGTCGCTTCAAGAAAGAAATCAAAACTTTGCAGAGGTCTACCTGGAACTGGGAACGGAGTTGATTCCGACGCTCGTAAAAAGCCTAAAACCTTTACAAACCGAGTTTATGATTTTGAAATATGGGAAGTAAATGCTACTTGTGCAGGTAAATATTGAAAAGTTTTTCTTGTCCAAAATAGACCATCCGACAAAACGTTTACTTTCTGCCCAGGGCCGCACCGATTTTGTCGTTCCATTCAAACTGCTGCTCCCGATTCCTTGAGAAATTGGTCTCCTCGTCATAATGGTTCTGAAAATCGTTCAATTCCTTGGTAATCTCCCGATAAATGGCCTTTATCTCGGCCTTTACGTTTTTGGTAAACTTGGTTTCCGCCAAACGCTTTCGCATTTTACGGGCATAGAGTTCCGAGATATCGAAATGCAGTTGTTCATGTCCTAAAATGACCGAATCACAAAGTGCCGGCTGATACCACGATTGATCGGGGTAAAAATGAGCACTTACCCGAAAATCGAGCTGTACGTCATCCCCGTTGATCATCGAGGAAAACGTATAGGAAATTCCACTGGCGGTTACCGCCGCCGCCCTTGAATTGCTGGGCCTTCCCTTAAAATTGTTCCAATTCAACCTGGTATTGGGTGTCCAGGCTATGGTCTCCTCTTGAACGGGATGTACAAACGCTGAGCAAACTACCAGCAAACCAATTATAATGTACGAACGGATACCCAAGAATACAACTTTTTTAGGGCCTTGCACCTGCGTAAGTTGCATTGCAAAAACCCAATTGACTCGGCAATCGAGATTTTAATGCTTTAAAACCTGGCCGTCCTCATAAAGCCATTTCGATGGCAAAAGGTCTTAAAGTCGACATATTTTTTCAGTTGACTGCCTCGTGGGACTGCCCGGAGGGAGTCTACCATTACTAACGGAAATTTGTTGCCAAAAGTATGCCCAAGACAAAATGCCGCAACACGTTTTGTATCACGTGTTCCAAGAAGTTGATGTGGTGGTTGTAGGAGTTTTAAAGTTTCAGTTCCTTTATCCGCATCTCCTCGTAGGTAATGATATAGGAAGACTGATTGAAATAACCCGAGGCTGGGTCTTTTTCGTAACTGAATTTGTTTCCGGCATATTCGGTTTCCCCAATAATTTTGGAGATTGCGAAGAGGTCGTTCTTGTAGGCCAGCTTCAATAGTAGATCGTACATCACATCAAAACCACGAACTGCAAATCGATCGGGCACATCCCCGAATCGCTCTTGATACCTCTTTACAAAGGCGTTGTTGGCGACCTCCCTACTCACTGAGGGATAGGTGAATCTCAAATTTGACAGGTGGGTTATCGAAATGGCCTCGTTATCAAAGGCCCTGTTCCTGTTGGTCGTAAACATGCGTACTTTCACCTCCTCGGTATTGCTCGAGTTGAGGATGGAACTCACACTGGGAACCAATTTCTCGTTGTCGGTTTCCAAGAACACCCAATTTTCCTGCTCGGGCGATAACAGTTCCACAAATTTTTCCAAATCGAGCGAAATGTTCTTTTCCTCTTCAATCAATTCGGCCACTTTTGCCTGGGGAAACCGTTGTAAAAGCATCTTTTGAACCGTATCGTTCTTTTTATCGGCGATGATTATGATATTTTGATCGGTGACCAAGCTATCCATATAGGTGAGCATTTGTTCACGCAGTATGTGCTGGGGGGTATAGGTAAAAAATACATTGGGCAAACTGATGTTGCTCTGAACGGGTATTGGAGCTACCACCGGCACTTCCACACCGGATGCCCTGACCGCGGTTTCTTTTATCGAAAGGGCGTCCAAGGGACCGAAGATAGCATTGTACTCCCCTAAACTTTCCCTGGACAATAACTCTTTGGTCTTGTTCAGGTTCAACTCATTATCCAAAGTCTTCACGTCGACGGAAATCCCCAATTCGGCGATAGAATCGACAGCAATCAACGCCCCCGAATACAGTCCTAGGCTCAATTTTACATCATTTCTTTTTGTTATGGCTTCCTTTACAGACTCCTTTTCGCCCATGTTGAGGCGATCCAAACGAAAGGGTAACAGGAACAACACTTTGGGCTTCACCGCTGGGTTGATACTGTCCATCAAATCGATCTTGTCGAGCACCAGGGCATTGCGCACCTCAAAATTGCCCTTTTGGGTCTTGGGTAATTTTAAGACCATCCC
Organism: Pelagihabitans pacificus; assembly: GCF_009371985.2. GTDB lineage: Bacteria > Bacteroidota > Bacteroidia > Flavobacteriales > Flavobacteriaceae > Pelagihabitans > Pelagihabitans pacificus. Next base: position 103,874 of record NZ_VIKU02000007.1, read on the forward strand.
TGCCTTGAGTCCGTCTTTCAGTGCCGGATTCAGTTCCAACAACTCCCTATAGCCAATGCCCAACTTACGGGTCAGCGAGAACTCGGTCTGTTTGGGTTTCACTTCGTAAAAAATGTAATTGTCGGTATTCACATCACCGGGATCCAGCTTCCGTTCCGGGAGTCGAATGACCATGCCTTCCTTGAGGCCGCCCCGTTCACTGATCTCCGGATTCAAGCGCACTACTTCTTCGGCCTTGACCCCGAACTGCCGTTCGAGCTGATAAAAATTCATTTTGGGCGGTACCGTGTAGGATCGGTACAATTGCGTCTCCTGTTCCTTGATCGAACTACCCGGTTTTCTGGGAACCTTTAGCTCCTGTCCTTCCCTTAAATAATCCGAGGTTTTTGATAAATCGGGATTCAGAACCAATAGGCTATCGATGGTAATGCCGTATTTATGCGCGATACTCCAGCGCGTTTCCTTGGGGGCCACGGTGTAGGTATCTAGGGAATCCATCGACAGTTCCATATCTTCAGGCCTGGGCCTTTTGTATTTCGGGATACGGAGCACCATCTTTTTCTTTAACTGGGAGGAATACAACTCCTTATTATAGCGTTTAATGTCTTCCTCGGTGATATTGTAACGTTTGGCAATACCGTAGAGCGTTTCCTTTCTTCGTACCTTGTGGGAGGTAAAGCCGATAGGTGCCTCCTGCAACGTTGCCAACTCCTTGGTATCTTCCCCTCCCCGGGGATAGGTGGCATCGGGTAGTTTGGCCCCAGCCTGTTGTCTTTTTGCCGGAATCACTAGGATGGTATTGGGCCTGAGGTCTTGACCCACCTTGATTTCTTTGTTGTAGATAAGAATGTCGGCAATGGTCACCCCGTATTTTTGGGCCACTTGTTCCAGGGTCTCCCCCTGTTGTACGTTATGACTGGTAAATTTTTGAGCCGTTACCTTGCAACTGAACACTACAAATAGTAATGCAAAGCCTATGTGTTTGAAATAGCTTTTCATGGTTATTCCCATTCTATCGTCGCCGGGGGTTTGGAGCTGATGTCATACACCACACGATTCACGCCCGGTACTTTGTTGATAATATCGTTCGAGGTTTTTTGTAAAAATTCATAGGGCAAATTCACCCAATCGGCGGTCATTCCATCGGTACTTTCCACCGCCCGTAAAGCTACACATTTTTCATAAGTGCGCTCGTCGCCCATCACCCCTACACTATGTACGGGTAAAAGCATGGCTCCGGCCTGCCAGACCTGATCATATAATCCCCAATCGCGTAATCCTTGGATAAAAATATGATCCACCTCTTGTAGAATCGCTACTTTTTCCCGGGTAATATCCCCTAGGATGCGGATCGCGAGACCTGGTCCGGGAAAGGGATGACGGCCCAAACGTTCGGGATGGATGTCCAAACTGGCCCCTACACGCCGTACTTCGTCCTTAAACAACATCTTTAAAGGTTCTACCACTTTCAGTTTCATAAAATCGGGCAAGCCCCCAACATTGTGGTGGCTTTTGATGGTCGCTGAAGGGCCGCCGGTGGCCGAGACGGATTCGATCACATCCGGATAGATGGTGCCCTGCGCCAGCCATTTGGCATCCTCGACCAAGTGTGCCTCGTCGTCGAATACTTCGATAAACACCCGTCCGATGATCTTTCTTTTTTTCTCGGGATCGCTCTCCCCGGCCAAGGCGTCCAAAAAACGTGCCGAAGCATCGACACCCTTTACATTGAGGCCCATGCCCTTGTACTGTTCGAGCACATCCTCGAACTCGTTTTTCCGCAACAGACCGTTGTTCACAAAAATACAATGAAGGTGGGTTCCGATCGCCTTGTGCAACAAAACGGCGGCCACGGTGGAATCGACCCCGCCCGATAGCCCTAAAATCACTTTGTCGTCACTCCCTATTTTTTCCTTGAGTTCGGCAACCGTTTTTTCCACGAAGGCATCCGGGGTCCAGGTTTGTTTGAGGCCCGCGATATGGATCAAGAAATTTTCCAATAGTTGCTTGCCTTGGGTGGTGTGGTATACTTCGGGGTGGAATTGGATGCAATAGGTATCCTCCCCATCGAATTTAAAGGCCGCATTCTTAACGTCGTGGGTACTGGCCAGCAAGGTCGTGTTTTCCGGGAGTGTCTTTATGGTGTCGGCATGGCTCATCCATACCTGGGAGCCATCTGTAATCTCATAGAAAAAGGGTTCGGTACCGGAGATGGCGGTCAGGTTGGCCCGCCCGTACTCCCGGGTATTCGATTTTTCCACACTACCCCCATTAAAGTGGGCCAGGTACTGTGCCCCGTAACAAACCCCCAAGAGCGGTTTTTTTCCCTTGATTTCCGACAGGTCGGGATGGGGGGCATCCTCGGCCCGTACGGAGTATGGTGATCCCGAAAGAATGACCGCCCCATATGCGGAAAGGTCTTCGGGAAGCTTGTTATAGGGTTTGATTTCGCAGAAAATATTCAGTTCACGTACCCTTCTGGCAATGAGTTGGGTGTACTGCGAACCGAAGTCGAGAATAAGGACGTTGTTTTGCATGGGCAAAAATAGGAAAATCGGAAATTTGGGGAAGCGTTCTTGCTGGATATTTACAAGAGGTTTTTAACAAGAGTCCAAATGTTAAAAAAATCTGTATTTTAGAACTCCCCACAAAGCCAAACCGATATGAAGTTTTACAGGACCCTCAAAATCATTCTACTTTTATTTTCATGCATGCTGTCATACGCACAAGAAGAGATAGACAGTTTATTATCCATTTACAATAATGCCAATATCGCGGACAGCGTAAAGTTTCAAACTACCAGAGAACTTTACAAAAAGACCTTTTTAAATGATCTGCCGAAGTCCGAAGAATACGCGCGTGAACTTTTAAGGATAGCGAATAAAACCAAAAATTATGAACATCTAGCTATCGCAAATGAATATTTGGCCGGATTTTATCATCAGTCGCAACAAAATGATTCCGCTAAGTTCTATTATAGAGAAGTCCTTGACCTTCGAAAACAAAAAAATGATATTCTTGCCATTGCGAGAGCTGAAGATAACATAGCCTTGCTAGAATTTAAAAAGGGAAATTATAAATATGCAGATAGTGTTTTATCAAAAAGCATTGAGGCATATAAGTCTTTAAATGATTCTGTAGATGTAGCTTATAATTATGATATGTTAAGCCGTGTTTACGAACATCAAGGTTTCTACAGGCGTGCATTGCAAAGCTCCTTGAACTCATATCAAATTTACAATGCGCTCCAAAATGAAAGTGGTAAGGCCGATGCTTTGGTTCAATTGGCAATCGTCGAGAATAGCCTTGGTAATTTTGAACAAGGGATCAAGTACAATCTTGAAGCGTTGGAAATTCTCGAGAAAAACAACAATAATTATTTTTCTGCTGTCGCCAACATCAATCTTAGTGAAAACTATTTAGACTTGCACAAATTAGAAAATGCGGAAAAATTTGCCCAAAAAGGGCTGAAATTATCAACTGAAATGCAAGCCCCTGAAATGCAGGCTGATGCGCTCAACATTTTAGCCAAGATAAGTCTTGACCAAGAAAATTTGAACCAGGCTTTGGACCACGCCAAAAAAGCGCTTCAGATTTACGAAAAGATCGAAATATCAAACGGTATCCTTGAATCGATGAACATGCTGGGAAATATTCACAATAAGTTAGACGATGAAAATAGTGCTTTGCGATATCTAAATAAGGCCGTAGAGGTAGGAGAAAATAAAAAAGCTAATTCCTTTCTCGCAGAAGCATATTATCATCGGGCATTAGCAAATAAAAAATCAGGTAATCTGACTGAAGCATTTGATGATTATAAGAATTTTCATGAATTAAAGGAAAACTTCTTGAATGATGCAAAGTCAAAACAGATTGAGGAAATGCGTGCCATCTTCGACACCGAAAAAAAGGAACAACAAATCGCCCAACAAGAAACTGAAATCAATCTTTTGGAAGAGCGCGAAAAAGTAAGTAATCTTCAAAAATTGATATTGGGTGGCGGTCTGGGATTATCGCTCATAGCACTTGGTTTTGGTTTTTATGGTTTTCGGCAACGAAATCGACGCAACAAACTTGAAAAAGAAAAGGTAGAGGCCGAACTAGCTTTTAAAAAGAAAGAATTGACCACCCACGCCCTGCACTTGGCCAAAAAGAACGAAATCTTGGAACAAGTAAAACAAAAGGCCAAAGAACTGAAATCAATGGAAAATGTGGAAAAAGGCTACCAGACCTTGATACAGACCATCAACTTTGACCAACAAGACGACAAGGCCTGGGAGAATTTTACACAATACTTTGAGGCGGTGCATAAAGATTTTGCGAAACTGGCCATGGCAAAATACCCTGATATCACCAAAAATGAACTCCGCCTCATGGCCTTGTTGAAGATGAACCTCTCTTCAAAGGAGATTGCCAATATCCTCAATATTTCTTCCGACGGGGTCAAAAAAGCCCGCCAGCGTTTGCGCAAAAAAATGGACCTTTCACCAGAAGATTCCCTTGAAACCACGGTGATGGCTATTTGATTGTTCAAATTTTATCCTCCCGAACACCCAATAAAATCGAGGGTTTCCAACCTGTACCCTTTTTGTACCCCCTCTTAAATTAGGCGTACCCTTTTCGTACCCCCTTCCTTTTTTTAGACCCGAAACCCAAGCTTTAGGTTTGTGGTGTTGTTATATGTCAACAACAAGTTTTGTGGTCTTGCTCGGTTCGATACTGCAGATCAAAACCGAGTAGGTCACACAAAATCAAATTTAAGTTTAACCGCAAAACAAATAGATGATGAAAACGCAAAACAGATTTTTTAGACTTGTCTTATTGGTTATCTTGACCATAGGCCTTACTTCATGCAGCAAAGACGAAGTGGTACCCCCGGTACAGGTAGTCGATACCGACAAAGACGGCATTACCGATTCCGATGACCAATGCCCCTCAGAAGCCGGACCTGCCAGCAATCAGGGGTGTCCTGACAATACCGGAGGTGATGGACAAATCACCGAAAACGATGGCATTACCGAAGAAGACCTCGAAACGTATAAAGGGGATATCGGCATGGTGCTCAATACAAGGGAATTAGCCAAAAAAGGTTATTACCCCGTAAAGGCCCAACTTGAAGTTAAAGGCACCTCGGCTGATTATTCTCAAACCATTGATCTAGATCCCTACGCATTTATGGGTCAAATCAAATTGCCGGTTGAAGATTTGAGCGAGGCTGACCTCGAAACTCTAAAAAATGGGGTTGAGGTTATCGCCAAATTGTTCGATGCAGGGGGCTCTGAAATTTTCACGGAAACCTTTACCAGCATTTTGTTCAAGCCAAACCCGGTACCTGCAACCTGTAACCCTAACAATCTACCCGATTTGAATACCGAAGTCGAAGTAGTCGAGAACACTGCTTATTATATACAAGCCGTAAAATATGAAAACAACCAAGTAGAACCTGAAAACAGGGCAGCTTTTCGTCGGATTTTGCGAGAGAACCCGTTAGATCAGTCGAGTTACTTGTACAACGATCTATTGAGCATGACATCCACCATTGAATTCACGGGTGATGAAGAGAACTCCTCCTTCTTTTTTGAAGCCATAGAAGGCAAAGCGAATCATTTCAATATTAAACACCAAGCGTCGGACAGCTATTTAAAAAGCGAACTAATGAAGTATGGCTTTCTCGATTTAGGTTATGACGGAATAAAAGTAGGCCATGAAAAAACCGATAGGCTAAACCAACAATTTGTTTTACATAAAGTAACCAATGGGGTTTACCGTGTGACGGATGCCTATTTTGAACCTATCAAAGTTACACCCGGTGTCGGTCTTACCGTAGGTGCCGCCGAAGGTGAGGAATTATTGGTGAGATTGGTACCCATGAACATCGATTGGGAGGTTCAAGAAATCGAAACCCACTATTTGGAGCCCTTGTTGCCCGCAGCACAAAATGGATTTAGCTACAACAGTACACTGACCAATTGCGGTAGCGGCTCTTTGGAACAGACCATCGGCAACTCACAAACCGAGGAAACGATCACCACGGTGGGTTGGGAAGAAAGCTTTTCGTTCATGTCTAGCAACACTTCAAGTTTCTCCCTGACCGTTGGCATGGAAGTAGAAGGTAAGTTCTTCGGCAACGGCGCCAAATATTCGGCAGAAGCTTCCGCAGGTGCTCAATTTACGACCCAAAGCTCAACGGAAACAAGCAATTGGAACGAAGCGACCGGTACTAAAAGTCAAACCTTTTTCTCTGAACGTACAATCACGGTACCTGCCAAAAGTGCCGTTCTCGCCTACGATGCTTTTCAAAGATATGACAACATAAAGGTAAACGTTGTTCAGCGGGTTCAGGTCAAAGGTCGAAACCAAATCAACAATCAAGCCTTGAGCGGAAAGCAAATCGCTACACAATTCCACTTTAATGGTTTCGATGGGGTAATCACACAAATCGGCCCCGATTATGCCGAGGTCACCATACGAGGTGTTGCGACCATGGACAAGATCTTCAATTCTAAAAGTGATGTGCAAGAGGTCAACGCGAATTGTCAAAATTAAAACTTACGGATTTGAGCAAGTTTTCAAAACAGGCCTTCGGGCCTGTTTTTTATTTTCCATCGGGCAACAATCCACGGTTTGCATGCAAAAGCTTGGTTTGGTATATTCATCGTCCGAATACGAGATAAACCTATCACATATGAAACCTCTTTTAATCGCTTTACTATTTCTTCTCAGTGCCATAGGAACTGCCCAAGAAGACGGCTGGACAATCTCGAGTGGAAAGGTGGATCAATACACTGGAATTGTCGCTGCCAATGGACGTATTGGAATCCTTCCCGAGGACAAACCTTTTCAGACCAAATCGATCATTCTCAACAATGTGTATGACAAGGAATCGCCTCTTGGGGTAAGCAAAATTCTCCTTGGGATGAACTTCGCCAATCTCGATATGGAAGTCGACGGGGAGTTGGTGACCAAGGATAATATCAGTGATTTTCGGCAGGAATTGGACATGAAAACCGCGGCTTTTACCACTTCCTTCACCTTTAAGGACAAAGCGAATATTTCTTATACCATTTATGCACTTCGGAATGTGCAATACACTGGTTATGTTGATGTTAAGGTGATTCCTACAAAATTGTTAAAATTGAAGGTAACGGGAAAAATAAGCACTCCCGAAACGTATCAAGACCCCATCAGTACGTTTCGCATCTTACAGGACCTGGAAACGACCATGCCGATTCTGCAAACGGTCGCCAAAAGCCGTCTAGGGCGACACACGGTCGGTACCTCGGCCACCTTTATTTGGCATGCCATCAATTCGACCCGGGAAAACCAACGGCCCGAACTCACCCACGAAAAAGTAACCGAATATGACAATCGACTTTCCTTTGAACAAGAATTGAAAAAGGGAGAGGTTTTTGAATTTGCATGGACGGGTGCCGAATGTTCCACCCAGGACTTTGAAGACCCCCAAACCGAATCGGAGCGCTTTGTCATCTTTAATTTATTGACGCCTCGGAACGATTTACTAGGTCAACATTTCAAACTATGGGAAGACTTATGGGAAGGGGATATCATCATCGAGGGCAATGTACAAGACCAATTGGATGTGCGTTTGGCGCTGTATCATCTGTACGCTTTTTCCCGAGGGGATTCCAACCTGAGCATCGCCCCGATGGGACTCTCCTCCCAAAACTACAACGGCCATATTTTTTGGGATACCGAACTTTGGATGTTCCCTCCCCTCCTACTGCTCAACCAAGATATCGCCCGCTCCCTGGTCAATTACCGTTCCGACCGTTTGGGCAAGGCCAAGGAAAAAGCGATCAATTTTGGGTATAAGGGCGCTATGTTCCCTTGGGAAAGTGATGATACCGGGGAGGAAGCCACCCCGGCATGGGCACTCACCGGCACATTTGAACACCATATCACGGCCGATGTGGCCATTGCCTTTTGGAACTATTATCGGGTAACCCAAAATCTCGAGTGGCTTAAGGAACGGGGCTATCCCTTGATGAAGGAAGTCGCCGATTACTGGGTCAGCCGGGCCACCAAAAACAATGATGGCTCCTACAGCATCAAAAACGTGGTCGGTGCCAACGAATTTGCTCCCAACGTAGATGACAACGCCTTTACCAATGGATCGGCCATCACTGCGTTACAGTTCGCCATTCTGGCCGCTGCCGAAGTAGGCGAGCCCATACCCTTGATGTGGAACGATGTAGCCTCCAACATCCGCATCCTGAAATTCGAGGATGGCACCACCAGGGAACATGCTACCTACGACGGGGAACGCATCAAACAGGCCGATGTGAACCTCTTGACCTATCCCCTGAATATCGTGAACGACCAGGAAACTGTTCTCAAGGATTTGAAATACTATGAGCCCAAACTGGCTGAGGAAGGCCCGGCCATGGGGCAATCGGTATTTGCGGTCATCTACGCCCGGTTGGGCGATGCCAAAGAAGCCTACCGCCTGTTCCGTCGCAGCTACGAGCCCAACAAACGTCCGCCCTTCGGAGCCTTGGCAGAGGCCGCCACCAGCGATAACCCCTATTTTGCGACCGGTGCCGGGGGCATGCTGCAGGTAGTATTATTTGGCTTTGGGGGACTCCATATTACCGAGGAGGGTATCGTACAGAAAAACCCGATACTACCCAAGGAATGGAAGTCGCTTACAATCACCGGGGTGGGACCGGAAAAGAAAACCTATAAGGTGGAATAGATAATCAAACTTATTTTGTTGTTCTTGAGAAACGCATGACATCGAAAAAATGGAAAGCAGGCTTAGGCCTGTTTTTTATTTTTCCTGAACAAGATTGTTAACAATAAAATGTATCTTTAAAACAAACCAAACACCTATGAAGTCCAAAATTATATGTTGGTTTTTGGTTGTTTGTGCCCTATCTCCCCCGCTCTGTGGCCAAGACTACAAGAACCTTGACAGCCTCCTGAATGCGTATAACAAAAGGTCAACTGACACCATTAAGGTAAACATTGCCGATCGTATTCTTCAAAACCTGACTTACACTGATCCCGAACGGGCATACAAATTTGCTCACGAAATGGTCAAGATGTCCAAGCAATTGGACTATAAAGATGGTGTAGCAAGGGGGTTAAACCAGATAAGCTCTTATTTTTTCAATAGGGACGAGCTTGACTCCGCATACTATTATACAAAAGCTACGTATGACATGGTGACCGAGTCTCAAAACATAGGCGGAATACTAACATCAAACACACGTTTCGCCAACCTATATGATCGCCAAAACGATTTTGAGACGGCCAAACAGTATTTGGCTGCAAATTTAGAAATATATGCTAATAAGGATACGATTTCATATGCCCGTGAGATTGATTTCAAGTTTATTGGTTCAACCTATTACATGCTTTCAGAAATAGATTTAAAACAAGGACGATACAATCTTGCTCTTCAGAACGGACTTAAGGCGCTGCGAGAATATAAGGATAGGGCAAAAAATCAACTTTTTGTCGCCGATGCCCATGTCCTCCTGGGACAAATAGAAATTAAATTGGAAAACTACAAAAGTAGTATTGGCCACTTTGAAAAAGCATACAAAGTCTATAACGAATTTGAAGATCTCTTATGGCAAAGTGATGCGTTAAGATTCATCGGAGAAAATCTCATGTACTTGAACAAACCCGAGGAGGCCATTAAATATCTTCAAAAAGCTATTGACATATCCAGAGAAAATAAATTTCAGTTGAAAGAGGCGAGTGCGTATAACCTGTTGGGTAATGCTTATACCAATTTGGGAAAATTCCCCGAGGCGATCAATAGTTTGAAAAAATCTCTTGAAGTGTATTCGAAAATGGATAATCCAACAGAAATACATAAAACCTATACTAGTCTCGGCCTATTATACAACCAAATGAATCAACCAGACCAGGCAATAACATATTTGGAGGAATCCATTCGAATATCGGACAGTCTCAAGGCATTGCCACAAACAAGGAGCGCTTATTTCGAACGCTCCAAGGCCCTACGAAAAAAAAGGGAATATAAGAGTGCTTTAGACGATTATATCAAATTTGCCCAATTGAACGATAGTCTATTCAATGTAAGAAAATCGCAGCAGATAGAGGAGATGCGCGCCATGTTCGATATCGAAACCAAAGAACAACAAATTGCGCTACAAGAAAAGGAGATAACCGTATTGGAACAAAAGGCATCAATAAGTAACCTTCAAAAACTGCTATTGGGTATTGGCCTTCTTTTATCCCTGATCGGTTTCTATGCAGTCCGCCAGAAAATAAAACGTAATAAATTGGAGAAAGAAAAAGTGGATGCCGAACTCGCCTTTAAAAAGAAAGAACTCACCACCCATGCCTTGAACCTAGCCCGTAAGAATGAAACCTTGGAAAACCTAAAATTAAAGGCCCAAGAACTAAAAGACAAGGAATCTAGCGTTGCGGGATACAATCAACTGATCCACTCAATCAATTTCGATTTGCAAGACGATAATAATTGGCAAAATTTCTCACGTTATTTCGAAGAAGTACACAAAGATTTCAATAGTAACGTGAAAACCAAATACCCTGATGTTACGTCTAATGAACTGCGTCTTTTGGCACTTTTAAAGATGAATTTATCCTCAAAAGAGATTGCCAATATCCTCAATATTTCCGCTGAAGGCATTAAAAAAGCCCGTTATCGACTGCGTAAAAAGTTGGATTTGACCACGGAAGACTCTTTGCAAGATTTGGTTTTAAGCCTTTAAAATAAAGGCATTACAAGCCTGTCCACCTTTCGTCCACTGTTTATTTTAGGAGTGTCCACCTCATGTCCACCCTTGTTTTTTTACTTCCCAAAACAATCAGGCTAGGTTTGTGGAGTCATTGAAATCAATCTAGACAATGACAACCGTTTTGTGGTCTTGCCCGGGGTAGGAACTGCAGTCCGAAAATCGGGCAGGTCGCACAAAACAGCATATGAAGTTTAACCACAAAACAACAATGTGATGAAAACAAATTTTAAAGTACTGAACAAATTTGCAATGTTGCTCCTTCTAGTAGTAATCGTTGCCTGTAGTAAAGACGATAATCCAGACCCGTCCGGGCCCATTGACACCGACCAAGACGGTATTGTCGATGAAAACGATACCTGCCCAAATGAGGCCGGCCCCGCAAGTAATCAAGGGTGTCCTGAAAATCCTATTGACGATAACGGGCTTACGGCCATCGTAGCCAGTGGAAATGAGTTTGAAGATTTTCCACCCAACACCACGGAAACAGAGGTTTCTGGAACCGAAACAACTGAAAATGAGCCCTATACCCGAAAAGACGGTCCCGATGGTGAGCTAATCGAACAGCGGTGGATCTGTACCGAAAAAGAGGTGGATGTAACTGGCGGAACCCATACATTTCCTCTCTACAATACGAACGCTTCCGTAATCTGGCCGGGCAATCTATTGCAGGGTAAAACCTTGGACAAGGCCACTCCACAAGATATACCGGTTAAAAGGGCAGGAGGAAAAATCACCTATAATCTGGTGACGGGCAATCCGAAAGCGACAGCAGAAGTAGCAGTGGTAGACCAAGGAACCGTGCAACAGGCCATGAATGATGTAATCGCCCAAAATGGTGATATTACACCTGCAAACTTCACGCTTGATGTCGTCGCTATTAATTCATCGGAGGAATTGGCATTGGAAATGGGACTAAAGGCATCCACGTTGACGACTAAGGTAAGCAGTAACTTTTCGTTGAATACAAGTAGCGATGTTAGCAGTGTGTTGGTAAAATTGACCCAGCAATACTATACTATGAGCTATGTAAAGCCTACCGGTCTTGATGAGGTCTTCGATCCCAGTGTTACCGCACAACAACTTTCCCAATTCATTCAACCCGATAATCCGGGCACGTTTATATCTTCCGTGACCTATGGTAGAATTTTTTATATGCTCTATGAATCCACTGCATCGGCCCAAGACATGGAGGCCTCGCTTCGAGGATCGTACAACGCCGTAGCCGGTAAGGTAAGCGGCAGTGTAGATATCGAGTCACTTCGTGAGTACAATAATCTGACCGTAAAAGTGATTGCTTACGGGGGAGATTCCCAAGGTACGTTGAATGCGGTTGGGGCAACTTTTGGTGGCGAAGACGCGGTTGACAACCTGCAGGATATTGTAGGGCGACTTGCCGAATCAAGTGATATTGCAGGTGGCTTACCACTATCGTACGTGGTCAATAGTTTGGAAGACCCAAGTCAAGTGGTCAGCACCAATTTAGCTACAAAATACACCGTAAAAACGTGTGAATTGAAAGGGGTATTACCTCCTGGATTATATGCTGGGTTAGTAGACCTGTTTGAAGATGGCATCGGTGCCCTTTTGAACATATCTGGGAGTAATGTCATTGTCTTTAACAAGTCCGGAGATTCGTATGCTTGGTATAATGGTGACGCCCAAGCCGTATTCGGAAATGGTGACGACCCAATGATTTTCAATATAAATGACCAAAATGCACCGCTTGGAAATCTTGATATTGACGATGTCGGTGCTGCTGTGGATTTTTCATCCAATGTGGTTTACATTTTCAGTGGCGATGGCTCAAGATGCCAAATAGCTACAGTTGATCCAAACAAAATTCCTACCAATGGTTTGCCAACAGAAACTCTTGTGACTTACGCTACGAATAATGATGATGGTTCTAAAATATTTTTGGTGAACAAGATTTTTGGTGATTTGGGTACTTTTAAATTAAGTAACGGTATAGGGGCTGCTGTGAACACCGCTTACCCAACAATGGCATACTTTGAAAGAAACGGTACCGCTTATCAGCGGTATAGAAGCCAAGATCCCAATGTCGGCTGGAACAGTACTTTATTCCCCTCTGAAGCATGGTTCAGCAGAACGGCCGTTCCCGAAGATGTGATCACCTTATTCGAAAAGGTAGGCGCTGCTACTAAATTTGCCCTTGGAGGAGGTAGTACCAGGTACCTATTTGTCAATGAAGAAGGCGATGAAATAATGCAGTGGTTCTCAGTAGCTGGACCTGGAGATGTTTTTGAAGGCCCATGGGTCGTTAATTAAATCAATTTGAATGAGCCCAAATAAAAAAGCCTCGACCCTACGTCGAGGCTTTTTAATCAAAATCAAAAAACCAACCTAAACACATGAACTATTATTGAACTAAACTAAATCTCTCTTTTGAAATCGCTTTCCTTTTTAATAGCAATTTGTATATAGAACAATCCATTGCCCGATTACCCTACCACTATTTTTAAATTTTCATCGAATTATCTTACAACTGCCCGAGATATCGAGGTTCACAAAGAATAATTTTTTTCGAACCAAGCGTTTTATTTCAAATAGCGCTATCCAAATTTAGAGGGGAACAACCCTATTCCATAGCGGATTATTCGTATCTTTAAATAGCCAAATGATAGGAATCATGACCGATGTTTTTTTTGACGAACTCCGAACCGATTTGCAACAGGGTGCCGTTAAAAAGGGACATCCGTTCCGGTACTGTACCATGGCGACGGTGGGTCTTGATCGGATCGCCCGTCTCCGAACCGTGGTGCTTCGAAAGGTAATCGACGACCTTCATTTGGTCTTCTATACCGACCGGCGTTCCAAGAAAATCATCCACATTAAGGAAAACCCCAAAGTAAGCGTGCTCTTCTACCATCCCAAAAAATTGATGCAGGTCAAGGTCGAGGGACTCGCCAAAATCATCAAGGACGAGAAAATACTGCAAAAATATTGGAGCGGGGTACAGCCATCGAGCAGAAAGGACTATACCACCTCCCTAGCCCCCGGAAGCAGTATTAAAAACCCGGACGAGGTAGAATATCTCGACGAGGATGCCCATTTTTGCATGCTCGAAATCGTTCCCTTTAAGATCGAATACCTCAAATTGAAGCGCCCCAATCACCTACGCGTCCGCTATTCCAAGGAAAACAACCATTGGGAAGGGGAATTTATGGTGCCTTGAGCAGTGTTCATTCAACAGTTGGTAGTGCGTGGTTTTTTGATTCATGTTTCGATCTGCTACCTCCTCCTGCTATTTGATGAATTTCCAATAGATCTTTGTCTTTGTGTTTGAACTTGACACTCGAAACCTGAAACTTTGCACCTCAATCCCCCTACTTCCCTTTGCAAATCGTACTTTTGCACTTCAAAAATCGATTATGCGGACGAAATCCCTTAAAAAGAATAGGATCAATGTGGTCACCCTGGGCTGTTCCAAAAATGTGTACGACTCCGAGGTGTTGATGGGACAATTGCGCGCCAATAATAAGGAAGTGGTACATGAGGAGGAAGGCAACATCGTGGTCATCAATACCTGTGGCTTTATTGCCAATGCCAAGGAGGAGAGTGTAAATACCATTCTCGAATATGTGGAAAAGAAGGAAGCCGGGGCCGTCGACAAGGTATTCGTAACGGGCTGTCTGAGCGAACGCTACAAACCCGACCTCCAACAGGAAATCCCGAATGTAGATGAGTACTTCGGTACGAGCGAGCTGCCGAATCTTTTGAAGGCCCTCGGAGCCGATTACAAGCACGAATTGATCGGGGAACGCCTCACGACGACCCCGAAGAACTATGCCTATCTAAAAATTGCCGAAGGTTGCGACCGACCCTGTTCGTTCTGCGCCATTCCCCTAATGCGCGGCAAGCACCGCAGCACACCCATTAAGGGTCTGGTTACCGAAGCCGAAAAACTGGCGGCCAAAGGGGTAAAGGAATTGATATTGATCGCACAGGACCTCACCTATTACGGTCTGGACCTTTACAAAAAACGAAATCTCGCCGAACTGCTGCAAGCACTGGTACAAGTAGACGGTATCGAGTGGATCCGGTTGCACTATGCCTTCCCGACCGGATTTCCGATGGACGTCCTGGAAGTCATGAAACGGGAACCCAAGATCTGCAACTACCTCGATATTCCGTTACAGCATATTTCGGATAGCATCCTTAAAAGTATGCGACGGGGCACCACCAAGGCCAAGACGACACGACTGTTGCAGGACTTCCGGGCGGCCGTGCCAAACATGGCCATCCGCACCACTTTGATTGTGGGCTACCCCGGGGAGACCGAGGAGGACTTCCAGACCTTGAAACAATGGGTAGAGCAGATGCGCTTTGAACGTTTGGGGTGTTTTACCTATAGCCATGAGGAAAATACGCATGCCTTTCAACTGGAGGATAATGTGCCCGAAGACGTTAAACAGGCGCGTGCCAATGAGATCATGGAAATCCAGTCCCAGATTTCCTGGGAATTGAACCAGGAAAAAATCGGTAAGACCTTCCGCTGCATCATCGACCGCAAGGAAGGCAATTACTTTGTGGGCCGTACCGAATTCGATTCCCCCGATGTCGATAACGAAGTCCTCATCGATGCCAACCAGCACTACCTAAAACAAGGGGAATTTGTAGAACTCAAGATTACCGACGCCGCGGACTTCGATTTGTATGGAGAGCCTGTTTAATAATTTGAAACCAAATTTGTCCTACTGGGCAAAGCGAATTGTGGTTTTGGTAGGGTGTTGTTTCGTATTTTAATAAAGGAACGAGTCAATTTTGTTATACTTAGCGAAGCAAAATAACCTTTAAGTAGTTTCTTGCTTCGTGAATTAAGAATGGAAGTAAAAAAAGAATAGACCTATTTTGTCATGCTGAGCGAAGCGAAGCATCTCCTCGGATGTTTCATTTTTAACGATTTTGGTCTTCACAACCCCAACGGAAGTCCTTCATAAAGGGCAACTACGCATACTACAGATCTCCTCGGTATACCGCTTTTCAATGCCCTAAAACAGAAATTACCATCTTCCTCCCATTCAACCGTTCCTAGGGGTACGGGAACAAGTATTCCAAAAAGTTCATATGTGGATTAATCGTCCTAATCAAATCTAGCTTCTTCTGCCTTCTCCATCCTTTTAGCTCCTTTTCCCTCGCAATAGCTTCCTGTATCCAGGCGAACTTCTCATAGTAAAGCAGATACCGGCATTTGTATCTTGATGCAAAAGTCTTTTTATCCTTTTTGATATTTTCCCCATGTTGATACAACCTTTTAGCCAAATAGTTGGTCACCCCGGTATACAACACCGATTTCGTCTTATTAGTGATGATGTAAACATGATAGGTATGGTGGCCGTGAGAGTGCATGCGCTGACAAAATATGAATTTAATGGGAATTTGAGGCCTCCCCTCTATGTAGGAAAAGATTTATGAAGCTTCCGGTCAATTCCATCTTTACACTCCCATTTCCATTCTTTGATGGATTTAACCGACGTGGGGATTCCCCACTACGTTCGGAACCACAGATGAAATAAAGGTCTTACTTTAGAGAAGGGTCATAGCCTACAAAGACACATTCGAAATCAATCGCTCGACCGTCGGGTGGTCGTTGCCGCCGGCGGGCTCGATGGTGATGTTGAGCGATTCGGCCTTGTCGATGTAGGCCAGCGCGACGTATTCCTGATTGCTTGATACCAAGCCCATACTGATCATCTCGCCTTCCACATCGGCCCACATCTGGTAGGTATGATCGGCATCCAAGGGGGCCAAGCCTTTTGCATTTACGACGACTTCCTTCGTCTGATGGTTCACATAGGCAATTGCACGGGAATCGGGGGACTTCGCATTGCCCACGAGCAGTAGCGGCACCACATTGGGGTTGTTGATGCTCTGGTAGCGGCTATTGGTCTCCCGGTAGTTTTTTTCGATATCGGCCAAACGGTTCTGTAGGCCAGTTGTTTGCTGCTGGAGTACCTGTAGATTCTTCTCGGAATCCTGCCATTTGGTATAGAGCCAAAAGGAGCTCAAGGCGAAAATGGCCGCCAGACTGGCCGCGACCATCAACCGCATTAGGAGTGCGGAGTTCTTCCGTTGGGGAACGTCGAGCGAACGTACTTTCGAGCTTCCCACCTCATCTTGCAGCATGGCGGCCTCCAAGGATTTTCGTACTTCACTAGGGGGCGTTATGGCATTTTCAAAGGCCATCCGCTCAAAATCGGCTTCCATCGCACGGAATTGCGCCATCAGCTCGGCATCGCTTTGAAGCACGCGGGACACGGCGGTTTCCTGCTCCACGGCAAGCTCGCCCAAGAGGTATTCCTCCAATAATCCATCTTGTAAGATTTTCTTCCTATCCATGTCCGATCAATTCAACATATAGCAATAGCAACATCAGTTCTTCAGGATACTGCTCCCTTAATTTGAGCAACGCCTGGCGCACGTAGGATTTAAAAGTCCCCAGGGGCACCTTCATTTCCTTATGGGCCTCCCGGTGGGTGAATCCCTCAAAATAAACCAGTTCGATCGCTCGTTGATGGTGGGGTTCCAATTGCTTCAGCATGCCGTTCAGTTCGGTATAATCCTTAGGAACCTCCGTCCTCCTATCATCATATACACTCAAATCATCGGTTTGGATGAGCGGATCCGGATTTCTTACCGCATTTAGGGCCGTATTTTTTGCGATGCGGTACGCCCAGGTATAAAATTTTCCCTTCGAAGCATCGTATTGGTCGATTTTACGCCAGATTTTTAGAAAACTTTCCTGTAGCACATCCTTGGCCATGTCTTCCCGCTTGCAAATACGGATGATCACCCCGTAGAGCGCTCCCGAATACTTGTCGTAGAGACCGAACAAGGCTTGCTTATCCCCTTGCCGGAGTTGTGTGATGAGCGGAGTATCGTTTAAAGGTGTTGCCATTGAAACGTTAAAGATATGATAAAAAAGGAATTTGCTCATCCATCGCCGGGAAGCCTGTGTATATGTAAATGAAAGCAAGCAATAATTGTTCGCTCATATTTAAAAATCTAAAAACATCATTATGAAAAAAATTATGCTAAGTATCGCCGCTGTTACTTTATTAGTATTCACGCAGAGAACACAAGCGCAGGACATCGTTGATGTAGCCGCTTCCGTAGATGACTTCTCAACCTTGGTATCCGCTGTAAAAGCTGCCGATTTGGTCAGCACCTTGAAAAGTGACGGACCGTTTACCGTATTCGCACCGGTCAACTCCGGATTCGCCAAAATCGACGCCAATGCCTTGAACTCCTTGATGGAGCCCGCCAATAAGGAAAAATTATCGGCTATTTTGACCTATCACGTAGTAGCTGGAAAATTGGCTGCAGCCGATGTTGCCGCAGCGTTGGAAGCCGGAAACGGAAAAGCGGAATTGACCACCGTCAATGGTGCCACCTTGACCGCCGTTAGTAAGGATGGAGGCATCTTTTTGATGGACGCCAACGGAAATTATAGTAAAATCGCCAAAACCGATGTAGAGGCCACAAACGGAGTTATTCACGTCATCGAGGACGTGGTAATGCCCAAATAATCCGACACCTACGCTATGAAAAAGAAGGAAGCACCGTGAAAGCGGTGCTTTTTTTATGCGGTAGCTGGAACTAATTGCATTTAACGGCCGATACTTGGTGCCGAAACCTTGCAAATCGGACCCCTCCGCCTGTCGGCACCTCCCCTCGGCGAGGGGAGGACCCCGTGATTTGTCTTGGGTACAACTCAATCGGCTAAAAACAACCATAAATTAAATAGGTCGTCAATTGGGTCCCCTCCTTAAATTAAGGAGGGGTGGCGACAGCCGGGGTGGTTGGATTTGGAACTCCCCAAGCTTAAATTAAATCCTTCAGTTTTTCAAAGACACTACAACTACTACAGCTTTCATCATCCAAGTCGGACCCCTCCGCCTGTCGGCACCTCCCCTCACCGAGGGCAGGACCCTGTGATTTTCCTTAAATACCAGATCATTGTTTCAAAGATCTATAAAAACAGAAAGTCGAAAGTAGGGTCCCCTCCTTTCAAAGGAGGGGTGGCGACAGCCGGGGTGGTTCGCTACCTCGCATCCTCCCTCTTCCCAAACGCTGCACTTATCGCCTCCAGTACCATATCAAGCTGTTCAAACACCGTATCGTTTTCAAATCGCAATAGTTTAAAACCGAGTCTTCGTAGTTCTTGGGCTCGTTTGAGATCGTATTGCTCGTTGACCATATTATGATGAACTGCTCCGTCTAGCTCTACAATCAACTGCTCTTCCGAACAGTAAAAATCAACGATATAGTTTTGAATGCTGTGCTGCCTCCTGAACTTTCGTCCTTTCAATTGTCGTCGTTGCAGGGCTTTCCACAACATCGACTCCGCCTTGGTGGGATTGTTGCGCAGCTCTTTTCGGAAACCCTTGAGGTACTTCCTGTTATGCAGTGAACGGGCCATGTTTAAAGATACTGATTAAACAGCTAAAGGGGGGTATGGAATCTTTGTGTTCCAATGAAACCCCTCCGCCTGTCGGCACCTCCCCTCGGTGAGGGGAGGACTCCGTGATTTGCCTTCAATACCAGATCATTGTTTCAAAGATTAATAAAAACAGAAAATCGAAAGTAGGGCCCCCTTCTTAAATTAAGGAGGGGTGGCGACAGCCGGGGTGGTCCCTCGCTATTTCAAAATATATTGTCTATTTTAGAACCAACCAACAACACCATGATCTACGTCTTTGCCCTTATTGCGGCCCTCGCCTTTATCATCCTCGGCATCGTCCGATGGAAAATCCATCCTTTTTTTGTGTTACTGGTGGCCGCTATCGGCTATGGCTTTGTTACGGGCATGTCCGTCCCCGCCATTATCTCCTCCGTGAATGACGGTTTTGGGAGCATTATGGGCAAAATCGGGCTCATCATTTTCTTTGGGGTGGTCATCGGTACCGTACTCGAAAAATCGGGCGGGGCCATGGTCATCGCCGCCCGCATGCTGAAACTGATCGGGGAAAAGTCGGTGCATCTCGCGATGATGCTCACGGGCTATCTGCTATCGATTCCCGTGTTTGCCGACAGTGCCTTTATCATGATGAACCCCTTGAACAAAGCCTTGTCGCACAAAGCGGCAGTCTCCTTTGCGGGGACATCGGTGGCCCTGGCCCTGGGACTGATGGCCACCCACGTGATGGTACCCCCTACCCCCGGACCCATCGCCGCGGCGGGGATTTTAGAGGTGGACCTGGGCAATGTGATTTTCTGGGGTATCATCGTGAGTTTGTTGTCCTTGGTGCCGAGTTATTTTTTTGCCACCAAAATAGCCTCTAAAGTGAAGCTCCCTATTGTAATGGAAAAAGCCGCCACTGCCATACACCAACCCCAGTTATGGACGTCGTTGTTGGCCATTACGGTGCCCATAGTCTTAATCATTCTAAAATCCTTTTTTGACTATCCCGATTTTGCCTTGCAAACACATGCACTCTATCCCGTCATCTCCTTTTTGGGCACGCCGGTGATCGCCCTTTTGATCGGGGTGGCGCTCTCCTTGTTATTGCCCAAGGAATTGGACCATACCGTATTCTCCGCCAACGGCTGGTTCGGGGAAGCTCTCAAAACGGCCGCACCCATTATCCTGATTACGGGGGCCGGGGGTATTTTTGGCAGTATGTTGCAGAATTCGGGCATTGCCGATTTGATTACGGGCAGCTTTTCGGACTTGAATATCGGGCTGTTTTTCCCCTTTTTATTGGCCGCCTGTTTAAAGACCACCCAGGGTTCCTCGACGGTAGCCCTCATCACGACGGCCTCCATCGTGGCCCCCATCTTGCCCGCCTTGGGGTTGGACGAACCCTTTTTAAAAACGATGACCGTTTTGGCCATTGGTGCGGGATCGGTGGTCGTCTCCCACGCCAACGACAGTTTCTTTTGGGTTTTGACCCAATTGACCGGCATGGATGTCAAGGACGGCAACAAAACGCTTACCCTAGGCACCTTGGTATTGGGCGTTTCGGGGATATTGATCGTGTTTTTGTTTTCGCAACTTTTTCAATAAATCCGAAATTATAAAATCCCAAAATCCAGGTACCAAATTCTAAAACCCCCTCCAACTTCGAACTGATTACTTACCTTTGAGTACTGATTACTGCTTACTGATCACTCCTACCTCAGAACTCCAAACTCATCACTGGCAGTTCGTCTTGTCTCTTGAATCTTACTTCTTATCTCTCTAAACCACTGCGGAAACCCGTAAGAATAGGTTTCCAAAATTTGATTATCTTGCAATGCCTCTTTCTTTTCCCCACATTTACCTCCTATTGACTTTAGGATAAAAAGTGTTGCTAAAACTCCGTTGTGGGGTATGGCGATATATTTACCGCTGTAAAACTAATTGTGCCTAATTTAAAAAAGAGTAATGAAATATCGGGATAAGAAAATAAAAAGTGTTTCTGAACTAATAAAGAAACTTAAAGACGATTCTGCATTTTATGCTGGACCTATTTGGTACAGAGGACAATCCAAAAAGGATTATAAGCTTATTCCATCATTTTATCGAAAAGCAACTAGCACTTCTGAAATGACACTAATAAAAAAATTCAAACAAAACGCCACTTTGTTGATGAACCACCATTCAAGTAACGACTTTGATTGGTTGTTTATCATGCAACACCATGGGGTTCCAACTAGGCTTTTGGACTGGACTGAAAGTTCACTAATTGCACTATATTTTGCTTGTTGTGATAATTTAGGGTCAGACGCGGCACTTTGGGTGCTTTTACCAACAGAATTAAATAAACATTCGGGGATTGAACCAGAAGAAACATTTGACATACCAGGTATAGGGGATCTCGGCAATCATAATCCTATAAGCTACCATGCAGATCGAACAAATACCATGGGCCCAGCAGCGGCAATCACTTCTAGGAATACTAGTCGAATGCAAGCGCAACAAGGTACGTTTACCATTTTTCATAAAAAAACTACTGCAATTGAAGAAATTGGTGACAAAAACCATGTTTGGAGATATATCATACCATCTTTAAATAAGAAAGAAATTCTTGATGAATTGAAAATTTGTGGTATTGACAAGTTTCAAATGTTTCCAGAGCTGGCAAGTATTGGTGAAACCTTAAAGAAAGAAATCTAATGAATTATATATCAACATTCCCAAAGAAAAACAGTAACATATTAAGGTTGGTATATGAAAAAGACTCAGTAAACCTTAG
This sequence comes from Pelagihabitans pacificus, assembly GCF_009371985.2. GTDB lineage: Bacteria > Bacteroidota > Bacteroidia > Flavobacteriales > Flavobacteriaceae > Pelagihabitans > Pelagihabitans pacificus. The sequence continues at coordinate 125,832 of NZ_VIKU02000007.1, forward strand.
TCCAGAATATCAACGAAATGGTGAAATATGGCCTTTGGAAAAAAGACAACTATTGATTGATTCAATTTTAAATGATTATGATATACCAAAACTATATTTTCACGTACTGACATTAGAAGAAAAGAAAAAAACTGGATTTGAATATGCCGTAATTGATGGAAGACAGCGTATTGAAACAATTTTCAAATTTATTAATGGCGACTTTCCATTAAGTCAGGACTTTATCTTTTTGTCTGAACCAAAGCTAGATGCAAAGGGTCTGTACTATAAAGATATTGCAGAACATTACCCAAAACTCAAGATGGTTTTTGAGTCATTCGAAATGCCGATAATTTGTGTTGAAACAGATGATTTAGAACTAATTGATGATATGTTTCTTCGACTAAATGAGGCTGTTCCATTGAACGCCGCCGAAAAGCGAAATGCCATTGGGGGACCATTAGTTCAATCAATAAAGAAATTAGGTAAACATAGTTTTTTCCAGAAAAAAGTAAAGTTTTCTAACAGGAGATATCAGCATCTTGAAGTTGCTGTAAGACTGTTATTTATTGAACATTATCTTTCAAAAGAAAACAAGGTGTACGACACGAAAAAGACCTTTTTGGACTCGTTAGTAAAAAAATACAAGAAGGAAAAGAGTTTAGACGCAAAGAATATCGAAAAAGCAGTATCGACCATTCTAGATAAGTTGGTCAATATTTTTGCGAACAATGATGCTCTCCTAAGAACTCAAAGTATAATCCCGATTTACTATTTAGCTGTTCGTAGTGCTTTGAATACTAATGATGAAAGTAAAATATCTAGACCAAATCTATTGAAATTTAAGGAGGATATATCATTAAACAAAACAATGGCAGAAGATGACATTTCTAAGGCTGATTACTCACTCATTGAGTTTGATAGAATGTCTTTACAAGGTACAAATGACGCTAGTTCTATAAGGGAAAGAAGCCGAATTCTCCTGGAATACCTGAATATTGACAAAAAAATACTGGGTACAACAAAGCCTAAACTGCACTAAAACAGCTTAGGCAAACCCTTACCACATAAGAGAATAAAGTCTATGGAATCAATTAAAGACCTCATATACTTCGATTATGATAAAGCTAAATCTTTAAATAGTCAGCTGAGTGGTGGTCTTGTTAGTGAATTAACAAGAGCGATTGAAGATGAAGGAGGAATATCATCCGAGCTTGGATTTGACATTAAGATTTTAAAAGGTTCCGTTGGTGCTACTGGAAGGGAAAAACAAATTCGGACTGAAAAAATTGAAATCTATCATGAACTATTGAATGAATTAGAAAAAGCTTTATTTGAAAAAAAAATTCTAACTTATTTAAATTCAGATTTCGGCACTAATACAAAAACCTTTAATAAATTTTTGGAAAAAGTTCCAGATCTGACTTACGTTAAAGCAACTGGTTGGAGTGCATTTGAAGACTTTGAGAGGTTCAAAAGAATTATGCACAACTTTAACGACATTCAGAGACTTATTTTTACATCAGTTCTAGAAAATAATCCTGAAATCATTAAATTAAAAGAACAAGTCAATGATTTAACCAAAAGGCTTAAATCTAATAATAATCACAAAGAATTATCCAAACTAAGAGCAGTTCAAAAAAACTTCGATAAAATAATGGAAGAAGAGTCAGGGGCAGTTTTTCTAGACGAAACATTCAAATTAAGACTAGAACTATTTCTTAATACGTTTTCACCTAACCGTTTAAATTTTCGACTAGCTCCATTTGATGTTTTCAATAATTTTCAACTACTATCTAATCTAAAAAGTGAATACCTGGTAAATGGAGACTTTGAAAATGTAATTTACACATATGGCAGTAGACCTAATATAAAACTTTCCGTTTTTGGCATTGTTACCTCATGTCCACAGAAAAAAGATGTTAGAGTGAATTTAAGTGATGAATATTTAGGCTTGGAGGATGGTGAACTGGAAGATTCTGATGTTTTTGAAAAAGCTTTTAGAAGCGTATTCTCATCATTTGAGGGATTTGAGAAATTCTTCTTTGTACCTACATATCCTAAAATTTCAGTTAGTCCTATTGCAATCTACCGTGAAGTGAATTTATAATTAAACGTGCAATAATAAAGAACTGAGCTAAAGACAAATAAAACTTCTTACAATTTCCCAGGCTAGCACCCGTATATCATTGGTGCCCTCATAAGTAAGGGAGCCTGTACCCATTCAAAAATCCTAAATCGGGGGCCTGTAACAAACCGTTGCCATTAAAGACCTATAAATAAAATTACCCTACAGCACCATGGGCGGCGAAGGAAGTATGGCCAGTGCGATATTAAGTTTAAAGCAAAATCGTGCGTTACTAAAAAAGAGAAGCATCCGTGAACTCAAGGATGTGCTTCGTGAAAAGTCGGGAAAGACCGAATTGGAATTTAAAAAAGTGGATGCAAAGGACTTGGCCCGACTCAAAAAAGAAATTCGAAAAGAAGCCCGAACGAATGCACGCAACGAACTATTTTTCTATGCCATTTCGTTTTTCGGAGTCGGAATCCTCTTTTATCTTATCTATCTCCTTTTCTTTGGCTAAATTCTCGGTAGCTCTTGTATGCCACCGCCCCTGCCATTACCCTGCTAGTTACTTTTCTCCAAGGTCCTTTTTATCATTATCGAGACCGGAGCTCAATGAAGAATCTTTACCTTTAACACGTACAAACCGTTTGTCATGAACAAGATTATAAGAGCCATTTTGGCCGCATGGGGCACCAAAAAATTAGGCGGTGGAAAATGCGGTTGCATCGGGGGCATCATTCTTTTTATCATTCTCTACTGGTTGTTGGGGTATGTGTTCAACTGATGAGCTATAAATCCCAAATGTACATAGAAAATGAGTGCCCGCGCCACTGGACAACCCATTTAAAATTCCCCTAGAATTTTCGCGGGCATCTATGTCAAAAGCAGGGTTCATTGCCGCAAAACTGCTTGTACTGCGGTGTTTCCAGTGGGTAGGCTTATAGCAAACCGTTAAAACTTCCTCCCTGGTGTATAGGGTGCGCCGGCCGTTTCCAAGGCGGCTTCATAGCCTTCCAGGCTATTCCAATACGCTTTAAGATCTCCCTTAAAGTTTTCGAAATCGGTTTCGGCCAATGCGATATTCCGTTCCAGAGTCGCCGTCGGGGGTTGGCGGGTGCCCCAATGACCATAGGCTACTTGCCCCACTCGACCACTGATCGAGGGCGCCGTGGCTTCATTGAATTTCTGGCGGATCGGGTCCCCCGATAAGCGCAACCGCAAAGCGGCCAGCCCATCCTCGAGGGTCTTCAATCGGGCAAACAACTCCGGGCTTGCCTTGGGCGTCTCCAACAAGGCGGCCTTCATATGTTTGATCCGGTCCCTGGCCTCGCCCAGCTTTTCCGAGGCACTCGAGATCTGTCGTGCCAAGGTGTTCGTCTTTTCCTGAAAGGCGGCCACCGCCTCAAAGTCGGTATCGGCCGCTGCGGTGGGTACCGGTTTCACCATAAAGGATTCAGGCGTACCTTGGGAGGTGAGCTGGCCGTCATGGGCGATAAAGAGCTCCACCGTATAGCGACCGAGGGCGGCCAAAGGTCCCTCCGGGTCCCCCGCCCAGGGCGGTTGAAAGGCGGGTACCGATAAATCGACCGGGTCGGGTGCCGGCAGTTTCAAATCCCAATTCGAACGGTGCAGCCCTTCTTTGGCGGTTCCCTTGATCCAGCGCACCGGATCCCCGTTTTCGTTCCGCACCAAGAGCAGCACCTGTGGCTCGGGCTCGGTGAGTTCGTCACGCAAGGCATCCCACCCGGGAAAGGGAATACTGGCGTTTTGGTTCCGTAAGGCTTTTTCGGTGTCCTGCCGCTGTGCTTTGGCGGTCTGGGGCAGTTCCGCGAGATAATAGGTGAACACCGCCCCAAAAGGCGGGTTTTCGGCGGCAAAACTGGTCGACCCTTGACTGGGCATCCCTTTGGCCTGCAAGGGTTCGTTGGGCACGTACCACCAGGCATCCCGTACCGAAAAGAGCGTATTCGTCTTCGCCCCAATGGCAGTGGCAAGCGCCCGTAAAGCCGTATAATCATCGAACACATAAAACCCTCGACCAAAAGTGGCCCCTACCAGGTCGTTGTCCCTTGGGTGCAATTCCAGGTCCCGGAACGCGATGGTCGGGACGCCGGCATCCAGTTTGATCCAGTTCGAACCCTTGTTCGGCGAAAAATAGAGGCCGTACTCGGTACCGATAAACAGCAGGTTTTCATCCTGATGGTCCTGTTTTACTACCCAAACGATGGTTCCCATCGGTAAATCCCCGGCAATCGACCGCCAGCTACGGCCCCGGTCGGTGCTCATAAACAGATAAGGGGCATAATTCCCGAACTTATGCGCATCGGCCACCACAAAAACGGTATTGGCATCGTGACCGGAAGCCTCCACATCGTTGATAAACGAACGGGGCGGCACCTTGGGAAGGGCGCCACTCTTACGCCAATTCCGGCCCCCATCCTCGCTGACCTGTACGAGTCCGTCATCGGACCCCGTGTAGAGCAATCCCTCGACTTTGGGGGATTCGGAGATGGCCGTGAGCGTCGCGTATTTCGACATCGCGCCCGTATCGTACAGGGCATCGGTACTCCATACCCGCCCGATCGTTTCCAGTTCGTAGCGGTTGGTGTTGGTGGTCAGGTCCCCACTGATGGGAGTCCATGAATTCCCCTGGTCGTTGCTGCGCCATAAACGTTGCGACCCAAAATAGAGTCGGTTCGAGTTGTGCGGACTGATCAGCAACGGGCTGTCCCAGTTCCAACGTTCGGGCGGATCGTTCGGTGCGGCTTGGGGCTGGATGTTCAAGACCTCCTCGCTACGGCGATCCAGTCGGTACAGGAGCCCCTGTTGTATTTCCATATAGGCGATGTTGGGATCCTTGGGATCAAAGACCGATTCATAGCCATCGGCTCCCAGCGGCACATACCAATCCTGGTTGCGTATCCCTTCGGTATTCTTCGTTCGGGAGGGCCCGATCAGGGTGCCAAGGTCCTGGGCGCCCCCGACAATATTGTAAAAAGGCTCGGCATTGTCGAGCCCCAGTTTATAGAACTGCGAAATGGGGAGGTTCGGAAAATGCCGCCATGTGCTGCCCTCGTCAAAGGTCTCATAAAGCCCCCCATCGGTACCCGCGATCAAATGTTCGCCGTCGTCGGGATCGATCCAAAGGGCATGGTTATCGCTGTGCTTCTCGCGGCCCGTACCCAAATAATCAAAGGTTTTGCCCCCATCACGGCTTACATGTAGAAATACATCCATCTGGTACACGAGATCGGGGTCGGTGGGCGAAGCCTCCAGCTCCTGATAGTAATGGGGTCCCGTTCCCCCGGAGGTATAGCTACTGCGTTTTTCCCAGCTTTCGCCCTTGTCCAACGAGCGATAAAAGCCCTTTTCGCTTTCGGTGGCCTCGATGGTGGCAAAGACAACTTCCGGGTTGGCCGGAGTAACCGCCAAGCCTATTTTACCCATATGGCCTTTGGGGAGCCCCGTTTTTTTGCGCTCCCAGCTTTCGCCACCATCAACGGATTTGTAAATCCCCGATTTTGGTCCGCCCGCCAACAAGGCCCAGGTTTGCCGACGCCGTTGATAGGCCGCGGCATATAGGATATCGGGGTTCGAAGGGTCGAACTCCAAATCGGTCACGCCCGTATGTTCATCGATCTGAAGGACCTGTTTCCAGGTTTTTCCACCATCGGTGGTCTTAAAAACACCGCGCTCCCCGCCCGAGGACCAAAGGGGGCCTTCTGCCGCCACAAAGACAGTATTGCTATCGCGGGGGTCGATCAGAATCCTGCCGATGTGTTCGGAGGTTGCCAGCCCCATTTGCTGCCAGGTGGCGCCACCATCGGCACTGCGATAGACCCCATCGCCCCAGGCGACATGACGCCCACTCACGTTTTCACCGGTGCCCACCCAAACGATATCGGGATTGTTGGGATCGAGGGCCACGGTACCAATCGAGTAGGATGGTTGCCCGTCGAAAACGGGTGTCCAGGTGATGCCCCTATTGGTGGTTTTCCAAAGACCGCCCGATCCCACGGCGACATACCAAATACTGCGATCGGTAGGGCTTACGGCGATATCGGCGATACGGCCGCCCATCATGGCCGGACCGATACCCCGCAATTCGAGCCCCGAGACCGCCGCTGCCATCGCTTTGGAATCGATGTCCTGTGCCTGGGCTGTTATCGGGAATAAAGAAAAAGTGATAAGGGCTAAAAAGGTCGAAAAGGTGTGTTTATACATAAGGTCGGTTTTGAGCGATTACATTGGAAGGGCCTTACAGCCATGTGTTTCCTTTGGTGGCCGTAATTTAATGAATGTGTACCGAATGGGACGGGGTTTAGGGGGCACATTTTCCAAAAAAACTTCTAAAACCGATGGTCTTAGGGTAACCGACCTCCTTGCCTCCTTTTTTTCAGTTCGGGAAACGCTCCAATTTTCTATCTTTAGGGAGTTCATTGTACCCATTGTAATTTGAACCAATAGCAAATATGAAGAAAAAAATAGGCGAACTGTTCTTCCAGATTATTCCGGTGATGATCGGGGTATATCTCGGTTTTGTGGTCTCCAACTGGTCGGACGACAATCAACGCAGGGCCCAGGCCTACACCCTTGCCCAAAACCTGCTGTCGGAAATAAATTCGAACCAATCAAAACTCGAAAAAGTCATCGACTACCATAAAATGCTGCAGGACAGCAGTCGTTACTACTCCCAACCGCAGAGCGATATACAAAACGCTCATTTCTTCCAGGGTACCCAGGTGCTCACCTTGGCCAATAGTGCCTATGAGACGGGCATACAAACGGGCATCATCAATGAGTTGCCCATCGATGACATTCAGGCGATCAATCAGCTCTACACGCTACAAAACGACTACAACGATTTTGGAAACCTACTGATGTCAGGGCTTCTGGCAAAGGACTTTTCAGATCGTGCCGAAGACCGCCGTGGAATCGCCCGATTTCTTTCCGTTTCAATGACCGATGTGGTCATCAAGGAAACCGACCTACTGGAAACATACGGTCTTGTAAAGGAACGGCTGATGGCCGTCAAATAAAACGTGCTGATGCTTACGGCCGCCAGCACTTACCAGTGCTGACAGCAGAACGACGACCACAGACCCCTACCCTCAATTTTCGATCTCCGGTCTTTTGACTTCCGAACAGCTATGGTCTTTGGTCCATCCTCCTTAATCGTTGATCCAAAACCAAGGTCAACAAAAAAATCGACTGGATGAGTCGATTTTTTTATACCTATTTCGAAAAGCCAAGCACTGTCCTTACTCAGGTGGTAAGCCGTCATAACATCCTCGCACCGAACTTCATTTTTTGAAAATCAAAGTTCATGCCAAATAGTAGGCGGTTCCCCTACTTTTTTTGAAAAAGTTCATTCAACACCTTCGCCAGTCGCAGTCCGCCCTTTTGCAGCTGGGTTTCCACCGTATCCCACCACACATAGGCATAACGGTAGGCGAGTTTCTCCCCTACCTCGACCGATTCGTACAGTTCGTTGGCAATGTCCTGCGATTCTTCGACCCAATCGTAGATGGTACCCTGTTGGATCGCTTTTTGTTGGTTTTTGCTCCATTTGGGAAGCGAGGCGGCCAACTCGGTGTAGCTCATACCGTAGTCATTGATCATATTTGCGTCCCAGACCCGGTGCAGATTGCTTCCGTTTCCGAACCATTGCAACTGAATGTCGTTTCCGCCTTTGTCCTCCAAACGTCCCACATGCATGGGCTGATGGAGGTCCCCGATCAAATGGACCAGCATTTTGAGATAGAAGGCCTTGTCTTCCTTTGAACTATTTTCATCCTTTACGATGGCGATGCATTTTTCTATCCCGATCATCAAATCCCCGTAGGGGCTTGGGGTTTCCTCCCCGTATTTCTTGTCCGCCGGATAATTTACGTAATGCCAGGCACTGAACTTGCGGTAGGTACTATCGGCCTTTATTTCATCCGCAAAGTTCGATACCGAAGCTAGACTTTGTCCCTCCAACAATTTCCCGATCGCCTTTCGCGCCTTTCGACTTAAATGTTGTTGTGCGATTTCACCAATGGTCCGATGACCGGTCTTGGACCATACCCCATCATTGGCAAAGCCGATCTGGGAAAGAAAAAAAAGAAGAAAAACGATTTTTTTCATATTCTTGAACGTATATGCTTTCAAAAATAGAGAAACTCCTATTAAGGAATGGTTAAATAACTGTTCCATTCTATTTTTTAAATTGATATTGCAACGATGAACCGGTTTCGGGCACTTTTAAACAAGATACCAAATCCATTCCTACGCTACGGCCTACTGGCGGTGGTATCCCTTTTTTTGGTGGGAATCCTTTTTTTCCTGAGTATCTATTTCGGGGCGTGGGGCAAGCTGCCCTCCAAGAAGGAACTCTCCAATTTCGAATATCAGCGGGCCTCGGAGGTCTATACGGCCGATAGCGTGCTCATCGGGAAGTACTACCTTTTCGATCGCCAGCCCATCCCCTATGAAAATTTTCCGCCCCATCTCTTGGATGCGTTGATCGCCATTGAGGACGAACGGTTTTATGAACATTCGGGGGTCGATTACCCCAGCCTGTTCCGGGTAGCCTTCAAAACCATTTTGATGCAGGACGAGTCCTCGGGAGGGGGAAGTACGCTGACCCAGCAATTGGCCAAAAACCTGTATCCCCGAAAAGACCGGGCCAAGGCGAACCTGGCGATAAACAAGATCAAGGAAATGATCATCGCCTCCCGTTTGGAAGACCTATATTCCAAAAAGGAAATCCTGACCCACTATCTCAACACGGTTTCGTTTGGGGACAACACCTACGGCATCGAAAGTGCCTCGTTGCGATTTTTCAACAAGCGCACGCTCGAACTCACCATTGAGGAAGCGGCAGTGTTGGTAGGAATGCTCAAGGCGACCTACGGGTACAATCCCAGGGTATTTCCCGAAAACAGTTTGAGGCGACGCAACCTCGTGCTGCAATCCATGGTCAACAATAAGTTTTTGGAGGAAGGGCAAAAAGACAGTCTGAGCAACGTACCCATTAAACTCAACTACCGCAAATTCAATTATACCGACGGACTCGCCCCTTATTTTCGGGAGGAAGTCCGGAAGCAATTGTTGAAATGGAGCAACACCGAAAAGGAGAAGGGCAACGCGTACAATATTTACACCTCCGGTTTAAAAATCTACACGACCCTCGATTATAAGATGCAGCAGTTGGCCGAAAAGGTGATGAAGACCCATATGGCTTCCCTTCAAAAAAGCTTTGAACGCAGTTACGCCAAAAACGCCCCCTGGCAAACGGACAAAAAAATCATCGAAAAGGCGGTCCGCAATTCCCCCCATTATAAAAAACTCATCCAGAACGGCCTAGATCCACAACAGGCGATGGACTCCCTTCGTCAAAAACGGACGATGACCCTCGCCGATTGGTCCGGCGAAAAAACGGTGCAAGCAAGCCCTATCGATAGTATCAAACACTATATGAAATTCCTGAATACGGGATCCTTGGCCATCGATGCCCAAACAGGGGCCGTGAAGACCTGGATAGGAGGCGTTGATTTCAAAAACTTCAAGTTCGACCATGTGGCCCAAAGCAAACGGCAAGTAGGTTCCACCTTTAAACCCATCGTTTACACCGCCGCCCTGGAGGTGGGTATCCCCGCCTGTACCTATTTTTCGGCCAGTGAGGTGGAATACAAGAATCTGAAGGGTTGGTCGCCTAGCAATTCGGGCGAGAAGGACGAAACCTACCTTAATTACTCCATGGAGGAAGCGCTGAGTAACTCGGTGAATACGGTAGCGGTGAAAGTCCTGGAAGCAACCGGTATCGAAAATGTATTGATCCAGGCCAAGAACATGGGGGTATTTTCCAGCCTTCCAGAGCAGCCCTCCCTCGCATTGGGCACGGGCGAAATCTATGTGAACGAATTGGCAGGGGTGTACGCAAGCTATGTCAATGACGGGCGGGCGGTGCTTCCATACCTCATCGAGACCATTACCGACCAAAAAGACTCGGTGCTCACCCGGTTTGAACCCAAAAGGGCCCGGGAACGCGCTTTCTCGAGCACCACCCGCGAACTCATGATTCAGATGATGAAGGCCACCGTCGATAAGGGTACCGCAAAACGCATTCGAACCACCTACGGGCTCAACAACGATATCGCGGGGAAAACAGGGACTACCCAAAACAACAAGGATGCATGGTTCGTGGCCCTGACCCCAAAACTGGTGCACGTGACCTGGGTGGGCCTCGACAATCACGAAATCGGTTTTCGAAGCACCAGCCTGGGCCAGGGTGCCAATGCTGCCCTACCCCTTTTTGCACTATGGTACAAAGAACTGAACAGGGCCAAGGAATTCAATTCGATCACCAAGGCCCGATTCAAACGACCTTCCAAAACAGTACTGGATGAACTGAACTGTCCTCCGGTAAAACGCGACGGATTTTTTAAGAGGCTCTTTAAGAATCCGAATAAAAAAAGACGCAAGCGTTTTAACACCCGATAATAAAGGAGCCTATCCTATTCCAAAAAAAAATTTGTCCAAACCCAATTTATTTTAATATCTTTATGATATCATTTTAATATCATTAAATCCAGCTATTATGACACACGAAAAAACTACCCATCCGCTAAACGGCTATTTGATGTTGCTGTTTTGCCTGATACTACTTATCGGAGGCACCGTTTTTCTTATCAGGACCCAAGAACTTCTTTGGGGCTTGGCCTTGTTCGTAGGCATCTTGATGTTACCGGGCTTCGTGTTGGTCAACCCGAATAGCTCCCGGGTACTGCTGCTATTCGGAAAATATGTGGGTACCATCAAGAAAAATGGTCTTTTTTGGGTGAATCCGTTTTATACCAAAAAGAAAATATCGCTACGGGCCAGTAATTTCGACAGTGAACGCCTCAAGGTAAACGACAAATTGGGCAACCCCGTGATGATCAGTACCATCTTGGTATGGCGCGTTACGGACACCTACAAGGCGACTTTTGATGTCGACGATTATCAAAACTTCGTTCGGGTGCAGACCGATGCCGCCGTTCGAAAATTGGCCAGCATGTATCCCTATGACAACTTTGCCGACGAGGGGCTCGACGAGGACATCACGCTACGCTCGAGTGTCAATGAGGTAAGCGAGGCCTTGGAAAAAGAAATCCAGGAACGTTTGGCCATGGCGGGAATCGAGGTATTGGAGGCACGTATCGGATACTTGGCATACGCCCAGGAAATTGCCAATGCCATGCTCAAACGACAACAGGCAACGGCTATTGTCGCGGCCCGTCATAAAATTGTCGAAGGGGCGGTCAGTATGGTCGAGATGGCGCTGGACGAGCTGGGCAAGAACGAAATCGTACATCTTGATGAGGAACGAAAGGCGGCCATGGTCAGTAATTTGATGGTGGTGCTCTGTTCCGATAAAGACGCTGCCCCAATCGTAAACGCTGGAACCTTAAACCATTGATGGCATCCGCTAGGTTTTTAACAAATAAACCTTACCTATAGGTACAGGGAAACAAGGGCATTCAATTGGAATTGAATCACGGGAACAAACTCTTGATGGGCACCCAGAGGGAAAAAGAAGCCCAAATAGTCATTAACCGATATCATAAACAGTATGAAAGAATATAAAATCATCAAGCAAAAAACAAAGGTGTTCGGGGACAACGACGCCACTTTTGAAAAAGAATTGAACGACTACGCGCGACTAGGCTGGCAGGTGACCAGTGCGGTCATGCCCTCGCATAGCACTGCGATGAAAGTCATCCTCGAGCGTACGAAAAACTAATGTTTTGAACAAACGCCTATTACTTTTCGTATTCCTACCGATTGCCGTATTGGCGCAGCAAGCGGTGACCGAGAAACTGGATTTGAAAAATGGGGATATTGCCATTCCCGGAACGCTCTCCTATATCGACTCCCCGGAAAAACAACCCTTGGCAATCTTTGTACACGGTTCGGGAACAATCGATCGGGACGGTAACGCGCCCAACTTTCCCGGAAATGCCAACTATCTGAGAACCTTGGCCGACAGTTTGAACGTCAGGGGCATTGCTTTCTACCGTTATGATAAAAGAAGCGCCACCGTTTCAAATTTGGAAAAAATGGCCGACGATACAATCGATGATTTGGTGGCCGATGTAAGAATCGCCATCAATCATTTTAAGAACGACGCCCGATTTTCGTCCATCACGCTCATTGGACATAGCCAGGGATCCCTGGTCGCCATGTTGGCAATTGATGGGTCCGTCTCAAAATACGTTTCCCTAGCGGGAGCCGGTCAAAGCATTGACCACATCCTCGTGGAGCAGCTGGGCCGGCAACAAGAGGACATGGGAAAAACGGCCCGCCGGTACTTCGACGAATTACGACAAACCGACACCATTTTGGAGGTGAATCCGTTTTTGCAGGTTATTTTTGCCCCGAGGAACCAAAAATTCCTTAAACATTGGATGATGATCGACCCGACGGAGGAAATTGCCAAAGTCACCATCCCCATACTCATCGTTAATGGAGATGCCGATATGCAAGTGGAGGTCACCGATGCCGAGAAGCTGCATGCGGCCGCGCCAGGTTCCCGATTACAGATCATCCCCAAAATGAACCACGTATTGAAAAAGGTCAACACAATTTCAGGGAATATGGAATCGTATTCGGATGAAAAGTTTCCTTTATCCGTTTTGCTTGTTGAGACCCTTGAAGAATTTATTAAATCCTGATCATGGCCAAGAAAAAGGCATTCGCATTGCGGTTGAACGAAGATATGTTGAAAGCGATTGAAAAGTGGGCTGCGGACGAATTTCGAAGCACCAACGGCCAAATAGAATATATGTTGATGAAAAGTCTGAAGGATGCCAAGCGAGCACCTAAAAAGAAGTCGGGGGATTAACCAAAATTGGGATTTCCTTAACGCTTAAAAAACTTAAATTTGTGGCTTAGCTAATTCCAAACCAATGACCAAAACGCTTTGCGTTCTTTCGATTTTCGTATCCCTTGCCGTTTTTAGCCAAACCCCGACAAAGTCTTTTCAGGTAAAGTACGTGACCGATATCCTTAAGGTAGACGGACTCTTGGACGACCCGGCTTGGGAAACCGCCGACAGTGCGAGGGATTTTCAACAATACTTTCCTTCGGACTCTATCTTGGCAGAACAACCCACGGATATCAAGATGGTCTATAACAGTACCACCCTCTATATCGGAATCACCGTAAAATCAGTAGGGAACGACTGGGTCATCTCCTCCCTGCAACGTGATTTCAGGGCAGGCAGCAGCGACAACATCAGTCTATTGTTCGACACCTTCAACGATGGTACCAACGCCTTTTTATTCGGTATCAATCCCTACGGGGTACGGCGTGAGGCACTCATTTCAAATGGCGGACAGGACCTACGGGGTTTTACCACCTCATGGGACGTGAAATGGAAAGGAGAGGCGCAAATCTTCGATGGCTACTATACGGCGGAGCTGGCTATTCCCCTAACCTCCTTCAAGTTCAAGGAGGGAGAAACCAAATGGCGTTTTCAAAGTTATCGTTTTGACCAGCAGACCAATGAACGAAGTGTCTGGTTCAAGGTGCCCCAAAACCAACTCATCTTCAGTTTGGCCTTTATGGGCGATATGGTTTTCGAAAAGCCCTTGGGCCGATCTAGGACCCCTTTGGCACTGATTCCCTATATCAATGCCATTACCGAGAACGATTTTGAGACCGATGTGGGTAATACGAATTTAAAGGTAGGGGGCGACGCCAAGGTTGCCATCGGAAACGGAATGAATTTGGACGTGACCATCAATCCGGATTTTTCCAATGTGGAAGTCGATGATATTATTACCAACCTCACCCGATTCGAAATCGGACTTCCCGAAAGAAGACAATTCTTTATCGACAACAGTGACCTTTTCGGAAGTTTTGGGGGGAGTCGTGATGCGAACCCCTTTTTCTCAAGACGTATCGGTATCGCTCAGGATACTGCAGGGAATTCCATCGAAAATCGAATTTTAGGAGGGGTACGTTTGAGTGGAAAATTGAATGAAAATTGGCGTTTGGGGTTTTTGAGCATTCAGACCGATGAGGATCTGGATAACGACATCGCCTCGAACAACAATACGATGTTGGCCATTCAAAAAAAGGTATTTGCCCGTTCGAATATCAGTATGTTCTTCATCAACAGGCAATCGTTCAAAGACTACGATTTTATCGAACGGGAAGATGAGTACAATCGGGTCGTGGGGGTCGATTATAATTTGGCGTCCGCCGATAACCGTTGGTTAGGCAAGTTTTACACCCATAAATCGATCCAGCCCGATGACAATGAGGGTAACTTTTCTACCGGGGCGTTTATCGGTCGAAATTCGCGCTATCTCAACTTTTTTACCGATTGGGTCTATATCGACGATGACTACCGATCCGACCTGGGATTCATTCGACGTACCGACATCATAAAGGCCGCTACCTCGCTAGAAGGTGTCATTTGGCCCAAAAGTAAGCGCATCAACAATATTGCACTGCAGCTTTTCCCGATCATCACCTGGCGGCCTACCCTTGACTATCTCAAGACCGACCATGACATCCAAGTATCGGCATCCATCGAAATGCAAGATCAATCGGAATTTGGGATAGGCTTTTCGAATACCTTTACCTACCTGGCCGAAGAAGACGATGATTTCAATCCTACGGGTGATGATGATGCCCCACCCTTGCCCAACCTTCAGGGCTATCATTACAACACGGTCAGTGCTGCTTACCAATCGAATCGGGCCCAGGTGTTCTCATACAGTGCCGAGTCGACGATTGGTCGCTTTTTTAACGGGAACCGTTTTTCGGTAGAGGCACAGATGGCGCTTCGCATTCAACCCAAGGCACTGATATCAATGCAATTGAACTACGACAGAATAGCATTGCCCGACCCTTTTTCAAGTGCCGATCTCTGGTTGATAAGTCCACGGGTAGAACTCACCTTCAGTAAATCGGTTTTCTGGACCACTTTGTTCCAATACAGCAACCAACGGGACAATTTAGGCATCAATTCGCGTTTGCAATGGCGTTTTGCGCCGCTGTCGGATCTTTTTATCGTATACAACGACAACTATTCCGTGAATCAATTCGCCCCGCGATTCCGATCGATCAATTTAAAGCTTACCTATTGGTTGAATATTTGAACAAACCTAAATACAAAGAAACAATACCTCTTCCCTTGCGATATAAAATTCTCTGTTCCGATCTGGATGGTACGCTACTTGCTACCAAAAGCGACGTATCTGCCTTCGCCATTTCGGAGATTCGGCGTATCAAGGGCCGGATGCGGATTATCCTAGTTTCCGCCCGAATGCCTAAGGCAATGCGCTACATCCAACAGGATTTGGGCATCACAAAGGAACCATTGATTTGCTACAACGGTGCCTACATCCTCCATCAAACCAGGGAGCTGGCCTCGGTGGAAATTGGATTGGAACACCTCCTAAAAATTGATGAACTGGCTTATACCCTGAAAATTGATATGGGGTTATATCACAAAGACGAATGGTACGTACCCAAAAATTCGGAACGGGTTCAAAAAGAGATACGGTATACGAAATCGGCCCCAGTTTTCAAAAATATCCAAGCTACCCTGTCCGATTGGTCACGACGGGACATAGGAGCCCACAAAGTGATGCTGATGGGTACCAAAGACAGTTCCGACACCATCTTTACACAATTGGAGGCGTCGTTAGGAGACCATCTACATTTGTACCGATCTAATGATACCCTGATAGAAATCGTTCCCCGATCGGTCTCCAAACGCTCGGCCATTGAATTCTTGCTGCGGAGCGACGAATCGCTGTCTGAGGTCATTGCCTTTGGAGACAATTACAATGACATCGAAATGCTTCAAGCGGTCGGTTGTGGGGTCGCCGTCGAAAATGCGCGGGAGGAGGTGAAACAGGTTGCACAACGCCTTACCGCCAGGAACACCGAGGATGGTGTAGCCCACTTTATCAAAACCCACCTCTAAGGATACCACAGGTTTACCTATATTTGAAAAGTACACAACCTCACTTTTCATGGAAGAAAACCTGACCGCTCCTTTAATTACCGATGATACCGTTGTTTTTGGTTTGTTGGCCCTTTGTTTGGGCTTTGTTTTTTACACCTCCTCCATCAAAAAGGGATTTTGGCAGAAATTCTATTCGGTCGTGCCCGGAATCCTGATATGTTATCTTTTACCGGGAATTCTCACCTCTATCGGCTTGATCGCCCCGGAATGGAAAACACTCAGTGACACGGGCGAAATCATCGAGCACAAATCAAACCTATATTATGTGGCCAGTAGGTATTTACTCCCTGCGGCACTGGTGTTAATGACGTTGAGTATCGACCTAAAGGCGGTTATCAATTTGGGTTCCAAGGCATTGGTCATGTTTTTGACCGGTACGGCCGGTATCATTATCGGGGGACCCATTGCAATTTTAATAGTTTCCATCTTCTCCCCGGAAACGGTTGGCGGCAATGATTTCGATGCCGTTTGGCGTGGACTTTCGACCATTGCCGGCAGTTGGATCGGGGGTGGGGCCAATCAGGCTGCCATGTTCGAGATTTTTCAGTACAATCCCGATAAGTTCGGTCAGATGGTGTTGGTCGATGTAATCGGGGCCAACATCTGGATGGCCATTTTACTTCTGGGCGTCGGAAGAACCCAGCGGATCGACCGTTGGCTAAAGGCAGATACTTCGGCCATTGAAAGCCTCAAGATTACTGTCACCCGATTTGCCGAAAAGATTACGCGTGTCCCCACCTTACAGGACTATATGATCATGCTTTTTCTGGCCTTTACGGCGGTGGGAATCGCCCACTTCTTTGGGAACTATTTGAGTAGCTACCTAGTGGTCACCTTTGAGGCCGTGGCGAATCCGAAGAGCTTTTTGTCGTTTGTGGGGTCCGCCTTCTTTTGGATGGTCGTCATCGCTACACTCATTGGTATCATGATATCGTTTACTAAGGCTAAGAATTATGAAGGGGCCGGAGCTAGCAAGATCGGGGGTATGTTCATCTATGTGCTAGTAGCAACCATCGGCATGCAAATCGATTTGACAAAAATTCTCGAAAATCCTGGGCTATTGGCAGTGGGACTCATCTGGATCGCCATCCATGCCGGGTTGCTTATTTTGGTCGCCAAATTGATCAAAGCGCCTTTCTTTTTCTTAGCGGTGGGGAGCCAGGCGAATGTCGGTGGGGCTGCCTCCGCACCGGTAGTGGCAGCGGAGTTTCACCCTTCCCTGGCCTCCGTGGGAGTGCTGTTGGCCGTATTGGGCTATGTGGTAGGAACCGGCGGGGCACTGCTCTGCGCCTATCTAATGGAGGTGGCGTCAAATTTTTAGCCTATGGTTGACGAAAACCGCTTTTAAAAGCCCGGCTACCAGTGTGAACGAAATCGAGTACATTCTTTTGTATTAGGTCACTTTTTTCCTTTGATAAATCTAGCTCCGTATCCCATAGTTTGGGAGGCTAACTACTTTTAGCAAATACCTTCGATGGGGATTTACATATGGAGGGTACTGACAACGAACCTATGCAAAACCGTAAACAAGCTTGGTACAAAACAAATAATTTCCGCATCTTTGCCCCACCAAAAAACAACAATGAAACGTATTCTTTTTTCAATCGCGACAGCCCTATTATTTTTCGCCTGTGGCGATGGCATTACCGAAAATACCATGATTGTTTCCGGACAGGTAAAAGGGCTTAAAAAAGGGACCCTGTACCTACAACATATCCCGGATTCCAGCCTGGTCGTGGTCGATTCATTGCAGATTGAGGGCGATGGTCATTTTTCCTTCCAGACCGAATTGGAAAGTCCGGAAATCTTTTACCTCTACCTCAGCAAAAAGGACAATAACGATATCAACGATCGGATTAGCTTTTTCGGTGAACCGGGCGCCATTACCATCAACACCAAATGGAATACCTTCGATACCGGTGCCGTCGTGGAAGGTTCCGAATCACATAAAAAATGGGAGGAATACCGCAAAATCATGTCCCAGTTCAACAAAAGAAACCTGGAGATTCTCCAAAGTTCCATGAACCAGGAAAGCCCATTGGATACATTACAATTGGACTCCCTACAACGCATTAGCGACAAAAATGCAAAACGTGGCTATGCCTATGCCATTAACTTTGCCTTGAACAATAAAGATTCTTACGTGGCCCCCTATATTGCGGTGCATGAGGTAGCGGATGCCAATCCGAAATATTTGGATTCTATCAGTAATGCCCTGACACCGGAGGTGGCCGATTCAAAATATGGTCGGGAGCTGAAAGAGCTTTTGAAACAATAAATCGATAAAAAAAGACCCTGATTTTCATCGGGGTCTTTTTAAAGAGCGCAATAATGAATTAGCCTAACTTATTGATTTCTTCTACCAGGTCCTTTGCCTTTGTCTCCAATTCAGCGCGGACGGCCTGTAGGTGTTTCTTTCGATTCTGCACTTCCCTGTCGTTAATCTTCGCTATCAAATCGTCGAAGGTTTCGATGGCGCTATCGATAATCTTGGACCCTTCTTTGGAATCTTGTTTGCCATTGGCCGCCTCTACGATATAGACCGCCTCGATAATATCGCCCAAAACGTTATTGACATCTTTTTTTAAGTCTCTTATACTTGCCATTTCGATTTATTTTGGGCAAAAATAGTCTTTTCGATTTCCTTCTTCAAGGGATTTGTATTTTTCTTATGGATTCGCATAGAAACCGATGCATTCAATTCTTTACCGAAGTGAAAATGATATTTTATATCGTGACCTCCAGAAGCTTGGCACCTTTCGTTTTCAGGGTAATAGCATCTGTACAGGCCGCCACCAAAACGGTCTCCCCTTTGTGAACCGGGGCCGAACCGTATTCGTTCTCAATGGTAACCTCCCCTGAGACACATAGGTAAATCGTGAAGGAATCCCTATTGGAAACATCTTGCTTAAAATCGTGGGTGAGGTCTAGATATTTGGTGTTGAAGTAGGGACATTCGACCATATTATTCACCATATCCTTTTGACTGCCATAAGGTATCTTGAAATCGTCTTTCTTTTCATAGTCGATCGCGTCGAGTGCCAAATCGGTGTGTAACTCCCTGAGGTTGCCATTTTTGTCCTTGCGATTGAAATCAAATACCCGGTAGGTGATATCCGAGGTCTGTTGTATCTCTGCCAGCAGTACCCCGGCACCAATCGCATGAATCTTGCCTGTATTGATAAAGAAGGTGTCTCCCTCCTCTACCTCCTCATAATTCATTAAATCGAGCAACTTGTTTTCGGCTAGGCTTTGGGTATATTCCCTTTTGGTGACATCCCTATTGAACCCAACAATTAAGTTCGCTCCCGGATCGGCATCCATGATATACCACATTTCGGTCTTTCCAAACGAATCGTGTCGTTCTTTTGCCAGCGCATCGTCTGGATGCAACTGTATCGATAGGTCTTGCCTGGCGTCAATGAATTTGATTAAAATCGGGAAGTCGTTCCCAAAACGTTCCACAACACTCGTACCCAAAAGCGCTTCGGCATCTTCATCGATCAAGTCCTGAAGGGTCCTCCCCGAAAGTGGGCCGTTGGCCACTATCGAAACATCGCCCTTTACTGCTGAAAGCTCCCAACTTTCGCCGGTGGTGTCACTTTCTATAGGTTTATCCAACACCTCCCTAAGTTTGGTACCACCCCAGAGGCGTTCCTTTAGGATTGGTTTGAATTTTAACGGGTAAAGATTCATTCACTTTGCGATTTAAGGGCCTTCAACGCCCTTCGCATATGCTCGGAAGCATTGATACTGTTGAAAACCATGATGATTTTTCCTGTTTTGTCGACGACATAGGTCTCCCGTCCGGGTAACACCAAGAGGCTATTCTCCACTTTGAACAATCTTCTCACTTTCTTGTCAGGGTCGGCCAACAGCACAAATGGCAACTCATATTTCTTGGCAAAGCTACGATGTGATTTTTCGGAATCGGAGCTGATTCCGACGACTTCCGCCCCTAGATCGGTGAAATCCTCATAACTGTCCCTGAACTGACAAGCCTCCTTGGTACATCCAGGAGTATTGTCTTTTGGATAAAAGTAAATGACCATCGCTTTCTTACCTATGAAGTCCTTGCTATGAAAGGTATTGCCGTGCTGGTCTTTTAAAGAAAATTCGGGAACGGAGCTTCCAATTTTTAGTCCCATAATCAGCCGGAGTAAGTAACGAAGTTTCTCGGTGTTTCGTAGAGCACCACTTCCAATTCTTTGTCCGCATCGATGTGTGGACGCAATTTGTTCCATATCACGACCGCGATATTCTCGGCCGTTGGGTTCAATTCCTTGAACTCGGGTACCTCCTCGTTCAAATTCCTATGGTCCAAGGCATCCTCTACCTCTTTCTTAATAAGGTCTTTCAAAACTTTGACATCGATAACAAATCCTGTTTCGGGATCGATTTCCCCGGTGGCACTTACAATTAGCTCGTAATTATGTCCATGAAAGTTGGGGTTATTGCATTTGCCGAATACGGCATCGTTCTTTTCAAAACTCCAGTCCGGACGATATAGGCGATGGGCCGCATTGAAATGGGCTTTTCTACTGACTTTCACTTTCATATTATGGCATTGTTTTCGATGAGGTGGTCGTAGAACTTTTCAAAAATAATCTTGAACCAGGCCGTATAGTGTTCCGGATGTTCCGCTATATCATTTTTAATGGCTTCCGGGCTCATCCATTTCCAAGAGGCGACCTCTTCGGGGTTGATGAACGGTTCACCATCATACCTCCCCATCATCACGTGATCTAATTCATGTTCAGTGAGTCCGTTATCAAAAGGAGCCTTGTAAATAAAGGAAAAGAGTTCCTTGAGCTCGGTCACAAAGCCCATTTCTTCCTGTAGCCTTCTTTTGCCGGCCTCTATATTGTTTTCACCTACCCGCTGATGACTACAGCAGGTATTCGTCCATAAAAGGGGGGAATGGTACTTATGTGCGGCGCGTTGCTGTAACATCGTCTCTCCCTTTTCATTCATTACAAAAACCGAAAATGCCCTATGCAAAACGGCCTTTTCATGGGCCTCCATCTTGGCCATAGTGCCGATTTCCTCATCGCGCTCGTTGACCAATATTACCTGTTCTTCGTTCAAATTATATTTTTTTCATAGCAAGATGGGCTATTATAACCCTTCCTTTACAAAAATAACATCTTTCAAATAGTTTAGGGCGTAGAAGTTTATAAAATATACCTATTGGGCCATAGCATCCATTGCACACTACTGTGGCATTTTTTATCGGTACCGTTCATTAAAAACCCGATGCAGCACACAATAGGGCCCTTGCTGTAATCTCAGGATACCATCAATCAATTCAAGTATAAATAGCCCGATAGCTGTTGGTTCCCGCCGTTGGTGTCTTCGTACTCCAAAATGTAGAAATAGGTTCCTACAGGCAGGTTGTCATCTTGTGCCATGGTAGCTCTAGCCTGCGAAGTTCCGTCGAAATAGTTGCCGTTGCTATTATATGACTGGGTGGAATAGACCAAGATTCCCCATCGATTGAATACTTGCAGACTGTTGTTGGGGCGATTTTCCAACCCGGTAATCGTTAGGATATCATGTACACCATCGCCATTCGGGGTAACAACATTGAAGACTTCCACA
This sequence comes from Pelagihabitans pacificus, assembly GCF_009371985.2. Classification (GTDB taxonomy): domain Bacteria; phylum Bacteroidota; class Bacteroidia; order Flavobacteriales; family Flavobacteriaceae; genus Pelagihabitans; species Pelagihabitans pacificus. Next base: position 147,494 of record NZ_VIKU02000007.1, read on the forward strand.
TCGGGATCATTGGGTTCCAGATAATTCGGTGTGCCGTCTCCGTCGATATCATCGTTGGCATAATTACCATCCCCGTTCGCATCTTCATCAGTTGTCGGAAGCTCGTCGTTATCGTCATCGGCATCACGGTAATCGGCCTCGTTATCGGCATCGGTATCGGGCAAATCTGTACCGGGATTATCAACTTCATCGTTCACGTCGGCATCAATTTGTTCGATACCCTCGTACCCGTCGTCTAGTCCATCATCGTCTTTGTCAGATCCTATGAAGACTATATCGGGCACGCCATTATGGTCATGATCATGCCCCTCAATGTTGTCCGGTACATTATCATTATCGCTATCCTCGTCCCGATAGTCAGGAAGGTCGGTTCCATCCGTATTAACGGGTGTAAGACCAAGGTTTCCATTGATTTCATAGGCATCATCCAAACCGTTCATGTTGTTATCCTGAAGCGAGGGAGGAATATAGGTGGTCGTAGGCTGAGCTTCCACATTGTCGGGTATACCGTCGTCATCGCTGTCGATATCCAGATAATCGGGGTAGCCATCCCCATCGGTATCGGTCGCGTCGGTAGCCGGATCGCTATCTCCATCCGTATTGGCATCTTCCACACTGTCAGCGATGCCGTCATCATCACTGTCCAAATCAGTGATATCGTCATCCAATATAGTTCCGGTTGCCGTATCACTGCTGTCACCGACAGTGCCCATATCAACGCTGGCAATGGCGATAACAAAGTTTTCGTCATCCTCATCAATAGCATCGATGGTCGTGGGTACATTCACCTCGGCTGTAGTAGTCCCGGCAGGAATCGCAATCTGTATATCGGTATTCAAGTAGTCGGTACTGTCGGCAGTACCATCGGTAAAACCGAATGTCAATACAATGTCTTCATTGCTGCAACTAGGGCTGCTTAAGGTTACCGGAAAAAGCATACTGCCTCCTTCGATGACCGTGGCATCCCCTATCGCAATGTCGGGAATCGACATTACGGTAAGAAATGTTTCATCGGAAATGGCAGTGCCACAAACGTAGGATGCGTTCGATAGAACGACCCGATAGCTGTTGGAGTCGGCAATTTGGGCATTCACGATAGCCAAGGTAGCGGTATCGGTTCCCGAATGGATTCCTCCATCGGACAGATCGGTCCAATTTGTACCATCGAACCACTGCCATTGATAGGTATCGGCGCCAGTAGCCGCCACAATAAACTGGGCATTCGAACCTTCACAAATAGTGGCATCGATAGGTTGCGTTGTAATCACCGGAAGCCCTCCTACTTCTAAAAAGTCAGAGGCACCACTAGTGTCCGAATCGACAGGGGTGGTATAGGCAGCACTGATGACGGTACCATCGGAATTGACCGTAGGCGCTCCCGAGCCATACATGCCATTGTTGTCGGCGTCGGCATTGGCATCGCCGTAGGCTTCATCGGCATCGTTACAGCCATCTTCATCGCTATCGTAATCCAAATGATCTGGTTGGCCATCTCCATCGGTGTTTTGTTCTTGGCATGCAGAAACCCGTACGGTAAGATCGTCAAAGACCGAATAGGGAACATTCCCATCATTTTGCTGGTTGTACGCATAAATGCGGATGGTATAGGTGGTGTTTTCCTCCAGGTTGAACAGCGCTCCCGGTGGCGTAAGACTAAAGAATTCCGACATCCCATTCGCGGGATAGTGAATCTGAATATCGGAATATAGCACCAACGAATTTGCAAAATTGTCCTTGGATATTTCCATGGCAACCATGTAGGAGTTGCCCCTGATCGCTCCGCCAGAGTTTTGGTACCAATTGATTCCTATTTGTCCAACCATCGGGTTGACTAAACCAGTAGCTGTGGTAAAGCTCACCTGAACGTATTCATTTTGGGCAATTGCCTCTTGATAGCTGGTTGCATCGATATCGGTCAACTGCAGTTCGGTAGACGGTGACATCCCTGTTAAACCACTACCGGTGGTTATGTCGTCGGTAGATCTAATGAGCCAGCTCGTGATTGCCGGGTTTTGAACAAAATCGTTGGATCTTGTACCCACCGGCGAGTTAAATGTCCAGGCAAAGTAATCATCTTCAATACACGCCTCGCTCTCGTCGGCATCCAGTATACCGTCATTGTCATCGTCTAAATCGGTTTTATCGTCTATATTGTCGTTATCGGAGTCGGGCGCCACCGTCAGATACACCGAAGCCACATCGGTACTACCGGCCGCATCGGTTATTTCATAGGTAAAAAAATCGGTTCCTATATAGCCGCTATTGGGCGTATATGCAAAATAATCGTCATAGGAATCCGTGGTTCCGTTGTCGTTCAAGATGATAGTACCGTTCACGGGTAGGGTGAAATTGGTAATCGCTCCGTTCGATTGTGGTCCGAGACTACCAAAATTATCATTGTCAAGAACGTTGATTGTAGTATTGGCAGCATCTTGTTCCAAATTCAGATGATCGAAAAAGGCTTCGAGCCTAATAACGATGACCGCAGTACCGGAATCACATACCGAGGTGTTTGGGGCCGGTAGGCATACTTCGTACTGGAAGGTGTCGTTTCCTGTAAACCCGGGATTGGGAATATAGTTGAAAGTTCCGTCGGGATTAAAGGTCAACGTTCCGTTGGAGACATTGGAAGTCAAGGTATAGGTACTTCCTGTAGGTACATTGTCGTTGACGGCTATGTTGCCGTTTCCTTCGCGATCTAACTTAATACGGATGCTATCGTCCTCGGCATAGGTCTGCATTAGAAAGAACTTCCCATCACCATGATCGTTACTTGCCCCCATATATCGAATCGATGTGATCAACGAGCCTACCGGGGCCAGTTCAGATAGATGGTAGAGCGCAATCCCGATAATCTGATTGTTCTCGTTGTTACGACCACTGCTCCAATAGTCGCTGGAAGCCGAGGGTGGGGCCTGGGGACGAACGCCGGTTAAATTTCCTTGGTTTCTTATAAACGTACGGCCTAGTAGCTGCTCGGGGCCCCCGCCAACAGGGATTCCGTAAAGCTCGATATACATACAATTATTGCCCCCCCGCTCGGTGATGGCGATTACACCGTCAGGATTTGACGGTATGGCAGGATTGTATCGTATGGTCTGAATCTGGGCATTGGTTGTGGAAACGGCCGAATAATCATTACAGAAATTGTCCCCGTTATTTTGGGATTCGAAATAATGATTCAGATTCAATGATTGATAGGCGGCCTCGGCCTGGGTTACCCAATCAGGGTCGTCACTTCCGGCTAAGGCCAACGTACCATTTAGACGAATATTGTTTCCGCCATGACCACCGGGCCCCAAGCGGGTCATCTCATAGGAAGAAGGAACCACAAAAGTGTTATAGTCTACTCCATTAATGTCGATAGACTGTAAGGTCGCCGGGTCATTAAGGGTACTTTGCGTATCGGCCCAATTAAAAGTGACTCCCGTCCTAATGGAATTAGCCTGCCCATTGACAGCTATTGCAACACAAAAAAATAGGATGCAAAAGACGGTAGCTTTCAAGAAAGAGCGGATTGAAGAGTAGGTCTTCGTCATAGGCCAAGTTTAAAACTCGAATTTTTATAAAAATTCTTTTGTGAACAGATTTGGGTCGATGCTCAGGTACAAAATTACCTCGACAACCTACCGGGTCGAAAATTTCACGGTGTTCCTATCCATTTCCTCGATTAGATGGCATAATTTTGAAGAAAAGCTCGACCAATACGTTCAAAGTATTACCTAACCGATCGACCAATGGTATCCGTCGATCGATAGCGTATTTTTAGCTATTGACAAGGGGTAGAAGCATGCAATGTAGAAGGAAGAAACCTTGTTTTTTTTTGCAAAGAGCGAAATTTGGGATTGGGATTGGTATGAAGAAAGACCGAATCGATAGTAGCTTTGTGAAATGAATCCAATAAGAACTATCTATAATTCTAACGCCGGCAAGACCAAAACAAGATGGTAAGGTAAAGAAGGCCGGGAAGGCGGTTTGGGTATCGCCCCTTTGGTATGATATTAAATCAGAAGAATCTTGGTGACTTAAGATTTCCTTTGGTTTTAATGAAATCATATCGAAGTATTACTTCAAAAGATCCATCATTGAATGAGGCATTTCCCAAATCGGTAGTTTCCCTGTCATACGCCATGCCGATCAGAAAGCCATTAGAGATATTAAATCCGGCCATACCACTAAATGCAGCATCCCATCGGTACGCCGCCCCAAGAATGAACTTTTCGTTTAACATGAAGTTGGCCGACACATCTACTTGGAGTGGTGCCCCTGTAACCGCTTTGGTCAGTAACGCAGGTTTGAACTTTAGGAATGGGTTCAAGTCCCATACGTAGCCTGTGATGAAATAGAAGTTCATACGTTCCTTGGCCGTCGACAGGGAGGCCTCGTCAAAATGGGAGGTCTCCAAGAACCGAGGCACCGATAAGCCGGCATAAAAATGTTGTGTATGATAATAGACGCCTGCACCAAAATTAGGGGAAAACCGATTGTCGATGTCCTGTGCCAAGGTTTGATCGGGAGCAAACTGGTTTAATTCAGAAAACCGAACATCCAAAAGATTACCACCTGCCTTTATTCCAAAACTTAATCTTCCCTCGGTCGAGGTATAGATGGTATATGAAAAATCAATATCAAAATTCGTCTCCGATGTAGGCCCTATTTTGTCGTTGATCACGGAAAGTCCCAAACCTACACCACGATATCCGATCGGGGAATGTACGTTCACCGTTTGGGTCACCGGAGCGCCATCGAGTCCGACCCATTGGGAACGATGCAGCGCAGCAATGCTCAAATGACCCCTGGAACCGGCATAACCCGGATTTACGCTGACCGTATTATACATATATTGGGTGTACTGGGCATCTTGTTGTGCGAATAAGCCTTGAACTGCCATCAGCATGGTGAAGACTAAAAAGACAACTAAATTGTTGTAACGGTTAGTAGGCTCATTTGGGGTCATTCTCTTTCTTTATCTGTTTATATATAAATATCCCGACATTGACTTCGTATTTCCGGTATCATCTACATAATCCAAAATGTAGAAATAAGTACCAACTGGTAGTTTTCTATCGGCATCGACCGTAGCACGCCCTTCGGAAGTACCGTCGAATATATTTCCCTGGGTATTATATGCTTTCGTCATATAGACCAACACACCCCATCGGTTGTAAATTTTGACCGTGTTGTCGGGGAAATTTTCCAATCCGGAAATGGTCAGCACGTCGTGAACACCATCACCGTTCGGGGTAATAATATTGAACACTTCAATCTCCTGTTCCATGGCATTTGGCTCCAAATACTCCGGGATTCCATCACTATCGCTATCGTCATTGGCGTAGTTGCCATCTCTGTTTACATCCTCATCAATGGTCATAATTCCATCATCATCATCATCAATATCCCTATAATCCGATTCGTTATCCCCATCGGTGTTTGGTAGGTCGTTGAAAGGATCATCTATTTCGTCGTTAACATCGACATCAATGCTGGTCGCCCCTTCATAACCGTCGTCAAGTCCGTCATCATCTTTATCCGAACCTATCCAAACCACATCTGGAATACCATCTTGATTGGCATCATGCGCTTCTATATTGTCCGGCACATTGTCGTTATCACTGTCGTTATCCAAATAATCTGGCAAACTATCGCCATCGGTATCCACCGGGAATAGTCCAAGGGTACCGCCATTCTCATAAATATCATCGAGGCCGTTGGTATTGGCATCCTGCCCGCTAGGCGGAACATAGGTAGATGTAGCCTGTGCTTCCACGTTGTCGGGAATACCGTCGTCATCGCTATCGATATCCAAATAATCGGGATAGCCATCCCCATCGGAGTCAGTAGGATTGGTCGATGGATCATTGTCGCCATCAAGGTTCAGGTCTTCGAAGCTATCGACAATGCCATCATCATCACTATCCAAATCGGTCACATCGGTCACTACCACGGTCACAGTTGCCGTACTGCAGTTACCTGAATTATCACATATGGTGTAGTCGAATGTGTCCGTTCCGATAAACCCGGGGGCCGGGGTATAGGTAACCGTATCATCGGAAGGATTTCCTGGGGTTCCATTATCGTTAATGACGACTGTACCATTTGTCGGATTGGTCGTCGTCAACGTTCCGATAGTAGGCAGATCATTGTCATTTGCTAAAATGTCTATATCCACTGAAGTATCCTCGTTTGTAGCGATCGAATCGTCGATGGCATCCACGATCGGAAGTACGCCGATGGTTACCGTCGCCGTGCTACAATCGCCAAAAGTATTACAGACCGTGTAGTCGAATGAATCAGGTCCGTTATAGTCTGTATTTGGAATATAGGTGACCACATCATCCGTAGGATCGTTCGGTGTTCCGTTGTCGTCAACCGTTACCGTACCATTCGTTGGATTGGTCGTCGTTAAGGTTCCATTAGTCGGTAAATCGGAATCGTTTGCATAGATATCCACTACTACCGGAACGTCTTCATCCGTTGTTACCAAATCGTCGATCAGTATGGCTGATTCGTCAATGCATACTACTGTGAAATTAGGGAGGCTACTGCTGTTCCCCGCTTTGGTAATGGTAGCCGTATAGCGCGTCACCGTTTGGGTTGCAATAACGGTTGGTTGGGTCTGATCCCCCGTAACGGCCGGACTCCAACTTAAAGTTGCCCCGGAGCTAAGATCAATATTGGCCGTAATATCCAAGGTCACCTCGTTGTTAGGCGTACTGCATCTAGTCACAATGAAATACCCCGTAGCATTCGACCCGCATAGAGTCCCGTCGTAGGTTGCAAAATAAACACCGGCTGTTGTCACCTCGTAAAAGAAATCAGTTCCTAGGACTGTAGTCGTGTCCGAAGCTTCATACCATCTATAATTGGTTTCATCACCGCCATTGGGTGCCTGCAACAGATACTGCGCATTGGACGCCACAATCCCCAACAATGTAAAAACAAGGCCGAGGATTAAGGTTTTATATGTATAGATAGGCTTCAAATCTTAAATACAGTTTTGCGCTATGGATTATTTTACTACGAAGACTACATTGATCAAAGAGTTGTAATCTGCAGGTTGGGCGATAACATCATAGGTCATTTCTCCAAACTCGTCTACCGATACATTGGCAAATACCGAAGTATCATAGTAGGTCACGTAGTAATACAGTTCTGTATTGGCATAGGTTGGAATCGCAGCAGGTGCCAAATTACTTGCTACCATAGGGGTGGCAAACTGGGCAGTGTATTGTGCGTATAGATCCAACGTCCGACCAGTACCGTTGGTAGATGCATCCACTGCAATGGAAGGTGGATAGAAAATTCGGGCGGCTTTGGACGTAATCGGTGCAATCGCCTGTATCACCTCTTGTACATTCGTTTCTTCCACGTATCCCTGTGCCACACTTTTTCCAGCATCATCCACATCGATATTGGTTCTTAAATCCACTTCGTCGTCAAATTGGTCATCGGTTCCTATGGTGGTCGGGTCGACCTCGATCATATCTCCATCAACATCGACACCCAGTAAGTTGGTGAGCGCTCCACTGGTCAGCGTACCATTTCCGTACCGATCAAAACGTACCATACCTTGGGTCTCTGTCTGCGGGCTAATACGCATATAGGCCTGACCATCGGTAAAGAAGGTAATTTCATCACCTCCCGAATTGAAGTTGCCATCGTTTCCTAGGATAATACCTGTTCCGGCAGCTCCCTTCTCGTCAATCGCTTCAATTGCTTGGGCGTATATCCAAGGGGTTTCCACTGCACCGTTATTAGCTTGATCGCTAGCTCCTTGCGCTGTGGAAGAAGTTACATTACCATCTGCATACGCTCCAACACCCACACTTCTGGTTGACAGGTCTAAAAACTGCACCGTATCAAAATCTAGGTCGTTCCCGCCCATATTTACCGTTCGGTTTCCTGTTAGGGTGCCGTCGGCATTGTAGATATTGTCATTTAAGCTTGACAAGTCGACTGTGGTATCGGACCCTGCTTCGGCTATTGTTAAAGTACCGTTACTAAAGGTAGCGTTGGTAATCGTCTCGTTGGAAACACTACCATCGACCTCGGTAAAAGTGTTGGAAATCACATAGGGGGTTGCCGCGGAACCGTCGCCCGTAACACTGATGTTCGTTCCTGGGTTCACGACGGTCTCCCTACCGTCTGCAGTGGGAATGGTGACCGTGTTGCCGCCGGTAATGCTCAACTGGTCCCCGGCGATTCCCAAGGTCTGAATCTCGTTGTTGGGATCGGCGTCCGCATCGTCTACATTGATAGTAAGTGTGTTCCCATTTGTAATTCCAATATTTCCAGGGTTACTGTCTGTAGTCAGGGTCTGGTTGTCAGTGTTGTCCAAGAACGGGGTCAGGTCAACGGTACCACCGTCCTCAAGGGTCAGGATGTTCCCCGCCGCAAGGGTGAGCTGCTGGTTGTCGGCAGCGGCAAGTATCGTGC
>NZ_VIKU02000008.1 GCF_009371985.2 Pelagihabitans pacificus
AACGGGGAAATGCTGCAGAACAGCAATACCTCCGATTTTGTTTTTGACATCCCTACTTCCATCAGTTATATCAGCCGGTTCATGACCTTGCTTCCTGGGGATATTATTTCTACGGGAACGCCCTTTGGGGTCGGGTTGGGGTTTGATCCCCCCAGATACTTAAAGCCGGGCGATGTGGTCGAGCTCGGGATCGATGGTCTGGGAACTTCAAGACAAGTGGCAAGAGCCTACTCCTGAAGAATGGTAAAAGATGTTTTTAAACCGGATGTTGTGGTGGTCTCCTATAATTTTACGCTGGCTAGAGCGCACTACTTATATGGAATGTTTGGAAAAGCGATAGGGTTCATATAATGCAATGAAGCCTGGATTTTTCAACTGGTTACCGGTATATCGACTTACCAAAGTTAACGAGCTCGCCATTTTGTTCAATAAAGTCTTCCACCGCTATTTTTCCTCCGGCTACTACGGTATAAACGGTTTTTCCTATTTCAGTATCGGGAGTTCCCCAGTGGACCACCAATTGATTTTCGGCCAAAACCCCTTTTAAAGGAAAGGAAATTCCCCTGGAATCGAACCATGTTCCATGAAATGAAAGACTATCCGTAACCCTATAAAAACCAATGGCTTTGAACACAATTTTTCCATTTGTGGTTTCTCTTTGGTTTTCAAATTTTAGTCGGTAAAACCGGCCATCGAGCACTTTATCCCATTGCATTTTGAATTTGGCATCCGCACCCATCAAGGTGCCTTCCCCTTCCCAGGATTTTTTGGTAGCGGTATCAAAAAATGTTTGTGAAACCCCTTGGCTTATCGTAAAAACTACGAACGCAAAAAACAGTATTCTTTTCATCTGGTTGTTTTTATTGTTTTGCATTGGTCAGATATAATTGGCCAATAATCATCTTGGCGGGTATCAAGATTCGCTATGGCTCCTTTCATAATCTGAAGTATTATATATCGATGCTTTTATCAATTATCTACATAGCCTTGGTCCCAAGTTTTTCCCTGGTCGTGGTTTCTCAAATCGATACCGAAATCGGCAACCGCCTTTAAATTCAACAACACGGATACCCAGCCGGCTTTCATCTGCTCATATTCATCATTCGAAACCCTACTGTTGGTGAGTGTTAAGTCGGTACCACCGATGGCATTTTTTTCCAATTCAAATGCCACCGATGAATGGAAGTAATCGATTTTAAAAACCTTGTCGGTTGCCCTTTCGTAGACTTTTCCGATATACTTCATGCCATTAGGAAACTCAAAAAGAATCCCGGTATCGGTTTCCGAGGACTTTTCACACCAGAACCGCTCCCTACCTTCCGCGGTATTCAAAAGCGTAAAAACATGCTTCGGGGGAGATTTCAGATGTAGCCTCCAAATGATGTGTTTCGTTGCCATTATCCGTTAAGATACAAAGTTTGTATATTGGTGGGGTAAAGTCCAAGATAATCCTAATTCGGTTAGGACGATTGTAAAAAGACGAAATTCCAATTCACGGATAAATGGATATTCGGGATAGTTTATATCGGCAAGGTGTTCAACGAACGAAACCAACTTCCATTTCATTGGTCACAATGGTGAATTAAAACGATGCCCTTTCGTGCAAGACGCTCCTCCGAATCGCGGGGCTGTAACTTTTGGCAAGTAGCAAGTGCCACCGCTATTTTGCACAAATTTCAAAAAAGAACGTTCTATGTAATTTATGTGCGTAGTGGTTTGGTTTAGGGCCTACGATGTTTTAGGAATAAACAGGAGTTTAGGTAAGCACCTTTGCGATTTTCATGGGTGATATATTCGTAGAACGCTGTAGGTAACATACCTGTTTGAGTCCTTAATTCATGAATGAAGTGTGATTGGTCGTAGTACCCGTCGGGTATGATGGCAGCTACATCCTGGCCGTTCAGAAGGTTGAACGTATGGTGCTGCATTTTAATAATTCTGCTGTATTTTTTTGCGGAGAGGCCGTAATACTGTTGAAAAAGTTGCTGGAGTCTTCTTTGGGATACATTTAAATGCGAGGACAACGCATCTATTCGTATATCACCTCCCGTCCGCAATAAGATATCCAGGGAATGCACTATCCTTTTGTCAACTATCGGTACGTCCAGTCGTTTCAAAAGAACATCGGCTACGTTGCCCAGTACCTCCGAAGAACCTAGGTCCGAGCAAATGAAGCTTTCCAATTCTTCGGCAAACGACGGGATAATATCTGCCAAACGAACAATCTGCCCGGTAAACTCCGAGGCGGGCATGGAGAAGAAATAAGGCAATGAAAAAGGCTGTAATTGAATGGTCAGTGCCCTCTTGATGAACGCCATGTCGAGGTCATAGAATGAAGCGCGTGGCCCGGCGAGATAACTTTTATAGGTAGTCGTTATGTCCTTATCGGCTATACGGAAAGGGTTGCCATCAATAACGTTGATAAATGCATATCCCACAGGAAAGGATTTTATTGAAATATCCAAAGCGCCTCCCTCTTCCACAATCCACATATGCTTGATGAATGGTCGAAGTCTATGGGTTATCTCCGCAGTTACTATTTGCATCAGGATAGAATTTTGTCCGTTCACCCGTATATCCTTCCAACATCATATGATTTGAAGGAAATGGATGGGAATGGGATGTGCATAAAATGAAACTTTTCGTTTTTTTACAAGATATAACATTCTACTTTTCCAATATTGGGGACTAAAATCAACGGCAATGATAAATGCGATACAAAATTTTCAAATACCTGTAACTGACTTCGAGAGAGCCCATAAATTTTATAGTAACATTTTGGGATATGAGTTACAAATCATGGAAACCCCAGATTACAAACTGGGCATATTTCAGTTTGATTTCAATAAGGGTGTCGGGGGATCGATCATCAAAAGCGAAGGTATGGTCCCGTCCGACAAAGGCACCATGGTTTATTTACATACAGGCGAGGACTTACAACCGGTTGCCGATAGAGTAAGGGATGCAGGCGGTCAAATCAGCATAAACAAATCGGCCTTAGGGCCAAACATGGGTTATTTCGCCATTATCGAGGACACCGAAGGGAACAAAGTTGGCTTATATTCAACGAATTAGTAATGGTTGGGGGTTTTACTGTTGTGTAACTTCAGAGAATGGGAATCGGGCAATCTTTGTCAAGCTAGGATGTGTGTCTTTTATGAGGCGGCACAAAGCCCTTTTCTCAAATATACCTTCTGATACTATAGACATTCGGAGCGGGATAAAAACGCGTTGAAGAAGGAAAACGTGTTGTAAAGGATTGTCAATAAATAGCAGGGTGGTTTCTTCAGAAAAGTAATCGCGGCAGGAGTACCTCACTGCGTTCGGTTTTCCTTTGCGGTCCCGGGTCGGCGTACCGCCCATGGAGCAGGAGTACCTCACTGCGTTCGGTTTTCCTTTGCGTTCCCAGGTCGGCGTACCGCCCATTGAGGAGGAGTACCTCACTGCGTTCGGTTTTCCTCTGCGGTCAAGGGTCGGCGTACCGCCCATGGAGGAGGAGTACCTCACTGCGTTCGGTTTTCCTTTGCGGTCCCATGTGAAAATGGGAAAGTCCATCTGCTACGCAGCTGTTTTTGTCTTGTTCCAAGAACGGGAAAGCTTTGGGCTTTCCCACTTTCCACAAAACAAAAAATCCATTACTGTCATGATGGACCTGCTGTAGCGGCCGGTCATACCGCCCATGGAGGAGGAGTACCTCACTACGTTCGGTTTTCCTTTGCGGTCCCGAGTCGGCGTACCGCCCATGAAAGGGGAGTACCTCACTGCGTTCGGTTTTCCTTTGCGGTCCCATTTGAAAATGGGAAAGTCCATCTGCTACGCAGCTGTTTTTGTTTTGTTCCAAGAACGGGAAAGCCTTGGGCTTTCCCACTTTCCACAAAACAAAAAATCCATTACTATCGTAATGGACTTTCCCGCTTTAAGTGATCGCAGCAGGATTCGAACCTGCGACCGTCTGCTTAGAAGGCAGATGCTCTATCCAGCTGAGCTATGCGACCTTATATGACCATAATCCAATATTTCAATTGATCGCGGCAGCCCTGCGACCGTATGTCGTGTTCCTAGGCTGCCTGTCCGTCGGTATCCCGCACATGCGGGAGGAGGCCGAAGCTCCGCGCTTTTTCACTTGAATTCAAGTGTCTTCAAATGAGCGGCGAAGTTAGTAAAAATTATAGATTTTTGGATAAAAAAATGAAATCGAAAGACTAGGTAGACGATTTGAAAAGAAGCTTTGGTCTTTTATCGAATAATTATTCCGTCAACATAAGGTTCCCTCTTTTGAATCTAATACAACAGCCGGTGAAGGAATGATGGGAGCAGTTTGTTTGTGAACCTCCAAGTGTCAATAAAAGGCCAATGATGAGTGCCGGGAAATGGTAATTTCGGAATTTCCAGGGGTGTTTTTAAAGGGTTGGTGCATTTCATCGAATTTTCTTTAAATTATTGTAAAAACCCTTACCTAGGTTTGTGGGCTTACATCTTAATTTCTAAATTTGATAAAGACCAAACTTTCCTTGTATCCCCCGTCTCCTGTACGGTATTTTATTAGTATGAGTTTCAAGAATTAATCCGAATCGGTGTTCGATTCGTACGTATTCTCAGTAATCAATTAATTTCTTGGTTTATCTGAGAGCTATGACCAGCCAATGAAACGATTTAGAAATTCCGACTTGATCATTCCCATCTCCATTCTAGTTCATTTGGGAATCATCAACGGCGTGTTGTATTTGTTGACCCCGGAAACCTACCTGAACGGCTCCCGCATCCTATTTTACAACCTTTCGTGGTTGTTGACTACGTATTTTACGAATTATTACCCCACCGCTCGAAAGGAAAAATTCATCACGAACATACATAAGGTATTTCAAATTTATCTCATCTTTGGCCTATCTTATTTTGCCGTTTTTGGAATTTCTGGAAGACTGTACGAGTCTTTGGAATATCAGTTTTTTGTATTGCTACTGATTTTCTTATGCCTTTTTTGGTACCGGGTACTCTTCTTTTGGATTCGTGGCAAGTATCGCAAAAGAGGGGGCAACTTTGTAAACGTTGTAGTCGTTGGGAGAGACCCCAGCTTAAAAAAAATTCGAAAGGTCTTCGATGAACCCGGACTTGGCTACCGGTACAAGGGGTATTTTGATGATCGCCCCTCCAAGAGCCCTACCTATTTGGGTCCCGTAATCGATTGCTTTAAATATATCTTGGAAAATAACGTGAACGAAATCTATTGCGTCGCCTCAAAGTTCAACTCGCCAGAGTTGAAAAATTTAATCAATTTTGCCGATAACAATCTATTGCGGTTTAAGGTGATTCTTGACAACAAGGATATTTTTTCCAGGGCCATGTCCATTGAGTCCTATGAGAAAATCCCGGTGCTTAATTTACGTAAAGTACCCTTGGATACCGAGTATGCCAGAATCATTAAACGCACTTTTGATATTGTCTTTTCCTCTTTGGTCATCGTTTTTGTGCTGTCGTGGCTCACGCCCATTTTGTTTGCACTCATCAAATTGGAATCGCCGGGAAAGCTATATTTTAAACAAAAAAGGCATGGGTTAAAGCGAAAAACCTTTTGGTGCTACAAGTTTCGTTCGATGACTACCAATACCGATGCGAATAATAAAATGGCCACAAAAAACGATGCCCGAGTTACAAAGATTGGTAAGTTTCTGCGAAAGACGAGTATCGACGAATTGCCCCAGTTCTTTAATGTGTTTATGGGCGATATGAGCGTGATTGGCCCCAGACCCCATATGGAGTTACACACTTGGAATTACGAAACCTCCGTGGACAAATATTTGGTCAGGCATTTTGTAAAACCGGGAATCACGGGATTGGCCCAAATTAAGGGGTATCGGGGGGAAATTGTCAAACCGGCCGACATCCTCAACCGAACCAGATTGGATATTTTTTATGTGGAAAAATGGAATTTGGCGTTGGATTTCTATATTTTATTCCTAACCGTATTCAATGTGGTGAGAGGCGAAGCCAAAGCCTATTAAAAGCGATTTTCAATATAGATCGGTCCCACTATCTGCCTTATCGACGCTCGATGTTGTAAATAGTGACATCAAATAGTTCAGTTTGTCCTTTAATGAAATGCGTAACAGTTTTATAGCATTCGGGCGCTCTTGCCCATAGGTGTACCCATACTTGTTACCATAGCCTAATTCGGATAACTTTACGTCGTTTAGGATGAAGAGGGCATTGGTCAGTTTCTTGTCTGCCTGCGCGTCGGCGACAAAATCCAACATCTTCTTCTTGGTATAGCCCGCTCTCACTACGTAGAGTAGTAAATCTGAATGATTGTTGATAATAAATGTATCCGCTACTAACATCGAAGGAGCCGTATCGACGATGATGTAATCGAATTTCCCTCTTATCTCATTAAATAGTTCACCAACCTTCTTTTTACGCAACAGCTCGGAAGGATTTGTAGGTATCGGACCTGAAAGCAAGAGTTTAAGATTAGGATGAAGTTTTGAATCGGTAATCAGCGATTCTAAATGTTCCTGATTGTTTTTTAAATAGTTGCTCACCCCAGGCAGCGACTTACCATCGATTGCATACTGATTCAATTGGGGATTTCTTAGGTCAAAACCGACCACCAATACACGTTCACCGCCCCTTGCCATTGTCATCGCCAAATTGATAGTGGTAAAAGTCTTCCCTTCCCCTTTAATAGTAGAGGTTACGAAGAAGCAAGCTCCTTTTCCGGTGTCGCCCGACTTATATAATTCGTGTTGAATGTTGTTGTTCAGGATTCGAAAGGCCTCCGACATACTGGAGCGATTATTGGGCTGAAAAACCTGATCATCGCTAGTGAGGTGTGGTAATTCCCCAACCAGTGGAATAGTGGGCACGACCTTACGGATATCGTTCCGATTTCTCACCTTATTATTTAATAAGGTTTTGCTATTGATGTAGAGAACGGGCAACGCCAAACCAAAAAGGAGGCTAGCGAAAAGGATGATGTTGGAGTTGGGGGAAATTTTATAAGGTAAGGTATAGGCCTGATCCACTATTTTGGCCTTTGGACCAGTAGCGGCAAGCGCCAATGAATTTTCCTCCCTTTTCTGCAACAAAAACAAATAGAGCGCTTCCTTGATGTTTTGTTGGCGTTCTATTTCCCGAAACTGCCTTTCTTGCGCCGGCACTTCCGAGATTTGGGAGCCTAGAAGACCTGCCTGTTTTTGTAAACTATTTCGCGAAATTCTTAAGTTGGTCCGGATTCGTTCAAAACTAGTGCGTAGGTTGCTTCTTAACTGGTTGATTTGGCTCTCTAAATTGACTACACGCGGATTGTTCTCTGTAGAGCCTACAAGGAGTCGATTTCGTTCAATGATCAACTGGTTGTATTCATTGATCAGTTGTTGTACTCCTGGATCGGTGATACCGATGTTCGAGGGCAATAATTCGGATTTACCGGAACCGAGAAATCGAATCATCGAAGTGACCAATTCCAATTGTGTGTTGACCTCCTGTTGTTTTATGTTATACTCACTGGCATTTTGCATGATCAATTCCGACCCCAACTGCAAATCCGCCAGACTATTTGTTTCCTTAAAACGTTCCTTACCGGACTCGACGGAATCCAACTCCTTGTTTATAATGCTCAGCCGTTCATCAATGAAAAAGGCGGTATTCTCCGCGATCAGATTCTTATCTTCGATGGCCTCCCGATTGTATTCAAAAACCACTTGATTTAAGACATCCCTGGCCTTTTGCGGTAGGGGATCTTCCATGCTCAGCATGATAAGGGTAGCATTCTCGTCGATGAGTTCTACTATTAATTGGGATTGATACTGGCTTGCGATACTTTCGATTGATTTAAATTGAATAGTGACCGGAGGGGGTGCCAGTTCTTCTTTTGAAGATTGATAATTTTCATTTTTTCGAACCGTAAATGTGGCGAACTCAAGAGTAACCGGGGTATTCAGTTCCGTTTGAAGGATGCTTTCATCTCCCAGGTTTTTAATTTGCACCTGTTGTGTACCTATGATAGTAAGTTCAAAAAAATTTTTTTCATCCCTGATTGCCTCTCTCAGTTTTTTTTCATCGAGCTGCTGTAGCTGCAACAGAAACGGACTTTGTTTGTATAATTCACGGGTTCGGAAACCTTCCATGTCATAGTAAACCACGTTCAAATCCAAAGCCCTGACGACGTTGGTCATCATTCGTTTCGACCGCAATATCCCGAGTTCATTCTCAATACTGTTGGTGCCTATCCCACCCAAAAAGCCCAAACTTGTAAAGTTATCCGTGTCTTTAGAAGAACCATTGCTTTTCTCGTCCTTGATAATGACACTAGCGACCGAGAAATAGGTCGGGGTAGCAAAACTTAAGTATATCAATGAACAAATAAGTATGAAAAGTGTTGATAAAACAAATAAGGGCCAATAGCGTAGGTACCGATCCAGTAATTCCCGAAACTCCGGTTCTTTTTGCTTTGTGGTGCTGTAGATGTCCTTTTTCCTTGCCATAAAAAAGTAAGTGCTTTTTGATTAAAACGATGCCAGTTCCATCCTATTGTCGATAATCATTGAAGGTTGTTCGGTCACTCTGTCTTAGTGTTAACAGGTTTTGGTATATGCCCAGGGTACTACATCCCTAATATCGCTTTAATTTTATAATAAATTCGGGTTTTTAAGGAATATATGGCGGTAAATTGATGAATAATTGGTTTCATCAGCATTGGTTGCAGCTGAAAATTAAATTGATGTTTTTCCGCTACGTCCAGATTGGTCGCAAATCTATTGTTGACGCTGGAAGTGTGGGTCGCTTGTTCGCCAAAACCGATATTTACGATTTTGGATACCGTCGGGTAAACCGTATAGAAATCATTTTTGAATTGGTGGTAGCACCAGCGTATCGCCCAGGAACTGATTTCGCCATTCATCTGGCTTTTCAGCATACCTGATAAGTCTGATCCCATTCGATTAAATCTTCTTTGTTCTATTGGGTTTTTGGAGAAAGACCGATAATCGGAAACATGCCAATCTACCTGCTCCCAACGATTTTTCCAGGTAGCCCATCCCCAGGAACTGGCCCTTCCCGTAAAGTAATTGTCATAGGGGTAATCATCAGGCAATTTTATGGGCATGGTATAGCCTGCGATAGAGAACACCTTTTGTTCTTTTTTGAAAGCACGTACTGCTTGGTTCATGAAGCTTAAAAAATTCGTGCTTGTAACCAGATCGTCTTCCAAAACAATGATGGAATCGTAGGTTTCCAAAATTTCCGTAACGCCTTGAATAATAGAATTGGCCAAACCCTTATTGCTTTCTGAAAATCTATACTGCATTCTTTTAAAACCTTCAATGGTCTTAATATAATCCCGAACCGCCCGTACTGCAGCTATATCTTTTTCCCTTGGACCGTCACAAAATATAAACAACTCGCTTTCATCGGCCAGGGTACATTGTCGTAGGGCTGAAATGGTTTCTTGGAGATGGTCCAATCGGTTATAGGCAAATACGGCAATGGGGCTTGTACCTGTTTGGTGCATAAGATTCGTTTTAACCCATTACCAATATTTTGGTGTGGGCTTCTCATCGATAAAAGTACGCTACCTCAATTTACGTAGCAATCGATTCTCTTGGATATCGCTGTCGCTTTTTTTTCCTGACTTCTTCCTTGATGGGAACCGATAGTACAAATAAGCAAAGGGCCCAAAAATCTTGGGAGCTATACAAAGCAGAGGAAAACATGCCATAGATTAAAAGTTGTAAAAACATAAGTACAATCCAACTGGATTTGTGTCCGTTCAGTAGTAATCTGTAACTTTTTACAAAGGCAATCATTGTCATAATTACAAAAGGAATACCTCCCAAAAGACCTGTTGTTATGAAGGCCTCTAGAAAAAAGTTATGCGGATATCCATTGCGCCCTATTCCGGATGAAATCAAATAAAAATCACCGAATAAAGGAGATTCACGAAATAGTCGTAAGGCATTTGCATAAATTTGATCTCGCCCGCTGGTCTCTTTTTTCTCCAATGCATTTACAACTCGATCGGCTAGGCCACTATCTACCGATTGGCCTATTTCAACAAGAAAATCCAAGGATAAATAAACCAGCAACCCCAAGGAAGCCGATACCAGAAGCCCCCTTAGCATACCCCATCTTGCAAACGTGTAAATGGTAGTGACAACTAAAAGCACCACGATAGGAGAACGCGAACCAGCTTTCATAATGGACAAAGCTCCTAAACAAAAAAGTAGGGAGAATATTAATTTGCTCCATTTGAAAGTCTTGTTTACCAGACCGTATAATGCTATTATGCACAACGCACAACCCATCTGCCCGTAATTAATAGTGTTGACCGTGGAATTGGCGTCAAAACGACCCTTTAGGGGGGGGGGACTCTTTTGAGCAAGAAAGAAAGCGATAATTAGGCCAATTCCCAAAGTTATTATAAAGGTGTAAAATGATTCATTCGAACAAAAATCTTTGTCATATCGGAAGGACAGGGCAATCAGTATACTTACTAAGAAGCTGAACAGATCGAAGGCGGAGCCAATGCCGATAGGGTATGACTGCATAAATATATCGATGAACATATTGATGAAATAAACAAATGCCGTAAAAACAAATAATTGTTCTAAGAGGTTGAGATTATAAACCTTTTTCTTGTAATTAAAGATGAGAAGTAAAGCCAAAGTACCTTTTACCGCCCAGTAAGGATAAATTACAAGTCGTGGGGTGATACCTATAACGTCAGGTATAAACGTGACCAGTAAAAAAACACTGAAAAAGTTTATGGAAAAATGCCATTTCTGTTTGTAAGATTTGAGCTTATCCATGTAATTTATACTTGGTCCTATGCCATACTTCACTTAAAGAAATAAAAAAAAGCGAAATCACGATGTACACAAAATTATCTTTCCTTGATTTATCAATGATTTCTTCAAGTTTAGGCCCCAATTTATTTGACAAATAATCTTCGGTGAATTTCTTGTAAATAAAATTACAATACTCATCCCTATCTTTTGAATCGGAAGAAAATAAATTCAAATAGTTGTCAACTCCATATTTCGCACTGACCTTTGCTCTGGGGGAAAAATTGGCAGCGCGAATTTTTTCATAGGTATGTTGATTTATTACTACGGGCAAGTGAGACTTGGCGCTATAGCCAAATACCATCAAATTCTTACTGGCCGCCTCTCCAAAACCTCTGCCTATACCTATAGCAACATTATAATAAGTCATTAATTTTTTGACCTCTTTTGTATATTTATTTTCGGTAATTACGAAAATGTCTTCCAAATTATCAACTTGTTGCTTAAGGATTTCATATGTTTTTTGGTCTTGTATATGACCTATTAAATGCGTTTGTACATCCAAACCTTTTTCTTTTAAGAATACATGTAGTTTTATTGCCGATAGAAAAGGCTTTAGATACGCTTCACAAATTCTGGAAACCCTCAAAATATTAAGAGTCTTTTTCGGGTATGAAATTTCGAAATCGTATATGAGCTCTTCATCTACTGAGAATTCGTCGATTCGATTGGTCAATAAAAACTTATTCCTAGTGAAGTCAACTGGATTTTTGATGTTCTCCTGACTAAAATAGATACAATTCATAAAGAATAATGGATGTATCCGGCTCGCCCCTCCCGGTAAAACTTGTATAAATAATATATTGTATTTCCAACAATAATAACGTAGTATTCGGCTTTGCAGGCTTTCTCCAAAAGAGATAATTACATCAACATTGCTACGGTCAAGCATTTCGGATGTTTTGCGAATGAAATTAGCAGTTCCCTTCACATCCTCAAGTAAGTTTTTCCCTTCCGAATCCAATATGGAACTATCCAGTTCATTATAGTGCATGATCTGTACACCATGTCCCCTCTCGTAAAGTTGGCTATAATAGGTCAAAAGACTTCGATAGTGTCCCCCATTTCCACTATTCCGTCCTTTTACTGTTGAGATAAAAAATATGACTTTCATTACTGCTTTCAGTGATTTTATTTATTGATGATTTTCCGAAAAGTAAGTCTAAAAAAATACAGTTTCCAATTGACGTGCATAGTTTTGATCCAAACAGGTAGTTCCCAGTATCAAATTATATTTATTTAGCTATGAAAAGCATAACTGAAAACGGTATAATCTTAATTTGTTAATTTTTTTAAGATAGTAAAAACTATATCGAAATCGGTTTTCTTGAGGTGCCAAACCTCCTTGAAAGAGATTTCGACTTCTTTCAGATAAAAAAATAAAAATAATAGACTTGCAATACTATAACTGATAGTGGATGATAGGGCGGCACCGTTTGCCCCATCCTTAGGAATTAAAACTATGTTTAAGACTATATTGATTAATAACGCAGGAATCATTGCTTTTGCTGCTATCCAAGGTTTTCCTTTTCCGGCCAAATCCATATTTAACACTTTAAATATAATCATCAAAACCACCCCTGGTAGCAGTAACCTTAAAACCGTTGTACTTCCTGTAAAATCATCGCCGAACATTAATATGACTATGAAAGAAGCCATAAAGAATAAGACAACAGATAAAATACCGACAATTACAAAAGAAAACCGCAATAACTTCAATACCTTAAAGGAAAAATCTTTTCCATTTTTCGCTATTGCACTCCTAGCAAAAACTATCGTACTTAAAAGCATAGGTATTTGCCATAAATATTCTACTATTTTGACCCCTTTCCCATAGATACCTATCTCATATGCTGAAGAAAGTTTGTCTAATAAAATTACATCTATTTTATAGTTTAAACTTATGGTTAAAAGAGCGATGGCATAGACAAGACCAAGAGATAACATTGACTTGATTATTTTTATTTCAGGCCAAGAATTAAAATACCTAATAATATTGTCTTTTCTAATTAGGACAAGGGTAATTGAAATATTTCCTATCAATACAGCAATCAAGACCCCTGTGACTTTTAGATTAAAGACTAATAACAGAATAGTGTTTGACACAAACGTTACAAATACCGGGATCCAGTTAATTCTATTAAAATTACTTATCTTATTTTGACCCAGATAGATGCCGGAATTATAAGTATTATATAGGGAAAAGGGTAAGGGAGCAACGGCTAAAAGGCTCCAGGTAGTATTCTGACCATTACTGCTAAATTTATAAATGAGGAAAAAGCAAGCTAAAAAACTTATGACAGAGGTGAATAACCAGATAAAAACTATGGCCTTTTTTATATCTTCCAATAAGTACTTTTCTTTGCCGACGAAGAATGTGGTGGCCTGCCTTATTCCTAAAGATCCTATTGTCATAAATAAGGAAGTATAAACTGTGAAGGAATCAATAATTCCGTTTGTAGCAGGCCCAAGTAATCTAGCAACCAATACAGAATTTAGTAAACCGAAAACAACAATAATAACTTTGCTGAAACCTACACTTGCGACATCCTTGTTAAATGAATTCATATGATTCTTTGTTCAACCTCGAGACTGACGCCATATTCTTGAAAAACCTTTTTTTTGATTATTGTAATTAAATCCAAAATATTTTGTCCTGATGCATCATTGATGTTAACGATAAAACCAGCATGTTTGGTTGAAACTTGTGCTCCTCCAATCGTTAATCCTTTAAGACCTAAGTTCTCAATCATGGTGCCAACATAATAGCCCTTGGGTCTTTTAAAAACACTTCCAGCATTTGGATACTCTTTTGGTTGTTTTTCCCACCTTGCTTTTTTAATTCCCTCCATTTTTTCCCTAATCAACTCAGGTTTTTCATGTTTGAGCTCCAATAAAACCCTTAGGATAACTGTATTGATATTTCGCTGAAAAAAACTATTACGATAGTCAAACTCGATTTCTTGACATGAGATTTCTTTAACCCTTAGAGTCGCTAAATCCAAATATCTAACACTTATTAACACATCTTTTATTTCTTCACCGCTGGCACCCGCATTCATAACGATTGCCCCCCCCAAAGAACTTGGAATATCATAAAAAATCTCGAGTCCTGTAAGTCCCTGATTGTAAGCATATTCACTCAAAGCTTTCATATTGATGCCCGCTTCGGCTTCAATTCGATTATCGCCATGTTTATGGATGTTAGCGTAGGAGTCACCGAATATAATGAAGGTTTCATGGTAATAAGATTGTGAGAAAATAATATTATAACCACCACCCAAGATTATCTTTTTAGTGTTTTTCTCAGTTTTATATATACTTATTATATCAGCTTCCGATTCTGGAAAATAGGCCTTTTTACATGCAGATTTTATTTTATAACTGTTGTAATGAGTCAAATCGAAGTTTGAGAAGACTTTCATACGCTTATATTATTTTAGCTGGGATACCAACGGCTATTCTGTTCGGAGGTACATTTTTTAGCACAACCGCGTTAGCCCCAATTGTGGCGTTATCCCCTATTATTACATCTCCTATAATCTTTGCCCCCGCATAGATCTTTACATTGTTCCCAATTTTAGGATATTTGCGTTCAGAACCTATTTTGCCGTGACTTCCCAAAGTAACCTGTTGCCATATCTGAACATTGTCACCAATGCATACATCATCACCGATAACAATGCCTAAAGGATGCATAAACTTGATTTCATGCCCGATTTGTGCAAAAAAGGAAATATGACAACCTCGTTTAATAATTTGTTTGCGCTTATAAAACTCAGGCAATATTTTTACCTGCTTTTCGATTAAAAATCTACCTAATCTATAGTTCAGAAGCAATCTGAATCTGGTATCAAAAAAATAAATCCTTAATACGGTCAAAAAACATGTAGCCCCATGACATTTTAAATCGGATTTGATTTTTGACTTAAGACTTTTCAGACTCATTTTTTTAGACAATTAAAGCACTCAATTTTTCATCTAAATTTTCATATCCTCTTTGAATCTGCCAGGCGTCTTCAATTATTGTTTCTCCCTCAGCAACCAGACCAGCCAGCAATAGAGCTATTCCAGCTCTTAAATCTAGTGCCCTCACATTTGTCCCTTTGAGGTTATGACCGCCCTGAATGGCAAGCAAATCGCCTTCAATTTGAAATCTCATGCCCATTTTCGCTAGTTGATGCGCATAGCCGTATCTTCCCGGGAATCTCAAATCGATAATTTTTGACTCGCCTTTAGAAATTGCACCATAAACTGCAAATAATGGCTGCATGTCGGAGTTGATTCCTGGATACGGTCCAGTACTAATATCTACCGGATAAGGAGATCCTCCAGTAACTATTAGACTTTTTGTGCCTTTGTAATAATTCATTCCGCTTTCCCTGAGGTAGACTAATGGGATTTCTAAATGGCTAAAAGGAAAATCCAAAATTTCTACATTGCCATTTGTAATTACTGAACCGATAGCCCAAGTAAGAGCTTCCATATTATCCGGTATTACCGTATGATCGGTTCCTTTCAGTCTTTCGACCCCCTTGATTACTATGCATTTTTGACCATAAACACTAATCTTTGCTCCCATTTTATTAAGCATGGCAATCAGGTCCATAATTTCTGGGCGGATATGAGGATTCCAAAGGGTAGTCGTTCCAGAAGCTAAGACTCCACATAAAATGGTATTTTCTGTAGCGCCTGTTGACCTAATTGGCAGGTTAATGTCTTTGCCTTTAAGCCGACCATCTTCAACCTTTGTGCAAAGATAATTGTCCTCCTCCCAAACCTTTGCCCCAAGTTGCTCAAGCATCATTACATGAAGATCATATTTTCTATCACCTAGTTTGCAGCCACCAGGTAAAGGAACTTTCCCCTCACCAAATCTGGTTGTCAGAGCACCTAGTATCAACAAAGTGTTCCTGATAGATCTTCCTTTCCAGTCCAGAATAGTGCTGACATTGCCATCGTCTTCAGAAATGATAACTTTGTCTTTACCAGTTTGGCATATTTTTCCCAAATTTCGCAACATGTCGAGATGAATATGAATATCCAATAATTCATTTGGGAAATTACCAATATGAATTACCTCATCTGTAAGAATAGAGGCTGCTAGAAGCCTTAATGAACTATTTTTCGCTCCACTTATTTTAACCTGTCCTTCTAATCTGCCAGGTGTTACTTTTCTAATGTTATTTTTCATAGTTTAAAATTTAAGTTTGGTTGTAAATAACTCTAATTTACTTTTCAAAAGAAATAACTCTTTTTTTTAATCAAATTGCAGAAAAGTTTCATGTTTAGCACAAACGATATCTATTACTTTCCATTCTACTTACTTTTTGTAGGTATAATTATTGATTAAATTTTGCAATCTCAAATAATTAAAGGTTTAGCGACTCTTTTTGGTTATTTACGCTCAGTATAATTTTGAATTCATAATTACAATTTCATAAGAGACCGAATTAGATGATATGGGGTTCAGTGAAAATTTGTTCTGTGGTCTGCAGGACAAAGAATATACGTGCAAACTTATATTAATGTCTTATTGTTATCCTTAAATTTTGATTTTTTTCGATAAAAATAGTCTTAGTGCAATCAATAATTCGAAAGTATGCAAGGTAATGAAGGAAGAGCGTCTAACTTAGTTTTTATATTGAATGGCGGGCTTAAGAACCAAAAACTAAATATTCTTGTTAACTATACATCCAATATACCATACATCGATCTTTATCTTGTCGGCACAAGATTTATTTATATCTTTCCCCTCCATTCTGACCTGCACATGACTATTTAAAAGGAAAGAAATGGAAATCAATAAAATAGGGCTCTACTGTGTTTTCTTTACCCTAAATCTAGCAGTGGCCCAAGTAAAAATCGGTGACAACCCCGAGACCATCGATGCAGCATCCATTTTAGAATTGGAAAGCAGTAACGGGGTGCTTGTGTTGAGTCGGCTTACGGAGGCCCAAATGCAGAGTTTAGTGCCACTGGAGGGGGCTATCGTATACAATACTACTTCCCAATGCGTTTTTTATTACAACAGCGGCCAGTGGAACAATTTATGCAATTCGAGCGGCAACGGTGTATCTTTCGTCGATAATGGGAATGGCACGTTTACCATCGATGTAGGGAACGGTCCCATAACCTTTAACGGTGCCCCGGAAACCACTTCTACCTTGGTCGATAATTCCAATGGTACTTATACGTACACCAATGAAATTGGGGAAGAAACATTGATATCCGAGGGAGGCCCTGGCGGGACCACCATCACAGATAATGGCGATGGCACCTACACCGTAGATGACGGGGTGAATTCTCCGTTTACTTTCAACGGTGCGCTGGAGACGGTTTCGACCCTTATCGATAATTCAGATGGTACCTACACCTATACCAACGAGGAAGGGGGCGAGACCATAATTTCTACCGGCGGCCCCGGCGGAACATCTATCACGGATAATGGGGATGGCACCTACACTGTTGATGACGGGGTAAATCCTCCTTTTACTTTTGACGGTGCCCCGGAAACACTTACCTCCATCACCGACAACGATGATGGTTCGTACACCTACAGGGCCGAGGATGGTTTGGAGACCTTGATTACCACTGGCATTCTGGGAGGGGATCACATCGGTACCGCTGGATCGGTATTTTTTGCCAATAGCTCAACGGGAGCTCCTTTCGAAGCCAACGACGATTTTTTTTGGGACAACACCAACAAAAGATTGGGCATAGGTACCAATACCCCTACCAACGAACTGGAGGTCGATGGAATTATAAAATCGGGCAGAATCAGCAATTCGGTTGGGACGGCCGATTTCCCCTCCTATCATTTTACGACCAATTTCAACTCCGGTATGTTTTCACCTGCCAGTGGTGCCATGGCGTTGGCCTCCGAAGGTCAAGAGGTGGTGCGCGTAACCGGCGGTAATCGAGTCGGTATTATGGTCACCAACCCGCAAGCTACCCTTCATGTTGGGGGAAATCTTATTGTGGATGGGACGATTACTTACGGGGGAGGGGGCACCGTTCTCAGTAAATCGCCAACGGACACCAAAGGTATCAGACGACTTTCGACGCCTGAAGTAGTACTGTCCAAGAGTGATGATACGGTGATTCTCGAGGGAACAGTGACCCAAATAGTCTTACCACCTCCAGGACCAAGCAATACGGGACACGTATATATCATCAAGGACTTGGGAGGGGTGCCCACTACTTCGAACATCCCCTATGTCAGTGGGGATGGGGAGTCCAGTACGACAATAAAAAAGGGTGTCCTTTGGCTTCAAAGCGATGGGACCGATTGGCAACAAATCAATTAAACCTGCAGTGTGGGTGCTGTTAATGCCGAACAAAATGTTCGTGCAAACCTTCTTTTCAAAAACGACAAATCGGGGGGGTATTCATTCCAAAGAATAGTAGTATATTTAAATTGGATGTCGCGACATTGAGTTGTTGTTTCCAGACAAGATGTTACTTTCCGTGGATGTGTATGGATAAAAGTTCAATTAAGGTTGTGATTGTCGATCTCTCGGTAAAGACTGGCAGTCCGGCCGGTAGTTGTGTCCTATCGCAAATGATCGGCCTAAGCACCCTCTACAATATTCATCTGTTTACTTCGGAGATAGGTTCCAAAATACCGGAAAATATAACCACTCACCTTATTCGAACGTTAAAATTTCCGTTACTGTTCAGATACATTCATTTTTCGCTAAAAGTAAGATATAGACTGCGACGTTTTTTAAGGAGTCAGGATGTTCCATGCATCGTTCAGTCGACGGCGGGCCAATATGCCGACAGCGATATTTTGTACCTGCATTTTTGCCACAAAGCCTACCTCAAAAAATATTGGGGAACCAATACATTGAGTGGGCCATTGCGATATCTGAGAAAATTAAACCATATTTATAATGCCCGAAGCGAGGCGAAGGCAATAAAACAGGTCAAGAGTATTGTTGTCCCTTCTAAAGGATTGGCTCAGGAGCTTATTGGCTTCTATCCAAGTATTACCAAAAAAATAGAAATAATTGGAAATCCCGTTGATATCGATTTCTATCGTAAGCCTGACAATTTTGAGGAGCAAACCGTACGAAGGCTTTGGGGATTTGACGCTCACGATATCGTCATTGTTTTTATGGCCTTGGGGGATTTTGAACGTAAAGGACTGCCCATATTAATGGATAGCTTGAGGGCGGAACCCATTTTAAATGCACCAATTAAAGTATTGGTAATAGGCGGTAATCCGATGGAAATAAATAAATATCGAAAAAGGGCGAAGGCGATGGCTATTGAAAAAAAGATGATATTCGCGGGCTTTCAACAAGACATACGATCGTTGTTGTGGGTCAGTGACCTCTTCTCCTTGCCTTCGTTGTACGAAACGTTCTCTCTGGCTTCGTTGCAGGCCGCCGCTGCTGGTCTCCCCTTACTCGTAAGCGATCTATATGGCGTACAGGACTACCTACGACCAGGAGAGAATGGATGGCTAGTCGAACGGGATGCCAAAGCTGTCGCAATGGTTTTGGCTGACATAGTAGACCAAAAATATGACCTGATCGGTATGGGAGCCTCGGCTCGATCTTCGGTTTTGGATTATGACAACAAAGTTTTTAGGGAAAAATGGAATGCGTTTTACGGGAAATTCGTAGAGAAAGATAAAGTACCGATAGCAGGTCTCAAGGAAGGGGTTGAACCATCGGGCGATGACCCATTGGTAAATTAGGCAACCACAAATTGGTCCATGAGCATGTAATCGATCATCGGTGTTGCGCGCATCTAGAAACGCACCAAGCATTTATACGATATTCAACATGAAGGTGAAGTCTAAAGTCTTGCTCATACTACATATTCCACCACCAGTGAACGGTGCTGCAATGGTGGGCAAATATATTATGGATAGCCAATCTATCAACGAAACGTTTGATGCCGATTACATCAACCTTACAACATCTTTTGACTTGGGCAGTATAGGAAAAGGGAGTATAGGGAAGATATTTACAACCATGAAAGTGATACTACGTACTGCCAAAGCTCTGTTAAAAACCAACTACGATCTCTGTTACGTAACCCTAACTGCCAAAGGGGCTGGGTTTTATAAAGATTTTCTTATCGTTTGTCTTCTAAAACTATTTCGAAAAAAAATTATCTTTCATTTTCACAACAAGGGTATAAAGGAAAGCAAGTCCAATTTTATAAAAAACGGGCTTTACCGTTTAACATTCGAAAATACCCAATCGATACTGCTGGCACCACAATTATATTCCGATGTGTCTGACTATGTACATAAAGAAAACGTGTACTTCTGTCCTAACGGGATACCGGATATCGAACAGGATAGCCCTTCCAGCAGTCGGGACATTACAGGCGACCCCGTTTGTAGGTTTCTATTTCTATCAAATATGATGAGACAAAAGGGTGTCTTCGTTCTTTTGGAAGCGTGCGCTTTACTCGATGGAATGGGCTTGCCTTTTGAATGCCATTTTGTAGGGGCTTGGTCCGATATTTCGGAGACTGAATTCAATCGGGCAGTTTCGGAAAAAGGTCTGAAGGGAAAGGTTATTGCCCACGGTCCAAAATACGGAGGGGAAAAAATCCGATTCTTTAAGGAGTCCGATGTTTTTGTCTTCCCTACATTCTATCATAACGAAGCTTTCCCACTTGTCAATTTGGAGGCGATGCAGCAAGGCCTCCCTATCATTTCGACTCCGGAGGGTGGTATCCCCGAGATGATCTTGGATGGCCAAACGGGATTTCTTACCAATCAGGGCAACGTTAGTGAACTTGCCGAAAAAATGATATTCCTTATCAATAGTCCTGGGTCTAGGGTTGCCATGGGAATGGCAGGTAGAAGGTTATACGAAAAGTGTTTTACCCTTTCGAACTTCGAGCACAACATGAAAACGATTCTTGTAAAAGCGATGATAGTAGAGCCTACCTGAAGCCATTATCCTGTAGGCCGTAGTAGTCTGGTATTTACCAGCGACACTTCTTCATAGTTATCCGAAACCGCAAATATTTCGAATCCGCGGTGTTTTAGAAGCGAGATGGCGTCCTTTGATTTTCGCACACCGTTTTTAACAAATCGATCATGAAACTCGATCAAGATTTGGGTAATCGATACATCCGAATTCATAATATTATTGATCACCTCGTATTCCGCTCCTTCAATATCCATCTTCAACACATCGATATGCGTGTGTCCCAGTTCCGACATGATATCTCCTAGCGATTTCATTGGTACCTGTACCTTCTCGTTCTTGTTTACATTATCTTGATCAACTAGGCTTCCCGAAACGAAATTTGGATTTTTGGGTAAATAAAAGTCTACCAATCCGCTTTGGGCGGCGATACCATATTCAAAGTACCTATAGTTTGGCGGTAATTGCTGCGACTTAAGCCAATTGATCGATTTTGGTGTTGGATCAAAAGCAAATACATGGCTTTGATGATTAGCAATAATGGCCCTGTCAAAGGAAATGTTCTCACCAATTCCGAAAGAATAAACGATGGCATTCCGTTGAAGGATAGTGGGGTTCACGAAAAACCCTGCATGGCGATCACCATACCAAATATGGTCACAGGTTACGCCTCTTTTGAGGTGGCTAGTTCTGCCGGTATACCGTAAAAAGGAACTTTTCAATTTGCGTTTAAGAGAATTGGCCACTGTACAGTTTTAATTTAAAGGTAGGTATTTTTCAAAATATTTCTCAAATTTCAGCCGTTTTTAAAAGTCCTGATTTCTCTTAGAACTTATGGCTTACTTTCTATTTGGTAGATAGCTTATGGCCCACAAAGAGTCATCGGAAGGTGTGATTTTCATAATAGGGGTTGATACAAACGATTTGACGGGTTCGGAACTCGAACCGATACGTGGGCATTGCAATTAATCCGGCCCTGATGCTGCTATGGAGGGCGATGATGGGGTATTTAATGTGGCTGTGGTGCTGGTGGACCAACCATTCCTTATAACGGTAAGCACTAGTTCGTAACGCTTATAGGATTTTGGAATTTCTACGTTGATGGAGGCGCCTTCTCCTATTTTTTTTAGTGCGATCACCTGGCCCCATCTATTCCGTTTGGCAAGTCGCCATTCAATTTCATAACCTGATTCGTCTTCTAAGTAAGACCATCCATTGTCATGATGGATCAGGGCATAGTATTTCAACAATTTTTTGGATAACAACGGAGTGGAAGGTCGCAAGATTTTTACTTTGGGAAAGGAGGGAATTTTTAAACGATTTCCTTTCAACTCTTCAACCAATAGAAACCCTTTCTTCTTGAAACCGTTAAAATCCAAAAGACCGTCATAGGTGATTAGATGATTTTGCCATTGATTTTGCCAGTTGGACATAATTATCGGCGTATTCGCAAAGTGTTCTCTTTGTTGACTAACCAATTCGGGATCAATCCCACTTATTATATAGGGGATTCTACGAGAATGGGCCATTTCCAACGACTCTTTGAGGAATGTAGTGTCGCTAACGATTAGTTCAATCGCATCCAAAGAGATATCCAAGCTATCTAGTTCCTTGAGTTGCAGCGATGCCAACTGCGATACGACAAGATCCTTCGTAACCCAACTTTTTGGATCGATTTGCTTGATTGCGCTCACTAGTTCCCGTAGCCATGAAAAATAGGCCTTTCGTTGAGCTAGTGCCTTGGAATAGTCGTATTTGAAGCTGGCATTGTTCCAGGGGTCGTTCCCAAAATTCCAACCGGCTATTTGTTCTTTGTCCTTTAGTCTTCGCACCGTACTTATAACAGTGTTACTGAGTACTTCCAATTGATCTTTATCCTCTTGGAAATCCAATGAAGCGGGAATCTGAAAACTGTATAAGATTTTTATTCCGTATTTTTTTCCGTATTTAAATAAATTATATTCATATACAGGCGACGGCGTGCATTTGACAAGATTGTATCCCATCTTTCCCATCAACTTAAAATCCCGTTCCAAGGTTTGTTTGCTGGCCACGTAATTATTGTTTGCCCAGTCGGTAGTTTTTGAATATCCGATACCGCTGAGTTCTAAAGGTAATTTAATGGGTTTATTCACAATTTTCGTTTCTAGGGCTTCCGGTAGGGGCTTTACGCTGTTCAGGCGTGCGCTCTTTTCAACGAAAGAGGAACCTTGCAGAATCTCTGGTGCGAACCTCCAGTCTAGATATGTCGATTCGCTTGCTTTGTACTCTGCTGGAATGTTTTTATCAAGATTGGAGTAAAAGAAAACGAGACCACTGATATCATCAAAGGAATCTTCGATGGCAATAAAGGCGTCCTTGAGCCACGATTCCTGATCGCCACCTGTCGACAATGAGCCGAATTCTGCTAGTAGCACAGGCTTGTTTGCGGAGATTTTTTTAAAACCCTCGTGATAAGGGCGGTATAAATCTCGGAAACCGTACCATTTTTGATCAGGATTAAAGGTGCCATAGTTGAGCAAATTCACTCCCAACCAATCTACATAGTTATCACCGGGATAATAATCGGAAATGGCAGTTGCTTTCCACGGGTTCCAGACCCATCGTACATTGTCTGCCCGTAGACTTTTAAAAATATGATGAATATGCTGCCATGCCTGTTTAAAATCCTTAGCGGTATTCCCCCCTGACTGGGACCAAGGATAAAATGGGTTGTCGAATTCATGGGCAAAACGTACAAAAAAGGGTTCTTTAAATTCCTTGACAATTCGAGCCACTTCCTTGATATAGTCATCAAAATAACCCTCTTTGATAAAGTATAATATGCTTTGCTCCTTCTTTAAGGCAGGAATGGAATCGCTAATCCTGAAGTTACTTGCCCAAGGTTCCCAGGTTAACATCGGCACCGATCCCTGAGCTTTGATTTTTTGCAAGTAATCACTTTTAAGTAGCGTTTTATCCTCGTCGCCCCAAGCCATATAGAACGAAATGATATCGAACTTAATTTGCTCCCGTCTTTCAAATAAACTAGTTTGTCTTAAGTCGGTAACACCATTGGCGGCCGTAGGATTGAATATTCCCAAATATTTCATTGTTTTTTTTTGGTCTACCTCCGTTTGGGGATAATTCCATCTATTCCGTTCTATTTTTTTTAATGAGCTGTTCGTGAAATATATGGTTATCAACAGTATGGGTACCGCCAGGCGTCTGGTAAAAGTAAAGAGGTGGTCCATAAACATACCGAAAGTCTTTTTGACGCGTTTCAAGTTTTCAATGGTCTCGTTCTCCAAAGCAGTCCTCAAGATTCGATTTCTATTGGTAACCTTAAAGGCAAGGTAAACACCAAAAAACATAAATAGAGCGTTGAGAAGAGCGAAAAACGACATGATGATACTGAAAGGAGTAAAATCCTGGTATAAACCATATAAAATAGCAAATAGTGATATTGCTGCTACTATTAGGTTTGGAATTACGATATTAAGGTTGTTTTCTTCCTCTTCATTTTTAGGAGTTGGTAAATAGGGCACCTTTTTTCTTAAAAAGGTATATACCACTCCTAAAATATACACCCACCATGCTATTATTTGTAGAAGTCCCCCGATAACGTGAAAGCCTCTCTCATTTTTTTCAATGACCCATTTTTGTATGTACGTTCTAATCAACAAAGAGCTTAACACTACGGGAAGACTGATGAGTACAAAGGTAATGATGTTGCCCGTCCAAGGCATTTTTGATAAGAACAACGATACAACTGGAATTAGGAAGCTGAGGAGATATATGAAACCGATTAAATAGTGAAGTGGTAAAAGTGCATAATGGATTTTTTGTCGAAATGTAAGGGATTTAAAAATTTTGGGATACACCCTATAGAGGAGTTCGAAGGTTCCCCTGGACCATTTCAATTGTTGTTTGTAGTAGGAGGTAAGGTCGGCTGGTGCCAGGCCTTTCGCAAGGATTCTAGGAACGTACACCGATTCCCAACCCTTCGCATGTAATAACATAGCCGTATGCATATCTTCTGCCAGTCCCGGGGCATGCCCCCCAATGCTATCTAAAGCAGATCGCCGAAAAACACAATTCGCACCAATCGCGTTTACGGTACCATACGTGTTCATTGTCATCATCATAGGCCCATAGAACTGAAAAGTCTGTTCGGCCGCACCTCGTGCGACCAGGGTAAAGGGTTTGTTATAATAGGCTTGAACCGTTTGGACATAGCCGATTTTTTCATCATCAAAATAGGGTATAACGGCGTCTAAAAAATTTGGTTTTGGAATGTGGTCCGGATCTAATATCAGGCAAATTTCGCCTCTGGCCATTTTTAAGGCATTGTTGATGTTTCCTGCCTTGGCATCTATTCTATTGTCGCGTGTTACGTGAATTACTCCCAACCGTTCACATTCTTTCTTCAAAAACGGGTCATTGGCCTCGTCACATAAATAAGTAGTGTGCGGATACCTTATTTTCTGGATTGCCTCCAATGTTTCTATGATCATTTCGTAAGGTTCGCCTGGGAAAAAAGTAGTAAGAACATCGACGGAATAAGTCTTCGAACCAATTACCTCCTTGGGTATGGAGATGCTGAAATAATGGTACCACAGATATACCTTTTTTAGGGCACCATAAATCAAAATTATCGAAAGTAAAATATAAAGAGGCAGATATCCCCTGAATTCCGGCCTAAAAAAGAAAATCAGAAAATAAATTAATGATGCCACTCCAATGACAATCATTAGTCTTATATAAAGCAATTCTATTTTCGAGGGTTTTTTGATAAGCTTGTAACATTAAAGGTTAAAGGGTTCCTTAATCACGTAAAACGGAATGTTCGCTGTTGTATAATAGCCACTTTCACTTGACACCTTAACAAAGAGCCTATAGGGGCCCTCTTGAGTTGGGGTCTTAAAGGTTAGGCCGAAATTATCCTTTCGTACGATCAAATCGGGAATACTGTCCGGTCTTTGTTCAACTTCCTGGGGTAGGTAATTCCAATTTTCAGGGCGTACCGTCCATTCGGTATCATAAGAGGCGACAGAATCGTTTTTAAGGTAAAAAAGCGCGGCTTTCACTTCTCTATTGTGACTTATCAGGATGTTTTCGCTTGCCGACTGGCCGTTTAATAGGAGATAGTCGATTTTTGGACCTTGAAATTGGCGGTCAACATCTTGCCAGAGATTTTGAAGTTCAAATACGACTTGCGATTTGTAGCCATTATCCGCAAATAGGCTGAACCAAGTATGTGTTCGCTCCTGTTTTTGTCCCCAAAAGAAGGCCAAACTTCCTAGGCACCTTCCGTCATCAATAGCCTGAATATTCTTTACGTATCGATTTTTGTACTGTTCTGCTTTTTTGGTACCGGTTTCTTCCAATGGGGCGGCCCATTTGGTAGTTTCGGTCTCCCAAGGGCCATTAATTCCCCATTCCGAAATGACATAGGGTCCTTGCCAAAAAAATAAGATGTTTTTGTCCAAGGTAAAATCGTTTAAGGAGCCAAAATTGTTGACGGAGATAAAATCCAGATCTGGGCTTTTTACCAAGATGCTAAATACCTTTTTGAGTCCTGAGGAAGAAACCGTTGTGCTAATTGGATGATTGGGGTCTATCTCTCGGACCTTCTCAAGTAAGCGGTTGTAGCCAGATATGAAATCATTAGCATACAATTTGGGGTAGTAGACCTCGTTTCCCAAAATCCAGTAGAGCACTGCTGGATGATCCTTAAATCGATTTACAAATTTTCCGGTGTCTTCCAATAATTTCGCGAAAAGAACAGGGTTTTTGTAAATGGTATCCGAGTTAGTTTGGTATCTCGGTAAGGGGATATCAATAACCACTGCCAGCCCTAATTCCTCTGCCTTTACCAAGTATTTTTTCAAGTTCATGGTGTCATAAACGCGTATTGTATTGGCTCCGGCATCTTTTAGTTCCTTCAAAAAGGCATTTCCAGAGGCTCCCTTTATATGGAAAGGATTTCCGTTCCTTATCATCTGATACCCGTGATCTGTTTTTTCTATGTATACATTAGGCCTTTTGTCCTTTTGGACGGGCGAGGAGCAGGAATGAATTACGAGCAATAAGATACAACAAAGTAAGGGTCTCCTTCGAAGGGTACGGGAAAAAAGAGTGGGGTTGTAAACGAAAAGGCGGTAAAGCATTCAAATGTGGGTATGATTATCTTCATTGAACCATTCCAAGGCTCGAAAAACAAGTAATACAAGAATATACTGTAGCTGTAATCTTAGGTTCATACCCTTATCACTAGATCTGTTTTATTCGGAGCAATACTTTACAAAGTATTTACGACTGGTTGCTTTTACCCACCTAATTACAGGAATTAACTTTATAAAGATATGCTAATTTCATCTATTCGGTAATATATGGTATTACCATTTGTTAAAGTAGGCTCATTATGGCGAAAAGATTGTCGATACTCAAAATAGTATTTCTATTCATTTAAACATTCATAAATCCGGTGAGGATCACCGTAACGTATATAAGCTATATTTGAAGAACAAATCCTAAGAGATTTCATGATTAATCCCATTTTTTATTTTTCCTACATGCAAAATACCACAGAAAAAATTTTAGGATATCGCATTTTTACAAATGATTTAAGTCACCTTCCCACGAATCAAAAAGTTATTGTAAATACTCTTAATCAGTACTCCTATTGCATTGCAGAGAGAGATAGCCGATTCAAGAAGGCTTTGTTGGATAGCGACGTGTTGCTCCCTGATGGCATTGGCGTAGTATTAGCTGCAAAATTCTTAAATGGGAAACGGGTACAAAAGGTGGCCGGTGCCGATTTGCACCGGTTTTTGTTACAGAAATTGGATAGTGAGAAAGGCAAATGTTTTTATTTGGGGGCTACCGATAGCACTCTTGATAAAATAAGAAATCGCATTATGAAAGATTATCCTAATGTTGAGGTAGCTAGCTATTCACCTCCCTTTAAACCGAGTTTTTCCCGGGAAGATAATGAATCGATGCTGCGGCAGGTCAATGCCTTTCAACCCGATGTGCTATTTATTGGGATGACCGCCCCTAAACAGGAGAAATGGAGTGCTGCTCATAAGGAAGCGATTCAGGCAGGTATGATTTGTTCCGTTGGGGCCGTTTTCGATTTCTATGCCGGGACTGTTAAACGTCCCAATAAGATTTGGATAGATTCGGGACTGGAGTGGTTAGGTCGGTTGGTAAAAGAACCAAAACGTATGTGGAAACGGTATATATATTATGGTGCGGTATTTCTGTACTATTTGGTCAGGGAAAAATGGTCCACTTCTGCCCAACAGATGAGCAAATAATTCAGTAGTTTGATAGAAATAAAGGTTAGACCTAAAATACTGTTTATACTGCACATGCCCCCGCCCTTACATGGGGCAGCAAAAGTTGGGCAACACCTTTTTGAAAGTGCCGAAATCAATAATTCTTTTGAATGTACCTTTATTAATTTACAAACCTCCAAGAAACTAAGTGATACGGGAAAAGGATTCTTTTCGAAGTTTACTAGCTTCTTAAGTCTCTATCGAAAGGTATTTATTGCCTTGAGAAGTTCTAGCTATGATAGTTGCTATATGACCATTAATTCTGGAGGGTTTGCCTACTACAAGGAAATCGTAATTGTTTTTCTTTTGAGACTCTTTAATCAAAACATACTCTACCATTTCCATAATAAAGGGGTCTCCAAAACTCAACACAGAACCATTAATCATTTGCTCTACCGATATTCCTTTAAGAACGTCCAATGTATTTTAAGTTCGGAAAGATTGTACTTTGATATAAAGAAATATGTGTCAAAAGAGGATGTGCACTATTGCTTCTATGGTATTCCTCCCACCGATTACCAGCAGTCGGTCGAAAAATCTTCGAAAGAGATTGATAATATTCCAAAACTCTTGTTTCTCTCCAACCTCATTATTGAAAAAGGTCCGTACATCCTTTTAGACGCCTGTCGATTACTCAAAACAAGAAATGTCGATTTTGAATGCCATATTGTTGGGGATTGGGGAGACATAACAGAAGATGAATTAATAGCGAATATTAAAGAAAGGGAATTAACGAAACACGTAGTAGTGCATGGACGTCAGGTGGGAAGAAGAAAGAATGAGCTGCTATCCAATTCGGATGTTTTTGTGCTACCTACCTTGAACGATTGTTCCCCTTTGGTCCTATTAGAGGCAATGCAAGCCGAACTGCCCGTTATCACTACCATCGAAGGCGGTATTCCTGATGTAGTGCAGGACGGTAAGACAGGCTTTTTAGTAAAAAAACACGATGCTATTCAATTGGCCGATAAAATGGAAATTTTAATTCAAAATCCTGAATTGCGTGTTAAGATGGGAAAGGCGGGGAAAACACGGTTTGAACAACAGTTTACTTTGGATAAATTCGAAAGTAGAATGGTAGAAATTTTTGCAAATGTTGTCCAGGATTAATCGCAGGTTTGTCTTATGCAGGGTTAAGTCAATCCATCAAAATCTCCAACAACTGTATCGCGGCCTCCGGAATCTTAGTGCCCGGACCGAATACGGCGACGGCCCCGTGCTCGAACAGGTAGTCGTAGTCCTGTCTGGGGATGACCCCGCCCACAATCACCATGATATCCTCACGGCCATAGGCCTTTAACTGCTCGATGACCTGGGGTACCAAGGTTTTATGGCCCCCTGCCAAGGAAGAAATACCGAGTACATGCACATCGTTCTCCACGGCTTGTTTGGCCACTTCGGCCGGTGTCTGGAATAACGGCCCGATATCCACATCGAATCCCAAGTCGGCATAGCCCGTCGCGACGACCCTGGCCCCGCGATCGTGTCCGTCCTGCCCCATTTTAGCTACTAGGATACGCGGTCTTCGCCCTTCCTGTTCCGCAAATTGGTCCGCTAGCGCTTGCGCTTTTTTGAAGGCCTCGTTGTTCTTGATTTCTTTTGAATACACGCCTGTTATCGCTTTGATGTCCGCTTTATGCCTGCCAAAGACATTCTCCAAGGCCGTGCTAATTTCGCCAAGAGTGGCCCGGGCCCTGGCCGCTTCTACGGCCAAAGCTAACAAATTATCTTCATCCCGACGAAGGTCCGGGTCTGCCTGTCCGTTCCCCTTCATTTTATTCCGGGCGGCCTGTTCCAACCGCTTCAAGCTGTTTTCCACTGCCGATGGGTCTCGCTCTGCTTTGACAGTGGCCAATCGCGCCAACTGTTGTCGGCGCACCTCGTTGTTATCGACCTCCAAAATAACAAGGTCTTCCTCCTCTTCCAAACGGTACTTGTTCACGCCGATAATGACTTCCTCCCCACTATCGATCCGGGCCTGTTTACGGGCCGCTGCCTCTTCGATCCGCATTTTGGGAATACCGGCCTCAATGGCCTTGGTCATACCGCCCAGTTCCTCCACTTCCTGTATCAGTTCCAAGGCCTGATGGACGAGTTGGTCGGTACGTTCTTCCACATAGTGGCTACCGGCCCAAGGGTCGACGGTTTTGGTGATTTTGGTCTCTTCCTGTAAAAACAATTGGGTTTCCCTGGCGATGCGGGCCGAGAAATCGGTGGGAAGGCCAATAGCCTCGTCCAATGCATTGGTATGCAGGCTTTGGGTACCTCCAAAGGCCGCCGCCGCCGCCTCAATGGTGGTACGGGCCACGTTGTTGAAGGGGTCTTGCTCCGTTAAGCTCCAACCGCTGGTTTGGCTGTGGGTACGTAGGGAGAGCGATTTTTCGTTTTCAGGCCCGAATTGCTTCATCAGCTTGGCCCAAAGCAGACGTCCGGCCCTCATTTTGGCGATTTCGGTAAAGTGGTTCATACCAATCCCCCAAAAAAACGAGAGGCGGGGCGCAAATCGGTCGATATCCAAGCCCGCCTTCAGTCCGGTTCGAACGTATTCCAGTCCGTCGGCCAGGGTATAGGCCAATTCGATTTCAGCGGTGGCCCCGGCTTCATGCATATGGTAGCCCGAGATGCTGATACTATTAAAGCGGGGCATATATTGACTGGTATATTCAAAAATGTCGGCCACCAATTGCATCGAAGGGGCCGGCGGATAGATATAGGTGTTGCGTACCATGAACTCCTTTAGGATATCGTTCTGGATGGTGCCGGCAAGTTGTTTCGGTTCGACCCCTTGTTCCTCGGCCGCCACGATATAAAAGGCCATGATAGGCAATACCGCCCCGTTCATGGTCATGGAAACCGACATTTGATCCAATGGTATCCCGTCGAACAAAATTTTCATATCCTCCACCGAGTCGATGGCGACCCCCGCTTTGCCCACATCGCCGACCACGCGTTCGTGATCGCTATCATATCCACGATGGGTAGGAAGGTCAAAGGCTACGGACAACCCTTTTTGTCCGGCCGCGAGGTTGCGTTTGTAAAAGGCGTTACTCTCCTCGGCCGTGGAGAAACCGGCGTATTGCCGAATCGTCCATGGGCGTTGCACGTACATCGTGGCATATGGACCCCTGAGATAGGGCGGAAAACCTGCCGCAAATTCAAGGTGGCCAAAACGTGGTTCCTCGGTTGGAATATCTTTTTTGATGGGAAGTTCCAAATGCTGTACGTCTTTTCGTTTCATGATCATTGCTATTCGTTGGTCGCTCTATTTTTTTAGTCTCCCTTTCTAAAGTTTTGATCTATAGATTCCAAGTATTTCAAATTTCCTAAGATCAAATGTCGCTGAACGCTTATCGCTGTACGCTTAAAGCTTCCCGCATCTCTCTTTTCTTCCCTCTTTCATACCTCATATTTCCAATTTCACAGGTCAACCTTCCTTCTCCAGTCGCTCTTTCTCCATCGCTTCTGCCAATCGTTTTGGAATAATAGGTTCGATCAAGGTCTTTCTCGGCTTCGTATTTACAAAAGGGTACAGCTGTAATTCCCCTTTCATCCGTTCCGCCGGGTTGACATAGCGGTTGGTGCCCACCAGGATTTCGTTCTCTTGGTCGAACCGTGATTGTTCCTTATCGGCACTTTCCTTGATTTTCCGTTGGATGGAATGGCTTTTTAATTGGTGGAGGAATCCCCCGGAAGCTTCCAATTGCTTCAATAATTCCAGCGCTTTTTGGGCAAGCTGCTGTGTCAGGCTTTCGATATAATAAGCACCTTCGGTGGGATTGAACGAACCATCCAGAAAACTCTCGTGTTTGAGCAACAACAACTGGTTGCGTGCAATACGATTCCCGAAGTCATTGCCTTTATGGTACAGCCCGTCGTAGGCTAGATTGCAAACCGTGTCGGCACCCCCCAAGATGGCCGATAGGCATTCGGTAGTGGTTCGGAGCATATTCGAATTGTAGGCGTATACCGTTTTGTTACGAAGGCTGGGTATGGCCATGATATGGCAATCCTGATCGCTATCGTATTCCTTGGCCAGCGTTTTCCATAAAAGGCGTAACGCCTGTAACTTGGCAATTTCAAAGAAATAGTTGCCGCCAATGGCTATTTTAAAGGTGATGTTGTTGATTCCGGAAAGCGTATTTTGGTTCAAGTACTCATGGGCATGACAGAGGGCATAGGCCAACTCCTGAACCCTATTGGCCCCGGCATTTTGATAGAGCGAGGCATCCACCGAAAAGATACTTCCGGAATAAGGGGATGGTGCCAGATCGGAGATCTTCTTACAACGGGCAAAGTCCTCCTCCATTCCAATAAACCAGTTGCCCTCTCGGGCCAGGTGTCCGATAGGGTCGATATGCAAGTGTATTTCCGGAGCGGAATCCCGTACTAGACCCAGCAGATCTTGAACGTAGGAAGGCTTCAAAAATTGAAATTCAAAATGAAGGGGTACGTTTCCCAAATCGAGCCCTTTTAGCAATTGTTTTGGATCGACCGTTTCGTTGGGAATGGTAAAGACGAGGCTTTCCGCGCCTTGACGGAGCGCCTCAAGTGCTTTTTGATTGGATTTATCCACATCGGCCACAAAAATGGTTTCCCCAATGCTCCAATGCCGAGGGGTAGTGTCGAGATCCACGGCACCATTTTTTTGATCCTCGTGATTGTAAAACGGCTTAACCTTAATGCCTTCCAACGACTCCCAGACCAACCTTTCGTTATAGTCGGCTCCCTTAAGATCGTACTGTATTTTCTGTTTCCATGCCTTGGCCGAAATGGCATCGAAATCCTTGAAAAAGGTGGACTCTTTCATCGGTTTACAATTTGGATATGAAGATACGATGAATGGGAGTATTATTTTCTAACATTTGTCATGTCTTGATAAAAACCTTTGAGTCAAGGGCCAATTTCGCAAGCGATTTGGAGGATCGGAAGTAGGGCGCGGCAGTAAAGGATGCAAATGACCATATAGTACCATTAAAGGCGAAAGATGGTAGGTATTTTAGGACATTGGTACGCCAGGGAGCTAATTCCGCCGTGCCAACTTCGAAGAGTACGGACTTAAATAGTATGCAAACTAAGATTATTTCGTCTTGATGGTGCCCTTGCGGTAGAGCTCCAAAGCGCTCTGCAGCAACAAATTGATGACTTTCAAGGGCAGATCGTTGTTCGGGTCGATGCGAAAGATTTTCATCCGGGCACGATTGCCTTCCTCCAATTGGGGATGGTGCAGCTGTTTTCCCTCCACAAACAGGATATAGGGCTCCTTCGTTTTTTTATCCGTCCACAGGTAACAGAAGGGCTTCTTTTGATAGCAGAAACAGGGCATTCCGTATTTGCGGGTTTCCGTCACCTGGGCATCCTGCTTCAGAATAAGTTCGCGTAAGGCGAGCAGGCAGCTCTTGCCCGGCTCTTCTTTGGAAAGGTAAAAGACATCAAGTTCCCGCATTTGTATTCTAAATTAACGCATGATTCAGATCAAGGTGATTTCCATTACCTTTCCCATTGAATTTCATTTGTTCTTCTGCCCCCTCTTCGAATGTGCCAAGGGCAGATGGAAAAAATCTTTCTTTCATCCGTTAGGATAGGAGGAAAAAAGAAAGATTCCCATGTATTGTTATCGTTTTTTGATTGAAACATACCATGAATAAAGTCATTCCACCGCTACTAAAAAATCGACTTCCGCATCAACGGGATTTTGTGCTTTGTCGCCAAAGACCTCGAAATCGGCCGTGTACCGCCTTTGAAGGTCGAGTTCCCATATTCGGGCCCACTGGTTCAAAATGAGTCCTTTGGTCAAATCGCCTTTGGCGGTTATCCTAACATAGTTTCCTCCCTCAAAAGAGCGGCCGACCATTCCGTCCGGTACGGTCTCCAGGGTAGTGACCTTACATCCGAGAAGCACTGTATAGGGTTTGGTATGGTCGCCCTCATAATCGGTATAAAGCGAATACACGGCGTTATCCGTTTTGTTCGGAATCCGGTCGATGATTCCATTTGCCATAAATTGCTGCCACAAGGCACCTATTTCCTCGGCGGCGCGCCCGTTTTCATTGGTGGTTCGTAAGCTGATTCCGATAAGCTTGAATGGTTCGATGGTTACCTGTTCCATATGTTATAATTATTGGTTTGGGCAAATGTAGCCCTTGGCGGTGTCAAGGGTATGTCAGGGGTGTTCCCATTCTTTCCGACATTTTTCCAAGTACCCTTCCAAGGTAAGATTATGCGGTTCAAAATGCTCGTGGGTGTTCTGAAGCTGTTGAATACGGTCTAGTCGAAAGGCCCTAAAATCATCCCTTTTACGACAGAGCGCTATCAATATCCAATTATTCTGGGTGGTATAGAGGGCAAAAGGTTCAACGGACCGTTTGCTTTCCTCCCCGTTCAACGACCGATAGTTCATTTGCACTACGCGAAAGGCGGCAATGGCCGATTGAAGCTGAATCAAATAATTGCTGGTCTTTTCATTGGAAGCGTTGTTCCGCACTTGGATCCGATCGGTAAGAAACTCCAATTTTGTTTTCTGGGGTTGTCGTAAGACCGATTTGATTTTGATGATGGCCCGCTGATAGTATTCCACTAATGATTGCTCTCTGTTTTTAGCGATC
This sequence comes from Pelagihabitans pacificus, assembly GCF_009371985.2. GTDB lineage: Bacteria > Bacteroidota > Bacteroidia > Flavobacteriales > Flavobacteriaceae > Pelagihabitans > Pelagihabitans pacificus. The sequence goes on from NZ_VIKU02000008.1 coordinate 34,671, forward strand.
AACCGCTCGGCGGTGACCAGGGCATTTGCTTCTTCTTCGGTAAACATGACCGGAGGTAGGTGATAGCCTTCCATCATGGAGTAGCCTTTTCCCTCTTCGGTCACTATTGGAATTCCGGATTTTTCCAAGGTTCGAATGTCCCGATACACCGTTCGAATACTTACCCCATGTCTTTCGGCAATCGCCTTGGCGGTCACTAGCTGTCCGGACTGTAGCTGGGTGATGATCGCCGTCAATCGTGCCAGTCTTGGTTTTTCTTCTCCCATTCTTGTGTTGCTTTCAATCTATAACGATACCGCGTCCAAGGATACCGGTCGTCATTTTCGAGGGAACCCTTATAAAAGTAGGATAGAATTTGGTGTCGGCCAACTTCCTTATGCCTTCCTTCAAAGGAAAGGAGCCGATTTTGGCGATTTTTTGAACGATTTCCCCATCAACGGGAAAAATCGACAAGTCTACAGGAAGAACGTATAGGTACTGGCCACTAGTATCGTCGCATCTTTGCCCTGTAATTAAAAACAACATACCATGGAAACAACACATACGTCGATCTTCAACCTGATAACCGTATTCGCAAAACCAAGCCCGAAGGTGGCCACAAAAGGGATTACCACTACCGATTGTGAAACAAAATACCACCACGATTATTACTGTGATGCGGAGAAACCCTTTTTCGCCATTCAATAAACACGCTGTGAGTTCTAGCGAAAAAGAACAAGAAATAAGTAGTAACCCGGATTTCCGATGATGAGGGAATTCAATAAATCAAATTAGTATGAGCACATTCAATGTACCCACAAGGGAAGAAGTAAGTCCTAACAACCAAGCCATTTTTGACCACTTGGAAAAAGTGGTCGGTTTTGTTCCCAATCTCTTTGCAACCTATGCGTATTCCGAAAATGCCTTGAAAAATTATCTGGACTTTTCGAATGCGAAATCCTCTTTGAGAGCAAGGGAAAAAGAAGTGGTCAACCTTGCCGTTAGCGAAGTGAATAACTGTGAGTATTGCCTGGCCGCCCACACCGCAATCGGAAAAATGAACGGATTTACCGACGGGCAACTCTTGGAATTTCGAAGTGGCCACGCCTCTTTCGACAGCAAGCTGGACGCGCTGGCCCGACTGGCAAGAAATATCACCGAAAATCGGGGCAATACCGATGCCGGGGTGCTGGACAACTTTTTCGACGCCGGGTGGACAAAGGAGAACTTGGTAGATGTGATTTCGTTGGTAGGTAATAAGACCATCTCTAACTATTTGAACAATACGACCAGGATTCCTGTCGATTTTCCAGCAGCTCCTTCCTTGCAGGATGTAATAGTGTAGTTCCCGTTGAACAGAAACCTGTGGTAGAAGGCCTTGGCGGAAACGTCGGGGCTTTTCTTTTTCAGAGAGCTTCCTTGAAGTCTTTTTTAAAGGTTGCCGGAGGTGAACCTACCTGATTTTTAAAGAATTTTGAAAAATGGGCAGCCTCCTTGAATCCCAGCTCATATCCGATTTCCTCGGCGGTCTTATCGGAGTAGAATAGCAGTCTTTTGGCCTCGAGGATAATACGTTCGTTGATGATTTTCAAAGGCGAACGATCACCAGATTTTTTGAACAGGTTCGATAGGGTTTTGGGGGACTTGAACAAAAGTTCGGCATATTCGGCCACCGAGTGCTTCTCCCGAAAGTGTTGCTCTACCAGAATGTGATACTGTCGAACCGTATCGAACTGGGGCTTGGGCAGTTTCGTTTCGGGCATCTCATTTTTAATCAAACGGGTTGCTTTGATGAGCATTCTTTTTAATAGGGCGCGCAGCATTTCCCCTTGAATGTGGTCCCGTGTTTCAAATTCTTCCTGAAACATATAGAAGAGGGCTTCAAAGCTTTTGATATCTTTCTCGTTCAGTGTGATTACGGGCGGCAATGAAGAACCGAAAAATAGGAATCCGTTACAGGAAACCTCTTGGTCGTGATCGCGGATACAGTAGAACTCCCTGTTAAACACCAATGCGACCATTCCGGAATCCTTGCGTAGCTCCATCACATTCAACGGGGTGCAAAAGACCACTTGATTTTTTATAAGGGGCATGCGGTACCCGTCGACCACGATGGTGGTGTCTTTGCCTTTGGTCCATAGTATTTTATAGAGCCCTTTTGTTTCCAGCAACCGCATCGATGGCGCGCAGCTAAAATCGGTGAGGGTAAGGGAGCTCCCCTCCTTTATGCTGGTATAATCGAGTTTCATTTTGGAACATTTTGAATGCCGGCCGTGGGTAACATCACTACCGGACCACGGAATGGCAGCTAGGCTTTTATAGGCTCCTAAGATAATCGAAATCACTTTAGGGCCGCAATAGGCGGGGTAATAACAGAGTACAATTGACGGCTGGGTCGATCGGGTGTTGGCAATGCCATCTTCCCATCCAGGGCGTTAGCGCTAGTGGGCATTCTATCATAGTGGCATCAATCAGTATTAACGAACCACTTTCAAAGCATTCCATAAAATTCTTTAATTTGCCTACTGTATAAACTCGGTGAAAATAGGGTTTGCATCAAACAAAAAGGGGTTGCCGCTAAGGGAACTATCAAAAGGATGCTATTTTTGCCTACCACAATCCAAGGATTATGTTCGAAATCTTTACAAGTGCAGACGCCTGGGTAGCATTGCTTACCCTTACGTTTTTAGAAATTGTATTGGGAATAGATAATATAGTTTTTATTTCGATTGCTGCCGATAAGCTACCGGAGGAACAAAAAAGAAAAGCGACGAATTGGGGCTTGATCTTGGCCATGGTACAGCGAATCGTATTGCTGATGGGAGTTTCTTTTTTGGTAGGCCTCAAGGAACCCTTTTACACCATTGAAAGTTCGTGGTTCGAAATGGGTGTAAGTTGGCAGGCATTGATTTTGTTTTTCGGCGGATTGTTTCTTCTATACAAAAGCACCTCCGAAATACATGAAAAATTGGATATGCCACAGCACGACGAGAAAGTGCTAAAGGCCAAGAAAATCACCTCGCTCCGACGGGCGATCGTTCAAATTGTGATTATAGATTTTATCTTTTCCATCGATTCCATACTCACGGCGGTCGGTATGACCAGTGGTATTGGCAAAAGTCAGAACGATGCATTGATATTGATGGTCATCGCCGTGGTCGTTTCCATTTTGGTGATGATGTTGTTTGCCAATCCGATTCGGGAATTCATTAACAAACACCCATCCATGCAACTTTTGGCGATGTCTTTCCTGATTCTGATAGGCTTTATGTTGATTACCGAGGCCGCCCACCTTTCCCATACGGTCGTTTTTGGGCAATCGGTCGGGGCCATTCCCAAGGGCTACCTATATTTTGCCATCGCCTTTTCCCTGTTGGTCGAATTTTTGAATATGAAACTGCGAAAGCAAATCAATGCTACGGATGAAAAATCCTTAAATGGGAAAGTGGATAATACGTAATAAAATGAAACACGCATACAGCAATCAATGCAGACGGTCGGGATATGGGCCTTCCTATCTGTTGGTCATCCCTGTACTGTTTTTGATTTTTGGATGTGCCTCGTCGCGGCAAGGACAAGGCGCTTCGCCAACGGAGGAAGCGGATGAGCTGGTACGCGTGGCAAACGATGACCACAACAACATTCAATCGGTTCCCGTGGTGGGGCCCGCCCCCGTGAATCCTATAATGGATACTTCCGAGGTATTAGAGGTGGCTACCGTGGAGCCCGAAGCGCTCCCGGAACCAAAGACTGTGAAACCCTTGAGCGCCGTAGCGGCGAAGATTGTGGAAAATTATGAGAACAGCCAAAATAAGAAGCCTGGCGGACATTGTTTGGCGGCCAGTAAATCCCGTTTTCAAAAGGCTTATGAAGCGATTCATGGTCATTCGATGTACCGGGATCTACCCTCCGATATTGCATCGAACTACTATTCTCCCTCCCAGGTGTTCGACCATCTCTATGCCTCTACCTTTGGGCGGCATCAAGGGTGGCGAACCCTTCCTAGAAAGTACCGCGGCAGGGGCGGGGCGGGTGCCATTGCATACGCCGGCATGGGTGACTTGGTTGATTGGTTCGGTATCTGGAGTGGGGAGTTACGACCGGGAGCGGTAATGCAGGTTTGGAAGCGAAACGATGATTATAAAAAGGTAATCCGTGGTATCCGGGGAAAGGATTTTGACCCCTTTGGCCATTCCTTCATTTTTCTGCGGTATGAACGCGATGACAATGGCAAGATCATTGGCATACGAATTGCAGACCAAGGGTATCAGAGCTACCGACCCTTGGTTCCTGAGGATTATGAGGTGTGGTGGGCCGCAAATTTGACGATTTAAAGGGCCTTCTATCATAAAATATCCCTAAAAACAAAATGGATACCCAAAAACTGCGTTATGTTTAAAGAGAGGTATCGCTGAAGTATTTTTTGCTATGAACGTATTTATCGCATTGTTGTTGTTTGGAAGTTGGAACGGGATGCTTCCCGAGAGTCACCCACTGGAGAGTCTTCCTTTAGGGAATACTAATATGGTAAATCCCGCGGGTGCGCTCATGGCTGTCGACACTAGGCCCCTTGATACTAAAAAAGATCCCGATAGCCTGTCATACGGTGAGATGAAAACGGGCATAGCAAATTTGCGCAAGAGCCTTGCGGAGAATTTTCGTGAGGGAACGGTAACGATGGATAGCATCCAAGAGAAGTTTGTCGAGAATTTAGTCGATAACATCATTCCCTACTGGTTGGATACTCCCTGGAGTTTTGAAGGTCATACCGCTGTGCCCAAGCATGGGAAGATTGCCTGTGGCTACTTCATTTCTACTACCTTGCGTGATATGGGATTAAGACTGAACCGCTATAAGCTCGCCCAAAAAGGACCCTTGGATGAAGCGAAGGCGTTGAGCTGTGGTGAAAAAATTTATAGTGTGGTCGAAATGGACCCGGAAAAAGCCTTTAGTGAAATCGATCGCATTACAAAAGACGGCATCTACTTTATCGGGTTCGACAAAGGCCATGTCGGGTATGTCTTAAAAAGAAATAGTGCGTTGTACTTGGTACATTCCAACTATTTGTATCCAGCGTTGGTACGCATCGAATCCCTGAAGGATTCCAGGGTGTTTCAGAGTTATACGACCTTTCATTTGGTGGCCATCTCCAATAATTCGACTCTGATGCAACGCTGGCTCGACAATAGTACCATTCTATAAACCTAAAATAGGGTAAGTACCTTTTCAAAGATTAGTTTGGAACGCCGCAAAGAAGAAGCGGAAGATGCCGGTATCTCGCGGCGGGCAACCAACCTTTAAGCTGCCCTTGCTGCTGCCATATCCGTAACGGGGAGCGACCGACCGATAGCCGTAGGCTCTACAGTGGTGACTTCCGGGATTATAGGGTGACTCTTTATTATATAACAACGCTTGGCACACGCGCAGTTCCAATGATAGGGACAAGGAATACGTATGCATCGGTGTAGGCGGTTATTTACTCCGTTTTAAATTCAGGGCTTTCTATTTGCGCGATACAATCTGGATTCGGTTTGGTATTTGGGTTGTTAAAAAAATCGTTTGCAGCTTGCATGGCACATTGATTTCCCCAATTGGTCGTTGGTGTATGCTTCCATCCCCTAAAAATCAAATGATAGCTATTTGTTAAGTTATCCTTCATTGATTCTGCCCATTTAACGGGCGTTTCATTGTCATATTCTCCGCTTATTAACAACACCGGAATAGCACTACTAACCGCCTTGTTTTCGATTTCCGATACTTTCTTGACACTCCATATTTTACAGATTTCATTGGCAAATACGCTTGGCGATAAACCCTCGACCTGTGGATATTTTGTAGTTTCGGCATCTATGGTTTCTTTTGAACTGAATGGGTTTTCTTCCGCACACCAAACAGAAAGTCGCATGCCTACACCCGCACCATTGCCCGGTTCCCGAAATACGTATGAAAGCCGTTCTTTCACAGAAGTCATATCGTTATTGAACAGCTTATTTATTTCGAGTGGAATATGAACGACATCTCCCGTTGAAGCCGAGGTGAAAACGGTAATCAAATCGGCTCCCGTCAAATAGAATGTTTCTACTTGTCCACTTTGTGGATTTTCTATAGTGACTTCAAGCGGGTCTTTTGTTTTTTCCGTCAGATAATCAAAAAAACGTTTCTTGATATTTGGAAAAGCACCGATACATTCCTTATGGGCCTCACAATCGGAAAGTAATTTATCTACCGATTCCAATAGGTTTTTAACGCTTTCCTCATCATAGTTTACTTCCAAGGGAAGTGGAGAATCCATCACCACACTCCGAATTCGTTCGGGATAGTCCCGTAATAGAACCTGGGCAATTTTTGTGCTATACGATATGGTAAGCAAGTTGTATTCCTTGATGTTCAATACGTTGACCAAATCATTAATATCGGCTGCTATTTCATTCGTAGTGTATCCCTCAAGGTCAATCCCTTTATTGACAAGTCTTTCCCTACAGGATTGGGCAGCTGCCGCAAAAAGTGAATCTGATTTTTTTGAATCGAAATCGGGAAGGTTTGAAGTGGATAAAGCCTTGGACCATTCAGGGCAATCCAAGTGTGGTTTGGCATAAAAGTTTCCTCGTTGTTCCAAAAGGATGAAATCCCTATCATCAAGGTACTTATAATAATTCATGTATTGTGCAGAAGGCATAGTAGTGGACCCTGGACCTCCTACCGTATAAATGATCGGGTCGGTTTTTGGACGGGCATTTCTGCTTTTAAATATATAGACAGGGATTTGAATCGTTTGGCTATTTGGGTCGTTCCTATTTTCCAAAACTTCCAAATATCCAAAAGTGTATTCCTGTCCTTTTGGAATGTTGTGGGTCGTTTCTTTTGATTTCGTAAACGTTGGCTCAAAATTGGCTTTCTTTTGCCCGAAGCAAATCGTTGACATTAATAGAATGACAATCAATTTCGACAGTTTGTTCATGATGTATGGTGAGTTTTAGGTAGTTGCTCAACGGTATGGCTGAATGCAGTTCGGTAATTTTTGCCGAAATATAGTGAAATCGAATTACTGTGGGAAGGGAAACGGCCTACGGGAGGGGCTTTACAAGAAAGGCCATGCGCCTTGCGGGGTCCTGTTTTTTCCTTTGCTCCAGGACCGGATCAGGCTCCGGCCCGGCCGTAAACGAAAAAACCATCAATCGAAATTGATGGTCTTCCTTGTAGCGGGAACTGGATTGCTTCCTCGCCGGCGTTTCGGAAGCGGCCTATGGGAGGGGCTTTACAAGAAAGGCCATGCGCCTTGCGGGGTCCTGTTTTTTCCTTTGCTCCAGGACCGGATCAGGCTCCGGCCCGGCCGTAAACGAAAAAACCATCAATCGAAATTGATGGTCTTCCTTGTAGCGGGAACTGGACTCGAACCAGTGACCTTCGGGTTATGAGCCCGACGAGCTACCTACTGCTCTATCCCGCGATGTGGATGGCAAAGATACAACCATTTTTTAGTTTATTCAAAACTTCGGACAGGAATATTTTTGCAGTTCATCGCTGCAAAAAAGGTGAAAATGCATACCTTCGGCACCAGTATTCATTATGGACGCAATCAACGATTTTATTTCCTCGGCACTTCCCTACACCGAATGGCCCATGTTTCTTTTGTTGATCGCAGGCGGCCTCTTTCTAGTAATATATTCCAAATTTTTGCCGTATCGTTATTTTGGGCATGCCATTGCGATTACGGCCGGTAAATACGACGACAAAAATGCCAAGGGTGATGTGAGTTCCTTCCAGGCGCTATCTGCCGCGGTGGCGGCTACAGTGGGTTTGGGCAATATCTCGGGAGTGGCGATCGCAATCCATGACGGGGGTCCCGGAGTCGTATTCTGGATATGGGCTACGGCCCTCATCGGTATGTGTATCAAGTTTTATTCCTGCAGCCTTTCCATCATGTTCCGCGGTACCGATTCGGAGGGTCGATTACAAGGTGGCCCCATGTTCTACATCACCCAAGGTTTGGGCCAAAGGGCAAGACCGCTGGCCATATTCTTTGCGGTATGCGGTTTATTCGGATTCTTGGGGGTATTCACCGCCAACCAGTTTACCGAAACCTTTATGAGTGTGGTAGAACCTTCCAGCACCTTGTTCGAGATGAGCGAACTCAATTGGAAATGGACCATCGGTTTCCTACTGGCCATTATTACCTCTTTCGTCATTTTCGGTGGCCTTCATAAAATCGCCAAGGTGGCCTCGGCCCTGGTGCCCTTTATGGTCGCGATATATTTGATCGCCGTTATTGTGGTGATGGCATTGAATGCCTCCCAGGTGTTGCCATCCTTGAAGATGATCATCACAGAGGCGTGGAACTTTAAAACGGTGGTTACCGGCGGATTTTGGGGCTTGGTCATCATTGGTATCCGAAGGGCCATGTTTTCGAACGAAGCCGGACTCGGGAGTGCCCCGATGTATCATGGGCAATCAAGAAACGATGAACCGATTCGGGAAGGACTGGTGGCGATGCTCGGGCCTTTCATAGATACGATTATGGTGTGTACTTTTACCGCGGTGGTCATTATTCTAAGCGGCGCCTATTTGGAAGATAGCAGCGGCATCGTAATGACCTTGACCGCCTTTGAACGCACCCTTTTCGGCTATGGGGACGATTTGCTGATGTTGATCGTGACGGCCTTTGCCCTTTCGACCTTGTTCACCTATTCCTATTACGGGGTGAAGTGCCTATCATTTTTGACCAATGCCAAAATCGGGAAGTTCTATAATGTCTATTTTGTGGTGATGATCGTTTTCGCAGCGGTAGCTTCCTTGGAACTGGTCAAGAACCTGATCGACCTGTCCTATGCCTTAATGGTTATTCCGAACATGATAGCCGTGCTGCTCTTGGCACCAAAGGTCAACAAGGCGGCAACAGCGTATTTTAAAAAACTAAAAGATGGCCGAACATAAAGCAGGTTTCGTAAATATCATCGGTAATCCCAACGTCGGGAAATCTACCTTGATGAACGCCTTTGTAGGGGAGAAGCTCTCTATTATTACCTCCAAGGCCCAGACTACCCGGCATCGCATTCTAGGGATTGTGAACGGGGATGATTTTCAGGTCATCCTTTCCGATACCCCGGGCATCATTAAACCCGCCTACGAACTACAGGCCTCCATGATGGATTTTGTAAAATCGGCCTTTGAGGATGCCGATATACTATTGTACATGGTCGAAATCGGGGAAAAGGCCTTGAAGGACGAGAAATTCTTTGAAAAAATCGGGAACAGTAAGATTCCAGTGCTGCTCCTGTTGAACAAGATTGATGGGGCGAGCCAGGAACTGTTGGAAGAACAGGTGCAGTATTGGCAGGAAATGCTGCCCACCGTAGAGATTCATCCTATTTCTGCCCTTCAAAACTTTAATGTGAAGGAAGTGTTCGAGCGCATTTTGGAGCTCTTGCCCGAATCACCACCGTATTATCCAAAAGATCAATTGACCGATAAGCCTGAACGTTTCTTTGTAAACGAGATCATACGGGAGAAAATATTGCTGCATTATAAAAAGGAAATTCCCTATGCGGTGGAGGTCGAAACCGAGGAGTTTTTGGAAGATGACGACATCATTCGCATGCGGGCGGTAATCATGGTGGAGCGCGATTCCCAAAAAGGTATCATTATCGGCCATAAAGGGAGTGCCCTAAAAAGAGTAGGGGTCGAGGCCCGAAAAGACTTGGAACGGTTTTTTGGAAAACAGGTGCATATTGAACTGTATGTAAAGGTCAATAAGAATTGGCGTAGTGATGCGCGACAATTGAGACGCTTTGGATACAACACTTAAATGCTGAGTTCCGGGTATCGAGCGTGGAGCATCTCTCGTAGCGTCAGGGCTCGAATGGGAAACTAAAGCTCCGAACTTCTTAACAATCGACATATATACCTTATTTTTGTGCCTCCAAATTAAAAAGTATGGGCGCTATTGTTGCCATCGTAGGAAGACCCAACGTGGGCAAATCGACTTTCTTTAATCGATTGATTCAACGCCGGGAAGCCATTGTCGACGCCGTAAGCGGGGTTACCAGGGACCGTCATTATGGGAAGAGCGACTGGAATGGCAAGGAATTTTCCGTAATCGATACGGGAGGTTATGTCCTTGGTAGTGACGATATCTTTGAACAGCAAATCGATAAACAGGTAGAACTGGCCATCGATGAGGCGGATGCCATTCTTTTTATGGTGGATGTAGAGGCAGGTATCACAGGAATGGATGAAGATGTGGCCAAGTTGCTACGGCGGGTCAAAAAACCTGTTTTTTTAGTGGTGAACAAGGTCGATAATGCGAAAAGAGCCGCGGATGCCGTGGAGTTCTATGCTTTGGGATTAGGGGATTACTTTACCATCTCGAGTATTAACGGAAGCGGTACCGGGGAACTGCTCGATGCATTGGTCCAGGAGCTGCCGGAGACCAAAGACGAGGAGGAAGAACTTCCTCGTTTTGCCGTCGTTGGAAGACCCAATGCCGGGAAATCCTCTTTCATCAATGCCCTGATCGGGAAAGACCGTTATATCGTGACCGATATTGCAGGTACTACCCGTGATAGCATCGATACGAAATACAATCGTTTTGGGTTTGAATTCAATCTGGTCGATACGGCGGGCATACGAAGAAAGTCCAAGGTAAAGGAAGATCTGGAGTTCTATTCCGTGATGCGTTCGGTACGGGCCATCGAACATAGCGATGTGTGCATCTTGATATTCGATGCCACTCGCGGCTTCGACGGACAAGTATCCAATATCTTTTGGTTGGCACAGCGAAACAACAAGGGCATCGTAATCTTGGTGAACAAGTGGGACCTGGTCGAAGACAAGCAGAGCAATACCATGAAAGAATACACCAAGCGTATTAAGCAGGCCATTGAACCTTTTGTGGATGTGCCGATCATCTTTATTTCGGTTTTGAACAAACAGCGCATTTTCAAGGCAATCGAGACTGCCGTCGAGGTCTATAAAAACCGTTCAAAGAAAATAAAGACCAGCGAGTTGAACGATGTGTTGTTACCCATTATACAGCATACGCCCCCACCGGCCTATAAGGACAAATACGTAAAGATCAAATATATTACCCAATTACCCACCCCGTATCCGCAATTTGCGTTTTTCTGCAATCTGCCGCAATACGTCCGAGATCCCTATAAGCGTTTCCTGGAAAACAAGATACGGGAGCATTTTGATTTCACCGGCGTACCGATTACGATCTTTATGCGGAAGAAGTAGGTTTGCTGGAAGTTGGATGCTAGAAGATAGAACAATCTCCCTTGCGATATGGTACCCATCGGAGCACTGATGTTAGGTTGATGTGAATCTTGATGTGTGAATTTGATCGTTGAGTTTGGGCGTATACTTGAGTCTGCATTTATTTTTGAAGGTGCACTTTCCATTACCATCCACCTGAAGCGCCACCGCCACCGAAGCCGCCACCACCAAAGCCACCTCCGAAGCCGCCACCACCAAATCCTCCTCCGCTACCAAATCCACCTCGGGAACCACCGCTACGGCCCATATTGCTAAGAATAATAATGTCCCATAGGTCCAAGCCTCTGGAACGGTTACCGCCTCTGCCTCCCCGGTTACCACGGTTGCGTTTTGATAGAATGATCAAAATGATAAAGAAAATGATAATCGGCAAAAGCGCCCCAAATGGGAATCCACCCCCGCTGTTATCAAAGGTACGTTCTTCCTTAAATTCCCCGTTCAGCACCTTAAAAATGGCGTCGGCCCCATCGTTGAGCCCCCCATAGTAGTCGTCCTCTTTAAATCGGGGAATCAAAATATTCTGAATAATGCGGCGCGACATGGCATCCGTTAAGGTAGCTTCGACCCCATAACCGGTACTAATGGCAATGCGTCGGTCGCCCCTAGCAAGTAGTATCAGTACGCCATTGTCTTTTCCTTCTTGTCCGATGCCCCATTTCTGACCCCATTGTGCACCGAGGAAATCGATATCCTCCCCTTCGGTAGAATTGATGATGGCCACTACGATCTGGGTAGAGGTACTATCGGAATAACGGATGAGCTTTTGCTCCAGTGCCTTTTGCTGGGGTTCCGGTAGCAAGTCCACATAGTCATAGACACTGGTCTGTACCTTGGGTTTTTCCGGTATTTGAAACTGCGCGAAACCAAATTGAAGGCCACATAATAAGAACAGCAGTATGCTAGCCTTTCGATATCTCATTGCTCAGTTCATTTTCGTTTCCATGATGCCAGGGAAAATGGGCTTCCAACTCTTTTCCGGCCTTTAGAATACCGTTGATGAGGCCCTGTTTGTAGTTTCCTTTTCGAAATTGGGACTCGATGGTATCCTTGGTAGTGTCCCAAAAATTATCGGGCACTACTTTATCGATACCACGATCGCCATAGATGGCGAATTTTCGGTCGTTGACCGCTACATAAATAATGACTCCGTTCTCGTCCTTGGTATTATCCATTTTCAACATGTGGAATACCTCCTTGGCACGTTCAAAATGGTCGAGACGGGTGTGGGCCTCGATATGTACCCTAATTTCCCCGGAGGTATTTTTCTCGGCTTCAAGGATTGCCTGAACAATTTCCTGCTCTTCCTTGCGCGTTAAAAAATCCTCTACCCTTGACATAAATTAGTTAAAGTCGAATTCTACATCAGGCGCATTTTCCGAACCGGCATCCGCCTGATAGCGGGCCATCTCCTGAAACCCAAACATGCCGGCCAGGAGTTTGCCCGGAAATTTGGTCGTGTGTATGTCGTAGATATTCACTTTTTCGTTATACCGATTTCGTTCTACGTTGATGCGGTTTTCGGTGCCCTCTAACTGCGATTGAAGCTCCAAAAAGTTTTGGTTGGCCTTCAAATCGGGATAGCGTTCCACCACCACCATTAATTTGCTCAGTGCCCCGGTCAAGCCGCTTTGGGCTTCCTGGAATCTGGCCATGTTTTCAGGGGTGAGGTTATTGGCATCGATATTGGTGGCAGTCGCCTTCGCCCTTGCTTCGATGACATCGGTAAGGGTGCCACGCTCGAAGTCGGCAGCGCCCTGCACGGTCTTGACCAGGTTTCCGATGAGATCGTTTCTTCGTTGATAGGCGCTTTCAACGTTCGACCAAGCAGTCTTGGCATCCGCTTCATATTCAACAGCGGTGTTGTTGAAGCCCACGGCCCATTGATAAATGCCGAACGCCAATATTCCCAGGACGATTAATGCAATTAATCCTTTTTTCATTTTCCAGTGTTTTATAGGGTTATTATAGTTGTTCCTTGATTTTGATCAGCTCGTTCTTGACACGCTCCAATTTTTGGATAATCTCAAAGTTGTCGAGCGTTTTTTGCCTGTTCTCCTTCAGGTGTATTTTGGCGCCATCCAAGGTAAATCCCCGTTCTTTTACCAAATGGTAGATCAACTGCAGGTTCTTGATATCCTGGGGGGTGAATTTTCGGTTGCCCTTGGCATTTTTCTTGGGCTTCAGTACGTCGAACTCTTTTTCCCAAAAACGGACCAAGGAGGTATTTACACCAAAGGCCTTGGCTACTTCGCCGATACCGTAATATAATTTTTCAGGAAGTTCTACTTGCATTAGTCAAGTGATTGATTCTCTTGGTTCGCGTATTTCAACATATTTTCAAATTCCTGTGGTGATAAACTGCCGTAATAGAAATTGATCGGGTTGATCCGATCTTTGTCTTTCCATACCTCATAATGAAGGTGGGGGGCTTCCGAACGGCCGGTACTGCCCACAAAACCGATGAGGTCGCCTCGTTTTACCCGTTGGCCTCTTTTTACGTTGTAGGCGCTCATGTGCGCGTAGAGGCTCATGTAGCCGTATCCATGGTCAATACGGATATGTTTTCCATAACCCGAGGCATTATTGTCGGCACGGGTCACTTTTCCATCCCCCGAGGCATAAATAGGAGTGCCTTTGGGAGCGGTAAAGTCCATACCCCAATGCATCTTTCTAGCTTTCGTAAAGGGGTCCGAACGCCAACCATAACCAGAGGCCATGCGGGTCAATTCCTTATTGCTGATAGGCTGTATCGCCGGTATGGCTAACAATAGTTTTTCTTTCTCTTCGGCCAATTTGGTGATTTCATCCAAGGACTTTGACTGAATGGCCATTTGTTTCTTGATGATATCCAATCGCTTGGTAGTGGCGATGACCATCTCGGAATTATTAAAACCCTCCAATGATTTATAACGGTTCACCCCGCCAAAACCGGCACGGCGTTGTTCCTCTGGAATAGGATTTGCCTCAAAATACAGCCGGTAAATATTGTTATCGCGTTCCTCAATGTTGGAAAGTACATCTTCGATCTGCTCCATTTTCTTATTCAACAGTTCGAACTGCAATTCGTAATTCTTTACTTCCCTGCGCAGGGAAAGTTCAGCAGGGGTATTGATCAAGTTGGTGTTTAACAAGAGCACCAATGATAGGAGTCCGAAAAGGAAAGAACCCAATACGAACAGGCCTATATTCCGATACCGGCGCGATTTCTTGGGTTCTATCTTTCGATAGGACAGCGTATCGGGATCGTAATAGTACTTAACCTTAGACATGAATGTATTTTATCCTATTTTTGTCTCGTTTTATCAGAACAAACAAATATAAAAATTGTTTTGTACAAACTGTTAATTTTTATAAAACCTTACCATATTCATGACCTCAAGCGAAATCAGAGCGCAGTTTTTGAACTTTTTTAAAGAAAAAGGCCACAAAATTGTGCCTTCCGCACCCATGGTAATCAAAGACGACCCTACCTTAATGTTCACCAACGCAGGCATGAACCAGTTCAAGGAGTTTTTTCTTGGAATTGGCAAGGCGAAGCACAACCGGGTCGCCGATACACAGAAATGCCTGCGGGTGAGTGGTAAGCATAACGATTTGGAAGAGGTTGGCAAAGACACCTATCACCACACCATGTTCGAGATGCTGGGCAACTGGAGTTTCGGCGACTATTTTAAAAAAGAGGCCATTCAATGGGCGTGGGAATTGCTAACGGACGTATTGAAAATCGACAAGGACAGCCTGTATGTATCGGTGTTTGAAGGAAGTGAAGATGACGATACATTGGAGATGGACAACGAAGCCTTTGATCTATGGAAGGCCATCGTACCCGAGGATCGAATCATCCTAGGGAACAAGAAGGATAATTTTTGGGAAATGGGGGATCAAGGCCCTTGTGGCCCCTGTTCCGAAATACATGTCGATATCCGCTCCGCTAAGGAAAAAGCGGAGGTATCCGGGGCTTCATTGGTGAACCAGGACCATCCGGAAGTGGTAGAGATTTGGAACCTCGTCTTTATGCAATACAATCGAAAGGCGAACGGACAGCTGGAGCCATTACCCGCCAAACATGTCGATACCGGCATGGGCTTCGAGCGTTTGTGCATGGTGCTGCAGAACGTGCGCTCGAACTACGATACCGATGTCTTTACACCGATTATTCGGGAGATAGAGACCATCACCCATACCGATTACGGAAAAGAAGGCGAAACCGATGTCGCCATTCGGGTGGTGGCAGACCATATTCGGGCCGTAGCCTTTTCCATTGCAGACGGGCAATTGCCAAGTAATACCGGTGCAGGCTATGTTATCCGTCGTATCCTGCGGAGGGCCATCCGGTACGGATTTACTTTTCTTAACACCAAACAACCCTTTATGTATCGCTTGGTGAAGGTGCTCACCGATACCATGGGCGAGGCCTTTCCGGAATTAAAGGAACAACGGCAACTCATCGAGAACGTTATCAAGGAAGAGGAACATTCATTTTTGAAAACCTTGGAGCAGGGACTCTTACTCCTGGAAAATATCATTAGGAAAAACAAAGGTGAAACGGTCGACGGACGAAAAGCTTTTGAACTCTACGATACCTATGGTTTTCCCATTGATCTGACGGCTCTTATTTTGAACGAAAAAGGCTTGTCGTTGGATGAGGACGGATTTGGGAAGGCCATGAAGGAACAAAAAGACCGGTCCCGGGCGGCCTCCGAAATATCGAAGGAAGACTGGGTGGTATTGACGGAAGACCTGGAGCAGGAGTTTATAGGCTATGATTTGCTGGAAGCCGACGTAAAACTGACAAAATACCGAAAAGTTACCTCCAAAAAAGAAGGGGAACAGTACCAAATGGTATTCAACCTTACCCCCTTCTACCCGGAAGGGGGCGGGCAAGTAGGGGATAAAGGCTATCTGGAGGCCCCGAACGGCGATGTCATTTACATTGTCGATACCAAGAAGGAGAATAACGAGATCATTCATTTTGCAAAAGGGTTGCCGACAACTACTTCGGACACCTTTAAAGCGGTCGTTGATAAGAGACAACGCGAGCGAACGGCCGCCAACCATACCGCGACCCATTTATTGCACCAGGCATTACGGGAGATTTTGGGCCCCCATGTCGAGCAAAAGGGCTCTGCCGTGCATTCCAAATACCTGCGTTTCGATTTTTCACATTTTGCCAAGCTGACTCCGGAGGAATTGCGTGCGGTGGAGAATTTTGTCAATGCGCGGATCGAAGGGCACCTGCCCCTGCAGGAAAACAGAAACGTCCCAAAGGCAGAGGCGTTGAAAGAGGGCGCCATGTCGCTTTTTGGGGAGAAGTATGGCGATACAGTACGTACCGTCCGTTTCGGGCAGTCGATTGAACTGTGCGGCGGGACCCATGTGCGGAATACGGCCGATATATGGCATTTTAAGATTCGTTCGGAGGGAGCCGTGGCCGCCGGTGTTCGCCGTATCGAGGCCATTACCTCCGATGCGGTCAAGGATTTTTTTACCGAGAATTACCGAATGCTTTTCGAAATCAAGGACCGTTTGAACAATGCACAGGACCCTTTGAAGGCGGTGGAGGCGTTGCAGGAGGAAAACACCCGTTTGAAGAAAGAGGTCGAACACTTGTTGAAGGAAAAGGCAAAAGGTCTAAAAAGGGAACTGATCACCGAGCTGGAAGCGTTCGATGGTGTGCAATTCCTTGCCAAGAAAGTGGAGTTGGATGCTGCCGGTATCAAAGACCTCTGTTTTGAAATGGGCAACCAGCGGAACGATCTTTTTCTACTTTTCGCGACCGAACAGAACGGAAAGGCACTCCTTTCATGCTATATCTCGAAGGAGGTGGTGGCTTCAAAAAACCTGCATGCCGGCACCATCGTTCGGGAGCTTGGTAAGTATATCCAAGGTGGCGGAGGCGGACAACCGTTTTTCGCTACGGCCGGAGGCAAGAATCCGGCTGGAATCAAAGAGGCACTGGAAAAATCCCGGTCCTACATCGTATAACATTGTTCCCGCTTCCTTAGCAAAGGACCTGAACGGCATTACATACTAAAGATGATTAAAAAAGTAGTTTTTACACTGTTGTTCATGGTCGCTTGCAAGGATGTCAAACCACCTGAATCCAAAAGGGGTCCGGAAATAAATGCCCCCGAGGCGGTGACGGTCAAGGGAAAGTTGACCACCTCCGATTCGCTTAGGCTACGGGAATATGTGGTGCGGGCCTACGCCGCGCCATTGCACTCCAGGGAACATCAGGCATATCTAGACTCCGCCCTGCTGATCACCCCGACCGATGGATGGCTTTGGCAACAAAAGGCAATGCCCCTCTATAAGACCCGAAAATACCAATTGGGAAAGCCTTTTTTGGCAAAGGCGGTGGAGCATGACGCCGGGAAATGGTTGGAATACAGTGGTTTTATAAAGTGTATTTTTTCCAAGGAATACCAGGAGTCGATAGACGAGCTGATGGAGGCTACGGAAAGGTTCGGCGATGGCTATGTCATGGATCATACCTATAATTTTTATATCGGACTGGATTACCTGCAACTGAATGAGTTTGAAAAGGCAAAGGAATATCTGATTAGGAGCAAGGAACAGCAACTAAAGGATTTTCCAAACGACCCACCAGAGGAAGCCTGCCACTATCTCGACTGGTTTTACCTAGGAATAGCCGATTTCGAAATGGGCAATTATCAAGAAGCCATTCAAAGTTTTGACCGGTCCTTGATGGGTTATGGAAATTTCGGTGATGCGCTCTATTTTAAGGGCAGAAGCATGTCGAAATCAGGGGATACGGAACAAGGTAAATGGGTCGAGCAAAAGGCTTTCGAATATTCCGATAACACCATCAATGAGGACAACGCCATCTACGAGATCTATCCCTATCAGGTATTTCACCGATTGAACCAAAACGTGCGGCCCAAAACCCCATGAAACTGCGAACGGAAATCCCGCTACCACCATCGGATGGTCCCATCGACTATCGAAGTCGATTATTGCTGCTAGGTTCTTGCTTTTCGGAGCATATCGGGAGTAAGCTAAACTACTATCAATTTCAGGTCGTTCGAAATCCGTTTGGGATTCTCTTTCATCCGAAGGCCATCGAAAATCTGATCGATCGGGCGGTCAACGACAAAAAATACATTGAGGAAGACCTCTTTTCCCTCAACGGTCAATGGCATAGTTTTGATGCCCATTCCGATCGGCGTGCCAGTTCCGACAAAAAACTGATGGATCAATTGAACCACGGGCTAAAAACGACCTTCGATCAACTTCGACAAAGTACCCATGTTGTCCTGACTTTAGGGACCGCTTGGGTGTACCGCCATTTGGAATCGGATCGCATAGTAGCCAACTGTCACAAGGTACCCCAACGGGAATTCGCCAAAGAACTGCTTTCGGTCGGCGAAATTGTAGAAAGTTTAAAACATATCTTAAAGTTGGTACAATCTAAGAATGTCAATAGTCAAGTGGTATTGACCATTTCGCCGGTACGCCATCTCAAGGATGGTTTTATCGAAAATCAACGTAGCAAGGCACACTTGATCACCGCGGTTCACGAGCTGCTGTCAGTCGGGACGGAATCGATAAATACACACTATTTTCCCTCCTATGAAATTATGATGGATGAACTTCGGGACTATCGCTTTTATGAGCCGGATATGGTGCATCCGAATCAGGTGGGAATTCAGTACATATGGGAAAAATTTCGGCAAACGTTCATTTCCAGTGAAGTATTCGGAATAATGGACAAGGTGGAGGAGATTCAAAAAGGGCTAGCCCATCGGCCTTTCAACCCCCTTTCGGAGCAACATCAGGAATTTTTAAGGTCCTTGGAGCGGAAAATTACGTATCTTGAAAAACAGTACCCTCATATGCGATTGGGGTTTCCCAACTAGCAAGGGAGTCAATATAGCGGGCCTGAGAGCGATAGTTGTACCTAGGAATAAGCCGGAAGATTTGAATTAAATGAAAAAGTTACTTGTTGGCATCCTCATCACCCTGGCAGTGGTACTGGTGTTTCGTTCCTGTATGGAAGATCGGCGTAAGCAATCCATTCTACAGGAAAATTCCATGTTGATACAACAGCAAATCGACAATGTATCCAAATTGATCGTGATCGAGGGTCATTTTGCCGAGGTCTATAACTACAAAGATTCCCAGGAGCTTTTCGGGCCATTGATCACGGCCGACAAGAAGGCTTTGGTGGTCGTAAACGCCTATGTTACGATTGCCTATGACCTAAGCCAGATAGAATTCGAGGTCGATGAGGCGACCAAAACCTTACGTATCAAAAGCATTCCCGAACCGGAAATAAAATTGAATCCCGATTTTGAATACTACGATGTAACGGCCGATTACCTGAACCCCTTTACCGCTTCCGATTACAACCAGATAAAGAAAAATGTAAACGCTTCCCTAATGAAAAAGGTACAGGCCTCATCGCTGAAAAGTAATGCCCAAAACCGCCTAATAAGCGAATTGCAGAAGTTTTACATCCTGACGAGTTCACTGGGATGGACATTGGAGTATAGGGGCGAGGTCGTTGAACAAAACTTTCTTCGTTTACCCTTCCAGGATTAGCGGTTGAAAACGGGCGGCAATAGGTAAAGTCGTAGATGTACTGGATTCAGGTACCGTAATTTTTCTTAGTAGGCCCCCCGTAAGCCACGAAGCTTCCGACCCACTGTTGGCCCCCGGTATCCCTTAAACTATCGTTAAAGGGATTTTCAAAATGCCCTTTTGTTGCTACATTGACAAAAAATCAACATATGCAACCTAATAAGACAGAAAATCAACGAAGAAATTTTATCAGGTCTACGGGAATCTTAGGAGCCGGATTACTGCTCCCCAATCTGCAACAGGCAGCACCTACGCCAATGCCCTTGAACGATAACATTCATGAATTTGGAAAACGGGAGGGCTATACCGACCAGGTCAGCATCCTAGTCTCCATGATGGATTGGATGCGAAGTGTGGTCGAAAGGGATGTGCGGGGAATCAGCCAAAAAGAGATAGATTTCCTCTTGGACGATCGATCGAACACCATCGGGGCCATGTTGATCCATCTGGCCGGTACGGAACGCTATTACCAGATCGATACCTTTACCGGAGTTCCTAGAAAAGAACTCGGTTATGGTCTGAGCGATCAGGAATGGAATGCTGCCGGTAATTTGGGGGCGGAAGGACGTAAAACGTTCAAGGGAAGACCCCCTTCGTTCTATTTGGATACCTTGGCCGAGGTCCGGGCGTTTTCACTGGCCGAGCTAAAAAACCGGGGAGACGATTGGCTGATGGAGTCTACCACCTTCTTCGGGGGTCGGCCTACGAACAATTACTGCAAATGGTTTCATGTGGTCGAACACGAATCGAACCACAATGGGCAAATTAGATACATCAAAAGTAGGGTGGACTAATCGTTTTCTTTGACGGGAAAGACGCTAGTTAAAGAGCTTTTTTGCCCAGGAGATATATTGCTCCCAATCATAATCCATCACATCATGCCCACCACTGCGAATATGGTACGCAAGGGTGTTTTGGATAGGTCGGTCGACCGCCGGTAGCTCATCGGTGGTGATTCCCGCTTTACCGTACAAGCCGTAAATCGTAGAGGCATAATAGGCCGCCAAAAATTCTCCCTTGGGATCTGCCCATTGGTCTTCGACCGCACTGGCTACATAGAGGGGTCTTGGGGCGATGAGCGCCAAGAGTTGATGCTGGTCGGCAGGGAGTTGTTCCTCCTTCCCATTGTACTGTTCGAAGGCATCGGCAAACCAATGGGGGAATGAATGGTTGATGCGGCCCACGGTTTCCCCGAATTGTCGTTTGGAAAGTGCCGCCCCGCCACAACCGGAGTCGTTACTGATAACTCCCGCAAACCGGTTATCGGTGGCTCCTGCCCAGAGGGCTGCCTTGCCCAGGCGGGAGTGTCCGAAGATGACGACCTTCGAGATATCACCATCGTTTTCGAGATAATCCATGGCGCATCGTAGCCCAAAGGCCCATGCGGCGATGCTTCCCCACTCGTTGGTTTCGGGTCGTTCCTGTCCCTCCTTGTAGAACAGGGCGTGCAGTCCGTCGGTAAAGTCATTTTTGTCAGGATCCACCTCCCCGTAGTAGATAGTTGCCAATCCAAAACCGGCATCGATCATCTTTTCGATGGCCCATCGGTTGGTACGCTTTCCCCGAGAGGCCTCGGTGGCTTTGTTATTGGAAATTTCCAACGCCTCATTGTTTTCGTTCCACGCGTCGGTAATCAATACTTTGGGGTCATGGGTCACGGTATGGTTGCCATGAAAGTTGTATCCCAGAAAAACAGGGGCACTAGGGCTTCCTTTTGGCAAGTAGAGCAACAAGTTGAAGTTCAGGGAACGCTTATTCTTCTCCAGCGTAATGGCGACCTGTTTGCGCCGTGCCTTTCCATTGACCGCGCTATCGTCCTGTTCCAACAGTTTAAACGAAAAGGCGTCCAAGTTTCCGGGTACCCTTCCGTAGACCTCTTCCTCGAAAAATCGCAACAATTCCGGTCTGCGTTTGTCTTCCCATTGTTCGGCCTTGGTAATTTTTTCCCCATTAAAAGTCGTCAAAAGGTCGGGTACCTCGAACTGGGGCACCTTACTTTCATCGTAGTTGGGTTCGAATTGTGTGAAAGCGGATTGCATCATACACGTAACGGCCAGTAAAATAAAGACTGGTTTCATCATAAAATTGGTTCGTCAAATAGGTAAGGGAGCTACTAAGCTACTAAACTTTTGTCGACTAAGGCCAAACCATCATCGATCAAATGCCCTACTTTTGGATTATGTTGCTTTACCGTTTCAAGATGTTGCACGATTTCTTCGGCAAAATCGATGTCCCCATTGTTTTTCGCCAGCTCATATAATTCGACCGATAACAACCAGTCGTTCGGATAGGCCATTTTTATTTCATCGAACACCTTGTGTCTCGAAATGGTAGTGTTTCTCCCTTCCCGAAACTCCCGTACTTGTTGATAATACTGAATGAGCTTTCGCCTTGCTTCCGACAGTTGGGGTTTGATGGTGGTCGAGGAAATTTCATGGGTGACCAAATCAAAACTGTCGGTATCGGCCGGACCGTTGAAGGCGGAAACGATATGTTCGCCCACGGCCATATTGTACAGCCGATCGCTTGATTCGAAAATGATTTTGTTCTTATGGGTCACTTTGCAGTTTTGGAAGGTGATCAGAATGATTTCGCCGCGTAGGTTTCGAGTACCTGTGATGATCTTGCCCGTAATCTTCATGTGGCCTTCAAACTCCAAGGTTACGGTTTGCCCTTCATAAATATTATAGGCTTTTAAATCCCTGGGGCTCATATCCTCTATGGCAAGATTGATGCCTTTCAAACGCCCTATCGGCGATCCGAAGCCATCGTAATGGTTGGCGATACCGTGTCCTACCAGTTCTTTTTCCCTATAGGCGAGCGCGGTGGGTCCTGTCGTCTGAAAGAATACGGGCTTCCGGTCGAAGGCAATCACCTTTTCGAAATTGCCGGATACCTGTAGCCCGGTACTCAGTTCGATGGTGCCCAATTCCCTGGAATCAATGAGTTTCTGTAGTCCGTCCAGTCCACCTTTTCGCAGTGCCATCGTATTGGCGAATTCCTCCAAAACCTGGCTAAGGAAGGCAAAATCCGGGGTCACGAATAGTTGGGGCTGGGGCTTGGTAATATCGAAGGAAGTGGTGGCCGCTTCGATGGAATAGGGTATTTTTTTCACCTTATTGGTCATGCACCAAGCGCTCTCCCCAATGGAAGAGAGTAGTCCCGCCCCATAAATCCTGGGATGCTCTACGGTACCGATAAGGCCGTATTCCACTGTCCACCAATGCAGGTTTCTGATAAGGGCCATCTCACTGGGTTCGCCCATATTTTGCTGGAGTTCCTCGATATGCTTTTCGGCCTTTTCGATGTCCTCCCGGGGCGTGCCGGCCGCTTCCTTGATAATCGATAGGTAGCGTACGGCTTCATAGAGTTCAAAATCCTTTGCGCTGGAAATGGCCTTGCAGCCGATTTCCCCGAACCGCCTCAGGTATTCGGCGTATTCGGGATTCGCAATGATAGGGGCGTGTCCTGCACCCTCATGAATAATGTCGGGGGCAGGGGTATATTCGATATTTTCCAGCTGCCGGATATCGGAAGCGATTACCAATACATTATATGCCTGGAATTCCATAAAGGCCGCGGGAGGAATAAAACCATCCACTGCGACGGCGGCCCATCCGATTTCCTTTAGAATACGGTTCATACCATACATATTCGGGATATGGTCGATTGATATGCCCGTTTTTTGGAGTCCCTCCAAATAGGAGCTATGCGCTACCTTACTGAGGTAGTCGACATTTTTCCGCATCACATAACGCCATACCGCTTGATCGATAGCAGTATAGTCCCCGTAATTCTGGGGTTTGATATACTGCCGCAAATGCACTGGCAGCTTATCTAGGATGGGATTACTTTTATATAGCTGTGCCATTGTTGCGTTTTTTTGATTTATGTCATGGGAAGGCCTTGCGCATCAAAGAGTTCCCTAAAGGTAAAAGCCTGGGGCGATGGGCCCACTTTTAGGTAAAGGTCGAGCTTCTCTTTACCTTCCTGGATCGTGGGAATTTCATTCTTCGCAACCCACCACATTACAAAATAGGGTTTTCCGATAGGTTCGAACCACTGCTTTTTGTTCTTTAAAAAGTAGCTGTGTACCGTGCCGTATACAAAGTTTTTAAAAGAATCCATATTTTCCCAAACACTCATGTTCATGGCCATCATCCCATCATCCTCGAAGGGGGAGGGAAGGTATGACGAGGGCAACCCGTCTTCGTCCTTTAATCGCCAGATGAACCCTTCGCTTTCCTCGGCCAACTTGTTGACAGGCTCTAGAAAATCCACAAATTCCTTCATGGAACGGTCGCCCAGGGGAGCTTTGAACCGGGAGATATTAATTTGAGCTAAATAGTGATTCATCCTTACCTATTTTCTAATAAATGTACATAAAAAGGGATAAAGAACGTATTAAATAAATTTATTAAGTAAAAATTCCTTTTATAAAGAATTATAAAGGAAAAATTTTACTTTTGAATTCAGCAGGAAAGAGAATCAGGAAAAATGACGCCATCAAAATTGGATCACATAGATCGTAGCATCCTTCGGCTTTTGGAAGCGGATGCCAAAATGAACATCAAGGAAATCGCGGAGCGTTTAAATATGACCAAAACACCGATTTACGAACGTATTCGTCGAATGGAAAAAGAAGGATTTATCAAAAAGTACGTGGCCTTGTTGGACCGTTCCAAGATTGAAGGTGCCATTACCGTTTTCAGCTTTGTTTCCCTGGAGGCCCAAAAAGGCAAAATGATGGACGAGTTTGCGAATAGTATCAAACAGTATCCCGAAGTGGTCGAATGTTACGTAGTGGGTGGTGAGTTCGATTTTCTTTTAAAGATCATTGTAAAGGATCTGGATGCCTATTTTCAATTCTCAAAGGACAAAGTGGCTTCGTTACCCCACATTGGTACGGTAAAGAGCGCCTTTGTGTTGAACGAACCAAAACACACAAATCGTTTTCCCCTGCTTTGACAAAAGGTCGTGCATATTGTAGGGAGGGGGATTCCGAAATCGGCAATCGTACCACTCTCACAATTAAAATCCCTTTGTTCCGGTAACGGGATTTTTTGATTTTTTCGGGATATGTATGAATAGGGTCTCTTAATTCACGGCGACCGCATTGGGCGGATACGCCTTCATGATTTCGGAAACGAATTCCCGGATACGTTCTTCTTTTTTCTCGATGTTCCTGATGTTGTTCAGGGTGCCAACACCTCTACCCTGCCATACCAGGGATTTGCTTTTGGTGTCGACCAAGTCGATGTAAAGAGAGCCTTCGGTTCGGGTACTGACCTGGCTTCCGCCCCAACCGGGACCCCAGCCCCAGCCCCAACCGGGACCCCAGCCCCAGCCGGCACCCCAGCCCCAGCCCCAGCCGCCCCAACCGCCCCAACCCCAACCGAAGTTGTTGTTGTAGACGTCGACCTGCTCGCGCTCTTTGGTAAAGATGCTGACCAACATATCGGGATTGTCAGACTTGGTAAAGCCACGGGTAGCCATCTCATCTTCAATGGCCCTCAATATGCGTTTTTTATCCAAATCGGAGATTTGGGCCTTGTCAATGCCTGTTTTTGAAAAAGCATAGGTTTTATACTCGTTAAAGTCCGCTTCCCGGTCGTAATCCGTCAGCACCCTAACCGAGGTACACGAACTCAGGAACGCTAGCAACAGCAGGGGTAGTGCCAATATTTTCAATGCCTTCATATCAATTTTTTTAATGGGTTATGGTAGTAAATTTACTATCCAATTTGCATCAATAATCATGCCGAAACACGCTCTTTTTTATTGCGAATTGGTTTTGGGATCGTAGCCGTAAGGACAGTGCCTACAGCCACTTTCACAGCAATAGCCCCGTTTGAGATGATACTGGGCGGTAAAAACACGATACCCGTTTTCCGCCCAATAAAAATCGCCTTCCTCCAAGGGAATCGTTTTTTTCATTCCTTTCGATTAGATACCGGGGAACAGCGCTCCCGATTATAAATTTGACGGATACCATCGTTGCTCGACCAAGTACCCCGTCTACGAACGATAAAAACCTTGAATGGTCCTCTCAAAAGGACCTTTTTTTCCGGTCTGTCCTACCCCAAAATTACTCCATTTGTGTTAATAAACGACCAAACATCCGACACAAAACGTACATTTTATAGGAGTTTATACGGTTTTCATCCCACCGGAACAATTGTTGGAAAGAATTGCCTGTTGATACCAAAAGTGCCTTTTTAACAATTATCTTTGAAAAAGGCCGTTTAAATGATGTATTATGATACTAGTCTTTAAACATCTTTTTTACCGTAACTACGTCGGACTCTCCGTATGGCCGTTCATCATTTTAAAGGATGATGCCTTAAAGGATGATACCGTCTTGATCAATCACGAAAAGATCCATCTAAAGCAACAACTCGAGTTGTTGGTACTCCCTTTTTACCTCTGGTATGTGACCGAATGGTTGGTGCGTTCCCTATTGCTTCTCAGTTTTTATCGCGGTTACCAGAATATTAGTTTTGAACGTGAAGCCTATTTCAATGAGCACGATCTGGACTATCCCGAACAGCGGAGCGTTTTTAGCTTTATTAAATATCTTTAGGGAGTGGATTCCCTTGAAGTGACGATCGAAAATCAGCCGGTACAGCTACCCCTTTTATCCCAAAAAAACATCATACTCCATATTAAACGGGAAGATTTCATCCATCCCTTTGTATCGGGGAATAAGTTCCGAAAGCTAAAATACAACCTGATCGAGGCAAGAAAACAGGGTTTTGAGTCCCTTTTGACTTTTGGGGGCGCCTATTCCAACCATATCGCCGCGACCGCCTATGCAGCCAGGGAAAAAGGGTTCAAGAGTATCGGGGTTATTAGGGGGGAGGAACTTGCGGACCAATGGTCGCAAAATCCCACCTTGCGTTTTGCCAAGGCGCAGGGCATGCAGTTGCATTTTGTATCGAGGGAAACCTATCGAACAAAAACGGATGCCCGGTTCCTGGACGGACTTCAAACGCAGTACGGTCCGGCCTTCATTCTTCCCGAAGGGGGTGCCAACGCCCTTGCCGTTAAGGGTTGCGAGGAAATCCTAAAGGATGTCGATGCCCGGTTTCACGTACTTTGTAGTTGCGTGGGTACGGGTGGCACGCTGGCAGGCATCATCAATTCCTCGGCCCCGACACAGTCGGTTTTGGGCTTTCCGGCATTAAAGGGCGATTTTTTAAAGGAAGATATTCGTAAATTTGCCCAAAAGGGGAATTGGGAGTTACAAACCGACTATCATTTCGGAGGGTATGCGAAAGTAGACGAAAGGCTCATTCGATTCATCAATGATTTCAGGAGAAAAACAGGAATTCCCTTAGATCCCATCTATACCGGAAAGATGGTTTTTGGGATTCTGGATTTAATCAAAAAGGATTTTTTTCCTCCCAACACCAGCATCTTGGCCATCCATACCGGAGGCTTGCAAGGGATAGCGGGAATGAACCAACGATTGAAAAGAAAACATTTGCCACTATTGGAACTATGATCAAAAAAGGGATAGTATTCATTGTATTGGGAGTATTGTTGATCGGCTGTAAGGCAAAAAAAAGAACCACCTATGCAAGGACGGCACCGAAGAAACAGGTCGTTTCAAAGCCTGTAAAGAAACAGCCGTATGAAGACAACGGCTACTATACACTTCCCGAGGATACGGGCCAATTTGTACAATTTCCCATCAATTCCGTCGCGGAATACATCGATACCTTTTCCGAAATCGCCCAAATGGAAATGAAGGCCTATGGTATCCCGGCCAGTATCACCCTGGCGCAGGGCCTATTGGAAAGCGGTTTTGGTCGGGGGGAACTCGCGCTGAAGAGCAACAATCATTTTGGGATCAAATGCCATCGGGGTTGGGAGGGCGACCGTACCTATCACGACGATGACGAGGCGGGGGAATGCTTCCGAAAGTACAATCACCCCATGTACTCCTTTCGAGATCACAGTATCTTTCTGTCCGGGCGCTCCCGATATGCAGGCCTCTTCGAACTCGACAGCGATGATTACAAACGATGGGCGAAAGGCCTGAAACAAGCCGGCTATGCCACCGACAAACGCTATCCCCAAAAGTTGATCAGCCTTATTGAGCAGCATCGACTGTATCAATACGACCGAGGGGTCGTACAGCAGGGATACGGTCAGGAGACGACAAGTGTACAACGGAACCCCACTACCTACGTTGTCAAAAAGGGCGATACGCTCTATTCTATTTCAAGAAGGTACAGTGTTTCCGTGGAAGACCTACGGCGCATCAACCAAATACCCGACAATACCATCTCGGTGGGGCAGGAACTGACCGTGCAGCCCTCCCGGGTGAATAAGTGACCAAAAACCCATGTTAATACGGAATCAAACACTTGTGAAGCAATACCTCGTATGCCCAGTCCTGTGTCTAAAGTCTCACTTCTAACGTTTAACATCTAAAGTCTGATTCATACATGATCTACCAACGCAGCAGTGCCCTTTTTGCCGAAGCCAAAAAATACATTCCCGGAGGGGTCAATTCCCCGGTCCGTGCCTTTAAGGCCGTAGGGGGCGACCCCATCTTTGTGAAGGAGGCCAAGGGGGCCTACCTCTATGACGAAGATGGCAACCGCCTGATCGACTATATCGCCTCCTGGGGCCCGATGATATTGGGACATGCCCATGAGCCTGTGGTTCAAGCCGTAATCGAGAAGACCAAGAAAGGGACCTCCTTTGGGATGCCCACCGAGATCGAGACCGAGTTGGCCCAACTCGCGGTATCGATGGTGCCCAATATCGATAAGATCCGTTTTGTGAACAGTGGTACAGAAGCCTGTATGAGTGCGGTGCGCTTGGCGCGGGGGTATACCGGGAAGGACAAGATCATCAAATTTGCAGGTTGTTACCACGGTCATTCCGACTCCTTTTTGATTCAGGCGGGGAGCGGGGCGGTTACCTTTGGGAGTCCCAATAGCCCCGGGGTGACCCAGGGTACTGCCAGGGATACCCTGTTGGCCGACTACAACAATTTGGAAAGCGTTCGAACCTTGGTCGAGGCCAATCGGGGAGCCATCGCGGCCGTGATCATCGAACCCGTCGCGGGGAATATGGGCTGTATCCCGCCCACGGACAAATTTATCCAAGGCTTGCGTACCCTTTGCACGGCCGAAAACATCCTCCTGATTTTTGATGAGGTAATGACCGGATTTCGTTTAGCGCGCGGGGGCGCGCAGGAGGTCTTGGGCATCGATGCCGACATTGTCACTTTTGGCAAGGTCATCGGTGGCGGACTCCCGGTAGGCGCCTTTGCGGCCAATGCGGAAATCATGGCCCACTTGGCACCGGAGGGACCGGTATATCAAGCGGGGACCTTGAGCGGCAACCCTTTGGCGATGGGTGCCGGACTCGCCATGCTGACCGAATTGAACGAACGGCCCGAGATATTTGAAAGTCTGGAGGAAAAGACCATACACCTGCACGAAGGTTTTGACAATGCGCTTAAAAAGAAAGGACTACCTTACCAGATTAACCGTTTTGGCAGCATGCTGTCGGTACATTTTACCGATACGCCGGTAGTCGACTTTGCTACTTCCGCCAAGGGAAATAACGCCACCTTCAAACGCTATTTCCACGGCATGTTGGAGCAAGGGGTGTATTTGCCCCCGAGTGCTTTTGAGAGCTACTTTTTGAACGACGCCCTGTCCTATTCCGATTTGGACGAGACCATTGCGGCCCTAGATCGGCTGGATCTGAGGGTGGTTTGATTTATATACCCATAGGATATTTTGTTAGCTACTGGGCTTGCTCCACTTTTTCATAAATTGGCATCCCATAAATCCGCTGCGCAGAGGAAAATCTTTCAAGTTCTGTACTCAGTATAGATTGACAATCTTCGCTCATGACAGGTAAGTCTTCTCTCGATGTAAACATTTATAGAAGTGTATCAACGCCTGTAAATAGTAAAGAAAAGGGCATCGAGTTCTTTTTCAGTCGTCCCTTTCGTTCCTGATTTCCCGTCGTAGTTTTAGAATATCGGTGAGATGGGTGTAGATGACTAGGGGTACGATAGTGGCCGGGAGCAGTACAAAGGGAAAGAAGGTGATACCCCGATTGGGCTGGTCAAAGGCAAATTGTTGAAAAGGGAGTTCGGCCGATAATATACCGTTGAACAATATAAAACTAACCAACGCCAGTCCCGCGACATTCCACCACAACAGCCCTTTTTTAGACTGGCGGTCCGTACCATAAAAATAGCCGACGACCGGAGCGGTGAGTCCGGCAAGAATGTCAAAATTGCGCCCTTCAAACGTCATCAGTTCCGGGATAGCGCCGTAAAGGTACAGTTGCCAAAGCACGATTTCGACCGGTACCCGTATCGTATGCAAAAAGGTGCTTATCTGGGTATTTCGATGGGTAAAGATCCAATTTCGTTGCTTGGGGAGCATCCCATAGATCAGCAGTAAGGTTACCGGCAACAGCACCAGCGCAAATCGTGGCGGGGTCGTATCGGTTTCTTGATAGAATCCAACATAGGCCAGCATTCCCTGAGCAAACGACCATAGGACAATGAACCCGGCGAACATCCTGCGTTTTCCGTTGGCGAGATAAAACAGCCACACCGTGGCACCGAGTGTCAGTAAAAAAAGGAGGGTTATCCAGAGGGGCAGATGTTCGATCATGGCCGTTTATTTTATTTCGTTCGTTTGTAGGAGGCGTTTGAAGCCTATCAATTGGTGCATGGCAAATACCTCCAACAACAATACTTGGGGCACCAACACCAAAGGTATCAAGGTCAAGGGCAAACGGCCCATTTCCTCCGGCACTTCGCCCAGCATAATGCTTAAGGCGGTAGAGGCCGGAGCCAGGATAAAATCCAGTATACCAAAGCCGACAAAGGCGATGGCTAGGTTCAGATGGCGCTTCATGCGGTCTTTGTACGGGGAGAACGACTTCCCTTGTATTCCTTTTCTAAAATCCGAAATCGACCAGTGTTGGTTCCCAATACCGGCAACGTCCTTAAAAATGTGCAATCGACGAACGGCATGGAAAGCGATAAAACCGGCGATCCAGTCCCCTGGTCCGGCCACCCAGGCGACGACTCCTGGCAAGCGACCGGCAAAAAACCAAAAAAGGAACAGGATCCCGACGATCATACGGGCGGGTCCTTCCACGCTTTGTATGGTCCATCGCAATGACATCCGATCCACGAACTTCCGGAATTTTTGGGAGAGGATCAGCAGAACGATTGCCAGAAGCGATGGGGCGTAAAGTCCGCACAAAACATAGGGGACCGCCTCTTTATAGGATGGGATACCGGTGACGGTAATTACAAAGAAAAGTCCGTAAAAAACCCAGAAGGCCCCAACCGCTAGTGTACGAACGATTCGCCATGGGCTCTCCTTCCAAAAACGCCAACCGGCCATCACAAAATGAAGCAGTTGAAATAGGACCAGCGCCCCCAAAACGGCAAAGGAGAGATACTCCAAGGTCAGTTGGATGGTCTTTTCGTCGGTCATTTTTGGCTCACTTTAGTCATCAATACGTCCAGGGCGGCCATCCCCTCTTTATCCAATAATTCCCGTGTTTCGTCCATCGCCTTGTTCCATTCGGGGATGATTTGTTGGACCAGTTGCAGTCCTTTTTTGGTGATACGGATTGTTGGGAAGTGTTCCTTGGTAATCAACCGTGCGTCGACCAGTCGATTTAGGTTACGGTTCAAGGAGGATTTTTCCAGTGCTGCCATCTCGGAGAGTTGCTTTTGGTTCAGGTCGTCCCGTTTCGTAAGGATGAATAACAAGCTCATCTGACTATCGGTGATTCCAAAAGGGCGCAGGTATTGTCGAAAGATGTTCGCTATCTTTCGGTTGAGCCGCATCACCTTGCCCGAAATGCACTGTTGTGGATGAAATGTGTTCAGATCTATAGTGTTCACAACGCTAAGGTACATTAAAAAGTTGTATATACAACTTCCAAAGGATGTTTTAACCTATTTTAGGTTTTAAGCGGGCTTATCTAAGATGTCGTGCGGTACTTTTTACCGGATTTTGTGAAAGCTGCCCAAAGTATATAAAAAAAGCGTGGCATTTGCCGCGCTTTCTTACAGTAGGTTAAAAAAGATAGGGGATTTATGGTAAGATTTGGTCTGTTTGGGAGTTTGTCGCAGGGGCCTCCATCCGTACCAATTCATTCTGGATGTCCTGTGTGTCCGGGGTCTTTGTTTCCGCTTGGTAATACACGATACTTGCGGTCACTAGGGCTGTAAAATACAGAAGGCTTTTTTCTTTGTACGACATGGCTTTTTTGCTTTTGGTTCCGCTGTGATGAGCGTTTGATTTCTGATACCAAAGTACAACGTTTTTTGAGCGGTGGAGGCAGGTTTGTTGTGAAAGTTCCCTTATTTTGATGTCAAAAGCGTTTTTTGTGTGGTGTCGCATTCGATAGCCTTGAAATTCGTAAAAAGACCTTTGGACGAAGCGGTTGCTTTCTTCGATAAATGACGGTCCCACCAAGGGTACGGATAGCAAAAGGCGGCCCGGAAAAGCACAACACCTATATCATAGAGGCCCTAAGGGTCTTCCCGAAGAAATGTCGAAACAGCACTCCCATAAAGGGGGAATAGCTCCCGACTCCGCCGTAAATGACAAGGTTGTTCATTTTTCCGGGCCGCCCATTCTTTTTTATTCAAATGGTTGCGGTTGTGGTGGAAGGTTTACTTACCTTCTACGGTCACCGTGCTTACCGTGAGGACCTCCTTTTCCTTTGCCGCGATGTTGTTTTGCCTTGTGCAGCTGAAGCTTTTCCCATCGTGCATATTGCTCCTCGGAAAGTATGTCTTTCATCTTCGCCTTTTGGGCGATCATGTGGTCCAACCGTTCGGTTTGCATGGCGTATCGTTCTTCGGGGGTGGGTTTGTCAGCTTCCTCATTTTCTCTTTTTGCCTTTCGTTCTTCCATCCGTACCTTTTTTAATCGGGCGTTTTCCAAATGGATGGTTTGCACCTGTGCCTGTTGCTCCTCGTTGAGGTCCAAGGCCAAGGTCATTTTTTTGGTATGAAGCGTGGCGATTTGCTCCGCACTGAGGTCTTCCATCGCTTGGCGATGCATTCTTTCCTGGGCTATTCCCATCACTCCCGACAGGAGCAGGGTAGCCAATAAAACTTTTTTCATGTGTTTTGATTTTTAATGATTTATAAGACTAGGACAGCTTGGAGGATAGTAGGTTTAATCCCGAATGGGGATTTAAGAATCATTTAACTTCCTTGGAACAAACAAAAAGGCACGACAAGTATGTCGCGCCCGTATGGTGTAAAGGGTAAGAAGTTGGGGAGTTCTACATTTTCTATTTGCTTACCGAAATCGTTTGGACCGGTGTGTTCACCATCTCCCGTGCAACCTCGTTCTTTTCGGAATCTTTGTGGGTTACGTTATAATAAGCCGCACTGGCAGTTAAAAAGCACAGTAGATAAATAAGACTTTTTACTTTATCGGACATGGTTTCGGGGTTTTGATTACTGGAACTAAATTATAAAAAGCAAGCACTTGTAAAAGCGACTTGTTGCCAAATGCGTTTACCATGTGGTCAATGGCGCAAAAGTTGTAGTCAACGGTATTTGTTGGTCGGATATTTTTCCGGTTCATCGAGTTTTCCTTTGTAGTAATGACGGCTGGGACAAGGGCAATCAATACAACATCCCCCTGGATAATGTCCAAATCAATGATGCCGTCGATCCGAGCCCCAGAGCTTTGTTCAGGGTACACCTGTCGCGGACCTTGTTTCTCGATGAAAGCACTAGACGCGTCGACGATGCTCGGCGCGGGCAGGCTTGGCAGGTCAAAAATCTTTCCGACGGTCTTTTTGCCAAATCAAAGACCAGCTTTTTGATCACTCAATCGATTACCTGGCCGGTTCCAAAATCGCGGTAATCCGCTCCGCTGCATCCTGCAAGTGGTATTTGCTCATGCTGTCGGAAGTTCTGCCGATGGCGCTCCGAATAGTTCCGCGTAGGATATTGAGTTCTGCCCGGACCACCGAACGAATGTCAGACTGACTCGTGTTCACAACAGTCGATTTTTGATAGCCGCCGAACTCGGGTTTCTTTTTCTGATTCTCTGCGGTCATTAGGTATTCAAGCCGGTCGATATGTGCTTTCTGTAAATTCCTTCGATAGGTGTCAATGGTTTTTCCGTTACGTAGTTCGGACCAGATACCGTTTCGCAGATCCCGCATCATATCCAGGAGACGGTAGGCCTCACTTTCATTGGCCGTCTCGTTTTCGATGAGGCGCGCCATTTTGCCCAGACTCAACATTCGGTTTAAGGTCCGTACCTGCATGGCCCTTACCTGTTCTACAAAACCGGAGTACTGGGTCTTGCTAAAAATATTTTGATCTAACAACCACACAGGGGTGCTGAACAGTTGCTCCTGCACAAACTGCATGCAATTCGCCTGATGTTCCTTGGGCACAGGGGTATAGACCGCGCCTTCTTGGTCGTAGGTCTTATGATGTTCATAGACTCCACCGATATTGTTGGAGACATGCCCCATATAGCGATTAAACTGGGCAATGACCTGATCGTATAACTTCTCAAGATCATCGTAATTTTTTCCGTCCTCGGCTGTCCATTCCTCCAGCTTGGGCAGAACGCGTTTCAGATTTTCGATTCCGTAGGCACTTGCCTTGATGGCATCATCGCCCAAATCCTCTGTTTGGGAACTGGGGTCGACTATATCGCCTACCTGTTGATGTCCGAAACGGTACAGGGGATCCCCGGCATGTTCCAAGATCCAATTGTCCAGGGTGGCTTTCTCTTCTTCCGCTGTTTTGTCAAATATGGGCTTGTACCCCCATCGGATTGCGTACTTATCGTACACACCGATATTGGGCATAAGGGCCACGCCTTCATCCCCCGGTTGGGCCACGTAATTGAAACGGGCATAGTCCATGATCGAAGGGGCCGTACCGTATTTTTGCGTAAAAGTCGCCGAGCGCAACGAATCTACGGGATAGGCAACGCTACTTCCCATGTTGTGGGGGAGGCCTAGGGTATGTCCCACTTCATGGGCGGACACAAATCGAATGAGCCTTCCCATGACTTCATCCTCAAACTCCACACCTCGGGCTGCGGGATTGATTGCCGCGGTCTGAACGAAATACCAATTACGCAGCAAGGTCATAACATTGTGGTACCAATTAATATCGGATTCCAGGATTTCCCCACTTCGGGGGTCGCTCACGTGTGGACCGTTTGCATTGGGAATCGGAGAGGCCAAGTAGCGGACAACGGAGTAGCGGATATCCTCAGGGGACCATTCCGGGTCTTCTTCCGGAGTCGGTGGGTCTTTGGCCAGAATGGCATTCTTGAATCCTGCTTCCTCAAAGGCCGTTTGCCAGTCCTCGATACCTTGCTTGATGTAGGGGACCCATTTTTTCGGGGTTGCACGGTCTACATAATAGACAATTGGTTTTTTGGGTTCGACCAATTCCCCTCTTTTATATTTTTCGATATCTTCCTCCTTGACCTCCAAACGCCAACGGTCCAAGAACTTGATGGTTTTGCTCTCCTGGGCCTCGAGTCCGTAATCGACCTGCCCCCGGGCGAACCAACCGACCCGTTCATCGAAGTACCGCCGCTTCATCGGCCTCTCCGGTAATAAGATCATCGAATTGTTGATTTCGACCGATATGGATCCGAGGCTACCGTTGCTGGGTGGATTTTTGGCCAAATAGGTCTTTACATGGCGCGCCTCAACGTTCAACGGATAACTTTTGATCGATTCGATATAACTGCGACTTTCATCCAATCGGGATACTTTGTAGCGCTCGCGATAAAAATTGGGCATCCCCAAGGCTTGGGCATCTTTTTCAAAGAGATCGTTTACCTGAACGACCGTAGCCGGATGCAGGGAGTCCTTCTTGAAAGCCTTGATGTCGAAGGCGTACAATACCGGTTCAAAATTGGAGTTGACGACCGCTTCGTGCACCGGAAGTGAATCTGCCGCCACAATATCATGGGATACCACCCTTAACAATACCTTGGTGGGTTTCTTCTCCCACCGCAACACCTGTGTGTTAATCTTGCCTCCTCCGAAGCCGATACCGCTGGCCGTTTTGGAAATACGGGTGACCATCAGCATCTCCTTGCCAAAAAGGGAATCCGGTATTTCATAAAAGTGGTCTTCCTCCACCTGATGGGCGGTGAACAGCCCTTCGTCCGATTTGGCTTCTTTGGTGATGACCTTATCGTACGGTTTGATCTTGTCTTTTTTGTCGTTTGATTTTCCGTTCGTCTGTTCGGTCTGCTTTTTTTTCTTTTTGAAGATTTGTGCCTCCGTCGGGCTTACGTTTAAGATAAAAAGGGCCAGCAGTAGTTGGGCCCAACTTTTCATTGCCATGCTAACGTTGGTTTTGGATTTTTTCAAAGAACCGAAAAAAATGGGACAGATGTTGTTAACGAAATCATAAGCCGGTTTGATGGGATTCGCTTGGGAAATACGTAATGCGTATTGTGCTATATTTGTATTGGGCAGGTTGTACCCAATGACCGATAAAGAGGCTCGAAACATCCCTTTCCACTGTCTTGGCAAGGAATTTCCCTCAATTGGAAAAGTATGAATGAGATTGAAATTTTTCTGGCTTCCAAAAATGTGCGTCCCACGGCCATGCGCATCTTGGTATTCCGATGGTTGGCCAAAAGAAAAACGGCGGTGACGCTTACCGATATGGAGGTATTCTTTGAGAAATCTGACCGAACCACCCTGTACAGGACCATAAAGACCTTTGAGGAAAACGGTATTGTACATCGAATCAACGACGGTGGCGGTATACCCAAATATGCGATTTGTGCCGAAGGTTGCCGATATGGGGAACATCATGATCTGCACCTGCATTTTCATTGTACACGTTGTGACGAGACCAGTTGCCTTACCGATCATCAAATTCCACAGGTAAACCTGCCCAAGGGCTATTTGGTGGAAGATATGAATCTCGTGGTAAACGGACTCTGTGATTCCTGCAATGTCGATTAATGCACTTCCATTGCATCCAAAGTCGATTTATCTTTGTTGGTATAAATAATCGTTATGTGTAAGGAAGGTCAAGACCATTCCCACCAAAAGGGAATCTTTGGACAACAGACCGAGCTCTATTTTGCCATTCTAAGTGGTCTTTTTCTATTGGTTGGGTTTTTACTGGAAACGTTTTCCGATGTGCTTGACACTGTTCCTTGGTACCTCTATTTGGTGTCTTATTTTTTTGGAGGCTTTTATACGTTGAAGGAAGCCATCCAGGAAATTTCCAAGGGGCGGTTCGAAATCGATTTTCTGATGCTGGTAGCTGCCATCGGTGCCGGGTTTTTGGATAAATGGGCAGAGGGAGCCCTTCTTTTGTTTTTGTTTAGTCTAGGGCATGCGTTGGAACACTATGCGATGGGCAAAGCACGAAAATCAATCGCCGCTTTGA
The DNA here is from genome assembly GCF_009371985.2 of Pelagihabitans pacificus. Classification (GTDB taxonomy): domain Bacteria; phylum Bacteroidota; class Bacteroidia; order Flavobacteriales; family Flavobacteriaceae; genus Pelagihabitans; species Pelagihabitans pacificus. The sequence goes on from NZ_VIKU02000008.1 coordinate 71,968, forward strand.
CCGATTTGGCGCCAAAAACGGCTTTTTTAAAGAAGGAGGATGGTACCTCGGAAGTACCTATCGAGGCCTTGAGGATAGGGGATACGATTGTTGTGCCCCCCAACAGCAAGATTTCGGCGGATGGTTACATCATAGCAGGTAACAGCAGCGTGGATCAATCGCCCATTACCGGGGAAAGCATACCTGTAGATAAGACCCCCGTGACCCAAAACGATATCCAAATGGGCAAAGACAGGCAAATTGCTGCGGAACACCGCGTGTTTTCGGGTACTATTAATGGCAACAATTTGTTGGAAGTAAAAGTGACCAAAGTAGCGGCCGATTCCACCTTGAGTCGTTTGGTGACTATGGTACAGGAAGCGCAAAAACAGAAATCACCTACCCAATTGTTGACCGATAGTTTCCAGAAATACTACGTTCCCTTGGTCATTTTGTTGGTAGCGCTACTCAACTTGGTTTTTTTGTTCGTTGACGAGACCTGGGGCGATAGTTTTTATCGTTCGATGGCGGTGTTGGTGGCTGCGAGTCCCTGTGCGTTGGCCATCTCGACCCCCTCTGCGGTATTGAGTGGGATCGCAAGGGCGGCCCGTGGGGGCGTACTGATAAAGGGAGGACGGCCTTTGGAAGATTTGGGAGTGTTGAGGGCCATGGCTTTTGATAAGACAGGTACCTTGACCGAAGGAAAACCAAAATTGATCGATATACTCCCGCTAGGGAATACCAGCAAGGAGCACCTACTACAGACGGTTATTGCCGTGGAGGCATTGAGTGAGCATCCCTTGGCGAAAGCGGTAGTACGGGACGGGAAGCAACAACTAAACAACAAACAGCCGCCCCAGGCGCAAAATTTGGAGGCGGTTCAAGGAATGGGAGTAAAGGCCGATTTGGAGGGAAGTACCGTATTCATCGGAAACCTCAAGATCCATGAGGGTGGAGGAGCGGTCATCCCTACTAAGATCAAAGAACAAGTGGCCCGACTGGAACAGGAGGGGAAGACCACCATGTTGGTACGGCGGGGAACGGAATTTATTGGAATTTTAGGATTGATGGACGTTCCACGGACAAAAGCGAAACGTACCTTGGAGCGATTGGGAAAATTGGGGATCAGAAAAATGATCATGCTTACCGGGGATAATCAAAAGGTAGCCGATGCAGTTGCCCGGCAAATCGGGATTACGGAAGCACGTGGAAGCCTTTTACCCGAGGAAAAGGTTGCGGCGGTCAAGGAACTGATGAAGCAGGAAAATAAACTGGCCATGGTCGGCGATGGGGTCAATGACGCCCCTGCCATGGCCCATAGCACCGTGGGCATTGCCATGGGGGCCGCTGGAAGTGATGTAGCCCTGGAAACGGCCGATATTGCCTTAATGGCCGACATGTTGGAGACCCTGCCTTTCGCCATAGGGCTGAGCCGAAAGGCAAAAGCGATCGTCGTTCAAAACCTCTGGATTAGTTTGGGCATGGTCGCTTTGTTGATACCGGCGACTCTTTTCAATTGGGCGAATATTGGGGTAGCGGTTGTATTTCATGAGGGCTCTACCCTAGTGGTAGTGCTCAACGCTTTGCGATTGTTGGGGTATAAATACCAGGACTAAAAAAAGTATTTTATAGAAATATTGTTGGGTATTGTAACATTTTTGGTTTTTACCAGTCTATTAAGTATAAATTTTCTCATTTTTGAATTAGTCAAGAATAAAGCTGTCCTCATTGAGGATGGCTTTATTTTTTTTGCGATGCCCCATTTCCAAAACTCCTTTTACAATAGAGGCACCGACCAAAGGTGTATACGGGTCCGTTTACCGATAGAACGATAGGCAAACGGCTCTCCTTAAACCTGTTAACAAAAAAATAACACCAAATTTCTTCATTTCCTCTTGTTAAAAATTCGTTTCTATTCCTGACGCGGCGCCAATAAAAAACGGTAGATTCTATTAAATTGGCCAGTTTTAATCAGAAAATTTGTGAATTCCGCATTTACCAGGATTTTGTGAAAACCGGCTTGCATTCAACTTCACAATAATACGGGAAAACGGCGTTATACAGGTTCATGCAATTAACCTACATGTTATGAATACAAGCAATTTGAAATTAAGTATCGCTCTTGGACTCGTATTGGCGAACAACGCTTTCGCCATCGATCCGGAAAAAGAAAAAGAAGAATTTGATTTAAACAGTATCGTAGAAATCGAGGAAGACATCGAGTTCGATTTGGGATTCGATACAAGGGAGTATCTTCCCGAGGATTTTAACCCCTATGCGTTCCCGACGGATGTGGAAGGTATCAATTTCATCGATCCACGGGATGATTTTGAAGTGGACTTCGATACTACGCAGTATTTGCCCGAAGGCTTTGACCCATATAAAAAGGCAAAGTAACCCCTTTTGACTTAAATAAGTTTTTACCAAACCCCTGTGTATTACGCGGGGGTTCGGTGGTTTAAAAAACCAAGGGAATTATAAACTGAAATAGCACTACCAGCAGGGCCACGGCAATGAGGTTCAAGATAATTCCCACCCGGGCCATTTCGTGTACTTTTACATAACCACTGGCGAACACAATGGCATTCGGGGGCGTCGCCATCGGTAGCATAAAGGCACAGCTACTCGCAATGGTCACAGGAATCAGTAGATAGAGAATAGGGATGTCCAAACCGATGGCAATACCCGCCACCACCGGGGCCAAAACTGCTACCAAGGCTACATTGCTCATGAGTTCCGTCATAAAAAGCATTAGAAAAATTAGTAAGGTAGCCGTAAAAAGGATACTGATGTCGCTGGTAGCAATCGCATCGGCGACCACATCCACAATACCGCTTACCGACATTCCCTTGGCAAGGGCGAGTCCGCCACCGAATAATATCAATATGCCCCAAGCAAGTCTGGAGGTATCCTTCCATACAATTATAAAGTCCCCTTTTTTAAGGTTGTAAGGAATAGAAAAAAGCGCGATGGCGGCAAAGATGCTGATCATGGTGTCGTTCAACTTCAAATCGGGAAAGACTCCATTGATAACGGTTCGGAAGACCCACAGAAAGACCGTTACACCAAAAATTACCAACACCATCTTTTCCTTTCCGTTCATGGGCCCCAATTTGGCGAGTTCGCTTTGGATAACTTCTTTTGAAGCGGTAAATTTTAGCTGTCTGTTGGGAAACATCCATTTGACCAGCACCCAATAACTAATGGCGATCATGACCATCGAGAAGGGAAGTCCGATGACCATCCATTTCAAAAATGAGATCTGAATGTTGTATTCATTTTCCAAGAGTCCGATCATGACGGAATTGGGCGGTGTTCCGATGACGGTTGCAATGCCTCCCGCATTCGCCGAAAAGGCAATGCCCAACATCACACTTAACGCGAAGTTCTGGTCGTCTTTGGTAAAACCGTCCGCATCGTTGATCAATAGCCCGATGACCGACATCGCAATCGGTAACATCACCACAGTGCTAGCGGTATTACTGATCCACATGCTCAAGGCCGCAGTGGCAATCATAAAACCCAGTACTACTTTGTTGGGGGTGGTACCGGTGATTCTAATAATGTTAAGCGCGATTCGTTTGTGCAAGTTGACCTTTTCAAGGGCAAGGGCCAATACGAAGCCCCCGAAGAAAAGAAAGACAATCGGACTCCCGTAGTTGGCGCCGACATCCCCAATAGGCATAATTTTCATCAGAGGAAAAAGCAGTAAAGGAAGCAAGGCGGTAACCGAAATCGATACGGCTTCCGTAATCCACCAAACAATCATCCAAGCGGCAATGGCGACGACCTGATCACCTTGATTCGATACGAGTTCAAAAGGGAGGTTGCTACCGATAAGAAACAAAAGCGGCCCTAGAAAAAGGCCAATTTTTTTGCTGACATGCATACCATAAAATTGAGCCCCTAAGCTATGCTATTTCTTTTGGTTTGAAAAATGCCAAATCAATTGCTTTTTCTTGGAAAATGTATTGGATTGATATCCAGTGTATTTACCAAATCAAGGAGTTAAGCCAGTACCTCCCGAATCACCTCTCCCTCCACATCCGTCAATCGAAAAGGCCTTCCTTGAAACTGAAAGGTAAATTGTTCGTGGTCAAAGCCCAACAAATGCAAAATAGTCGCATTCACATCATGTACCGATACACGACCGTCGATTCCCGAAAAACCGATGGCGTCCGTCTGTCCGTGGGACGCTCCTTTTCGAATGCCGCCACCGGCCATCCACATGGTAAAGGCATCGCCATGGTGATCGCGACCTTTGAAGCCCATGGTCTTACCTTCCCTATTTTCCTGCATGGGGGTGCGACCAAATTCACCTCCCCAGACCACAAGGGTTTCCTCTAGCAGCCCCCGTTGTTTCAGGTCGAGCAACAAAGCGGTCATCGGACGGTCGATATCCCGGCATTTGCTGCGAAGACCGATATCGACCGATGTTTCTTCCGCGGTTCCATGTGCATCCCATCCCCAGTCATAGAGCTGAACGAATCGCACGCCGTCCTCGACCAGCTTCCGGGCCAGGAGGCAGTTGTTGGCGAAAGATTCCTTACCCGGTTCTACCCCATATAATTCCTTGATGTAGTCGGGTTCATCGTTGATGTTCATCACATCGGGCACCGCAATCTGCATGCGGTAGGCCATCTCATATTGATTGATCCGCGCCAAAATCTCCGGATCTCCGTATTTGGCGTATTCCTCCTTATTAATGGCATTGATGGCCTCTATGGTACGTTTTTTCAGGGTACGCGACATCCCTTGGGGGTCTTCGATGTAGAGCACGGGGTCGCCTTGTGAACGGCATTGTACCCCTTGATAGACCGAGGGCAAAAAACCACTGCCCCAAACACTTTTCCCGGCACTGGGAACCTTTCCGCCAGAGGTCAAAACCACAAACCCTGGCAAATTTTGATTCTCGGAACCCAGGCCATAGGTAATCCAGGACCCCAGACTGGGCCTTCCCAACCGGGGACTTCCCGTATGCATAAATAACTGTGCGGGTCCATGGTTGAATTGGTCGGTATGTACGGCTTTTAAGAACGCCACCTCGTCGACAACGCTTTTGAAATGGGGCAGATTGTCCGAAACCCAATTACCCGATTCGCCTACTTTTTCAAATTTTGCTTGGGGACCCAATAATTTTGGAGTACCGCGGATAAAGGCGAATTTTTTGCCTTCCAGCAAGGACTGCGGACAGTCCTGATCGTGCAGTTTTTGTAATTCAGGTTTGTAGTCGAACATCTCCAATTGGGAAGGCGCTCCCGCCATATGTAGAAAAATGACATTCTTGACCTTGGGCCCGAAAGGGGGTGCTAAAGGAGCCAACGGATTTAGGTCGCGCTCCGAAAATCCGAGCTGTTTTTTTTCTTGTTTTCCCTTGAACGCATCACAACCAAGAAACAACGAGCCAAGGGCCAGTCCGCCCATGCCCGTCGCACATTTTTGGATAAAATGCCGTCGTGTCTGCGCCCCGAGTTCGCGTTGTATCTTTTCCTGTATGAGTCGGTCTAAATTGTTTTTCAAAACATTACACTTTGTTCAAGAATTCGTCCAAATTCATAATAGCGTTGGCAACTACCGTCAATGCGGCCAATGTTGCATCGGGTCGTTCTTCAAAGGGCAAAAACGCCGTAACGGCCTCATCCGAATTTTGAAACTCTAAAAGCGAGGTTTCAAAGAGTTGCCGTAACGCCTCCAGTTTCCCGGGCGTGATCTCGCTGTAAAGGGCCTTCTTGTATCCATCCGATATGGCCTGGGAGACGTCTTTGCCCTGCATGGTTCTTGCAAAATGGTAGGCAGCTTCCAGATAGACGGGATCATTGAGGGTCACCAAGGCCTGTAAGGGGGTATTGGTCACGGTTCGCCTAACCGTGCATACCTCGCGGCTTCCGGCATCGAAGGTGAGAAAGGAAGGGTACGGACTCGTTCGCTTCAAATAGGTATAAACGGCTCTTCGATTTTTATCGGCTCCCTTACTCTCTACCCACTGTTCATTGCTGTAGACCGTTTGCCAAACACCCTCCGGCTGTGGGGGCATTACTCCAGGGCCGTACATTTTAGTGCTCAATAAACCTGAGATTGCCAATGCCTGATCCCGGATCTGTTCCGCGCTCAATCGCATACGGGGCGCCCGTGCATACCATTGGTTCCCTGGGTCTTTTTGAAAAAGTCCTGGACTGCTTTCCGAGCTTTGTCGGTAGGTGCCGGACAGCACAATATCCTTGATCAGGGCCTTTATGCTCCAGCCATGATCGTTCATAAAACGTAAGGCCAACCAATCGAGCAGTGCAGGATGGGAAGGAGGGTCCGATTGGGTGCCCATGTCCTCGAGGGTCGCTACCAGGCCCCTTCCGAAGAGCTGATGCCAGACCCGATTGACCAGGGTCCGGGCTGTCAAGGGATTCTTTTTGCTCACCATCCATTGGGCCAGTCCCATGCGGTCCTTGTTCCATTGCGCCTCCCATTCGTTAAGGACTTCCGGCGTTTTTGCCTGAACTGTATCCGCTTTCAATAACCAATTGCCCCGTTCAAATACTTGTGTGCTACGTTTCATATAGTCCGGGTTTTCGACCATGATGGGCAGCGTCGGGACCTGGACGTTCATTACCTCCAAAAAAAGCGACAGGATTTCCTGATATCCGGGTTTGCCCTTTCCGGGCAGATCCGGTAAAAACGCAAACCATGTGATGGCACTGGTTGAGGTTTCCCGTGGAATGGCATTATTGTTCGCCTCGATGTGAAGCGTCACTTTTTCATCCACTTTTTTAAAGGGAATCCGTCGGATGATATTTCCTTGGGTTTTATCGATTCCAAAACGCGCCAATATCGGTCCCTGGGCATTGCCCTTTTTGATGGTCATGGTAGTGCCGTCGATGCCCGAACGGTAATAAAGATACATCGATGTGGCCCCTTGGGTATCGATGTTTTTCAGTTTGCACGAGCCATTGTCCCACAGCGCCAGCCATTTGGTATCGGCCAGCTCGCCGTTGACAAAGTCTTCACTCAAATGGGCCTGGTATACCGGTTCCTTGAACCTGAGAAAATCACTGTATTGTTTCAATAGTGTGGAATCACCATAAGCGGTCACCCATTTTTTGATTTTTTCAATTTTGGCCTTTTCGACATCGCCGAAAAAATAAAGATTCGGATCTTCGTTATAGGTATCCTCGTCCCGAGTGTTGTTAAAGAAGGCCATCAACCGATAATATTCATCGTGCCTGAAAGGGTCATATGGGTGGCTATGACACTGTACACAACCCATGGTGGTGCTTTGCCACACCTCGAAAGTGGTATTCACCCGATCGATGACGGAAGCGGTTCGGAACTCCTCGTCCTCCGTACCACCCTCGTCGTTGTTCATCGTATTTCTGTGAAAGGCGGTCGCTATCAGCTGGTCGATGGAGGGATCGGGCAGCAAATCGCCTGCCAACTGGGCAATGGTGAATTCATCATAGGGCATGTCCCGGTTCAATGCGCGGATAACCCAGTCCCGATAGGCCCACATGCTGCGGCCGGCATCCCGTTCGTAGCCTTTGGTATCGGCATAGCGGGCCAGATCCAGCCACCAGCTGGCCCATTTTTCGCCATAGGATGAACGTGACAACAGGGAATCGACCAAGCCTCCGTACGAAAGCGTTCCTCCCGTAAACGCACTGAACAACTCTTGGTCGGGAGGAAGTCCCGTTAGGTCCAGCGCCACTCTTCGTGCGAGCGTATTGGTCTCCGCCGGTTTGGAGGGGACCAACTGGTGTTCTTCCATTCGGGCCAGAATGAAGGGGTCGATATCGTTTTTGATAAAGGTTGATGCGGTATTCGAACCTAAGCCCGCTTCTTGTGAGGTCTTGGGTACATCGATTTTTTGCGGCAGGGAATAGGCCCAGTGTTCGCCCCATTCGGCACCTTGATCGATCCATCGGGTCAGTAATTCGATTTCCTCATCGGACAAGGGCGGCTTTTGGTAGGGCATGCGTAATTCGGGGTCTTTTTCGCGCAGCCGTCGGATGAACTCACTGCCGGAGGCGTCGCCTGGCAAAATGGCCGGTGTTCCCGACTCGGTTGCGGCGAATGCCTCCTCTTCGAACAACAGGCTGAAGCCTGCATTTTTTTTAACCCCACCATGACAGCTAATACACTTGTTGTTCAAGATGGGCTTTATTTGCGTACTGAAATCTACTTTTTCGGAAGAGGGGAGCGTAACCCAAAGAATAGTTCCGATCGCCACGAGGACGATGCCAGTGATTCCGATAAGCATTTGTCTATTCATAACGGATAGATAGGACCCAATAAGCTCGTAATCCTAAAGGTAATAAATTTCCAGGTTGAAGGGATTCAAATAAAAAAGTCGGTACCAGCTCTAAAGAAAGCTCACGTATAAAAACGCATTGGGTCGTTTATTCCGATTACCAGGCTGTGTTCTTGGTACGGTGCTTCGATTATTTAAAAGGATACGCTTAGGGATTTCTCCCAGTGACAGTGCCTCAAAACTAGCCTTGTAGGGAGACAGTCTTCGAATCCCCTTCGACCATGACCTTTACTAAATTGGCCTTCGAAAGTGCCTTCATCGATTTATCCCATTTCTTGCCGCTGAGTCCGGCTTGGGATTTGAGCGCGTTGAGGTCCATACTCCCGGTAGGTTTCAATAAGTTGATAATGGTTTTTTCTTCCTCGCTTAGTTCTACCTGTTTTTTCTCGGGTCGCATCTGTGGAAAGAAAAGCACTTCCTGTATCGATGAATTGTTGGTCAACAGCATCACCAAACGGTCGATGCCGATACCGATGCCCGAGGTAGGGGGCATTCCGTATTCGAGGGCGCGTAGAAAATCCTGGTCGATAAACATGGCTTCGTCATCCCCTTTTTCCGAAAGCCTTAACTGCTCCTCGAAACGTTCGCGTTGATCGATGGGATCGTTCAACTCGGAATAGGCATTCGCAATTTCCTTTCCATTGACAATGAGCTCAAAACGTTCGGTCAGGGCAGGGTTGCTGCGGTGTTCTTTTGTCAACGGGCTCATTTCTTTTGGGTAGTCGATGATAAAGGTGGGCTGTATGTAGTGATGCTCGCATTTTTCACCGAAAATCTCATCGATCAATTTGCCTACCCCCATGGTTTCATCGACTTCGATGCCTAGGCTTTTGGCAGTTTCCCTAAGTCGGTGTTCGTCCATTCCGGCCACGTCGATGCCCGTGTGAATTTTGATAGCCTCCAGGATAGGAACCCTTGGGTAGGGGGCCTTAAAATCGATTTCATGCGCGCCAACGGTTACCTTGGAACTACCGGTGGCGTCGATGGCCACTTTCTCCAGTAATTGTTCCGTGGTATCCATCATCCAGTTATAGTCCTTATAGGCCACATAGAGCTCCATGACGGTGAATTCCGGGTTGTGGGTTCGATCCATCCCCTCGTTGCGGAAGTCCTTTGAGAACTCGTAAACGCCATCGAAGCCACCGACAATCAACCTTTTCAAATAGAGCTCGTTGGCGATTCGTAGGTATAGTGGTATATTCAAGGCATTGTGGTGGGTCAGGAACGGTCGTGCGGCGGCCCCTCCCGGTATGGGTTGTAGAATAGGGGTCTCTACTTCCAGATAGCCCCGATCGTTATAGAATTCCCGAATGCTGTTGGTGATTTTGGTACGTTTGATAAAGGTGTCCTTAATAGAAGGATTCACCACCAAATCTACATACCGCTGACGGTATCGTAGTTCGGGGTCATTGAACTCGTCGTATACATTGCCTTCGGCATCTTTCTTTGGTAAGGGAAGCGGTCGTAAGGCCTTGCTTAGGATACTGAAGTTTTTGACCATCACCGTTTTCTCACCAACCTGGGTAGTGAAAAGCGTGCCTTCGATGCCGATGATATCCCCGATATCGAGCAACTTCTTGTACACCTCGTTGTATAATGTCTTGTCTTCACCAGGGCAGATTTCGTCCCGGTTGAAGTAGACCTGAATGCGCCCTGTGCTGTCCTGCAGTTCAGCAAAGGAGGCTTTTCCTTGGATACGGCGCGACATTAATCGACCGGAAATGACCACTTTTTTGCCTTCGTCGTAATTTTCCTTGATGCTTTTTGCCGTAGCGTCTACAGGATAGAGTGCGGCAGGATATGGATTGATACCCATTTCCCTCAATTTGGTCAATTTTTCCCTTCTTACGATTTCTTGTTCCGAAAGTTGCATTTGCTTGGTGATTAAGGCAGCAAAGATACTATTTCGGTGATTTATTGTGGTAATCAACCCGTGTGAAAATATTCTGTAACAAAAGGGCACAATCTACGTCAAATAGATACGTCAATCATCAAAATTCCAAATCAATGAGTTTTATTCGAGTCTTACTGGCCATTATTTTTCCCCCACTTGCCGTGCTTGGTAAAGGCTGTGGTTCTTTTTTAATTGTGTTGCTACTCACTTTTTGTGGATGGGTCCCGGGAGTTATCGCCGCTTTGGTCATCCTGAACAATCCCAATTGATCGCCTATCTTTGTATCTCTTTAACGGAAGGTTTATGAGAAATACAATACTATGCGTCTTTTCGTTATTACTTTTTGCAAGCTGCCAAATCAGGGAGGAAATTCGGTTTAACGAGGACGGTAGTGGAAGCTATGAGGTTGGCTTCGATATGTCGGAGATGATGAAAATGGGAGAGGGAAACGACTCCTTGCCACCGCAGGCGGCTATCGATACCTTGATCATCTTCGCTACCTTTCTCGAGGAGAAGAAGGACAGTATCGCCCAACTGCCAAAGGCGGAGCAGGAAAAATTGGAAGCCCTGAGACCGCTTCGGTTTGCCATGAAGATGAGCGAAGAGGAAAATCAAATGAATATTCGCCTTAGCTACGCATTTGACAAACTGGAAGATATTTCGAAATTTGCGGAAGCTGTGGAAGCCGCCGATATCAAGGAGCTCGACCAAGGAGTGAACCCGATGGAGGGCATGATGCCAGCCGATGCGGGAGGGGCTGATTCCGTTCCAAAAAATGGAATGGAAGACCTTTTCAAAATGGCGGAGTCGTTCGACACGGAATTCAATAAAAAAAGGTTCTCGAGAAAGGTGACCGAAAAAGCGATGGCCGATATGCTTCAAAAGAAGGATACCACCCTCAAGGCAGACGATCCTTTTGTGGATATGATGCGGTTCAAGCAGGTGTATCGATTTCCTTTTAAGGTGAAAAACGTTAGCAACCCGAATGCGAAAATCCTCTCCGATTTCAAGGGGGTCGAACTCGAAGCCAATATGTACGAAATGAACAACGACCCGGAATATTTTAATATCGAAGTCGAGTTTGAGCGATGAACAAAAAAGTACAATTTCAGGATTTGGGTCTCAGGGATTATAAGGAAATCTGGGACTATCAGGAAACACTTTTTCAACAGACGGTCGATATCAAAATTAAGAATCGACGGGAAGCGGGAGACATCCCGACCCCTAACCATTTTTTGTTTGTAGAACATCCGCATGTATTTACCTTGGGTAAAAGTGGGGACAAGGACAACTTATTGGTCGATGAAAAGGTTCTTGCAGAAAAAGGGGCCCAATTTTACAAAATCAATCGGGGTGGGGACATCACTTATCATGGTCCCGGGCAAATCGTTGGCTATCCCATATTGGACTTGGATAATTTCTTTACCGATATCCACAAATATTTGAGACTCTTGGAAGAAATGGTTATCCTTACCTTGGCCGAATACGGTGTGAAGGCTACGCGTTCCGAAGGGGAAACAGGTGTCTGGTTGGATGTAGGCACCCCTTTCGCCCGGAAAATATGCGCCATGGGTGTTCGGGCAAGCCGATGGGTGACCATGCACGGGTTCGCGCTGAACGTAAATGCCGATCTGGGGTATTTTGATTTGATGATTCCCTGTGGTATCAAGGACAAGGCGGTGACCTCGCTGAACGTGGAACTGGGACAAAAAGAAGTGGACCCGGAGGAAGTAAAGCAAAAACTACTTCGACATTTTGAAATGCTTTTCAAAGCGGAATTGATAAAAGAAAAAACCGAGGTGTGAGCCTCGGTTTTTTACATTTCAGCTGACCAATTTGTCTAGTAATCGAGGCCAAAATAGTTCATAACCGCATAGTAGTCGTTCACGTCCACCCCATTTACCTTCATATCTTGTAGAATACCTTGTCTTCCTGATTTACCGGAAGAAGTACTGGTTGACTCTGCTATAATAACTTTTAGCTCGTCCAACGTGCCTGTTGATACCGGTGTAAGGGTCGAGCTTCCTACTTCATAAAAGAAAATCTGGTATTGTCCTACCTCAAAATCGACCGCCACATCTTTTTGTCCGGCAGCAAGAAATCTTGGGGCGGGAATTGGATTAAATTCCCGATCGACTGCTTTCAAATATCCTAGAATTAAATCGTTGTCTAGCACATCTTGTGTCAATGCTGGAATATTTTGAATGACGGTTGCCCCAGATCTGCTCGACAAATCAAAGATAAACGCACGAACATTGGCATTTCCATCAGCCCCATCATCGCCATCGGCCCCTGCTGGTCCTGTGGGTCCGGCCGGACCTGTGTCGCCCGTTGCTCCTTGCGGACCAGCGGGTCCTGCCGGCCCGGCAGGCCCTTGCTCTCCTTGTTCGCCTTGTGGCCCGGGCACCCCGAGTGCCTCGCCATCCTCCCCGGCCGGACCTTGTGGTCCCACAGGTCCTTGTTCACCCTGCGGTCCTTGAGGTCCGATCGGACCGATATCCCCATCTTTTGAACAGGAGGTTATGGTAATCGATAAGGCCATTAATCCGTATACGAATGTTTTCATTGTTTTTTTCATGATTTCTAATTTTAAAGTGATTGTTCTTTTTTCTAGTGGTTTTCTGTCAAGAGGTAAACATCAAGACAAAAAACTGGGGATAGGTCCCTAGTATATGAGCTGCTATGTTAGTTTATCGGAATAAGTCGTTGATGGCCATACCGCTTTCCAACAGTTCGTCGTTGCTGGTATTGGTATCATCGTTATGTTCGTTTCCGTCAATGTAGATATCGGGATCGTAGCCGATGTAAAGAATATATTCCGGCGGAAACTCCCCTTCGGCGGGCGAGGAGGCGTTCCATGCCCTGCTGAACGAAACTTCCAGGGTCTCACCCGCGGCAAGATTGGTAAAACTCCTTTCGGCTACCAGATTTCCCGGTTGGTCGGTAGGGGTTCCCAAACTGCGTTCGTACAAATAAACTTTTTGTTGCCCCGTTCCGGAGACAAAATTGTCGGCAATATTCTTAATACTGCCGGTAATGGTCGCAACGCCGACAAAGTCACTGGTCTTTACGACCGAGAACGAAATGGTCTCGACCGCTAGGTCTATGGTCGGGCTGGTCTCTTCCACAATAGGTTCCTCATCCGGATCACAGCTTAGAAGTGCGAACGGCAGTATTGCCAGTATTCCTAAAGTTTTTAAAAATTTGAACGTTTTCATCGTATTTGTTTTTATGGTTATATCCCTTTATGTTAGTGAAGTGCAAGGGTTAACATCGGCACATAAAAAAACCGAGGTATTGGCCTCGGTTTTCATAGTAACATCACTAGGGTGTTACTGGTCGATACTCCAGATTTTCCCGGTGGCAACGTCTGCCAAGGAACCATCCGGACGGTACCCCCCGAATACCCATAGTTCATTTTTATAGGATAAACCAATATGACTATGAAGCCCTTTGTAAAAGGGCGGTTTGCCCTCATACCGGGTCCAGTATTTCATATTTTCGGAATACCAAATATCTCCGTAAAAGGTTCGTTTTCCAGAGGCGTCCCAGCTTTCGCCCCCTATGATCCAGACGTAACCATCATATACGGTAGCCGAGTGGTTTATACGGGGTGCAAAAATATCCGTTGCCGGAGGCTTCTGATACCAATAGCGTCCATCGGGGCTGGTCCAGACTTCATTGGTCAACCCGCCATCGCGCAGCCAACCACCATACACATAAATGAAGCCATTAAAGACCACTGTTTTATAATGGTTACGCACAGGGAATGCAGCTTCGGTTTCCAATCTCCAGTTGCTACCGTCGGAAGAAGACCAGACTTCCTCTTTTTCCCTTCCGTTTCCTCGGAACACGAATATTCTCTCATTAAAGACCACTGAATTGTTCTGCCCAATGTCTACTAACGGATTTAAGGAAGTAACACGGTTCCAGCGCACCCCGTCGGTCGAATTCCATATATCGCTAAGGATTTCCCCGGAACTGTCGATTCCTCCAATTAACCAAAGTTGGTCTTTATATACGATGAGGGAATGGTTGTGCCGTTCCGGAAAGAGGCCTTCGGTAATAAGTTTCCAGTCTTTTCCGTTACGACTGGCCCAGACCTGTGAACTGGAAGTATATGGTGGGGTATGGTCATTGTGGCCACCGACCAACCAAAGGTTTCCCTTGAATAAGGCAATCTCATGATTGGCGAAACCACCCATATTACTTGAATTGGCCTGTAAGGTAAAGTCCAGGGGACCGCTTGGGAACAAAAAACCCTTCCCATTTGTCGCGGTTTCCTCGATGCCATTTTCATCCGGAGTGACGAATAGTTCCTCTTTTTCGCAGGAAATCAGTATTCCTGATACCAGTACGATACTCAATAGTTGTAATGTTTTCATAAGGGTTTGTTTTATTTGTTTTGAGGGTCATTGAGACTTTTGTCCATGGCCTCCTTCAATTTTTTATTGAATACGAGGGCCAACGAATCCTTCTTCTTGGGATCCAGGCTCAGATCGTAGATTTTGTATTGTTCCCGAAGTTCTTTTTTAAGCTCAGGGTCCATATCGCTTTGTTCCAAAAGCTCTATATAGTTGGTAGCTCCGCCGAGGGGATTCTCCGAGGCATCGCCCATTTCGAAGACGGAGTTCAGGATTTTCACCTGCTCGTCAATAATGTTCATTTGTTTTACCGTATCGGTTTGTTTTTTGTCTTGCGCATGGCAACTTCCCAAAACACCGAATAGACCTACTAGGCTTAAACTGATGATTGATTTCATTGTTTGTTATTTTAAGGTTCGCTATTTAATGAAGAAGGTAGGCCTAGGTTAACAAAAGGATTTGGAAATAGTAAAAAAAAGACCTGCTACCTCAATATAGGCAACAGGTCGCTTCTTTAGGGACGTGTTCGTTTAATCAGGGAATACCACTTGCACTACTTTACTGGTGCCTTCTGCCCAATCTTTGGTACTTAACCAAAAATGGCTGCCATCGAAGGCAATGCCGTTAACGCTTTGGCCTGATAGCTTATAGCTTGCTACAGCCCTGAACTCGGGCGAAGTTATACACTTATGTATCCTATTGCGTTCCGTTAGGTACAAATAACCGTCTTGGTAGTCCAACCCGCCGGGCTGGAAATCCAACCCCACGGTCTTTAGAACCTCTCCTGGCGAAAGCGCACCATTTGATTTGTAATGATAAAGTGCCTCGGCATTGCTGCTGGATACCCACAGGTTGCCGGGATTGACCGATGCAAGGCCTCGGATCCAACTGCCCAGCTCTTCGGAATCATAGTAGTGCGTGTTGGAGCTGTAGATATAGGAATAAAACTTATTGGAGCCGTTGCTGCTTTGAAAGAGCTGTTTAAATTCCGAATCCGATTTCTCGATTTCTACGGAATAGGCCGAACGGGTGGTGGGCATACGGTCTGCGATCGAAAAGTCGGTAGGGTCTATTTTCAGGATTTCACGATCTTCCGAATAGAACCCCAGCAGATAGGTGCCATCAAAGGCAATATCTACGTCCCTTTCCCACGGCACCACTCCTTCATTCAACATAGATAGGGGCTTGACCCAAGTATCGGCATCGGGTGCGGACGAAGCCCTTTCAAATTTTACCGGATCTGCCTCGTAAGGGAGTATGATGGTGAGCTCATCGCCCTCCAGGGAATAGTTATATATGGGGGTACCGCCCTCACCGCCGCCACTCAGGGTGATTTGATTTTCGGAGACGGTGATGTTGGTGTTGAAATCGCTCCGGAATCCCAGTTCATCCTCGTCGAGAATATCGATGGTATTGTCCTCGTTGATAAAGACGTATTTCGTATCGCCTCCGCCAATGGATCCGCTTTTGGCTTCCCAAATACCAAAAACGGTAGGCGTTTCTTCGGATGTTGGGCCAGGAGTTTCCATAGTGTCCGGCAACGGTTGTATTTCCGGACCATCATCCTTGCTACAGCTTACCAGGCTCAGGATAGTGAACAGCCCGAGCAATCTCCAATTGTTTTTAAATGTCAATGTTTTCATAATGCTAAAATTTGATATTTTGCCTCTTTATGGCAGTGCGGATAAAAGGTTAACAGGAACGGGATTTATTTTATCGCTCAGATTTCAAGTTGTAATACGATTACTACAAACCCTTGTTTTTCAGGGGTTTTATGCACTAGGTGAATTTTCTTCCTATAAAAAATGTTAAATTAGCCTCAATGGGTGTTAACCTTTTTTATTCCCTTTCATAAAAGTGCAAGCAATACGAAGAACGATTAGGCTGGAAGACGTTAGGCAGGGTTCCGATGAGGTACTGCGGCAGGTGTACGAGGAGAATCGGGACAAGTTCCTGAATTTCGCGCGGAGGTATGACCTGCCGGAAGAGGAAAATGTTGATGTATACCAAGATGCCTTTATCATTTTTCACGATAACGTGATGAGTGGAAAGTTGGAAACCCTGACCAGCAGTATTTCGACCTATCTCTTCAGTATTGGAAAATATTTGATTTTTGATCGGATGAGGAAGAATAAAAAAACAGTGGGGTCCCAGTTTAACATGGATATTGTAAAAGACGAGGACCACTTGATAGAGAACTTGGATATCGAGGAAGGAAGCCTGACCTCGGAACAACAACTGTTGCGAAAACACTTTGATAGCTTGGGAAAAAAATGTCAGGAATTGTTAACACTCTTCTATTATCGAGGCTATACCATCCAGGAAATTATGGAAGCCGAACATTACAATAGTGAAAACGTAGTGAAAAGTGCTAAATCACGCTGTTTGAAAAGCTTAAAGGAACGGATCGCGGCCAATAGTATGTAAAATGGATAAGGAAACCCTCATATATCGATATTTTGCCAACGAACTCGACAAGGAAGGGGAGGCGGTTTTGAACCAGCTTTTGGATAGCGATACCGAGTTCCGGAAACGGTTCGAGTTTGAAAAAAGCCTCAAAAAGGTAATCCGGCATAAAAAGGGGGAGGACCTGAAGGCGAAACTGAACAGTTTCGAGGTCGACATTGCCAAAAAATCACCTAGCTCCAAACCCAAAGGCGGATTTAGAAACTGGTCCATTGCGGCCTCGATTGCCCTATTGATCGGTTTGGGATGGGTGGGCTTCAATACCTTTTTGGGAACTAGCTCCGATGCCTTGTACGAAGAGCACTTTAGGGCGTACCCCAATACGGTGTACACCATTACTAGGGGCGACACCGACGATTCCCTGGAGCGAAAGGCCTTTGTGGCCTACGAATCGGGCGATTACGAGTCGGCCATCGATTATCTCGAGGAGTTAAAAGGGGAAGAAAACAAAGCGTATATCGCATTCTATATGGCACAATCCCATTTGAACCTGGGCAATACGGAGGCCGCCCTGGCCTTGTTCCAACAAATTATGGATTCGGAAAAAGAGTTTGAAGCGGAAGCCCATTGGTATACCGCGCTGGCTCACTTAAAAAATGGGGACAAAGAGAACGCCACCAGATATCTTCAAAAATTAACGGCCGGTTTTGACTACAACCGGGAACGGGCGGAGGCATTGTTGCAAAAAATAGATTAGGCCGCTTTTTTGCGGACCCAGTAAACGGTTCCCACTACCAATACCAGACCTCCAACAAACCACACCCAGTTATGATCGGTCTTGTGAATAGGCTCCATATTGCCGGAAATGACATAACCCGCCCAATAGTAGGGGTGTTGCCGCGCATTTTGGTTGTTGTTTTTCAAAAAGACAAGTTTGGCCTGCCTTAGTGCTTCGTCTTTGGAGGCTCCTTCGGCCAGATACCGGTAAAAATCGCCCATAATCTCGGAAGATGAAGCATCATTGACCTTCCAAAGGGTGCTGGCGATGCTTTTGGCGCCGCTGTAGAAAAAAGCCCTGGCGAGGCTCAAAAAACCTTCACCCCGCTTGAGTTCCCCGATACCCGTTTCACAGGCACTTAGGGTAACAAGATTGGCTTTAAGTTCTAAATTATAAATATCCTTTACATAAAGAAGAAAGTCTTTTTCTGATTTTGGAGTGAATGCCAAGTAGGAGTATTCGGGAGACATATCGTTAAAGTCACCATGGGTTGCCAGATGCAGCATATCAAAATTTTGGAGATTCGAAGAAAAGTTTGTCAAGGAAGCGTCTTGATTCACCAGAGCGCTTCCCTCAAAAAAGGACATTATTTGTTCTACCTCCGATTTATTGTGGGGAAGGGCTGAAAGTGTATTTCGTGTGGTTCCAGGTTCGACTTTTATTCCGTTAAAGGTAGGAGCCACCGCTAGGAGGTAGTTTTTTTCTTTCTTTGTCTGTTTCAGTTCTTGTAACAAAGCCTCCGAGTTTGCATAGTAAATCGAAGTGCTCTCAACTAGATATTCAATGGTGTTCTCCCCTATGTTTAGTGCGCCAAAGGGGAGATAGTTGAGGGGTCCATCGGGCATAATACGGATATTTGAAAACGATCGTTCTTCAAGGTGAGGCTTCAAAATAGTAGCATAAATTTCATATCCCTCCTTAGCGAGATTCCCAATATCGGATTTGGAGTTTTTGCACATTCTATAGAAGGCGCTTATTTTTTCCGCAAATAAGCTATCTATCGGTGTTCTATAAAATGAGTTTTTTTCCTTCGAAATCCCAATGGAATAGAGGGCATTGTTTCCATAGAAATAGGAGATTATAAGTTCCGCCTGGTTTAGGTTTTCTCTAACTTCCGCCAAGGTAGGAACATGGGAGTTATATTTTAAATTGAAATACTGCCGATGCTCTTTTTCAATTAATTTAATCAATCCCCGATATTGGTTCCTTATGTCAAAAAGCTCATCTCTCAAAAAGGTCTTCTGATCACTACCAAGATCGATTTGTTTCTCAAGCATGGATATTTTGGACTTCAGCTCGGATTCACGCTCCAACAGTTCCTTAGGTATCTGCGAAAACTCGCTGGCACGTGCACTTAGAATAGCATCTAACAATACAACGCTTTTGCTTTTTTCAAAGAAATGAAACGCTTGTTCTAGGTAGTCCTGGCGATTGGACTTCCGATAAAGTGAATAGAGGGCTTGAAGCCCATGTTCAAAAGTGGGGAAGGCATCTTCAATTAAAAATGCTTTATCCTTCTCGTTTTTGAATTTTGGTTTTAAAGAATCCAATGTGGCAACGGAGGTCTCTACGGCATGCAAGGCCATTAACCGGCTTGATTCTTCCTTCATCGAGTTTAAAACTTGGGCCTTGCCGTTAAGTAATTTTAACAATAGTTGTTTTTGCGCCGTTTGGTAGGGCCTAGGATTTTCATCAAATTCGTCGGAGTTAAAATTTGGTGTTAATTCCCGAAGTCCTTTTTGGTACGTAGCAAGCGATTTCTCCGGTTGACCCAATTCAAATTGAAAATCGCCTATTCTTTTGAGAATTACCGGTTTTTGTTCTTGAGGTGCCAATTCCAAGGCCCGACCAAAAGAATTTAATGCTTGCTCGTTTTTGTTTTCAACTATAAGAATTTCCCCTTTGGTCTTGAAATAGCGGTAGGCAAAGGGATCTTGAGGTATCTTGTACTTATCATATTTATCAAGGAAAAAATATGCACTATCGATTTTTCCAAGATCGCTGTAAGCCTTTGCAAGCAAAAAACTGGTAGTTATAATACTGTTTCGATTTCGGGAAGTAAAGTTTTGTTCGGAGTATTTTAGGGTAGTTAACCATAGTTTTTTGGCTTCCTCGATTTTTTTTTGGATGTACAGCGAATTGGCATACAGATTATATACGCGATGCAGACCGGCGACGTCGTCCGGTTGTGCCTGAGCGAATAGCCGAATGTTTTTTTGATAATATTCGTCAGCTATTTGAAACCTGTTTTGAAGGGCATTCATTTTGGCAATAAAACTGTAACTGGTCGATAAAAAGTTGACATTATCCGGTGTTTGCAAGTATTCTGGCTTTTCTGTAATTTTTTGTACTATGGTATCAAAGAATAGCTCAGATTTATTGAACTCTTCCAGTTTGTGAAAATAGTTGCCTCGGTGATATAACAAATAATTTCGTTGAAAATCTCCTCGGTCTGGAAGGGTATCCAATTTGTCCCCGTGGACAGCAAGTAAGGAATCCAGTTCTTGGATTACTCCTTTCATCTTATCGAAATCGTAGTGAAAACTGGCGATGTTGCCAATACTGAGAAGAGCATCAATGCCATAGATAGTATCGTCGTTTGATAATCCGAGTTTTCTGGCTTCTTCAAAATAGTAGTATGCGGAGTCTTTGCGGGTATAGTAGTGTTCAAAGGCTTTGCTTTCCAGATATGCAAGTCGGTCCTCGTATTCTTGACCAAATACTGAAGCGCTTAATGCGACAAAAATTAGAACAAAAGGTTTTTTAATGATCAAAGCACTTTTCTAGTAATTTAAAAATAAGAAAACTATGCGATAAAGAGCTGCAGATGAATATGGATAGGTTGAAAAGTACCTTTGAATTATCCAAAAAAACAAAAAACCCCTATTATTAGGGGTTTGGTTTATTGAGGAATATTAATATGTCACTTCAATCTATTCTCGAATCGATGAAACTTTGCTGTAGATTACCTTGCTGATCCTCCGTGAAGACTTGGATAAAAATGCTCCCCCTGTATTCCTGATCGTACCAATTTAGGTTCACGAAGTTTAAAAGCCCGTCCAAACCGTCCAATGGTTCAGGATTACCATCGGTCTCGGCAATGACTTCCTGATTTTCAGAATAAATTATCAATTGAAAATTTGTATATGTCGGGGGTGGTGTTACAATAACAATGTCTAACCAGTCAGTACAGCTTTGCGGTGAAGGACATGGTGGCGGGGGCGGCATGGGCCGTACCCTAAAAACTTGTTCTCGATACTCCGAAATAAAATCTATTTCTTCCTGATTTGAGGTCCTTTCATTTTTGGCTTCCTCTAAGCGTTCTTCATCTTTGGCATCTCCTTGGCCCGAACCAATTCTATCATTCAACTCTTCAATTTCTGCATCGAGAGCCATAATACGGTTCTCCAAAAAAGCGGTTCTGAAATCGTCAAAATACAGGTAATTGGTTTCTGTGAGTATTCCCTCATAAGGTTCTTCCTCACCTCCGCCATGATAATCCTTTACACAGGATACTACGAGAGCCAGCAGTAGCGTGCTAAATAGTACTTTCGTTTTCATAATTGTCGTTTATAGTTTATTCTTTTATGGTTCGATTATTCAAAAGGTTAACATGGTTGCTTCCAAAACTTTCCGCCATACGAGCGAGGAGGTCTGTTTTCGAAGAAGTCACAAGTTAGCTTTGGCAACCTGTAAAACTAAAAATTATGTATCGTTGGCAAAATATTCTGTATCAATGGTCCTATTTTATAGGTGATTGGAACTATTAGGGCTTGAAAGCATTGTAGGAAAAAAAACCAGGCGCCAAGCCTGGCTTCTTACTTATAAAGAATTTGCCTATTGATCGAACTTCGTAAGCTCGGTGCGAGACATCAAATCGCCATTTTTTTTATACGTCTCCTGCTTCACCATTCCCACACCTTCTGCCAACCACAGTTTGGTGTTCATTTGTTGTTTGGCACCCATCGTCTCCGAGGTGTTGGTTTCGGTAATGAGATAGCAATCGAAGGTGCCCGCCGGGGTGGTCACGCTCTCCCTGGTCTCGACCTTTCGATCGGTCATGGCTACATTGATATTCATCGTCATGCCGGTCATGCTCATCGCAACCGCTACATTGGCATCGGCCAGTTCTTGCCCAACGCTCAGATCGTTTGGCAGCTCGATATCGGTTCCACTGATGTCCATTTCCATGCCCATATCGCTGTACTGCTGCATCATCTGACTGGGAAACAACGATTTGTAATCCACTCGGACTACATTATCAAGACAGGTGATGTTGTAATCCGAATTAAAGACTTCCTTTCCTTTCTTATCGGTAAACCGTAGTTCCATCGTCGCCTTGGTCGCATCTCCTTCCGAAGTGACGTTGGCCACGGTATAGCTCGTTACCCCATCGACCTTTCCTTTTTTGTTGTAATTGGTATACTCATAGCTGGTTCCCTCGGTCATGGGGTAGAACTTGCTACAATTTTGGCCCCATGCCAGGGAGAACGATGAGGCTGATACGAGTACGAGTGCAATTAATTTTTTCATGGATATACGTTTATTAGTGGGTTTGGATGTAAGCAATACTTCAATTTTTGTCGCTTGGACGATCTTTAGGGTTTCGGGGCACTATCATGTCTTGATGAATTCGACCCTTCGATTCTGTGCCTTACCGTCGGGGGTGGCATTGTTTCCAACAGGTTCCGTCTCCCCTTTCCCATCGGTCTGCAGACGGTCGCCGGAAATGTTATAAATAGAAACCAGGGCATTTTTGACGGCTTCCGCACGCTTTTTGGAGAGGGCCAAATTGGCCGCTTCCTCCCCGTCGGAATCGGTATGCCCGACAATATTGAGCTTCATGGCGGTCTCTTGCTGCAATACCTGGGAAATCTGACGGATAATGCCCATTGATTGCGGTTGGATGTTGGCCGAACCACTATCGAACAAAATGCCATTGGTAGAAATCTTTCCTTCGGAAATCAATTTTCTTCGAAGATCGACCCCTCCTTCGGCTACCTTCAGATTCGTAATAAAAACGCGTTCCTTTCCATCCTTAAGATTGTTCATATGGAATTTGAGGGTACTCAACACAGCTCCTTCAGGGGCAATACGGGGTATATCGATATGCTTTTCCTCATTGACCCATAAACGAAAGCGTTGCTTGTTCACGGCAATGGAAACGTGTGGTCGATTCAACACTTCGTCCCTTAGGTCTGCCTTAACGACACTGTAAATCTCTCTTTTATCATTGATTCGATTCTCCATTGTGATTCCAATAGGAGAGTATTGACAAAAGGGAAGGCTGGCCTGCACAAAGTTGCTACCCTCTTTGAACTTCTCGTCATCGCTTAAGTAAATGGAAAATTTGGAGGTGGAAGAGGTCCGCCTGTCAAGTCCAACGGTAAAAAGATCAAATTCTATGGTATACTCTTCCGGTAAATTGGGTACGTCGGGTAAAAAATAGATATTATAGCCAGAAATCAATTCCAACCATTTTTCAGGGGAATCGTTGACCGTAACGATTTCACCACCTCCGTTGGTATTCCACTTGGACGGAAAGTCACCCACAAAGTCGTTTTGGAAATCATCGTAGAACATCACCTTGTCGCCGGGAACAAAATCGAATTTGCTGTAAACGGTTATCGATTCGGGGTCATTGTCCGCATTCCCCTCGTTTGGCGCACTTGATGAGCCATTGGTATTGTTGTCATTTTGGTCGCCTTCGTTCGGAGCATCACCCTGTGGGACGGGGCTTTTTCCTTGTTTGCCTTTTTGGCCCGGTTCCAAGATACTATCCAAGGCTGCTTCCGTTTTCTCGGTGGTTTCCTTCTCGACCCTTCGTTCTACCGCCCGTTCGGCCGCCTTTTCGGCTCTTTTACCCAGTTTTTTGAGAAGCTGGCTATTGGCATTAGGGGCAAAAGCGAAGAGGAATAACAATAAAAAGCTACATTTTAAAAGTGTTCTACACGTTTTCATAGAGATTGATTTTTTTGAATTATCTAAAGATACGGAAATCATCTAAATACTTCGTAATCAGTTGATTTGAAGGAAAAAAGAGACGATTTGGCACCTATTTAATGCTTGAAAAATAGAAAGGTTAACCTTAAACGGAAGAAAATTTTTATGGTCGGGCCCCAATCCTGTGCTATTGGTTCTAAATCGTGTATGGTTTACAGTTTCAAAAATCTCGATATATCCTGTATACGGTTAAGGAACTGTCTTTTTCCTTAGTGACCAAGTCCGGGTTTTTATCACCATCCATATCCGCAAGATCGATCATGGAGTTTCCATAAATAGGGAAGCCGGGAATGGTTTCTGCTTGGCTATCAAATAGATATATCTTTTCGCTTTGCAGGTCGGTCACGCTGATGTAAATTTTATCATTTACTACAAATATTATAGGCGGGCTATAGACCCCTAAATCCAAGGTTACTTTTTTACCCCTTATGCTCAGCACATTATCGTTTATGTACACCAAGGTTTTTGAGGTAGCGTCCAAACCATGTTCTGGATTGAGGTAAAGTGGGGTGCGGGTTACTTTTCCGTTTTGGTCGATCTGGTGCAACACCCCTTTGGTATCGGTGATGGCAAATTGACTTTGATAAAGCAAGATCTCGTTGGTAGAGAAATCGATAGGCTCTGCCACTTCTACACGAACCGCTCCTTTTCGATTTAGAATTTTTAGGAGGCCGTTCTCCAGTTGAAAGACCAGATGGTCTTTGTTGCCGATAACCAAATGTTTTGGGGCGTTGAGAACGGGCGCTTCCGATCGGGTGTACGTGAAGCCTTTGACAATTTTTCCTTTTCGATCGTACATCGAAATCCGATTGCCTTGGGTGACCACCAGTCGATATTCCCTTTTTTGATCGTAGTCGAATACGGCGAGCGGATTCAGATTACCACCCGGAAAACGTTTGCAGAGCATTTTCACCTCTTTGCCATTTCTGTCGAGTACCCATAAATGATCGTTAGTTGTAAACGCCAGTTGTAAACGGCCATTCTTAAACAGGTCTACTTGATGTATCTTGCCCCGTATACGGGCATTCAATGCTTTTTTCCAAAGTATTTTCCCATCCTTTGAAATGAGATAGAGCCGATTTTCCTGATCTTGAACGACTACTTCTTTTTGGTTCGTAAGATGATTGATGACAAATTGCGGCCTATTCGCTATTTCTGCCTCCAACTGAACCCGAAATAAGGGCTGTACGCCAAGGCTTCTCCTCATCGAGCTTGATTTTTGTATGCTGAGATTGGTATGGAAAAAGCCTCCATCGGCCACGACCTGGGTGCTGAATACATATCCCGAGAGCTTCGGCGTTTTAATTTGCCGGTAAAACTCAGGTTTTAGTTCCTTTTTTATAAGGTTCTCCATGTGCTTTGGACTTCCAATATAAAGAATGGTGGAAGCAGCGGATAGGTTGTTCTGGGCCGTTTTGTATAATGAACCTTGGTTGAAGGTGGTTCCATTTTTATAATTACTGATAATTTCCCGTAATACCTCGGGATTTTCGGAAAATAAAAAGGCGTTTTCCAAAATTACACTGTACCTCGCTTCGAACCCGTCGATGAGGGGTTTAAATCCGTTAGTTAGAAAATCCGTTTTTGAAAGCTCAAGGATAGTGGTTCCTTGATGCTCTAGGGCACCTTGGCGCAGTTCGGCCAAAAAGTTGGTAATATCCTCCGATCCATAGGTATTCAGTAAAATGGCCCTATCACTCCCGGTATATATGAAGCCTATTTCTTCTACGGCGCTAAATAAGGAATCGGTAACGGGTGAATGTTGCAGATAGTGCTCTTGGTTGTTCGCAAAAACCCGGTAGTCATTAAAGGAGTAAGACAGCATACCGCTGGCTTGTATTGGTGCAAAAGAGGGGGTAGTATTTGGCAGTGGTTTTGTATTTCGGAACAAGTTCAGGAAGTTCGAACTTGAATCATTCACAGTGGTCAACCCACCGAGTAATAATTGATTCGGTTCACTATGGATATCCAAAGACATCCAATCCGAAAAGGATGATGGCTTAAAGCGGGAGTCGTGCGCGACTATCTGGGATAGGAATGAATCGGATTTGTTCAAGCGCACAAACAGTGTGCCGGGTTGATTCGAGTCCGAAACATTGAAAAGCTTCCTAAAAATAGTGTCGGTGCGATTCTGGCTCTGGGTATCAAGGGCGTTCCTAATAGCGTTTTCGGAAGAGCCGATAAATACCAATTCTTTGTCAATAGCGCTGTATACCTCCCGGTCTTCAATCATAAATTTTGAGAATCCATTTTCAGAACCCGATCCTTGTTCATATTTGATTCGCAGGCTATCGGTTCCAAAGATGTTTTCAAGATTTTCCGTTATAAAGAGAAAGTCCATCGGTAGGGTATCGCGTTTTGAAAAAATCAAAATACCCTGTGACTCCGGCCCCATTTGTTTTAAAAAGGCCAATGATTCGACCATCCGGTGATAAGGGTCGGTTTCAGTCAATCTTCCAACGAATTCGTTGGAAGGGAGGCTATCCATCAAGGACGAAAGATGATTGATTTTCAGGACTGCAATGCTGTTCGTAGGGATATAATCTGCCAACGTCTTCTTGGCAGTTCTTTCCTTTGCACAGTTAAAGACCAATAGGGGAAGCAAAAAAACCAAGGATTTAAGCTTCATAAGAGGTGTTTGTACAAAGTTATCATATAAAAGTTTTTTTCACCTTATTATCTTCATTAACCTGATCAGGGGAGCATCTGGAAGTTTGGGGCGAAGAGCTATACTTTTTAAAAGTCGAAAGTCAATTGCCCGGGTAGCAAGCGAAAGCTTTGGCGGTGATATTTAGTGACCCCATGGGTGCGAATAGCTTCCCGATGTTCTTTGGTGGGGTAACCTTTGTTCTGTTTCCAATTATATACGGGAAATTCCTCATGTATCCGTTCCATGTAGGCATCCCTATAGGTTTTTGCCAACACCGATGCCCCTGCAATACTCATGAATTTACTATCGCCCTTGACGATACACTCAAAAGGGATCTTCCCATAGGATTTGAATCGATTGCCGTCGACGAGAATAAGTTTTGGTGAAGGTTGCAGCTGGGCAATCGCCTGATGCATAGCCAAGATGGACGCATTTAGAATATTGATTTCATCGATTTTATCCGGAAAAATATGGGCCACGCCATAGGTGACGGCCTCCTGTTCCAATAAAGGCCTAAGGGCGGTTCTTTTAAATTCGGATAATTGTTTGGAATCATTGAGTACTTCGTTCTCGAAGGACTGGGGCAACATAATTGCGGCCGCGGTCACCGGACCGGCAAGACAACCCCTACCGGCCTCATCCGTACCGGCTTCTTCAACTATCTTAAAAAATGATTTAAGCAATGATTGTTCGAATGATAATTACGAATATAATCCAATTCAATGGAAAAGGGTTTATGTCCATCGTGGGCCTTGTCTTTGAAACAACCTGAAAAATTTCACATTTTATTACGAACAAAAAAATTTAACTTTACCCCCGTAATCCGCTTTATGAAATATCTCCTTCTATCGGTTTTGTTCTTTCTCAGTATGCCGCTCCTTGCCCAGGAAGATTCCCTTCCACCTGGTAAAAAGTCCGGTAAAGCAGTCAGATTTGGAAAGACCAAGCCCGAGTCGAATACCAGGAGTGAAAAGGAGAAAGAACCCGAGATTACTATTAAGGACTACAAGATTATTTCCCATGCCCGCGACACCACGTTTCTGGATACCACCCTTACCATTCAAAAAGAATATAAGTACAATTTTTTAAGGCGCGACGATTTTGAGTTGATGCCTTTTGCTAACGTGGGTCAACCTTATAACAGGCTGGGATTGAATTTTGAACGATGGCAAATGTATCCTTCTCTTGGGGCCAAGGCCAAACATTTCAACTATTTCGAGCTACAGGACATTAATTACTACAATGTGGCCACCCCGATGACCGATATTTTTTTCAAGACTACTTTCGAACAAGGACAAATGTTGGATGCCATGCTCACCTTCAATACCTCCCGTAGATTGAATTTCTCCATCGCCTACAAGGGCTTTAGGTCTTTGGGTAAGTATCGTTTTAATCAAGCGCAGTCAGGTAATTTCCGAACTACCACGAATTACGAGAGCAAGAACAAACGGTATAGTCTTAGGGCGCATGTCACGGCGCAAAACATTGAGACGGAGGAAAATGGCGGTCTCGCATTTAGCGAGGACCAATTTGTAAATGGGGGATCCGATTTTTCCGATCGGGCAAAGTTGGAAATAAGGTTCGACAATGCCGACAACCAAGTATTGGGAAAACGGTATTTCTTAGACCATCAATATAAAGTGCTTCGAAAACGGAAAGATTCCAGTATTACGGAAAAAACCTCCCTGGCCATTGGTCATGAGTTCAATTATGAAACCAAATATTATGTCTATTCCCAGGAAGAACAGGACGACTATTACGGTGACTCATTTTTGACTGCCATTAATGATAAGGCCATTTTAAAGACAATGTACAATCAGTTCAATGCCACTTTTTACAATTCGGTCTTGGGAAGGCTGCAAGGGAATATTAGTCTTTATAATTATAACTACTATTTCGATAGTCTTCTAATTACGGAGGACGAATTGATTGAAAATCAACTAAAAGGGGAGGAGATAGCAGTCGGAGCCGATTATGAAAAGAGAATCAAAGGTTTTGATATCGAGGGGTCTTTTAGATATACCGTATCCGGGAAACTTACCGGTACTATATTGGATGCTTCCGCAGGCTACGAATTGAACGAGAATAATCGATTTCGGGTCGCGATTCATTCGTCGGCCAACCTGCCTAATTTTAATTTTCTGCTCTACCAGAGCGATTATCGAAATTATAACTGGCAGAACTCCGACACTTTTGAAAATGAGCGGGTGAGCAGTCTGAAATTTGACCTTGAATCAAAGTTGCTGGGTAACCTTACTGCCAAGTACACCAGATTGGACAATTATGCCTATTTCGCCCCTGATTTCGATACGGCTACCGAGGAACAAGTAACGGCCGGTCTTGACAACGCTATTATCAAGCCTTTTCAGGAAACCAATAGTGTCAATTATATCAAACTAAAGTATTTTAAGGAGTTTAGGCTGGGAAAATTTGCATTGGCCAATACGTTGATGTACCAGAACGTATCACAGACCAATCAAGTGGTTAATCTGCCGGAAATGGTAACCAGAAACACATTGTACTTCTCTTCCGACGTATTCAAAAAGGCCATGTATATTCAGACAGGGGTAACCTTTAAGTATTTTAGCGAGTATACTATGAATGCGTATAATCCTGTTTTGGGGGAGTTCTACATTCAGAACAGTGAAAAATTTGGAGGATACCCCTTGCTCGATTTCTTCATCAATGCAAGGGTACAACAGACAAGGATTTATTTGAAAGCGGAACACTTCAATTCCGGTTTTGGCGAGACCGATAACTACTTTGCAGCACCGGATTACCCTTATCGTGACTTCGTCATTCGGTTTGGGCTGGTGTGGAATTTTTTCTCTTAAAGTATATATTGGCAACCATGACCAGTTTCTTGACCGGCTCGGATCGGGATGGTTTCAAATGATGGGAAAAGGGAATACTGGTTTCATAGCAATATGAATTTCGGGAAATTAAAAAGATAAATTGGTTTTGGGATCTATTTTACCCAGTAACCATTAATATTTTATTCGTTTTCAGAATGTTAGATTACTACTTCTGTCGTTTTGTGATGTATAACTGTCTTTCCGGGACAGCGGAATTGTTGTGAAATCGAATTTTTTAAGATATTTTTTTGAGTCCTTAACATGTTAATTATCAGATTATTGGACCTATTTCGGAAAAGCTTTTCAAAAAAAAATAGATAACTATTGTGTAAGCAAAAAAACCCTCTTATATTTGCACCCGCTTTGGGGCTATGAGGGGGACGATGAAGGGGATTGCCCGGGCGAGTTTGGTAGTTCATTGACAGATTGTAAAGACAACGGGCCCGGTCCCGCCGCCGATGGGCGGCTTTGACCGGGCCTCAAGAGAATTTGAACCGGGCGAGACGGGGCCGGGACGGGTTTTTCGGAGTGGGCACTTGTACTTATATAAGAATCGACAATGAAGAGTTTGATCCTGGCTCAGGATGAACGCT
>NZ_VIKU02000009.1 GCF_009371985.2 Pelagihabitans pacificus
CAGTCGGTCTTGGTGCTACCCTTTGGAATCACGACCTCATCATACGGCCCTACCATGGCGGAAGTCGCCTTCATGAAAAGCACCGGCTCCTTCGGGATATCCATACCGGCCTCTTGGGCATGTTTGGCATAATTCAGGCCAATGCAGATGATCTTTGACGGACGGCAAAGGGGTGCGCCCAGTCGAACGGAAGCTTCGACTTTCGGGCAGGTATCCGCATGGTCATCCAACCATTCTTTTAGCTGTTCGAGTCCGTCCCCGCCAAAGAAATGCTCATCGTAATCCTGGCCAAAGCCCGAAACATCCAATCGTGTGCCATCTTCCAGTTGCACGCCCGGTTTTTCGTTCCCAATGGCACCAAATCGTATTAGTTTCATATCATTATTTATTTCATTTCCTTAAAAACAGAAATCCGTTTGTTAATTCAACGTAGCTAACTTCTACTATAGCCGGCACGGCAGTGCACCTCCATTTTTAATCCCCGTTCAATTTGATAAAACCCCCGTCGATGGGAAAATCGGTCCCTGTTATAAAAGCTGCTTCGTCCGAACATAGGAACAAGGCCAGATCGGCTACTTCCTGGGGCGTGCCCATACGCCCGATCGGTTGGGTCTTCGAAAGCTTTTCGAACATTTCCTTTTCTTCCCCCGGAAAACTTTTCCTTAAATATCCATCGACCAACGGGGTATGGATCCTAGCGGGCGAAATGCTGTTACACCGGATACCATATCCGATATAGTCCTTGGCGACCGAATAGGTCATGGTGAGTACGGCCCCTTTGGAAAGTACCTGGTAGCTCGCGCAAAAGAGAAAGCTAGTCGCCATCCACTTTTTTGAACACTTGAAGACTATCTGAATTATTGCCTACCCATATATACTCCCCGTTATCGGCATTTTTCCCGAGTTGAACCTGGATCATATTTTGTGCGTTCTTATTCGCCAAGAAACCCGAGGTGGTACCTCTCGGAACCTTAAAATTACCCGTTCCATCGCCTTCTAGAACAGCACCTGAAAAGGCATCATAGCGCCCAATAGTTACATCGGTGCTATAGTCGTTACCAATGACCAGGGCATCTAGATGACCGTTCCCATCAAAATCCTCCACCAGAAATTTTTTTATCGGAGCTATTTGAAGTTCCATGGGCAAGGGTCTTATTTCAAATTTTCCTTGCCCCAAATTTTCAACGTAACTACTAGTAAAGAGATAGCTCTCCAATACCTCTGCGTCTTTCAACTCGGCCGTCGTAAAGACTTCTTTGAACGGTTTTTCAGCATACTGATGATACGTGTTAAAACGTCGCTTAAGCGGAGGGATTTGATTGATTAAATCATCACGATAGGCCACCGCCTGCTCTACCCCGTCGATATATTGGGATAAAATCGGGTCTATACTACCGTTTTGATCAAAATCTTTAGCGTACAAACGAAAGGGTTCCTCCATACTGGCCCTGTAATCTGTGTTCAGGCCTAAATTGCCCGCCAAAAAATCCAAGTCACCATCGTTGTCGAAATCGCCCGCTGCAATCGTGTTCCACCATCCGTTTGAACCTTCAATGATAGTCGGCTCGGGGGCTAGTCTTCCCTCCCTGTTTTCAAAAATAGTGATGGGCATCCACTCGCCTAGAAGAATCAGATCCTTGTCCCCATCAGTATCGAAATCTGTCCAAAGGGCGTCGGTAATCATGCCGATACGATTCAATTTTGAAGTAGCTGCCTTCGTCGATTTTCTAAAAATCCCTTTTTGGTTTTCCAACAAGCAGCTTTGAGGCGTTCTAGGATATTCTCGGGGGGTCACACGGCCCCCAACGAACAAGTCTATATCCCCATCCCCATCGTAATCGGCCGCAGCTATCGCTTTGGTACTCGTCGGCATCGCAGGAAGTGCGGTCTCGTTGCGTACAAAATTTCCCGAACCATCATTTTGGTAGAGCCTATCTTGGTATATCGTGGATTTCCCATGTTGCACAACGCCACCGGAACACACATAAAGGTCTAGGTCCCCATCGGCATCCGAGTCAAAAAACACGGCATTGGTGTCCTCATACGCGTTGTCCAAGGCCCACTCCTTTCGAATGAAGGTGCCATCAGCTTTTTGAAAAAACAAAACGGCAGGTTTACCGGCCGCACCACCTATGAATACATCCTCGTAGCCATCGCCATTCATATCCCCTTTCGCCATTGCAGGCCCTAGCTGCGAGTGTTGGTGTGGTAAGAGGGATTGCTGTTTGAAATCGACCTGTTTATCTTCCTGGTGTACATACTTTACTTGATTCCGGGGCGCGGCTTTTTCGAAAAGAGCGGGTTCCCTTTTCTCCTTTAAAGGAGCGCTCCCCTCTCTTGCCAACCTGTTTTTAATCAACAATAACGTATCGGTTTTGACGTTTTTGAGAACCGCTGTTTTGCAATCCGGAAAAACTACTCTGATACTATCCAAAAGGGTTACATTCCCCAAACCAAAATGGAGGATGGGGTCTACACTGGACTGATAGCCACGATAGGTCGTGTGCTCGGCAAATTGCATTTCTTTCCCGTAATACAACCAAATCTTTGCCCCCAAGGCCTGACTATTATAGGGATTTCCTTCCAATTGTAGTTTCAGGTAACGGTTTTTGGATAGTTCATTGACCTTGTTCTCATAAATAAAGGCTTCTTGACCGATGTTGTTGACAACAAGATCTAAATCGCCATCCAGGTCTAAATCGGCAAATGCAGCTCCGCTCGAAACCGAACGCTCGTCGATACCCCATTCCTTCGATTTTTTTTCAAAACCCTCCCCTTTTCTATTCTGGTAGACATAGTTGAAAAGCGATGCCGCCGGCTGTTCGTTGATCAAAGCCAACCTTCTGTTCCTTTGTGACTCCACCGTACCAAAAGGATTCCATTCGCCGTAGTTGACATAATCTAGATTCCCTAAGTCTCTTTTAAAACCATTGGTAATGTATAAATCACGAAAGCCATCATTGTCGTAATCGGCCAAAAGCGCACTCCAGCTCCACCCGGTTTTGTGCACCCCGAATTGTTGGCCTACCTCACTAAAAGTGCCGTCGCCATTATTCAATTGTAACGTATTGCGCGTGTACGATGGTTCATATCCATTATCGATGGCGCGCTGAAAACGGTCGTAGTTACCTGAAGTTACAATCATTTTACGACGGTAGTTTTCTTCGGGCAGCATATCCAGAACGTACACTTCCGGCAAACCGTCGTTATTGATATCGGCAACATCCATCCCCATACTGGCATAACTGGTATGCTTGAACAGTGCTGCCGCACGGTTGGTAAAAGTTCCGTCTTGGTTGTTGATATACGCGATGTCGTTACTTAAAAAGTCGTTGGTGATATAAATATCCGGCCAATGGTCATTGTTCAGGTCGCTGACGTTCAGGCCAAGACTGTAGCCCTCGATTAAAATACCCGCCTCCTTGGAAATGTCGGTAAACAAAGGAAGAACCTCGGTTGATGCAGAATCGGATCGACCTTCTTTTCGTTTCAGCTCGTTTTCGACGGTATTGTTGCGATAAAGTTTGTCGGTACTGATGGCCTCGCCCCTTACTTTTTTTGGACGAATGTTATTTACCTTTTCCAACTCGTATTCCGGCGGATTCACGATTACAAAAAGGTCAAGGTCACCGTCCTTGTCAAAATCAAAAAAATTGGCGTGGGTACTGGGCGAGGCGTCGGCAATACCATAAATTTCAGCGCTTTCGGTAAACGAAATTTGTCCTTTCCCTTCGCGAATGCCATTACTGATGAACAGGAGATTTTTAAGTTTGTCAGGAGGTCCGATTCCAGAGACGCTTAAATATAGGTCGAGCCATCCGTCGGAATTGATATCGATTACGGTTACGCCCGTGACCCATCGGTCGGTGACCAAACCGGCCGCTACCGTAGCATCCTTGAATTTGAAATCGCCCCGGTTCAGGTAAAGGCGACTGGTCTCCATACATCCACCAAAAAAAATATCCGGTAAGCCGTCCTTGTCAAAATCACCAATGCCGACCCCGGAACCGGTGTAAATATTACTGAAATTTAAAAAATTGTAAAAATCATTTTCTATGATTTCATTTTTAAATTCAACTCCGGTCCGCTTCGCCGGCAACCTCTCGAAAATCCTGGACGTTTTAGAAGTGTCGGTACATGCACAGCACAAAACAAGCGCACCTATGCAAGCCGATTTCATAGCTTGAATACCAAAGACGACGGCACGTTTTTCTTTAGGCATACTGGATATCGTTCTCAAGGATTAATGACAAAAAGCTTCTTATTGCGTTAAATGTATACAATGTTTTTCAGTTAGGTTAAAAAGCACAAACCCTGTTGTAGCAATCAATTCATGGCCCCCTTATTCTATCATAAGGGGAATTCATTGGATTTTAACCTAAAATAGAACTACCTTGAACATTCAATTTTTTTGATGAATCAAAATCGACCGCTTCTGTTATACGTTGATTTTATGATAATTTATTGGCTATTTTTATTCACAGAATAGAAATTTGACCTTGGTATTGTTAGAATTTGTCAATTTTATTATGGAAATAATCAAAAATTATGTTTTCTTTGATGGTTAAACGATTAATCATATATTTGACTTGATATATTCCAGTTGTACTCAACCAACAACTGCGCACTATTTTCCTAACCATGTCTATCTTGTCTTTATAGGAATCGAAAATTTACGAACATATTAACACTAATTCCGTTTCACAATGACCAACAAACTACTATTTACAAGTCCTGCACTGTCCCTCGGATGCCACGATCGGTTGTATCGAACCTTTTTAGTCGCGCTCGGCATGGCCGTTTTACTGTGTATGCCGATAACGGTCGCGGCCCGAACGGTGGCCACCCCGACCTCGGTCGCATTTCAGGACACCAGGGTTTCGGGTACCATCGTCGATCAGGACGGGGTACCGTTGCCAGGGGCCAGTGTCGTGGAGATGGGTACTACAAACGGTACCCAGACCGATTTCGATGGTAATTATACCCTTGAAGTAGGAAGCGATGCGGTACTGCTTATATCTTACCTTGGTTACGAATCTCAGGAGATCCCCGTGAATGGTCAAACTACGATCGACGTTACCCTACAACCGAGTACTTCGCAATTGGATGAAGTCGTGGTCGTAGCCTATGGTGTCCAAAGTAGAAGAAAGGTAACGACCGCGGTGTCGAATTTAGGAGGTGAAGAAATTGCGGAACTTCCGGTGGTTCGAGCCGAGCAGGCCTTGCAAGGTAGGGTGAGTGGGGTTAACGTGGCACAAAGTGGTGTTCCAGGTGCCAACCCGACGGTTCGTATACGGGGTTTGGGTTCCGTACTAAACAGTGATCCTCTTTTCGTGATCGACGGGATTCCTGTCGGTCAAGGTGGTCTGAACGATGTGGCACCTGATGCCATTGAAGATATCACCGTACTCAAAGATGCGGCAAGTACCGCCATCTATGGTTCACGAGGCGCTAATGGGGTAATACTTGTTACTACTAAAAAAGGAAAAAGAGGTCCCGGTAAATTGACCTTTAAATCCTATTATGGAATTCAGAAAGTTCCCGAAAGAAGACGCTACGATCTTTTAAATACCGACCAATATATCAATTTTACATTGGACGATTTTATTGTTGAACCGGCCAGGTTCGATGATTATGATTTCGCCGCCCAGGATTTTCGCATAGGGTCCCCAAGCGAGGAGTTTCGTGGCGTAGAGACCGATTGGCAAGATGCCGTCATGCCTGTAGGGGCCATTCAAGAATATACATTGGGCTTTTCCGGGGGTACTGATAACGTGACCTACAATCTTGGCGGAGGATATTTTGAGCAAGACGGTGTCATTGTGAATTCGTATTTCAAGCGAATTAATTTTAATGCGAATATTCAGGCAAACTTGGGTAAATTTAAAATGGGTTCTTCCATAATTTTGTCCCGCAATAGTCAAAACGAACCCGAAGGCCAAGGTATATCAATTCGTCGGTCCTTGCAGATGATGCCCTACATACCGGTTCGGGATGCCAGCAGACCGGGTGGGTTTCGAGCTACTGACAATGCTGATGGCGCCGACCCTTTTCAACCCGTACTACGCGAAGTCTTGATCGATGACGAACAAACTTCGACCAAGGTGCTGGTGACCGCTTTTGGTCAATACGAAGTGGCCAATGGCCTGTTTGCTAAATTGGCCGTGGCCGGAGAAAGTGCTTTTATTCAGTCACAATTCTTTTTACCAACTTATAATGCCGGTGAGATAGGGTTTAATCAAAATCCTGTCGCTACTTTTCAAAGAACAAACACTACTTTTGTCTCTCCCATTCTCACCGCTACTTTAAATTATAATAAAGATTTTGGTAATCATAATATTGATGTTTTGGCAGGTTACGAAATTCAAACCTTTCGTAATGAGCGTGTGAGAGCTGAAGCAACATCGCTTCCGAACGAAAATGTTCGAAATCCTGCCCTTTCGCCAGGAGAAGACCAGAGGGCTGAGGTCGTTGTCGAAGAAACAGGCATCATCTCTTATTTTGGAAGACTTAATTATGACTATAAAGGCAAGTATTTGCTGGGCGCTTCTATTCGTCGTGACCAATCTTCGCGTTTTGCCCCTGATGATAATGTAGGTATCTTTCCTTCAGCCTCTGCAGGTTGGACGATTTCCGAAGAAGGTTTCTTTGAAGGCTTGAAAGGCACCATCTCTAATTTAAAGCTACGAGGTAGTTGGGGTATTAACGGAAACACGGCTACGGGTGCTTACACTTGGGATCCCACCGTTGTCGCCAATCTTGACTATAATTTAGGCGACGGTAGTGTGGTTACCGGTTTAACTCAAAACGCACTTTTTAATACACGCTTGCAATGGGAAGAAGTGGAAAAAATCAACATAGGTCTCGATGCTGAGTTCTTTGGTGGTAAATTCTATTTTAGCGGAGAGTATTTTCAAAACACGGCAAACGATTTGATTATTAGTGTACCGATACCTAATTCAACAGGTGTGGATAATCGTCCGTTAGCGAATGTGGGCTCAGTGGAGAACAGCGGTTGGGATTTTTCAGCGGGCTATACGAACCAAGATAACGAATTCAAATGGTCGGTCAACGCGGTTGCCTCGCTTGTGAAGAACGAGGTAACGTCATTAGGTGGCGATGAAAGCGCCAGTATCTTTGGGGAAAATTTTCAAAATACGGGTGCCCCTCAAACCCGGGCTGTAGTGGGCCAGCCTATCGGACATTACTTTGGGCTGCGAACCGATGGTATTTACCAGACACAAGCTGAAATTGATGCCGATAATGCCAGGGCAGCGCAAATAACTGGAGACCCCAACGCGACAAGGCAAGGAATCGATGTAGGCCCTGGTGATATTCGCTATCAGGATATCAACGGCGACGGGGTGGTTACCGGCGAAGACCGGGTCAATATTGGTCATTATTTGCCCGATTTTACCATTGGACTCAACACCAATATGTCTTACAAAAATTTTGACTTGGCCATGAACTGGCAGGGCTCTTTTGGTTTTGAAATACTACATTCCAATCGGTACTACACCGAGGGGATGACCCGTTTGTTCAATATGGGTACGGAGGTGCTCAATGCTTGGACACCGGAAAATACAAATACCGATATTCCTCGAACTTTTGGGATCAACCAAGAGACGGGAGCACGAGAGGCAAGACAAGCAAATGCTGTTCTTTCTGACCGCTGGGTCGAGAATGGGGATTTTGTACGCTTACAATTCGTAACTTTGGGATACACATTTCCGGAATTAAGGAACAGTCCGTTTTCAAAGCTAAGATTGTACGCGCAGGCACAAAATCTATTGACCTTTACGGGCTATTCCGGTTACAATCCAGAGGTGCAGGGTCGTGTCAGTAATCCGAACGACGCCCTTTTTTCAAATGGAGTGGATGACAGTGCTATTCCCGTGCCATCAACTTTTATTTTAGGTGTGGAAGTCGCTTTTTAAAATTTTGTTATGAAAATAAAAATAGAAAAAATGAGAAAGTTAGCAACATTGAAGAGTGTGGCCATTGCGTTATGCGCCACCATGGTCACATTTAGCTGTGATGATGAGTTTTTGGCAGAGGGCAATCCTTCTGCCCCGAGTATCTCAAATTCCTTTGAAACCGTTGAAGAGGCAAGGGCCGCTGTTTTTGCCATTTATGCCGGTTTGCAAGAAAACGAATCGGTGGCCCGTGAATGGTGGTGGTTGGTCGATACCCTCTCCGATGAACTTAAATCGGCCGGACCCCAGCTAGAATCGCAACGGGCACAATTGTTGAACTATGATATCGATGCGGGCAATGGTCTTATTTCACCGGCTTGGAAAGGTTTGTATCGGATTGTGTTTCGCGCCAACCTAGTCATCAACACGCTGCCCGACAAGGTTAGTGACGAATTACCGCAAGCAGAAGTTGATCTATTGGTAGCCGAGGCAAAGTTTTTGAGGGCGTGGGCCTATTTTGAACTCGTCACCTACTGGGGTAACGTACCTTTCTCGTTGACCCCTGTAGAGGATTTTACCAGTGGGGTTCCCTTGGCCGACTCAGAACAGGTCATACGCGATCAAATCATTGAAGATTTAACAGTAGCCGAGGAATTTTTACCTCGGGTTTCTGCATATCGCGGCACGGAAAACTTGGGAAGGGTCACGAAGGGAAGCGCACAAACTTTATTAGGGCGCGCCTATATGTACTTTGACAATTTTGCCGCTGCCCGAACCGAACTTCAAAAAGTGATCGATTCAGGGGATTATAGTTTGGTCGACAATTACGAAGACAATCATAGGGAGGAAAACGAGAACAATATCGAATCAATTTTTGAGGTGCAGTTTCAACGTAACCTGGCCAATGTTTGGGGTGGACCTCAAAAAGCCGTCCAGTATAGGACCCAAGAATATACGCCCTTTATTTGGCACAATGTCGTACCGTCGGATGAGTTGGTTGCAGCGTTTGAAGAGGGTGATCCCAGATATCCACTTTGTTTCCTTGAATACGGCGATACGCATGGCCCCGAAAATGAAGATGTTTTTACGCCAGAGGATATCGCCCAAGGTATTGAGAATGGCGTACACTGGAAAAAATACGGTTATGATTACCAAATGTCCGTACCGGAGATGTTCTCGGGTATTAACATGCGTTTACTACGCTATGCAGACGTTTTATTGATGATGGCCGAAATAGAGAATGAGCAAAACGGTCCAACGGCTTTGGCTTTAGGTTACGTAAATCAGGTCCGGGAGCGTGCCGGGGTACCACCCTTACCAACCGCAGCGTATCCAACAGGTACAAAAGATCAAATGTTCGACGCCATTGTACACGAACGTCGTATAGAGCTGTGTTCGGAACAAGCACGAACTAGGGATGTAAAGCGTTGGTTTAGGGCCGGTAAAGTAGGGCCGCCTAGCCCTAACTATGAGCCTAAACATGAATTTTTGCCCATTCCCTTGGATGAAATGGATAATAATCCGGCACTCACCCCCGCCGATCAAAAACCAGGATATTGATTAAGTTAGTTTGAGTTAGTTTTTAATTTAAGGAACCCATGATATTTTCGTGGGTTCCCTTTTTTAGGGAAATTTTCATTTTCTATATGTTTAATCCCAGATGTTTCGCTAAGATAGGTATCGGATTGCTCTTAACGGGCTGTCATCAGGGTCCCTCTGATCATCAAAAAAAATTTGAGCTACTAAAAGCCTCCGAAACCGGAATAACGTTTCAGAACACTATCGACGATAATTCGGTTAACGTCTTCGATTATGTGAATATGTACAACGGTGCAGGGGTCGCCGTTGCTGATTTTAATAAGGATGGTTTTGAAGATTTATATTTTGCAGGAAATTTGGTTTCCTCCCAGTTATATCTTAATAACGGAAAGATCGAACCATTCAGCTTTCTGGATAAAACTGCCGAAGCAGGTGTCGGAACGAGTTCCTGGGTAAACGGGGTAACAGTAGTTGATGTCGATCAAAATGGTTGGGACGATATTTATTGTAGTGTTTCTGGAGGAAAATCCGGTAAGGATAGGGCCAATCGACTCTTTTTGAATAAAGGCTTTGATACCAATGGTGAACTGCGTTTTGAGGAAAAGGCGGCCCAGTACCACCTAAATGATACCACACATACCATACAGTCAGCATTCTTCGACTATGACGGGGATGGCGATCTTGACGTATTCATGATCGTAAACCACCCCACCGGTTACATCGGGTCGGAAGCCAACCGCATTATCCGTCTTAAACCGCAAGGGAGGCCTGAGCGCACCGATCGCCTATATCGAAACGACGGTTTGGGTAGCGACGGCCATCCACTCTTTACCGATGTTTCGCAAGAGGCGGGTATCACATTGGAAGGTTTTAGTCTGGGTTTGGCGATACATGATTTCAATCAAGACGGCAAACCCGATATCTACGTAGCGAACGACTATGTCACAAACGACATTATTTATATCAATAATGGCGACGGGACTTTTACCGACCGCATCCGCGATTATGTGAACCATACGAGTTTTGCCTCCATGGGTATCGATGTCTCGGATATCAACAATGATGGCCTGCAGGATTTTATGGTGCTTGATATGCTTCCCGAAGCGGATGATAGGATGAAAATGATGTATCCGTCTATTGATCATTTCGGATTCGATACACGGAAAAAAGTCGGATACGTGGATCAATATCAAAGAAACACCTTACAACTCAACAACGGTTTACGGGATTCCGTCCCCAGGAAGTTTAGCGAGATAGGAAGATTTTCAAATGTCTCCAATACGAACTGGAGTTGGAGTACCCTGATGCCCGACTTAGATCTTGATGGATGGCGAGACATTTTCATTACCAATGGTTTCCTGAAGGATGTGAATGATCTGGATTTTGTCAATTACGATGATACCGATCCGTTTGGCAACCAAAAAAAACGGGATGACGCCGCCTATCTTGAGTCCTTAAAAACCCAGAAGGGCATACACCTTCCAAATCGAGTGTTCCATAATCAGGGGAATCTCCGTTTTGAGGACAAAAGTGAGGAGTGGGGTTTTACCAGGCCTAGTTTTTCCAATGGAGCGGCCTATGCCGATCTTGATAACGACGGTGACCTGGACCTTGTCGTGAACAACATCAACGAAGCCGCTTATATCTATGAAAACCGCACCATAACATCAAAGTATCGAGAAAACAATTATCTGCAAGTGGTTTTGCAAGGAAATCAACCGAACACAGCGGCGATAGGCACCAAAATCAGTTTTAAAACCTCCCAGGGCATTGTATCACATATCAATTACCCGACGAAAGGCTTTATGTCTTCCGTGAGCTCCATAGCCACCTTTGGACTTGGTAGCGATTCGATAGTAGATCAGATCGATGTTACCTGGCCAGACGGATCAAACCAAATGCTCCACGATGTTAAACCCAATCAACGAATCATCATTTCCAAAGAGGTCGGTTCAAGGGTTTCCACAGGTTCGGACAGGTCATCGTTGGCTGAAAAGCTTTTCGAGCCGGCCAACATAAAGGGTCTTGATTATGTTCACAAGGAAACGCCCTTCAACGATTTTGATTACCAGATCTTGATTCCCCATAAACTCTCCAAATTAGGGCCGTCGTTGTCCATTGGCGATATAGATCAAGATACCCTTGAAGATTTTTATGTCGGTGGCGCAAAGGGCTCATTAGGCAAGCTATTCTTTCAAGACAAAAGTGGCGCCTTTACAGATCAGTTGATCGAAGATACGCCTTTATACGAAGATCAGGCTAGCTTGCTCCTTGATATCGACAACGACAATGACCTTGATGTTTATATTGTTAGTGGTGGTGTTGAGAACGGAAGACAGAGCCGATTTTACGCCGATCGTTTATTGCTGAATCTCGGTAATCGAATATTTGAGAAGGCCGCTCTTGATTTTCCCAAAGTAAACGGCTCATGTGCGGTCGCTGCCGATTACGATAAGGACGGGGACCTAGATATTTTTGTTGGAGGCGCCTCACAACCGGAAGCATACCCCTTGCCCGCCCAGAGCATGCTGCTGCAAAACGACACCAAAAGAACACATGAACCTATTCTGACCAATCTTGCAGATACGATGTTGCCAGAACTGAAGACCTTGGGTATCGTTCGAAGTGCGGTATGGTCCGACTATGACAATGACGGCTGGCAAGATCTCCTGGTGGTAGGTGAATTTATGCCCCTTACTATTTTCAAAAACCGAAAAGGGAAATTGGAAAAAATAGATACGAAATCCCTATCCGAAATAAAAGGGATGTGGAATAGTATTAACGGTTACGATCTAGACCAAGATGGTGATATGGATTATGTTCTGGGAAATTTTGGATTGAATTCCAGATTCCGTCCAACAGAGGGGGAGCCCATACGAATCTATGCAAAAGACTTTGATGAAAATGGAGTCATAGATCCCATTATGACCCATTACCGTGACGGACGTGAGGTTCCGGTACATTTACGGGACGACCTGTACAAGCAACTCACCGCATTAAAAAAAACGTTGCCTACCTACCAGGATTATGCTTCTGCTAGCATAACGGATATTGTACCGTCCGGTGTGCTTCAAGAGGCGAAGGTGTTTTCTTGGAACTATTCCTATAGTGCCTGTTTAATCAATAAGGGCGATAAAGGTTTCGAATTGGTACCGCTACCCTATCAGGCCCAAATCGCACCTATCTACGGAACGCTGATACAAGATTTTAATGAAGATGGCATTCCCGATATCCTAGCCGTAGGAAACTCCCACAGTCCCGAAGTCTTTTCCGGATGGCAAGACGCTTCTTTTGGAACACTTTTAATAGGCAATGGAGACGGAAGCTTTCAAGTTTCCGATTTTGATACGAGTAATTTCTACATTGATGGCGATGCCAAGGCGTTGGCCAGTCTTAGATACTTCGACGGTTCCTATTTGAACTTGGTTTCCGTGAACGACGATAGTCTTAAAGTCTTTGGCATTCCGAGGCAAAAGCCCTTAAAAACCCTCGAACTTAGACCTTTGGATCACCGCGCCAAGATTGTTTACCAAGACGGTCGAATCGAGCTACGTGAATTTGCCTACGGTTCGGGATATTATTCGCAGAGCTCCAGGTTCCTTGAAATCAAACCGATGATGCAAAAAATAACCATAACCGATACCCAGGGTAAACAGCGTGAGATAGATCTAAGTATGGATGCAAGCCTACATTCCGCACAAAATTGATATGGGATAGTGTCCTCGCCCATTTAAAGCCCGAACCACAATCTCGACTTCGTAGTAGTAGGCAAGTTTATAGCTCTGAAGCAAGGGAATCCCTACGTGTAAGCTCTTGCCACTTGTCTTGAAGTTCCCAGACCATCGATCCCGAGCTCGACCACATCGCCCGGCTTTAAGTATCTGGGGGGATCAAACCCCAACCCGACCCCAAAGGGGGTTCCCGTAGAAATAATATCCCCAGGAAGCAAGGTCATGAACCGGCTGATATAACTGATGGAAGTAGGGATGTCAAAAACAAAATCGGAGGTATTGCTGTTCTGCAGCATTTCCCCGTTCACCTTCAACCAAAGGTTGAGATTGTGCGGGTCCTCCAGCTCATCGGGGGTCGCGATAAAAGGTCCCAAAGGCGCAAAGGTATCACAGCTCTTCCCCTTCACCCATTGGCCACTGCGCTCTATCTGATACTCCCGTTCGCTGTAGTCGTTGTGTAGAACATAGCCGGCTACGTGTTGCAGGGCGTCCTCCTTTGAAACATAGGAAGCCTTCTTTCCGATGACGATGGCCAACTCTACTTCCCAGTCGGTCTTGGTGCTACCCTTTGGAATCACGACCTCATCATACGGCCCTACCATGGCGGAAGTCGCCTTCATGAAAAGCACCGGCTCCTTCGGGATATCCATACCGGCCTCTTGGGCGTGTTCGGCATAATTCAGGCCAATGCAGATGATCTTTGACGGACGGCAAAGGGGTGCGCCCAGTCTGATGGACGTATCGACCCTCGGGCAGGCTTCCGCATGGCTATCCAACCATTCTTTTAGCTGTTCGAGTCCGTCCCCGCCAAAGAAATGCTCATCGTAATCCTGGCCAAAGGCCGAAACATCCAATCGTGTGCCATCTTCCAGTTGCACGCCCGGTTTTTCGTTTCCAATGGCACCAAATCGTATTAGTTTCATATCATTATTTATTTCATTTCCTTAAAAACAGAAATCCGTTTGTTAATTCAACGTAGCTAACTTCTACTATAGCCGGCACGGCAGTGCACCTCCATTTTTAATCCCCGTTCAATTTGATAAAACCCCCGTCGATGGGAAAATCGGTCCCTGTTATAAAAGCTGCTTCGTCCGAACATAGGAACAAGGCCAGATCGGCTACTTCCTGGGGCGTGCCCATACGCCCGATCGGTTGGGTCTTCGAAAGCTTTTCGAACATTTCCTTTTCTTCCCCCGGAAAATTTTTCCTTAAATATCCATCGACCAACGGGGTATGGATCCTAGCGGGCGAAATGCTGTTACACCGGATACCATATCCGATATAGTCCTTGGCGACCGAATAGGTCATAGTGAGTACGGCCCCTTTTGAGGCCGAATAGGCAAAACGATTGTTAATACCCATCGACCCGGCAATAGAGGCCATATTAAGGATGATCCCGCCCTTATCCTTCATAAAAGGGACTGTCCCTAAAATACAGTTATACACCCCCTTGACATTGATGGCGAATACCCGATCGAAATCACCGGCCGTGGTCTGCTCCACATTTCCGACGTGGGCGATACCGGCGTTATTCACCAAGATGTCGATCGGGGTCGATTTACCGATTTCACCAATAGTTTTCAACACCTCCTCCTGGTTGGCTACATCACAGCGATACGGCGATGCCTTACCGCCTGCGGCTTGAATTTCATCGACTAGCAGCACCGCCGCTTCCTTGT
This sequence comes from Pelagihabitans pacificus, assembly GCF_009371985.2. Lineage (GTDB taxonomy): Bacteria > Bacteroidota > Bacteroidia > Flavobacteriales > Flavobacteriaceae > Pelagihabitans > Pelagihabitans pacificus. The sequence continues at coordinate 14,866 of NZ_VIKU02000009.1, forward strand.
TGATGTCCAAAATATGTAGTTGGGCACCGTTGGCCGCCAAGGTCTTACTAATGGCACTACCGATACCACTGCCCCCGCCGGTAACGATTGCCCTTTTATCTTTAAGATCAAACTTCATTTTTTCGCTGTTTTGGATATGGAATCGGTTGCCGCAAACGACCGCAGGGTTTCCGCGTCGATGCCGGTACTGATGGATACTTCGGGCCTATCGCTGCGGAATACCGCCAAAGCGGCTTTCGATACGGCTGTTTGCCAAAGGTAAAGGCTTTTTAGGTCTGGCAGGTTTTTAAAGACTTCGAGGCTTTGGTCACCAATTGGTGTTTGATAAATTTTCAGGAGTTTCAAATTACGTAGTGCCCCGAGTTTTTTCATCTCGGCGTCGGTTACCGGGGTGCCATCGATCTCCAGCCATTCCAAGTTCACCATCGCGGCAATGACATCAAACTCAACGGATTCCAATGGCAGTCCACTCACATCGAGCTCCACAACGTTCCCGGCCACTATCTTCAGACCGGTAATAAACCCAGGATCGTAGTCTGGCGGCATGAATACCGAAATGCTAAGGGCATTCGAATTGGCAGCCACCCGATTGACGGTCACATAGTCGGAATTCAATTGCTGCAAAGTGCTGTCGGCGACTGCAGGAAGGGCCGCCCATTTTTCCATGGGGTCGGGTTGCATTAACCCCTCCACCAAGGCGACCAAGGGCTCGCTTTTTTCCAACTGATTCAAACGCACGGTATCCGAGGCGCCCAAAGCGATCCATCGTTCCAAGATTTGTATCTCGGAATCGTTCAAAGGCTTTTTACCATCGGGGGGCATATGCTCCTTGTCATCTTTGGGCAGCTGCAACCTCAAAATCAGTTCACTATTTTCAGGGTTTCCGGGAACCACCGTGTTTCCCACATCCCCTCCTTTGAGGAGACCTTCCAAACTGGTCATTAACAAGCCTCCTTTTCGTTTATTGGTGTTGTGGCAGCTCACACAGTTATTCTCCAAAATCATTCCAACAACATCCTCATAAATCAGCGGATTTTCGGGAATTTTATCGGAGCGTTTTTTCTTTGGAAGGGCCAAAAAATCTTCCCCGTGGGTGACCATTCCCCCGTAGTGGCCCGTAAAACCAACCAACCCGATCAGCACTATTTGAAGCCCTTTGGCAACCCCTTTCTTTGCCCATTGCCTTCCTTCCACTACGTACCATATGACGGCAACCAGGGCCAAGGACCCTCCCAACCATTGGTGCCAGACCAGTAAATCACCCTTTGTTCCGGTCTCTTTTCCCAAAAAGAATCCCGAAATCGCAGTGAGCAAGGCGGCAAATACCGCCACCGTTAACAGTTTTTTGGGAATATCCTTTCCGCTGAGGCCCAAAAAAACCGCAATGAGCAATAGCACTATCGGAAAATGCAGTATCAGAGGATGCCACTTTCCCAACCAAGCCACCAAATCGGGGAGTTGGATAAAGGAATCGAACAACAAGCAGAAAATCAAAAAAAGACTAAGCCCAAAAATGCTGTAATCGACCCATCGTATGTTAGCGCTATTTCCCATACTTACACTAAGATGTCTTTTACCACATCGCCCGCCACATCGGTCAATCGAAAACGGCGTCCTTGGTATTTATAGGTCAGTTGCTCATGATCAAGGCCCAGAAGGTGCATCATGGTGGCATGAAAATCATTGATGTGCACCGGATTTTCAACAATGTTATACCCAAATTCATCGGTCTGACCATAATTGATCCCCGGTTGGATACCGCCGCCGGCCATCCAGATGCTAAACGCCCTGGGATGGTGGTCCCGCCCATAATTCATCGGGTCGAACTTTCCTTGACAGTAGTTCGTTCTTCCAAATTCACCCCCCCAAACGACCAAGGTATCCTCCAACATGCCCCGCTGTTTTAAATCAATGATCAAGGCAGCGGATGCTTGGTCTACATCCTTTGCTTGCCCGGCCATTTCGTTGTGCAGGTTCCCATGTTGGTCCCAACCTTGATGGTACAGTTGGATAAAACGAACCCCGTTCTCCGCCAATCTCCTGGCCTGTAGGGCATTGGCGGCATAGGTGCCGGGCACTTGGCAGTCTTCCCCGTAGAGTTTGATGATCGATTCCGGTTCCTTGGAAATATCCATGACATCGGGTACCGACATTTGCATGCGGTATGCCATTTCGTATTGGGCGATTCGTGATTCGATCTCGTCATCGCCCGTTTCTACATGGTGTAACTTATTGAGGGCGGACACATGGTCTAACAAATGTCGCTTATCGGATCGGGAGAGCCCCTCGGGATCGTTCAGATACAGCACCGGATCCTTGCCAGAGCGAAGCAATACTCCCTGGTGTTTGGAATCCAGGAATCCGCTCGACCATAATTTAGAGTACAGTCCTTGGCTATTTCCCTTGCCGCGTGAAGTCAGCACTACGAAAGAGGGAAGGTTCTTGTTCTCGTTCCCAAGTCCGTAGCTCATCCAGGAACCCATACTGGGACGCCCAGAAATCTGACTTCCCGTTTGAAAAAAGGTAATGGCGGGATCGTGGTTGATCGCTTCGGTATGCATGCTGCGGATGACGCATATCTCATCGGCAATTTTCCCGATATGTGGAAAGAAATCACTGATCCAGGTGCCGTTGTTGCCATATTGTTGGAATCTCACCGCAGGCGGCATCAAGGGGAAATTTTCCTGCTCGGCCGTCATACCTGTTAGCCGTTGTCCTTTACGAACCGACTCGGGCAGGTCTTCCCCCATTCGTTTGCGGAGGGTAGGTTTGTGGTCGAAGGTCTCGAACTGTGAAGGGGCACCTGCTTGAAAAAGATAAATAACCCTTTTCGCCTTGGGTGCAAAATGTGGGACTCCCAACCTAGTTACAGGCGAGCCCTTTGTTGTACCATTGAAAAGGTCGGGAATCAACAAAGACCCCAATGCCAACGAACCAATCCCCACACTCAGCTGTGAAAAGAAATGCCGACGGTTCACTTTCAATGGGTTTTCCTTTGTTTTCCTGTTCTCTTCCATAGCTATTCTTTGGTAATCGTCTCATCCAAATTATAAATGACCTGTGCCGTAAGCATGAGGGCCGCTGTTTGGATGGGATCGACCGGTAGTTGTTCATATTCCCCGACAGCCACCAATCGTTGCGCCTCTTCGGGTTGACTTTTATAGGATGTCAATGCATCCTGATAGTAGTTGTGTAGGGTGGAAAGCTCTTCTTCCTTTGGAGAGCGAATCAAGATGCGGCTAAAAATCCGCGCTACCAGATCGGAATGCTTTTCCTTATCGGCAATGGTGTTTTGCGCCAATACCCGGGCCGCTTCCAACACCTGTACATCGTTCTGCAACGCCAGTGCCTGCAAAGGAGTGTTTGTTTTTTGCCGACGTACCTCACAAAAATCACGGGTAGGGGCGTCAAAAATAGTCATGCTGGGTGGTGGCAAGGTTCGTTTCCAAAAGGTATAGAGCGAACGGCGATACAGGTTTTCGCCGCTATCGGGAACATAGGTGGTCAAAATACCGCGATTGCCCCCCGCATTGGTCTCCTCCCATAGTCCGGCTGGTTGATATGGTTTTACGCTGGGTCCACCGATGGTGGTACTCAACAAGCCGCTGGAAGCCAATATATAGTCACGGATCATTTCGCCGCTCATTCGAAATCGAGGGGCACGGGCCAGTAATTTATTCTCGGGGTCCACTCTTTTAAGATCGTCCCGGAGTTCCGATTTTTGCTGATACGTAGCCGAGAGCATAATTTTCTTGAGCAGGTACTTTATGTCCCATCCGTTTTCCATAAAATCGACAGCCAACCAATCGAGTAATTCGGGATGGGTGGGAAGGCTTCCCTGCACTCCAAAATCTTCCATAGTTTCCACTAGACCTCGACCAAAAAGCATTCCCCAGAGGCGGTTCACAAACACCCTCGCCGTTAAAGGATTATTGGCATCGGTTACCCATTTCGCCAGCCCCAGTCGGTTTTTGGGGAAGGTGTCGGGGAACGCATGGATAGAAGCGGGTGTGTTTGCTTGGACCGTATCGGTAGGTTCGTCGTAATTGCCTCGATTGAGTAGCATCGTTTCCCTGGGCGCTGCGTCGTTCATGACCATTACCTTGACACTATTTTGACCGTTGAGATTTACAAAAGACAGTACCCCCTTGGTCTCGACGGATGTCAGCTCCAGATAAGGGGGATCGGCGTAGAATTTTTCATTGGCGGCCTGGACCGCATCCATCTGGAGACCTTTTTCATCCACTTGGTTGAAAAAGGCAAATAGCTCGAAATAGTTTTTTTGGGAAATGGCATCGTACTTGTGGTCGTGGCAGCGGGCGCATTCCAGCGTAAGGCCCAAAATACCCTTGCCTAGGGTGTTGGTGCGATCCATCACATAGTTTGTCCGGTATTCTTCCTGTATCACACCGCCCTCCTGTGTAATCGGATGGTTTCGGTTAAAGCCCGTGGCCAATACCTGCTCTTTGGTGGCATTGGGCAACAAGTCCCCTGCCAGTTGCCAGGTCAGAAAATCGTCGTAGGGTACATTTTGATTGAAGGCATGGATAACCCAATCGCGCCACGGCCACATGGTTCGATAGCTATCGTCTTGGTATCCGTGTGAATCGGCGTAGCGTGCCAGGTCGAGCCAAGACTGCGTCATCCGTTCCCCGTAGGCTGGAGCAGCAAGAAATAGATCGATGGCCTCGGAAAGGATCTTGTTGGGTGGATTCTCCATCAACCGCTGAACCTGATCCAGTCGTGGCGGAAGCCCGGTGAGATCTAGGCTCATTCTCCGAATAAGGGTCTCGAAGGAAGCCCTTTCCGACGGAAGCAACTCCTTTTCCCGGAGTTTTCTTAGAATAAAGGCATCTATTTCATTTTGCGCCCAATCCGTGGTTTCAAACCTTGGCACTTCCTTCTTCAGAGGAGGAAGGAAGGCCCAATGCCGTTCAAATTTTGCTCCCTGCCGGATCCATCGATGAATCAGTTTTTTCTCATAGGAATTCAAGGCCAATTTCGAATCCGGAGGCGGCATCAACTCCTCCAGATCATCGGTGGTAATATGATGGTACAACAAGCTCTCCCCCGGTTTGCCCGGCACCAAAGCGTATTCCCCTGGTCGCTGCTTTAACTCCAAAAAAGCCGTTTCTTCCAGATCCAACCGCAGCCCCGCTTTTCGTTTATTGGCATCGGGACCGTGGCAGGTATAGCAATTGTCGGAAAGTATCGGCTTAATATGAAAGTTGTAATCGACCGTTTCGGGGACTTCCAAATCGTCATAGATTCCTCCTGGGGAAGTAAAGACTCCCTTTTTGAAAGCGAACAGAAAGGCGATCAATATTCCTAGAATGACCATAATGCCTATTTGCTGCTTCATGTGTAACAAGCTTATCGATATAGTAAACCAGCTCAGGGCCTTTGACCGCCAAAACGGCTATAGAAGGCGGGCAAACCCCGGAACATTTAAATCTCGATGATCGAGTGGATACTCTGCCCTGTTAAAGTTAGCGAATTTAAGGAAAACGGCTGTGGATGCATTTTGTCGTTTTACCATCATTATTTGAAAGTATAACAGCGACACCACGGGAAAGAACCCCGGCCAAACCTTCCGAAACCTAAGAAATAATGTTTGTTAGTTCCGTTCGAAAACCAAATCGAACTTTACAATGACGTCATCCCCTACCACAATGGACCCGAACATGGCGGTCGGCGGCTCCATATTGTAGTCTTGCAGTACAATTTTCTTTTCTCCGACGATGCGAAGCGTACCGTCGGTTTTTGAGATTTTTGAGGGTACCTTTACGTCCTTACCTACCCCGGCAATCGTTAAATGTCCGTTGATATCTTGACTTTCTCCTTCCGACAGCCGGGCATCGGTCACCGAAAACGATACTTTGGGGTGTTCTTCCTTTTTCAGGGCATCGTGCATTTTCTTGTCCATGGTCGCCCCCCGATCACTTAGGATATCGGCCACCGCAACTTCGAAGGTAATGGCCTTGATAGATTGCCCCTCTTCGTTGATGGTGCCTTCCATGGTATTGGCAGTAACGGTCCAATCGTGTAAGGTCGATGTGCCATCGATGGTCAAGGTGCTTTCGGAACCCAAAGTGTACGAGCCCTGCCCACAAACCATCGTTCCGCTTAGAAGAAATAATACCATCCCAATTTTTTTCATAGTACTGTCTTTATCAATGTTCATCTCGGTTGAATGCAGCTATTTACCCTATTCATCAAGGACCAACTGCCAAAACTTTTGCTGTTCCTCGGGAGTAGGTTGCTTTGCAGGACTCACCACTCTGAAACCGACGAAATTCGCATCGGTAAACCACCAAAAACTTTTTGGAATCTGTGGGTCCCGCTTTTGAAGCTTGAGGCTAGATGCCCTTCTTGCCGCCGAGCGCAAGGCGTCCGCATCATCGTCCCAAGAACCTCCACGTATTACCCTGGGATGGATAACGGTGGGGGTAATCCACGGATTCTCCGCTTCCATGGTGGCATATGCATCCTCCTTATATTCATCCAAGGTCCATTCCGCGACATTCCCGTGCATATCGTACAATCCCCACGCGTTGGGTTGCTTGCTTCCGACTTTTGCATAGGCATTTCCAGAATTCTTGTAGTAAACCGCATAGGCATCCAGGTCGGGAATCGAATCCCCAAAGCTATACGCGGTGTCACTTCCGGCCCTCGCAGCATATTCCCACTCGGCCTCCGTAGGCAAACGATAGAACTTTCCAGTAATGGTACTGAGCCATTTACAAAACACCAAAGCCGAATAGGCCGACATACTGACGGCCGGATAACCATCTTTTCCCATTCCATAGGAAGGGTCCTCATAAGGCGGACTGGGCCTGGTAATGGCATCGATTTTCATCACGCGCTCATCATCCAACTTTACGAACAACTCCTTGTTCTGTTTAAAAAAGAGTTCGAAAAGCTCCCATGTAAGCTCGTATTTGCCCATATAGAAAGAGTCGACCCGTACCTGATGCCGGGGGCCCTCATCCGCTTTTCTATCGGGCTCCGACTCGGGACTGCCCATGGTAAACTCACCCTGTGGCACCAGCACCATATCAAAACTAATCTCCGTTGCGGGGATTTGCTCGGTATACCCCAATGACGAAATCGAAATGCTATCATTTTGGGTAACGGCCTCCTGTGCCCATCCGTTAGTGTGTCTTAAGAAACAAAGCAACGTCAATAGCATCAAAAGCGAAGGGAAATAGGATTTTTTGGTGATTACTGAAGGCATACGGCTTATTTTCCAGGTTATAGAGCGTACTATAGAAGTCTTAAATATATCGATTCTATCGCTTTCCTAAAATGATTTTTGGCAGGAAACGTGCAAATAGTTTGAAGATCATCCCACTTATATTCCATTTTCCCGAAAAATAGTACATTTGAATTCCCCCCGCGAGAACACTTTCAAGAACCATTAAAAATGAAAAAATGAGAACAACCATTACCACCCTCTTGCTGCTGTTTGCCTGGAATGGAATCGCCCAAAAAGCCACCACCAAAGAATTGGAACCTTTTACCGAAGTGAAGGCGTACGACCGTATTATCGTGAGCTTGGTGAAAAGTAATGAGAATAAAATCGTTATTACAGGGGACGACCAGGACGAAATAAATATTAGCAACAAGAATGGTGTATTGAAGGTAAAAATGGAGTTCGATAATTTTTTGGATGGCGACGAAGCCAAGGCAACACTCTATTATACCGAACCCCTTACCCTTATCGATGCCAACGAAAATGCCCAAATACGTTCTGACGAAACCTTAAAAGGAGGTCGCGTAGAGATCAAAGCACAGGAAGGCGGTCAAATAGACCTTGAAATCGATTTGGAGGACCTATACACCAAGTCGGTTTCCGGGGGCGGCATCGAGCTGACGGGATCCGCTACCAAGCAGGAGGTCATGGTAAACACTGGTGGGAAAATCAGGAACAGGGAACTCAATACCAAAGAAACAGTCGTAGTGGTGAATGCCGGGGGTCGGGCCGATGTAAAAGCCTCCGATTATGTAAAGGCCAAAGTTCGTGCGGGGGGGTATATCTACATTTATGGCAGTCCAAAACAGGTAGATCGTGATAAGGTGTTTGGTGGAAAGATAGCCGTGGTCGATTAAGCCAAAAGAAAAAGGGTCTTTTGCACATAACTTCGAGACCAGGTCTCGGAGCGTTTAAATCTCGATTTTATCGAGTAAAAAGCTGCACTATTTCCTTGGCTGCTTTCGTGAGGAATGCTTGGAAAATTTACTACAAACAGTACCGAATGTAGGGGCTTCCAAATAAAAAAAGGGATGCGTAACCGCATCCCCTTTCAACCAAACTAACTAACTATAAGTAAGAATTACTCATTATCGTCATCAACGCCTTCCTCGAACTTTGTATCGGCCATGCGTGTTTTGCTAAAGTCGATATCCTTGAAGTCGAGTTTTTCGTTTCCTTTGTCAAAATCGAGTACCAACATTCCCTTGGTATCCAAATACTGTAAGTTCTTGAACGAATCGAACTTGTTGTTTTGAATTTGCAACACTCTCAGGCTTGCCAACTGGCCGAATTCCTTTGGGATAGCACCCCCCAATTGGTTATTGGCCAAGACCAACTCTTTCAAGTTTGTCAGTGCCCCCATTTCCCTGGGGATCGAGCCTTCCAATCCGTTCTCAAAAAGTCCTAAGCTTTCCAAGCTTCCGAGACTTCCCAGGGAATCGGGTATTTCTCCCTTCAAATTGTTACTGGATAGGTTCAAAACCCTTAAACTTTTAATTTCCCCGATACTCCCGGGTATAGTGCCTGTAATAAAGTTGTTAAAGGCGGTGAATTCTTCCAAACCGACCATATTCCCTATATCTTCGGGCAGGCTTCCCTTTATCCTGTTCATTTCCAGTTTCAACACCTTGAGATTCACCAATTTCGCGAGCTCTGAAGGGATCGTTCCCGTAATCTTGTTGAATGCCAGATTCAACACCTGTAGATTTTCCAGTTTTCCGATACTTTCCGGTAGCGGCCCTTGTAGATTGTTCCTAAAAAGACTGATCTCGACGACCTTATCGTCGATAACCTTTATCCCGAACCATTGGGATACGGGCTCGTCCATGTCCCATTTTTTCGTCCAATGACTTCCATTGGTCGCCGTATAAAGGTCAATGAGCGCGCTCTTCTCCTCTTTTGAGATATCGGCGAACGCGGAATGCATCAGGAAACAACTTAGCAAGAAGGCATAGAAATACTTTTTCATAGTCAACTTAATTTGGTCAAGATATTGGGTTTCCTACAGTTTTTAAAAAACCGAAAGAATTGCCTTACAAATAACGCCAAAAGTAGGGGGAGTGGCAAAAAATATCGATAAAATGCCCTATTTTGTTGTGAAAGCCCGCTATTTTGTGGTGAACAAAATCGGGAGGGGGTAAATTGACTATTTTGCCGAGGCCTCCAGTTCCGTAGAGAGGGTTTCCCAACGCTCCATCAGTTGTTCCAATTCCTTTTTTTTGCCTTGATAGGTATCGAAAAAGTTTGGTTTTGCAATGGTCGCATCATAATCCATAAGAAGGTCATGATCTATTTCGCCGATTTCCTTTTCGAGTTTGGAGATTTTGGCCTCTACCGAACTAAGCTTGTTCTTGAGTGATTTTATTTTTTTCTGATCTTCAAAACTATTTCCTGTCTTCTTTCGTGGGGGCACAACATCGTTGTATTCCCGCTGTTTTTCAATGACCCGAAAATTCTCGGCATTTCGTTGCTCCAAAAAGAAATCGATGTCCCCTAAATACTCTTTGATTTTTTTATCCTTAAACTCATATACCTTGTTGGTTAGACCTTGAAGAAAATCACGATCGTGGGAAACGACCACCAAGGTACCTTCGAAATTCTGCAGGGCCTGTTTCAGGACATTCTTCGATTGAATGTCGAGATGGTTTGTAGGCTCGTCCATGACCAACACGTTGAAGGGCTGCAACAACATCTTCGCCAGCGCCAGTCGGTTTCGCTCCCCTCCCGATAACACCTTTACATATTTTTCGACCTCATCGCCCCGAAAAAGAAAGGAACCCAGGATATCGCGCACCTTGCTCCGATTCTTTTCGTTGGCCGCATCGATCATCGTATCCAAGATGGTTTTATTGCCATCGAGATATTCTGCCTGATTCTGGGCAAAATATCCGATTTGCACATTATGGCCCAGTTTCACCTTGCCCTCATGATCAAGCTCCCCGATCATTATCTTGGCCAAAGTCGATTTCCCCTGTCCGTTCTGACCCACAAAAGCCGTCTTACTGTCCCTTTCCAGCAACAGGTTGATGTCGTTTAAAACGTGATTGTCCCCATAGCTTTTTGACAAGCCTTCGATCTCGGCCACTACCTTTCCTGGGGTAACGGAGACCGGAAACCGTAGGTTCATGGTGGCAGTGTCGTCTTCATCGACCTCGATCCGCTCCATTTTATCCAATTTTTTCATGAGCGACTGGGCCATGGAGGCCTTGGTACTTTTCGCCCTAAACCGTTCTATGAGGCGTTCGGCCTGTTGTATTTCTTTCTCTTGATTTTTCTGGGCGTTCAGTTGTTGTTCCTTGATCTCGGTTCTTAGTTTTAGGAACTTGGAATAGGGTTTGTTATAGTCATATATCCTTCCAAGAGAAATTTCGATGGTTCTGTTGGTCACATTATCAAGGAACATTTTGTCGTGGGAGACGATCATCACGGCTCCGGGATAGCCATTGAGAAATTGTTCCAACCATAAAATCGATTCAATATCCAAGTGGTTGGTCGGCTCATCGAGCAACAGTACATCATTGTGTTGAAGCAAGAGCTTGGCAAGTTCAATCCGCATTCGCCATCCCCCTGAAAAGGTAGTTGTCTTTTTATCGAAATCCTCCCTTTTGAATCCCAATCCCAAAAGAATCTTTTCGGTTTCGCCTTGATAGCTATAGCCACCCAAGATTTCATAATGATGTGTTACATCGTTCAAATCTACCATCAATTGGTGGTAGCCTTCACTATCGTAGTCGGTTCGTTCCGCCAATTGTTGATTGATTTCCTCGAGCCTTGTCTCCAGCTGCTTGATTTCGGTAAATGCCCGATACGCCTCTTCAACCACTGTTCGGCCTTGTTCAAAATCGATGTCCTGTCGTAGAAAACCTATTTTTAGGTCCTTTTCCATGGCGATGGTACCGGAGTCCAAAGACATCTCTTTGGAGAGTAATTTCAGCAAGGTCGATTTTCCTGCACCGTTTTTTCCAATCAGCCCTACCCGATCACCCGCATTTAAGCGAAAGGATATTTCCTCGAATAAATATTCGCCTCCAAAAGAAACGGAAAGATTGTGAACGTTTAGCATCTTTAACAGTACTCAGTACCAAGTATTTTACATATGGGTTTCCTAACTTATAAAGACCGGGTGTTCAGCATCGAAAATTGCCACCCACTAACCTAACTTAAAGGTTTACCTGATTTGCACCATTATTTTGTGACAATCGTTACACTTGAAAAACACCCAAACCAGTACCTTTACAGAAAGATTTTGCAAATGTTAAAAAAAGGAAACAAACTCTACAGCATTTTAACAGGAAGTTGTCCGAAATGCCACGAAGAAAGTATGTATGTGGCCAAGAACCCGTACAAACCGGGACATCTTTTTAAAATGAACGAACGCTGTTCCCATTGCCAGACAAAATACAAAATTGAACCTTCCTTTTTTTACGGGGCGATGTATGTGAGCTATGCGGTCGGTATTGCTTTTGCCGTAGCAGCTTTTGTAATCGCAAAATTAGTTGTCGGTACTAGCTTGATCAACACTTTTATAGCCATTGTGGCGACCCTGGTGATATTTATGCCTGTGATCATACGGCTCTCCCGCAATATCTGGATCAACTTTTTCATATCCTACGATCCGAAAGCCGCTAGGACCCCTCTTGAAAGTACTTCCTCATAAAACGCCGAATATCCATTTCGGGAGGCAGGGGCTCTTGGTTCTCCACGAGTCCGTACAGTCGCCGTGCGGCCATTGGCGCGATCATAACGCCTCGAGAGCCAAAACCGTTCAGTACATATAGATTGGGGTGTTGCGGATGCCTGCCAACCAAGGGCCTCCTATCGACGACGGTCGGGCGTATGCCTGCCGTTTGGTCAATGACCTCATACCCACATTGGATAAAAGCTTCCAGTTTTTGAAGCAGTTCCGCCCTCGCTTCCGGGGTGGGTTCATTTGTTTTGTCTTTCCATTTATAGGTCGCTCCTACCAAGTAAAGGTTTTCCCCGATGGGAATTACAAAAATGCCCGCTTTAATGGCACGGTCAAGTTGGAGTTTAGTAGCTTTGATAACTAGGTATTCCCCTTTGGTCCCATTAAGGGGCAAATAGCTGAAAAACGGATTGCGCTTGATTCCAAAACCCTCTGCAAAAATAACCTGTTTGGCCTTGATCGATTGATAGCTCACCATCCCCTCCCCAAGTTGTAATTTATCAAAATCGAAGGTTTCGACATACAGACAATCTATTTTCTCGAGGTATTCCTGATAGGCCGGAATCAATTGTTGGGTATCCAATCTTCCGGTACCTAAAACCTCTCCATAGCCATATGGGGCATCTATCGATGGATTTTTATTTGGATGGATTTCGGGGGATAGGAAATCGCGTAAACCCGGTTTGTCCGAAGCTTCGAACCAGCCATTCTGTTCCTCAACCGAAGCAAACCTTCGAAAGACCGGCAACCGATGGTTCAATGACACTCCCAATTTCTTCTCAAGAGCGGCGTAGAACGGAAGTGCTTCCTCGAGCTGTTCCTTGGCATTCCAGGCCAACGTAAAACGTTTTAGAACAACCGGATTGTACATGCCCGCGGCGATCCGTGATGATTTTTGCGAACGATCGTCAAAGACCTTGAAGCTCCTGCCGTGCCGTTCCAAGGTCTCACAAAAGGCGACGCCTGCCAAACCCAACCCGACTACGATATAATCTACCATGGGGTAAAAATAGTAAATCACGGCTGGGATTACGAGCGGGAATCAAAGAAGCGATCTCTAAGTGAAAACGGAATCTTGCATGTGACCGCCTACGCTACAAAAAAAAACGTCCCGGCAAAGCGGGACGTTTCTATAGGTTTGAATTGGAATGCTATGTATTCACTAATAGGCCCACATATCCTGTTCCCTATCCCGAATGACCTCTTTGATCCGTTTGGCCTCCAGTAATTGGAACAAGGCGTTGTCCGCGATATAGTCCTTTACTTCGCGGTCACCGTGCACATTGTCCTCACGATAGATAACACCATTGAACCTTCTGGCGTTCAAAAGCATGTCGAACGAAATCGGCTGGGCCGAATTGCGTTGGTTGAAAACCTTTGCGTCGTGCAAAATTTGTCGAGCACTTGGGTACCATACCCAGAACAACTCTACCTTGGAATCGGCAGGGTCCATCGACTCATCGTCGATAAAGTTCACATCGGGCGCTACTGGAGCGATTCCCAAAAGGCGGTACTTTAGTTCGCCCTGACGCTTATCAAAATACCAGATTCCTTTGATGCGATATTCCTCGATATCGGCAGCGGTCAATTCCCTTTCCATCACGAATTCAGGGGAAAGTTCCTCACCGGCGTTTATCTGCTCATATCCATAATCAGTGGTATCTACTTTTCGTAGCGTGGCGGACAGATCGCTGAACTTCCTTTTTTCGGTGAAATAGGAATCTACATACACATCTTCCAGTTTACCGTTTTTGATGTTCTTCAACAAGACATCGTATAATGATCTTCGATCTGCACCTATATCGATAGTATCGGTAGGATAGTACAGTGGAAAGTTCACACGTTCGTCAAGGTCGATTACCTCCCAAACGGTCTTTGACCAAAGAATATCCCTATCATCGACGTATCCGTACTCAAGGGGAGCATCGTTGTCCAGGGCTTTTTGGGCCTCGGTCTTTTGACCGATTTCTTCCGGCTTCTTGGCGTTCAAAATGTTCGCCTGGGCAGCCATAGAAATGGGTAGTAAGCTTACTGCTCCGATTAATAAAACATTCTTCCAATTCATGTTTAAGTCAATTTAATAATACCGGGCGACGATTAGCGCCGCCCGGTTTAATTAGTATTAGTTTGTGATCTCCACAACTACTGGAGATACTTTCTTCAACTTATAGGTTTTGTTATTGGTGATGTAGGCGTTGATATCGAATATCTGAACGGCATCTCCTCTTTTGGCCCTTTTCAAGGCAGATTTAGCCCTTGAATCCAATCGTCCGCCACTAACAGCAACCGTAGGCTGCCCTGGCACTTTGAATTTGAATCCGCTAACGGCAAGGTTCAAGTCAAAATCGAAATCCTCCAACATTGCACCGATGGTGGCAATCTCCAAGTTTTTCCGTGGCATTTTAACACTACCGGTCTGTTTGCTTACAGAACCTGCAGGTCGTGGAATATCCTTGATACGGAACTCGGCCGGCGTTGAAATTCGCTGTCCGTCAGGCAATACACCTGAGGCAACGATCTTTACGGTTCTACCCTTTCCTGGGTTCATGATATACTTGCTACCATTTACCTTCTTTAATCCGGGAGCGGAAGCGCTCACCTTATTATTCGGGATACCGGGAATCGAAATCGACATTGGGTTCGCAACCCCACGATAAACTACGTTCATCTTATCGGCAGCGATCAGGGCCGCATTTGGCTTACTGATGACCGCGAACGAGTTGCTTACGGGCACTTCGATCTCATTACCATCCTGCTGAAAGTAAAGGGTACCTTTGATCTCGTGGTCACCGGCAGAACCGGCACCGATCAATAATTGTACACCACCTTCTTCCAGTCGGTAATCGGATCCTTCGGAAAGCTTTCTACCGTCCAAGGTCAATTCGGCCTTTACAGGCTTAGAAGAGGTATCCGTTTTGCTGATACCGATTTTCCCGTCGAATTTCTCACCAGCGTAATAGGCTGACTTTTCGGTAAACAAGGCCGTCTTGAAATTCTTTAAGGAAACCTGGCTGCTCAATTCTCCTTCCAACATTGCCTTCAAAGCAGACTCTTCAGTGGCTTTGATATCGGCCTGAAGGGCCGTCAACTTCGCCAAGGAGGCTACCTGTGGGAAACCTTCATAGTGGTAGTTGATCCAATCTTGTTTGGTACCGTCGCGTTTTTCGACCTTACCATCTTCCCCGCCGGTCTCGAATCGAGCCTCTACGGAAGATTTGATTCCTTCGGGAACAATAGCCGATACTTGGCTACGGTAATCCACAAGACGCTTCATGAATTCCTTGCCACCCTCGGCAAGATTGTCGCCTTGAAAGAACTTCTGGTCTAAAAAGTCCGACTTGTCCATTACCGCATAATCCCTAGGATCTTCGGTATCGGCCATCATCTCAGTCTTGAGGTTCTCCAAATAGTCATAATAGTCTTTGGACAACGCTTTTATCTTCTGAGCATCTTGATACAACTTCTCATATTTGGCGGCGTCTTCGGACGCTTTGGTCTCCAAATTGGCCAAATAAGCTTCGTTGCTTTCTATCGTTTTGTCGTTGGAAGCCTCTAACTTTTCGTTCATAATACCGAACGCGGCGAGTACTTCCTTACTCATGTTCAGTGCCAACATCGCGATGAAGATCAAATACATAAGGTTGATCATCTTCTGACGTGGCGTTTGTTTTCCTGATGCCATGTTTTCTAATTAGTTTTTTTAATTAATAATTTGATTTGGGGTATTCACTAAAACTAATTAGTTTCTGTTCATTGCGGAAAGCATTCCACCGTATACACCGTTCAATGAAGAAAGGTTGGTAGCCAAGGATTCCATTTGGTCTTTCAGGGCGGATGCGTTCTGTACAACTTCTTCGTTTACGGAAGCCTGCTTGCTAGCGCTCTCCAATTGAACCTTGTACAGGCTGTTCAAGGATTCCATTTGAGCGGCGGCCTGAACCATTTCCTCAGAATACTTTTTGGTAGATTCCATGGCATCCACCGTAGGAGCGATACCTTTGGCAGCACCCTCGAAGTTTCTGATGCTATCGCCAAGACTTTCCATCAAGTTGGCATCTACACCGGCTTCCTTCAACATCTCGTCCAATTTGGCCGACAAGGAAGTTTCAGCCTCTTTGATTTCGGCCAACTCATTGTTTTTACCCATAGATGCACCACCGGCCAATTCTGGATATACTAAAGACCAATCGTATTCGTCATCTACTGGTTCGAATGCACTGATCGCGAAAATAAGTGCTTCGGTAATAAGACCGATCGCGAGAAGCAAACCACCTGTAAGGGGTCCGAACTCCCAGTGAAGGATCTTGAACAATGCACCAATAATTACTACCGATGCACCAAGGCCATAGGCCATGTTGAATAATTTCTTTGTTGATTTTGACTGTGCCATAATTTAAGATTTAATTTTAGGTTTAATGTTAATAAGTATTTGGTTTAACGTTTGAAATTTGTATTTGGATTTTGGTATTTAAAAGTGTATTCGATTCTTTTATAAAATTAGGTATCTAAAGGTTGACATCAAATACCCAAAAAGTTCTATTCTTTTCTACTGGTTTTCCACTGGTTTCTTACAATCCGTTGTTTCCTTTGGTCGAATCTTCCTCTCCCATATAATCCTGAACGGTTCTGAAACCTACGTAGCTACGTGCCGAATCAGCATATTCATAGTCCCTGGTACTCACCTGTAGGAAGTAGGCAACATCTTTCCAAGAACCACCTCGGATTACTTTTCGGGCATTGTTACCATCCCCGCCGTTAGGGTTCATGGTAGAAACATATTCGTAGGTACTCGGGTCGTAACTTGAATTGGTCCATTCCGACACGTTGCCCGCCATATTGTAGAGGTTAAAGTCATTTGGCTCGTAGGACTTCGCCTCGACGGTATACAAGGCCGCATCTGCCGCGTAATCCCCTCGTTGTGGCTTGAAGTTGGCCATAAAGCACCCGGTATCGCTGATCACGTAAGGGCCACCCCATGGGTAGGTACCACCTTCGATACCTCCTCTTGCAGCGTACTCCCATTCAGCCTCGGTAGGCAATCGGAACTTGTTCACGAATTGTTTTCCCCGTTCTTTCTGGTCGTCGTTCTTGAACTTGGTTCTCCAGTTACAGAACGCCCTCGCCTGCTTCCAATTCACGCCGACCACGGGATAATCGCTGTAGGCGTCATGCCAGAAGTAATCGTTGTGCATCGGTTCGTTGTACGAGTATTCGAAATCACGGATCCAAACAGTGGTATCCGGATAGATTTCCAACTCTTCCTGGCGGATAAAGTCTTTCCTTCGACCGGTCTTGGAGCGGGCCGCTGCCTCGATATCCATCCAGCTGTACTTGTATTTCAACTTGGTAACGTCGATGGTTCTTTGCCCATTGTACGATTCTTCTTCAGGGATGTACAATGAATCCATTACCTCGACATAGTATTCATCGGGATATTCAGAAACATCCCAGACCAAATCTTCGTCTTTATTCAAGGCTCGTCCTTCATAACCAGTCTCGCCCATCCCGGCGTAATTGTCCAACATGTACTTTTGGTAGGCGGAGGCTTTGGTAGTATCGGCATCCTTAAATGCATATTCCCCTATTCCCCCATCATCCGGTCCCAAACCGAGTTCATCGGCAAGTATGGCCAAGCGGGTCCTTACAATGGAGTCTTGGACCCATTCTACGAACTGACGATATTCACTATTAGTAATTTCGGTATCGTCCATATAGAACGACCGCACTGTCACTGTCTTCGTTGGAGCGTTGAGCACTTTGGCTTGGTCTTCCTCGCTTTTACCCATGATGAAAGATCCCCGTGGGATCAATTCCATTCCATAGGGTTTTTCGGGATACCACTTTTTTCCTTGGGCTCCTACTAGCTCTCCCTTTGTCCTCGACCCACAACTCGTGAGCAAAAAAACAAACGCTATAGATGATAACAATAGCTTTTTCATACTTTAGGTTAAATTTCGATTCTGGTTATTAACTGCGAAAACAATTATTTTATTCTACACTCTAAAACTACGTTTTGGGCAAATTATTGTATTCAACGCAATTATCCTGTAAAAAAAAATTGATTAATTAAAACCTTTCTTATAGGCTTTGAACCACCTTTCGGGAATGTTCTGATCGCATGCGTCCAGATAGTCCTTTTCGGTGCATGGTAATAACGCCTGTGAATCTGTTTTAGTATGCGGGGAAAGAATCGAAGGCACCTCGACCCACCATCTGGAGGTCAGATGACTTTTGTAGAAGACCAATTGTTCGCTGTCGGTCGGTACCGTATATTTAGTGAAGTCTGTGTTATTGGCATCGGGAATTTCGTTCATCCTGAAATTGAGACCCTCTATGAAGTACCAGATAATTTGTGCCATCAACTGGGATGACTGCACGGAATTCTCCATTTCATAGATGCCAAAAGCGGTAACTTTCTCGCTGATTCCGGCGTATCGTGCGATGGCGCATATCTCCCTTCCGGTAAAACCATTTGGCGAAAAGTTATCGGAGTGCCCCAATTCACTTGCCTTGATGGCCCGGGCGTCGAGACTTACCATATCGGCATTTCGCAATACAGGTTCTGCGAGCGATAGATCGTTGGCTACTTCACCCAAACGATAGGCATCGAAGAATAGCCGCTCCATCAGGTCTATTTCTTCCTGGGCATTGAAGTAGCTTTGAAAACCAATGTTTGAAAAATTGAAGAGATTATTGGGTTTATCGGTAATGATTTTACTCATATAGGAATGCGAGGATATCAGCTCGTCATCTGCCCCAAAATCGAACCGACTATCGATTGCCACGATATTGATCATATCCTGAATGCCATCGAAAGAACGGTACACCGGATATGTGATGTCTTGGGTCGCACCTATAATGACAGGAATTACTTTTTCCTCCAAAAGTCCGGCAACGATTTCCTTCACCAAAAAATACGTATCCTCTACCGTTTCCCCTTCCTCGATGTCGCCCATATCGATAATGCTCGTATTCCAATTACCCAGCATCAGTTTGTAGAGCTGTAATCGAATTGCAGTTACATCGAGCTTTTCGCGTTTTTTTTCAAAGGCATTTCTGGATTCCCTCACCCCTATTAAGGCAACCGAGGCATTGGCAAGGACCGGGAGGCCTTTTCGTGCGGTGTGCATATAGATGTTCTTTCCAAGTGCCTGAGGTGGAAGTAGTTCACAATGGGCCAGCACCTTGTCCGCAACAGGGACCAAAAAATCAAATGCCATTCAGGGTCGGTTATACGTTAACGGTTTTACTTTTGGGCGAAAGCTATGGTTGGCCAATAGAGGACGACAATAGCTATTAGTACCCCTCTCCAAATACAGTTATTTCTTTGCCTTGGACTTTTTGCTTTTCTTTTTTGGGGCCTTCTTTTCGATCAAGTCCTTTGCTTCTTTCAAGGAAACCTTGGTCGCATCAACGGTTTTTGCGAGTTCTACCTTGATCTTTCCTTTTATGATATGATGCCTTCCCCAGCGTGCCTTCTCGATACGGATACCTTCCTCCGGCCACTCCTGGACCAGCTTATCGATTTCCTTCTGCTTTTTATCCTCTATCAGTTGGGCAATATCCGCTTCCGAAAGATTGTCGAAATCATATCTCTTGTTCACATTGATGAACATCCCATCCCATTTGATAAAAGGCCCGAAACGACCTTTCCCTTTTGTCACATCCTTGCCCTCATAGGTGGTTATGGGAGCATCGGCCTTTTCCTTTTCCTCGATGAGTTCTATGGCCCGATCCATATCAACATCAAAGGCACTTTCACCCTTGCCCAAGGAGACAAACTTTTTACCATAACGTACATAGGGCCCAAACCGACCTACATTTGCCTCAACTTCTTCCCCTTTATAGACTCCCAACTTTCTGGGAAGGGTAAACAGTTCCATGGCCTCTTCATAGGTAATCGTATTCAACGACTGCTCTGGTAAAAGGCTTGCGAACAATGGTTTTTCTTCCTCTTCGACCGTTCCTATCTGAACCATGGGACCGAAACGGCCCAAACGAACGGATACCTGTCGGCCCGTCTTGGGATCGGTTCCCAACACTCTTTCACCGCTGGCCCGGTCTGCATTTTCCTCCACATCGAGTACGGTAGGATGAAAATCTTTATAAAAGTCCTTCATGACCTTTTGCCAATCTTCGGAACCTTCGGCTATCTCGTCAAAATCTTCCTCTACCTTGGCGGTAAAATTATAATCCAGGATATTCGCAAAGTTGCTCACCAAAAAATCGTTGACGATCATTCCAATGTCGGTAGGCACCAACTTGCCTTTATCGGAACCCACCATTTCGCTCAAATTCCTTTCTTTTAATTCATTAGCTTCCAAGACCAGTTGAACGTACTTTCGTTCTTCACCCTCGATGGTCCCCTTTTCGGCGTATCCGCGATTTTGAATCGTAGAAATGGTAGGAGCATAAGTAGAAGGTCTTCCAATTCCCAACTCCTCCAATTTTTTGACCAGCGAGGCTTCCGTAAACCGATAAGGAGGTCGTGTAAACCGTTCGGTGGCGGTAATGAAATTATTGACAAGGGAATCGCCTACTTTCATGGCAGGCAACATCCCTTCCTGCTCTTCGGAAATGTCTTCCTCGTCCAAACCTTCCATATATACCTTTAGGAAGCCATCGAATTTAATCACTTCCCCATTGGCCGAAAACAGTTCGTTATGGGTGTTCGCCTTTATTTTTACGTTGGTGCGCTCCAACTGGGCATCGGCCATTTGAGAGGCAATGGCCCTTTTCCAAATTAGCTCATAAAGCTTTGATTGGTCGCGCTCCAAAGAGGGGGATTGGTTCAATATGTTGGTCGGACGGATGGCCTCATGCGCCTCTTGGGCGCCCTTCGATTTTCCTTTAAAGTTACGCACCGTACTATATGCTTCCCCGTAGTTTTGGATAATGGCCTCTTTTGCGGCTGCAATTGCCTCTCCCGATAGGTTTACACTATCCGTCCTCATGTAGGTAATCAGACCCGCCTCGTACAAACGTTGTGCCACCTGCATGGTTCTACCGACCGAGAAATAGAGTTTTCGGGATGCCTCTTGTTGAAGGGTGGAAGTTGTAAAGGGGGCAGGTGGTGATTTTTTTGCCGGTTTCTTGTCTAACTCCCCAACCGAGAAATTCGCCCCGATGTTTTGTTCTAGGAAGGCCTCTGCCTCTTGCCGGGACGTGAAACTTTTTCCCATTTTGGCAGAAAAAACACCACCGCCAGCCGTCTTAAATTCCGCAGAAATCTTAAACGACGCTACTGGCGTAAAAGCCTCTATTTCCCTTTCTCTCTCTACGATCAATCGCACGGCCACCGACTGTACCCGCCCTGCGGAAAGTCCTGGTTTGATCTTCTTCCAAAGAACCGGAGAGAGTTCATAACCCACTAGGCGATCTAACACCCTACGCGCCTGCTGGGCATTCACCAAATCATAGTTGATTTCCCGCGGGTTTTCAATAGCCTTTTGTATGGCCGATTTGGTAATCGAGTTGAATACGATGCGCTTCGTCTTTGACTTATCCAAATCCAAGGTCTCGGCCAAGTGCCAGGAAATGGCCTCCCCTTCGCGATCTTCATCACTTGCGAGCCAGATGGTCTCCGCTTTTTTGGCAAGATCCTTCAGCTTTTTGACCAACGCCTTCTTGTCTGCATCAACAACATATTTAGGAACAAAGTTATTCTCTACATCTACGCCCAACTCTTTTGACGGTAAATCGGCAATATGGCCAAAACTAGACTCTACCTTAAAATCCTTTCCCAGAAATTTCTCGATGGTTTTCGCCTTCGCGGGGGACTCAACTATTACCAAATTCTTTGCCATGTAGTCGTTTTTGAAAAAACAAAAGTAGTTGAATTTTTTAATTTCGACTTACACCTTATATATAGGGTATAAAAAAACGCCCCTTTCAAAAGGGACGTTTTGAAGCATTTTTTAAATAAACCCTAGCGCCATGCACCCTATGTTTTTAGCCGCCGGACGATACGCATTCCTCACATTCCTCCAAGGTGTCGAAGGGTACCACACCGTCGCATCCGCCCCAATCAAATTGCTTACATTCATTCTCTTTTGAGTCGAAATAATACCTGGGAATTAATGCGTCGCACGGACCCACTTCGGGAGCCAAGGAACATCTTAAGGGCAATTCCCCATCGCCGTTACAAGCGAATAGACAAAAAAGAACCAGACAATATAAAAACCTGAAGACATCAACTTTTAAGATCATTTCTCCCCTAATTAAGGTCAAACGTGCTTAGCAACTGTATTTGATCTTCGAGATACTCGTACTGGTATAATACATTATCACCGATCATTAACAACGAATTTTGCAACGGTATCACGTCATACGTGATGATGTTTTCAAAATGATTCAATAACCGCAGATTATCCACATCTGATTTGTCGTATACTTTTAAACCTGCCGAACCGTCACAAATGAAGAGCTTCTCATCCTTAATACCGAGGCCATATGGCTCTTTCAACCCATAGAACTTCCTAAGCTTGGGATCGGCCAAATTCGTAACATCTATAATGTAAAGTCCGCTTTCTATCCCGCCGCATGCGTTACCGCCTCGTAGGGTGACATAAGCAAAATTGCCATCGACCACCACAGGGTCACAGGCGGTGCCATGAACAAATTCAGAAACATAACTAGGAGTTTCTGGGGAAGTAATATCATAGATGTACATTCCTTGTGTTCCTCCTAAAAACAATATATCCCCTTGATTGAAAATCGTCTCAATGACCCCATTGGTATATACCTCATCAAGTATCTTTGGCTCATCTAGGTTCGATATATCAAAAACATTGATGCTGAACGATTCTATCGCATATAAATAATCCCCTACGATTTTAAAACGTGCCAATGAGCCCCCTTGTCCCGTATCGGAAGAAGTAGGTACCGCAGCCTCATTAAAGGATGCCACGTCTTCCAATGCATAATATCCCCCGTACTTTTCATTAAATTCCGAAACCAACATGCGTCTGGTCTCGACTTCCCAACCAATGATGGCCTCTCTGGTATAATCGAAATCGGCATAGTCGTAATAATCGGCTTGTGGCCATTCCACATCGGTACCGACGGTGCACCAGAAGTCCTGATAAATAGCGTTTTCGATTCGCTTTGCATTTCCGATATTATTGATATCGGAGATATCCAGTATCACCAAATCCCCATAGCTATCGGCATATAGACGATCGCTTTTTATTGAAATGTCAAAATTACCCTCCATTTTAATAAACGCAATGTTGCTCGGGGCAGCAGGGTCGCTGTTATCCAATACATGAAAGCCCCTGCCCACATCATTGACAAAGATGTAGTCTTTATAGGCATAAATCTTTCCCGAGTCAGAAATGGGAATCGGCTCGGTCACATCTACCGCCTCTGCCTTAAAGGTTACCAAATCCGCTTTTAAGGGCGTGGCGATGACATAATCGGCATAACCTTCGGGTGCTTCGTCATCGTTACAGGAAGTGAAGGCGAAAATGGCCAGACAAAGCAGGCCCATCGTTATCTTTTTCATTGTTGCACTATTTATTGGTTATGTCTTTCAGATGCCGAATTCGAATTCTGGTTGCGTTTTATCATAATTTTATACCTGTCAATTTGTCATAAAGCTGGATTTAATACTATCTTTGCCCTCCTGTTTATTAGTAGGGGATTGGTAATATATGGAAAAAGTAATAGATGAATCCGTTCAGGGAAAGGCCCTATCGTTGGAAGGGAAGAAAGATAATAGCCGAAAACTGTATATTGAGAGTTATGGTTGTCAGATGAATTTTTCGGACAGCGAAATCGTGGCCTCCATTTTGGCAAATGAAGGGTTCAATACGACCAATACCTTGGAAGATGCCGACCTGGTGCTGGTGAACACCTGTTCAATCCGAGAGAAAGCGGAACTTACCGTTCGCAAGCGCTTGGAAAAATTCAATGCTATAAAAGCGACCAAGCCCCATATGAAAGTTGGGGTCTTAGGTTGCATGGCCGAACGTCTTAAAAGCAAGTTGCTCGAGGAGGAGAAGATCGTCGATATGGTGGTAGGGCCCGATGCATACAAAGACCTGCCCAATCTTATACAAGAAATTGACGAAGGCCGTAGTGCGGTGAACGTTATTCTTTCCAAGGAAGAAACCTATGGGGATGTGGCCCCCGTTCGATTGAATTCTAACGGAGTTACCGCCTTTGTGTCGATCACACGAGGTTGCGATAATATGTGCACCTTCTGTGTGGTCCCATTTACCCGTGGCCGGGAACGAAGTCGCGAACCACAATCGATTATTCAGGAGGTTGACGAACTCTGGGAGAAAGGATATAAGGAAGTGACTCTTTTGGGACAAAACGTGGATAGTTATCTATGGTATGGCGGCGGACTGAAAAAGGATTTTGCAAAGGCTTCGGAAATACAGCGAGCCACCTCGGTCAACTTCGCCAAACTTTTGGAAATGGTTGCGTTGGCCCAACCGAAAATGCGCATTCGCTTTTCAACTTCGAATCCTCAGGACATGACCTTGGATGTCATCCATACCATGTCCAAGTATGACAACATCTGTAAAAATATCCACCTTCCGGTACAAAGTGGAAGCAACCGTATCTTAAAGGCCATGAATCGCCTTCATACCCGCGAGGAGTATTTCGAATTGATAGACAACATCCGTGCGATCATACCCGATTGTGGTATTTCGCAGGATATGATCGCCGGCTTTCCCACAGAGACGGAGGAAGACCATAAGGACACCCTCTCGCTGATGGAGTACGTTAAGTATGACTACGGCTTTATGTTTGCCTACTCGGAACGACCCGGTACAATGGCAGCCAGAAAATTGGAAGACGATGTTCCCCTTCACATCAAAAAAAGGAGGTTGAACGAAATTATTGGGCTTCAACGGGAGCATTGCCGGTTAAGAACAGAACAGTATGTCGGTAAGGTGCAGGAAGTACTGATCGAAGGGACTTCGAAAAAGTCATTAGACCATTGGATGGGGCGGAACTCCCAGAACACCGTGGCCGTTTTTCCGAAGGAACATTATAAAGTGGGCGATTTCGTCAATGTAAAAATGCATAGTTGCACCTCGGCTACCTTAATCGGCGAGGTTGTAGGCTATTCGGATAACAATTGAAAATTCGTACGGTCCCCGAAAATGGAATTGTCTCACAAAGCATCAATTCCCAATTTGAGGGGATAAAAAGAAAATGGAAAATATTCAATCGATAAAACAGCGCTTTGAAATCATCGGGAACGATGTGAAGCTTAATCGTGCCATTGAGAAGGCCATTCAAGTGGCACCTACCGACATTTCGGTATTGGTCACTGGGGAGAGTGGGGTCGGTAAGGAATCGATTCCAAAAATCATCCACTCCCTTTCACATCGCAAGCATGCGAAATATATCGCTGTCAACTGCGGCGCCATTCCAGAAGGTACTATAGACAGTGAGCTTTTCGGTCATGAAAAAGGGGCCTTTACCGGAGCTACCCAAACACGAAGTGGATATTTCGAGGTGGCCGATGGGGGCACCATATTCTTGGATGAGGTCGGTGAACTACCCTTGACCACCCAAGTGCGTTTGCTTAGGGTATTGGAGAATGGGGAGTTCTTAAAAGTAGGTTCCTCCCAGACTCAGAAAACCGACGTCCGTATCGTTGCCGCAACCAACATCAACATGTTCGAGGCCATTAAAAAGGAAAGATTCCGGGAAGACCTTTACTACCGACTCAGCACGGTAGAAATTAATCTTCCTCCCTTGCGGGAACGCAAGGACGACATTCACCTGTTATTCCGAAAATTCGCCTCCGACTTCGGACAGAAATATAAAATGCCTACCATACGCTTGGACGATGACGCCATTCAATTGCTCTTGAGATACCGATGGCCAGGTAACATACGGCAGCTTCGAAACATTGCGGAACAGCTTTCGGTCCTGGAAAAAAGCAGGAACATCTCATCGGCCACCCTTAGCGGTTATCTTCCTACCACTGGGGATTCCAATTTACCGGCCGTGGTAGCGGGTGGTAAAAAAGAATCCGATTTTAGTACCGAGCGTGAGATTTTGTATAAGGTATTGTTCGACATGAAAGGAGATCTCAACGACCTTAAGAAGCTTACCCTGGAACTTTTAAAAACCAACGATAGCAAGAAAGTACAGGAAGAAAACGAAACACTCATCCAGAAAATCTATGGCACCAATGGCGAAGAGGTCTCCAAGGAGGAGGAAGATGCCCTAGAAGTTTTGGAGCTGCCGGAGCCTCCAAAAGAACAACAGGCATACCACCCACCTGCGGAGGATAAATATCATTTTGCGGAGGAAATTGAAGAGGAGGAAACCCTCTCCTTACAGGAAAAGGAGATTGAATTAATAAAAAAATCCTTGGAAAGGAACCGGGGCAAACGGAAAGCCGCCGCTGCGGAATTGGGTATTTCGGAACGAACCTTATACCGTAAGATAAAGCAGTATGACCTTTAAAAAAGAGAGAACAAAGAACAATTGGAAAGGACCGATTCCTGTGTTGGAGACTTTTGAAGCCCGGTCCTAAAAGTTTGTTCTTTTCCCTATCTTCCGAAAATTTAAATTACCAGTTCAGTGAAATATAAAATTCTCTTTATTGCAATGACACTAAGCCTTAGTGCTTGCGGCGTTTACAATTTCACGGGGGGCAATCCCGGTACGGCCGAAACATTTCAGGTAGACTACTTTCAGAACTATGCTACCCAAAGTCCTGGATCTACCTTTGAACCGGGGGTGGATAGGGACCTGACCCAAGCGCTCCAAAACAGGATACAGGACCAGTCAAATCTTCAACTAGTAGGTAGTGGGGGAGATTTAATTTACGAAGGGGAGATTGTGGAATACCGCATATCGCCTATGAGCGCAACCGCCCAATCGACCGCGGCCCAGAACCGTCTGACCATATCGGTAAAGGTGCGGTTTTATAACAATACTAAGGAGGATTCCGACTTTGATCAACGATTCTCTTTTTTTTATGATTATCCGGCCAACCAACAATTATCCGCAGTCAAGAGCGAAGCCCATGAGGTGATTTTTGAGCGTATTACCCAAGATATTTTCAATGCCTCATTGGCCGACTGGTAGCACAATGCATAGGAGTTGTACACAAATTCGAAACAGAGAATTTCGTATTTCCGCTTTGGATGGATTAAAACAACGATTTTACTTGCTCAGTAAACCATTTGGCAAAAAATATGAACGTACAGGACTTCACATATTTACTTCAACATCCGAATAAGGTCGTAACACCTGTCCAGACCCACCAATTAAAGGAGGTACTTGACGAATACCCCTATTTCCAGGCAGCCAGAGCCTTACACCTTAAAGGATTAAAAAATCTCAACAGTTTTAAATATAACGCTGCCTTGAAAGTCGCTGCGGCCCATACTGCCGACAGGGAGGTTCTTTTTGATTACATTACCTCAAAGGAATTTCTTCAAAATGCCATTGCCGATACTATTTCGGGAAAATCTACACCCTTGAACGAATTGGAGATCCTATCGGAAGAAATACCCATGGCCGAACAGCCAAAAATGAATATGATAGCAGACTCCGAAGATGAACCGTTGCCACAGAATATCAAAGATGCTGACGCTATCTTAGACCCACGTTTATTTACTTCCAAAAATACAGACGAAGAAGAAAAGCTTATCCACAAGACCAAGGAGAAATCCGACAGTCTTGGACTAGGGGAGCCCCTGTCGTTCACTAAAAAGGAAAAACACTCCTTCGGGGAATGGTTACAATTAGCTTCCCTGAAAACAATCAACCGGGAAGACCGTCCAATCCAAGGGAACATGGAACCGATCAATTTCCCTTTGGAAGAAGCCGTACTAAAAAACAAGAAGTCTGAATTGATCGATAAATTCATAGCCTCCAATCCCAAAATTGTCCCGAAAAAAGATATCCCGAAAATAAATATTTCAGAATCGACAAAAATCGACAGAAAGGAGTTGATGACAGAGACGTTGGCCAGGGTATATTTGGAGCAAAAAAAGTATAAAAAAGCCATTCAGGCCTACAAAATTTTAAGTTTGAAATATCCGGAAAAAAGTGGTTTCTTTGCAGACCGAATAAAAGCAGTCAAAAAAATACAGCAAGAAAACAGATAAAGCCCCATGAGTACGTTTACCATATTCTTGATTTTAATCATCGTAGTATGCTTCCTTTTGGTTTTGGTCGTTATGGTTCAAAACCCCAAGGGTGGCGGACTTTCCTCTTCCTTTGGAGGTGGCGGAAGCCAGGTTGTCGGTGGAGTGAAAAAGACCGGTGACTTTCTTGATAAGAGTACATGGACACTTGCGGGAGTCTTGGTCCTTTTAATATTGGCATCCAATATCGCATTGCCCGGTCGATTCGGGGATGCAGAATCAAAATTGCTAAATGGGGACGATATTGAAACCACGGTACCTGAGACGGTTCCCGAATCAATACCGGAAGAACTGCCAACACCCGTTTCCGAGGATGCGGTCCCGAATGACAGCACCCAATAAAACAAATATCAAATCACAAAATGCCAGCACAAATGACAAGCTGGCATTTTTGTTTTACAATGTGTCAGTTTTTATGCCATGGCATAATTTCTGCCTACTAAAACCAGAATTATAAAATCCAATTTTAAAAACTTAAAAATATGGCTAAAGTGAACATTAAACCATTGGCGGATAGGGTACTTATCGAGCCGATGGAAGCTGAAACCAAAACAGCATCGGGAATCATCATCCCAGACACTGCAAAAGAAAAACCACAACAGGGAAAAGTTGTCGCTGTAGGGCCAGGCACCAAAGATGAAAATATCACGGTGAAGGTAGGTGACAAGGTTTTGTACGGCAAGTATGCCGGCACCGAGCTCAAGTTGGAAGGTGTCGATTACCTAATGATGCGGGAAAGCGACATCTTGGCAATCATCTAAAAACCACCTAGGTCGTTCCCTCATAAGTGGGAACCATCATCAATAATTTAGAGAACAATATAGAAGTCTCCCGTCTTTACGGGAAAGAAAATAAAAATCAACATTATGGCAAAAGATATAAAATTTGATATAGACGCACGTGACGGACTCAAAAAAGGAGTCGATGCCCTGGCGAATGCGGTGAAAGTCACACTAGGGCCGAAAGGAAGAAACGTTATTATTAGCAAATCATTCGGGGCGCCACAAGTAACAAAAGATGGAGTTACCGTAGCAAAGGAAATAGAGTTGGTCGACCCGCTTGAGAACATGGGGGCACAAATGGTAAAAGAGGTTGCTTCGAAAACCAACGACCTCGCCGGTGATGGCACCACTACCGCTACCGTGCTCGCCCAAGCAATTGTCAAGGAAGGCTTGAAAAACGTCGCGGCAGGGGCCAACCCAATGGACTTGAAAAGAGGAATTGACAAAGCCGTCGAAGCCATCGTGGAAAACTTGGGCAAGCAGTCCAAGAAAGTCGGGGATTCCTCTGAAAAAATCAAACAAGTAGCATCCATTTCCGCCAACAATGACGAAACCATTGGGGACTTGATCGCGCAAGCGTTCGAAAAGGTGGGCAAAGAAGGTGTTATTACCGTCGAAGAGGCCAAAGGAACCGATACCTACGTTGATGTGGTAGAAGGAATGCAGTTCGACCGTGGCTATCTTTCCCCTTACTTCGTTACCGACTCGGAGAAAATGGTAACAGAGTTGGAGAACCCTTACATTTTGTTATTCGACAAAAAGATTTCCTCCATGAAAGATTTGCTCCCTGTGTTGGAACCGGTAGCACAATCCGGAAAGCCTTTATTGATCATCGCGGAGGATGTCGATGGCGAAGCGTTGGCCACGTTGGTAGTGAACAAACTAAGAGGCTCCTTGAAAATTGCCGCGGTAAAGGCCCCTGGCTTCGGTGACCGTAGAAAAGCGATGTTGGAAGATATCGCTATTTTGACAAAAGGGACCGTTATTGCCGAGGAGCGCGGTTTCTCATTGGAAAATGCGAGCTTGGATATGTTGGGTACTTGTGAAAAAGTGAGTATCGACAAAGACAATACGACCATTGTTAATGGTGGTGGGGTCGCAAAGGATATCAAGACCCGCGTGAACCAAATCAAATCGCAAATCGAAACCACTACTTCCGATTACGACAAGGAAAAATTGCAGGAGCGTTTGGCCAAACTGGCCGGTGGGGTAGCCGTGTTGTACGTGGGTGCCGCTTCCGAGGTCGAGATGAAGGAGAAGAAAGACCGTGTCGACGATGCCCTTCATGCCACTAGGGCCGCTGTTGAGGAAGGTATTGTTGCAGGCGGTGGTGTTGCTTTGGTACGTACCAAGTCGGTTCTTTCCAAAGTAAGTGTAGAAAATGCCGACGAGGAAACCGGTTTGCACATCGTGGCAAGAGCCATTGAGTCCCCATTGCGCATTATCGTAGAAAATGCAGGTGGTGAAGGTTCTGTCGTGGTCGCCAAAATTTTGGAAGGGAAAGGAGATTTTGGATTTGATGCCAAATCGGAAAAGTATGTAGAGATGATGAAGGCAGGTATCATCGACCCGAAGAAAGTTACCAGGGTGGCATTGGAAAACGCCGCTTCGGTTGCGGGAATGATCCTGACTACCGAATGTGCTTTGACCGACATCAAGGAAGAAGCTCCGGCCGGTCCCCCAATGGGCGGCGGCGGTATGCCCGGAATGATGTAAGCAATCGGTTTACCTATTACCTACAAATTAAAAACCGTCCCGAATATGATTCGGGACGGTTTTTTACTTTTCTTTTAAGAGACTTTTTTAATTGCTATAAATCTCCGTCTCGTAAAATGCGGGAATCGAAAACCAATAGCCCATAAAACCATCTGCGGGTCGTAGTGGTCCGTTGTTTCCTGCACCGGAAATCACCTCTCCGAAAATATTGTATCCGTTGCCATCGCTATCACGGACTACCGCAACAGAGGTACCGTCGAAAAGGTAATCGAATACCAAGCCTTCCTGCGCGGGCGTCAGGGCAAAGGAAACCATAAAGTTCGTATTTCCGACCATGAGATAGGACCCACCCTCAAAGGCATCCTTAAAAACGTTGGTCGCACGAAAATTGCTAAAACGATAGACCTTGGCCTTCTCCCCATCGATAATTGCAAAAACCCTTTCCTTTAAGGGAAGCCTACTATCCTTCGGGACGGGAAACAGAAAATTATCCTGATTGGTCTTGTAGTCGACATAGGGATATACCCCATAGGTTCTACTAAAGCCGGTATTCAAACTGAGTAGCTTGGTTTCGGGAAACATCGTTTTCCATGTTTTCCAATCGGTTTCTACCAAGGGAATCAAATCCGCTTTTTCCCCAATGTTGTCGCCATTGACCGACTCGTTCAATAATTGGGACCAGTTGCTCTTTGTAGCCCGGTCGAACGGAATCAGGTTCGTTTGATATAGCAGTCCGGAGACCCCGAAAGTAGTTTCCCTACCATTTACTATCCGGTTCCAACCGATACCTGTTCCAGTAAGGGGGCAATAGGTGACCGCCAAGGAGACATCACCGATTTTGTCATTTACAATTTCGTGCCAATCCAATACGATATGTTGGTAGGCGCGGATGTCGTTACCGTTCTTGTAGCCCAAAACCAGGTCCCCGTCCAAAAGAATAGAGGACTGATCGGCCGCGACCATCACCGGGTTTTCCAACGCTGGGATTCCATCCCTTCCCGGGCCACCGTCCAGAACCTCAGTTACGGGAATGCTCCATTCAGTCGAGGTGTTCTCGACTTCTTGCGGGTTTACTGTAGATTCCTGAGTACTCGAGGAACTACAGGAGCCTACCATGGCAAAACTTAATACAAGCAATATCTTCTTCATAGCATTCTAATTTAAGGTATTCAACGGATTTTTAAGCAAATTATAGGAAATACCTGCCGTAAATCGCACGGTGGGGGTCAATTGGGTGCCTACAACATTGCTATAGGCGGGAATTTCCACTCTTGTATTTAGTGTAAAATCGGGAGTTACTTTTACACTTAGCTCTGGCCTGATAAAAATCCACCGACCCCCAGTATTCGGTAACTCGGAAGCATTTACCTGGTCAACAAACGCCTTCCGATACTTTAAGACCACCCCGGGATTGAAGATGGTATTGAATAACAAAAACTGATCGGTGTAACCCACATTGGCCTGTAGAACATCGCCAAACTCATACACGGAGGTATTGTTCAAATACGACTTGTTCTTTCCAGTGAACCGATAGGTGGCACTGGCCGACATCGTGGCCGATGGCCTAAATCCCACTCCTTTGGATATCGACACCCAACCTAAGGCATCCCAGGCACCGCTTCCCGGTTGTAGGTCTGCCGTCAGTTGAAAACCTTCCTCGGTAGTAAGATCTGATCGCCCTAAGGGAGCTTTGGTTCCCAAACCTATATTCAATACCGTTTGTTGTCCGAGTATATCAGGCATGGCATATTTTATAAGGATGACCGCGTCGCCAATCCCAGTGGTTTCCGTAAGATTTTCATTTCCAAACTGACGTATGGTTCGGCTTTGGTTGACCCAACTAAAAAGGGCTTCCACCGAAAAACGGTCCGTAAAGGAATATCCTGTATTCAA
The DNA here is from genome assembly GCF_009371985.2 of Pelagihabitans pacificus. GTDB lineage: Bacteria > Bacteroidota > Bacteroidia > Flavobacteriales > Flavobacteriaceae > Pelagihabitans > Pelagihabitans pacificus. The sequence goes on from NZ_VIKU02000009.1 coordinate 47,335, forward strand.
AAGCACTGAATTGGTAATTCGCAATCTCGAGTCATCTTCCAATCTTTCCGTTCCGGCGTTTAGGGTGTTTAGATTGTTATAATCATAGTTGAGCCCGATTATAAGGGAGCCTTTCCCTTCATTGGGCAGACCCAGATTGTTGGATAAAGGTACGCCACCGGAACAACAGGTTTGCGAATACAAATGCTGCCCGGTCAAAAAGGAAAGAAATATAATGGTGATTACCCGCACTTCTCTTTTTTATGGCTATACCCTTAGTGCGAAAAAGATAGCCACCCTTACAAATGCGATAAAAATGAGGGATTGGATTTTAGAAAATACCCTAGCTTCGTTTCAAAATTTTTCTCAGCGAAGGAGAACTTACTATCCAAAGAGTGAAGCCACTCAGTACGGTAATCAATCCGAATAACGAAAAAGCCCGCAGCACAAAAGTGTTAAAGTTGTCCCTTCCTTGATAGTCCATTGTATGGGTCATCCACAGGAAATCGAACCAGCGCCAGTCCCGGTGCCGTACGGTCTGAAAAGAACCATCTGCAAGCGAAACATAGGCTTTCAAATTTTCCTGGGTGTCATAGGAAATCACGTAAGCCGGCAAAGGCTTCCCCCGATACTCATGATGGCTTCCCACCTCCTCGATATATTCCACCTTGCTGACATTTAAATGGGGTAATATATTCTTTTCGGCCACGAGCAGCGCCTCTTCCTTACTGATTGCGTCTTTCACTTTGCCCGTTTTTGCATCGATTAATTGCGATTCATTGATCCAATAATAAGGTTTCCCCGCAATTTCCCTCAATTCCAAAGAGGTAATCGTTAATTGGGTTGCAGTCTTTGTCGGACTTCGTAACTCTTTAAAACCGGTGGGAGTCACTTCCTCGTTGCGAAAATGATCCCCATGGATTTCATCGATATCCGTCCAACTGAAATAGAGTCCGCTAATCGTCCATAGTAGGAACTGTATTCCAAGAATAAGTCCCAAATAGCGGTGTGCCTTCCTTATTCCAAGAGCTGTTTTTCTTTTTACCATCTATTCTATTTTAAAGGTTCTTCTTTGTTCTCCAAGAAAAAAGCCGCTTCCAAGGTAAGGAGCCGATGCCTTTAGAAAAGGCCTATTAATGTCCGACACTATCATCGGTTTCGTCCTCGCAGCAATTGAAACTTGAATTCGCGACATCATGGGCCTCCAGATTCCATTTACATGCCATCATGCCCTTCATGACCGGTAGTGGTCGTTCCTCCCTCTTCGTTCATCATAGACTTTTTACCCTTCAACTGTGCAGCGGCATCTATGGTAAAAGTACCATTGGTAACGATTTCATCCCCATATTCCAGGCCCGAAAGAACAATGTAGCCTCTATTGACGGCATCGCCAACAGTAATCTCGCGCATCTCAAATGTCGGATTATCGGGGTCGGTCTTGATATATACTACGGAGCGTTCCCCTGTCCATAATACGGCACTTTCAGGTATGACCATCGTATCGTGCCGTTTATTTGACGCCACTGCCAAGGAACCTGCCACGAACATTCCCGGTTTGAACCGACCACTTGGATTATTCAAAACGGCACGAACTTCAATAGTTCTTGTCGAGGAATTAAGAATGGGGTCTATAAAGGATATCTTGGCATTGAATTTTTTATCGGGATAGGATTTGGTAACGATGTCGATTTCCTGTCCTTCCTTTAGTAATGAAACCTGGTTCTCGTAAGCATCAAAAACCGCCCATACCGTTCCCAAATTGGCTAGTTTAAATAAAGGTGACCCTTTCTTTACATAATCCCCGGCTTCGACCATGATTTCGGAAACCGTACCGGAAACGTTCGCATATACCGGAAAGTTCTCCTGTACCTTACCTGATTTTTCGATTTGTTCAACTTCCTTTTCCGAGAGTTTCCAAAGCTTCAATTTATTGCGCACCGCTATATACAATTCTGGTTGCGATTCCTTTAAATTTGTGGCCGTGATCAGTTCCTGTTGGGCAGCAATCAGTTCTGGGGAATAAATGGTTGCCAATTGTTGCCCGACCCTTACCTCCTCTCCCTCAAAATTGATAAAGAGCTTTTCGATACGACCATCAAAATAAGAGGCTTGGGTAGCGACCGCTTTTTCGTTTTCCTCAATAGTCCCCGAAAGTTTTAGGGTATTGTCTCCCGAAATACCAGAACCCACTTTGGTGGTTCGAATATCGGCCAATGCCATTGCATTCCTGGTCATTTTGAACTGCCCCGTAGCCATGCCTTCATCGGTTGATTCGGCGGGAATCAGGTCCATACCGCAGATGGGGCAATCACCCGGTTCGGGCTGCATTATCTGCGGATCCATTGAGCATGTCCACATTTGGGCAGATTCCATTTCTTGGCTATGGTCGTGCTCCTCGGTTATTTTTTCGTCAGCGTTATTCCCGAAAATTAGGTATCCGGCCAATAATCCGGCAATAACCGCCAATCCGATGTAAATGATATTTCTATTCATGTTCAATTCTTAAAATGTTAATTACCCAATTTTAATATTCTGAAGGCTCCTCTAATTACAATGGCGAACACAATCGCACCGACAATTAGGTCGGGTATCCTTGATTGCGACCAAAGAACCAATAGACCCGCAACGATTACACCCGTGTTGATAACAACATCGTTGGAAGTAAAAATCATACTGGCCTGCATATGGGCTTCCTTGCTCTTGGATTTTTGTAGTAGATACAGGCAGATGGAATTGGCTAGTAATGCAAGGATTGAAACTGCGATCATGGTTTTGAAATCAGGTATTTCGTCAGATACAAAAAACCGTCGTACCACTTCCACAAAGCCTATGACCGCCAATATCATCTGAAAATATCCGGCTATGGTGGCAATGTTTTTTTTCCTAGCCATGGAACCTCCAACGGCAAAAAGGCTGAGGCCGTAAACAAACGAATCGGCTAACATATCAAGGCTATCGGCTACCAAGCCCATTGATTTCGACAACCATCCGGTAATCATCTCCAAGACAAAAAATGCAAAATTAATCAGTAGTACCGCCCACAATAATGTACGTTGATTTGACTCCTCGAACACTATCGGTTCCTCGGCTTTGGTCGATGAAATAAGTTCGTCGTTAAATTTCAACCCTTGTATCGTCGCACGTATTTTTTCAAGATTCCCTTCATGATAAACCGTTAATTTTCGGTTAGGAATATCGAAAACCATCTTCTTGATTCCCGATAATCCGTCCAGTTTCAACCGTATCATGGATTCTTCGGAAGGGCAATCCATCTTTGCTATTTTGAAAATCGTTTTGTCCATTACGGTTACAAATTAGTCCTTTTGCGGCTCAAGCCGATACCTCATCTTTTTCGTTTGGGCAATTTCTCGTTCCTGTGCCTCAATAGTATCTTCTACAAGCTTGATCGCTTCGGGGTCCTTTAGATGTCCTTTCCAGTTTGTCATGATGGCGGACAAATGCTGCGGTATCATCGCTTTCATCCATTGGGTATCTCCCATGAAGGTCTGTTGACGTAATCCCATAAGGGTTGCGATGAATACAAGAACCGAAACACCAAGAATGATGAAATTCGTTTTCTTGTTCTTGTACATACCCCAGATGAAGAGTAGCATCGTAAAGGCCATGGGTGCTATCATCAAAATGGTCATATAGGTTCGTATATGGCTTGACATTACGTGGTCAGAAACGTCCGCGTTTAGAAACAGGACCCCATACATAATGACAATGGACGTTGCCAACATAAGGCCGAATTTCACATAACTGCCTTTTTTCATTTTATCATCATCCGTTTCGTTTTTATTTCCCATTATCCTATGTTTTCAGATAAGTAATTCTTTGTCAATCTATTTTCGTGGTCCTTAATCTCAAGGCATTCGCAATGACCGAAACGGAACTAAAGCTCATAGCGGTCGCAGCGATCATCGGGGAAAGCAATATTCCAAAAAATGGAAATAGCACACCCGCGGCGATAGGTACGCCTAGGGTATTGTAAACAAGGGCAAAAAACAGGTTTTGCTTAATATTCGCCATTACTTTATCACTAAGGTTACGTGCTTTGACAATGCCGTGCAGATCACCTTTCACCAGGGTTATCGCCGCACTTTCGATGGCGACATCGGTTCCGGTGCCCATGGCGATTCCGACATCACTTTTTGCCAGAGCGGGAGCGTCGTTGATGCCGTCGCCTGCCATAGCCACCGTTTTTCCGTTTTTCTGAAGTTGTTCCACTTCCTTTAATTTATCCTCGGGCAACATTCCGGCCTTAAAATCGGCCAGATTGAGTTCATTGGCCACGGACTGTGCGGTATCATAATTATCGCCTGTCAACATGATCACGGCGATGCCTTTGCCCTGTAGCGTATTAATGGCTCTTTTACTGGTCTCCTTGATTTTGTCCCCAATGACAACGTAGCCGATCACCTCATTGCCAACAGCAAGATAAGAGACCGTTTTACCCTGCTTTTGAAAGGTCTGTGCTTCACTCTTCAGGTTGGTTGACACCATGGCCTTGGCATATTCCATCATTTTTATATTACCAAGGGCGATCGCCTCCCCGTTCACGGTGCCCTCCACTCCCTTTCCGGTTACCGCATTGAACCCATCGGCCTTTAACAATTCGGTTCCCTGTTCCTTTCCATAGTTGACGGTAGCTACGGCCAAAGGATGCTCGCTCATTTGGTTCAACGAAACTATATATTGTAACACTTGCATTTCTGAATACGCTCCTCCGGAAGCACCTACTTTTTCAACGGTTGGTTTTCCTTCGGTAATGGTTCCTGTCTTATCGACGATAAGCGTGTCTACTTTCTCCATCTTCTCCAAGGCCTCTGCATTCTTGATGAGCACTCCGTTTTGTGCGCCTTTGCCCACACCGACCATGACAGACATGGGAGTTGCCAGACCTAACGCACAGGGGCAAGCGATGATCAATACGGCAATCGCATTGACCAGGGCATAGACGTAGGCCGGTTCCGGTCCCAGAATAGCCCAGACACCGAAAGTGACAATGGCGATCAGTACCACTGCGGGAACAAAATACCCGGAAACCTTATCTGCCAGATTTTGTATGGGAGCCTTGCTGCGGCTGGCATCATTGACCATACAAATAATCTGTGATAGCAGCGTATCGGAACCTACCTTTTCGGCCTTCATCAAAAAGGACTGATTGCCGTTGATGGTGCCACTGCTGATTTTGTCCCCTTCAGATTTATATATCGGGATGGGTTCACCGGTAATCATCGATTCATCAATAGAAGTATGTCCTTGCGTCAATATGCCATCCACGGGAATTTTATCCCCAGGCTTTACACGAAGTATATCGCCCAATTCGATTTTGTCGATAGAGATCTCTTCCTCTACCCCATCCTTTACGCGGACAGCCTTATTGGGCGCAAGCTTTAACAGTTCCTTTACGGCGGAATTTGTTTTGCTATGTGCCCGTGCTTCCAAGACCTGCCCTAATAACACAAGGGTCAAGATGACCGTTGCCGCTTCAAAATAGACATGGACACTTCCTGATTCCGATTTGAATTGGGTGGGGAAAAAATCCGGGAAGAACATTCCAAAAACGCTAAAAAGCCATGCCACGCCCGCCCCGATTCCGATAAGCGTAAACATATTCAGGTTCCATGTTTTGATACTTCTGTACGCCCTTTCAAAGAACATCCAAGTAGCATAAAAGACGACCGGAATGGAAAGTACGAACTGGATCCAGTTCCAGTTTTTCTGCTCCATGAGATCGTAGAGTGGATTATCGGACAACATTTCGGACATCGCAACCAGAAAGATGGGCAGCGTAAACACCAAAGCGATCCAAAACTTGTTGAGGAGTTTCTTATAGGTCTTCTCCTCTGCGGAAACGTCCGGTTCCATGGGTACCAAATCCATCCCACAAATAGGACAGCTTCCCGGTTCGTCTTCGACGATCTCGGAATGCATAGGACAGGTATATTGTGTCTCCGAGCTTTTTGAAAGATTTTGTTCCTCGACCAAATCCATTCCGCATACAGGACAATCGCCGGGTTGGTCGTAGGTCTTGTCGCCTTCGCACCGCATCGGGCAATAGAAAGTGCCTGTTACGGTGCTCTTTGGTTTTTCTTCTTTCTTTTCATGGTCATAATGTTCCCCAGGCATACGAATGCTGTATGTGCCTCCATCATTCTGCAGTGCCTCCTTGAGCTTTTCGATAGGAACGTGCTTCTCCATTTGAACGGTCGCCTCGGCTTTTTCCAAATCAACGGAAACCGCGGTCACACCTTCCACTTTTGAAAGTGTCTCGGCTACATGCTTTCGGCAGCCGTCGCAGGTCATTCCGTGTATGTGATAGGTGTGTTTCATCTCCTAGATTTTAGGCAACTTCAATTTCATATTTGGGCCTAAGCGTAGTTCATCTACATGCCCTGCTTTTTCTTCTTCTGTATCCTTGAAGTGCATATGAACAAATGTTGTATGATGGGTAAAAACGGCCTTATGTGACTTAGAATAGAAGCCAATAATCTCTACATCCTTATCTTTCAAAATACCGCTTATCCCCGATTGCTGATGTTTTTGATGTGTATGAACCGAATCCCCTTCAACCCAATCGATAACATGCCATTTCAAAGACTTGGCCTCTCCTGTAATCAAAAAGGGAAATGGTTTTTCCATATTCAAACCCTTCTCTTTAGCTTTCGTTTCTATGAAATCCTCCAACTCTTTCGACATGGTCATTTTTTTAGGTATTTCGACGATTTGCCAGTTCTCCACTTCAGCATATACTAACAGAGCGGCATTTTTGTTGAATGTTCGGTCCAGTACAATTTCGTCTGAATCTACACTTGTATTCAGTGGGTCACCTTTAAATATTTGTATCTCGCCTTTTAAGTCCTCCACAGCCCCAATCGCATATAGGTTTTGTCTGCGCTTTAATGTATCCAATGATATCGTAGCCTTTAAATCTCCAAACATCATCTGCCGTAATGCACCCGAATGCCTCACTTCGTAATCAGATGTGCCTTCACAAGAACTGAATAGGAGTGCAGTTATAAAGCCAATTAAAATCAAATACTTTTTAAATCTCATTATTTTTCAATTGTCGCTACCACCTTACCACACTTGAGCATCTTCTCGCCGTAATAGGGATTTCGAATTTCATCCACATTGGAAATCCAATATCCACCCTTACCATCAAAGGCCATTGGGCAGAATTGTTTATAAATCGTTCCTTCGGATATGGATTCCTTCAACATGGGTTCGACCTTTTCCGTGAAGCCGGAGAAGAGTTCGCGCTGTTTTTCAATATCCGTCGCTTCGGCCATGGCCATAGCCGTTGCTTTCATGTCTTCCCGTTCTTCGGAAAAACTTTCCGCAAGGTTTCCAGCGGCGGTTCGTACTTCCTCAGAATCGGAATTGACCAGTGCCGTCCGTACTTGTTGGTAGTTATGGAAGACCTTTCCGGTCATTTCATCGGAGAAGGAGGCGTCTGCGATATCCGCCATTTGATTTTTTGCTTGTTCTATCTCCTGTTGTGTGCCGATTTTCGCATCTTGTTTGTTTTTATTTTCTCCACAGGATGACAAGGTCATAATGACTGCTGCGGTTACCACTAGCATCTTGTTTTGATTCAAACTGTTTGTTTCACTGATTTTCATTTTTCTAGATATTAGATTAAACATTGATTTTCTATTAATTACATTTTCTTTTTTATTGACTCGTTAAGTAGTTGATGACCGCCATTTGCGAATAGTAGCTTTTTACGGCCTCGATTTGAGTCGTCTGAAACTTCAGTTGTAGTTCCTGAATGTCGAGCACATCGTTAAAGTCGATGGTTCCCGTTTCATAATTTTTAATCAGGATTTCCTCTGCGTTCCTAGCTTGTTTTAAATTCTTCTTTTGTGTGTTGAATTTGATTTTGGCCGCTTCCTTCTTGTTGATGGAGGTATTCAAAACAGTTTCCAATCGGTTTTTTCGATTGGTCTTTTGCGCATTGATTTCCTCTTGACGTAATTCATTTTGCACCGAACGGGATTTGTATCTATTGCTGAAAATGGGAATCGAGAGCGATACCATCGGCATCAAAATGTCCTTACCGTTATCGCTAAAATCCATTCCGGCCCTTTCCGCCACAGGGATATAGTCGAGGCCGAAACCTAGATTGGGATTGGCCTCCCTTTGGTTCAGTATTTCCGATTCAGCTACGGATTCGTAGAGTCTATCGTACTTTTCCAGTTCGGGATGCGGTTCCAATTCCATGGTTATTTGTTCCATTTCATTGGTAATCGCCAGGCTATCAATAAGGTCAATGGCAAGTGTTTCCTTTCGGTTCAAAAGGTTGTTAAAAACACTTTGCTCCGATAAATATTCCTGCATCAATACCTCCTTTTGCTCTTGCAGTTCATTTTGACGGATTTGCAATCGCAATACATCCACTGCGGAGGCGTCGCCCACTTCCACCGAGGTTAAAGCCAAGCGTTCATAGGTTTCCAGCAATTGGATATTTTCGTCCAGAACCTTCTGCTTTTCCTTGATAGCGTATAGTCTGTAGTATGATTGGGAAACAGATAACCGTAGTTTTCGTTTCGCAATAGCGATATCTAAATAATCGACCTCGGCCACAGCATTGGCATAGTTTTCCCTAGCGGTTATCGTGCCGAACCAAGGAAGCATTTGCTTGACCGAAAACCGTGCCTTCTGTGCCCCTGTACGGGTTTCAGGTTCGCTAACAAAGACCCCAGCACTTACTTCTGTATTGGGCAATGCATTCGCTTCGCCCACTCTTTCTTTGGAAATGTTGTAGCGTATTTCAAATGCCTGCACCTCTGGATTATTAGCTTCCGCTTCTAGGATATACGATTCCAAATCCTGGGCATTTACAATGCCCATCATCAGCCCAATTAGTATGCTTCCTATTTTCTTCATTGATTTATCCTTTTAAGTTGCCATTCGCTTTTCCAACTGTACAGTACGGGAACCACAAACAAGGTGATCAGCGCAATCAACATTCCCCCAAAAGACGGAATGGCCATGGGAATCATAATGTCGCTTCCCCTTCCCGTGGAGGTCAAAATGGGCAACAGGGCCAGTATGGTTGTGGCCGTTGTCATCAAACATGGACGAATCCGTTTTTCCCCAGCTTCAACAACCGAAGCCCTAATCTTTTCCAAAGTATTTGGTTGGTTCCGGTCAAAAGTTTGCGTCAGATAGGTGGCCATGACCACGCCATCATCCGTTGCAATACCAAAGAGCGCTATGAATCCTACCCATACGGCTACACTTAAATTGATAGTGTGCATTTGAAATAGGTCACGAAGGTTCTCTCCGAAAAAATTAAAATTCAGGAACCAATCTTGACCATAGAGCCATATCATTAGGAATCCCCCCGCAAAGGCTACCGCTATTCCCGTAAAGACCATCAACGAAGTGGATACGGAACGAAATTGGAAATATAGAATCAAAAAGATAATGAACAAGGCTAAAGGCACAACCACCGATAATGTTTTTTCCGCCCGTAACTGGTTTTCATAAGTACCCGTAAATTGGTAGTTAATACCTTTGGGTACGACCAACTCGCCTTCATTGATTTTTTCTTGAATCAGGGCTTGGGCGTTTTCAACCACGTTCACTTCTGCAAAACCATCCAATTTATCGAACAGTACATACCCGACTAAAAACGTATCCTCACTTTTGATGACCTGAGGGCCTTTTTCATAGCGTATCGAGACCAATTCACTCAACGGGACGGGACTTCCTTTTGATACCGGAACATAGATGTTCTTGATGTCTGTCGGATTTTCCCGAAGTTCCCTTGGATAGCGAACCCGAACGCCGTAGCGTTCCCTTCCCTCAACGGTCTGGGTAAGGGTCATCCCGCCAACGGCCACCTCCAAAATCCGTTGCACGTCCTCGATGAGGATGCCATATCTTGCTAAAGCTTCCCTATCGATATCGATGAGGAGATACGGTTTGCCAACTATTCTATCCGCAAATACGGCCTCATCTTTTACCCCTTCCGCTTCCTTTAGAATATTTTCCAGTTGGATTCCAAAAGCCTCGATTTGACGTAGATCCTGTCCTTTGACCTTGATGCCCATGGGTGCCCGCATTCCCGTCTGGAGCATGACCAAGCGGGTCTCGATAGGCTGTAGTTTGGGTGCGGACGTTACCCCCGGCAATCGGGTTACGCTTACGATTTCGTTCCAAATATCATCGGGAGAATTGATTTCGGGGCGCCATTGCCTAAAATATTCACCGCCCGGGTCGGCAATCAGATTTTCGAATGTTATTTCGGAAAAACGTTCTATGTCCGAGTCCTTATATTCTGAGGTTTCGTCATCCATAATGGTGTTCGGATTCAGTACGAAATTTCCATCCCTTAATTCAAACAGACCGTCTGCATTGACCTTGAACCGTAGGCGTTCGCCTTTTTCGTTTCGTAGATACTCGGATTTGTATTGGATGATGTTTTCATACATAGACATCGGAGCCGGGTCAAGTGCGGATTCCGTCCGTCCCGCTTTACCCACCACGGTCTCGATTTCAGGGATGCTGGCCACAGCCATATCCAACTGTTGCAACACCCGCTTGTTTTCCGCGACCCCCGCATGGGGAAGCGAGGTGGGCATCAAAAGAAAAGATCCTTCATTGAGTGCCGGCATAAACTCCTTTCCCGTGTTCTGCATGATCAACACCCCTAAAACGACGATTACCGTTGGTATGGAGAGAAACACCAGTTTGTTGCGCAACGCCCAACGAAGTATTTGGGTGTAGTATTTTCTGAAAAGGATGAAAACGCCCAGCAACCCAAAGCATATCAATCCTACAAAAAACAGGTTGATAATAATACTTCTATCGAAGCCTAAGGGCCTCCAATAGGTAGCTAGTAAGAATACAACAGCTGTTGCGGAAATAATGACGTTCAAGAGGCTGGCCTGTTTTTCCGAAAGCGAGAACCCGTTGAACAAACGCCCTGCTAGTTCAGCATTCTTTAAAGGGCGTACCGTTCCAAACGCCATTAAGACCAGTCCTAACCAAAAGCCGTACACTACCGCGATAAGTCCAACAATGACGAGTAGTACACTGAATACGTACCCCATAACACTCTTGCTGCGTTTCTTTTTAAAGAGGAAAGCCGCAAAGGGCGGAATTAAAAACATCGCAACGATAATGGAAGCCGTTAGTGCAAAGGTTTTTGTGAACGCCAATGGACGGAACAACTTTCCTTCGGCACCAATCATCGTAAACACGGGAATAAAACTGATAATGGTCGTCATTACCGCCGTTAAAATTGCTCCCGAAACTTCAGCCGATGCATTGTAAACCACTTCGTTGATGGGGAGCTTATCCTTATTTTCGTCCAGATGTCGAATAATGTTTTCTGAAAGAATGACCCCGACATCCACCATGGTACCGATGGCAATAGCGATGCCCGAAAGGGCCACGATGTTGGCATCGACCCCAAAGAGTTTCATGGCAATAAAGACCATCAGGACGGCCACGGGCAATAGCCCGGAAATCAAAACGGAGGCCCGCAGGTTGAATACCATGATAATGATGACCAGAATCGTGATCAGTATTTCCAAGGTCAATGCTTCGTTGAGCGTTCCGAGGGTCTCCTGAATCAGTTCGGTACGGTCGTAGAAGGGAACAATCGTTACTTGTGAGGTCCTTCCGTCATTCAATTCCTTGGAGGGAAGTCCCGGGCTCAGTTCCTGTATCTTCTCCTTGACGTTGTTGATGACCTCCAAGGGATTTACACCGTATCGGGCCACTACCACGCCTCCGACCACTTCTGCTCCTTCCTTATCGAGAATGCCACGCCGAACGGCAGGGCCGAGGGAGACATTGGCAACATCCTTTATCCTGATAGCGGTAAAGTCCTCCGAAGTAACCACCGCATTTTTAATATCATCGAGTGATTCCACATAGCCGAGGCCACGTACCAGATATTCCGCTTGGTTGATTTCCAAGGTCTGTGCGCCAATATCCCTGTTGCTCTGCTTCACGGCCTTGACCACCTGACCTAGACCGATATTGTACTGTTTCATCAGTTCGGGATCGACATCAATTTGGTATTCCTGCACATAACCACCAATGGAGGCCACTTCGGAAACGCCGCTTGCGGAAGAAAGCGCGTATTTTACGTAGTAGTCTTGAATGCTACGTAACTCCTGCAAGTCCCAACCACCGGTTACGTTTCCTTCTTCGTCCCTTCCTTCGAGGGTGTACCAGAAAATTTGGCCCAATCCCGTGGCATCGGGCCCCAGAGCCGGGTTTACGCCTTCTGGTAAAAGATTGCTTGGAAGCGAATTTAATTTCTCAAGGATTCGGCTACGGCTCCAATAGAATTCCACATCCTCTTCAAAGATGATGTAGATACTGGAAAAACCGAACATCGAAGAACTCCGTATCGTCCTGACCCCCGGAATGCCCAATAGCGAGGTGGTCAACGGATAGGAAATCTGGTCCTCGATGTCCTGAGGGGAACGTCCCGGCCATTTTGTAAAGACGATCTGTTGGTTCTCCCCGATATCGGGAATGGCATCCACAGCAACGGGGTCGCTCGGCAGGATACCCGTTTCCCAATTGAAAGGTGCGTTCACCATCCCCCAACCCACGAATAGGAGCAGTAACAATATCGCCACCAGTTTGTTCTCGACAAGAAATTTAATGCCTTTGTTCAGCATGTGCATTGATGATTAAACATTAGAAATAGTGCTGGCCTACACCAGCGGTAAACAGGTTTGGCCCAAAAACAGTGGATACTGTTGGGCTTTATTTCTAAAATTTAAAAATCAAATGAGGAAGGTCTGATCCAGAATCTGTACATCCCGTATCAGCGGAGGGGGCGAATAGTCCCTGAAGGGAACTACGTTTTCATCGAATTTTTCAAAAAGGTTGATGTAGCAATAAACGAAAGAGGCAACGAACACTTGTTGGTCCAAGGAAAGCTGATTAGAGGATGTCTTTAGGTCATCTTGACCCTCGATCACAACTTCCACATCCGAGCAACAGTGCATTTCAAGTGCCTTGTCCATGACGTTGCAAGCCGTGGATGACCGAGCTACTTCCGTCTTCATGATACAGGTATCCACTTCTTCAAAAAGACTAAAATCCACCAAATGTTCCCCACAATAATGCATGTCCACAGAAAAGCTCATGGTGGAGAACAGCACAATAAGTGCCATTGAAATAGATGCTATTTTTCGAAGGACTTCTTTCATTGGTTTTGCAAAATTACGAAATTTAAAGATTCGTTTTTTTACTTTGATGATTTTTTGGGTAGCTCAATCGGATAAAAACGACCAAACAGGCCATTTAGTTATCTTCAGTTATAAGCCTCCGAACCCGACTTCATCGACACCATACTACATTAACGAATATTTAAGCGCTTTCGTATTGTAAGTTATACATGAAAAATCGACATTTGAACCGTAATAGCATATGATTGCCATGAAACTTGACTTGCGCCCCAAGGTACTGGAAATATTAAAAGCTGAAATTCCTGTGGAAGCCCGGCTGCAGAAACTCTGCGAATTGTTACAAGAAGAGGTCGACTATTACGACTGGGTCGGATTCTACTTCCGAAACGGGAACAAGGAAGAACTAAAGCTTGGGCCCTATGCCGGGGAACCTACCGACCACACGATCATTCCTTTCGGGAAAGGAATCTGTGGCCAGGTCGCGGTAAGCAACCAAAATTTTGTCGTGCCGGATGTGAATGCACAGGATAACTACATTGCGTGCAGCATTACCGTAAAGGCCGAAATTGTAGTCCCTTTATTCGTAAACGGGGAAAATATTGGTCAAATTGATATTGATAGTAATACTCCAGATCCCTTCACAGCGGAAGACGAACGGTTTTTGGAATTCGTCAATGAGGAAGTGGCCGCTCTTTTGACATAATTCGCCGATGCCTATATCTTGATTTTTGGCCACTTGCCACAAAAAGGCCGGTACCGTGGATTTGATAGCAAATACCAAGGATGATATAAAAATCCATCCCATGCATTTATAAAGGATAGATTTTTTGAGTCAAGCCAGTTTTCACACTTTCAGCGTCTGGGAAATCAAAATCAGCGGCACCATGTCGATGTTCGCCGAACCCTTGAAAATCGACGGAAAAAGAGGGAAACCGTCAGTTCTTACGATGAATGGCACATAACGTTTAAAACTTTAACGGTTTTGTTGATAACCTTAGGATTTTATTGCCCTTAAAAAATTTATTTTTGTGCCTCTAATCCACAACTCGAAAGACACCAAAATGAGTAACAAAAAAGCCACCTCAGCCCTTGTTTCAGTATTTCATAAAGACGGTTTGGAACCTATCGTCAAAAAGTTCCAGGAATTGGGAATCACTATTTACTCAACCGGTGGTACCGAGAAATTTATTAGGGACTTGGGTATCGATGTAGTGCCCGTAGAGGAAGTGACCAGTTACCCATCGATTCTGGGCGGTAGGGTCAAAACATTGCATCCCAAGGTGTTCGGGGGTATATTGAACCGACAGGACAACGAGGGGGATGTTGCCCAGTTGGAGGAGTTTGAGATTCCCCAACTCGATATTGTCATCGTTGACCTATATCCCTTCGAAAAAACGGTTGCTAGTGGTGCTACGGAGCAAGAAATCATCGAAAAAATCGATATTGGGGGCATTTCGTTGATCCGCGCTGCCGCCAAGAACTACCAAGACGTGCTTTGTGTTTCCTCCATGGAGGATTATGAAGAGTTTCTTGGGCTGATCACCGATGGAAACGGAAGTACTACCCTGGAAGACCGTCGTCGTTTTGCCGCAAAGTCATTCAACGTGTCCTCTCATTACGACACGGCCATCTTCAACTATTTTAACAAAGACCATGCAATAGCTGCCCTAAAAATTAGTGAAACGAATGGAAAAGTATTGCGTTACGGAGAAAATCCGCATCAACGCGGGTTCTTTTTTGGGGATTTTGAGGCGATGTTTACCAAACTGCACGGTAAGGAACTATCCTACAATAATTTGCTCGATGTCGATGCCGCCGTATTATTGATGAACGAGTTCAAAAAAGACGACCCCACTTTTGCCATTTTAAAACATAACAACGCCTGTGGACTGGCAACAAGGGAGACCATTCATCAAGCGTATTTAGACGCTTTGGCGGGCGATCCGGTTTCAGCCTTTGGAGGCATTCTGATCAGTAATGTGGCAATAGACAAACCGACCGCGGCCGAAATTCACCAATTGTTCTGTGAGGTGGTCATCGCACCCAGCTATTCCGATGACGCTTTGGAAATCCTAAAGGGAAAGAAAAATCGCATTATCTTGATCCAAAATGAAGTCGATTTGCCCGATACCATTGTCAGGACTTGTCTAAACGGGGTTTTGGTACAGGATAAGGACCATAAGACCGATACGGTTGCCGAATTGCAATATGTAACCGAAAAAGAGCCTTCAAAGAGGGAATTGGAAGACCTGATCTTCGCTTCCAAACTCTGTAAGCATACCAAATCGAACACCATCGTGCTTGCTAAAAATAAACAATTATGCGCTAGCGGTACCGGACAAACATCACGCGTAGATGCTTTGAACCAGGCCATTCACAAAGCTAAGTCGTTCAATTTTGACCTTAAGGGAGCGGTCATGGCGAGCGATGCTTTCTTTCCTTTCCCGGATTGTGTAGAAATTTCGCATAAAAACGGTATTTCGAGCGTTATACAGCCGGGTGGGTCTATCAAAGACCAATTGAGCATCGACTATTGTAATGAAAACGGGGTGGCCATGGTAATGACCGGCACCCGTCATTTTAAGCATTAATTTCATTATTTTTGTCGATGAAACATACGCCCCACTCGAACTAGTAACATAACCAAACAAATTAAAATGGGATTTTTTGATTTCTTGACCGAGGAAATCGCTATCGATCTAGGTACTGCGAACACCCTCATAATCCACATGGACAAAGTAGTCGTGGACAGTCCCTCTATTGTGGCCAGAGACCGTATTTCCGGTAAAATAATAGCTGTCGGTAAGGAAGCCAATATGATGCAGGGCAAGACCCATGAAAACATCAAGACCATACGGCCGTTGAAAGATGGGGTCATCGCGGATTTTGATGCTTCCGAAAAGATGATCAATATGTTCATCAAGAATATTCCGGCATTAAAGAAGAAGTGGTTCCCCCCTGCCTTGCGAATGGTTATCTGCATTCCCTCCGGAATTACCGAAGTAGAGATGCGTGCCGTTAAGGAATCTGCGGAGCGTGTGAACGGAAAAGAGGTATACCTTATTCACGAGCCCATGGCCGCCGCCATCGGTATCGGTTTGGATATCATGCAGCCCAAAGGCAATATGATTGTCGATATAGGAGGAGGTACTACGGAAATCGCGGTAATCGCCCTAGGTGGAATCGTTTGTGACAAATCGGTTAAAATTGCTGGTGATGTCTTCACCAACGACATCATTTATTACATGCGTACGCAGCACAATCTATATGTCGGCGAAAGCACGGCAGAGAATATCAAAATAGAAATCGGTTCCGCTACCGAGGACCTGCAAAATCCTCCCGACGAAAAGTCGGTGCAGGGGCGCGACCTGTTAACGGGAAAACCAAAACAAGTACAAATTTCCTATCGCGAGATTGCCAAGGCGTTAGACAAATCGATTCTTCGCGTAGAGGATGCGGTGATGGAAACCTTGTCACAGACCCCCCCTGAACTAGCCGCCGATATATACAATACCGGAATCTATCTGGCTGGCGGTGGATCTATGTTACGGGGATTGGACAGAAGACTATCCCAAAAAACCGATCTTCCGGTGTATATCGCCGAAGACCCTTTAAGAGCAGTGGTAAGAGGAACCGGAATTGCCTTGAAAAACCTAGAGCGTTACAAGAGTATTCTAATTAAATGATAATATCTGGAATTTAGGGAAATAGCGTAAAGCTATGCGATTAAGCATATGGTCATTCGATCAAATCCCCTTCTATCTCTTCCTTTTGAATCTTCGAGTATAGCTAAAATTAGATCGTGAATGCAACAGATCATCAATTTTGTAATACGGAATAAAGACTTTTTGCTGTACCTATTCCTATTGATGGTTTCCTTAGGCTTTACCATTCAGTCGCACTCGTACCACCAATCGCGTTTTTTTAATTCCTCAAATTGGATTACCGGTGGTATATACGGTACGTTCAACAGTATCTCCTCTTACTTTGGACTCTCGGAAGAAAATCAAAAGTTGGTGGAAGAAAATCAACGATTACGGAGATTACTGTTCAATGCGCGGGTCGGGGACACTGTGCAAATAGACTCTGCGCAAATGGTATATACTATAGCTACGGGACAGGTTATCAAAAATAGTTATGCCGACCCCCGGAATTATATCACGATCAATAGGGGAAGTAGGGACAGCATACAACCCGATATGGGAGTCATTACCCAAAAAGGCATCCTCGGTATCGTCGAAAACACTTCAAGTCGTTACGCTACGGTGCAAAGTATCTTGAACGAGAAATCAACTATCAATGCCAAACTTAAGAATACCAACCACTTTGGGTCATTGGTTTGGGATACCGAGAAATACAACGTAGTACAACTGATAGATATTCCCAGGCTGGTACCGCTAACGGTGGGCGATACCATCGTAACCGGTGGTATGAGCAGTATTTTCCCGGAAAATATCCCAATAGGTACTATTCAAAAGTTTGACTTGGATACCTCGAAAAGTTTTTATCGTATCGATGTAAGCCTATTTAATGATATGACCAACATCAAGAACGTTTATATCGTAAACAATACCGATCGGGAACAGATTCTGGAACTCGAAGCGGAAACCGTAAATGAGCAATAGCTATTTTGTAAATATCATCAGGTTTACATTGCTTGTACTTGTACAAGTATTGGTCTTCAATAGGCTTAACTTTTTCGGGTTCATCAATCCGATGGTCTACATCCTGTTTCTTTATTGGTATCCCATCAAGGAAAATAGGGCGGCCTTCATCGGCCTTAGTTTTTTGCTCGGACTTTTCATTGATCTTTTTTCCGATACGATGGCCATTCATGCGGCATCCACGGTGACGATTGCCTATATACGGCCCGCAATTATGCGATTCGTTTTTGGGGTAAATATCGAATTTCAAAGTTTTAGGCTTTCCAGCAGTACGAAAGCACAACAATTTACATTTTTGGCGTTATTAATAGTAGTGCACCACACTGTATTCTTTACCTTAGAGCTATTCAGTTTTTCCAACATATTGCTGATTCTCAAAAAAGTATTGGCCATAGGAATGGCAAGTTTGGTGCTCTGCCTTTTGTTCAGTTCACTTTTTAGCGTTCGAAAAGAATGAAGAAACTACTACTCTCCTCCATTATTGTTATCATCGGGATTACTTTTCTCGGCAGGCTGAGCTATTTGCAAATCTTTAGTTTTTCCCCTGACCAACTGTTGGAGGACCCCGCTATCAAAGCAATCTACGACTATCCGGAACGGGGCTATATCTACGATCGTAATGGTAAGTTGCTCGTTGGTAATGATCCTGCCTATGATGTGATGGTCATTCCTAGGGAAGTAAAACCACTCGACACCCTTGAATTCTGTAAACTACTGGGTATCGATAAGGAAAAGTTTGTAAAGGAATTGAAAAAAGCACGGGTGTATTCCCCAAGATTGCCCTCGGTTTTTGTTCCCCAACTTTCCAAACAAGACTATGCGCGGCTTCAGGAAAAGATGCGTCATTACCATGGTTTCTATATTCAAAAACGCTCTTTGCGCTATTACGATACCCCAAGTGCCGCGAACGTGCTCGGTTACATTAGTGAGGTGAACGAACGGGATATCCAAAAAAATCCATACTACACGCAAGGAGAGTTGACCGGGCGTACCGGCGTTGAAAAGGTGTATGAGGATACCCTGAGGGGTAGAAAAGGAGTTCAATACATACAAAAAGACCGATTTAACCGGGATATCGGAAAATACAAAGATGGAACGCTGGATGTAGAACCGGAGCAAGGTAAGGAAATACATATCACGATCGACAAGGAACTGCAGGAGTATGGAGAACGATTGATGCATGGGAAATGGGGTGGCATCGTGGCGATCGAACCGTCTTCGGGAGAAATTTTGTCCATGATTTCCGGCCCGACCTATGACCCTTCGTTACTCGTAGGACGCAAGCGATCGGCGAATTATAGTAAGCTACATTATGATACCATCTCCAAACCTACCTTTGACCGATCGATCTTGGCCGAGGGCTCCCCTGGTTCTCCCTTCAAAATACTGAATGCCCTTGTGGCGCTCCAGGAAAATGCGATTCAACCTACTACCACTTTTCAATGCTATAACGGCTTTTATGTCGGTAGAACAAAACGAGGCTGCCATTGTGGTGGAGGTATGCGAAACATGCACGTGGGCATCTACAACTCATGCAACGCCTATTTTGCCGGAACCTTTCGAAAGATTTACGAACAATACGAAACGACCGATGAAGCGCATGATGTCTGGGAAAAACACGTAAAGAGTTTTGGACTGGGCAACTATTTGGGGTCAGATCTGCATACCGGGAGAAAAGGACGGATTCCGAGTAAAGAGTACTATGATAAATGGTACGGGGATAATCGTTGGTCCTCTTCCTATATCATATCCAATTCCATAGGTCAGGGAGAGGTGGCCGTTACCCCTATCCAGCTTGCGAATATGACCGCTGCCATCGCCAACCGTGGACATTATTATACCCCTCACCTGATAAAAAAGGTAGAGGGTAAAGACATTACGGTGCCCGATTTTGTAAAACCCAAACATACAACAATCGACAAAAGACATTTTGAACCCGTCATCCAAGGAATGGCCGATGTGTACAATAAAGGTACGGCGCGATGGGTGCAGATACCCGATATCTCCATCGCGGGAAAAACCGGTACCGTTGAAAACTTTACCAAAATAGACGGGGTCAAGACCCAATTGACCGATCATTCCGTATTCATAGCATTTGCCCCTGTCGAAAATCCAAAAATTGCCATTGCCGTCTATATTGAAAATGGGTATTACGGCGCCCGCTATGGCGGGCATATCGCTTCCTTGATGATTGAAAAATATATCAAGGGCAAGATTACCCGAAAAGACCTGGAAAATCGCATGCTGGAAAGAACCTTGCTCCACGAATATTCCAAACCCTATAGTGGGGAGGAGTTCAAAATTAACGAACATGACTGGAGCCAACATGCCAAGAAACCCGAAACCGAACTGGAACTATTTCAAAGATGACCGAATATGTCTGGTAGAAGTGTTCTTAGGCGTATCGATTGGCTTACGGTTCTTTTCTATGTGCTACTAGTAGCCATCGGATGGGTCAACATTTATTCAAGTACCTTTACCGACGCCGACGCCTCGATTTTTAGCTTCTCATCGTCACACGGAAAACAGTTGTTTTTTATCGGGGCCAGTGCGGTTGCCATTTTGATTATCCTGGCGTTGGAAGCCAGTTTTTTCGAACGCTTTTCCAGCATATTCTATATTATTTCAATTGTTTTGTTGTTGGGGCTTTTCCTTTTTGGAAAAACCATCGCGGGCGCTACCTCTTGGTATAATCTAGGGTTCTTCAACCTTCAGCCTTCCGAACTGGCAAAGGTGTGCACCTCCCTCGCTTTGGCCAAGTACCTCAGCGACATACAAACGGACATCAAGCGTGGGAAAGATCAGTTATATGCGTTCCTGATTATTCTTATTCCGGCCATTCTTATCATTCCCCAGCCCGACCCGGGAAGTGCCTTGGTCTTTTTCTCACTCATGTTCGTCTTATTCAGGGAAGGCCTGCCATTGTACTATCTCGGAATCGGTTTCTTGGCCGTTTTAGTATTTATAACCACCCTAATGTTCGGCACTGTCTGGATCAGTATTGCTATCGCCCTTTTACTAGTACTCTTCTTTCTGCTGAAAAAGAAGCGGTTTAAAATGCCTTTGTTACCACTTATTTCCTTTGCAATCATAGCCATTCTTTTCTCGTTGTCGGTCAACTTTGTCTTCAACCATGTTTTTGAACAACGGCACCGTGACAGGTTTAGCCTATGGCTGCGTCTCGAAAAAGATCCCGACAAACTGGAGCAAATTCGCAAAACCATCGGCTACAATACCTACCAGTCTGAAAAAGCCATCGAATCGGGCGGTTTTTTTGGAAAGGGGTTTTTGGAGGGTACCCGCACCAAGGGCGACTTTGTGCCTGAACAACATACCGACTACATCTTTAGTACCGTTGGGGAGGAATGGGGCTTTGTGGGTACTTCCACAGTGGTAGTCCTGTTTACCCTCATGCTCCTGCGTCTGGTATATTTGGCCGAAAGGCAAAAAAATAGCTTTAGTCGTATGTATGGCTATGGGGTCATCTCTATCCTTTTGATACACTATTTCATCAATATCGGAATGGTCATCGGCGTGCTTCCCACTATTGGTATCCCACTTCCCTTTTTTAGTTATGGCGGATCGGGACTTCTCTTTTTTACAGCCTTACTATTCGTCTTCCTAAAACTGGACACCAATCGGTTGAAAGAGGATATATAACAAAACAAGCCGCACGAAACACCAATGCCGGTTGCCCGGTTTAAAATTCCCAACCACTGGTGCTTACCCCGCTTTCAAAGTCAGCCTCCATAGTATCTGGGAACGCTTGAAAAAAATCGATTCCGGTACGCTCCTCAATTTCATCTATTGGCACCAAAAAGCGCTGTAACGGCAGGGAGCTCTCTTTTCCCTCTATCAAAAAAGCAAGGGTCTTTATGGATTCCCGCTTCCCTTTGGCAACTATTTTATAATAGAATCTCGGCACGTCGACATCTTCTTCGCCAATTTCTTCCAATCCGTCCTCCAGAATACCTCCCGTGACCACAAACAATAATCCCTCTTTCTTGGCCCATCGGCGTACCTGCATTTCCAACCTGTTCCAAACGCCTGCATTGAAGTCCCGATCTTGCGGACTAATATTGCTGGTATAGAAGGTTTCGTTATATGCCTGTTCGGAAAACCTACGGTCCCCGGCCGGACATAAATGTCCGCGATCATACCCTGAACCCTTGTAGTTACGCCAATCAGCCGATTTGGTTCTTACCTTGGGATCTTCAATATAATACGGTCTTTTGCGGTCTTCATAGGTAAGATGTTCCTTTTTCAACAGATAGGCCACCCATTCCGCCTGTTCGTGGGGCTCGCTATACGAAAGGGTAAAATGATTGTGGGACACCACCATACCGGTAGTTGAGCTGGGAACGAGATCATCAGGCAGCCGGGTAGCGGAAGTTGCTTCCCCATCGGGAGCGGAATAGGTATCGGGGGTGTAGAAATTTTCGAACCACCAAAAACAGATAGTAAGAATGACCAACAGCACTATGTATACTGTTTTGTTGCGACTCATCCAAAAAAATATCTTCCCAAAATTAACTGATTCAATTGCTCTTTTCCCAATGTTATTCTATAGGCGTAAACACCAAACCGATGGTTTCCGCTACGTGGTGCATAGGAACCCAAAAACTGACCAAACCGTAGGCTCAGAACCCCTAATAACGGCATGCCCTTAAGACAGCCACGAAAGCCATCCGAAAAAGAAATATCCGAAGAATTCATCGTGATAGTTTTTGTAAAAAAAACCGACTGATCCAACGCTTGTTTAAAGGTAACTTTTTATCTTCATCAAAAAAGAAAAAATAGCGATGCTTACTTGGAAAGATATTGTCAATTTTACAGTAAAAGGAAATCCGGCACCCGACAACAGGGTTGAGAAAACGGAGGCCGAATGGCGTGAACTTTTAAGTCCGGAGGAATTCAGGGTAACCCGAAAAAAGGGAACGGAAGCCCCCCATACGGGAGCACTTTGCAGTATCTATGAAGCCGGAAAATACAATTGCGTCTGTTGCGATACACCTTTGTTCGATTCGACCATTAAGTTCGATTCGGGAACGGGCTGGCCCAGTTTTACCCAACCGATCAAAGAGAATGCCATTCGGTACGAAAAGGATGCTTCTTTCGGGATGGTTCGGGT
Source organism: Pelagihabitans pacificus (assembly GCF_009371985.2). Taxonomy (GTDB): domain Bacteria; phylum Bacteroidota; class Bacteroidia; order Flavobacteriales; family Flavobacteriaceae; genus Pelagihabitans; species Pelagihabitans pacificus. The sequence continues at coordinate 70,287 of NZ_VIKU02000009.1, forward strand.
AGAGGTACTTTGTAACACCTGTGATGCGCATTTGGGGCATGTTTTTCCAGACGGACCTAAGCCCAGCGGATTACGTTATTGTATCAATTCCGCTTCGATGCAACTACAAAAGGCAAAAGAACCCAATGAAGAATAATCAATTGGAAGTAGCTACGATGGGTGGTGGATGTTTTTGGTGCACGGAAGCCATTTTTCAAGAAGTAAAGGGGATAGTAAAAGTGGTCTCGGGCTATTCCGGAGGTACTGCTCCGGGGCGACCTACCTATCGGGAAGTTTGCTCTGGACTAACAGGGCATGCCGAAGTGGTCCGGATTACTTACGATCCTGAAAGTATCCCTTACAACGATATACTTAAGATTTTTATGACCACCCATGACCCGACGACCTTAAACCGTCAAGGGGGCGATGTAGGTACGCAGTACCGCTCGGTCATCTATTATCAAAATGCGTTGCAAAAACAAATTGCCGAGGAAATCGTTGAGGAAATGGCTGCGTATTACAGCGACCCCATCGTCACCGAAGTCACAGCCCTAGGTATTTTTTACGAAGCCGAGGACTACCACCAAAACTACTATCGGAATAACAGTTCCCAGGGCTATTGCAATGTGGTCATCAGTCCTAAATTGGCAAAATTGCGAACATTGTATTCGAAAAAGTTAAAAAATGTTTCTGCATAACCAGGGTATCCGTAAAAGCCAAAAAAAGAGCCCGGGTATAAAATCCTGGGCTCTTTTGATATGGAACGATGTCTGGTGTGACTTTAGCCTTTTACACTAGCCAGTTTTCCTTGCTTGATGTTGTTGATTTTTAGGTCTTGTAATACATTGACCGCTTCCTCCACGTAAACATCCTTAGCCAAATTCTTGTGCCAGCGATCTCTTTTTTCCCTTAAAACCGAATCTTGCGTGAATAATTCCTCCTCATACTTCAAGGACTGAAAGGAAAGCTTGTTATCGTACTCTGAGAGCTTTTTAAAGTAGTCGAGCTTTTCCTTATCTTTTTCCTCTTCCGACTTATAATCCTTGTAGTTCAAGGAAATTTTGGTCTCTTCCTGCTCGGCTTTTAACCATTTGGCGTTTTCCTCGATCATAGCGATCTGAGGGTTGCTTGCCATTCTTTTATTACTGTTGGCTACCGTTTGTTCATAATCGATATAACCATTCCACGGCTCATAGTCGGCGGGGGTTATCTTATCCCATTTCAACGGATTGGATTGATCCCGCTCTCCCAAATCGATGTACGAATATTTGTCCGGTACTACCACATCGCTCTTAACGCCCTCTAATTGGGTAGAACCGCCGTTGATGCGATAAAACTTCTGGGTAGTCAACTTGATGGCACCCAGGTCACCATGTTCATTACTTCGTACAATGTTATCCAAAGGGATTACGTTCTGCACCGTGCCCTTTCCGAAGGTCTGCCGACTTCCTATGACCACAGCCCGTTTGTAATCCTGCATGGCGGCCGCCAGTATTTCGGAGGCAGAAGCAGAAAGCTCGTTCACCAAGATGACCAAAGGTCCGTCCCACTGAATGCGCTCGTCCTTGTCTTCGTACACCTCTTTATTCTTCCCGGATGATTGAACCTGCACCACGGGGCCATCCTTGATGAAAAGTCCGGCCATCTCCACAACGGTCTTTAAAGATCCCCCTCCGTTATCACGCAGATCCAAAATCAGGCCTTCAACACCTTCCTCCTTCAATCGCTGTACTTCTTTGGCGACGTCCGTAGCGGCGTTTCGTTCGCTGTAATCGTCAAAATCGACATAAAACTTGGGAAGATTGATCAACCCATATTTTGTGTTATCCTTAATAATATTGGCAGATTTGGCGAAGGACTCTTCCAATTCCACCACATCCCTGGTAAGGGAAATCGTTTCCAAAGACCCGTCGACTTTTCGAACGGTGAGATCTACCACCGTACCTTGGGGTCCTTTAATTAGCTTGATAGCGTCGTCTAAACGCATACCGACAATATTAATCGGCTCTTCGCCGTCTTGACCTACTTTCAATATTTCGTCACCGACTTCCAAACGCTGATCGCGCCATACCGGGCCACCGGATATAATTTCAACGATCTTTGCCCCTTCCGGTTTTTTCTGTAGGCGGGCACCGATTCCCTCGAACTTGCCCGACATGCTCATATCGAACCGTTCCTTATCGTCGGGTGCGAAGTAAAAGGTATGTGGATCAAATTCATCGACAATGGTATTGATATACTGCACAAACCAATCCTTGCGTTCAAGGTCATCTACAAAATCAAAGAACTCGTCCAATGTCTTTCTGGTAGATTCCCTTGCTGATTGTTCGGCCAATTCAGGGGTCATCGGCTTTTCCCCGGCATCCTCTTCAGGAGCATCCACTCGCTTCATCTTTGAATCGTACGTACCCAGTGTGGCATACTTTAACTGCTTTCTCCATCGTTCCTTCAATTCTTCCTTGGAACCGGCAAACGGCATGTTTTCATATTCGATATCAATTGCCTCCCTCAGGGAATAATCGAAAGGCTTGTCCAGTACTTCTTTATAAATTCCTTTAGCATCCTCCATTCGCTGTATTAACCGATCATATACAGCGTTAAAAAAAGTAATCTCGGTATTTTTTATCTGGTCGTCTATCTGAAACTTATATTGCTCGAACTCCGCAATATCTTCCTCTAGAAAATAACGTTTGGTAGGATCGAGCACCTCGATAAAATCCTCAAAAACACTAACGGAAAAATCGTCGTCAATATCTTTGGGTTCGTAGTGTCCTTTTTCCAATACATAGGTGATAAGGTCGAGCAAAAGCTTGTCCTTATCATCATTCTCGAAATTATCCGCGGATTGGTTTGTAAAACTACATGATGCAACCGCTATCAATATTACAAATAGAGCGTAAGCAAGGTTCCTTTTCATTGATCATTTTTTTTAGCTGCAACCCCTTTTTGTAGGTCACGGTATTTATAAAATACTTGTAATCCCCTAAGATACTGAAAAAACCGTGCCATGCTAAGACGCAGGGTTTAATTTTTTGTTAAACGGTACGAAGGTCATATCTTTTTTAAAAACGTACTTTTGCCCAGTAAATTATGTAGAATGGCAAAACCTTTGATATTGGTCACCAATGACGACGGAATTACGGCTCCAGGACTACGATCATTGGTGCGTTTTATGAGCGAATTGGGAGACGTGGTCGTTGTGGCACCGGACAGTCCACAGTCGGGCATGGGCCATGCCATTACGCTCGACAACACCCTTTATTCCACGAGAATGACCTCCCTCGGCGAGGATGGCGCCAAAGAAGAGTATAGCTGTAGCGGGACACCTGCCGATTGCGTGAAACTGGGACTTCAGGAACTATTGGAGCGTAAACCGGACATTTGCGTAAGCGGGATCAACCATGGTTCCAATTCCTCTATCAACGTCATCTACTCCGGTACCATGAGCGCGGCCATCGAAGCTGGTATTGAAGGTATTCCCGCTATCGGATTTTCGTTGTGCGATTACACCTGGAGGGCAGATTTCGAAGCCTCAAAATCATTTGTACAAAAAATTGCAAGCGAAGCGCTTCTGAACGGTATTCCAAAAGGAGTTGTGCTGAATGTAAATATCCCTAAATTGGACAAAGACAACCTTAAAGGGATCAAGGTATGCCGACAGGCAAGGGCAAACTGGAAGGAGAAATTCGATAAACGTACCAACCCAATGGGAAAGGACTATTATTGGCTTACGGGAGAGTTCGAATTGCTCGACAAGGGCGAGGACACCGACGAATGGGCGTTGGCCAACGGCTATATTTCCGTTGTACCTACCCAATTTGACCTTACGGCACACCACAGCATACAACAAATCAATACTTGGAACCTGAATGAATAAAAAAGAAGTGATTATCGGTATCGCCGTAGGCCTTATTGCGAACACCTTCGGTACCCTCTTGTACATTTTGCTATTTTCCGAGTTTGGAATCGTAGAGACCTATCAAGCGGCCGTACAGCAAGGGCATGTAGGCAGTCTTCTGGCATTGGGCGCGATATTGAATTTGGTCGCCTTCTTTGGTTTCTTACGGATAAAAAGGGATGAAAGGGCCAAAGGGGTTTTGATAGCGACCTTGCTCACCGCCATGGTGATTCTGTATTATAAGCTATTTCGATAATTCAAACAAGGACCCAAGTTTCAATGGTGGACGTTGGTTTTCCCGTACGTCGTTAGCCATGCTTGGTCTTTGGATGTTGGACATTGGTATTTTAAGTGTATGAAGTATTACATCATCGCAGGGGAAGCATCGGGCGACCTACATGGTTCGAACCTAATAAAAGCCTTAAAAGCCGAAGACGGCGATGCCGTGGTGCGTTGTTGGGGAGGGGATCTAATGCAGGCAGCCGGAGGCACCTTGGTACGACACTATAAGGAAATGGCCTTTATGGGGTTTTTGGAAGTGCTTTTAAACCTACCTACTATTTTTAGAAGCATCCATTTTTGCAAGAAGGATATTGCCTCATTTGATCCCGATGTCATCATTTTTATCGACTATTCGGGTTTTAACCTACGTATTGCCGAATGGGCCAAAAAGAACGGTTATAAAACCAATTATTATATATCTCCCCAAATATGGGCCTCGAGGGAGAAACGTATCGAAAAAATCAAAAGGGATATCGACACCATGTACGTCATCCTACCCTTTGAAAAACAATTTTACGAGCGAAAGCATCAATATCCCGTTCGATTCGTTGGGCATCCCTTGTTGGATGCTCTGGCACAAAAACAGGAGGTTGACCCACAAAAATTCAGGGAAGAAAACCATTTGGATGGCGAAAAGCCTTTGATTGCACTCTTGCCGGGAAGCCGGGAACAAGAAGTCCGGAAAATGCTGAAATTGATGCTTTCCATAATCAAGGACTTTCCGGGGTATGAATTTGTTATCGCCGGGGCTCCCAGTCTTGATCGGGATTTTTATACGCCTTTTCTTGACAATCCGAACGTGGGTTTTGTACTGAACAAGACCTATGATCTGCTTAGCCTCTCCAAAGCCGCATTGGTAACCAGTGGCACCGCCACTTTGGAAACCGCCTTGTTCAAAGTGCCTCAGGTGGTCTGCTACCGGGCCAATTGGATTTCCTATCAGATTGCAAAAAGAATCATCACACTGGACTATATTTCACTGGTCAACCTCATCATGGGAAGGGAAGTGGTAAAAGAGCTCATTCAAACCGATCTCGATACCAAGAACCTACGCTCGGAACTTTCTAAAATTCTTGATGGCACATCAAGACAACGGCAGTTGGAGGCCTATGATGAACTCGAGCGGAAACTTGGTGGGAGCGGCGCCAGTGAAAAAGTAGCACGGCTCATTGTACAAGGTTTATCGTCTTCGTAAATGGCCCCTTAGCGGTTTCATCTTGCACCTATTTAAATTATTTCTTTAATTTTAATCCCCAAAGTACCCGATCGCCCGGGATGATTTCTTTGGTATGCGCACAATCATTTTTGTTTTCATGGTGTTTTTCGTAGTTGGCTGCGGAGCTGTCAAAAAGAAAACCACTTATAGCAAAACCCGGAAAGTTTCCGTGAAAGCTTCCCCGGAAAAAAAACTCGGATCAGGCAATGAAGGGGTATCAAAAATTACCCGGCCGGCAACTACCTCCAAAGCAGACAATATTATCAATACTGCCCTCCAATTTTCCGGTACCCGATATAAATTCGGAGGTACTACAAGGAAGGGCATGGACTGTTCCGGACTACTTTATGTGTCTTTTGGCGAGAATAATGTGCGACTACCGAGAACCTCTTATCACATGGCCGAGGAAGGCCGCCGGATCAAAATAAAAAACGTCGTTAAGGGAGATCTGCTTTTTTTCAGAACCAGCAGACGTGCGAAACGGATCAACCATGTAGGAATGGTGGTCGCCGTTGAAAACGACGATGTCAAATTTATTCATGCCTCCACTTCCCGGGGCGTCATCGTATCTTCTTTGCGGGAAGGCTTTTGGAACAAGGCGTTTGTTAAGGCACAGAGAATTTTGTAATACCTATCGCTTTCAAGAATACTTCTACTAAGCTCTTTGCTCTTTCAGATAAGCTATTCGGCAATTATGATTAAATTGTCGGTAAATACCGAATAGAAACAAGGAAATTACTTCATAAAGTACAATTCCCTTAAAACCCATGCAATAGCCAATGAATCTTCTCAAGTTCGTACCTATCAAAATGACTTTGTTGCTGGTACTGGGAATCCTTTTGGGCCACTATTTTGATTTTGGAGTGCTCGTTCCGTTGACCTTGATGGTTCTCTTTATGCTGATATCCGCCCTGCTTTTTTTTCGACAAAAACAGCCTAATTCCATCCGTTTCGGAGCTGCGGCTGGGATGACGACCATTTGCATCGGTATCTTTGCCATTTCAATGGCACAGCCTAAAAACCTGCCTTCCCACTATACCCATCAAGAGTTCGAGGGAAAGCATACATGGCAATTGAAGATTGGCGAGGTCTTAAAACCGACATCTTTTTCAGAACGGGCCATTGCCAGCGTACAAGCAATCGACGGAAAGAAAGCCGCCGGAACGCTATTGCTCAATTTTTCCATCGATGCCGATACGAAAAAACCCAGGCCGGATGACGAGCTGTTGGTACATGCCACTGTTGAACCTATTTCCGCCCCCCTCAATCCGCACCAATTCGATTATCGGAACTATATGGCCGGATTGGGGGTTGCACACCAACTGCGACTAGAAGCTAGGGAGTACGCTCAAATACACAATGCCTCAAAAACCATCTACGGACGTGCGGCTTCCTTGAGAAGTCACATAAAGGAAAACTTGAAGGAGGCAGGTTTCGGTAAAGAGGAATTGGGCATTATCCAAGCCCTTTTGCTAGGTGAGCGTAACGATATTTCCGCAGAGACCTATAACGACTATAAAAATGCGGGGGCCATCCACATCCTGGCGGTATCGGGCCTGCATATCGGGATTTTGTTATTGCTATTGGAATTTCTGTTCCGACCGTTGGAACGTTTACCAAAAGGTAAAACCATTAAGCTGATTCTCCTAGTGCTATTGCTCTGGGCTTTTGCTTTCTTAGCTGGTTTATCCGCTTCCGTTATTCGGGCTGTTACCATGTTTAGTTTTGTAGCCTATGCCCTGTATCTGAACCGGCCGGGTAATACCTTTAATATTTTAGCATTGAGCATGTTCTTCATCCTTTTGGCGATCGATCCCAAACTACTATTCCAAGTGGGATTTCAGATGAGCTATACAGCAGTTTTCGCCATTATATGGATATATCCATTATTGCAAAAATTGTGGTTGCCAAAGAACAAATTACTGCGCAAAGTTTGGCAATTGCTATCGGTAAGTATCGCTGCCCAACTAGGGGTATTACCGATCAGTCTCTTCTATTTTCACCAGTTTCCCGGGCTTTTCTTTATCTCCAATCTGTTAATAGTACCTTTTTTGGGTGTTATTCTCGGGATAGGTATTTTGACAATCGTTTTATCATTGTTACAGCTATTGCCCAAGTTTTTGGTGACCTCCTATAACGCTTTGATAGGATGGATGAATTGGGTCATTGCCTGGGTAGCCCGGCAAGAAGCATTTATTTTCAAAAACATTTCGTTCGATATGGTGCAACTACTATTTGCCTATATCGCAATCATCGGCATGCTATCATTTTGGTCAAAAGCTACGTTTAAACGGGCGGTCCTTTTCTTGACGGCTGTCATAGCCTTTCAACTTTGGCTGTTTTATACGGGCTATCAATCCTGGGAAAAAGATTCATTTTTAGTGGCCCATCAGACTCGAAACACCCTCTTGTTGCATCGAACCGGGCCACAACTAACCATCATGACAAAAGATAGTAGTAGGTCCGTACGAATCGTAAACGATTACTTGGTTGCGGAACGGGTTACTTCCATCCAATATCGGTCCATCCGAAACAGCCTACGCTGGAAAAATGAAAAGGTATTGCTCGTTGACAGCTTAGGTATTTACCCTAGCACCCAAACGACGGTAGACTATGTTATAATGACCGGTTCGCCCAAATTAAACTTCGAACGCTTGATCGACTCCCTCGAACCCAAAAACATCATCGCCGATGGGAGCAACTACCGAAGCGATATCAATCGTTGGAGAGCAACCTGTGAAAAAAGAAAACTCCCCTTTCACTATACCGGCGAAAAAGGAGCGTATTATTTTAGTACAATCAATCAATGATCGGCAAGTTCAAAGTCCTCGGCTTCCTCATCAGAAATTTTCTTCTCCCCTTCTTCCGCTCCATGTGCCAATCGCTTCAAGGGTTTGAGCATTGCGATGACCAAGAATCCGATCAGAGACCAAATAATAGCTATACCTGTAAAGATTTCAAACTCTCCCAATTCTTGGGAAGCTTGTCCGATCAATCCGGCTACTTTATTCCCCAATCCGGTTGCCGCCCAATAAAGCCCCATAATGATCGATGCATATTTCAGTGGGGCCAACTTGGTAATATAGGATAGGGAAACGGGTGATGCACAAAGTTCACCGATAGTATGAAACAAATAGGCCAATATCAACCAATACATTGCCGAGGACCCGTTATTCTCGTACTGAACCGAGGCAGCGCTCATAAATCCAAAACCGAGTGCCATAATGATGAGACCCACCGCAATCTTGAACATTGAAGAGGATTCTCTTCCTTTTTTGCGCCATTTAAGCCAAAAAGCCCCTACCGCCGTTGCCAATGTGATGATGAAAAATGAGTTTACCGATTGAAATACCGAGGCAGGTATAGTAAACAAACCAAAGAAATTGCGATCTGTTTTTTGTGATGCATATAAGTTCATAAGGCCTCCTGCTTGTTCAAAGGCAGCCCAAAAAAGAATAATCAGCAAAAAGGAAATGAGCAGCACCTTAATTCTATCCTTTTCTATATCGGTGAGGGGTCTATCCAGTATTTCACGGTCTTTTTCATTTTTCCTACTTATCAAATTCCCTACATTAACTAAATACTTTTGACCCCAGACGTATACTGCCTGTCCTATAAACATCCCAATAGCCGCAAGCCCAAAACCATAGTGCCAATTGATGTTTTCACCGACATATCCACAGACAATCGGAGCCAAGAAGCCACCAATATTAATACCCATATAAAAGATGTAAAAACCAAGATCTCTGCGTTCATCTTTGGGGCGATAAAGTCCACCTACCATCGATGAAATATTCGGTTTCAAGCAACCTACCCCGAGGATAATAAATAAGCATCCAAGGTAAAAAGTCATTTCCGAGTTCAGGGCCAAAACGGCATGTCCGATACAAAGTAGTGCCCCACCCAACATAACGGTCTTTTTTTGACCCAACAAACGATCTGCGATCCAGCCACCAGGAATTGAAGAGACATAGACCAGCATAGTATACCATCCATACAACGCCAGAGCCTCGTCATTGGACCAACCGAATCCGGCATTGCTAGAAGTAGTTTCCGCTACAAGAAACAAGGTGAATAATGCCCGCATACCATAATAGGAAAATCGCTCCCACATTTCGGTAAAGAACAATATATAAAGGCCTACCGGGTGACCGAACATTTCCTTTTGATGGGGTGCTTTTTCTACGATTGCCATAAATAATTGGTTTGGTTATAGGTTTTCCTTGATAAAATTGGTCATTTTTGTAAAGAGATGAATACGCGTATTACCGCCATAGATACCGTGATTCTTATCGGGATAAATCGCCCAATCGAACTGTTTGTTGGCCTGTACCAAGGCTTCGATCATCCGCATACTATTTTGAACATGAACGTTGTCGTCCCCAGAACCGTGGATCAATAGATACTTTCCCTTCAACAACTCCGGATAATTAAAGGGCGAATTGTCGTCGTACCCGCTTGGGTTTTCCTCCGGGGTGCGCATAAAACGCTCCGTATAAATGGTGTCGTAAAAACGCCAGCTGGTCACGGGGGCAACGGCAATGGCCATTTCGAAGGTATCGTTACCTTTTAAAATGGAGTTCGTCGCCATATGGCCTCCAAAACTCCAGCCCCAGATTCCGGTTCGTTCCTCATCGATAAAAGGCAGTTCGCTCAGTTGTTTTGCTACGGCTATTTGATCCTCCGTTTCATATTTTACCAAATTCAGATAGGTGACCTTTTTGAAATCCCTCCCTTTGAATCCGGTTCCCCGACCATCGACACAGGCGATAACATAACCTTCCGAAGCCAGCATCTGATGCCAATAATCATTGGCCCCCAGCCATCGGTTCGAGACACTTTGAGAACCAGGACCGCTGTATTGATATAGTAACAGAGGATATTTTTTCGAGTTATCGAAGTCTGTCGGTTTGATCATATACATATTCAAATCGTTCCCGTTGATGGTGATGGTCGAAAATTCCTTCGGATTCATTTGGTAACCTTCCAATTTTGTCAACAACTCCGAATTGTCCTTAATATCTTTTACCTTCTTCCCCGTCAACGCTTGCTGCAGTGTATAGCGATACGGTACGGTAGCACTGGAATACGAATTGATAAAATAGGTAAAATCCGAACTAAAATCGGCAGAATTGACGCCTTCTTCCACCGCTAGTTCCCTTTTGCCCTTTCCATTGCTACGTACGCTATAGACCCCCCTATTGATCGATCCGTTTTCGGTCGATTGATAGTACACCCGATCTTCGTTTTGGTCATAACCATAATAATCGGTTACTTCCCAAGAACCTTTCGTGATCTGATTCTTCAATTTTCCATCTTCGTCATAGAGATAAATGTGGTTGTAACCGTCTTTTTCACTGGTCCAAATGAAACTATCGTCCGCTAAAAATGTGAGATTGTCCGTAACATCCACATAGGCGGCGTCCCTTTCCTCCATCAGCAAGGAAACCGAATTGTCCGTAGCATTTACCGAATGTAGCTTCAAGTGGTTCTGGTGCCGATTAATGGTCTGGACGCTTAAATGGTCTGGATGGTTCCTCCATTTAATACGGGGAATATAATACACATCCCCCAAATCGACTTTGGAAGTGCTGCCGGCTTTCACATCGAACATGTGCAACGTGACGATGGCATTTTCTTCCCCCGCCTTTGGGTATTTGAAAACATAGGGTTTTTGGTAGAGTTCGGTCCCATACACGTCCATGGAAAACTCGGGTACGTTTGTCTCATCAAAACGAAGAAAAGCGATTTTGGTACCGTTGGAATTCCAAGCAAAGGCCTGTACAAATGCGAACTCCTCTTCGTAGACCCAATCGGTCACCCCATTGATAATTTTGTTCTTCACACCATCGGCAGTAATTTGCTTCGTGTCTTTGGAAGCAATATCGAAAAGATACATATTGTTATTCGCGACGTAGGCCACCTGTTTTCCATTGGGCGATAATTCCGGTTCCTGAATTTTGGCGTCGGAAATCTTGGTAAGGCTTTTGGTAGCGATATCATACACGTAATAAACACCTAGGGTAGAGCGCCGAAAGATAGACTCTACCTCGGTGGCCAATAACAGCTTGGACTCGTCTTCGCTAAATTCGTAAGAGGTGAAATTCTGTATTTCGGCCAAATCAGAGGAAGACACTACCGTCTCGACCTTCTGCTGTGTCTCATAATCGTATTTATCTATTGAGCTACTCCCGTTGCCTCGGTCAACGTTCAAAATAGTATACTGCTTTCCGTTTTTCAAGGAACGAAGCGCATCGAGACCTTCGGTACGAAATGTGCCTTGATAGATTTCTTCAATGGTAATTTTTTTCTGTTGGGCGATGAGGTTGCCAAAAATCCCGACTAAAAGGAATAAGAAGAAAGGGAATCTTTTCATTAATGTTAGATATTTATAAAACCTGTCAAGTTTAGTGATAATTTTACGAATAATTAAACTTTACGGATAAAAACACAGGTATTCCAGTACATACCGCTTCACCATATTTAAGCAGCTTTATCATTATCTTTGCCGCCAAAACCCATACCTCATGACCAAACCAGTTGAAGGATTTTCCAAATGGACCAAAGAGGAAAAGATCGATTGGATCGCAGCGCAATATACCTTAGACCCGGAAGCGGCCAAAACCCTTTTGAAAAGCTATTTGAATTCCGATGCCAAACTGCAACAACTGCATGACGAATTCATTGAAAATACAATCACGAATTATTATTTGCCCTTGGGTATTGCTCCCAACTTCTTGATCAACGAGAAACTATATGCCATTCCTATGGCTATCGAGGAAAGTTCCGTGGTGGCAGCAGCCAGTAGGGCCGCTAAGTTTTGGCTGGACCGTGGCGGATTTAAAACGGATGTTCTTGGAACAGAAAAAATTGGACAGGTACACTTCCTATACCAGGGAGATGTGGCCAAACTACGGGCCTTTTTTATTGAAATCAAGGACAAATTGATAGCAGATGCCGCTCCGATTACTAAAAATATGGAAAAGCGCGGTGGTGGAATCATTGGTGTCGAGCTTCGGGACAAGACCTCGGAACTCGAGAATTATTTCCAATTGCATTGCGCTTTTGAGACTTTGGATGCCATGGGGGCCAACTTTATCAACTCGTGTCTAGAGCAATTTGCACAAACCCTCCAAAGGGAAGCCAAGAACTACGATGCCTTTACCGAGGACGAAAGGAACATCGAAGTGGTCATGAGCATTCTTTCCAATTATGTACCCAACTGCTTGGTACGGGCCGAGGTAAGCTGCCCCATTTCGGAATTGACCCTAAAAGCCTCAATTTCTCCAAAGGACTTCGCCAACAAAATGGTGAGGGCCATTGAAATTGCCAAAGTGGAACCCCACAGGGCCGTTACCCATAATAAAGGCATCATGAACGGTATCGATGCCGTGGTACTGGCCACAGGCAATGATTTTCGGGCAGTAGAAGCCGGTATTCATGCCTATGCGGCCAAGGACGGACGGTATTCCAGTTTGACCCACGCCGAGGTGGAGAAAGGGGTTTTCCGCTTCTGGATAGAAATCCCAATGGCATTAGGGACCGTGGGGGGTTTGACCAATCTGCACCCGTTGGTAAAACTGGCCCTGGAAATATTGGGCAATCCATCGGCAAAAGAATTGATGCAAATCGTGGCCGTCGCCGGACTGGCCCAAAACTTCGCGGCGGTGAGTTCATTAGTGACTACCGGAATTCAAGAAGGTCACATGAAAATGCACTTGCTAAACATCCTTAACCAATTGGGAGCAACGGAGTCGGAAAAAAACATCCTTATTACCCATTTTAAAAAAAATACCGTTACCCATAGTGCCGTGGTCGAGGCTTTTGATCAACTCAAAAGTAAGTCATGACGACGGAGTATTACAGCAATGGCAAGTTATTGATCTCCGGAGAGTATGTAATCCTTGATGGCGCGTTGGGCTGGGCCATACCCACAAAATATGGACAATACCTAAGAGTAGAGAAAACCGAATCAGACAAACTGTCCTGGAAAAGTTTGGACCATCTAGGCCAACTTTGGTTCGAAGGAACGTATCGGCTGCCCACGTTTGAACCTATCTCATTTTCCGACCAAGGAATCTCAATGGCATTGCAAACCATATTTTCCTCAGCACGAGGGTTAAACCCCTCTTTTCTTAAAAGAGACAAGGGGTATGAGGTACATACCGAATTAACCTTCCCCAAAGACTGGGGACTGGGCTCCTCTTCTACCTTGATCAACAATATCGCCCAGTGGGTAGGCATCGACCCTTACGAACTACTGAAGAACACCTTCGGAGGCAGTGGATACGACATTGCCTGTGCCAAGCACAATACGCCGCTTTTATATCGTATCGAAAATGGGGTTCCCCACACCAACGAACTGGAATTGAGGCTTCCTTTTCAAGACTCGCTCTATTTTGTTTATCTCAACCAGAAAAAAAATAGCAGGGAGGCCATTTCGGCCTATCGAAAATTGAAAATCGAAACCAGGCTTATCGAACAAATTACCCAAATCACTCGAAAATTAGTGGCAACACTAAATCTTAAAAAGTTCGAAGAACTACTGCTCCGGCATGAACTTTTGCTATCGGAAGCCCTAAAGGTTCCGACCGTTCAGTCCGAATTGTTTGAAGATTACTTTGGGGTAGTTAAAAGTCTCGGCGCTTGGGGCGGGGATTTTGTTCTGGCAACCGGTAATCAGGATTCGCCAGGCTACTTCAAAGAAAAAGGGTACGACGTAGTCATACCCTTTTCCGAAATGCTATTATGACCCTTCTTTAATAAAAGGTGCTTCTCTTATCCTCTATTTCCGCCTTTTCCTTTAAGGCATCGACCACCGCTGTATTCACCTTGCCTACCCTATTGTTTTTAAGGGTATTCGCATAGGTGCTGTAGTTATCGAGCTCAATGGGTTTTTCTTTCTTGGTAACGGTGACCATAAAGACACCCGTGTTGCCTTCCAAAAGATCCGATGTCTCCCCTTCCTCCATGGCAAAAGCAGTTCCTACGACCGCAGGTTCGGAACCGGCTCCGGGTATCGTTGGGGATTTCACCGTCACGGAAGATGCGTTCGCGACACTGACATTGTTGTCTTTCGCAAAATCTTCCATCGATTTTCCTTTATTGGCACCGATAATCTGAGCCGCCTTCCGCTCTTTCCGAAGCTTTGGCAATACGGTCGCCGAGGCATCCTCAACACTTATCAAGCCTTCGTCGTACTTAGCCGTTAACTGAACTACTGCATACCCGCTATTGATATTGAATCGTTTGATTTCGCCCAATTTCGTCTCGGGATTGAAAGCCCATTGCACGATACTGCGTTGGGCATCGAGTCCGGGAAGGTTCTCGTCCATCGCCTTAATTTTGTTTACAGGCCGTACGATATATTCCTTTTCCTTGGCAAAGTCCGAGAATGGGGTATCGGTAGCCATCGACTCCAATTCAAAACTAGTGGCGTCGGTAAAAAGTGTATTGATAGTCTCTTCCGAAGGTTCCACTTCCCTGGCCAAGGTACCTACCTGGACCAAATCGCGCTTATCATCGATCTTTACGATATGGAAGCCGAAATCTGTTTCTACCAATCCGATAGTGCCCACGGGATTATCAAAGGCAAAATCGTTGAACTTTGGGGTCATTACACCTTCCTTGAAATACCCCAGATCTCCGCCGTTGGGTGCCGATGGGCCATCGGAATTATCCCTCGCCAATTCAACGAAAACCGTCCCCGGTTTTTTCGCCTCTATCAACAGTTCCTTGGCTTTTTCGGCTGCTTCCTCCTTAGTTCGGGTTATCTCCGGGTTTGCTCTTTCCGCCCCTTCGTAGGTAATTAGAATATGGCTCGCCTTTACAGTTCCGTTAGGTTTTCTTCCGACCATTTTGGACACCTTGTAGTAATCGCCATCGCGATAAGGGCCGTAGATCTCACCAACTTGTAGGGTCATTAAGGTGTCGGCGAACAAAGGCGGAAGCTCCTTCTTCTCCTTATAAATGGTGTCGAACTTTATATCCGAATTCCTATCCAGGAAATCCCCTATGTCGGTAGTGTTGCGAAAGCCTGAAATCGTATCGTTTTGATCGGTCTGGGGGTTGTACTCTATCGTATCCTCCATCAGTTTGGCAATCTCGTCCTCGATTGCTTTGATATCGGTGTCCGATGGCTTCTCATCGAAATATACAAATTGGATATCCCTGGCCTCCTCTTGCTTGAAGTCTTCCTTATGCTCGTTAATATAGGTTTGGATTTCACTCTTTGTAATGGTAATGGTGCTATCTGGAATGGAGGAATACGGCACGCGCACATATTTCAAATCCATTTTCTCATTGGCCAAACGGTATTCCAACTCACCTTCTTTTAAGGTCGCTCCTTCGCCGGCTTTTACAAGGTTAAAGTAAGTCTGTTCCTTGGCCTGTTGAATTATGGCCTTTTCGGTCTGTAACCAAAGATCGTAGCGCAGGGGTTCGTTTGCCTTCCAATTCGCTACGGCGTTCCTGAACACATTTTCATCGAAAACCCCATCGGCATTTTGAAATTCGGGGCTTTGTGCGTAACCGGTATTTCTTAGAAAATTAATTATCTGGTCTTGTTCAATCGAAACCCCAAGATCCTCGAACTGTTGGTTCAAAATACTGCTGCGTACTTGCTGGTCCCATACTCTATTGACAACCTGCATTGAAGAGGTCCCGGGAGGAGAGCTTCGTTGTGCGGTCTCGACCTGCTGACGAAACTCGTCAATGGATACTTCTTCTCCATTGATTTCCGCAATCGTTGAACCGACCTTACCTCCTGCAAAACCGGTACTGGTAAAAACACCGGATATCACAAATGCGAAAAGCGCCAAACCAATAATCAATATCAAAACGGTGGTGCGCTTTCTTATATTTTCTAAAATTGCCATGATAGGGTATGTTTAAAATCAGTTGGCGAAATTACCACTTTCTTTTCAAATATTAAAGGAGAAAAGAGCAAGTTTGAGAGGGGTTGACGGTTGAAAATCAGAATATAAAAAAGAACCGGTCGCAATCAGTCTTTTTCAATGATTTCCATTGCCACCAAATCAATTTTGGTGTTGGAGACTTCCAGAACGGTAAATCTAAACCGGTCTATTTTTATCTCTGAATTCTGTTCCGGTATTTCACCCGTTTCATTGACGATCAGTCCGCCCAAGGTTTCGTATTCATCGCTTTCCGGGAGTTCCCATTTGTAGGTTTCGTTCAGATAATCGACCTCCAGTCGGGCAGATAGTTTATAGGTATTGCCATTAATCTGTTCCTCGATAAGGTCGGTACTATCGTGTTCATCCTCGATCTCACCAAATAATTCCTCGATGATATCCTCGACCGTCATGATTCCAGAAGTACCCCCGTATTCATCGAGTACTACCGCGATGCTTTTTCGCTTTTTGGCCAGCAAATTCAAAATATCCTGTATCAACATGGTTTCGGGCACAAACTCGACTGGCAGCAAAATACTTTTTATGGTCTTCGGTTTTTTAAATAGTTCATAGGAATGAACATACCCTATGATGTCATCGATGGTATCTTTATAGATGAGTATTTTTGAATAGCCGGTCTCCGTAAACAGCTTCGCAAGGTTTTTGGGGGATTCGTGAATCTCGACCGCCGTAATCTCCGTGCGGGGCACCATGACCTCCCTAGCCTTCACCGCTGCAAACTCCAAGGCATTTTGAAATATCTGTATTTCAGAATCTACCTCATCTTCCTCCTCAACGGTTTCCATTTGTTCGGTAATATAGTCGCCCAGCTCTATTTTGCTAAAAGCCAATTGCACCTCATCGCCATCGGTCTTAAAAAAAACCTTCAGAATAATATCCGACACTTTGATGACAAAGTTGGAAATCAATGAAAAAAGTAGATAAAAAATGTACGCCGGCACGGCAAGCACCTTTAACAGGGTATTTGAATAGATCTGGAACAATACCTTTGGTAAAAATTCCGCGGTCAATAAGATGATGATGGTAGAAATGACGGTTTGCAACAACAGACTAAAATCGGTGCGCAACAAATTTACCAGACTATTGGAAGAAGACATTCCCTGAAACCAGTTCATAAGTAAATCCCCCATATAAAAACCATAGATTACCAGGGCGATATTGTTCCCGATAAGCATGGTCGCGATGAACTTTGAGGGTTTTTCGGTAAGCCGTGTAAGCACGTTGGCCAAAAAGCCATCTTGCTTTTTCTCGATTTCGATGTGAATTCTATTGGCCGATATATAGGCGATTTCCATTCCCGAAAAGAAAGCGGAAAACACTAAGGACAAAATAATGATGATTATCGAAGTTTCCACGATTATTGCTTGCTATCGCGTTGTCGTTTTTCAAATTTTCGTCGATAGTTTCTTCTAAAAATGAACATACCTATAGAGACCACCGCAAAGAATACGAACAAATAGGCATTTTGTCGATCGGTGTTCCAATCGGTATAAATCCGGTAGCAAGAAAAGATTGCAATAATCAAATAAATGTATTCGGTGTATCTTAAAATCTTAATCATTACTTCTCCTCTTTTATAGTCATTAACCCGTAGGTCTTATGGGCATTGAAATAGCTCAGGTCTTTGTTGAAATCCATTCCTTCACCGTCCATGACGGTTCCATCTTCGGGATTGGTGAACCTAAATTTTTCCTGGGTGAAAATCCATTCGTTATCTTGATCATAATATAGCTGAGGTGCCTCCAATTTTTTCCGATCGTGGGTGGTAACCACCACATTTCCCTGTAAATCTATCAAATTTGTAGCGGAGTAGATAATTCCATAATCGGCCACAATCGTATTCCTGTTTCCCTGATCATCGAACAAATCGACCGTTAGCCCCTCAGGAAAAGTCCTATAGGGAAACTGCAGGTTATCGAAATTATTACTGATTGGGCTTGACAAGACGGCGATTACCTTTGACGAATCTACATCGTTGATTTCCATGGTCTCCTTTGCTTCCGTATAGGTTAGTACAAAATTCTCCCCAATACCTTGGGGGAAAATCTTCGGCATGGCCTCATCCCCTACGCGTTCGTAACCGTCTTTACAGGAAAAAAAAAGCATCGCCAAAAATAATGTGGCAATGCTTCCTAAATAATATTTTCTTTTTTGGGCCATTCTATAAACTCGGCACCTTCACGCTACCACCGACCCAACAACTAAAGGTAACGGTTTTACCCGCCATGTTTTCGGTAAAAATCATCTCTTTGGTAGGGGCCCTTTGTGAGTAACTGGCAGCCGATTGGTTGGCCTTTGAGCTCAATGAGGGGTCTACACGACCTGCTTTACGAGCCATATCGGCCGCTTTCCAATAAATGGCACGCTTCTCAAAAGAGGTGTTTCCACAAGCGTTGGCACTGCTAGCATATAAGTTGGCAATCAACAAGTACGCTTTCCCGTTCGCAGGGTTGGCATCAATTGCCTTTTGAGCATATGTCCTAGCGGTAGATTTGCTACCGACCCTTCTATAGAGCGTGGCTACCTTATAAGCGATATTCGACTTCTTATAGGAATCGGTTTCCAGTTCCAAGGCTTTGTTAAAATCCGCCACCGCACCTTTGGTGTCACCTGATTTTTGTTTCAAGGTACCACCGTACACGTAGGCGTCTGCAGACGGGTCAAGCGCCAACTGGGCCTCGAACAACTTTTTAAACATCGGGTCATCGGTACATTCCTTCTCAAACATTCTACCTACTGCACGCTTTACCCAAGTGATGTCTCCCTTTCTTTCCTCGAAGTTCTTCTGATATAAAGGAATCAAGTTATCGCACTCGGCCAGTTGCCCCAATTTAGTATCAATACTACCGGCAATTTTACCATAATTCTCGGAATAACTATTGTAGGACTTTAGAAGCTTTTTTTCCTTGGAGGTCAAGGTACCCGCCTCCTCTTTAGGTAGCAACTTCGCAATCTTATCGGTTAACTTTTTGTTTTCCTCTTCGATCTTCTCAGTTACATCGTCATATACATCGAACACTTCCTGAAGTTCCTTTTTGCCCGATGCGTTTAAATCTACCAGACTTGAAAAATAAAGATATAACGCTTTCGGATTTGTAAAATTCTCCTTGTCTTTCTCAAAAGCATTATCCAAGGCGTCATATATTTCGCTATCGGAAATCATTTTGTTGTCGTACTTCATCAGGACCTTGTCGATTTCCACATCGGCCATTTTGGTCTTCTTAGGGAAATATTTCATGCTGTTGTCATACAAGGCCAGCAAATCGTTGATGAAAACGTCTTTTTCAGAACCGCTTGATTTATCTATCTTGTCCTTGAGAATCCGTTCACCATATACAAAGGTGGCCCTGTTTAAATCTGGACATTCGTCATACACCATCTTCCAAGGCGCGTAGGCCGCATCGTAGTTTTTTACTTTGGCATGTTCCACAAAGATGGAAAGGTTCGTGGTACATTCCGGATTTTGGGCCTGGACATTGCTTACTCCAATACACCCTAAGAGCATAATTGCCGTGATGTAGAGATTCTTTTTCATTTGTTCAGTATTTAAAGTGGTTAATGTACTAAATTTATTTAATTTATTTTTCGCTTTCGGAACCAAAGATCGTTAAAAGAGAATCCCAGGTTGATTTTCAGATAGCTTTCCTCTATCAAATCCGCGGAGGTCGTTCCCCTTCTTCCCAGCTCAAAACCAAGGTTTAAATTGGAGAGTTCCCTTCCCAGTGGTAGTCCAACTCCAAAAGTTATGCCAAAATTATTAATTTCCCTGTTATTCACCAGCATCCCGGTCCGATCATACCGTATCCCGGCCCTGTAAACAATTCTCTTGTAATACCCGCTAAACGCATCATAATCAGGTATGAAAAACCCTCCGAAAGAGAAGGTACTGGCATCTTCATAGACCAAATTATCATCCTCTAGGAATTCGTTCGAGAACGAACTCAATCCTTGAAAACTGTATTCGGCCCCCAAGAACCATTTCCGCTCTTCCCCGTAACCCAGTCCCAAAGTGGCAGTCGTTGGGATTTTCAAATCCGTATTCCGTTGGCCAACCGTATCCAAATTAACATCGATCGTCTCGATAGGCTGCTCCGCCGATACCAGGAAAGACCCAATTTGTCTCGTATTTTTCGAAGTCAGGTTCGCTTGGGTGTTTACTCTGGTGGAGACAAACAACGTATGCTTTTCGGTAATTTTGGGAGTGTAATATAAGGCATAGTTAAAGTCGAGTCCGTTTACTTTGGAGGTCCTTAAGTCCCTTGTGCCAAACTGTACGTTTTCCACGGTTTGAATTCTACGGCTTTCGAGATTGCCAAAATTAAAGTTGGCAGTGACTCCGATGCTCAGATCCTTCCAAAGCGCATATCCTGCAGAGAAATAAACCCTGTTAAGGCCCCCTTCCCCGGTAAATTCGTTTACGACCTGGGCATTATCCGAATTGACACTTTCTGAGACCAAATTATATCCCACGGAAGTGAAAGGGGCAATACCGAAACCTATCCCGAAGCCTTTCCCCAAACTAAAACCTAAGGATAGATAGTCTAGATTCGTAGTGGACGTGCTCTGTTCCTCCGTGAAGCTTTTAAGTTGTACTTGTTTGTTAGATACACCAGCGGCGTAATTCGCCAATCCGGCCCTGTTGTTCAGCGCAACACCCAATCTACTGTAAGCGGCTGGATTCTGTAAGTTTATATGTATACTATCACCATATACGCCGATCGACCCCATCATTTGGTTTTCCACCGTTCCAAAGGATCGGGCATCACCGATGCCAAAATAAGAATACGGGGAAACGGTGCCGTCCTGGGCATAAAGTCCTGTAGCTGTTAGACATACTACAGCGATAATAAGATTTTTAACCATTTATTGCTTGTTGTATTCCAATAAATAATTCAACCCAGACAGGAGAAAATTGGAATCCGCAAATATGGTATTTTTTAATCGTTTTGACAAAAATTGGGCATCACCCCCTGTTAAAATAACTGTTAAATCTGTGAAACGCGATTTATACCGGTTGATAAACCCGTCAATCTCATGGCAAAGACCGTTGATTACGCCGCTATGAATACTATTTTCCGTAGCATTCCCAATAAAGTCGGGGATTTCTTCCGGCGTTAACAGAGGGAGTCTTGCAGTCTGTCGGTGAAGCGCTTTATAGCGCATTTGCAGTCCAGGGGAAATAGCCCCCCCCAGGTATTCGCCATAATCATTTACCATGTCATAGGTAACGCAGGTGCCCGCATCGATGACCAAGGTATTGCCCAAGTGGTTATGATAAAAGGCGGCGGTCGCCAGCGCAATACGATCGGCACCTAGGGTCTGCGGGGTGGCGTAGGAGTTTTTAAAGGGCGTCTTCGTCTTTGGGCTCAACTGATGCAGCTTGCAATATATAGATAGCAAAGCCACTACTTTCGGGTCTAAGCTATTGACGGAAGATAGGATGGCCCACTCAATTTTGGGATATAGGTCGCATACTTCCTTTACCGTCAAAACCACCTCGGCCAACTTGGTCTCCTTGTGAAAAATAATATCCTCACTATCAAAGACAGCATACTTGACATAGGTGTTCCCGGCATCAATAATCAGGTTCATAATACAAAGATCATAAAACGTGCAATAACCCGATTGGCTTTTTTCACTTTTTTTGTTTGTATATCGCAAATTTGAAATTATATTTGCTGCCCTATTGATATTGGTACCTTAGCTCAGTTGGTAGAGCAACGGACTGAAAATCCGTGTGTCCCTGGTTCGATTCCTGGAGGTACCACTTGAAACCCTGCATATGCGGGGTTTTTTGTTTTATCGAAATATGCATTTTCTTTATATACTATACAGCAAGAAAACCGATGGCTATTACATCGGCGAGACACGTGA